>NZ_CABVHJ010000001.1:0-480387 GCF_902497745.1 Pseudomonas fluorescens
TGCTCGCGAAGGCGTCAGCTCAGGCGACATCTTTTCTGGATCAGTCTTCCAGCAGCTCTTCAGCCTGACCCAGGATGTTTTCCAGGGTGAAGCCGAACTCTTCGAACAGTGCCGAAGCCGGAGCCGATTCGCCGTAAGTGGTCATGCCGATCACGCGACCTTCCAGACCCACGTACTTGAACCAGAAGTCGGCGTGAGCCGCTTCGATCGCGATACGTGCGCTGACCTGCAACGGCAGCACGGCTTGCTTGTAGCCGGCGTCCTGAGCATCGAACACGCTGGTGCAAGGCATCGAAACCACGCGCACTTTGCGGCCCTGCTCGGTCAGCTTGTCGAAAGCCTGAACCGCCAGACCGACTTCCGAACCGGTGGCGATCAGGATCAGCTCAGGCTCGCCTGCGCAGTCCTTCAGCACGTAACCGCCACGGCTGATGTCGGCAATCTGGCCGGCATCGCGTTCCTGGTGCTGCAGGTTCTGACGCGAGAAGATCAGCGCCGATGGGCCGTCCTTGCGCTCCAGAGCGTTTTTCCAGGCCACGGCCGATTCAACGGCATCGGCTGGACGCCAGGTGTCGAGGTTCGGTGTGGTACGCAGGCTGGTCAGCTGCTCGATCGGCTGGTGCGTCGGGCCGTCTTCGCCCAGACCGATGGAGTCGTGGGTGTAGACGTGGATCACTTGCTTCTTCATCAGCGCGGACATGCGCACGGCGTTGCGCGCGTATTCCATGAACATCAGAAAGGTCGCGCCGTAAGGTACCAGGCCCCCGTGCAGGGTCACGCCGTTCATGATTGCGGTCATGCCGAATTCGCGCACGCCGTAGTACATGTAGTTGCCGCTGGCATCTTCAGCGCTGACGCCTTTGCAGCCTTTCCACAGGGTCAGGTTGGAACCGGCCAGGTCAGCGGAGCCGCCGAGCAGTTCCGGCAGCAGCGGGCCGAACGCGTTCAGGGTGTTCTGGCTGGCTTTGCGGCTGGCGATGGTTTCGCCTTTGGCCGCGACTTCAGCGATGTAAGCCGAGGCTTTTTCGGAGAAGTCGGCCGGCAGCTCACCGCTCAGGCGACGTACCAGTTCGTTGGCTTCAGTCGGGAACGCAGCGGAGTAAGCAGCGAAACGCTGATCCCACTCGGCTTCGGTTGCGCGACCTTTTTCCTTGGCATCCCACTCGGCATAGATATCGGCCGGGATTTCGAACGGACCGTGGTTCCAGTTCAGCGCCTGACGGGTCAGCGCGATTTCCGCGTCACCCAGTGGAGCGCCGTGGCAATCTTCTTTGCCCTGCTTGTTCGGCGAGCCGAAACCGATGGTGGTCTTGCAGCAGATCAGCGTCGGCAGCGGGCTCTTGCGCGCGGTTTCGATAGCAGTCTTGATCTCTTCCGGATCGTGACCGTCAACGTTGCGGATCACTTGCCAGTTGTAGGCTTCGAAACGCTTCGGGGTGTCATCAGTGAACCAGCCTTCGACTTCGCCGTCGATGGAGATGCCGTTGTCATCATAGAACGCGATCAGCTTGCCCAGACCCAGAGTGCCGGCCAGGGAAGCGACTTCGTGGGAAATGCCTTCCATCATGCAGCCATCACCCAGGAACACGTAGGTGTGGTGGTCGACGATGTCGTGGCCAGGACGGTTGAACTGCGCGCCCAGAACCTTTTCAGCCAGAGCGAAACCTACAGCGTTGGCCAGACCCTGACCCAGCGGGCCGGTGGTGGTTTCAACGCCCGGGGTGTAACCGAATTCCGGGTGGCCCGGGGTGCGGCTGTGCAGTTGACGGAACTGCTTGAGGTCTTCGATCGACAGGTCGTAACCGGTCAGGTGCAGCAGCGAATAGATCAACATCGAGCCATGGCCGTTGGACAGCACGAAGCGGTCACGGTCGGCGAACGATGGATTGCTCGGGTTGTGCTTGAGGTAGTCGCGCCAAAGCACTTCGGCAATATCTGCCATACCCATTGGGGCACCGGGATGGCCGCTGTTGGCTTTTTGCACGGCATCCATGCTGAGGGCACGAATGGCGTTGGCACGCTCACGACGGCTAGGCATCGCTGATCTCCTGGGTTCTGGTAAGTCGAAACGGAAAAAAGGAGGGCATTTTCCCTCACCGGAGCGCCTCGGGGCAATGACAGATAGTCATCCGGAGGCGTTTTTCCCATGGTTAGCGGCGGTTTCGCTTGGTGAAACCTTTCCGCTACTCGTTTGTAGAGTTAACCGTCTCGTGAGAAGTGCCATTTATCGAGCAATATCAAAACTTTTTGATATTGGCCTTGCGATGAATTCCCCCCCTCTCTAGACTGCGGCCCTATGAATTTACGCGTGCCTTCCATTCGCCATGACGATTGCGACGAGCTGGCGGCCCTGTGCAAGGCCGGCGGCGATCCGTTGCGGCTGAATGTACTGCGCGCATTAGCCAACGATTCGTTCGGTGTTCTGGAACTGGCGCAGATCTTCGGCATCGGCCAGTCCGGCATGAGTCATCACCTCAAGGTACTGGCACAAGCCGACCTGGTGGCGACACGCCGCGAAGGCAACGCGATTTTCTATCGCCGCGCCCTGCCCCACAGCGAACTGCTCGGCGGCAAGTTGCACGCGGCATTGTTAGAAGAAGTCGACAACCTGGATCTGCCTGACGACGTGCAAGCGCGCATCGAACAGGTTCACGGCCAGCGTGCCGCGGCCAGTCAGGACTTTTTCGCCCGGGTGGCGGAGAAATTTCGTGCCCAGCAAGACTTGATCGCAGGCCTGCCGCAATACCGTGACAGCGTGCTGGCCCTGCTCGACAAACTGAACTTCAATGGTGCAGCCACGGCCATTGAAGTCGGCCCCGGCGATGGTGCTTTTCTGCCGGAACTGGCGCGTCGCTTCGGCACAGTAACCGCGCTGGACAACAGCCCGGCGATGCTCGAACTGGCGCGTCAGGTATGTGAACGTGAACAGCTGGCTAACGTCAGCCTGCAATTGGCCGATGCATTGAACGGCACAAGCCTTCAGGCCGATTGCGTAGTGTTGAACATGGTGTTGCACCATTTCGCCGCGCCGGCCGATGCGCTCAAGCACATGGCCGACCTGCTGCAACCGGGCGGTAGTCTGCTCGTGACAGAGTTATGTAGCCACAACCAGAGTTGGGCCAGGGAGGCCTGCGGTGATCTGTGGTTGGGGTTTGAACAGGACGATTTGGCCCGTTGGGCCACCGCTGCGGGACTCGTTCCCGGGGAAAGCCTCTATGTAGGCTTACGTAATGGTTTCCAGATCCAGGTCCGCCATTTTCAGCGACCGGCTGGCGACACTCACCATCGGTAAATTCAGGAAAACATCGAGATGAGCGAATACTCCCTCTTCACCTCCGAGTCCGTGTCCGAAGGACATCCGGACAAAATCGCCGACCAGATTTCCGATGCGGTGCTGGACGCCATTATTGCCCAGGACAAACACGCACGCGTTGCCGTGGAAACCCTGGTCAAGACCGGCGTCGCCATCGTTGCCGGTGAAGTGACCACCAGCGCCTGGGTCGACCTGGAGCAGATCGTTCGTGACGTGATTTGCGACATCGGCTACACCAGCTCCGAAGTCGGCTTCGACGGCGCGACTTGCGGCGTGATGAACATCATCGGCAAGCAGTCCCCGGACATCAACCAGGGTGTTGACCGTGCCAAGCCTGAAGATCAGGGCGCCGGCGACCAGGGCCTGATGTTCGGCTACGCCAGCAACGAAACCGACGTTTTGATGCCAGCCCCGATCACCTTCTCGCACCAGTTGGTGCAGCGCCAGGCCGAAGCCCGTAAATCGGGTCTGCTGCCTTGGCTGCGTCCGGACGCCAAGTCGCAAGTGACTTGCCGTTACGAAGGCGGCAAGGTTGTCGGCATCGACGCTGTTGTTCTGTCGACCCAGCACAACCCTGAAGTGTCGTACAAAGACTTGCGCGAAGGCGTGATGGAGCTGATCGTCAAGCACGTACTGCCTGCCGAACTGCTGAGCAAAGACACCCAGTTCCACATCAACCCGACCGGCCAGTTCATCATTGGCGGCCCGGTAGGTGACTGCGGTCTGACCGGTCGCAAGATCATCGTCGACAGCTACGGCGGCATGGCCCGTCACGGCGGCGGCGCGTTCTCCGGCAAAGATCCATCGAAGGTTGACCGTTCGGCTGCCTACGCTGGCCGTTATGTTGCCAAGAACATCGTCGCTGCCGGCCTGGCCGAGCGTTGCGAGATTCAGGTTTCCTACGCGATCGGTGTGGCTCAGCCTACCTCGATCTCGCTGAACACCTTCGGCACCGGCAAGATCAGCGATGACAAGATCATCAAACTGGTGCGTGAAGTGTTCGACCTGCGTCCATACGCAATCACCACCATGCTCGATCTGCTGCACCCGATGTACCAGGAAACTGCAGCGTACGGCCACTTCGGTCGCGCGCCAGAAACCAAGACCGTTGGCGAAGACACCTTCACCACGTTCACCTGGGAAAAAACCGACCGCGCCGACGCCCTGCGTTCTGCTGCTGGTCTGTAAGCCTTTCCCGGCTGCACAAAAAGCCCCGCACGGTTCGCGCCGTGCGGGGCTTTTTCATGCGCGACTAATACCCTGTGGGAGCGAGCCTGCTCGCGAAGAGGCCCGAACAGACAATATTACTTTCCAACCGAAACACCCGGCAAAACACCCCGCCAACCCACTTCAAAATCCTCGCCTAGCCTTCAAGCATTCCCCCTGAGCAAGGACGCTCAACATGCTTGCCACGCTGCGCCTTTTTTCAGTTCTTCTGCTGGGCTTCACCCACCTGATCGCTTACGCCGCTTGCCCTGACTGGCCTGCCTCCACGGCGCAAAACGAAATCGCTACCCTGCAAAACCAGATCAACCAATGGGACGACGCCTACCACCGCGAAGGCCGCTCACTGATTGCCGACGAACTCTACGATCAGTCACGCCTGCACTTAAGCGAATGGCAACGCTGCTTTAATCTGCCATCCACGCCCGCGCCACTGAGTACTGTCTCAGGCTCAATCGCACACCCCATCGCCCACACCGGCCTGGACAAGTTGCACGAAGCAGCCGCCGTGGAGACATGGCTGCGCGACCGCCAGGATGTCTGGATACAACCCAAAGTCGACGGCGTGGCAGTGACGCTGATTTACCGCGCGGGCGTTTTGCAACAGGTCATCAGTCGCGGTGACGGGGTTCGCGGGCAAGACTGGACGCCATCAGCGCAGAAGATCGGCGCCATTCCTCAACGCCTGACACAACCGCTGGATGTGCTGGTGCAGGGCGAACTCTACTGGCGCTTGAACGAGCACGTGCAAGCTCGATCCGGCAGCGTCAACGCTCGCTCCACCGTCGCGGGACTGATGGGACGCAAAACTCTGGATGCCGAGCAAGCCTCCGGTATCGGACTGTTCGTCTGGGACTGGCCACAAGGCCCAGCGCAATTGCCCGAGCGAGTCGCCACGTTGGCGACGCTGGGTTTCGCCACGATTGAACCGTACAGTCATCCTGTCCCCGACTTTACTGCCGCACAGAAATGGCGCGATCACTGGTATCGCTCACCCCTGCCCTTTGCCACTGACGGCGTGGTACTGCGCCAGAGCCAAAGACCACCCGCCGAACGCTGGCAGGCTCGCGCTCCGTATTGGGCAGTTGCGTGGAAGTATCCTTTTGCTCAAGCGCTGGCCGAAGTGCGCAAGGTCAATTTCAAGATCGGGCGCACCGGGCGTATCACGCCAGTACTCGAACTCAAACCCGTCATGCTCGATGACCGGGAAATCAAACGGGTCAGCGCCAGTTCCTTCAAACGCTGGCAAGAACTGGATATCCGCCCCGGCGACCAAGTGGCAATCAGCCTCGCCGGCCTGACCATTCCTCGACTCGACAGTGTTGTGTTGCGCGCCACTGAACGGGCAGACATCGATATTCCTAACGCCGAGGAGTTCCACACCTTGAGTTGCTGGCAACCCACGCCCGGCTGCGAAAGCCAGTTTCTCGCGCGCTTGACCTGGCTCAGCGGTAAGCAAGGGCTGGCGATGCAGCATGTCGGTCGTGGTACCTGGGAGAAACTTCTCGAAACACGCCGTGTGAACAACCTGCTGGATTGGTTGACCCTCGACGCGCCAGAGCTTGCTAACATTGCCGGCTTCGGCGAGCGCAGAAGCGAACGCCTGATGCACAGCTTTCACAGCGCCCGCCAGCGACCGTTCACCCAATGGCTCAAAGCCTTGGGCTTGCCGCCAACCGGTCAGGCACAACTGCCTGATTCGTGGCAGGCGCTGGCACAACGCGACGCCGAACAATGGCAGGCCGAAGCCGGTATCGGCCCGGGACGCGCAGCGCAATTGAGCGCATTCTTTCGCGATCCGCAGGTACTGGCCTTGAGCGAAACCTTACATGCCGCCGGAATCGACGGTTTCTGACTACGCAATCCCGGCGCGCCGGGAACCCATCGGTAGCCCAAGCGCTCCAACAGCGCAGTGCCTGACCGACCCGATTGCCTTTGCACATGGAGCTTTTATGAAATTTCTTGCACCGCTCGCCATGCTGACCCTTTGCGGCGTGATGGCCGCCCCCGTAATGGCCGATGAAGATGCCCCCGGCCTGACCGGCTGCGCTGCGAAAAAGCAGGGCATCATGAACCAGATCGAACAGGCGAAATCGCGCGGCAATGCCGATCAGCAGGCGGGTCTGGAAAAAGCCCTGAGCGAAGTGACCGAACACTGCACCGACGCCGGTCTGAAGAAAGAACGCGAAAACAAAGTGCTTGAGGCCAAACACGAAGTCAGTCAGCGTCAGACCGATCTCGATAAAGCCATGAAGAAAGGCGATCCGGAGAAGATCAACAAGCGCAAAGACAAACTCGCCGAGTCGCGCAAAGAACTGCAAGACGCGCTGGACGAAATCGATAAGTAAAAATCAAAAGATCGCAGCCTGCGGCAGCTCCTGCCCTGATCAATGCAGGAGCTGCCGCTGGCTGCGATCTTTTAAATATCAATGATCGCGAAACTGTTTATGGCAAGCGCTGCAGGCATCCTCAACTTTCTGCACCGCCGGCGCCAGGTTGCTGGCCTTGTACGGCTGAACCTGACTGGCAATGACCAGCTCGCCGGTAGCGGCTTCAAGGGTGCGAGCCATTTCCTGAAACTGCGCCTGCTTCTGCCAGACATCGTCCTTGGCGCTGGTGTGATCTTCCTCGCGAACTTGCGGAAAATGCTTCCACGGTTCATGGGACAACGTATCGAGCTTGACCGCGCCCTCGGCGAATTTCGGCCCGTCGAACGGAATGCGCCCACGCAACATGCCACCCAGATCTTCACCGGTCTTGAGCATCTGTTTGAAAATGGCCTTGCGCTGGCCCAGAGGAGAATTCGGATCGACACCGCCACAGGCGGACAAGGTCAGACAGGCCAGCAATACAACAGCAATTCTTTTAACAGTCATGGTGGCTTCAGGTCACGGAATTCGGCGGCCAGTATCCTCGCGTCACCGCCAAACACCAATAGCCCTATTAAAAATACGGGTTGTTCGAGCGCATGGAGCACGCGGGCAACCGACACAGGAATCACTCCATGAACAGCCGTTTCAAGGCCTGGCGTCACCCGCTGATTGCAACCCTGCCGCTGCTGGCGATACTCGCCGGCTGCACCGGTGGCGAGAACGCCAAGCCGAAAACCCACGCGCTGGCCACTTATTCCAGCGCCACCTGGGAGGCATTGCCGGCGGTATCCGATAGCGATCTGGTCGCCGGTTTCGGTTCGTGGCGCAGCGCCTGCACCCGACTCAAAGCTGACGCCGTGTGGGGCCAAACCTGCGCCGCTGCGGCCAACGTGCCGCAAAGTGCTGGCGAGATCCGCGCGTTCCTTAAGCAATACCTCGACGTCTACGGCCTGCGCGCTGAAAACGACAACCCCAACGGCTTGATCACCGGCTACTACGAACCGGTCTACCCCGGCAGCCTGACGCCCACCGACACGGCCAATGTGCCCGTGTATGGCGTGCCGGAGGACATGATCATTGTCTCGCTCGACAGCATTTATCCCGAACTCAAAGGCAAACGCCTGCGTGGTCGCCTTGAAGGTCGAGTACTCAAACCTTACGACGATGCTGCGACCATCGAATCCAAAGGTGTGAAAGCGCCAGTGGTTGCCTACCTGACCGACCCGATGAATCTGCAATTCCTGCAGATCCAGGGTTCGGGGCGAATTCAGACCGCGGACGGCAAACAGCTGCGCATTGCCTACGCCGATCAGAACGGCCATCCGTATCGGCCGATCGGCCGCTGGCTGGTCGAGCAAGGTGAGTTGAAGAAAGAAGACGTGACGATGAGCGCGATCAGCAATTGGGCCAAAGCCAATCCATCGCGGATTCCTGAACTGCTGGGCAGCAACCCGAGCTATGTGTTCTTCACCCGCAACCCGGACAGTAACGAAGGCCCGCGCGGCTCACTGAACGTGCCGTTGACTGCGGGCTACAGTGCGGCAGTGGATCGCAAGGTAATTCCGCTGGGCAGCCTGTTGTGGCTATCGACCACGCGACCGGACGGCACGGCACTGGTGCGCCCGGTGGCGGCACAGGACACCGGCGGCGCGATTGCCGGCGAGGTGCGTGCGGATCTGTTCTGGGGCACCGGTGATGCGGCCGGGCAATTGGCCGGGGACATGAAGCAGCAGGGGCAGATCTGGATGCTTTGGCCTAAAGGTGCAGCGCTGCCACAAGTGCCGCAGGTGGCTGATACGGAAAAGAAGTAACCCTTAGGATCTTTGTCGTCTGAACAATGGCTTTCGCGAGCAGGCTCGCTCCCACAGTTGGACTGCATATCCATGTGGGAGCGAGCCTGCTCGCGAAGAGGCCATCAGCAACACCCGAGCATCAGACCGACACAAAGAAGAACGAAGCAATCAGCCCCATCCCCACAAACCACACCAGCGACCGCAAGATCGCCCAGTCCGCCAGATAGCAAATGATGTACAGCAGGCGACTGGTAATAAACATTACCGCCAGCACATTGACCGTCACCAACTGCGCGGTTCCCACCAGGTGCGCGACGATCACCGCCGCTGCAAACGCCGGCATCACCTCAAAGCTGTTCAACTGCGCCGCGTGTGCCCGACGAGCCACACCGTTGAGGCTTTCGAGAAAATCGCGCGGATCGTGGTTGTCACTCAACCGGTAGCCGCCCACGGCTTTCGCCACGCCAGTGCAGACATACGGCAGAAAAATCGCCACCAACACACACCACAGAGCCACCGTCATAACGCCGTCCTTTTTTCGAGTTATAAAATTCGCGAGCGGTCAGAACTTCATCACCAGCATGCCGATCAGCACCAGCCCACAGGCTAAGAGCCGCGGCCGGCCAAAAGGTTCTTTGAGGTAGCGCATACCGAACAGCACCACCAGAATCACGCTGATTTCGCGTAATGCCGCCGCTTCTGCAATCGAGCCCAATTGCATCGCCCACAGCACCAGAGCGTAGCTGAACAACACACAGAACCCGACGGCCAGCCCCAGCTTCCATTGCTCACGCCAGAACTGCATGAACGCCGGACGCTTGGCGACCCATGCCAGCAACGGGAATGGCCAGGCACTGAGCAGCGTGACCCAGACCAGATAATCGAGCGGGTGCGACCAACGACGCAGTGCCTGGCCATCGATGTAGGTGTAGCAACCTATGCACAGACCAATCAGCGCAACCACGGGCAACATTGACCAAGGCAAATGCTTTCCGCCACCGCCCTGCCACAGCAAGCAAGCCATACCAAACGGGATCAGCATGATGCCGAAGATCTGCTGGGTGGTGAGCACTTCACCGGCGAAGATCAGGGTCAGCGCCAGCACTACCAGCGGCGACAAACCACGCATCAGTGGATAGACCAGCCCGAGATCGCCGACCCGGTAGGCTTGAATCAGCAGGTAGCGATACAGCAGTTCAAAGGCTGCCGACGCCAGAATCCATGGCCAGATTTCCATGGGTGGCAAGCTCACGAACGGCAGCGCGATGGCCACGACCAGCAGCGCCACGGTGTCCATGCACGCCACCACCAGCAGCCGTTCGGCGCTGAATTTGATCAATGTATTCCACGTCGCATGCAACAGCGCCGCCATCAATACCAACCCCGTCGCCAGCACGTCTTACCCCTTGTTTTTATGAGTCCCCATGTAGGAGCTGCCGCAGGCTGCGATCTTTTGATTCTGATTTTTAACAAAAAGATCAAAAGATCGTCCGAACGCGGCCCGAGCCTGCGGCAGCTCCTACAGTGAATCCTCGAATAGTCAGATTATTGATTCGCGATGTGTCAGCAGCTGTTTATACTGCAAGCGACCACGCCGCACTCAGTTGCGCACAGAAAAATACCAATAATTCCTGCCTGCACCGCCCTCCTTCGAGATCGGTCGTCGGCCTGCGTATGCCTGATCAAAGCGTCAAGACTACCGACAGAGACCTTGCGCATGCCACTCGCCTTGCTTGCCCTCGCTGTTGCCGCATTCGGCATCGGCACAACCGAATTCGTCATCATGGGCTTGTTGCCCGATGTCGCCCGCGACCTTGCCGTGAGCATTCCTCACGCGGGCCTGTTGATCACCGGTTATGCGTTGGGCGTGGTATTCGGCGCGCCGATCCTGGCGATCGGCACCGCAAACATGCCGCGCAAAGCAACATTGCTGGGAATGACGCTGATGTTCATCCTCGGCAACGTGCTCTGCGCCCTGGCGCCGAACTACGCGACGCTGATGGCCGCTCGCGTGGTCACCGCACTGTGCCACGGCGCGTTTTTCGGCATCGGCTCGGTGGTCGCCGCCGGACTGGTCGCGCCGAACAAACGCGCACAGGCGATTGCGATGATGTTCACCGGCCTGACCTTGGCCAACGTCCTCGGCGTACCGCTGGGCACGGCGCTGGGTCAGTACGCCGGCTGGCGTTCGACCTTCTGGGCGGTTTCGGTGATCGGTGTGATCGCAGCCCTCGCGCAGTGGTTTTGGCTGCCGAAACACATCCCGATGGACAAGGCCAACCTCGCCAGCGAATTCAAGGTATTGGGCAAGATCAACGTGTTGCTGGCGCTGGGCATGAGTGTGCTGGCATCGACCAGCCTGTTCAGCGTGTTCACCTACATCGCGCCGATCCTGCAAGACATCACCGGCGTCAGCCCGCACGGCGTCACGGTGATGCTGCTGTTATTCGGTGTAGGCCTGACCGGCGGCAGCATGCTCGGCGGGCGTCTGGCTGATAGCCGTTTGTTGCCGTCGCTGGTCGGAGTGGCCTTGGCGGTGGTGGTGATTCTGGCGGCGTTCAGTCAGACCAGTCGTTCGGTGGTGCCGGCGGCGATCACGCTGGTGCTGTGGGGGATTTTTGCTTTTGCGCTGTGCCCGATTCTGCAACTGCTGATCATCGATCAGGCCCATGAAGCACCGAACCTCGGTTCGACATTGAACCAGAGCGCTTTCAACCTCGGTAACGCGGCGGGTGCGTGGATCGGCGGGCTGGTGGTTGCCAGTGGCGCTGATCTGGCGGACTTGCCATGGACCGGTGCGCTTGTTGGCGTATTGACCGTGCTGACGGCGCTGTTTTTCATCTATCTGCAACGTCGCGAAGCGGCTGCGGTCAATGTGTCCGGCTAATCGGGTTTAGCCTGCAAAAGCCCTCACCCTAGCCCTCTCCCAGAGGGAGAGGGGACTGACCGTGTTGAATGTTCGAGTTACATCGACCTGAAATTTCGAGCCGAACTCAGGCCCTGAAAGACTTGAGATCTGCTCCCTTTCCCCCTCTCCCTAAGGGAGAGGGCTGGGGTGAGGGGGCTCTTGATCTCATCACACCATCAACTGTGTCCCGATCCTGACTCAACCCATCCAATCCCTGCACCAAAGATTCGGTGCGCTATCTTTCACCCCCTCATCCAAAGGACCCCGGATGCTTGAACTTGTCGCCGCTTTCATCTGCCTCACCACCCTCCTGACCTTCGTCAACTTCCGCTTCATCGGCCTGCCGCCGACCATCGGCGTGATGGTCACCGCGCTGCTGTTCTCGCTGATCCTGCAAGGCCTGAGCGTGCTCGGCTACCCCGGTCTCGAAGAACGCGTGCAGCAACTGATCGGCCAGATCGACTTCGGCGATCTCTTGATGAACTGGATGCTGTCGTTCCTGCTGTTCGCCGGCGCCTTGCACGTCAACCTGAACGACCTGCGCAGCTACCGCTGGCCCATCGGCCTGTTGGCGACCTTCGGCGTGTTGATTGCCACCACGGTGATCGGCAGCCTCGCCTATTACATTTTTGCCCTGTTCGGCTGGCACGTGAGTTTCTTGTATTGCCTGCTGTTCGGCGCGCTGATTTCACCGACCGACCCGATTGCCGTGCTCGGTGTGCTACGTACCGCAAACGCCTCGAAGCCGCTGAAAACCACCATCGTCGGCGAATCACTGTTCAACGACGGCACGGCCGTAGTGGTGTTCACCGTACTGCTGGGCATCGCCCAACTCGGCGAAACCCCGACCGTCAGCGCCACCGCGATGTTGTTCGTTCATGAAGCGATTGGCGGTGTGCTGTTCGGCGGGCTGATCGGTTATCTGGTTTATCGCATGATCAAGAGCGTCGAGCAGCATCAGATCACTGTGATGCTGACCTTGGCGCTGGTCATTGGCGGTTCGGCGATGGCCACCGAGATTCATGTTTCGGCACCGATTGCGATGGTGGTCGCCGGCCTGATCATCGGCAACCTCGGCCGCAATCTGGCGATGAACGACATGACCCGCCGTTATCTCGACGGTTTCTGGGAATTGCTCGATGACATGCTTAACGCGCTGCTGTTCGCGCTGATCGGCATGGAGCTGTTGCTGCTGCCGTTCAACTGGTTGCACGTAGCGGCGGCGAGTGTATTGGCGGTGGCCATTCTGCTGTCGCGCCTGCTCACTGTGGCCCCGGCGATTCTGCTGCTGCGCCGCTGGCGGACAGTGCCGGCCGGCACCATCCGGATTTTGACCTGGGGCGGTTTGCGCGGCGGTGTTTCGGTGGCACTGGCGCTGGCTCTGCCGCTGGGCCCGGAGCGCGATCTGCTGCTGAGCATCACTTACATCGTGGTGCTGTCGTCGATCCTGTTGCAGGGGCTGACCATCGGCAAACTGGTCAAGCACGCGACTCGCAACGAGCCCGCGACCACCAGCGAACCCGCTCACCACTGATCATTTTTTGATCTGCTGCGGATCAGGTTTCCCGGCCTGATCCGCAGATTCCTTCGGCGCACCGCTCTCGCTACGGATCTGCGCATGGCTGATCAGCGCGAAGATAAAGCTGCCGCCAATGATGTTCCCCGCCAGCGTGGGTCCTGCGAATACCGCCCAGAAATCACTCCACGGCAATTCGCCGGCAAACACCAGATACGACACCTCGGCCGAACCGACGACGATGTGGGTGAAATCGCCGAGCGCCATGAGGTAGGTGATGAGGATAATGATCCACATCTTCGCGCTCTCCATGGACGGAATCATCCAGACCATGGTGGCGATCATCCAGCCAGACACGATGCCTTTGGCGAACATCTGGCTGGCATGGTTTTCCATGACTTTGCGGCCGATTTCGAGGAAGGCGTGGTCAGTCTTTGTGTCGAAGATCGGCAGTTCGAGCATCACGTATGCCACTAGAATCGTGCCACACAGGTTGCCGACCAACACCACTGTCCACAGGCGGATCAGCCGGCCGAAGTTTTGCAGGGTCGGTTTGGTCATGACCGGCAGCACAGCGGTCAGGGTGTTTTCGGTGAACAGTTGCTGACGAGCGAGGATCACCGCGAGAAAACCCGCGCAATAGCCGAAGCTGGCGATCACCTTGAATTCATCGCCCTCGGGCAGGCGCGAATTGAGCAGGCCCATACCCATCAGCGACAGGCCCATGGTCAACCCAGCTGCCAATGCCGACCACCAGAGCGCGGCGATGCTGCGCTCCAGTTCCTGATCGCCTTGGCTACGGATGATTTCATGAAGGACGGCCGCGCGGGGCGGCTGGTTTTTCTCGACTTCGTGCTGTTCTTTGGCCGAGAGATCGGGGGTCTTGCCGTCGGTGGGAGTGGTCATGGCGTGGGAACCGTGGGGGTGGTGTTTACCTACGACCCCGGCGGTTCATGGCTGTTCAGTGGCCAGATGATTCTTCGCTGACTGAACAACCGCTTTCGCGAGCAAGCTCGCTCCCACAGGTACAGCGTGATCTATGTGGGAGCGAGCTTGCTCGCGAAGAAAGCACCGCCGATGTTATTTGGTGACCAACTCATCTTCCTGGAACTGATCTTTCACATATTTGATTTCAGTGCGGCCATGCGGTGCCGGCAAACCGTCTTCACCGAGGTTCACAAACACCATCTTCTCAACGGTCAGAATGCTCTTGCGAGTGATCTTGTTGCGCACTTCACAAGTCAGGGTGATCGAGGTGCGGCCGAACTCGGTGGCGGTGATGCCCAGTTCGATGATGTCGCCCTGGCGCGAGGCGCTGACGAAGTTGATTTCGGAAATGTACTTGGTCACCACGCGCTGATTGCCCAACTGCACGATGGCGTAAATCGCCGCTTCTTCGTCGATCCAGCGCAACAGACTGCCGCCGAACAGGGTGCCGTTGGGGTTGAGGTCTTCGGGTTTTACCCATTTGCGGGTGTGGAAATTCATCTTCACTCCTGAGTGTCTTGCCGAACGATGGACGGTATCTTGGCAGACTGAGCGGTCAGGCTCCATGCGGCTTCGACTATGGTCGTCATTAACGATCTTCATCTGGCCGACAGAAACCCTTTGGAAGATCAGTCTAGACGGCTATAATCGCCACCGTTTCAAAACGGTAACGTTCACTTGCTACCGTTTTCCCGCCACCTGTCCGAGGGGCGCTGCAGCAGGTTCAACCTGTCAGGCTCGGATGGGGCGTTGACCGGCCTTAGGCTGGACACTAAACGCACAACGGCGCCCATTCGCATACATTACGAATGGAGGCTCTTCATGAGCGCTGTTATCACGCCTGCAGATTTTAACGATTACAAAGTTGCCGACATGTCCCTGGCTGCCTGGGGCCGTCGCGAAACCATCATCGCCGAATCGGAAATGCCGGCTCTGATGGGTCTGCGTCGCAAGTACTCCGGCGAACAGCCGTTGAAAGGCGCCAAGATCCTCGGCTGCATCCACATGACCATTCAGACTGCCGTGCTGATCGAAACCCTGGTTGCCCTGGGTGCCGAAGTACGCTGGTCGTCGTGCAACATTTTCTCGACTCAGGATCAGGCTGCTGCCGCTATCGCTGCTGCCGGCATCCCGGTTTTCGCCTGGAAAGGCGAGACTGAAGAAGAGTACGAGTGGTGCCTGGAACAAACCATCCTGAAGGATGGCGCGCCATGGGACGCCAACATGATCCTCGACGACGGCGGCGACCTGACTCAGCTGCTGCACGACAAGTACCCACAGGTGCTGGATCGCGTTCACGGCGTGACCGAAGAAACCACCACCGGCGTACACCGTCTGCTGGACATGCTGGCCAAGGGCGAGCTGAAAATCCCGGCCATCAACGTCAACGACTCGGTGACCAAGTCCAAGAACGACAACAAGTACGGCTGCCGTCACAGCCTGAACGACGCGATCAAGCGCGGTACCGACCACCTGCTGTCCGGCAAGCAAGCGCTGGTCATCGGTTACGGTGACGTGGGCAAGGGCTCGGCTCAGTCCCTGCGTCAGGAAGGCATGATCGTTAAAGTCTCCGAGGTTGACCCGATCTGCGCCATGCAAGCATGCATGGACGGTTTCGAACTGGTTTCGCCGTTCATCGACGGTATCAACAACGGCACCGAAGCAAGCATCGACAAAGCGCTGCTGGGCAAGATCGACCTGATCGTGACCACCACCGGTAACGTCAACGTTTGCGACGCGAACATGCTCAAAGCCCTGAAGAAGCGCGCCGTGGTCTGCAACATCGGTCACTTCGACAACGAAATCGACACCGCTTTCATGCGCAAGAACTGGGCATGGGAAGAAGTGAAGCCACAGGTACACAAGATCCACCGTACCGGCCCGGGCGCTTTCGACGCTCAGAACGACGACTACCTGATCCTGCTGGCCGAAGGCCGTCTGGTGAACCTGGGCAACGCCACCGGTCACCCAAGCCGCATCATGGACGGTTCGTTCGCCAACCAGGTACTGGCGCAGATCTTCCTGTTCGGCCAGAAGTACGCCGACCTGTCGCCAGCCCAGAAAGCCGAGCGCCTGACCGTTGAAGTACTGCCGAAGAAACTCGACGAAGAAGTGGCCCTGGAAATGGTTCGCGGCTTCGGCGGCGTGGTCACCCAACTGACCAAGCAACAGGCTGACTACATCGGCGTGACCGTCGAAGGCCCGTTCAAGCCGCACGCTTACCGCTACTGATTGGCTGAGCGTCGACCCGGTGTGCCTGGCGCACCGCGTTGCCTGACTGGCGCTGCTGACCGCTCTGTGTAGGAGCTGCCGCAGGCTGCGATCTGTTGATCTGCAAAGATCGCAGCCTGCGGCAGCTCCTACAGGGTGCAGCGTCCGGCTTACGTGTTTCCAAGGGTATGACCATGTCCCAAGACCGTCGCTACAGCTTCGAGTTCTTCCCGACCAAGACCGATGCTGGGCATGAAAAACTGCTCGCCACTGCCCGTCAGCTGGCCACTTACAACCCTGACTTCTTTTCCTGCACCTATGGCGCTGGTGGTTCGACCCGTGATCGCACCCTCAACACCGTTCTGCAACTGGAAAGCGAAGTCAAAATCCCGGCCGCACCGCACCTGTCGTGCGTCGGCGACAGCAAGGACGACCTGCGCGGCCTGCTGAACGAGTACAAGGCTGCCGGCATCAAGCGCATCGTTGCCCTGCGTGGTGACCTGCCGTCCGGCATGGGCATGACCAGCGGTGAGCTGCGTCACGCCAATGAGCTGGTTGAATTCATTCGTGAAGAAACCGGTGACCATTTCCACATCGAAGTTGCCGCTTACCCGGAGATGCATCCGCAAGCACGCAACTACGAAGACGATCTGGCCAACTTCGTGCGCAAGGCTCGCGCCGGCGCCGACAGCGCGATCACCCAGTACTTCTTCAACGCCGACAGCTACTTCTACTTTGTCGACCGTTTGCAGGCGCAGGGTGTCGATCTGCCGATCGTGCCGGGGATCATGCCGATCACCAACTACAGCAAGCTCGCGCGCTTCTCCGATGCCTGCGGTGCGGAAATCCCGCGCTGGATCCGCAAGCAACTGGAAGCCTACGGCGATGACACACAAAGCATTCAGCGCTTTGGTGAGCAAGTCGTCAGCGAGATGTGCGAGCGCCTGTTGCAGGGCGGCGCGCCGGGGCTGCACTTCTATTCCATGAATCAGGCTGAGCCTAGTCTGGCGATCTGGAATAACCTGAAGTTGCCGCGCTGAAGCAGCAGCAAGCTTCAAGCTGAAAGCTACAAGCAAGATCAAAAGATCGCAGCCTTCGGCAGCTCCTACGTTGAGATTTCGTATCCCGTGTAGGAGCTGCCGAAGGCTGCGATCTTTTGCTTTTAAAGGCCCGAAACAGAGCTTGTGCAGGCACTTTCTGGCTCTTTCGCGTTTCTCGTCGTAATCTCAAGCCATGCCTTTGATCACGCAGTTATTCGCCGTGCTGGTTTTTGCTTGCCTGAGCTTCGCCGCTCGAGGCGAGAAGCTGCGTATTGTCACCGAACCGTGGGCGCCTTACATATATGAAGAAGGCGGCAAGAACCTCGGGCTGGACTACGAAACCACGGCCATCGTCTTCAAGCGTCTGGGCATTGAAGTCGAATGGCAATTCCTGCCGTGGAAGCGTTGCCTGTCGATGCTTGAAACTGGCATGGCTGATGGGGCGCTGGATATCTTCCATAGCGATGAACGCGACGCCACCCTGCTCTACCCGAGCGAACCACTGTCAGATGTCGAGTTCGTGATGTTCTACGCCAACGACCGGCCACACCCGTTTCGCAAACTCGAAGAACTCAAAGGCCTGACCATCGGCACCTCGCCGGGTTATCTCTACAGTCCGGATTTCCGCGAATCGACCCTGTTTGCCCGTGAACCGGCCCCGACCCACGAGGCCAACTTCGGCAAACTGGTGCGCGGTCGAATCGATTTGCTGATCACCGATCGCCGTGTCGGTCAGCATTTGCTCGATGAACTGAATATCCGCGATCAGATCACTGAGAACCCCACCGTCATTAGCCGCCAAAGCCAGTTTCTCGCGGTTCGGCGCAATGCCGGCATGGATTTATTGGTGCAACGTTTCGGTGCCGAACTCAAACGTTTCAAGCGCGAACCGGCGTATGCCGAGCTCAGCGCACGCTACGGCGCCGCACCCGTCGGCAGCCCTTCACTGAACTCAGCCACGGCCAACAGCAAAACCGTTGAGCAGCAGGAAAGCAGCGCGCAGTGATTGCTCTGTTATACTCCGGCGTTCCCGCCAGGCTCACGCCCGGACGCCCGGAACCGTAACAGGCCTCTCGACCCGCTACAGCGCAGCTTTGCAGCCCGCGCGAGCGCTCCAGACGTGCCTTCGGAACCGCAGCAGGACCGGACGGGATTGCGTCCTCTTAAACGCCATTCGCGCCAGGCAAGACTCCCATTGGGCCAAGCCCTAACTAAAACAGGATTACTCATGTCCTTTGCTTCCCTCGGTCTCTCCGAGGCTTTAGTCCGCGCCATCGAAGATGCGGGCTATACCGAGCCTACTCCGGTGCAACAGCGGGCCATTCCCGCCGTGTTGCAAGGTCGCGACCTGATGGTTGCGGCACAGACAGGTACCGGTAAAACCGGCGGTTTCGCCCTTCCGATCCTGGAGCGGTTGTTCCCCAACGGTCACCCGGACAAATCCCAGCGTCATGGCCCGCGCCAACCGCGCGTACTGGTCCTGACCCCGACCCGCGAACTCGCGGCCCAGGTACACGAGAGCTTCAAGATCTACGCCCGTGACCTGAAATTCGTCAGCGCCTGCATCTTCGGCGGCGTCGGCATGAACCCGCAGGTTCAGGCCATGTCCCGTGGCGTCGACGTGCTCGTTGCCTGCCCCGGTCGTTTGCTCGATCTGTGCGGCCAGGGCAGCGTTGATCTGTCCCACGTGGAAATCCTCGTCCTCGACGAAGCCGACCGCATGCTCGACATGGGCTTCGTGCACGACGTGAAGAAAGTCCTCGCGCGTCTGCCGTCCAAGCGTCAGAACCTGCTGTTCTCGGCGACCTTCTCCAAAGACATCACCGACCTTGCCGGCAAGCTGCTGCACAACCCGGAACGCATCGAAGTGACGCCGCCGAACACCACGGTCGAGCGCATCGAACAACGCGTCTTCCGTCTGCCGGCCAGCCACAAACGTGCGCTGCTGGCGCACCTGATCACCGCCGGCGCGTGGGAACAGGTATTGGTGTTCACTCGCACCAAGCACGGCGCCAACCGTCTGGCCGAGTACCTGGACAAGCACGGCCTGCCGGCTGTGGCCATCCACGGTAACAAGAGCCAGAACGCGCGGACCAAAGCGCTGGCCGACTTCAAGGCCAACCAGGTACGCATCCTGGTCGCGACCGACATCGCCGCACGCGGTCTGGACATCGATCAGTTGCCACACGTGGTCAACTTCGAACTGCCGAACGTCGATGAAGATTACGTTCACCGTATCGGCCGTACCGGCCGTGCCGGTCGTTCGGGCGAGGCGATCTCGCTGGTCGCGCCGGACGAAGAAAAACTGCTGAAAAGCATCGAACGCATGACCAAGCAGAAAATCGCCGACGGCGACCTGATGGGCTTCGATTCGAGCACCATTGAAGCCGAGAAGCCGGAAGTGCGTGAACGTCCGGACGTGCGTAACCCGCGCAACCCACGTGGCCCACGCGGCGACGGCCCGAATGGCGGCGGCGGTGGCGGCGGTCGCAAAGACAAAGGCAAAGACAAGGGCAAGGAAAAACCGGCCGGTGAACGTGGCGAGCGCCCTGCCCGTCAGCAGAAGCCGCGCGAAGGCACCCCGAGCCGTGAACAGCGTCCGAGCCAGCCGCCACGTGCGGCGGCAGATCGTGCACCGGACGAATTCCTCGACGACGATATCGATAACTTCGGTAACCGCGTTGACTACGTGCCGAAGCCGGCTCCTGCTGGCGGCCGTGGTCGTCGTCCAGGCGCACCGGCTCAGGGCGCAGGCGCAGGTTCGGGCGCACCACGCGGCGGTCAGTCGCAGGGTCGTCAGAACGGCCCGCGCAACAGCAACGGCTCGAGCACCGGCACTCCGCCAGCCAAACGCAGCGGTGGCCCGCGCAGCGGCGCACCGCGTGACGGTCAGTCGGGTCGTCGCGACGACTCCGCCTCGTCCTCGCGCAACCGTCGTCCAGCCCGTGACGATCAGCCTCGCAGCGAGCCAGCCGTGCAGAACCCGCGCAGCAACGGCCCGAAGATCATGCACAAGGAATCGAAAGCCGACCGCTTCCCGACGCCTGAGCAGCTCGATCAACTGCCAAGCCGCCCGCGTGGCGAGAAACCAGCGCTGCTGACCCGCAATCGCTGAGTTAACGCCGCCATAAAAGATGCCCCGCCTCGAAAGAGCCGGGGCATTTTTTATGCCGCCACAACCCCCCCTGAATCACCGCAAACCCACTGTGGGAGCGAGCCTGCTCGCGAAAGCGGTCATTCAGCCAACATCATTGCTGACTGACCCGCCGCCTTCGCGAGCAGGCTCGCTCCCACAGGGGATGTGTGTGACGGACAATAAAAAACGCCCCCGGTCTTTCAACCGGGGGCGTTTTTGTCTGTCGGGGCGAAAGTTACTTAACCTTCACGCCTTCCAGCGAGATGTCCAGATCCGCAGTTTGCGAGGTAGGACCTGGGCCCTTGATCCCGAAATCGTTCAGGTTCAGGGTGGTCTTGGCGTTGAAGCCAGCACGCTCGCCGCCCCATGGATCCTTGCCTTCGCCGTTGAACGTGGCCTTGAAGGTCACAGGCTTGGTCACGCCGTGCAGGGTCAGGTCGCCGGTCACGTCAGCCGTCTTTTCACCGGTCGACTTAACGGCGGTGGAGACGAACTTGGCGTCAGCAAACTTGCCCACGTCGAGGAAATCTTTGCTGGCGATGTGCTTGTCACGCTCAGCGTGGTTGGACCACAGGCTGGCGGTTTTCACATCAACCGAGATCTTGCTGGCTTCAGGCTTGGCCGAATCCCACGAGAACGTACCGTCGAAATCTTTGAAAGTACCGTGGATGAAGCTGTAACCCAGGTGGCTGATTTTCCAGTCAACGAAGGCGTGCTGACCTTCCTTGTCGATTTTGTAGTCCGCTGCCATGGCCTGGGCCGAGAGCAGTGCAGAACCGATTGCCAGAGCGGCCAGAGTCTTTTTCAACATGCTTTCTTTTCCTTTGAGTCGAGGTTGAATTTCAGGCTTTGCGACCGAGCATTCGCGTCAGGGTCGCATCACGATCGATAAAGTGGTGCTTCAATGCTGCCAACGCATGGAGACCGGAAAAAATTACCAGTGCCCACGCCAGCCACAGATGAATCACCCCAGCGGTATCTGCCTGATCCGGTAGCCCGGAAACCAGTGCAGGAACTTCAAACAGGCCAAACACCGGGATCCCGACACCGTCTGCGGTGGAAATCAGGTAACCGGCAAGCATCACAGCGAACAGCGCAACGTACAGAAACCCGTGGCCGAATTTGGCGCCGATACGGGTCATGCGGCTGTAGCTTTGCAGCGGCGGCGGCGGTGGGCTGATAAAGCGCCACAGCACCCGCAACACCATCAGACCCAACAGCACCAGACCGATGCTCTTGTGCAGATCCGGCGCCTCTTTGCGCCAGCTGCTGTAGTAATCCAGCCCGACCATCCACAAGCCCAGCGCGAACAGCCCGAAGACCACCAGCGCCACGCCCCAGTGCATGAAGATGCTGACCCAACCATAGCGCGAAGAAGAGTTACGTAGCTGCATTGCCCAAATCCTGTGAGAACTGCGAACCAAGACTAGCGAGTTATCTATCGAATTAAAGCGGAAAATTTTGCTTTGAAATATCGAGAAATACGATCAAGAGTCTGGAAGTGACGTGTTAAGGAAAGATTAAAGGCGGTTTTTCCGCACAGCGCTCGGACCATGGTGCTCGATTCTCGCTGGCTGATCCGGCGCTCCACGGAGCAGATGGCGATCGCAGGAAAGTCGTCGCCAGAGAAATTCTCAATCGATAACTATGTATCGCTGGTTGTACGTCTGTACCTGATCAAATGATGACTCAATCATTCTTTGAAACGGTGAACAACATGGCTCTTCGTTACACCCCATTTCAAGCAAGTGGAACTTCCGAGTTACCGCCAAACCAAACCTTGACCCCAGGCCAATATCTGCAATCCGAGAACGGCCAATTCCGCCTTATATTGCAGGCCGATGGAGATCTGCTGATCAAAGAAGGTGAAGCAGTAGTGTGGATCGCCGATAACCATCAGCCTTACAGTTTAACTTTGCATCCAAAAAAGATGCGTGAGCCACTGCAATTTGTCATCAGCAACAACGGCTTTCTCTACGATCCTTCCAGACGGCGCCTGTGGATTGCTGAAAGCACTCACAGCCTCGACAAATCGCTCTGGTACAACACGTACATGACGCTTCAGGACGATGGCAACCTGGTAATCTACGATCAGCGCAACGGGAATCTGCGCTGGGCCCGCTTCGGTTTTGTCCCCGGGCGCATTCGAAAACCCAAGCAACGATGGCTCCGAAAATTACCGAACGGCACGGAGTTCTTCAAATGGGACTTTTAACAAGCGTTAGTTAGTTTTATTGATTAGTTGGTGAACACCGCCGGCGGCTGCAAGCAATCCGCGCTATATGGATCTATCTTGCATTGATGAGCAAGTTCAGCGCCATAACCCCCAGGAAAGAAACGCTCATTGGCACAACCAGAAAGTGTCATCAACAGAAGTATTGCCGTTAGCCTTTTCATCACGCGCCTCCAATTTCTTCAAGCATAAAGTTGGAGATCAAGCACCCGCTATCGTTTCGTTCTGATTGTTTTGTGGGAAGTGTCCTGCGCAAAGGTAAGCCTTGAGACTGCACCGGGCAGGATTGAAGTGCGCGCTTCCAGCAAAAAAAACGCGGCCCGTATGGCCGCGTTTTTTATTGAAGCAAAGGCTTACTGCGCCTTGGTCTCAGTAGTGGCTGCCGGCTTGGCTGCTGGTTTCTTCGCCGGTTCAGCCTTTTTTGCTGCCGGTTTGGCCGCAGGTTTTTTCGCCTCGGTTTTCGCAGCCGGCTTCTTTGCCGCTGGCTTGGCCGCTGCTTTCTTCGCCGGTTCAGCTTTCACCGGGGTCGCTGGTTTCGGTGCTTCCACCGGAGCTGGCGCGGGTGCCGGGGTTGGCGCAGGCGCTGGAGCTACCGGAGCAGGAGTCGGCTCTGGCGCTTTCACAGGCTCAGGCTTCTTCTCGTCATCCGAACCGCCAAACAGGTTGCTGAAGAAGTTGCCCTTCTTCGCCGCCACGGCACCCGCCGCGCCTGCCGCTGCTGCGGCCGGTACCACTTTTGCTGGTTCGAACGATTTGCCCGCCGCCAGATCTTCAACCTGGCTGGCCGCACGCTGACCGGTGCGCAGTGCGCCTTCCAGCGTGCCCGGGTACAAGGTGTCGGTGTGTTCGCCAGCGAACGTCACGCGTTGCAGCGGACGTTCCCACAGGCGCCAGAACTTGCTGATCTGGCCTGGGCCGTAAGCCAGGTACGCGCCGCCCATCGACGGGTCGGTGCTGTAGCGACGGATTTCATAACCGGTGAACGAACCACGGGCCTGTGGATAAAAGGCGTGCAGACGGATCAGCACCTGATCGACCATCTGCTTGTCGCCGAACGCCTGCATCACGCGAGCGTTGTCGCCGGACAGGTTGATCACCACGTTGGCGCCGCCCTTCAGCGCAGGTTCAATCCAGAGCATGCCAAGACCGGTGTTGCTATAAATCTCGCCGGACATGCGCGCCTTGCTTTCCCACACGGGCGTTTTGAACTTCAACATGATCTGGTCGCGCCAACCGTAGTTGGTGCCCTTGATCGCCGCCAGATGCTGGGCATCCAGTGCCGGGGTCAGGGCAATCTTGTTCAGCGCACGCAATGGCACGGCCAGCACAACGTAGTCAGCCTGATAGCCAACGCTGCCGACCTTGACGGTCACGCCGTCCTTGTCCTGATTGATCGCCGACACCGGCGAGTTGGTCTTGATGGTTTTGATCTGTTTGACGAACGCCTGCGCCAGCACCTGGCTGCCGCCGACCAGACGCGAAGCGCGCAGGTCACGGTCGGAGATGCCGCGATAGACGCGGTTCTGCTGCGCGAAGTACAGCAGCGACAGACGCGAAGGCTCGTCGTAGTGGGTGCGGATGTCCTGGTTGATCAACTGACGCGCGGTGGCCGGCAGGTTCTGCTTGTCGAGCCAGCTCGATACGGTGATCTGGTCCAGCGCGTGCAGGGTGCTGGTCGCCGCCGGGTTCTGCGGATCGTCGATCGAACGCGCCAGATCATCGAGGGTTTTCTGATAGCGCTTCAAGGCATCGGCGGTGGCCGGCTGCTTGGTTGCCAGATCGGCGGCGGAGAAATACTCGCCGTCGATCAGGTAGCCCGGGGTCCGCACGAACTCTGGCGCTGGCGTGGTGCCGAGTTTGAAGGTCGACACGTACTTGTTCAGCACTGGCTGCGTCTTGTCGTTGCCGATCCACTCGCTGGTGGCCATACCGGAGCGACCGCCCAGGCTCGGCTTGGCTTCCAGCAGCGTGACCTGCCAGCCCTTGTTTTGCAGCTCATAAGCAGCGGTCAGGCCCGACAGGCCACCACCGATCACGATTGCAGTTTTATCCTTGGCCAGCGCCGTAACGCTGAACAGCCCCAACATCACCAGCGCACAGGCGCGCAGCCAACCGACAGACATTCAGCGAACTCCGGAAATACCACAGAAAAAAGCAGTTGTGCGGGTCAGACGACCCAAAGAACCGCGAAGAATACGTTAGCCATCAAAACGCCGCCAGCGACGTCTATCGGCTCATACAAAGTAGCTCAATCGACACAATGGGTTGTTCCCGCGCGATGCATTGCATAGGCTTGCGCGATTGTTTGCCCGCGCTTGTCGCGAGCCGCCTCGAGGAGACTGTAAATGGGCCTGAATAACCAGTGGATGCAACGCGACCTCGCGGTGTTGTGGCATCCCTGCACCCAGATGAAAGACCACGAACAGCTGCCGCTGATCCCGATCAAGCGCGGAGAAGGCGTCTGGCTTGAAGACTTCGAAGGCAAGCGCTACCTCGACGCGGTCAGCTCGTGGTGGGTCAACGTGTTCGGCCACGCCAACCCGCGCATCAACCAGCGCATCAAGGATCAAGTCGATCAGTTGGAGCATGTGATTCTGGCCGGCTTCAGCCATCAACCGGTTATCGAGCTGTCCGAGCGCCTGGTTAAGATGACGCCGGAAGGCCTGAACCGGGTGTTCTACGCCGATAACGGTTCGTCCTGCATCGAAGTCGCGCTGAAAATGAGCTTTCATTACTGGCTCAATCGCGGCCAACCGAACAAGAAGCGCTTCGTCACCCTGACCAACAGCTACCACGGTGAAACCATGGCAGCGATGGCGGTCGGCGACGTGCCGCTGTTCACTGAAACCTACAAAGCGCTGCTGATGGACACCATCAAAGTGCCGAGCCCGGATTGCTACGGGCGCCCCGAAGGCATGAGCTGGGAAGAACACTCGCGCAATATGTTCGCCGCCATGGAACAGACCTTGGCCGAGAACCATGACAGCGTCGCGGCAGTGATCGTCGAGCCGCTGATTCAGGGCGCTGGCGGCATGCGCATGTATCACCCGGTTTATCTCAAGCTGCTGCGCGAGGCCTGCGACCGTTACGGCGTGCATCTGATCCTCGACGAAATCGCCGTTGGCTTTGGTCGCACCGGAACCATGTTTGCCTGTGAACAGGCTGGCATTCGTCCGGACTTCCTTTGCTTGTCGAAAGCCCTGACCGGCGGCTACCTGCCGCTGGCCGCGTGCCTGACCACCGACGAGGTCTACAGCGCGTTCTACGACGACTATCCAACCCTGCGCGCCTTCCTCCATTCGCACAGCTACACCGGCAACCCGCTGGCGTGCGCGGCGGCACTGGCAACGCTGGATATCTTCGAGCAGGACAACGTTATCGAGAACAACAAGGCCCTGGCCCAGCGCATGGCCTCGGCGACGGCGCATCTGGTCGATCACCCGAACGTCTCCGAAGTGCGTCAGACCGGCATGGTCCTGGCCATCGAGATGGTCAAGGATAAAGCCACCAAAGAGGCCTACCCTTGGCAGGAGCGTCGTGGTTTGAAGGTGTTCCAGCATGCGCTGGAGCGTGGCGCGTTGCTGCGCCCGCTCGGTAGCGTGGTGTATTTCCTGCCACCGTACGTGATCACCCCGGAGCAGATCGACTTCCTCGCCGAAGTGGCTAGCGAAGGCATCGACATTGCCACCCGTGACAGCGTCAGCGTCGCCGTGCCAAAAGACTTCCACCCGGGGTTCCGCGATCCAGGCTGATCCAAAATTTGTGGCGCCTGAACTGCCGCTTTCGCGAGCAGGCTCGCTCCCACAGGGGAATGCATTTCAACTGTGGGAGCGAGCCTGCTCGCGAATGAAGTCGACACCGATCCACCTGATTCACATCTTTCCAGAGACCCGAAATGAGACTGTCCCGCTTCTTTATCGACGCCCCCCTGAGCACCGGCGAACACGAATTGCCGGAGGCCCAGGCGCATTACATCAGCCGCGTGCTGCGCATGGCCGAGGGCGATGCGGTGCAGTTGTTCGACGGCTCCGGGCATGAGTTTCGCGGCGCTCTGCTGGAAGTCGGCAAGAAGCGCGTGACCGTGCAGATCGACGAGCAATTCGCCGGCCAGGTCGAGTCGCCGCTGCACATCCACCTCGGCCAGGGCTTGTCCCGTGGCGAGCGGATGGATTGGGCGATTCAGAAAGCCACCGAGCTGGGCGTGAATGAAATCACGCCGATCTTCAGTGATCGCTGCGAAGTCCGCCTCAAGGACGAACGCGCCGACAAACGCCTGCTGCACTGGCGTCAGGTGGCGATCAGCGCTTGCGAGCAATGTGGGCGTTCGCGGGTGCCGGTAATTCATCCGCCGGTATTGCTGGCGGACTGGATCAAGCAGACCGAAGCCGAGTTGAAATTGGTTTTGCATCCGGTGGCGGAACCATTGGTGAGTCATGCCAAACCGGCAACTTTGGCGTTCTTGATCGGGCCTGAGGGCGGTTTGACGGACGCCGAAGTCGAGCAAGCCAAAGGCAACGGTTTCCACGCCGCCCGCCTCGGCCCACGCGTGTTGCGTACCGAGACTGCGCCGGTGGTTGCACTGGCGGTGGCCCAGCAGCTTTGGGGTGATTTCTAAGGCCTCATCGCTGGCAAGCCAGCTCCCACAAGAGATCCTGAGTTCGCACAAATGTTGTGTTCACTGGATATCTACTGTGGGAGCGAGCCTGCTCGCGAAAGCGGTGTATCAGCCAACATCAGCATCAGCTGGACTGACGCCTTCGCGAGCAGGCTCGCTCCCACAGTGATTGCATTTACAGGACATAAAACAAGATCGCCACAAAGTGCAGCAAGCTCCCGGCAATCACGAACAAATGCCAGATCCCGTGCGCATGCCGCAGCCGGTGATCCAAGGCAAAAAAGATAATCCCCACCGTATACAAAACCCCGCCCGACGCCAGCCAGGCAAAACCTGTCGTACCCAGCGCCGCAATCAGCGGCTTGACCGCCACCAATACAATCCAGCCCATCACCGCGTAAATCACGATCGACAGAATCCGCGCCTCCGAACGCGGTTTGATCTCTTGCAGAATACCGATCAGCGCCAGTCCCCAGACAATCCCGAACAACGTCCAGCCCCACGGCCCGCGCAGGGTCACCAGGCAGAACGGCGTGTAGCTGCCGGCAATCAGCAGGTAGATCGAAAAGTGATCAACCTTCTTCATGATCGCTTTCTTGCGCCCGCGCACGCTGTGGTACACGGTCGAGGCGCTGTAGAGCACCAGCAAGGTAAACGCGTAAATCGCCACACTGACAATCTTCCACGGGCTGCCATCCAGACAGGCAATCACCAACATCCACACGCCGCCAACAAAAGCCGCCACCGCCCCGACCAGATGGGTCCAGGCGTTCAATCGTTCTCCGTGATACATGTATTGCTCACCTCACATTCGTTACCGCAGCGCGCAAGGCTCGGGCCTTGAGCGTAAAAGCGCAATGTTTCTGTTCAACACCAGCCTGCACACGTCGTGGTAATTGGGCACAATCGGCCGATACCAAAAAGAGTCCGCGCCATGCTGATCGACGAAGAATTGACCCTGAAAAAACTCGAGGTGTTCCTCGCTTTCATGCGCACCGGCAACCTCGCCCGCGCTGCTGCCGAGTTGCAGACCAGCAACGTCAGCGTGCACCGCGCGATTCATTCACTGGAAAGCGCCCTGCGCTGCCCGCTGTTCAAACACGAAGGCCGCAACCTGACACCGCTGGAAAGCGCTTATGTGCTGGAAGAACGCGCGCAGAAGCTGATCAACGACGTCGTCGAAAGCGTGCGCCTGACCCGCGAAGCGGCCGGGTTCTCCGCTGAACGCTTCAAGCTTGGCTCGCTGTATTCGCTGACAGTGAAAACCGTGCCGCAACTGATCATGGGCCTGAAAATCCGCCGCAGCGAACTCAATATCGACCTGATCCTCGGCTCGAACATCGACCTGCTCTACAAGCTGAAAAATATGGAGGTCGACGCGATTCTGGTGTCGCTGGACGACAGCATCAACGACCCGGACTGCGAGCAGATTGCGCTGTTCTCCGACGACATCTTCCTCGCCACCCCGGCAGATTCAAAGTTCGCCCAGCGCAATGAAGTGGATCTGGCCGAAGTGCGCGATGAAACCTTCATCACCCTGACTCAGGGCTTCGCGACCCATCAGGACGGTAACCGGGTGTTCAAGCAGGCGGGGTTCGAGCCGAAGGTGGCGATGCAGGTGAATGATATTTTCACGCTGCTGAGTATGGTCAGTTCGGGGGTGGGTTATGCGTTGCTGCCGGGAAGGATTGCGGCGGTGTATGAGAACCGGGTGAAGCTGATTCCGCTGCAGGAGAAGTATCGGTTGCAGCAACACATTGGGGTGGTGTTTTTGAAGGCCAAGGAGAGGGATCCGAATTTGTTGGCATTGTTGGCGGAGTGTCGGATGTATGCCAATCGGCAGGCTGGGGTTTAGATCAAGATCAAGAGCAACCCCCTCACCCCAGCCCTCTCCCCCAAGGGGGCGAGGGGGAAAGGGAGCAGATCTTCGTGGGTTTCAAGACCTGAGTTCGACTCAGGAATTTCAGGTCGGCGTACCTCCAACATCCAACTCGGTCAGTCCCCTCTCCCCCCGGGAGAGGGCTAGGGTGAGGGGCTTTTGATCTTCAGCCCACAATCCCGCGAACGATGAAGAACAACAGCGATGGCCCCAGCAAGCACCCAAGCCCGGTGTGGAACGTAGCCGTCAACGCCCCATAAGGCACCAACCGCCGATCCGTCGCCGCCAGCCCGGCGGTCACCCCACTCACCGTCCCGGCCAAGCCACCAAACACCATCGCCGAACGCGGGTTGTCCAACCCCATCCAGCGCGCCGCCACCGGCGTGCCGACCATCACCAGAATCGCCTTGATCAACCCGGTGGCAATCGACAGCGCCATTACATCCGAGGTCGCGCCAATCGCCGCGCCAGTCACTGGCCCAACAATGTAAGTCACCGCACCCGCGCCAATGGTGGTCATGCTCACCGCATCGCGATAACCGAACGCCCAGGCCATGCACGCGCCGACAATGAACGGCAGGATCGTGCCCAGCAGCAAGGCAATCACACCAATCATCCCCGCCTTCTTCGCCTCGGTCGCCTGCACTTCAAACGCCGTGGCGACAATCGCAAAGTCACGCAGCATCGCCCCGCCCATCAGGCCGATGCCAGAGAACAACGTCAGGTCCGCCAGACCTTTCTGGCCGCCGGTCATGGTGCCGCCGACCCACGCCAATACCAGCCCAATAACAATGGCAATCGCCGAACCGTGAATGCGTCCGAACGTCAGGCGTTTGGACAGAACCACCGACACCCACATGATCACGCCGACAAAAGCGAAGGCAGTAACCAGCCCGTTATGTTCCAGACCTTTCTCGATGAGATCCCACATATCAGCGACCTCCTACTGGCGTGCCGACCGGGGAAATTTCCGCCGGTTCATCAGGCAATGGCTCGCCTTTATGCGTGCGGCTGATCAAGGCAATCGTGCAGCCACAAACCACCACCGAACCGATTGCCGCCAGCACCGCCACCGGGCCACCGTGCAGCGCAGTGACAACGTTCTGTTGCGCAGCCATCGCCACCACCACCGGAATGTACATCGCGCCCCAGAAGCCGACGCCCATCTCGCATTCCTTGGTCATGCCGCCGCGTTTCTGCATCCACAACCGCGCGCAGATCAACAGGATCATGGCGATGCCGACCCCGCCGACATTGGATTTGACGCCCAACAACACGCCGAGCATGTCACCCATGATCACCCCTGCCAGCGTACAGATCGCGAGCAGCGCCACACCGTAAATAATCATTGTTGTAGTCCTCAAAGTGCATCGTCGAATGTTGTTTTTGTTGTTCGAAGCTTGAGTCGGCGGTTTTAAGGTTGGCGGCCACCCTCCTCACGCAACAGCGCCTGCAAGGTGTCGAGGCGAGCACTGTCGAAGGCAGTGACCGTGCCTTGCTCGAACACCCGGCGCGCCAGCCCGGTCAGCACCGCACCGGGCGGCAGTTCGATCTGTAAACGTACGCCGCGCTCGTAGGCGCTTTGCACGGTGCCGCGCCAATCCACCACGCGGCACATGTTGAAGGCGAGGTCGTCGCGCAGGGCTTCTACTTTGCTCACAGGACGTGCGCGGCTGCCGCTCAGGTAAGCGATTTTCGCGGTTTTCAGTTCGACCTTGGCGAAGGCTTCGGCGAGGGTTTGCGCCGGTTTTTCCAGCAGCGGGCAGTGCGACGGCACGCTTACCGCCAGACGTTTTGCCAGACCGGCGCCACGACTGCGCGCCAGTTCAGCCACCGCTTGCATGGCCTTGTCACTGCCGGCAATCACCACCTGATTGTCGGCGTTGATGTTGGCCAGATACACCGGCGAATCTTCGCTGTGCACCTGCGCCAGCAACGTTTCGACTGTGGATAATTGCAGGCCGATGATCGCGGTCATGCCGTAGCCTTGTGGATAAGCCTGTTGCATCAACTCACCGCGCAGGCTGACCAGATGCAACGCATCGCTGAAGCTCAAAGCGCCGGCAACCACTGCTGCCGGGTAAGCGCCGATGGACAGGCCGGCGACGTAGTCCGCCGTCAGTCCGTCCTGCAACAACTGCCGCGAAGCAGCGACTCCGGCGATCAGCAGGCATAGCTGAACCGCCCTTGTCGTGCGCAACGCTGCGCTGGAATCCAGCAGCGATACATCTTCACCGAGCACATCACTGGCCTCGACCAACGATTCCCGAGGCAAACGCTGCAGCATGCCCGCTTGCTGCGCACCCTGGCCGGGGAACACCAGCAGACTGCTCACGCTGCCTGCTCCTGCGGGTTCCACGGGTCAGTCACCAAACAGGCCTGATACTCGTTTTTCAGCAGCACGCGTGCCGATCCGCTGGCCCACTCGCGCAATGCGACCGCACCGAACGGCGTCTGCAACTGCAGGTCGATCCGGCACTCGGCTTGATCAAAAATCGCTACGAATTTACGAGCCTGATTACGCGAGATCAGTTGCGGTGTACGCAGAATCAGATCGAGATCACTGGCCGCGTGCATCACTTTAAAACCACTGGCCAATTCAAACCCGACACTGCCACTGACACCCCAGACCCAACCGCAGTCATCGAGCATCGGCCGCAGTTGTTTGAGCGCGTGCATGACCGGCAGATCGCGCTCGCTGTCCACGTGACAAAGCGCTTCGGGACTGACGCGACAGGCAATCGAATCGACCGCCATAAACGCCGCCAACCGCTGCTCGCGCAACACACCGCGCACGCCGACCGCGATAGAACCCTCATCGCTCAACGCCCGCCGCACCACCACCGGTTGTCCGGCGGCCAGCGACTCGATTGCCCACAACGGCGCATCCGCCGGCAACTGCGCCGGGGTCATGCCCCAGAGCAGATCGTGGGCCAGAGGCGTGTTCACCACTGCGCCCTCAGCAATTCGCGCACACGGCTGGAGGCAGCACGATTTTTCGCGCCGAGGCGATTGCTCAGATCAGTGCTGGAGATATCGCTGATGGCCTGTTTGAGGCATTCGTTAACCCGTGATAGATCCTCTGCCGTCGGTTGTTCAATCTGCTCCACCGACAGGGTTTCCCAGAGCAATCCGAGACTCGCATAACTGTCGATGTCATAGGCCATCGGCGGCACGCTGGCGGCCAGCGCTTCCAACTCTTCAACACTGCGCAACGTCACCCGCGCCGCCGAAGCCTTGCCCATCGCATGCACCATCACCCCCGGATCACGCAGCGCGATCAAACGATTGGCCTGATAACCATGCGCCAGAAACGCCCCGGACATTGCCTTACCGACCAGCAACGCAATCACCGGATGCCCGGCCAACCGTGCGCGGGCATAACTGTCCGCCGCACCGGCCAGAGCCTGATGAATGCCGAGCGCTTCTTCGCGCCGACCATAAGCCTGGCTCGGCACATCGACGATGGCGATGATCGGGCGCTTCTGCGCTTTATCGCGGTCAGCGCTGATCGCATCATCCACAGCCTTGGCCAGGCCCCAGCCTTCGAGCAAACCGACTTCGCCATTGCGAGCGCGCGGGAAACGATTGTCCGGATCAGCCACCACAGCGATAAAACGCCCGAGCTCACCGTCAGCAACCTTCAACGAGGCCGGCAGCCCTTCGACCGCGACAGCGCCCGCGCTCAAGGCGTTGAACCAGTTCAAACCGCGCAATGAATAACCGCTCATGAGCGCTCTCCTTGATACAGATCGCGAACCACCGACGGTTCGATTTGCGGGTCAGTGTTCAGACTGCCGAGGCGTTGCAGAAACCATTCGGCGCGCTGGCTGCGTGGCTGTGTCGGCAAACCCTGCTGCAGTAATTCACCGACCTGCTGACGAATCTTCGCCACGTCATCGGCGACATAACGATCCACCAGACCACTGGCGAACCGCTGCTCGCCACCGGTCAGACTCCAAATGAACGGCCGGTCGCGCGAGTCGTACTCTTCGATCCCGGCTTCCTGCTCAATCACTTGCGGGCCGTTCAAACCGAGGCGAGCTTCCTGAGTCACCAGCAAATAGCTGCACAGCGCCGCCGCAATCGACATGCCACCAAAGCATCCAACGCTACCCGCGACCACGCCAACCACCGGTTGGTACTGCTGCAAATCGACAATCGCCGCATGAATATCAGCAATCGCCGCCAACCCAAGATTGGCTTCCTGCAAGCGCACACCACCGGTTTCCAGCAGCAGCACCGCGCGGGTCGGGATGCCTTTGCGGTTGTCTTCAGCCGCCAGCTCAAGCGCGCCGGCAATCTTCGCCCCGCCGACTTCGCCAAGGCTGCCGCCCTGAAATGCACCTTCAATCGCGGCAATCACCACCGGCAAACCATCAAGACTGCCCTTAGCGATCACCACGCCGTCATCGGCCTGCGGCACCACGCCTTGGCGTTCCAGCCACGGCGACATGACCCGTTGAAACGGGTCGAGCAATTCGCGAAAACTGCCGGCATCGAGCAAGGCTTTCGCCCGTTGCCGCGCGCCGAGTTCGACGAAGCTGTGTTTGTTGAGCAACGCGGCGCTGTCAGTCATGGCCGATCTCCTCGAAACCTTGTTCCAGACGCAAGCGCACCACCCCCGGCGTCGCGCCGAAATCGTGGATATCGATGGCCATCGCCGGTGGCGTGGTGCCGTCGAACATCCGCGCAAACAAATGCTGCCAACGCAGCTGCGCGCCGTTGACCGAGGTCTGCACATTGATCGTCAGCTTGCCGGCCAGGCCCGGTTCGATCAGCACTTCCAGATCACCCGAGCCAACACAACCGACCAGCGCACGACCGCGTGGCGGCTGCCCGGCGGGGAATTCAAACGATAGGGTTTCCATCAAAACGCTCCCTGAAGGATGCCGTCGCGCTCGATACGGTCGAGCAGCAGCGTGGCGGCGAGCAAGTCGGCGGCGCCACCGGGCGAGGCATTCAATGCGATGAGTTGTTGATCCAGTTCGTGCAGCCGGCGGCGACCGCTGAGGCTGACGCTGCCACCGGCATCGAGCACCGCTTGCGCGCCGGACTGCATGGCGTGCAGGCCCTCTTCACCGGCGCGGTAGAGCACGCAGGTGTCGGCCAGATTCGTCATGATTGCGAGCAAGGCGTCGAGCCGGGCGTTCTGTTCGCCGCTTGCTTGGGCACGGCTGCGTTTGAGTTGTGGCAGACCGCGTTGCAGCACCGAAGGGAAGCCGAGTTGCGCTTCTTCACGAGCACCGCGTGCGCCGAAACGCAGGGCGACTTGGGCGCCGTGGCTCAACGGTTTGGGTGCGTGGCGATCATCCAGCAAGGCCAGACGTGCGGCGCGCAGGGTTACGGCGTTGGCGCTGGAAGATTGCGGCTCCAGCGCAGCGGCGGTCACCAATAATCCCAAGGCCCAGATCGCCCCACGATGCGTGTTCACGCCGTTGGTGGTCGTGAGCATGGCTTGCTCGCCTTCACGACCGATACGGCCAATCGCTTCGCGCAACGTTAAATCGACTTCGCCGATAGCAACCGCCGCCTCAGCCATTTCCTTGAACGCCGGCCACAACGACAGCGCCGAAGCGTGCATCAGCCCCAGGTGCAGATCGGTGTGCGCGCCATTGCCGCGACGGTCGACCAGCGCCGGTTTCGGCGACAGGTCCGCTTCGTCGATCAAGGCGTCCACCGCCAGATCGGCCAATCGATCAGCCAGGGACAGCGGTTTCGCTTGCAGGTTAAATGCGTGCATTACCAGCTCCTGAATTTGGCGGGCGGGTTGTACAGGCCGCCGGACCACTCGACCAGATCGGCCACGCTCTTCGCCGCGAGCAGTTCGCGGGTGGCGTCGGTGCGGCGGATGCCGAGGTCTTCGGGCAAGGCGATCAGGCCTTCACGGCGCATGCGTTCGGTGTCTTTCGGGTTGTGGCGCAGGCCGATGGCGGTGACGCCGGCAACCGCGGCGATCATCGCCTGACGCTCTTCCAGCGAGCGTGCCTTGTACAGGTAAGCGATGCCTTCTTCGGTGAGCAGGTGGGTGACGTCGTCGCCGTAAATCATGATCGGCGCCAGCGGCATGCCGCTTTTCTTCGCCACTTCCACGGCGTCGAGGGTTTCGACGAAGGTCGGTTTGCCGCCCTCCTGGAAGGTCTCGACCATTTGCACCACAAGCTTTTTGCCGCGTTCGAGCATCGGTTGCTGCGAATCGTCATGACGCATATCCAGCCACGCCGGGGTGCCGTGACGCCGACCGCGCGGGTCGTGGCCCATGTTCGGCGCACCGCCGAAACCGGCGAGGCGACCACGGGTTACGGTCGAGGAATGCCCGTCGCCGTCGACCTGCAACGTCGCGCCGATGAACAGATCCACCGCGTACTGCCCGGCGAGTTGGCAGAACATCCGGTTGGAACGCAGCGAACCGTCGCGGCCGGTGAAGAACACGTCCGGGCGCGCGGCGATGTAGTTTTCCATGCCCAGTTCGGTGCCGAAACAATGCACGCTTTCGACCCAACCGCTCTCGATCGCCGGGATCAGCGTCGGGTGCGGGTTGAGCGTCCAGTTGCGGCAGATCTTGCCTTTGAGGCCGAGGGATTCGCCGTAGGTCGGCAGGATCAATTCGATGGCGGCGGTGTTGAAACCGATGCCGTGGTTGAGCGACTGCACGTTGTGTTTTTCGTAGATCCCGCGAATCGCCATCATCGCCATCAGCACGTGCACAGGCTTGATGTGACGTGGATCGCGGGTGAACAGCGGTTCGATGTAGAACGGCTTGTCGGCAACCACGACGAAATCGACCCATGACGCGGGGATGTCCACGCGAGGGAGCTCGCTGACGTCGTCGACCAATTGGTTGACCTGGACGATGACGATGCCGTCGCTGAACGCCGCCGGTTCGATCAGTGCCGGGGTGTCTTCGGTACTGGGGCCGGTGTAGATGTTACCGGCGCGGTCGGCCATAAACCCGGCCGAGAGCACGACATTGGGGATCAGGTCCACCACCAGTCGGGCGTAGAGTTCGATGTAGGTGTGGATCGCGCCGACTTCCAGCAGGCCGTCTTCGAGCAATTGGCTGATGCGCAGGCTCTGGGTGCCGGCGAAGGAGAAATCAAGCTTGCGAGCGATGCCGCGTTCAAACAGGTCGAGGTGCTCGGAGCGACCGACGCTGGGCATGATCATGTGCAGGTCGTGGAGCTTTTCCGGGTCGGCTTTGGCCAGCGAGCGCGAAAGGAAATCCGCCTGCTTCTGGTTGTTGCCCTCGAGTACCACACGGTCGCCGGGATGAATCAGCGCTTCGAGCGCGGCGACGATCTTGTCGGTGGGCAACACCACACCGTCGGCCAACCCGCGCACTTTGTCGAGGCGGCGCTGCTTCTCATCGCGCCGCCGCGTCCAGCGCGAGTCGGGGGAAATTGTTGTTGTCATGCTCACTCCACGGGGTTCGCTGTCGTGGAGCTAAGGTAGGCGTGTGGGGTGGGGGCATCAATCAAGCTAGGTGGTGAATCGTTACGCTCAAAGTAACGGTTGAATCTCGGCGCAGTACTCAGCACGACGAAAGCTCTAATGTGCTGATGACTTGATCACCTCGGCACATCCAGGTCTTTTAGAATAATACCCAAACATATGTAAGTGATTACCTGAGACCGGTCCAAAGTCGCAATCCAGATCATATATCCTTGCGCACTTTTATCTCTTTTTATTATTAGAACCTGTCATTTATGACAGTTGGCCCACCTACTTAAAAAGGTAATGATGCTGCTGTAGCAGGTTGCTCAGAAGCAGAATCCAAGTAATTAAAATGGAGTTATTAAAATGACAAAATTTGAGATATTAATTATGGCGGCAATATCGGTGACTGGCACCAATACCGCATTTGCAGAGATCGATCCAGGATGTAAACAATTGTGGGATGCCACAAGTGCTGCCCAGACATGCACGCTAATCACACTTACGAAATATTACGCAGGAGGGGCTGCTATTTGCACAATAGAAGCTGACTGCGGCAGCAAAGGCATGGACTCCAGCATCCCGCATAACATGAACGCTAAAGAAGTCCCTATTTCAGTACACAACAAAGAAAGCGTTTCGGTACAAACCATTCTTAACGAGGGCTTGAATAACTGTAACGGCAAACTTACCTACAAGTCGTGCCAGTAAGCCTGAAATTTTTACTTCACCAAAATCCGACATGGCCCGCTGCACACATTCAGTTAGAGCACGCCACAACCAAGTGTCAGCGGGTTATTCGTCCGCAAAGTCACCGTAGAGGCTCGATCCGTCTGCCGATAATCGTTCTAACGCTCTACGCGAAATGGTCATCAAAGTCGGCAAATCATCGAGTAATACTGGGTCAATCTGTGGGCCACCATTTAGGAATTTGGTAAATGCAACTGACGCCTTCGCGAGCAGGCTCGCTCCCACAGGAGATCTCCAGAGATCGCAGATTTTGTGTCCGAGATAAGCCCACTGTGGGAGCGAGCTTGCTCGCGAAGAGGCCAGCCGAAGCAGCGCAAGGTCTGGATAACTCCGCCGATGATCGTTCCCACGCTCTGCGTGGGAACGATCATCCGTGACCAATGGATCAGTCAGTGGGCACCAACCTGTCCAACAAACGGTTGACCGCCATCTCCGCCACCATCACCACCTGCGCAATTCCTTGCACAGTCTTGCGGTGCGTACCTTCCACCATTGCCGCATGGTTGTTGAGCATCACCGTAGCCGACCCGAGGGTTTCGCTGGCGTCAGCCAGCAGGGATTGGGTGTCGGCATTGGGGTTGGCCATGTACAGCGTGTTGGGGGTGTAAGGCGTGGCCATCAGATCGGCGTTGGTCGGGCCAAGGTAATGGTCGAGGGCGCGTTCGGCGGCTTCGTGGAATTTCTTTGAGTCGGGGGATTCGTAGGGGGATGCCGGGTCGGTGAGCGGAGGGTTAGGCGTAGGTTTAATCATCTTCAGGTTCCGAAATTAAGCTGGAACCGCTTCTCTGCTAAAAGAAGGGGTGGCAGCTGAACGCAGGTTAGCAGACCGGGGAACCTAAGGAAGCCGGCGCGCCGAAGCGCCCTGCGCACAGCCGCCATCGAATGCAGGCGCTGAGCCTGACGATGATGTATGTGCACCCTTAGATTAACCACGGGCTGCTAAACCCGATCACTGGAAATCAGTGACGGAATCAAGTTACGCAGCATGCCAAAGGCGCACAAGCCGGCGGATTCTGGTGCATGCGTAGGCAGCGGCGCAAGGATTTGTAGGCTAGGGAGCCGTAACACCGGGTGTCTTTAAACGGCTGAGCTAAATGGTGTTTATTACTCACAGAGATTGAGGATTTGTCTGTCGGATTGAGGTGTGGCGACTGGCGCTTTCGCGAGCAGGCTCGCTCCCACAGGAAATCTCCAGAGATCGCAGATTTTGTATACGACATAAACCTACTGTGGGAGCGAGCTTGCTCGCGAAGAGTCCAGTCTGGTCACCGCAAATCTTGGATCAGTGAACGAGCCCCGCCTCCACCAACAACTTCTCCAGCCCCAACAAATCCGGCACCTTCGCCACCTGCTCCCCGACCTGCACCGCCGCCTGCTCCAGCGCACACAACGGCACATCGACATAACTCAACTGACTATCAAGCTTGTAAGAGCGCGGAATTCCCTGCACCAGCAGCGCAATGAACTTCAACTCCGGCAATCCACCCAGCGCATTGAGAATCACGATCCGCGCGCGCTCGCCAATGACGATTTTCTGCCCGCACGCCGATTCAAAACTCAGCAACGGAATCTGCCGCTCACGCCACTTCACGCGCCCCAGATACCACGGCGGCGTGTCCAGATCGAAGGCGCTGGCCTGGTAATCAATCAACTCAGCGACAGCAACGTTAGGCAGGATCAAATTGCGATCCGCCAACGGCAACAACAGACCAGTGAGTTGGCTGCTGCGCTGATTATGCCGGCGCTCATGCATGTTTCTTGCTCCACTGGGCAATGCTTTCAAGCAGCACCGACTCTTGATACGGCTTGCCGAGGTAGTCGTTGACGCCAATCGCCATGGCGCGGTCGCGGTGTTTCTGCCCGGTGCGTGAGGTGATCATGATGATCGGCAGGTGTTGCAGGCGTTCGTCATTGCGCACCTGGGTGGCGACTTCGAAGCCGTCCATGCGCGGCATTTCGATGTCGAGCAGCATCAGGTCGGGCATGTGCTCTTCGAGCAGCAGCATCGCGTCGACACCGTCCTTGGCCGTGAGCACGTTCATGCCGTGACGTTCGAGCAAACGGCTGGTGACCTTGCGCACGGTGACCGAGTCGTCGACCACCATCACCAGCAGCGGTTTGTGCGGTTCGCTGTCGATCTCCGGCAGTGACGGCGGCTGTGCAACCCGCGCCTGCATCGCGCGGATCGGCGCGAGCAGATCGAGAATCAGCACCACCCGGCCATCGCCGAGAATCGTCGCCCCGGACACGCCCTGCACCGCTGCGAATTGCGCGCCGAGGCTCTTGACTACGATCTCGCGGGTGCCGGCCATGGTATCGACCAGCACCGCGATGCGCCGGTCGTTGTAGTGCACCAGCAGCACCGGCAATGGCAAGTTCTGGCCGAGCAGTTTCGGCCGTGGCGCGGTCTTCAGCAGTTCGCCGAGATAGCACAGTTCATAGGTCTGGCCGCCGTACTGGTAACGCGGCGGATCAACCCGGAAGTGCGCTTCCAGATCATTCGGCAGCACGCGGACGATGCCTTCGATGGTGTTCAGCGGAATCGCATATTGATCCTCGCCACACTGCACCATCAACGCGCGGTTGACCGACACGGTGAACGGCAGCCGAATGCGGAAATGCACACCCTGCCCCGGCACCGAGTCGATGCTCATGCTGCCGCCGAGTTGCCGCACTTCTTCGTGGACCACGTCCATGCCGACGCCGCGTCCGGAAATCTGGGTGATCTTTTCCGCCGTGGAAAACCCCGGCTGAAGAATGAACTGCAACACGTCGCGGTCGCTGATCTCGGCTTCCGGCGCGAGCATGCCGCGCTTGATTGCCTTCTTGCGCACGGCTTCCAGCGGCACCCCGGCGCCGTCATCGCGAATGTCGAAAACAATGTCGCCGCCCTCGCGCGACAGGTCGAGGCTTATCGTGCCCTGCGCCGGTTTACCCGCCGCCAGCCGCACTTCGGCAGACTCCAGACCATGGTCGACGGCGTTGCGCAGCATGTGTTCCAACGGCGCGGCCATGCGTTCCAGCACGTTGCGATCCATCTCGCCTTCGGCGTTGCCGACGACAAACGCGACGTCTTTGTTCAGCTCTTCAGCGACCTGACGGACGATGCGTTTGAGGCGCGGCAACATGCGCTCGAACGGCACCATGCGCGTGCGCATCAGGCCTTCCTGCAATTCGGTGTTGATGCGGCCCTGTTGCTGCAACAGGTTCTCGGCGTCGTGATTGCGGCGGTCGAGGGTTTCCTTGAGATCGAGCAAGTCGGAGGCGGATTCGAACAGCGCCCGCGACAGTTGCTGCAACTGCGAATGGCGATCCATTTCCAACGGATCGAATTCTTCGTAGCCGAGGCGTTCGGCATCGACTTGCTGACGGCTGAGAATCCGCCCTTGGGTTTCAGTATCGAGCCGGCGCAACTGATCACGCATGCGTTCGATGGTGGTTTCCATCTCGTTCAGGGCAATCTGTGCATCGTTGACTTGCTGTTCGATACGGCCCCGGAAGATCGAGGTTTCCCCGGCCAGATTGACCAACTCGTCGAGCAGTTCGGCGGAGACCTTGACCATGTCCGCACCAGCGTCGGCAGCCGGCGGCGCCGCGTCAGTTTTGACCGGCACAGGTGGCACTGGCGGCGTTTCTACCGTCACCGGATGACTGAAATTCTGAATCGCGTTGATCAGCCGATCGGCCGGTGGACACGGTTGTCCGGCGCGCACGCCATCGAGCATTTGCGCCAAGCGATCATGCCCACGCTGCACCAGCGCAAACAGTTCCGTCGATGGCTGCAACGCGCCGCTGGAAAGGCTTTCGTAAAGGTATTCCAGCTCATGGGCGAGGTCGCCGATCGGGCCGATTTCGACCATTCGCGCGCCGCCCTTGAGGGTGTGCAGATCGCGCAGCAGGGTTTCCACTTCCTGACGATTGCCAGGCTCGGCCTGCCAGCGCAGCAGCGCGGCGCCGGAGTTTTCGATGATGTCGAAACCTTCTTCGAGGAAGATTTCCAGCAACTCCGGGTCGTGGCCAGCGCTGTCATGATCGGCCGCTGGCTGGGGCGTTTCGCTGACGGCCTGGCCTTGACGCACTTGACGCAGGGTTTCGATCAAATCCTGCGCCGGGGTCAGTGGCTGATGTTGTTGCAGTTGTTCAAGCAGCAGCGCCAAACGCTCATGACTCTTGAGCAGCAGACGCCTCAAGGTTTCGCTGTAGTTGAAGCGACGATCGACCAGACCTTCGTAAAGGCTTTCCAGCTCCTGGGCCAGATCGCCAATGGCCTCGACTTCGGCCATCCGCGCGCCACCCTTGAGCGTATGCAAATCGCGCTGCAACGAGGACAGTGGCGCAACGTTGTCCGGGTCGCTCAGCCAGCGCTGCAGGGCTTGGCCGGAACTGTCGAGAATGTCCACGGCCTCTTCAAGGAAGATCTCGACGATCTCGTCATCGGGTTCAAGCGCCGTTGCCTTTTGCTGCAACTCAGCAGTGGCGTTGCCCAGTTCACGGATGCTCAAAGTACGGCTGCCATCGCTGCGAATCAGGCCCATCGACGACGGATCGAGACTCTCATCGAGCAGATCATGCAAGGCACGAATCCGCTCTGGCTGTGGCGTGACTTCCTGCCCGGCGGCCAGTTCGTCGAGCATGTTGATCAGCGCTTCATGGGCGTTCTGCGCTTCCTGGAAAAACTGCTCGCTGACCGCCAGGCTGCTTTCTTCCACGGCGCCGTAGAGATCGAGCAAGGCTTCGCACAACACATCCACCGGCAGCAAATCCGCCAAATGCGCGCCTTCGCCAAGGGTGGTCAGTTCATCCAGCAAGGCGCTGAGTTCCTGACGCTCGCCGGGGTGTTGCTGCCAGCGCTGTAGCAGGCTCTCAGCATCCAGCAGGATATCCATGCCTTGAGCGAGAAAGTTGTTGATCAGTCGCGGATCGCGCTTGATCCGCAGGCCGGTATTGGGCGCATCGAGGATCGACGCCAGACGCTCGGCGAGCAGGGTTCCCGAGCGTTTGATCAGCGACTGCGCGCCGACAATCGGTGCCAGCGGATCATGCTTGAGCTGACGCAAGCCGACGCGGAACAGCCCCTCGGCTTCAAGCAGCAATTCCACTTCGTCGAGGTCCAGCGGCAACTGGTGCGCCTTGAACTCTCGGGCCAGTTGATCGAGCGGTGCAGCGAGTTCGGCAATCGGCAATACGCCAGCCATCGACGCACTGCCCTTGAGCGTGTGCAGGGCGCGTTGCAACTCGTCACTGGCTTGCAACGGCACATGCTCGGCGGCCTGATCGAGAAAACGATTGAGACTGGCCAGGTGGGTTTCCGCTTCGTTACGGAAGATCTCCAGCAACAACGGATCGAGCGCCGCGACATCGTCGACGTCTTCGGCCGCTAGCGGTTCATCACCCTTGGCCAAGGCATGCGCGCGGGCAGCGAGTTGATCGACATCGCTGCGCTGACGCTGGCTGTTGGTGGCGAATTCGTTGATCAGTTCCGGCAGCAACAGCACCGTGTCGGTGAGCAGTTGTGGCACCACCGAGCCGGGTTCGACACTTTGTTCGAGCACACGGTTGAGCAGGTTTTCCACCGACCACGCCAGTTCACCGAGGATCAGCGCGCGAACCATGCGCCCGCTGCCCTTCAAAGTGTGGAAGGCGCGGCGCAGTTCAGTCAGCGCGTCGCGATCCTGCGAATTGGCGATCCAGCGCGGCAGGTATTCGTGGAGAACTTCGAGGACCTCATCGGTTTCTTCGAGGAACACTTCGCGCAGTTCATCGTCGACCGGCTCTTCATCTGCCGGCGGCGGCATCAGGCTGCCGGGAGTAATCAGGGCCGGCGGGTTGAGCGCCGAAACCGGGCTGGCCAGAACGTCGGCCAGCGACTGTACGGTTTCCGGATCGTCGAGCGCCTGCATGTCCTGCATCACCAGCGCTTCGCTGGGGCTGAGCACGTCGTCGAGCACGGGCACATGCGGCTCATTTGGAAAGAAACCCAGACTGGCGAGGGATTTCTGCGCAACATCCAGCAGCTGTTCGCCCGCTGCCTGCGGGTCATCGCTCAATCGTTCGAGGTAGTACTCGAGGCTGCTGATGACATCGGCCAGATGATCCAGTTGTTCCCAGCCCGGCTCGTGCGGATCGAGCAGCAAATGCTCGCGGATAAAACCATTGCAGGCCTCGACCAGACTCGCCGCGCGATTCAGCGGAATCATCGCCAGCGCACCGCGCACCTGAGTCAGCAGCGCCGGCAGCGGTTGCAGGTGCTGGCGATCCCAATCGGCGTCGATGTAGTCGACGATCATGTCCTTGGCCTGTTGCAGGCAGATGCGTGCTTCCTTGATGACGATCTGATGGATCTGCGTCAGGTCGGTGGTCGGCAGGCGCGCGTCTTCCGGGCTTTCCGGTTCGACGGTGCCGACCATGCCGGCCAGCGTCGCTTCGACGTAGAGCAGCGCACCGGCAACGTCCATCAGGATCGCGTCATTCGGTTCGCGCTGGCCTTGGGCAAGGCTCAGTACCACGGCCAATTGATCGATGATGACTTTGCGCGGCTGGCCGAAACCGAGCACGGCGAGGGTGTCGGCGATTTGCCGCAAAGGCGCCAGCAGGCTTTCCAGATCCGAAGTGTGCTGGCGGTCGCTGCGCACGAACAGGTCGAGGCGTTCCTTGACCCGCACCAGTTCTTCACACAATGCCGCCAGCACCGAACGCATCGCATCGCGGTCGGGGCCGGCCAGGCGTGCGCGTTCTTCGTCGACCATCGCGCTGTCGGGCAACGCGTCGTCCAGGGAGTAGCGATCTTTCATGGTCAGCATCTGCCCGGTGGGATGTTCGGCTTTGGCAATATAGAACAACAGGCTTTTCAGCAGCTCCGCCGGTGGCGGCTGGTTGAGGCCGGCCATGCCCTGATCGAGCAGGCGTTTGAGTTCTTTGTCGGCGTCCTTGAACAAGCTGCGCAGCGCCGGACTGTTGGCGATCACGCCTTCGCGCATGCCTTCGACCAGCGCCGAAGCGACTTGCCACAACGGGCTCAGGGGCGCATCACCGCTCAGTGCTTCGAGGCGGGTGAAGACTTTCGCCAGATAGTCGAGATGCGTCTGGTCATCCTGTTCGCGCAGCAAACCGACCAAAGCCATTTGCAGCATCTGCCGTAATTTGCGCAGCACGTTCGGCAGTTCTGCCGGTTCCAGCAACGCCAGCGCTTGCACGTTCAATGGCGCCAGCTCGGGCAGTTGCGGGCTGAACAGACTGGTTTCCGAGAGCAGGCTTTCGCCACGGGCGCTGCGCAGATCGTTGATCAGCGGCAACACCACCAGCGGCAAATCACGCCGGGCGCTCTGCACGCGGTCGAGGTAGATCGGCAGTTGCCCAAGGGCTTGCAGCAACAAGTGCAGCGCTTCGTCGCGATAGCTGACGCGCTCGTGCTGCAAGGCTTCGACCAGATGCTCCATTTCTTCGGCGAGCAAGGCTGCGCCGTAGAATTCGACCATCTGCAGGCTGCCGTGAACCTGATGGATGTAATCCAGACACTCGTCCAGCCCGGGAAAGGCCTGCGGATCATCGAGCACGGCTTCAATCGCCTGATGCGCCAGCCTCAGCGTTTCGGCAATTTCGCCTTTGACCCATTCGAGGGCCACGTAGTCGTGCCGATCACCCATAACCACTCCAATCACGCTTTATCTGTCGCCGCCGGCAAGGTGAACCCGGACACTGAACGCCGCAACTGACTGGCCATTTTCGCCAGGTTGCCGATGCTTTCTGCGGTGGCGGTGGAGCCGGACGAAGTCTGCGAGGTGATCTGCTGGATCACGTTCATCGTCAGCGAGATCTGCCCGGCCGACGAGGTCTGCTGCTGCGCCGCGTTGGAGATACTTTGAATCAGCGCCGCGAGAGTCTTCGACACGCCTTCGATTTCTTCCAGGGCCACACCGGCATCCTGCGCCAGTCGCGCGCCGCGCACCACTTCGGTGGTGGTTTGTTCCATGGAAATAACGGCTTCGTTGGTGTCAGTCTGAATCGCCCGCACCAGGGTTTCGATCTGCCGGGTAGCAGCGGACGAGCGCTCGGCGAGGCGCTGCACTTCGTCGGCGACCACGGCAAAACCGCGCCCGGCATCACCGGCCATCGACGCCTGAATCGCCGCGTTGAGGGCGAGGATGTTGGTCTGGTCAGCGATGTCGTCGATCAGGCTGACGATGTCGCCGATTTCCTGCGACGACTCGCCCAGACGCTTGATGCGTTTGGCGGTGTCCTGAATCTGTTCGCGAATGTTGTCCATGCCGTGGATGGTGTTGTGCACCACCTCGTTGCCCTTGTTGGCGATCTCCACGGAACGCTCGGCGACCGCTGAAGACTCGGCGGCGTTGGCCGAGACCTGATCGATGGATTCGGCCATGTCGCTGATCGCGGTCGAGGCTTCGGAAATCTGCTGGGCCTGATGCTCCGAGGCCTGCGCCAGGTGCATGGCGGTGGCCTGGGTTTCCTGCACCGCAGCGGCGACCTGGCCGGCGGTGAGGTTGATGGTCGCGACCAGATCGCGCAGTTGGTCGACGGAATAGTTGATCGAGTCGGCGATGGTGCCGGTGAAGTCTTCGGTCACCGAGGCGGTCACGGTGAGGTCGCCATCGGCGAGGTCTTCGATTTCGTCGAGCAGGCGCATGATCGCGTTCTGATTGCGCTCGTTCTTCTCGGCGGTTTCACGCAACTGGCGATTGGTTTCCCGGACCATCACCAGACCGATAAGGATGATCGAGGCCAGCGCCAGCAAACCGAGGACGTAGCCACCGATGGTGTCGGTATTGCGTCCGCCGGCGAGGTTCTCGAAGCGAGTGGCCAGGTGCGAGGCTTCGTCGAGCAGGGTTTGCGAGAGGCTGAAGATATTGCTCGCCGACTCGCGGACCTTGAACAGCTCCGGCGAGGTTTCGAGGATTTCATCAACGGAGCCGGAGACGAACTGGAACAGCTCGGAGATTTCGCTCAAACGCGCACGGGCGTCGCGGTCTTCGACCTGGCTGATTTTCAGCGCCGGGTTGCCTTGCAGCATGCCGTTGAGCACTTGGCCGAAACGGGTGGCGTCGCGGCCGAAGGCATCGGCGGCTTGCTGCGAGTTTTCGTCGCCGGCGAGCACCGTGTTGACCGCGCCGAGAATGCGTTCGGCCAGCAGCGACTGACGCTGGGCCATCGCTACTTGCGCGGCCGGGGCACCACGTTGCAGGAGGATTTCGACGACTTTTTCGTATTCGATCTGCAACTGCGGCACGGTTTCGGCCAAGGTTGCGGCGACCTGATGCAGCGACAACACGGTCTGCTCGCTGGAAAGAATAGCGTCGGTGTTTTTCAGCAGGCGCTCCCAGTCCAGCTGCACGGCGCGCATTTCCGGGCGCACGGTGGCCGGCGCTGGCGGCAGGCCGGTGGTTGGGTCGCCTTTTTTCAGGTAACTCCAGCGCTGGGCGAAATCGTTGCGCGCATCGCTGAGTAGCTTGAACGCGGCAGCCTTGCCGGCGGCGGCTTCGGTAGCGTTTTTGGCAATGCGTTGCGACAGCACGCGCAGCTCACCGGCGTGGCCGATGTACTGTTTGTCGTAGTTCGCCTGGGTGTTGAGGTACGCGAAGTTGGCGAACAGCAGCATGATGAACACGATCAGTGCGATGAACAGCACGATGATCTGCGAGCGACTGCGCGAGCCTTCCGCCGGCTTGCCTGTTTTTGCTTTTGTCATCGGTCCTCGCCCTTTACCCACACCTTTGAGGCCTGCTGCAATCCCTGTGGGAGCGAGCCTGCTCGCGAAAGCGCTGGGTCAGCCAATATTTATCTTGCCTGACACGCCCTCTTCGCGAGCAGGCTCGCTCCCACAGGGGACGGTGTTGAATCTGTTATATCGCGACGCTCATGAACACCGGGGATTTCGCCAGGGCAAACAGGCTGAACACTCGCCAGTTCTGCTCGCGGCGGAAGTAGCCTTTGACGAACTCGGCCTTGGAGCCCTGGCGTTTGCTGATCGAGATCGGTTCGAAGCTGTCCTGCTCGAAATGTTGCAAGCCAATAACCTCATCGACCATCAGCCCGGCGAACACATCGCCATGCTCGACCACCAATACCCGCCGCTGTTTACGCAACGGCGACAGTTCATGGCCGAAAAATCCGCACAAATCCATGATCGGCAACAGCCGCCCGCGCAGATTAGCCACGCCTTTGACCCACGGCTTGACCCCGGGCAACTGAGTGAAGCGCGGTTCGTGCAGCACTTCGCTGACTTCGCCCATCGGCGCCACATACCAATGCTCGCCGAGGCGAAAGCCGATGCCGCTCCAGCGATCCTGGCGCGCCGGTTGCGACGGCAGGTCCGCCGCCAGCAAGCGGCAGCGCTGGTCGATTTGCCAGAGCAGTTCGAACGCGGTCAGCGATTCGCTCATGGTTGCGCGATCAGCCTTTGAGCACGTTGTTCAGGGTCTTGATCAGGGTGTCTTCGTCGACCGGTTTGGTCAGGTAGTCCTTGGCGCCCTGACGGGTGCCCCAGACCTTGTCGGTTTCCTGATCCTTGGTGGTGATGATGATCACCGGGATGTGGCTGGTATCGGCATCCTTGGTCAACTGGCGGGTCGCCTGAAAACCGTTGAGGCCGGGCATGACGATGTCCATCAGCACCGCGTCGGGTTTTTCCTGACGGGCCAGGGCCACGCCGTCGGCGCCGTTTTCGGCTTTGAGCACTTCATGGCCGTGCTTTTCGAGCATGCCGGTCAGTTTGTACATTTCAGTCGGCGAATCATCGACGATCAGGATACGTGCCATGGTTTTCCCCATTTTTCTTGTCGACGCCCGGCCCGCTGGCCGAGCGTCACTGTACGTGTCTTACTGCGGCAAAACGGCGGCGAAGCCCGGAACATGGGCCTGGATCGCGTTGAGCAGTTCTTCCTTGCTGAAAGGCTTGGTCAAAAATTGATCAGAACCGACAATCCGCCCCTTGGCCTTGTCGAACAGCCCGTCACGCGATGACAGCATGATCACCGGCGTGGCCTTGAACGCACTGTTGTTCTTGATTAAAGCGCAGGTCTGATAACCATCCAGACGCGGCATCATGATGTCGACAAAAATGATCCCGGGATGGTTGTCGGCGATCTTCGCCAAAGCATCGAAACCATCGATCGCCGTGATGACTTCGCACCCGACATTCTTCAACAAGGTTTCGGCGGTGCGACGAATCGTTTTCGAGTCGTCGATCACCATGACCTTCAAGGCGCTGGACTGCTGTTCCATAAGAGGGCTCTACCGTCGCCTTTGCGAATCAAATTGTCCGTTTTGCGATGACTGATGGCTGGAAACCCTTGATGCTCAAGGGCCAGCACGGCATGGCAGCCTTTTTAGCACAGTCTCCAGATGCAATCTATCGACGGGTTTTTCCTTGACCGAAAACCCGCCCGGCGCCACTCTGGCGGCACTTTTTCAATACCGATCCGGTAGCCAATTTTCGAGGAAAACCCAATGAGCGTTCGCGTCGGGATTGTCATGGACCCTATCGCCAGCATCTCCTATAAAAAGGATAGCTCGCTGGCCATGCTGCTGGCCGCGCAAAAGCGTGGCTGGGAACTGTTTTATATGGAACAGCGCGACCTGTATCAGGGCGAAGGTCAGGCACGGGCGCGGATGAAGCCGCTGAAAGTCTTCGCCAACCCGGAAAAATGGTTCGAACTGGACGCCGAGCAGGACAACCTGCTGAGCGATCTCGACGTGATCCTGATGCGCAAGGATCCGCCGTTCGACATGGAGTTCGTCTACTCCACCTACCTGCTCGAACAGGCCGAAACCGCTGGCGTACTGGTGGTGAACAAGCCGCAGAGCCTGCGCGACTGCAATGAAAAGCTGTTCGCCACGCTGTTCCCGCAGTGCACGCCGCCGACCATCGTCAGCCGCCGCGCCGACGTGCTGCGTGAATTCGCTGCCAAGCACGGCGACGTGATCCTCAAGCCGCTGGACGGCATGGGCGGCACCTCGATCTTCCGTCACCGTGCGGGCGATCCGAACCTGTCGGTGATTCTGGAAACCCTGACCGCCCTCGGTGGCCAGCAGATCATGGGCCAGGCCTACCTGCCAGCGATCAAGGACGGCGACAAACGCATCCTGATGATCGACGGCGAGCCGGTGGATTACTGCCTGGCGCGGATTCCGGCGCAGGGCGAAACCCGTGGCAACCTCGCTGCCGGTGGTCGTGGCGAAGCGCGCCCGCTGACTGACAAGGATCGCTGGATCGCTGCTCAGGTCGGCCCGACCTTGCGTGAGAAAGGTCTGCTGTTCGTTGGTCTCGATGTGATCGGTGAAAGCCTGACCGAAATCAACGTCACCAGCCCGACCTGCATCCGTGAAATCGACAATGCCTTCGGCACTGACATTGGCGGCCTGCTGATGGACGCGATCGCCAAGAAGCTGCAAGCCGCCGGCAAAAAGCCACAAGCTTGATGCACGTCACATGCAGTCTGTCGCTTGAAGCGTGAAGCCCAAGGCGTGAAACCAACATTGCGTTATCATGCGCAGCCTCTGAAAAACGCGATGTTGGTTTTCTTGTCATGACCCTCCCGTCCGATCTGCCCGCAGAACTCGCCCACCGTGGCGTGCGCCCGGCCGATCGCCTCGGATTTACCCTGTTCCTCGCAGCGCTGATCCATTTGGCGCTGCTGCTCGGCGTCGGCTTCACGATGGTCGAGCCCAAGCAAATCAGCAAAACCCTGGAAATCACCCTCGCTACCTTCAAGAGCGAAAAGAAGCCGGAGAAGGCTGACTTTCTTGCGCAGGAAAATCAGGAAGGTAGCGGCACGCTGGACAAGAAGGCGATCCCGAAGACTACCGAAGTGGCGCCGTTCCAGGACAATCAGGTCAAGAAAGTTACCCCGCCACCGGCCGCCAAGCCGCAAGTGCAGGAAGCCGCGCCCAAGGCAGCGGTGACCACCGTCGCGCCGAAGCCGAAAAAAGCACCGACCAAGAAAGAAGAAGCCAAGACCGAGGTCAAACCGACGGTTGATGCGCCGGAATTCGACAGCTCGCAGCTGTCCAGCGACATCGCCAGCCTCGAAGCGGAACTGGCCAAGGAACAACAGCTGTACGCCAAGCGTCCGCGTATTCACCGCTTGAGCGCGGCGTCGACCATGCGCGACAAGGGCGCCTGGTACAAAGACGACTGGCGCAAGAAGGTCGAGCGCATCGGCAACCTCAATTACCCCGAAGAAGCACGGCGCAAGCAGATCTACGGCAATTTGCGCCTGATGGTCTCGATCAATCGCGACGGCTCGCTGTATGAAGTGCTGGTGCTGGAGTCTTCCGGCCAGCCGCTGCTGGATCAGGCGGCGCAGCGCATTGTTCGACTGGCGGCACCGTTTGCCCCGTTTACCGGGGACTTGTCGGATATCGACCGTCTGGAAATCATCCGCACGTGGAAATTTGCTCGCGGCGACAAGCTCTCGAGCAATTGAATACACCGCAAATCCCCTGTGGGAGCGAGCCTGCTCGCGAATGCGGTGTGTCATTCAACATTGATGTGACTGATCCACCGCTTTCGCGAGCAGGCTCGCTCCCACATTGGATCGGTGTGTCACCTGCATCTCCAGCTTGTCAGTTTGCCCCCCGAACGCCACACTAGCGCACATGAAAAACGTCAGCCCCAGTTACCTCAAGCATCAATTCCTGATCGCCATGCCACACATGGCCGACCCGAACTTTGCCCACACCTTGACCTACATCGTCGAGCACACGGCCAATGGCGCTATGGGGATTGTGGTCAACCGGCCGCAAGAGCTGAATCTGGCCGACATCCTTGAGCAGCTGCGCCCGGACATCGACCCGCCAGCACTGTGCCAACACGTACCGATCTTTATCGGCGGCCCGGTGCAGACCGATCGCGGTTTTGTCCTGCATCCAGCGGGGAAAACCTTCCAGGCCACCGCGCAGCTGGACGGCGATCTGGCCCTGTCGACTTCGCAGGATGTGCTGTTCGCCATCGCGGACGGCGTCGGCCCGGCGAAAAGCCTGATTGCCCTCGGTTACGCCGGTTGGGAAGCCGGGCAACTGGAAGCGGAACTCGCCGACAACGCCTGGCTGAACTGCCCGTACGACGCCGACATCCTGTTCAACACCAGCAGCGAACTGCGTCTGGAAGCGGCGGCCCGGCACTTGGGGATCAACCTCAGCTTGCTGACCAGCCAGGCAGGTCACGCCTGATGGCCCTGCGCCTGATTCTCGGCTTCGACTACGGCACCAAACAGATCGGCGTCGCGGTCGGCCAGGTGATTACCGGTCAGGCCCGCGAGCTGTGCACCTTGAAGGCACAAAACGGTGTGCCGGACTGGAACCAGGTCGAAGCCCTTATAAAAGAATGGAAGCCCGACGCCGTGGTCGTCGGCCTGCCGCTGAACATGGACGGCACGCCGAGCGAAATGTGCCTGCGCGCGGAAAAATTCGCCCGCCGCCTCAATGGCCGCTTCAACGTGCCCTTCTATACCCACGACGAACGCCTGACCACCTTCGAGGCCAAGGGCGAGCGTCTGGTCCGTGGCGGCCAAAAGGGCAGTTACCGCGACAACCCGGTGGACGCCATCGCCGCCGCTCTGCTGTTGCAGGGCTGGCTCGATGAAAACACTGCATTGTTTGAATCCTGACAAGCGCTTCGGCGCTTTTCTTTTGAGTGAAAAACCGAGTCGTGTCCAAGGACCCGACTCGCCCCTAACAAGGAGCAACCATGAGCCTGCCAAATCCCGCCGATCTGATCAGCCAGATGGCGAACCGCCTCAAGGCGCACCTTGCCCAGCGTGAAATCACTGAACCGCGTTACATCGGCATTCGCACTGGCGGCATCTGGGTCGCGCAGGCCTTGCTCAAGGAATTGGGCAGCGATGCGCCACTGGGCACGCTGGATGTTTCTTTCTACCGCGACGACTTCAGCCAGAACGGTCTGCACCCGCAAGTGCGCCCGTCCGCCCTGCCCTTCGAGATCGAAGGCCAGCATCTGGTGCTGATCGACGATGTATTGATGAGCGGCCGCACCATCCGCGCCGCCATGAACGAATTGTTCGACTACGGCCGCCCGGCCAGCGTGACCCTGGTCTGCCTGCTGGACCTGGATGCCGGCGAGCTGCCGATCCGCCCCAACGTGGTCGGCGCGACGCTGTCGCTGGCCGCTCACGAACGGGTAAAGCTGTCCGGCCCCGAGCCGTTGACGCTCGAACTGCAAGACATGTCCCTTTAATCCGCCCTATTGAGAGTCCCCTTCGCGATGACGCCTCTAGATACCAAGCGCCCGCTGCAGCTCAATGATCAGGGCCAGCTGCGCCACTTCCTCTCGCTCGACGGCCTGCGCCGCGAGTTGCTGACGGAAATCCTCGACACTGCCGACTCGTTCCTCGAAGTCGGTGCCCGGGCGGTGAAGAAAGTCCCGTTGCTGCGCGGCAAGACCGTGTGCAACGTGTTCTTCGAAAACTCCACGCGCACCCGCACCACCTTCGAACTGGCGGCCCAGCGGCTGTCGGCGGACGTAATCACCCTGAACGTGTCGACCTCGTCGGCAAGCAAGGGTGAAACGCTGCTCGACACCCTGCGCAACCTCGAAGCCATGGCCGCCGACATGTTCGTCGTGCGCCACGGTGATTCCGGTGCCGCGCACTTCATCGCCGAGCACGTGTGCCCGCAAGTGGCGATCATCAACGGCGGCGACGGCCGTCACGCGCACCCGACGCAGGGCATGCTCGATATGCTCACCATCCGTCGGCACAAGGGCGGTTTCGAAAACCTCTCGGTGGCCATCGTCGGCGACATCCTGCACTCGCGGGTGGCGCGCTCGAACATGCTCGCACTGAAAACCCTCGGTTGCCCGGACATCCGTGTGATCGCGCCGAAAACCCTGCTGCCGATCGGCATCGAGCAATACGGCGTGAAGGTTTACACCGACATGACCGAAGGCCTGAAAGACGTCGACGTGGTGATCATGCTGCGCCTGCAGCGTGAACGCATGACCGGCGGCCTGCTGCCGAGCGAAGGCGAGTTCTACCGCCTGTTCGGCCTGACCACCGCGCGTCTGGCCGGGGCCAAACCGGATTGCATCGTCATGCACCCGGGGCCGATCAACCGTGGCGTGGAGATCGAGTCCGCAGTGGCCGACGGCCCTCACTCGGTGATCCTCAATCAGGTCACCTACGGCATCGCAATTCGTATGGCCGTGCTGTCCATGGCCATGAGCGGGCAAACCGCGCAGCGTCAATTCGAGCAGGAGAACGCCCAGTGAAGCTCAGCATTCTCGGCGCACGCGTCATCGATCCAAGCAGCGGCCTGGATCAAGTTACCGACATTCACGTTGAAGCCTGCAAGATCGTCGCCCTCGGCGCCGCCCCAGCGGGTTTCACAGCAGTAGAAACCATTGATGCCCAAGGCCTCGTCGCCGCTCCGGGCCTCGTCGATCTGAACGTGGCCCTGCGCGAGCCGGGTTACAGCCGCAAAGGTTCGATCATCAGCGAAACCCGCGCAGCGGCTGCCGGCGGTGTGACCAGCCTGTGCTGCCCGCCGAAGACCAAACCGGTGCTCGACACCTCCGCTGTGGCCGAGCTGATCCTCGACCGCGCCCGCGAAGCCGGCAATACCAAGGTGTTCCCGATTGGCGCGCTGAGCAAAGGTCTGGACGGCGAGCAACTGGCTGAGCTGGTGGCGCTGCGCGACGCCGGTTGTGTGGCGTTCGGCAACGGTCTGGAGAGTTTCCGCAACACCCGCACCCTGTGCCGGGCGCTGGAATACGCGGCAACGTTCGACCTGACGGTGATTTTCAACTCGCAGGATCATGATCTGGCTGAAGGTGGCTTGGCCCACGAAGGCGCCGTCGCCAGTTTCCTCGGCCTGCCGGGGATTCCGGAAACCGCTGAAACCGTGGCATTGGCCCGTGATCTGTTGCTGGTCGAGCAGACTGGCGTGCGCGCGCACTTCAGCCAGTTGACCAGCGCTCGCGGCGTTGCCCTGATCGCTCAGGCGCAGGCGCGTGGTTTGAAGGTGACGGCGGATGTCGCGCTGTATCAGCTGATTCTGACCGACGAAGCGCTGATCGACTTCAGCAGCCTCTATCACGTGCAACCGCCGCTGCGCACTCGTGCGGATCGCGACGGTTTGCGTGAAGCAGTGAAATCCGGCGTGGTGTCGGCGATTTCCAGCCATCACCAGCCGCACGAACGCGATGCCAAACTGGCGCCGTTCGGCGCGACAGAGCCGGGCATCAGCAGTGTTGAACTGCTGCTGCCGCTGGCGATGACGCTGGTTGAGGATGGGTTGCTCGATCTGCCGACCTTGCTGGCACGTCTGAGCGCAGGCCCGGCTGAAGCGCTGCGCCTGCCGGCTGGCAAACTGGCGGTGGGTGGGGCGGCGGATATCGTGCTGTTCGACCCGCAGGCTTCGACGGTGGCCGGTGAGAACTGGTTGTCGAAGGGTGAGAACTGCCCGTTCATTGGGCACACATTGCCGGGTGTGGTTCGCTACACCTTGGTGGATGGGCGGATCAGTCACCAGGCTTGATACCGCGTCGCCCCTTTCGCGAGCAAGCTCGCTCCCACAAGGATCACCGCGAACCCTATGGGAGCGAGCTTGCTCGCGAAGCTTTACTGGAAGGCGCCTCTGCCTTCAGCGTTACGCACCGAGACCTGATCATTCAGCGTCCAGAAGTCATACAGCACCCCTAGAAAGAACAACCCGCCCGTCAGCAGATAGATCAGGCCACTGATCCACTTGCCCTGATACATCCGGTGCACGCCCAGCGCGCCAAGGAACGTCAGCAGAATCCACGCCACGTTGTATTCGATCGGCCCTGCGGTAAAACGCAGATCCGCCTCGCGATCCATCGCCGGGATCAGGAACAGGTCGATCAACCAGCCAATGCCCAGCAAACCGAAGGTGAAGAACCAGATCGTCCCGGTCACCGGTTTACCGTAGTAGAAGCGGTGAGCACCGGTAAAACCGAAAATCCACAGCAGATAACCAATGATTTTGCTGTGCGTATCTTGCTGCTGAACAAATTGTTGATAGGGGTTCATGAAGACCTCGATTCACTCGATAGATAAATATTCTTGAATTCTTTGTGACTTTTTTACAGGTAGCCGACGTACGGCAAATGTTACCGTTGCCACCGTCAAAGCCTTATAGCACCTGACTTCTGTCCGACAATTGCGTCCATTTGCCGCTTATTTGGTTCCGTAGGCTGCCAAGTGAATCGACCAACGGACTCGGAATGAAAAAAAACTCTGTTATAAAGTTGCGCGCTATCACTTAAGAGCCACGCCTAATGCGACCATTTTTCAAGACATGGCTAACCATCTGCCTATTAATGCCACTGGCCGCCCACGCCACCAATCGTGAGCAACGTCTTCCCAACGTTAACGGCTTCACCCCTAAATCCCATGCTTCGGCTCCTTCGAGCAAAAGCAGCAAAAGCAAAACCGTCACGCTGAGCACCAAGAGCCACAGCAAGCTGGTGCCACCGATGGCGAGCAAGGAAAGCAGCAATGTGCTGAGCCGTGCTGTGAACGTCCTCGGTACACCTTATCGTTGGGGCGGCAGCAGCCCAAGTAAAGGCTTCGATTGCAGCGGTCTGGTGAAATACGCGTTCAACGACGCTACGTTCGACCTGCCACGCACCTCTAATGCCATGGCCAGCGGCCACGGCGAGAAAGTCGAACGCAAGGATCTGAAGCCGGGCGATCTGATTTTCTTCAACATCAAGAGCCGTCGGGTCAACCACGTTGCCATTTACCTGGGCAACGACCGCTTCATCCACGCACCGCGCCGTGGCAAAGCGGTGAGCATCGATACGTTGAACAAGCCGTACTGGCAGCAGCACTACGTGGTGGCCAAGCGTGTGTTGCCGAAAGAACAGAGCCAGATGCGCGTGGTTCAGCGCTGAGCTGACTGATCCGTAATCTGCTCAAGCAGTACTGGCCCCTTCGCGAGCAGGCTCGCTCCCACATTTGATTTGTGAACGACGCAAATCCCCTGTGGGAGCGAGCCTGCTCGCGAAGAGGCCGGTAATAGCAACACAACTCCTCCTCAGAAATTATCCGGCGTACGCGCTTTCTCCCGTGCATGCTCGCGACTGATCAAACCCTTGGTCAGCAGATCCTTCAGGCACATGTCCAGTGTCTGCATCCCCAACGACCCACCGGTCTGAATCGCCGAATACATCTGCGCCACCTTGTCCTCACGGATCAGATTACGGATCGCCGACGTGCCCAGCATGATCTCGTGCGCCGCCACCCGCCCGCCGCCGATCTTCTTGATCAGCGTCTGCGAGACCACCGCCAGCAACGACTCCGACAGCATCGAACGCACCATCGACTTCTCGTCACCGGGGAATACGTCGACCACGCGATCGATGGTTTTCGCCGCGGAGGTGGTGTGCAGCGTGCCGAACACCAGATGACCGGTTTCCGCAGCGGTGAGCGCCAAGCGGATGGTTTCCAGATCGCGCATCTCACCGACCAGAATCACATCCGGGTCTTCGCGCAACGCTGAACGCAATGCGGTGGCGAAACTGCGAGTATCACGGTGAACTTCGCGCTGATTGATCAGGCATTTACGCGATTCGTGAACAAATTCGATCGGATCTTCAATGGTCAAAATGTGGTGATGCCGATGGGTATTGAGGTAATCGATCATCGCCGCCAGCGTGGTCGATTTGCCGGAACCGGTCGGCCCGGTGACCAGCACCAGCCCGCGCGGCGCATCGGTGATCTTGCGAAAGACATCGCCCATGGCCAGATCTTCCATGCTCAACACCTTCGACGGAATGGTACGAAACACCGCCCCGGCGCCACGGTTCTGGTTGAAGGCGTTAACCCGGAACCGCGCGACACCCGGCACTTCAAAGGAAAAGTCGGTTTCCAGATGTTTCTCGAAGTCGACCCGCTGGGTGTCGTTCATGATGTCGTAGATCAGTTCGTGCACTTGCTTGTGATCCAGCGCCGGCAGATTGATCCGCCGCACATCGCCATCGACACGGATCATCGGCGGCAGGCCGGCCGACAGGTGCAGGTCGGAAGCGCCCTGTTTGGCGCTGAAGGCCAGCAATTCAGTGATATCCATAGCGCTCCTCAATTCCAGTAGAATGCCGCGAACCTTCAGACCGCTGGCGCCTCTTGATGTCCACGATAGCAGACAACATCCAACTGGTTAGTTCGCGCATCCAGGCAGCGGTAACAGCTGCAAACCGCGCTGAAAACAGCGTCCAGTTGCTCGCGGTCAGCAAGACCAAACCCGCTCAGGCCCTGCGCGAAGCATATGCCGCCGGCCTGCGCGACTTTGGCGAGAACTACCTGCAGGAAGCCTTGGGCAAACAGCTCGAACTGGCCGACCTGCCCTTGATCTGGCACTTCATCGGCCCCATTCAATCGAACAAGACTCGCGCCATCGCCGAGCATTTCGACTGGGTGCATTCCGTGGATCGCCTGAAAATCGCTCAACGTCTGTCCGAACAGCGCCCGGCTGAACTGCCGCCGCTGAACATCTGTATTCAGGTCAACGTCAGCGGTGAGGCCAGCAAGTCCGGCTGCACGCCTGACGATCTGCCGGCATTGGCCGAGGCCATCAACGCATTACCGCGCCTGAAATTGCGTGGCTTGATGGCGATTCCCGAGCCAACCGACGACCGCGCCGAGCAGGACGCGGCCTTCGCCGCCGTGCAGAAATTGCAGGCGAGCCTCGATCTGCCGCTCGACACACTTTCCATGGGCATGAGCCACGACCTCGAGTCGGCCATTGCTCAAGGCGCCACCTGGGTGCGTATCGGTACCGCCCTGTTTGGCGCCCGTGATTATTCCCAGTCTTGAACGATTCCAGATAAGGACCACACATGAGCAACACACGTATTGCGTTTATCGGTGCGGGCAACATGGCGGCCAGTCTGATTGGCGGCCTGCGCGCCAAGGGACTGGAAGCCGGGCAGATCCGTGCCAGCGACCCGGGTGAAGAAACCCGCGCCAAGGTCAGTGCCGAACACGGCATCGAAACTTTCGCCGACAATGCTCAGGCCATCGACGGCGTCGATGTGATCGTGCTGGCGGTCAAGCCGCAGGCCATGAAAACCGTGTGCGAAGCGATTCGCCCAAGCCTGAAACCGAATCAACTGGTGGTGTCGATTGCTGCCGGTATCACCTGCGCCAGCATGACCGCGTGGCTTGGCGAGCAGCCGATCGTGCGTTGCATGCCCAATACCCCGGCGCTGCTGCGCCAAGGCGTCAGCGGTTTGTACGCGACCAGCGAAGTGACTGCCGAGCAACGTCAGCAAGCCGAAGAACTGCTGTCCGCTGTCGGCATTGCCCTGTGGCTGAATGAAGAACAGCAACTGGACGCCGTCACCGCTGTGTCCGGTTCCGGCCCTGCCTACTTCTTCCTGCTGATCGAAGCGATGACTGCCGCCGGCGTCAAACTCGGCCTGCCGAAGGAAATCGCCGAGCAACTGACCCTGCAAACGGCGCTGGGCGCCGCGCACATGGCTGTTTCCAGCGACGTTGACGCCGCCGAACTGCGCCGCCGCGTGACCTCGCCAAATGGCACCACGGAAGCTGCAATCAAATCATTCCAGGCCAATGGCTTCGAAGCCCTGGTCGAAACCGCACTCGGCGCCGCCGCGCACCGCTCGGCCGAAATGGCCGAACAACTGGGCAAATAAGGAGCCTTACATGATTGGATTGAACACCGCAGCGGTTTACGTGCTGCAAACCCTCGGCAGTCTGTACCTGCTGATCGTGCTGCTGCGCTTCGTGCTGCAACTGGTACGGGCAAACTTCTACAACCCGCTGTGCCAGTTCATCGTCAAAGCGACCCAGCCACTGCTCAAACCACTGCGGCGGATCATTCCGAGCCTGTTCGGTCTGGACATGTCGTCGCTGGTGCTGGCGATTCTGGTGCAACTGGCGCTGATGGCGCTGACCCTGCTGCTGACTTACGGCACCACCGGCAATCCGCTGCAACTGTTTATCTGGTCGCTGATCGGCGTGACCGCGCTGTTCCTGAAGATCTTCTTCTTCGCCCTGATCATCAGCGTGATTCTGTCGTGGGTCGCACCGGGCAGCCACAATCCGGGCGCTGAGCTGGTCAACCAGATCTGCGAGCCGGCATTGGCGCCGTTCCGCCGCTTTCTGCCGAATCTCGGCGGTCTGGATCTGTCGCCGATCTTCGCCTTCCTCGCGCTCAAGCTGATCGACATGCTGGTGATCAACAATCTGGCGGCGATGACGATGATGCCGGAAATCCTCCGTCTGCTGATGTGAGCTGGTTTCGATGGGACGGTGACGACTTGATCCTCGAGTGTCACCTGCAACCGGCAGCCCGCAGCGATGACTTCGCCGGGCTGCATGGGGATCGCCTGAAAATCCGCCTGACCGCGCCGCCGGTCGAGGGCAAAGCCAATGCTTATCTGCTGGGCTTTCTGGCCAAGGCGTTTGGGGTTTCCAAGAGCCAGGTCAGTTTGCTCAGTGGTGAGTTGAACCGGCAGAAACGGGTGAAGATTTGTTCGCCGAAGAAGTTGCCGGATTTGCCGGGGTTGGTTGGGCGCTTGTCTTGAGTTTTGCGGCGCCTGTACCCCTCACCCCAGCCCTCTCCCCCTGGAGAGGGAGCCGATCTATGGTGTTTTCGAACCTGAGTTCAACTCGTTATCCCTCGTCGGCGTATCTCGAACATCCACCCAATCAGTCCCCTCTTCCTCCGGAGAGGGAGCCGATTCTGGTGGTTTTCAAGGCCTGAGTTCGACTCGATAGATCAGGTCGGCGTAGCTCAAAAGAACACCTCGGTCGGTCCCCTCTACCTCTGGGAGAGGGCTAGGGTGAGGGCCGCTTGCCGCTAACCCCCCCGGTCTTTAGACTTACGCCTCATTTCAACGAGAGCAGGGTCGATGCCAACTGCCTTTCCCCCCGATTCTGTTGGTCTGGTGACGCCGCAAACCGCGCACTTCAGCGAACCGCTGGCGCTGGCCTGTGGCCGCTCGCTGGCCGCCTATGACCTGATCTACGAAACCTACGGCACGCTGAACGCACAAGCGAGCAACGCCGTACTGATTTGCCACGCCTTGTCCGGCCACCATCACGCGGCCGGCTATCACAGCGTCGACGACCGCAAGCCCGGTTGGTGGGACAGCTGCATCGGCCCCGGCAAACCGATCGATACCAACAAGTTCTTCGTGGTCAGCCTGAACAACCTCGGCGGCTGCAACGGCTCCACCGGCCCGAGCAGTATCAACCCGGAGACCGGAAAACCGTTCGGTGCCGACTTCCCGGTACTCACCGTGGAAGACTGGGTGCACAGCCAGGCGCGTCTCGCTGACCTGCTCGGCATCGGCCAGTGGGCGGCAGTGATCGGCGGCAGCCTCGGCGGCATGCAGGCGCTGCAATGGACCATCACTTACCCGGATCGCGTGCGCCACTGCCTGGCTATCGCCTCGGCACCGAAGTTGTCGGCACAGAACATCGCCTTCAACGAAGTCGCACGTCAGGCGATCCTCACTGATCCGGAATTCCACGGCGGTTCGTTCCAGGAAGCAGGCGTGATCCCCAAACGCGGCCTGATGCTGGCGCGGATGGTCGGGCACATCACTTATCTGTCCGACGACTCGATGGGCGAGAAATTCGGCCGCGGCCTGAAGAGCGAAAAGCTCAACTACGACTTCCACAGCGTAGAGTTCCAGGTCGAAAGCTACCTGCGCTATCAAGGCGAAGAGTTCTCCGGACGCTTCGACGCCAACACCTATCTGTTGATGACCAAGGCGCTGGATTACTTCGATCCGGCGGCGAACTTCGACGATAACCTGGCGAAAACCTTTGAAAACGCCACGGCCAAGTTCTGCGTGATGTCGTTCACCACCGACTGGCGTTTCTCCCCGGCCCGTTCGCGTGAACTAGTGGATGCATTGATGGCGGCGCGCAAAGACGTCAGCTATCTGGAAATCGACGCACCGCAGGGCCACGACGCCTTCCTGATTCCGATCCCGCGCTACTTGCAGGCGTTCGGTAATTACATGAACCGCATCACGTTGTGAGAAAGCCATGAGAGCTGATCTGGAAATCATCCAGGAATGGATCCCCGCCGGCAGCCGCGTCCTCGACCTTGGTTGCGGTGACGGCGAACTGCTGACCTGGCTGCGCGACAACAAGAACGTCACCGGTTATGGCCTGGAAAACGACGCCGACAACATCGCCGAGTGCGTGGCCAAAGGCATCAACGTCATCGAGCAGGATCTGGACAAGGGGCTGGGCAACTTCGCCAGCAACAGTTTCGACATCGTCGTCATGACCCAGGCCCTGCAAGCCGTGCACTACCCGGACAAGATCCTCGACGAAATGCTTCGCGTCGGCCGTCAGTGCATCATCACCTTCCCCAATTTCGGCCACTGGCGCTGCCGCTGGTATCTGGCGAGCAAGGGCCGCATGCCGGTGTCCGAGTTTCTGCCGTACACCTGGTACAACACACCGAACATCCACTTCTGCACCTTCGAGGACTTTGAAGAACTTTGCCGCGAACGTGATGCGAAGGTCATTGATCGGCTTGCCGTGGATCAACAGCACCGTCACGGGTGGGCCAGTAAGCTATGGCCTAATCTGTTAGGTGAGATCGGTATCTACCGCGTCAGCAGCCCGCAGCTTGCAGACCACAAAGTCGCGGTCTGAATCCCGTCATTTCGAGGAGCACGATCATGGGTCGTTTAGCGTTGTTGTTATTGACTGCCTGCCTGAGCGCCAGCGCTCTGGCGGCCGACGTCATCAAGGGTGAGCGCAAGGAAACCTTTGGCGACGTAACGGTGCACTACAACACCTTCAACTCGACGTTCCTGCAACCGGACATCGCCAAAGCCGCGGAGTTGATCCGCAGCAAGAACCAGGGCGTGATCAATGTATCGGTGATCAAGGACGGCAAACCGCTGGTCGCCAACGTCACTGGCACAGTCAAAGACTTGACCAGCCAAAGCGTGCCGCTGAAATTCCGCCAAGTCACCGAACAAGGCGCGATCTACTACATCGCCCAGTACCCGGTGGAACAGCAGGAAACCCGCACCTTTGAGATCAAGGTGCAGAACGGCGACAAGATCAACACCATCAATTTCAACCAAGAACTCTTTCCCGGCGAATGATGAACATCAAGCAGCTCGTACTGGCCAGCCATAACGCCGGCAAACTCAAAGAACTCCAGGCCATGCTCGGCGAATCGGTGCAACTGCGCTCGATTGGCGAGTGGAGCAAGGTCGAACCGGAAGAAACCGGTCTGTCGTTCGTCGAGAACGCGATTCTCAAGGCGCGTAACGCCGCACGCATTTCCGGGCTTCCGGCGCTGGCCGACGATTCCGGTCTGGCGGTGGATTTCCTTGGCGGCGCGCCGGGCATCTATTCGGCGCGCTATGCCGACGGCAAGGGCGATGCGGCGAACAACGCCAAACTGCTCGATGCGCTGAAGGATGTGCCGCAAGCCGAGCGCGGTGCGCAGTTCGTTTGTGTATTGGCGCTGGTGCGTCACGCCGATGATCCGCTGCCGATTCTCTGCGAAGGCCTGTGGCGTGGAAGGATTCTGACGGCTGCCAGCGGCGAGCACGGTTTCGGTTATGACCCGCTGTTCTGGGTGCCGGAACGCGACGTGTCCAGCGCCGAACTGAGCCCTGCCGATAAGAACCAGATCAGCCACCGCGCCCGTGCAATGGATCTGCTGCGCCAGCGTCTGGGCTTGAAATGACCCGTGACTCTTCCGCGTCGTCGCTGATTGTCGGCGGCGCCGCCTCTTCGCCTCGGGCGCCGTTGCCAACGCTGCCGCCCTTGGCGCTGTACATCCACATCCCGTGGTGTGTGCGCAAATGCCCGTATTGCGACTTCAACTCGCACACTGCCAGCCCGGTTTTGCCGGAGCAGGAATACGTCGACGCCTTGCTGGCCGATCTCGATCAGGACCTGCACGCGGTTTACGGCCGCGAAATCAGCTCGATCTTTTTTGGTGGCGGCACGCCGAGCCTGTTCAGTGCCGAAGCGCTTGGGCGTTTGCTGGAAGGCGTCGAACAACGCATTCCGTTTGCTGAAGACATTGAAATCACTCTGGAAGCCAACCCCGGTACGTTCGAACAAGAGAAGTTCGTCGCCTACCGCAAGCTGGGGATCAATCGCCTGTCGATCGGGATCCAGAGCTTTCAGCAGGAAAAACTCAAGGCGCTGGGGCGGATTCACAACGGTGACGAAGCAGTGCGCGCGGCCGGGATGGCGCGGCAGGCCGGGTTCGATAACTTCAACCTCGACTTGATGCACGGTTTGCCCGATCAGTCGCTGGACGATGCCTTGAGCGATCTGCGCCAGGCCATCGCATTGAATCCGACGCACATCTCCTGGTATCAGCTGACGCTGGAGCCGAACACGGTGTTCTGGAACCAACCGCCAGTTCTGCCGGAAGACGACACATTGTGGGACATTCAAGAGGCCGGGCAGGCGCTGCTGGCCGAGCACGGTTACGCGCAATACGAAGTCTCGGCTTATGCACAGTCCGGGCGCCCGGCGCGGCATAACCTCAATTACTGGAGTTTCGGCGACTTCATCGGCATCGGCGCGGGTGCGCATGGCAAGTTGAGCCATCCGGACGGGCGCATTGTGCGTACGTGGAAGACGCGGCTGCCGAAGGACTATCTCAACCCGGAAAAAAGCTTTCAGGCTGGTGAAAAAGCGCTGACTAACGACGAGATGCCGTTCGAGTTTCTGATGAACGCTTTGCGCCTGACCGCTGGCGTCGAATCGCGCCTGTATCCGGAGCGCACTGGCCTGTCGCTGGAAAGCCTCGCCGAAGGCCGGGCGGCGGCAGAACAAAGCGGTCTGTTGCGGGTCGAACCGTCACGTCTGGCGGCCACCGAGCGCGGACAGCTGTTTCTCAACGACTTGCTGCAACAATTTCTGAACTGATTTCAGTGCTAAGGGAAAACGCATGGATTTGATACTCGACCTGCTCGCCACCGTCTCCCGCTGGAGCCGCAGCAACCTCTCGGAAATTGCCCTGGCCTTGGTGGGCTGCCTGCTGGTGCTGTTCGGCGCTGATTTCAAAGGCTGGGTCGAGCAACGCCTGGGCAGCATCGCCGGTGCCTTGCGCGTGCCATTGATGGCGCTGCTCTGCGTGATCGGCAGCGGCGCGGCGCTGATCTATGCAACGCCGTGGGTGATCAAGGGTTTGAGCCAGTTCAACAACTACAGCCTGGCGCCAGTGCTGCTGGTAGTCCTCGTGCTCATCGGCGTAGTCGCCGACCGCCGCTGACTCCGCAAACACCCCAAAACAACTGTGGGAGCGAGCCTGCTCGCGAATACGGTGTGTCAGTCAACATCAGTGTTGAATGAACATCCGCTTTCGCGAGCAGGCTCGCTCCCACAGGTTTTATTGCGTGATGCTTAAGCGAGTTTTTCGAACTTCAGGTCCCACACGCCATGGCCAAGACGTTCGCCGCGGCGTTCGAACTTGGTGATCGGGCGTTCGGCAGGGCGGGGTACGCACTTGCCGTCTTCGGCGAGGTTGCTGTAGCCCGGGGCGACGTTCATCACTTCCAGCATGTATTCGGCGTACGGCTCCCAGTCGGTGGCCATGTGCAGAATCCCGCCAACCTTCAACTTGCTGCGCACCAGTTCAGCGAACGAGGCCTGAACGATGCGACGCTTGTGGTGACGACTCTTGTGCCACGGATCCGGGAAAAACAGCATCAGGCGATCTAGGCTGTTGTCGGCGATACAGCGGTTGAGCACTTCGATCGCGTCGCAATCGTAGACCCGCAGGTTGGTCAGGCCCTGAGTCAGCACGCCATTGAGCAGCGCGCCAACACCCGGACGGTGAACTTCGACACCGATGAAATCCTGCTCCGGCGCCGCCGCAGCCATTTCCAGCAGCGAGTGGCCCATGCCGAAACCGATCTCCAGCGAGCGCGGTGCCGAACGGCCGAACACTTGATCGTAATCCACCGGCGCGTCGGCCAGCGGCAGTACGTACAGCGGCGCGCCCTGATCCAGACCGCGTTGCTGGCCTTCGGTCATGCGCCCGGCGCGCATCACGAAACTCTTGATGCGGCGGTGTTGGCGCTCGTCGCCTTCTTCCGTCTGGATAGGCGTGTCGTTCGATTCAGTCATCAATGGCTCTTACTTGATCAGACCATCCAGCGGCGAAGAGGCGCTGGCATAGAGTTTTTTCGGCATACGGCCAGCGAGGTAGGCCAAGCGGCCTGCAACGATGGCGTGTTTCATGGCTTCGGCCATCATCACCGGCTGCTGGGCGTGGGCGATGGCCGAGTTCATCAGCACCGCATCGCAACCCAGTTCCATGGCGATGGTTGCGTCGGACGCAGTGCCGACACCGGCATCGACCAGCACGGGAATCTTGGCTTCTTCGAGGATGATCTGCAGGTTGTACGGGTTGCAGATCCCCAGACCGGAACCGATCAGACCGGCCAGCGGCATCACTGCGATGCAGCCGATTTCTGCCAGTTGCCGGGCGATGATCGGGTCATCGCTGGTATAAACCATCACGTCGAAGCCTTCTTTGACCAGCGTTTCCGCAGCCTTGAGGGTTTCGATGACGTTGGGAAACAGGGTTTTCTGATCGGCCAGTACTTCCAGCTTCACCAGGTTGTGGCCGTCGAGCAGCTCACGGGCCAGGCGGCAGGTGCGCACAGCTTCGATGGCGTCGTAGCAACCGGCGGTGTTCGGCAAGAAGGTGTAGCGCTCCGGCGACAGCACATCGAGCAGGTTCGGCTCGCCTTCGATCTGGCCCAGGTTGGTGCGGCGCACGGCGAAGGTGACGATCTCGGCACCCGAGGCTTCGATGGCCTGACGGGTTTCTTCCATGTCACGGTACTTGCCGGTACCAACCAGCAAACGCGACTGGTAAGTACGACCGGCCAGCACAAAAGGCTTGTCGCTACGAACGATGCTCATGGGGAATCCTCTTTAAGGGTGAGGGTCTTGCAGAATTCTGTGCCCTCGCGGGGCGGGCGATCAGCCGCCGCCGATGGCGTGCACCACTTCGACGTTGTCACCGTCATTGAGCGTGGTGTCGGCATGCTGGCTGCGCGGGACGATATCCAGATTGAGTTCGACTGCCACCCGGCGTCCGGTCAGTTCCAGACGGGTGATCAGGGCCGCAACGGTTTCACCGTCGGGCAGTTCAAGGAATTCGCCGTTCAACTGAATGCGCATGCGCAACGCCGCCATCGTTTTTAGGGGCTGGCATTCTAGCCCGATCATGACCTAAAGGTCAGCACCAAGCGTCAAGCGGTTGGTTGCAAGCGCCAGGCGGCGAGCCCAAGGCAAACCCAACCGGCCAGAAATGCCAGGCCACCGAACGGGGTGATGATGCCGAGCTTGCTGATGCCGGTGGTGGTCAGCACGTACAGACTGCCCGAGAACAGCAGAATTCCGATGGTGAACGACACGCCGGCCCAAGCAACCAGCCGCCCCTGAATCTGCGTGGCCAACAGCGCCACACCAAACAGCGCCAAGGTGTGCACCAGTTGATAGGTCACGCCCGTGTGGAAAATCGTCAGGTACTCGGGTGTCAGGCGGTTTTTCAGGCCATGGGCGGCGAACGCACCCAAAGCGACCCCGGTGAAACCGAAAAAAGCAGCCAGCATCAAAAAGCCACGCAGCATTGGGAACTCCAGTCAGACGCGATCGGCAGGGTCTGTATAATGGCCCGCTCCACCGGTTCGGCCAAGCCATCTCTATGCTGCGTACTATTTTCCGTCGTCTCACGAAGGCCCTGCTCTGGTTCGCCGGTGGCAGCGTCTTGCTGGTGCTGGTGTTTCGCTTCGTGCCGCCGCCGGGCACGGCGCTGATGGTCGAGCGCAAGATTGAATCGTGGGTCGACGGCGAGCCGATTGACCTGCAGCGTACGTGGAAGCCGTGGGACGAGATCTCCGACGATCTTAAAGTCGCGGTCATGGCCGGAGAGGATCAGAAATTCCCCGAGCACTGGGGTTTTGATTTCAGCGCAATCCAAGCAGCACTGGCGCACAACGAGCTCGGTGGATCGATTCGCGGCGCCAGCACCTTGAGTCAGCAGGTGTCGAAAAACCTGTTCTTGTGGGCGGGGCGCAGCTATCTGCGCAAAGGCCTGGAGGCGTGGTTTACCGCACTGATCGAGGTGTTATGGCCCAAGCAGCGGATTCTTGAGGTGTATCTCAACAGCGTCGAGTGGGATGACGGGGTGTTTGGCGCCGAAGCCGCAGCCCGCCATCACTTTGGTGTGAGCGCGAAGTCGTTGTCACGGCAGCAGGCGAGTTATCTGGCGGCTGTTCTGCCCAATCCGCGTGTCTGGAGTGCCAGCCATCCGACCGCTTATGTCTCGCGGCGGGCCGGGTGGATTCGGCAGCAGATGAGTCAGTTGGGTGGGGATAGTTATCTGTTGGGGCTCAACGATTCGCGCCGGGCACCGTGGTCTCGATAACCAGTCACGAATCTTCCAAACCCTGAAGACCCCCTGTGGGAGCGAGCCTGCTCGCGAAAGCGGTGTACCAGAAACATCAATGCAAACTGACACACCGCTTTCGCGAGCAGGCTCGCTCCCACAGGGGCCAGTATGTCCGCACAAATGAAAACGCCCCGATCATCGCTGATCGGGGCGTTTTTTATTGCCTGCTCGCCGGTTATGCGGCAATCGACAACTTGAGCTTGTTCATCGCGCTCTTCTCGAGCTGACGGATCCGCTCGGCTGACACGTTGTACTTCTGCGCCAGGTCGTGCAGCGTGGCTTTCTCTTCTGCCAGCCAGCGCTGGTAGAGGATGTCACGGCTGCGCTCGTCCAGCACTTCCAGGGCTTCGTGCAGGTTGCTGTTGGAGTTGTCGCTCCAGTCGGCATCTTCCAGTTGACGCGCCGGGTCGTACCGGTGGTCTTCCAGATAGTTGGCCGGCGACTGGAAAGCGCTGTCGTCGTCGGCTTCAGCAGCCGGGTCGAAGGCCATGTCATGGCCGGTCAGACGACTTTCCATCTCGCGCACTTCCCGTGGCTCAACGCCGAGGCTTTCCGCCACACGGTGGACTTCCTCGTTGTTCAGCCACGCCAGACGTTTCTTCTGGCTGCGCAGGTTGAAGAACAGCTTGCGCTGGGCCTTGGTGGTCGCGACTTTCACAATGCGCCAGTTGCGCAGGATGAACTCGTGAATTTCCGCCTTGATCCAGTGCACGGCGAACGACACCAGACGCACACCCATTTCCGGGTTGAAGCGCTTTACGGCCTTCATCAGGCCGACGTTACCTTCCTGGATCAGGTCAGCCTGAGCCAGACCGTAGCCGGAATAGCTACGGGCGATATGTACAACAAAACGCAGGTGGGCGAGCACCATCTGCCGAGCCGCCCCCAAATCCTGCTCATAGTAGAGACTCTCGGCCAGTTCACGCTCCTGCTCCGGCGTCAGCAATGGAATGCTGTTGACGGTGTGCACGTAGGCTTCCAGGTTCGCACCCGGAACCAACGCATACGCAGGTTGCAAAGAATTGGTCATACGAAAAAACCTCCCACTTACATACTCGTGCCTCTCGGCACTGCGAAAAATTGACCGGGAATTCAAGTGCAAGTTCCCAAAAAAACCGCGAGGTCAATCACGCGCAAAAAAGATTCTACTTCGGCGCCAGCTCCCTGAGATGGCGTGCGACTGCAATCCATGCACCGATATAACCCAACAGCACCGCGCCAAGCAAGAGCGACAGACCGTCGGCAACTGGCACTCCGGCCAGCGCGAAATCACTGCCGTACAAGCCGGCCAGCCCAACCACCGCATCGTTCAGCCAGTTCAGGCCGAACGCCAATACACCCCAGGACAACAGTCCCGCACCGAAGCCATATAGCGCGCCCATATAAAGGAAGGGACGACGCACATAGCTGTCAGTGCCGCCGACGAGTTTAATCACTTCTATCTCGGTGCGGCGGTTTTCAATATGAAGACGAATGGTATTGCCTATCACCAAAAGTAATGCAGAAACCAAAAGCACCGTCAGACCGAAAACAAAACGATCGCCAAGCTTGAGGATGGCGGCCAGACGCTCGACCCAGACTAGATCAAGTTGCGCCTGTTGTACCTTGGGCAGCTCGGAAAGTTTTTGTCTTAATGCTTCCAGGGTTGGCTTGTCGACTTCGTTCGGCGTCACCAGCACTACGCCCGGCAACGGGTTCTCCGGCAGCTCGCGCAGGGCTTCGCCCAGTCCGGACTGTTGCTGGAACTCTTCCAGCGCCTGATCACGGCCGACATATTCAGCATCAGCTACGCCGGGCATGTCTTTAATCTGTTCACGCAACGACTCGCCCTGCTCCGGGCTGGCGTCGAGTTGCAGGTATAGCGAGATCTGCGCCGCACGCTGCCACGAACCGCCGAGACGCTCGACGTTGTTGAGCAACAGCGAAAGGCCCATCGGCAGGCTCAGCGCGACCGCCATCACCATGCAGGTGAAGAAGCTGCCGATCGGTTGCTTGCCGAGACGGCGCAGGCTGTCGAGCAGGCTGGCGCGATGGCTTTCGACCCAGGCACGGAACAGCGTGGCGAAGTCCGGGCCATCGTCTTCGTCGTGTTTTTTCTTCTTCGGCGGCTGCGGATCGGCGGCTTTCGGGGCCACGCGCTCGGAAACCTTCGGACTGCGTGTCGCACTCATTCTCCGGCCTCCCCGTCGCCAATCAATCGGCCGCGTTGCAGGGTCAGCATGCGGTGACGCATGCGCGCGATCAGTGCCAGGTCGTGACTGGCGATCAGCACGCTGGTGCCCAGACGGTTGATGTCTTCGAAGACGCCCATGATCTCGGCCGCCAGACGCGGGTCAAGGTTACCGGTCGGTTCGTCCGCCAGCAGCAAGGCCGGGCGGTGAACGATGGCGCGGGCAATGCCGACGCGCTGTTGCTGACCGGTGGACAGATCGCCCGGATACAGATCGGTTTTATCCGACAGTGCCACGCGCTCCAGCGCCGAATCGACACGCTTGGCGATTTCGGCCTTGGACAGCCCGAGAATCTGCAGCGGCAAGGCGACGTTGTTGAACACCGTGCGATCGAACAGCAACTGGTGATTCTGGAACACCACGCCGATCTGCCGGCGCAGGAACGGAATCTGCGCGTTGCTGATGGTGCTCAGGTCTTGCCCGGCCAGCAGCAGCTTGCCGCTGGTCGGACGTTCCATCGCCAGCAACAGGCGCAACAACGTGGATTTACCGGCACCGGAGTGGCCGGTGACAAACAAGAACTCGCCACGACGGACTCGAAAGCTCAGCTCATGCAAGCCGACGTGACCGTTCGGGTAGCGTTTACCGACCTGTTCGAAACGAATCATGAACGCTCCCGCTCGGCAAACAGTGCCTGGACAAAGGGTTCGGCTTCAAAGGTACGCAAATCGTCGATGCCTTCACCGACGCCGATGTAGCGGATCGGCAGGCCGAACTGCTTGGCCAGGGCGAAGATCACCCCGCCCTTGGCGGTACCGTCGAGCTTGGTCAGCGCCAGGCCGGTCAGTTCGACGGTCTGGTTGAATTGCTTGGCCTGGTTGATGGCGTTCTGGCCAGTACCGGCGTCGAGCACCAGCAGCACTTCGTGCGGCGCATCGGCGTCGAGTTTGCCGATTACGCGGCGAACCTTTTTCAGTTCTTCCATCAGGTTGTCTTTGGTGTGCAGACGACCGGCGGTGTCAGCGATCAACACGTCGATACCGCGAGCTTTGGCAGCTTGCACGGCGTCGAAGATCACCGAAGCCGAGTCGGCGCCAGTGTGCTGGGCGATCACCGGGATCTTGTTGCGCTCACCCCAGACCTGCAACTGTTCCACGGCAGCGGCGCGGAAGGTGTCACCGGCGGCCAGCATGACTTTCTTGCCCTCCAGCTGCAGCTTTTTCGCCAGTTTGCCGATGGTAGTGGTCTTGCCGGCGCCGTTGACGCCCACCACCAGAATCACGAAAGGCTTGTTCTGCGAGGTGATTTTCAGCGGCTGTTCGACCGGTTTGAGCATCGCGGCCAGTTCGGCCTGCAGGGACTTGTACAGCGCGTCGGCGTCGGCCAGCTCTTTGCGGGCGACCTTCTGAGTCAGACGCTGAATGATTTGCGTGGTGGCTTCGACGCCGACGTCGGCGGTCAGCAGACGGGTTTCGAGGTCATCGAGCAGATCGTCGTCGATGGTTTTGCGGCCGAGGAACAGGCTGGCCATGCCTTCGCCGATGCTGGCGCTGGTTTTCGACAGACCTTGCTTGAGGCGGGCGAAGAAACCGGCTTTGGTTTCTTCGGTGCGCGGGGCTTCGACTGGGGCCTCGGCAATCACTTCAACTGGAGTAACAGGAGCAGCGACAACCGGTGCAGGTGCAGATGCAGGCTCGGGCTCGGGCTCCGGCTCCGGCTCCGGCTCGGGCTGTTGGACAGCTGGCGCAACAAACACGGGCGCAACAGGCTCGACAACAACCGGCGCAGGCTCGACAACCGGCTCAACCACCTGCGCCGGAGCAACCTCTGGAACGAATGCAGCAGGCGCAGGAATCTCTGGGGTGATGTGCGGCGCCGCCTCTTCAACCAACGCGACCGGCTCTTCCGCCACTGGTAAGGTCAGCCACGGCTCGGCCGCCGGGGTCAGCGGCAATTCCGCCGCCACTGGCACTTCCGGCTCGGGCACAGGCTCTGGCTCAACCGGCTGCAACACCGGCTCGGCAATCGGCAGCACGATCGGTGCCGGCTCTTCTTCTATAACCGGAGCAGGTTCCGGCGCAGGCTCAGGAATCGCGGGCGGCTGTTCGACGACGGGTTCCTGCGGTTTCTTACGCAGCCATCCGAACAGGCTTTTCTTCTCGCCAGCCGCAGCTGGGGTCTTCTTGTCGTCGTTGGAACCAAACATGGAGGACGGCTATCTCACGGTAGCGACGCGCCATAAGGGCGCCCCGGCAAATAAATATTCGATGCAGAACAGACTGTGTTTCATCCAGCTTGTTCACGCGCAACATTTTGTCGAGGTGCCACAGGCACCTCAAAGGTCGTTTTCACGAAGGTCTAAACCGGTAAAAATCGGCGAAAACGCGGAGTTTAGTAAGTAAAACACTGCTTTGCGCCGCGAACCCATTCAGCCTGATCAAGTTCCAAAACCTGATAGGCGTGGTCGCCGGTAAAACGGATCAGTATCCTAGCACCTCCTCGCCCGCCTAGGCTAAGACCAAGCGGGCAGCCCAACAGGTTAAAAAACGAATGAATGCTCTAGCCCGCCGCGCTGCAGGCCTGCTGCTCAGCACAGTCTGCCTGCCCCTTTCGGCCCTGGCGGCCGACCCGCAACCAACCCACGAATTCACCCTCGACAACGGCCTCAAGGTCGTTGTGCGCGAAGACCATCGCGCGCCGGTGGTGGTTTCGCAGGTCTGGTACAAGGTCGGTTCCAGCTACGAAACCCCGGGCCAGACTGGTCTATCCCACGCGCTTGAGCACATGATGTTCAAGGGCAGCGAGAAAGTCGGCCCCGGCGAAGCGTCGCTGATCCTGCGTGATCTGGGCGCCGAAGAGAACGCCTTCACCAGCGACGACTTCACCGCTTATTACCAGGTGCTGGCTCGCGACCGTCTGGGCGTAGCCTTCGAACTGGAAGCCGACCGCATGGCCAATCTGCGCCTGCCGGCCGACGAGTTCGCCAAGGAAATCGAAGTCATCAAGGAAGAGCGCCGCTTGCGCACCGATGACAAGCCGATGTCCAAGGCTTACGAGCGCTACAAGGCCATGGCCTACCCGGCCAGCGGCTACCACACGCCAACCATTGGCTGGATGGCCGACCTCGACCGCATGAAGGTCGAAGAGCTGCGCCACTGGTATCAATCCTGGTATGTGCCGAACAACGCCACGCTGGTGGTGGTCGGCGACGTGACCCCGGACGAGGTGAAAACCCTCGCTCAACGCTATTTCGGCCCGATCGCCAAGCGCGACGTACCACCGGCGAAAAAACCGCTGGAACTGGCCGAGCCCGGCGAACGCCAGATCACCCTGCACGTGCAGACTCAGCTACCGAGCCTGATGCTCGGTTTCAACGTGCCAAGCATCGCCACGGCTGAAGACAAACGCTCGGTCAACGCCCTGCGCCTGATCTCGGCGCTGCTCGACGGCGGTTACAGCGGGCGCATTCCGACGCAACTGGAGCGCGGTGAAGAGCTGGTTTCCGGCGGTTCGTCGAGCTACGACGCCTACACCCGTGGCGACAGCCTGTTCACCTTGTCGGCAACCCCGAATACGCAAAAGAAAAAGACCATGGCGCAAGCCGAGGCCGGTCTGTGGAAGTTGCTGGAGCAGCTGAAAACCACCGCGCCGTCCGCCGCAGAACTGGAGCGCGTGCGTGCACAAGTGATTGCCGGCCTGGTCTTCGAACGTGATTCGATCACCAGCCAGGCCACCGCCATCGGCCAACTGGAAACCGTCGGTCTGTCATGGAAACTGATGGACACCGAACTGGCCGATCTGGAAAGCGTGACCCCGCAAGACATCCAGAACGCCGCCAAGCTGTATTTCACCCGCGAACGTCTCAGCGTCGCCCACGTCCTGCCACTGGAGACGACTCATGAGTAAGCGCAAATCCCCACGCCTGCTACTCGGCCTGATCGCCGTGGCGGTAATCGGCTCTGCCGCGCTGTACCTGACGCCAGGCGCTGACAGCAATGCCAGCGAAGCCCTCGACAACGCCAAGACCAGCCAAAAGCTGCAATCACTGGCTGAGCTCGACGGCAAGGCCCCGGCCAGCCGCAAGCTTGATGTGCAAACCTGGAACACCGCCGAAGGCGCCAAAGTGCTGTTCGTCGAAGCGCATGAGCTGCCGATGTTCGACATGCGCCTGATCTTCGCCGCCGGCAGCAGCCAGGACGGCAGCGCATCGGGTCTGGCGGTGTTGACCAACGCCATGCTCAACGAAGGTGTCGCCGGCAAAGACGTCGGCGCCATCGCTCAGGGCTTTGAAGGCCTGGGGGCGGATTTCGGCAACGGTGCGTTCAAGGACATGGCGCTGGCCTCGCTGCGCAGCCTGAGTGCTGCCGACAAACGCGAACCGGCCTTGAAGCTGTTCTCGGAAGTCATCGGCAAACCTACCTTCCCGGCCGACTCGTTCGCGCGCATCAAGAACCAGATGCTCGCCGGTTTCGAATACCAGAAACAGAACCCCGGCAAACTCGCCAGCCTCGAGCTGATGAAGCGCCTGTACGGCGATCACCCGTACGCGCATTCCAGCGACGGCAATCCGCAGAGCGTTCCGAAAATCACCCTAGAGCAATTGCGTGAGTTCCACGCCAAGGCTTACGCCGCTGGCAATGTGGTGATTGCGCTGGTCGGTGACTTGTCTCGCACGGAAGCCGAGGCGATTGCCAATCAGGTCTCCTCCGCGCTGCCGAAAGGCCCGGCGCTGGCGAAGATCGCTCAGCCGCAGGAACCGAAGGCCAGCATCAACCACATCGAGTTCCCGTCGAAGCAGACCAACCTGATGCTCGCGCAGTTGGGCATCGATCGTGACGATCCGGATTATGCGGCGCTGTCGATGGGCAACCAGATCCTCGGTGGCGGCGGTTTCGGCACGCGCCTGATGAGCGAAGTGCGCGAGAAACGCGGCCTGACCTACGGCGTGTACTCGGCATTCAGCCCGATGCAGGCACGTGGGCCGTTCATGATCAATCTGCAGACTCGCGCGGAAATGAGCGAAGGCACCCTGAAACTGGTGCAGGACGTGCTCGCCGACTACCTGAAAACCGGCCCGACGCAGAAGGAGCTCGACGACGCTAAACGCGAGCTGGCCGGCAGCTTCCCGCTATCGACCGCAAGCAATGCCGATATCGTTGGCCAACTTGGCGCCATGGGCTTCTATAATCTGCCGTTGAGCTATCTGGACGACTTCATGCGTCAGTCGCAGAGCCTGACTGTGGAGCAAGTCCGCGACGCCCTGAACAAACACCTGAGCACGGACAAAATGGTCATCGTCACCGCTGGCCCGACCGTGCTGCAAAAGCCGTTACCGGCCCCATCTGATAAACCTGCCGAGCAACCGCTCGGGGTTCCGGAGCACTAATGGCTACCCGATCGCCTAAAAAACCTGCGCAAAACGTCCACAACGGTGTGAACCAGTTGCGCATCATTGGCGGCCAATGGCGCAGCCGCAAACTGAGCTTCCCCGACGCGCCGGGCCTGCGCCCGACGCCGGACCGCGTGCGTGAAACCCTGTTCAACTGGCTGGCGCCGTACGTTGAAGGGGCCAAGGTACTCGACCCGTTCGCCGGCAGCGGCGCGCTGTTTCTCGAAGCACTGTCCCGCGGCGCGGCCATGGGTCAGGCGCTGGACGCCAGCAACATCGCCGTCTCCAGCCTGAAGGAACACCTCGGCACCCTGCGCTGCACCAACGGTCAGGTGCAGACCGCCGACGCGCTGCGTTATCTGGAAACCCAGACCGCAACACCGTTCGACCTGGTGTTCCTCGATCCGCCGTTCAACCAGAACCTGTTGCCGGCGGTTTGCGCCCTGCTTGAGGAGCGGCTATGGCTGGCTGACGACGCGTGGGTGTACACCGAAAGCGAAACAGCACCTTCGACCCTCGGCCTGCCTGCCAATTGGCGCCTGCACCGCGAACAGAAGTCTGGTCGCGTGTATTACGCGTTGTGGCAGCGCAACGCCTGAAAAATCCGCGTCACGTGCGGTAGATAGTTACCGCACCTTGTCCATCGAAGATCGCCACAGTGGTTGTCGCAACCTGCGTTAACCACTGAGGACAATTCACGTATGGACACCTTCTGCAGTCGGATACTGCTATTTCTCTGTCTGACCCCCTTGTTGTCTCTGGCAGCCTCGCCACCGCCGACTCATCAATTCACTCTGGACAACGGTCTGCAAGTGCTCGTGCGCGAAGATCACCGCGCCCCGCTCGCCACTGCGCATCTGCTCTTCAAGGTCGGCTCCAGTGATGAGGCGCCTGGGCAGACCGGACTCTCGCACACCCTCGAACATATGCTCTTCAAAGGCAGCAGCAAAACCTGCGCCGAAGAAGCCTCAGTCATTCTTGAGTCGCTGGGCGCAGTGGAAAACGCCTTTACCACCCGCGACTTCACCGGCTACTACCAGACCCTCGCACCGCACTATCTCGGGGTCGCCTTCGAGTTGATGGCCGACCTGATGTCTACTGCCCGGCTGAACGCCGAAGACCTGGCAGCAGAAATGGCGATCATTCGTGAAGAGCGCCATCTGCGTACCGACGACAATGTCGACGCCGCCGTACTGGAACATTTCACCGCACTGGCTCACTTCGCCAATAGCTATCGCACGCCCCCCATCGGCTGGATGCACGATTTGCAAACCGGGGACGTCGGCGAACTGCGCCACTGGTATCAGAGCCGATACGCCCCGGGCAATGCAGTGCTGGTGATCGTCGGGGACGTCACGCTGGAGCAGGTAAAACCACTTGCCGAACGTTATTTTGGCGCACTCGCCAAGCGCGCCGTCCCACGTCTTCTGAGGCCGGTGGAACTCAAGCAACCCGGCGAACGTAAACTGGTCCTGCGCGCGCCCGTCCACACCCCGCGCCTGCTCATGGCATTCAACATCCCCGGCCTGGCCACGGCGCAAGATCCGCGTACCGTGCAGGCATTGCGTCTGATCAATGTGATTCTGGGTAGCGCCCAGGGTGCGCGACTGCAAAAGAAATTCCAGTTTACCGAGCGCCTGTTCAACCGGATCAACACTGAATACGACGAACGGACCCGAGGCGACAGCCTGCTGCTGTTGACGGCCGAACTCGCCGATCCGCCGCTGACCGATCTCGATGGCGCGCAGCTGCGAGTCTGGCAATTGATCGAGGAGATGCACACGACGCCACCCTCGCTGGAAGACCTTGAACGGGCGCGCACCCAACTGATCGCGCAGCAAGTCTACGCACAGGATTCGATCGAAGAGCAGGCCCGAAGGCTGTCTACCTTACAGGCCATTGATGTGCCTTGGCGCTTGCTCGATGAAGATGCCGCTGCACTTGCACAAGTCACTCCGCAGGACATCCGCCAGGCCGCCGCCACCTGGCTGACCCGTAAGCGCATGAGCGTTGCGCATGTATTGAAGGGATCTGCCAATGAATAAGTCTTGGCTCCCCTTCCGCCTGGCGCTGCCCAGCCTGAAATTGATGATTTGCCTGACCGCGACTGTGGCCTGGGCCGATGAAAGGCCTGCGCAGGTGCAAACGGCGCGCCTGCAGTCACTCGTTGAAGTCAAAAAGCTTGCGTTCAAGCCACGCGCTCTGGAGATCAAAGCCTGGAAGACCCTGACAGGCGCTAAAGTGCTGTTCGTTCGTACCGCCGCTCTGCCGATGTTCGATATCCACATCAGCTTCGCCGCGGGCAGTGCTCGGGATGGCGCCGTGCCCGGCCTGGCCGCCACGACGTTTGCCCTGCTCAACGAAGGTGTGCCTGGCAAGGATCTGTCCGCGATCATCGAAACCTTCGACGGTCTTGGCGCGCAACTGGAAATGGACATTGATCACGATCGCGCCGATTTCTCTTTGCGTAGCCTGAGCGATCCCGCCAAAAGAACGCCGGCGCTCAATTTGCTGACGCAGGTATTCAGCGAGCCGCTGCTCAGCGAAGAGCGCCTGACACCCGTCAAAAACGAATTGCGTGCCGCTCTCGCCGAACAGAGGAAAAATGCCGGGCTACAGGCGGAGCAAGGGATCAAGGCAATGCTGGCGCCGGACAGCCCTTTCAGCCATTCGGTCTATGGCACCGAGGCGGGGTTGAGCGCTGTGACTCGCGCTGCCGTGCAGGATTTCCACCGCCGTTACTATGCCGCAAACCATGCGCAGATCACGCTGGTGGGCGATCTGTCCGTGGAACAAGCGCAGGAGATCAGCCTGCAGATCAGTAACGCCTTGCCCTCAGCCGCCGACACCTTCACAGCCTCCGCAGAAACAACGCCCGGCACCGTCATGAGCAGTCATATCGAGCTCGCGCAACGTCAAACCCACATTGTCTTCGCTCAACCGAGCGTACCGCGACGGCATTCCGATTACGCCGCGCTGTATGCCGCCAGCGAAATACTGGGCGGCGGTGGCGGCAACAGCCGGCTGATGACTGAACTGCGACACAAGCGCAGCCTGGTATATGACGTCTACAGCGAAGGCAAGGACTGGGCGCAAGGCTCGGGAATACTGACCATCAACTTGCAAACTGGCAGTCAGTTCAGTGAGGCGGTCGTCGCTGAGGTGCGCGTCCTGTTGAACGATTTCCTGCGAGAGGGGCCGACCCGGGAGGAACTCAGACAACTCCAGCACAGACTGGCCAATAAGCATGTGCTGAACAGCGCCAGCAATCGGCAGATACTGGCCAGGCTGGTGCAAATCAATCGCTACGACCTGCCCCTCGATCTGGACTACACCCTGCAACAAGTACAGCGACTCACCCGCGAGGACATCAAGCTCGCCCTCAACCGGCATTTGTCGACAGACCGTTGGTTATCTGTCACTGCCGGGGCGAGTGTCGAGCAACAGCCATTGCCGCCACCTGTGACCTTGCCTTCCGGTCAGACCGACAAGGGCATGTGTCGCGTCAATCCGGGCTTTGTGGCAAGTTAGTTCTTCCATCCAGAGCGTTCGCCGCCCGAGCGCTCTGTGCTTTATGCAAGACCTGTCGAGATCCGCCGTGCAACCATCGCCTCCTACGCCCCACACACGCTTCAATCCCGCCTTCGGTTTGGGCAATCCGCATCTGCAAACCTTGTGGGGACCGCTGTGGCGCAAAACCGTGCATATCGAACGTGAGCGCGAGCGCCTGTGGCTTGAGGATGGCGACTTTCTCGACCTCGACTGGCACGGCCCGCACATGGCGGATGCGCCACTGGTACTGGTGCTGCATGGCCTGACCGGATCCTCCAATTCGCCGTATGTCGCTGGAATCCAGAAGGCGCTGGCCGATCAAGGCTGGGCCAGTGTTGCGCTGAACTGGCGCGGTTGTTCGGGCGAACCGAATCTGCTGCCGCGCAGCTACCATTCCGGCGCCAGCGAAGACCTCGCCGAAACCATCAGACACCTGCGCGCCAAGCGACCGTTGGCACCGTTGTATGCCGTTGGCTATTCGTTGGGCGGCAATGTGCTGCTCAAACATCTGGGCGAAACCGGTAGCGCCAGTGGCGTACTCGGCGCTGTGGCGGTGTCCGTGCCGTTTCGCCTCGATCAATGCGCCGACCGCATCGGCCAGGGATTTTCCAAGGTCTATCAAGCACACTTCATGCGCGAAATGGTCGCCTACATCAAGAACAAGCAGCGGCAGTTTCAGCATGACGGGCGTGAAGACGGACTTGCCGCGCTGGCGGCCCTCGGTTCGCTGGATAACATGCGCACCTTCTGGGATTTCGATGGCCGGGTGACCGCGCCGTTGCACGGTTTCAATGATGCCGAGGATTATTATCGTCGCGCCTCGAGCCGCTATTTCCTCGGTGAGATCCGCACGCCGACCCTGATCATTCAGGCGGCGGACGATCCGTTCGTGTTCCCGCACAGTTTGCCGCAGGCCAGTGAGCTGTCGGCCTCGACTGCATTTGAATTGCAGATGCGCGGCGGGCACGTTGGCTTCGTCGATGGCTCGCTGCGCCAGCCCGGTTATTATCTGGAACGACGCATCCCACAGTGGCTGGCGCGCGTGCCTGCATGAGCGATCAGGGCGAGTCGATCCATTTCTGGCAAACCGCGCCACTGGCCGGGGTCGAGTTGTTGTCGGCGCGCTACATCGAGCATCGTTTCGCCCCGCATGTGCACGACGGATTCGTGATCGGCATGATCATGGCCGGCGCCCAGCGTTATCGCTATCGCGGCGCCGAACATCTGGCCGGCAGCGGCACGCTGGTGTTGATCAATCCGGACGAGTTGCACACCGGGCACAAAGGCACTGAGGACGGCTGGCTGTATCGGGCGTTTTATCCCGATACCTCGCAAATCGTTTCATTGCTGGATGAGCTGGAGCTGTCCACCACCAACCTGCCGGCGTTCGGCGCCACGCTGTATCGCGATGCGGATCTGGTCAACGGCTTTGCGCAATTGCATCGTTTGCTCGAAAGCCCGGCCACCGCGCTGCAACAGCAAACGGTGTGGCGCGAGATGATGTTGCTGCTGTTGCAGCGCCATGCGGCAGTGCCGGTGCCCGGTCGAGCCGGCAAGGAACACTGCGCGGTGCTGCTGGGCAAGGAATTGTTGCACGCGCGATTGACGGCGCCACCGTCACTGGAAGAGCTGGCGTCGGCGGTCAACCTGTCACCCTTCCATTTTGCCCGGGTGTTCCGCCGCGCCACCGGCATGCCGCCGCATACCTGGCTGATGCAGCAACGCATCGCCCAGGCTCGCGCACTTCTGCAACACGGCTGCCTGCCCGTGGAGGTCGCCACGCAACTGGGCTTTGCCGACCAGAGCCATTTGAGCCGGCAGTTCAAGCAGGCTTATGGCGTCGGGCCCGCCGCGTACCGCAGCGCCCGACAATTTCCTTCAGACAACGAATAACCAATGTGGGAGCGAGCCTGCTCGCGAAAGCGGTTGTTCATTCAACATTAATGTCGACTGATCCGACGCCTTCGCGAGCAGGCTCGCTCCCACAGGTATTGATTATTCGCCGGTGGCGATGCCGCGAGCCGGTTCGTTGATCCACTCGCTCCACGATCCGGCATACAACGACGCCAACGGATAACCCGCCAGACACAACGCAAACAGGTTGTGACACGCCGTCACGCCAGAACCGCAATAAGCCACCAGATCCGCTGGCGAACGTTCACCGAGCTTCTCGGCAAAACGCTGCTGGAGTTGATCCGCCGGCAGGAATCGCCCATCGCTGCCGAGGTTGTCGGTGAACGCCGCGCATTGCGCGCCGGGAATATGTCCGGCAATCGGATCAATCGGCTCGACTTCACCCTTGAATCGCGGCAAAGCCCGAGCATCAATCAAGGTCAACGCAGGTTGGCCAAGACGCTTTTGCAATTTTTCGGCGCTGATCAGCAGGCTCATATCCGGCTGACCACTGAAAGTGCCGCGACTGACCGTCGGCGCATCCAGGCTCAGCGGCAGCCCCGCCGCATGCCAAGCCTTGAGCCCGCCATCGAGAATGAACACACCCTCGAGCTTGCCCAGCCACGCCAGCAACCACCACGCCCGCGCTGCGTAAGCACCGGGGCCGTCGTCGTACAAAACCACGTCGCTGTCATTATTGATGCCCCACGTTTGCAGTCGCTCGATCAACGCCGCCGACTCGGGCAACGGGTGACGGCCAGTCACGCCTTTGATCGCTTTACCGCTGAGGTCACGCTCAAGATCAGCGAAGCTCGCCCCGGCTATGTGCCCTTCGGCATAGCTGCGCTGCCCGTAGTCCGGATCTTCGAGGGCAAAACGACAATCGAGAATCACCAGCCCCGGCTGCGCCTTGCGGGCATCCAGTGCTTGGGGGCTGATCAGTTGCGCAATCGGCATAACGGGGCTCCTGAGGGATTTCAACAGAACGGTTTATTTCACGTCTTCGAGGGCCTGGGCCAGCGGTACGTAGAACTCCTCGAACAACGCATTGACCTCGTCACGCGCCTGCTCGGTGACAAACCCGGCCTCCAGCACCAGCACCTGGTACACGCCACGTTTAATGGCCTGCTCACTGAGGTGGTTGGAGTTTTCGCGGGTGGTGCACAGGAAGCGCACCCACGACGTCAGGATGATCCAGGCATTGAGGGTCAGCGATTCGATCTGCACGCGATCCATATCGAGAATCCCGGCGGCGACAAAACCTTCGTAGATCGCCGCGCCCTGGATCACGCAGCGCTGGGAAAAGCGCCGATAACGGGCCGCCAGCTCCGGATCGCTGTCGAGCAGATGCTCGAGATCGCGGTGCAGAAAGCGGTAGCGCCACATCGCCGAGAGCAGTTCCTTGAGATAGAAACGCTTGTCTTCGACGGTCGCCGCACGCCCCTGCGGCGGGCGCAGAAAACTGTCGACGAGGCTTTCGTACTCACTGAACAACACGGCGATGATCGCCTGCTTGTTGGGGAAGTGGTAGTACAGGTTGCCCGGAGAAATCTCCATGTGGGCAGCAATGTGATTGGTGCTGATGCTGCGCTCGCCCTGCTGATTGAACAGTTCAAGGCTGTTCAGCACGATACGCTCGCTGGTTTTTATTCGTGGGGCCATGGCTTGAGCTTTAATTCAGAGTGCGTTGGGGGGCATCTTACGACCTAACCGGAAATGGATAAAACACTGCTGTGCAAGGAAGTCATTTGACTTTCTAGAGCATAGACTCTAAAAAGTTCATCACTACAATAAATCCGGAGCAGACCATGACTGCCGACATTGCCTACCTGCAAACGCTGCAACAACCCCTGGCCGAGCTGGACCGGTTGTTCGAGGCGCAGCGGGCTGCGTATGCCGCCAATCCGATGCCGCCCGCCGCTCAGCGCCAGCAATGGCTCAAGGCACTGAGTGATTTGCTGAGCAACGAGCGTCAGGCCTTGATCGAAGCGATCAGCTCCGATTTCAGTCATCGCAGCGCCGACGAAACCCTGCTCGCCGAGCTGATGCCGAGCCTGCACGGCATTCATTACGCCAGCCGTCATCTCAAAGGCTGGATGAAAGCCTCGCGACGCAAGGTCGGTATGGCGTTCCAGCCGGCCTCGGCGAAAGTGGTATATCAACCCCTTGGCGTAGTCGGCGTCATCGTGCCGTGGAATTACCCGTTGTATCTGGCCGTCGGCCCGCTGGTCGGCGCCTTGGCGGCGGGCAACCGGGTGATGCTCAAACTCAGCGAATCGACCCCGGCCACCGGCCAGCTGCTTAAAGAACTGCTCGCGCGAATTTTCCCCGAAGACCTGGTCTGCGTGGTGCTCGGTGAAGCCGACATCGGCGTAGCGTTCTCCCGCCTGCGCTTCGATCACTTGCTGTTCACCGGCGCCACCAGCATCGGTAAACACGTGATGCGCGCCGCTGCCGAAAACCTGACGCCGGTGACCCTGGAACTGGGCGGCAAGTCGCCGGCCATCGTCTCCCGCGATGTGCCGCTCAAGGATGCTGCCGAGCGCATCGCCTTCGGTAAAACCCTCAACGCCGGTCAGACCTGCGTTGCCCCGGATTACGTGCTGGTGCCGGAAGATCGGGTCGGCGCTTTCGTCGAAGCCTATCGCCAGGCCGTTCAGGGTTTTTATCCGACACTCACCGACAATCCGGACTACACGGCGATCATCAACGAACGCCAATTGGCGCGGCTCAACGGCTACGTCAGCGACGCGACCAGTAAGGGTGCGCTGTTGATTCCGCTGTTCGAGCAGGGTCAGGGTCGGCGCATGCCGCACAGCGTGCTGCTGAATGTCAGCGACGAGATGACCGTGATGCAGGACGAAATCTTCGGCCCGCTGCTGCCGATCGTGCCGTATCAGGATCTGGAGCAGGCATTTGCTTACATCAATCAGCGGCCACGACCTCTGGCTCTTTACTACTTCGGCTACGACAAACGCGAACAGAACCGCGTGCTGCACGAAACCCATTCCGGCGGCGTGTGCCTGAACGACACGTTGCTGCATGTGGCGCAGGACGACATGCCGTTCGGCGGCATCGGCGCTTCCGGTATGGGCCATTACCACGGCCACGAAGGCTTCCTGACCTTCAGTAAAGCCAAAGGCGTGCTGATCAAACAGCGGTTCAACGCAGCCCGACTGATTTACCCGCCCTACGGCAAATCGATTCAGAAACTGATCCAGAAACTGTTCATTCGCTAAACATTCGTGACCGCCGGGTAATAAAAACAATGCACCCAAGCCTGACCGAAACACCTGCCCTGTCACGCCGTGGCCTGCTGAAATTCAGCCTCGGCGCCACGGCATTCCTCGCCACTGCCGGACTCGGCGCCAGCCTCAGCGGCTGCTCGTCGAGCGTCGCGGCCAACGGTTTTGTGTCGTTGCGCGACGGCGATCTGCTGTTTCTGCGCGCACTGATTCCGGTGATGCTCGACGGCGCCGTGGCGGCCGAGAAGATGCCGGGCGCTGTTGAAGGCACGCTCAACTCGCTGGACTACAGCCTCGATCACCTGTCGCCGGAAATGCTCAAGCTCATCCGGCAACTATTCGACGTCCTCGGCATGACCGTGACGCGCGGGCCACTTACCGGGATCTGGGGCAGTTGGGAAAATGCCAGTGCCGAAGCGATGCAGCATTTTCTTGATCGCTGGGAAAACAGCTCGTTGAGCCTGCTGCGCATGGGGCATAGCTCGTTGCAGCAGATGGTGATGATGGCCTGGTACACCCGCGCAGAATCGTGGGCCCATTGCGGTTATCCCGGCCCGCCTGCCGTTTGAGATTAGTGGCGCGACCCTCGCGAGCAGGCTCGCTCCCACAGGAAAATGCATTTCAAATGTGGGAGCGAGCCTGCTCGCGAAGTGGTCGGCCGCCACACCGCCGCATCCAAAAATAATAAAGAGAACCTGATCGATGCCCGTACCCGACCCGTTCCGCGAAGGCCTCGCCCGAGGCTGGAAAACCTACAACGGCGCACAACTGAGCGACGACCTGACCCTGGAAGCCGACGTGGCGATCATCGGCAGCGGCGCCGGTGGCGGCACCACCGCCGAAATCCTCAGCGCCGCCGGCTTCAAAGTGCTGCTGATCGAAGAAGGCCCACTGAAAACCAGTTCCGATTTCAAAATGCTTGAAGACCAGGCCTACAGCAGCCTCTATCAGGAAGGCATCGGTCGCATGAGCAAGGACGGCGCAATCACCATCCTGCAAGGACGCGCGGTCGGCGGCACCACGCTGATCAACTGGACATCGAGCTTTCGCACCCCGGAGCCGACACTCGAACACTGGGCCAAGGAACACAACGTCAAAGGCCATAGCCCCGCCGAGATGGCACCGTGGTTCGAGAAAATGGAACAACGCCTCGGCGTCGCACCGTGGATGGTTCCGCCCAACGCCAATAACGACGTGATCCGCAAAGGCTGCGAACAGCTCGGTTACAGCTGGCACGTGATCCCGCGCAACGTGCGCGGCTGCTGGAACCTTGGCTATTGCGGCATGGGCTGCCCAACCAACGCCAAACAATCGATGATGGTCACCACGATTCCGGCGACCCTGGAAAAGGGCGGCGAGCTGCTTTATCTGGCCCGCGCGGAGAAGCTGCTGATCAGCGGCGACAAAGTCACTGGCCTGCAATGCGTGGCGATGGATGAGCGCTGTGTTGAACCGACCGGGCGCAAGATCAGCGTCAAGGCGCGGCATTACGTGCTTGCCGGCGGTGGCATCAATAGCCCGGCGCTGTTGCTGCGTTCGGACGCGCCGGATCCGCACGAAAACCTGGGAAAACGCACCTTCCTGCACCCGGTGAACATGTCCGCCGCGCGCTTCGATGACGTCATCAACCCTTTCTACGGGGCGCCGCAGTCGATCTATTCCGATCATTTCCAATGGAAGGACGGCACCACCGGGCCGATGGCCTTCAAGCTTGAGGTACCACCGCTGCACCCGGCACTGGCGGCCACCCTGCTCGGCGGCTTTGGTGAGGAAAGTGCGCAACACATGGCTGACCTGCCGCACACCCACGCCATGCTGGCCTTGCTGCGCGACGGCTTTCACCCGGACAGCACGGGCGGTGCAGTCGAGTTGCGGGGCGATGGTTCGCCAGTGCTCGACTATCATGTTTCGCCCTACGCCTGGGACGGCCTGCGCCGGGCCTTTCATGTCATGGCCGAAATCCAGTTCGCCGGCGGTGCGAAATCGGTAATGCCGATGCACGCCGACGCCCGTTACGTAAAAACTTTGGCCGAAGCGCGCACGCTGATCGACGGTTTGAGCCTTGAGCTGTACCGCACTCGGTTGGGCAGCGCTCACGTCATGGGCGGTTGCGCGATGGGCGAAGAGACGAAAAACGCAGTCACCGACAGTCTCGGCCGGCATCATCAATTGGCTAATCTGTCGATCCATGACGGCTCACTGTTCCCCACCAGCATCGGCGCCAACCCGCAGCTGTCGGTGTATGGCCTGACCGCGCAACTGGCGACTTCCCTCGCCGATCGGCTGAGAAACCCGTGAAAAAACCCATTATCGCGATCGTCTATAGTGCTTTCTTACCCAACAGGCGACTTGGCCGACCGGGACGGCTGCGATACCATCCGACTCCCCAACGGACTCCCGCCAGGACGACGCGATGAACCGAGTGTTGTACCCAGGTACCTTCGACCCTATTACCAAGGGCCATGGCGATCTGGTCGAACGCGCCTCGCGCCTGTTCGATCACGTGATTATCGCGGTCGCTGCCAGCCCGAAGAAAAACCCGCTGTTCCCGCTGGAACAACGGGTCGAACTGGCTCGCGAGGTCACCAAACACCTGCCGAACGTGGAAGTGGTCGGTTTCTCGACGCTGCTCGCGCATTTCGCCAAAGAGCAGAACGCCAATGTGTTCCTGCGTGGTCTGCGCGCGGTGTCGGACTTCGAATACGAATTCCAGCTGGCCAACATGAACCGCCAGTTGGCCCCGGATGTGGAGAGCCTGTTTCTCACGCCGTCCGAGCGTTATTCGTTCATTTCCTCGACGCTGGTGCGGGAAATTGCCGCGTTGGGTGGCGATATCAGCAAATTCGTCCACCCGGCCGTGGCTGACGCGCTGACCCTGCGCTTCAAGAAGTAACGACCGTTCAAACGGCGCCCGCGTGCACTGCGGGCGCCAATGCGGCACAATTGCGCGCATTGGTTTATTGCGCCCGGGCCTGCCGCCCCGGCTGGAGTTAGCATGTCCCTGATCATCACCGACGATTGCATCAACTGCGACGTCTGCGAACCCGAGTGCCCGAACGCCGCCATTTCCCAAGGCGAAGAGATCTACGTGATCGACCCGAACCTGTGCACCCAGTGCGTCGGCCACTACGACGAACCGCAATGCCAGCAGGTTTGCCCCGTGGATTGCATTCCGCTGGACGAAGCGCATCCGGAGACTGAAGAACAGTTGATGGAGAAATACCGCAAGATTACCGGCAAGGCCTGATCCGCCGGATATGTAGTGCTCTTTCGGGCCTCTTCGCGAGCAAGCTCGCTCCCACATTGAAATGCGTTCGAATGTGGGAGCGAGCTTGCTCGCGAAAGGGCCGTCAGCTTCACTGCAGAATCCTGATCAGCTTACTCACGCTGCTCAAACCCCTCCCCCGTACACCCCAGGCACCGCACGAAAGCGGCTTTCGCCGGATCCACCACCAGCGCCTGCCCGGCATCGCCGATCCCGCCACCCAGCGCGGTAAACGGTAACGACACGACAAACGCGCCCGCACCGATCACCGTCGCCACCACCAATAAAGGTCGGGCAATCAGCAAGTCGCCGATCATCGCGTAGGCCGGGGGATTCTGGATGGTGTAACGCGGATCGCCGCTGCCGTTTTCCGTGGCCTGAACAGCCAGACTGGAACACAGCAGCAGCGTAACAACGAGGACTTGCAAGGACTTCATGGCACGATCCTTCGGGCTTAACAGTGAGACAACTCACTATAGACCGTAGGACTTTTTCAGCTATTTGCCTCAGCTCTGGCAGCGCGGGCAGAACACACTGGCACGCTGACCCAGCTTCACTTCACGCAAGCCTGTGCCACAGACCTTGCAGTGTTCACCGCCACGGCCATAGACAAACAGCTCCTGCTGGAAATAGCCCGGCTGACCGTCACCGCCAATGAAATCCCGCAATGTCGTACCGCCACGCTCAATGGCAGCGGCAAGAATGCGTTTGATCTCGATCGCCAGCTTCAGGTATCGCCCCCGGGAAATCCCTCCTGCCTCGCGGCGCGGATCAATCCCGGCAGCAAACAGCGCTTCGGTCGCATAGATATTACCGACGCCCACGACCACTGCGTTGTCCATGATGAACGGCTTGACCGCCATGGACCGCCCGCGCGACAGCTGAAACAAGCGCTCGCCATCGAACAGATCAGTCAGCGGCTCCGGGCCGAGACGAATCAGCAGTTCATGATTGAGTGGATCATTGCTCCACAACATCGCGCCAAAACGTCGCGGGTCGGTGTAGCGCAGCGCCAGTCCCGACTCCAGCTCGATATCGACGTGTTCGTGTTTGAGCGCCGGCAACCCGACCTCGACCAGACGCAAATTGCCCGACATGCCCAAATGACTGATCAGCGTGCCAACCTCGGCGTTGATCAACAGATACTTGGCACGACGTTCGACCAGTACGATGCGCTGCCCCGAGAGGCGCACATCGAGATCCTCGGGAATCGGCCAGCGCAATCGCCGATCGCGCACGATCACCCGACTGACACGTTGGCCTTCCAGGTGCGGGGCAATCCCGCGACGGGTTGTTTCGACTTCCGGCAGTTCAGGCATGGCGTTCCCGGATCAATGCGCGCCGAGGTCGCGGATCGTTTGTTTGAGGGTTTCGAAGTCGTAATCCGACAGTCCTACATAGTCGAGTACCAGCGGCCCGACGGCGTTCCATTCGAAATCTTCGGTCTGGTTGCCCAATACCCGATACGAAGCGCAAATGTGTTCGGCCATTTTCAGGATCGCCAGCAGGTTTTTCAGCTGACTGTTGCGCGACGATTCATCGCTGAAGATCGCCAGGGCATTGTGGTGATTGGCGATGGCCGCACTGACGTGTTCCGGCAGGCGCCACGACTTGGCGGTGTAATAACCGACCACCGCATGGTTGGTGTTGAACTCGCTGTTCTCGGTGTCAACCACCCGACATTCGGCGCTGGCGTTGGCGTAAGCCGTTTCCAGCACCGTCATGTAATTGGGGAACCGCTGCAACATCAACGGCACGCCGCAATCGTGGAACAGGCCCAAGGCATACGCCTCGTCACCCGCCTGAGTGCCGACGCGTTTGGCCAGCGTAAGGCATGTCATCGCCACGTCCTGGGCGGTATCCCAAAAGCGGTTGAGAGTGACAATGGTGTCATCGTTCATCTCGCCCTTGATCGACTGCGCGTTGATCAGGTTGATGATCGAACGACTGCCCAGCAGGTTCACCGCGCGCTGAATCGAGGTGATCTTGTTGCTCAAGCCGTAATACGGCGAGTTGACGATTTTCAGCAGCGCACCGGACAAGCCGGGATCCTGGGCGATCAGCCTGGCGATCACCTCCAGGTCCGGGTCGGGCATGTACTGCTCCATTTGCAGATCCACCATGATCTGCGGTTGCGCCGGCACACTGATGCCTTGCAGCGATTGTTGAATCTGTTCGGTGGTCAGCTCTTGGGACATAAGTACACACTCTGGGACAGGCGGCGATTCTAACCGGTGAAATCGCAGGGCGACACACCGACGGGCATATCGGAGGAACTTTCATTCAAGCTCAGGCTTCGGATTTTGTATGGCGCGATGGGCAGTTTCTGTCTGACGCGGCAACAAATTCCCACAGACTCAGGAGCTTATCGATGGCCACTTCCCTCAACGGCAAGCGCGTCGCTTTTTTGGTAACCGATGGTTTCGAACAGGTTGAATTGACAGGTCCCAAGCAAGCGCTGGAGCAGGCTGGCGCGCAGGTCGACATCCTTTCGGCCGAGGCCGGCAAGGTCAAAGGCTGGAACCACGACAAACCGGCGGACGATTTCCAGGTCGACCAGACGTTCCAGGGCGCCAGCAGCGAGCAGTACGACGCGATCGTCCTGCCGGGTGGCGTGCAGAACTCCGACACCATCCGCATCGATCAGGACGCCCAGCACCTGGTCAAGACCGGCGCCTCTGCCGGCAAACCGATCGCAGTGATCTGCCATGGCGGCTGGTTGTTGATCTCGGCGGGGCTGGTCAACGGCAAAACCATGACCAGTTACAAGACGCTCAAGGATGACCTGGTGAATGCCGGGGCCAACTGGGTCGACAAAGAAGTGGTCAAGGACGGTCACTTGATCAGCAGCCGGCAGCCGGATGATATTCCGGCGTTCAGTCGAGAATTGATCGACGCACTGACGGCGTAGCATTCACAACCGCTTTCGCGATCAAGTCGAATCGTCGCACCGTCGCTCCCACACTGGTCTTGTGTCCGCCACAAATCACCTGTGGGAGCGAGCTTGCTCGCGAAGGGGCCATCAGCGTTTCATCGCTCATCAAACCCGACACAAGTCGCAACACGTTATACTCCCGCTCTTTTTTCCGGAGCGACGTCATGTCCCTGCCTAGCTTGCGCCTCAAAGCCAACGCCGACCGTCGCCTGCGCGCCGGTCATCTGTGGGTCTACAGCAACGAAATCGATGTAGCCGCCACGCCACTGCACGGCTTCAATGCCGGCGACCAGGCCATCCTCGAAGCCGCTGGCGGCAAACCGCTGGGCATCGTGGCGATGAGCCCGAACAACCTGATCTGCGCTCGCCTGCTGTCGCGCGACATCAAGGTACAACTGGACAAATCGCTGCTGGTGCACCGCCTGAACGTGGCCTTGTCGCTGCGCGAGCGCCTGTTCGACAAGCCGTTCTACCGTCTGGTCTACGGCGATTCCGACCTGCTGCCAGGCCTGGTCGTCGACCGTTTCGGCGACATCCTCGTCGTACAGATCGCTTCGGCCACCATGGAAGCGCATAAAGAAGACGTGATCGCCGCGCTGACCCAAGTGCTCAAGCCAAGCGGCATCCTGTTCAAGAACGACTCCGCCGCGCGCGACGCCGAAGGCCTCAATCGCTACGTCGACACCGTGTTCGGCCTGGTGCCGGAGTGGGTGGAGCTGGAAGAGAACGGCGTGAAGTTCGAAGCCCCGGTCATTCAGGGCCAGAAAACCGGCTGGTTCTACGATCACCGCATGAACCGCGCACGCCTGGCCCCTTACGCCAAAGGCAAACGCGTCCTTGACCTCTATAGCTACATCGGTGGTTGGGGTGTACAGGCTGCCGCATTCGGCGCCAGCGAAGTGTTCTGCGTCGATGCGTCGGCTTTCGCCCTCGATGGTGTTGAGCGCAACGCTGCACTGAACGGCTTCGCCGACAAGATGACCTGCATCGAAGGCGACGTCTTTGAAGCCCTGAAAGAGCTCAAGGCCAGCGAAGAGCGCTTCGACGTGATCGTTGCCGACCCGCCAGCGTTCATCAAACGCAAGAAAGACATGAAGAACGGCGAAGGCGCCTACCGCCGCCTTAACGAACAAGCCATGCGCCTGCTCAACAAGGACGGCATCCTGGTTAGCGCGTCATGCTCGATGCACCTGCCGGAAGATGACCTGCAGAACATCCTGCTGATCAGCGCCCGTCACCTGGATCGCAACATCCAGTTGCTGGAGCGTGGCGGTCAGGGCCCGGATCATCCGGTACACCCGGCCATTGCCGAAACCCGTTACATCAAGAGCATCACCTGCCGCCTGCTGCCCAACAGCTGATTCATGCGGTTGACGGGGAGCCAGCAGGCTCCCCGTTTGTTTTTCGCGATGCCTCCCTTCGTTATTCCCCAACACTTCCTACAATTATTTTCGCGTTAACGTGCAGGATATTTCCTTACGCCTTTTAATTACCGAAACTTTCCCTACAAGTTTATTTCCGACTAAAGACTACTCCGACAAAATTACTGGAAATTTCCTACTTAATATCCTCTTGCCAATAATCCATTACAAACTATTATGAAGTTGTCACCACAAGGTGACTTCAACTATCAATGAACAAGGAGTTCACATCATGAAAAGTATTTCTCTGGAAAGTAAAAAAATCGCAAACCTGGCTTTTCTGGTTGCCCCTAAAGCCCGCTAAGTGAGTCAGGACGCCGGGGAGTGCCGGCAACCCGGCGTCCTTTCGACTTTATCCAGAGTGAATCGACCCACATGCACATCAATCCTTATCTGTTTATATTGCCGCGTTCGCCTGGACAAATTGTATGGAACTATAAAAACCATACTCAACACGAGCTCGACCTGAACTACGCCTCTCGCCTCGCCCAACTAATAAACAAGCCAGACCTCTTCGACACCGATAACATAATAGACATACGATTATTAAACGCGGACATACTAACCGTTTCAAAAATAGACACTCCAGAATGGGGCTGGGACGAACTGTCAAAGATTTATCATATCGGCACGCAAAATATTCCCTGCGAACATCCCCCCCAGAACATCCATGAGTGGGCCAGACAATATCTGGCGCACTGCAATGAGGTGTTGGCCACTCCTCCTCCCGCAAACGACTGCCCGCAGCTTGAACCTGAGCAACGCATTGCCCTACCTGCTCCGTGCGCGCTGGGTAATGACAGCCTGCAAAGTGCACTGCTCCAGCGCAAAACCTGTCGCAGCTACACCGGTGCAGCGATGACGCTCAATGACGTCGGCACTCTGCTCTACCTTTCTCTCGGCTATCTGCACGAACGCGAACAGGATAGCGACGACAGCATCGCCACAGGCCTTGGTGCTCGTCGAAGCAGCCCTTCCGGTGGAGGCCTGAACGCCTGCGAAGGCTTCTTGCTGGCCCGGAATGTCGTTGACCTGGAGCCCGGCATTTATGCCTACCATCCGGTCGATCATTCCCTGAGCCGGGTCAATTCGCTGCCTGAATCCGCCCTGGGCCAATTGCTCGGCGGCCAACACTTCATCAACAACCTGCCACTGGGGTTGTTCATCACTGCCCGTTTTGACCGGCTCTGGTGGAAATATGAACACTCGCGGGCCTATCGCATGGCCTTCGTTGAAGCCGGCCACCTGTCGCAAACCTTTCAACTGGTCGCCACGGCACTGGGCCTCAACACCTGGCTGACCGGGGCATTTGCCGACCGTCAGGTCGAAGCGCTCCTCAATCTCGAGGGTAGCGCTGAACAACCACTGTTTTTTGTTGGCTGCGGAGAAAGCGATGGACAGGTGATGTGCAGTGAGATGCGCGAACTGTTGCGCGAGGGGCAGGCATGAGCCAGTCAATTGCGGACCCGGATGAAGCGCCAGTGTCATGGGCACTCAAATTCACCTTGGGCGATTGGGCGAGCCGTGCTTCCGTGCGCAGCAGTACCCATGATTATCAATTGCCCGACGATGTGCCGCTGCAACTGCAAACCCGCCACTGGTTTCCACCTGCGTTTCTGCCCTATCTGGCACATCCGGCCATTCAAGCCGCCGGGCGTGATGTGCTGCACCGGCTGTCAGCCAACCATCTGGTGCACTTTCTCGATTACACCACCCTGCTCGAACACCGCATCGTCAATCGTGCAGTGGAAGTCATCGTGCACCGTGAACTGCCCATCTACGTGCCTCTGGCAATGAAACACGCGGCGCTGCAGCTCTACACCGATGAGGGTTACCACGCACTGTTCTCCAATCGACTCGCTGAGCAGATCGCCAGCTTTTACGGGATCACCGGACGTCCGGCGATTCCAAAGCGCATCACCCGCCTTAACGCATTGATCGCTCGCACACCGGAGAAGAACCGACCACTGGCATGGTTTCTGCTCGGTTTCGTCTCGGAGACCATCATCGCCCGGGAGCTGCTGGACGTCTGTCGCGACAGCCTGGTGTCCAGCGTGAGTGACATGCTGCGCGACCACCTGACTGATGAAGCCCGCCACAGTCGTTACTTCGCCGAGGTGTTCCATTACTTCTGGCTGTCCATGAACAGCCGCCAGCGCCTGTTTGTCAGCAAAACACTGCTGGAGATCATCGGGATTTTTTTCGAGGTCGACGAACACTGGCTGCAACAGAGTTTGCGAGGAGCAGGCATTGCCGACAGCGATGTGAGGGACATCATCGGCGGCATGGCAACGGCGCACGCCAATCGTGCACGCGCACGATCAGGCTCCATTGCAACGCTGGACGCACTGCGCAAGGCCGGTTTTTTCGCACTTCCTCATAACCAGAAACTTTTTGCCAAGGCAGGACTGATCGATGGATAAAGGACAACCCGTGGCAACCACAACGCAGCGCCGCGCTGCTGTCAGCCTGTTGCTGGCCATGGTGCTGCTAGGCGTGTTTCCACTGGATGTTCTGCTGCCTTCATTTCCAGCATTGGCGGCACACTTTCGCAGCTCACCGGCGGATATCGCACTGTCCATCAGCCTGTTCGCCGTGGGGATCGCATTTGCCCAGGTCCTGATCGGCCCGCTTTCGGACGTGATCGGGCGCAAAGGCTTGTTACTCGCCGGCATGAGCGTGTCGATGCTGGGAGCGCTCGGTTGCGTCATGACCTCCGATTACACGCTATTCCTTGTATTCCGGGTGATGCAGGCCTTGGGCTGTGGCTGTTTCGTGCTGTCCCAGGCGCTGGTACAGGATCTGTTCGAAGGCGAGGAGCGCGACCGTTTGCGTATCCTGATGGTCACGGCTACCGGGATTTTCATCTCGGTGTCGCCGCTGGCCGGGACCTTTCTGCAAGCCACACTCGGCTGGCGCGGCAGCTTCTGGGTGTTTACCGCGTTGTCCGCCATGGTGCTGATCAAGGCCTGGCTGTTTTTGCACAACAGCCGTCCGACCTACAGTGCTGCGCGACTCGGTTTCATTCAGTCGTACCGACGGGTACTGGGGGATTTCGAATTCGTCGGCTACTGGCTGATCTCGGCGTTTGCATTTGCCTGCCACTTCTCGTTCATCGTTATTTCGCCGCTGATCTTCATGGATCAACTGCAACTCGCGCCTTATGACTTTTCATTGATTCTGCTGGTTTACGGAGCTGCCTATGTTGTCGGCGGCATCCTCGCTGCCGTATTGAATCGACGCATTGCACCTGTTCAGCAAATCTTCGCCGGGCTGAGCCTGATACTGCTGTCGGGAATGGCGATGCTATATCTGTCGGCCAACCATGCATTGGCCCCCGTCACCGTGCTGATCCCGATGCTGATCTGCACCGCCGGCACCACCATTGCACGACCTGCCGCCACCTCGCGGGCCATGGGCCTGTTTCCTGAAAACGCCGGGACTTCGGCCTCGGCGGGCAGCACGATCATCTTTATTTGTGGAGGACTTATCAGCGCATTGATCAGCCTCAGTCCGGTCAATCTGCAATCAACGCTGGGCTACAGTTTTGTGCTGCTGAGCGCAATAGCGCTGGTACTCAACAACAAGCTCAGCCGTCGCGCCAGAGAGCATGAAGCCAATGCCGCAGTGCGGTCCGGTGGTGATTAAATCTGCCGGCCGTCATTCCATACACGCCGTCTGCACTGGAACAACGCTTTGCGCCATTCCCTCCAGACGCCAGCGGTGTAGAATCGGCTGATTCATCGCCATTCATCCCCCGGCGGGTTTATGAGCTCAGGCTGAGACCAGCGGCGATCCCGCAACGTCATCGGCAACATCACGGACACACGGCCATTTCTGAGTGTTCCAGACGTCAATAGAAGCTCACTCCCCTTTTGCACCTGATTAGTAAGTGATTAGCCGCCCGGAGTGCTCCATGCCAGATTACCGCTCGAAAACATCCACCCACGGCCGCAACATGGCCGGGGCCCGCGCACTGTGGCGCGCCACGGGGATGAAAGATGACGACTTCAAAAAGCCGATCATCGCCATTGCCAACTCGTTCACCCAGTTCGTACCGGGCCACGTGCACCTGAAGGATCTCGGCCAACTGGTCGCCCGCGAAATCGAACGCGCCGGCGGTGTAGCGAAAGAATTCAACACCATTGCCGTGGATGACGGCATCGCCATGGGCCACGATGGCATGCTGTATTCGCTGCCGAGCCGCGAGATCATCGCCGACTCCGTCGAGTACATGGTCAACGCCCACTGCGCCGACGCCATCGTCTGCATTTCCAACTGCGACAAGATCACCCCGGGCATGTTGATGGCGGCCCTGCGCCTAAACATTCCGGTGATCTTCGTTTCCGGCGGCCCGATGGAAGCCGGCAAGACCAAACTCGCGTCCCACGGCCTCGACCTCGTCGACGCCATGGTGATCGCCGCCGACGAAAGCGCTTCTGACGAGAAAGTCGCTGAGTACGAGCGCAGCGCCTGCCCGACTTGCGGTTCGTGCTCCGGCATGTTCACCGCCAACTCGATGAACTGCCTCACCGAAGCACTGGGCCTGGCATTGCCGGGCAACGGTTCGACCCTCGCCACCCACAGTGATCGCGAACAGTTGTTCCTGCAGGCTGGCCGTACCATTGTCGAGCTGTGCAAGCGCTACTACGGCGAGAACGACGAATCGGTATTGCCGCGCAACATTGCCAACTTCAAGGCGTTCGAGAACGCGATGATGCTCGACATCGCCATGGGCGGTTCGACCAACACCATCCTGCACTTGCTCGCTGCCGCCCAAGAGGCCGAAATCGATTTCGACCTGCGCGACATCGATCGTCTTTCGCGCAGGGTTCCGCAACTGTGCAAAGTCGCGCCGAACATCCAGAAGTACCACATGGAAGATGTGCACCGCGCTGGCGGCATCTTCAGCATCCTCGGCTCGCTGGCCCGTGGCGGTCTGCTGCACACCGACCTGCCGACCGTGCACAGCCGCAGCATGGAAGAAGCCATCGCCAAGTGGGACATCACCCAGACCACCGATGAAGCGGTGCATCACTTCTTCAAGGCCGGTCCTGCCGGTATCCCGACCCAGACGGCGTTCAGCCAGTCGACGCGTTGGGAAACACTCGATGACGACCGTGAAAACGGCTGCATCCGCAGTTTCGAACACGCCTATTCGCAAGAAGGTGGCTTGGCCGTGCTGTACGGCAACATCGCCCTCGACGGCTGCGTGGTGAAAACCGCCGGTGTCGACGAATCGATCCACGTCTTCGAAGGCAACGCGAAGATCTTTGAAAGCCAGGACAGCGCCGTACGCGGCATCCTCGCTGACGAAGTGAAGGCTGGCGACATCGTCATCATTCGCTACGAAGGCCCGAAAGGCGGCCCGGGCATGCAGGAAATGCTCTACCCGACTTCGTACCTGAAATCCAAAGGCCTGGGCAAAGCCTGTGCACTGCTCACCGACGGTCGCTTCTCCGGCGGTACGTCTGGTCTGTCCATCGGCCACGCTTCACCAGAAGCAGCCGCCGGCGGTGCGATCGGTCTGGTGCAGGACGGCGACAAAGTGCTGATCGACATTCCGAACCGCTCGATCAACCTGTTGGTCAGCGACGAAGAACTGGCGGCACGCCGTGCCGAGCAGGACAAGAAAGGCTGGAAACCGGTGGAGATTCGTCCGCGTAAGGTGACCACCGCCCTCAAGGCCTACGCCCTGCTGGCGACCAGCGCCGACAAAGGTGCTGTGCGTAACAAAGCGATGCTTGACGGGTTGTAAGGCTTAAGCGTCGAATAAAAAAATGCCCCGCCTGAGTGCGGGGCATTTTTGTGTCTGAGCGAAATCCCAAAGTCACAGCAGATCAAACTGTGGGAGCGAGCCTGCTCGCGAATGCGGTACGTCAGAAACAGAGATGGCGACTGACACAACGCTTTCGCGAGCAGGCTCGCTCCCACATTGGATCGGTGTGGGTTACTGGATTTCCTCAGGCTTAACGATCACCCAGTTCTTGTCCGCCGTCACCGGCAACCCTTCCTTCGCCTGCGCCGCTGCGTGTTTGGCCATCATGCCGTTCAACTGCGTCATGTACTTGTCCTTGCGGTTGATCCACAAGTGAATCCCGCCCTTGGCCACGTCAACATCGTGGAACAGCATGTAACCATCGCTGGTCGGGGTATCACCGCCCACCAGTACCGGCTTTTTCCACTCATCGATGTAAGTGAGGATCGCCGCGTGTTTGCCGGCCATCCAGGTTGCCGGCGTCCACAGATACGGCGTCAGCTCAAGACCCAGGTTGGCCTTCTCGTCATATTTGCCGGCGGTGATCTGTTTGCGTGCGGTGGTCAGTTCGTTGGTTTCGCGGTTCTTCAGCAGCGTGGTCACGCCAATGACGTTCTGCGGTTTGACGTTGTAGCCATACTTCGGATCCGCCGCGACCATGCGCACCAGTTCTTCAGAGGCGGCAGTCATCACGTAAACCTCGATGCCGTTCTCCATCAGCTTGTTGTACAGCTCCTGCTGGCCGGTGAAGATTTTCGGCGGATTGACGTCGAGCTTCTTCACCACATCGCCTTCGTAATAAGTCGCCGGCACCGGTTTGCCCGAAGCCATCAGCTCATCGACGTAGCCTTTGAGTTCCTTGAGGGTGAAACCGGAGAACACTTGCGCCACCCACGGGTAGCAGACCATGTCGTCGACTTCGCAGAGGCGATAGTAGTAACTGAACAGGCTTTCCTTGTGGTCGGCGGTGTCCTTGAACGGCATCAGTTTCAGGGAGGGATCGAGTTTGTCGCGGGTGATCAGGCCCGTGTTTTCCATGAACGGCAGCAACGACTCTTCGAGGTCGTAGCGGTAACTGGTGTTGTCCATGTCGAACACCGCGTAGTTACCCTTGTTGGCGTTGGCGGCGATCATCGCGTCCAGCGCCTTGGCCTGATCGGCCGGCCAGTGTTTCAGGTCGGTGGCGAAGGCCTGAGTAGCCAGACCCATGCCCACAGCCAGTGCGACAGCCAGAAATTTCGGTGCGAACTTCATACGCCTCTTCTCCCTGATTCAAAGAGATCGACGCTAACAAATATGTGTGACAGTCCTCGTCTGTCAGCGACCGCCCGCGTCCCTATTGCGCCAGATGCATTGCCGAGAGCGACACGGGCTTATTCCAAAAACGACGGACGACCTGCGATTTTGGTATTAATTCATTGCAAATCAAACTGTTAGGCTTGCCGGTTCGCAGTTGCCCAAGAATGCGACTGGCACAAGTCTTATCGGAGTTTTCATGAATCTGCCGCTGATCCTCAATCTGCTGGTGTTCCTCGCCCTGCTCTTCGGTCTGGCGCAAACCCGCCACACTACGTGGAGCCTGGCGAAAAAAGTCCTGCTCGCGCTGGTGCTGGGCGTCGCGTTCGGCGTGGCCCTGCACACCGTTTACGGTGCCGGCAACCCGGTGCTGAAAGCCTCGATCGGCTGGTTCGATCTGGTCGGTAACGGTTACGTGCAGTTGCTGCAAATGATCGTTATCCCGCTGGTGTTCGCCTCGATCCTCAGCGCCGTCGCGCGTCTGCATAACGCTTCGTCGTTGGGCAAGATCAGTTTCCTGACCATCGGTACGCTGCTGTTTACCACCGCGATTGCGGCGCTGATCGGCATCGGCCTGACCAACCTGTTCGGCCTCACCGCCGAAGGTCTGGTCGCCGGCACTCAGGAAATGGCCCGTCTGCAAACCATTCAGACTGACTACGCCGGCAAGGTTGCCGACCTGAATGTGCCGCAACTGCTGCTGTCGTTCATCCCGCAGAACCCGTTCGCCGACCTGGCGCGGGCCAAGCCGACGTCGATCATCAGCGTGGTGATTTTCGCTGCGTTCCTGGGGGTTGCGGCGCTGCAACTGCTCAAGGATGACGTCGAGAAAGGTCAGAAAGTGATCAACGCCATCGACACGCTGCAAGCCTGGGTGATGCGTCTGGTGCGTCTGGTGATGAAACTGACGCCGTACGGCGTGCTGGCGCTGATGACCAAAGTGGTCGCCGGTTCCAACCTGCAAGACATCATCAAACTCGGCAGCTTCGTCGTGGTGTCGTACCTCGGTCTGGGCCTGATGTTTGTCGTGCACGGTTTGCTGGTGTCGGCGGCCGGGATCAACCCGCTGCGTTTCTTCCGCAAGATCTGGCCGGTGCTGACGTTCGCGTTCACCAGCCGCTCCAGTGCCGCGAGCATTCCGCTGAGCATTGAAGCGCAGACCCGGCGTCTGGGGATTCCGCAGTCGGTGGCGAGTTTTGCTGCATCGTTCGGTGCGACGATTGGCCAGAACGGTTGCGCCGGTCTGTACCCGGCGATGCTGGCGGTGATGGTTGCGCCGACCGTGGGCATCAACCCACTGGATCCACTGTGGATCGCGACGCTGGTGGCGATTGTGACGCTGAGTTCGGCCGGTGTGGCTGGTGTCGGTGGCGGCGCGACGTTCGCGGCGCTGATCGTGCTGCCGGCGATGGGCTTGCCGGTGTCACTGGTGGCGTTGTTGATTTCGGTTGAGCCGCTGATTGATATGGGGCGGACGGCGTTGAACGTGAGTGGTTCGATCACGGCTGGCGCGATTACCAGTCAGGTGATGCAGCAGACAGATAAAGCGTTGCTGGATGCGGATGAGCATGCGGAGCTGGCTCAAGCGTGATGTAAAGCAAGATCAAAAGATCGCAGCCTTCGGCAGCTCCTACAGGGAACGCGGATACCGTGTAGGAGCTGCCGCAGGCTGCGATCTTTTAAGCTTTTTCCCAAACTTCGAAGTTGTACGCCGGCTTATCTTCAACCGCCGGGTTTTCAACGTTCGACACCAGCTTCCACTGGTTCAAATCAAACTCCGGAAACCACGCATCCCCTTCCGGGCTCAACGCCACGCGGGTCAGATACAGACGATCCGCCTGCGCCAGCCCTTGCGCATATAACTGCGCACCACCAATCAGCATCAGCTCATCGACGCCCTGCGCTTTCGCCCACTCTTCGGCGCGAACCACGGCAGCTTCCAGCGACGGATAAACCTCGGCACCTTCAAGCACCAGACCAGCCTGACGGCTGACCACGATGTTCAGGCGCCCCGGCAATGGCCGACCGAGCGAATCCCAGGTCTTGCGACCCATGATGATCGGCTTGCCCAAGGTCGTCGCCTTGAAGTATTTGAAGTCCCCCGGCAGGTGCCAGGGCATGCTGTTGTCGACGCCGATCACGCGGTTTTCACCGAGGGCTGCGATCAGGCTGAGGGGGAGTGATTTAGTCATGCCGGCGAGGATACCAGAGCCGCGCTTACCCCGATAAGCGCCACAGCGGTTATGCTCAGCGCTCAATTAAGCGACGGGACGCTGCGTGACTGAACTGACTCCACTGCAAAACCTCTGGCTCACCGAGACCGTGCGCCTGCGCGAAGAACACGCGGGCCCATTGGATGATCTGGAAGCCAATCGTCTGGCGCGCACCGCCGGCGGTGATCTGCCGAGCCGCATTCAACGCCGGGCGTTGTGGCTGGCCGAGCGTGACGGGCTGACTGCCGCTCTCAAACACTGGTTGCAAGGCGCGCGTCTGGCGCTGGTGCTGCTGATGATTTTCGCGGTATTGAGCGGCGCCGGTCTGGCCTTCGCCGCACTCGGCCAAACGCCGGTCAATGTGTTTTGGGCCTTGGGCAGTCTGCTCGGGCTGAATCTGATTCTGCTGCTGAGCTGGTTGCTGGGCTTGATCTTTGCCGGCGAACACGGCGCCATGCTCGGACGATTGTGGTTATGGCTCAGCGAAAAAATGGCCCGCGATGCCAAAGCCGCGCAACTGGCACCGGCCCTGCTGTTGATGCTGCAACGCAAGAAACTCAATCGCTGGGCACTCGGTACGCTGGTCAACGGTTTGTGGTTGCTGGCAATGCTCAGCGCGCTGATTCTGTTGCTGACGCTCATGGCGACCCGGCGCTACGGCTTCGTCTGGGAAACCACGATTCTCAGCGCCGACACGTTTATTCACGTCACCCATGCGCTCGGTTACTTGCCGTCGCTGCTTGGTTTCAATGTGCCAACGGTGGAGATGATCCGTGCCAGCGGCGACGGCGCGCTCGATATCGAAAGCGCTCGTCAGGCCTGGGCGACCTGGCTGGTTGGGGTGTTGGTGGTGTACGGCGTGCTGCCGCGACTGCTGCTCGCACTGTTGTGTTTCTGGCGCTGGAACAGCGGCAAAGCCGCGCTGCGTCTGGACTTGAATCTGCCCGGCTACGCGCAGTTGCGCGAACGTCTGATGCCGACCAGCGAACGCCTCGGCGTCAACGATCCTGAGCCTGCGCAATTGCACCGTGTCGAAAGCGGCGTTGGCGAACTGGTCAGCGAAGGCGCGTTGCTGGTCGCGATTGAACTCGATGAGCAGCGTCCATGGCCGCCCGCGCTGCCGAAAAGCGTCAGCAACGCCGGCATCCTCGACAGCCGCGAATCGCGGCACAAACTCCTCGAACAGTTGAGCCGCTTTCCGCCGGCGCGTCTGGCGATTGCCTGCGACCCACGGCGTTCGCCGGATCGCGGCAGCCTCGCCTTGATCGCCGAGCTGGCGCGCAACGCCGGAGAAACCCGCGTCTGGCTGCTGCAAGCGCCGCCCGGCGAAGCGCTGGACGCCGAACGCCTCGGCGACTGGCACATAGCGCTGCAACAACTGGAGTTGCCGTTCGCCGATTGCGCGCCGTTGAACTGGCTGGAGACTGGCCATGACTGATGCCTGGAAAGCGCCGCTGAAACTTGCAGTGGTCGGCCACACCAACGTTGGCAAGACCTCGCTGCTGCGCACGCTGACCCGCGATGTCGGCTTCGGCGAAGTCTCCCATCGCCCGAGCACTACGCGGCATGTCGAAGGCGCACGCTTATCGGTGGACGGCGAGCCGTTGCTCGACCTCTACGATACGCCGGGGCTGGAAGACGCCATCGCCCTGCTCGACTTTCTCGAACGCCTGGAACGCCCCGGCGAACGCCTCGATGGCCCGGCGCGACTGGCACGGTTTCTGGATGGTAGCGAAGCGCGACAGCGTTTCGAGCAGGAGGCGAAAGTGCTGCGGCAACTGCTCGCCTCGGATGCCGGTTTGTATGTGATCGATGCGCGCGAGCCGGTGCTGGCCAAGTACCGCGACGAACTGGAAGTGCTCGCCAGTTGTGGAAAACCGCTGCTGCCGGTGCTGAATTTCGTCAGCAGCGCCAACCATCGCGAGCCGGATTGGCGCGAGGCGTTGGCGCGGCTCGGGCTGCATGCGCTGGTGCGTTTCGACAGTGTGGCGCCGCCTGAAGATGGCGAGCGGCGGCTGTATGAAAGTCTGGCGTTGCTGCTGGAAAATGCCCGTCCGCAATTGGAGCGGTTGATTGCCGATCAACAGGCTCAACGCCTCGCGCGTCAGCAAAGTGCGGCGCGTTTGATCGCTGAATTGTTGATCGACTGTGCGGCTTGTCGGCGCAGTGTGGTCAGCGAGGCGGCGCAGGAACAGCAAGCCATCAGCGAACTGCGCAAAGCCGTGCGCCAGCGCGAGCAGAAGTGTGTTGAGGCGTTGCTCAAGCTCTACGCGTTCCGGCCACAGGATGCGGCGGCGAGTGATTTGCCGTTGCTCGATGGGCGTTGGGGCGATGACTTGTTCAACCCGGAAACCTTGAAGCAACTCGGCGTACGCGTGGGCGGCGGCATTGCTGCCGGGGCAGCGGCCGGGGCTGGTGTGGATTTGCTGGTTGGCGGGATTACCCTCGGCGCGGCGGCGCTGGCAGGCGCGATTGCTGGCGGCGCGCTGCAGACGGCGCGCAGTTATGGCAGCCGGTTGCTCGGCAAGATCAAAGGGCAGCGTGAGCTGACGGTGGATGACGGGGTGTTGCGGCTGTTGGCGTTGCGCCAGCGGCAACTGGTGTTGGCGCTGGACCAGCGTGGGCATGCGGCGATGGACGCCGTTCAGGTGGCGACGCCACAGGACAAGACCTGGCGAGAGGGCAAGTTGCCGGAAGCACTGAACAAGGCGCGGGCGCATCCGCAGTGGTCGTCGCTGAATCCGCAGGCGAAGTTGAATCAGGGGGAAAGGCAGGAGCAGATTGAGGCGTTGGTAGGGAAGGTGCTTGAGGTGTAGACGCCGACCCTCACCCCAGCCCTCTCCCCCAAGGGGTAAAGGGGGAAAAGGAGCAGATCTCCTGGCTTTTCAAACCTGAGTTCGGCTGGATATTTCAGGTCGATGTATCACCTGAGAGCAACTCCGTAGGCTCCCTCTCCCTCCGGGAGAGGGCTGGGGTGAGGGTTGCAATCACCCGGCCGACAACAAAACCTCAGCCTTACGCTTCAGCACCGCCAAATCAATCACCGGCACCGCCCTCTCCTTGGCCAACTCATCCCACTGCCGCATCCGCAGGCTGACCGCACACAACGGATCCCGCTCAAACACCTCTGCTTCTGCCTCGGTCATCACCCCGCCCTGATACTCCAGCGTCCGCCGACTCGCCTCACTCAGCCGATCAAAATACCCCGGCTCACGCAACGTCAGATACCGCTTGGCCTGCACGTGATATTCCACCAGCCGTGCCAAGCGCTCGCTGAAACCGGCCTCACGCAAATAATCCGCGCCCAAGCGCTCATGACTGACCACGCCAAAGCCGCCCATGTTCTCCGCGCCCTCGGCACACAGATGGCCAATGTCATGAAAGAACGCTGCCAACACCACCTCGTCATCAAAGCCCTCGGCCATCGCCAGTTCGGCAGCCTGGGACATGTGTTCGATCTGCGACACCGGCTCGCCAATGTAATCGCTGGTGCCGAAGCGCTCATACAACCCGAATACTCGAGTAACGACTTGCTCGTGAGCGGCCATCAAATTTCCTCCAGCAACTGCGCAATGTTGCGCTCGGCCATCGCCGGGCCGACGCTCATGCCGACGCCGGTGTGCATCAGCGCCACACTCAACCCCGCTGCCGGGCGCAGCAACGAAAACGGCCCTGGCCCCCGAGAACCATAGACCCCCTGCCAGCGCTCGACCACTTGCACCTTGCAGCCCAGAGTCTGCTCGGCCAGCTCGATCATCCAGTTATCCACTTGCTCGGCGTTGAACGGTGAAGCGTCGCTGCCGTAATGGTGCGAGTCACCGATGATCAGCTCGCCGTACGGTGTCGGGCTGATCAGCAGGTGAATGCCGTTGTCGTGCAGGTGCGGTTGCTCACGCAGGATCTGCGCCTGCACCGCCGCTGCTTCCGGCAGATCGGCGAAGGCGCCGTAGTGCACGCAGCTCAGGCCGGTGAGCAAGGCGTGTTGCAGATTCAGCTCGGTCGCAGGTTTGCCGCGGAGCATTTGCAGGCGGCAGATTTGCGGATCGAGCGCAGCGATCGGCTCGGCGAGCAAGGTCTGATAATCGTGCCCGGAGCAGACGATGATCTGCTTCGCGGTAAAGCTGCCGGCGGTGCTGTGCAGGTGCCCCGGCTCGACGTCGCGTACCAGTGTGGAGAAGTGGAACTCGACGCCGAGGTCGCGGCGCAAGTAATCGATCAGCGCCGGGATTGCTTCACGCGAATACAGTTGTTGATCGTCCATGCCGTGCAACGCGGCGCGGTGGTGGCTGAACCGGCCGTGATACAGATCGCGCAAAGCAGCGCCGCGCAGCAATTGGATGTTGTAACCGTGCTCCACGGCGCGACCGTTACAGAAGGCTTCGAGCAGGTGTTCTTCGGCTTCGGTGCGGGCAAACAAGTAGGAGCCGTTGCGTTTGATTTGCAGCCCGGCGAGTTGCGCCCAGTCGCCCCATATTTCGCGGCTGGCCTTGGCCAGTTCGAGCATCGGGCCGGGTGGCTGGCCAGTGACCAGCGCCTGGCCGAAGTTGCGCACCGAGGCGCCCAGCGGCGTGGCGGTGCGTTCGAAAACGGCGACCTTGAGGCCGCGTTTGGCGGCGGCGTAGGCGTGCGATAGGCCCAGAATGCCGGCGCCGACGATGAGCAGGTCTTGGTGTTGTGTCATCTGGATGATTTCCTGAATGAAAGACCGCTATCGCGAGCAGGCTCGCTCCCACAGGGGATTTTTAGTGCCCACAGAATTTGCGTTCACTGGAGATCCAATGTGTCAGCCCCCTCAGAGAATTGTGTTGTGAACACGGTCCAATGTGGGAGCGAGCCTGCTCGCGAAGGGGCCCTTTCAGTCGATAAAGATCTTACTTGGCCGCCACTTTCTCGGACTTGCCGTCATAGCGCTTGCGCCACTCGGTCAGGATCTCGTCACGATTCTTCGAGGCCCAGGCAAAGTCGTTCTTGATCAGACGCTGCTCATAATCCGCCGGCAATTCGGTCTGCGGCTTGGCAATCCCCGGCTGCGCAAGAACAGCAAAGTTCTCCTTGTACAGATGCATCGCCTCGGCACTCGCCGAGAAGTCAGCCAGTTTCTTCGCCGCCTCTTCATGCGGCGTGCCCTTGATCACCGCAGTCGCTTCGATTTCCCAGCCCAGACCTTCCTTCGGCAGGATGATGTCCAGCGGCGCACCCTGACGCTTCAGCTGTACCGCTGGATATTCAAAGGAAATCCCGATCGGGAACTCGCCCGCCGCTGCTAACTTGCAAGGCTTGGAACCGGAGTGAACGTACTGGCCGATGTTCTGGTGCAGACCGTCCATGTAGGCCCAGCCCTGTTTCTCGCCAAAGGTTTGCAGCCAGGCGCTGACGTCGAGGAAACCGGTGCCGGACGAGGCCGGGTTAGGCATGACGATCTTGCCTTTGTACTCAGGCTTGGTCAGATCCTGCCAGCTCACTGGTTTGGTCAGACCCTGCTTCTCAGCCTCAACGGTGTTGAAGCAAATCGTCGCGGCCCACACATCCATACCGACCCACGCGGGCGGGTTGGCGGCGTCGCGGTAGTTCGCGCCGATCTTGCCGAGATCCTTCGGCGCGTAGCTTTGCAGCATGCCTTGCTGATCAAGAATCGCCAGGCTCGAAGCGGCCAGGCCCCACACCGCGTCAGCCTGCGGACGGGCCTTTTCGGCGAGCAGTTTGGCGGTGATGATCCCGGTGGAATCGCGCACCCATTTGATTTCGACGTCCGGGTTGGCCTTTTCGAACGCTTCTTTATAGGACTTCAGTTGCTCGGCCTCGAGGGCGGTGTACACCGTCAACTCGGTTTTTGCCGCAAAGGCATTCAGGCTGAAAGTAGCGAGCACAGCAGCGGCCAGGGCCATAGGCTTGAACATGATCGTTTTCCTGTAAGTGAGTTGAATCAGTGACCGGGCGCGGTTTGCCGCCAGGCTTGAGAACGGCGCAGCAAGCCGCGCGAAGCCCACGCCAGCAGCAAGGACACGCCCGCCGAGGTGAACAGAATCAGGGTCGACATCGCTGCCGCGCCGCCGACGTTGCCGGCGTCGTCCATGTTCAGCACTGCGACCGCCGCAAGAATGGTGTCGGGGCTGTAGAGGAAGATCGCCGCAGATACCGTGGTCATCGCCGAGACGAACAGGTAGCGCACGATGTCCAGCAACGCTGGCAGGCAGATCGGCACGGTGACGCGCAGGTAGTGCCGATACAGAGGGGCTTTGAGCGACAGCGCTGCGGCTTCGAACTCGGCGTCGAGTTGGCGCAACGCGGTGGTCGCGGTCATTTGTGCGGTGGTCAAATAATGCGCAATGGTGCAGATGATCAGCAGCGTCATCGTCCCGTAGAGCACATGCAGCGGGTTGCCAGTGAGGTTGAAGAAGAAAACGTAACCCAAACCCAGCACCAGCCCCGGCACCGCCATCGGCACGAAACTGAGCATGCGCAGGGCTAGATTGAGGCCGCGTTGACTGCGGGTTTTCTCCATCAGATAGGCGCCGGTAAAAATCAGCACGCTGCCGATCAACGCCGTGCCCAACGCCATTTTCAAACTGTTGCTGTAAGCCAGCCAGCCACCGCCAGCGGTTTCGTTGAACTGGTAATGGTTGAGCGACAGCGACAGGTTGTACGGCCAGAACTTCACCAGCGACGAGAACACCGCCATGCCGAACACCAGAATCAACGCGGCGCTGATCAACAAGACAATCGCCAAATAGCAGCCGTCGCGCAGCTTCGACGGCGTCGGTTTAAACACCTGCGCCCGCCCGCTCATGGAGTCGCCGTGACGCCGACGCAGCCAGGCATCGACACCGAAGCTGAACAGCGCCGGCAGCAACAGCACCATGCCGATCAATGCGCCGCGACCGAATTGTTGTTGGCCGACCACGGCTTTGTAGGCCTCCAGCGCCAGCACTTGATAGTCGCCACCGACCACCACCGGCACACCGAAATCGGTGATGGTCAGGGTGAACACCAGACAGAACGCGGCGAATACTGCTTGGCGAGTGGCCGGCCAAGTGATGCTGCGAAACGCCTTGGCCGGACTGGCGCCCATGCTCGACGCCGCGTCGAACAAGCGCGCATCGGCCAGCGACAATGCCGAGAGCAGAATCATCAACGCATGCGGAAAGGTGTAAATCACCTCACCCAGCACAATCCCCCAGAACCCGTAGATGTTGTCCGAGAGCAGTCCGCGCAACATGCCCTGATTGCCGAACAGATAAACCAGTGCAATCCCCGGCAGCATCGATGGCGCCATCAGCGGCAGCAGGGAAATGCCGCGCCAGATGCCTTTCGCCGGAATCAGCGTGCGTTGCAGCGCGTAGGCAAACAGATAGGCCAGCGGTACGACTATGGCCGCGACGCTGAGGGACACTTTCAGGCTGTTGCCGAGCAGCCAGTGGAAATTCTCGCTGCTCACCAACTCCTTCGCCGCGAGCCAGCCACCGCCCTGCCCGGCCTCGCTGCTGAAACCACGCCAGAAGATCGCCAGCAACGGCAGCAACACCGCGACGCCGAGCAACAGCAGCAGAAGGACTTTGCCGCCGACGACAAAGATGCGATCGCCGATCTCGGCTTTCGAGGACTGTCGCACCTGCTTGTGCGGTAGCGGCAGCGCGAGGTTGCTGTTCATCAGGCAAACACCTGCAGGCTGCGCGGCGGCAAGGCGACCATGATTTGCTGGGCGCCGAGGCGCAGCATGGCTTCCGGGGCGAGTTCGGCGAGCAGTGCGTGGCCCGGCAGTTGATCGAGTTCGAAGCTCATGCGGCAGCGGTTGCCGAGGAAAGTGATTTCGCGGACTTTGGCCGGGAACAGGTTTTCTTCGTGCACCGGCGGATTGACGTTGATCGCTTCCGGGCGGCAGAACAAACGGCCCGAGGCGCGCTGAATGCTGCCGTCGCTGAGGCGCAGGTTCATCCCGCCGACCTGCGCGTGAGTGTCGCTGCTGCGCTGGAACGGCAGCCAGTTGCCCTGCCCGACAAACTCGGCCACGAACGGCGTGGCCGGGCGGTTGTAGATTTCCTGCGGGGTGGCGTACTGCTCGACGCGGCCGTTGTTCATCACCGCGATGCGGTCGGCCATCAGCATGGCTTCGTCCTGATTGTGCGTGACCATCAGGGTGGTGATGCCGAGGTTGCGCTGCAGTTGGCGCAACTCGGTGCACAGATGCTCGCGGACGCGGGCGTCGAGCGCCGACATCGGTTCGTCGAGCAACAGCAGCGACGGTGCCGGCGCCAGCGCGCGGGCCAGCGCTACACGTTGCTGTTGGCCGCCGGACAATTGGCCGGGGTACTTTTTCTCGCTGCCGGTGAGGCCAACCAGTTCCAGCATCTGTCCGACACGGCGACGTACTTCGTCGCGGCCGCTGCCGGCGAGGCCGTAGGCAATGTTCGCTTCGACGGTCAGATTGGGAAACAGCGCGTAAGACTGGAACAGAATCCCGTAATCACGGGCTTGCGGGGCGAGGTGCGAGACGTCGCGCTCGCCGAGGTACAACTCGCCGCTGTCCTGCTTTTCCAGACCGGCAATGCAGCGCAGCAACGTGGTTTTACCGCAGCCCGAGGGGCCGAGCAGGCACACCAGTTCACCGGCGGCGACGTCGAGGGAGACGTTATCCAGTGCGGTAAACGCGCCGAAGCGTTTCTGCACGCCGCGCACTTTCATCGGCGCACCGGGGTTGGTCAGGGCAGTTGCGATGGCAGGATTCATGGACAGACCTCATCAAGCAGATGGGGCCAATCCTAGAGTTGTAATGCGTCCGTCATGTGGCAACGAGGCAAAAACTGGTGATAGTGGTATTCGGGGATTTTGGTTCAGATTTTGTGTTGCCTGAGCTGACGCCTTCGCGAGCAGGCTCGCTCCCACAGGGGATAGTGTTCACAACCCAAATCCAATGTGGGAGCGAGCCTGCTCGCGAAGAGGCCAGCTCGCACACTGAAGATCTCAGGCCGGGGACATCTCTTGGGCCAAGCCAAGAAACGCCGCCGGCAACCGCGCGCCCTTGCGCTCTTTCAGGCAATACAGATATTCAGGAATCTGCGGCGCATTCTCGATCGTCAGCACGCGCAACTGCGGGTCATGCGGCACTTCCTGGCGGGCAATGATGCTGATGCCAATATTGCGCAACACCGCCTCACGGATCGACTCACGGCTGCCAATCTCCAACAGCGGCCCGAAGCTCACCCCGGCACTGGCGAGCAACTCTTCCGTCAGCCGCCTCGTGGTCGAACCCGACTCGCGCATCAACAACGTATGCCCGGCCAGCGCGCTCAACGCCACATGCTCCTGCGCCGCCAGCGGATGATTGCGATGCACCGCCAGCACCAGCGGATCAGTGCCGAGCACCCGGCGAATCAACCGCGCGTCATCCAGCAATTGCGACGATGCAGCGATGTCCACCCGATAATCCTCCAGCGCCTCGAGCACCTGCTGCGAATTACCGATTTCCACCGACACTTCCACCTGCGGCAAGCGCTCGCGAAAGGTCTTCACCAGATCGAGGATGTAATACGGCGCCGTCGCCGCAATGCGCAAAGTGCCCTGCACCTGGCCGCTGTTGCGCAGGAAGAACTCGATATCGGCCTCTTGCTGCAACAGCGTCTTAACCATCGGCAGCAACCGCGCGCCTTCATCACTGACGCTCAGGCGTCGGCCGCCACGGTAGAACAGCTCCACCGAATACTGGCTTTCCAGATTACGGATCTGCGTGGTCACGGTCGGTTGGCTGAGGCCGAGCTTTTTCGCCGCCAGCGTGATGCTGCCCAGGCGGGCGACCATGTAAAACGCTTTCAGCTCGGCACTCAGCACAACCTTTCCTCATCTATTTGCGCAGCAGGCGCAAACCGTTGAACACCACCAGCAGGCTCACGCCCATGTCGGCGAACACCGCCATCCACATGGTGGCGAGTCCGGCGAAGGTTACCGCAAGAAAGATAGCTTTGATCACCAGAGCCAGCGCGATGTTCTGTTTCAGGATACTCGCGGTGTTGCGCGACAGGCTGATGAACGCCGGGATCTTGCGCAGATCGTCGTCCATCAGGGCGACATCGGCGGTTTCAATCGCCGTATCGGTGCCGGCAGCGGCCATGGCGAAACCAATCTCGGCGCGGGCCAGTGCCGGGGCGTCGTTGATGCCGTCGCCAACCATGCCGACTCGCCGGCCCTGTGCATAAAGGTCTTCGATGGCTTGCAGCTTGTCGGTCGGCAACAGGTCGCCACGGGCCTCGTCGATGCCGACCTGCGCGGCAATCGCTTGAGCGGTGTGGACGTTATCGCCGGTGAGCATCAGGGTTTTCACCCCGAGTTCATGCAGCTGACGGATCGCTTCGCGGCTGGTTTCCTTGACCGTGTCGGCCACCGCGAACAGCGCCAGCGGGCCGGAGCTGTCGAGCAGCAGCACCACGGATTTGCCCTGCTTCTCCAGTGCGAAGAGTTTCTCTTCCAGTGCTGGCGAGCACAGGCCCAGCTCTTCGACCAGACGATGGTTGCCCAAGTGATAAGTCTGGCCGTTGATTTCGCCTTTGACGCCACGCCCGCCCAATGCTTCGAAGTTATCCACAATCAGCGCTTGGAAGTTTTTATCCACAGCGGCGTTGGCGATGGCCAGAGACACCGGGTGATCGGAACGCCCTGCCAACGCCGCCGCAATTGCCGGAGCCGTGGCATCGGCAGTCGGGTCCAGCGACAGGTAATCGGTCTGCACCGGTTTGCCGTGGGTGATCGTGCCGGTTTTATCCAGCGCCAGATAATCGAGCTTGAAACCACCCTCGAGGTACACGCCGCCCTTGACCAGAATGCCTTTGCGCGCCGCTGCCGCGAGGCCGCTGACGATGGTCACCGGGGTGGAAATCACCAGTGCACATGGGCACGCGACCACCAGCAACACCAGCGCGCGGTAGATCCAGTCGAACCACACGGCGCCCATGAACAGCGGCGGAATGATCGCCACGGCCAAGGCAAAGACGAACACCACGGGCGTGTAGATTTTCGAGAATTGATCAACGAAGCGCTGGGTCGGCGCGCGCGCACCCTGGGCCTGTTCGACGGCGTGGATGATCCGCGCCAGAGTCGAATTGTTCGCCGCTGCGCTGACCACGTATTCCAGCGAACCGGCCTGGTTGATGGTGCCGGCGAAGACTTTATCGCCGACGGTTTTTTCTACCGGCAGGCTTTCCCCGGTGATCGGTGCCTGGTCGATGGTCGAACTGCCGCTGACCACTTCGCCGTCCAGCGCAATGCGCTCGCCGGGCTTCACTCGCACACGGGCGCCGAGCTCGACGCTTTTCACATCCTGTTCAATCCAGCTGCCGTCAGCCTGCAACACCGTGGCTTGCTCCGGCGTCATCTGCATCAAGCCGCTGATCGCGTTGCGCGCACGGTCCAGCGAGCGCGCTTCGATCAACTCGGCGACGGTGAACAGGAACATCACCATCGCCGCTTCCGGCCACTGACCGATGAGGATGGCACCAGTGACGGCGATGCTCATCAGCGCATTGATGTTGAGGTTGCGGTTCTTCAGGGCGATCCAGCCCTTTTTGTAGGTGGTCAGGCCACCGCTGAGGATCGACACCAGCGCGATGATCGCCACCACCCAGGTCGGTGCGGCATTGGTGAAGTGAATGACTTCAGCGGCGAGCGCGCCGACACCGGACAGCGCCAGCGGCCACCAGTGTTTTTTCACTGGCGCCGGGGCCGGCGCTTCGACGCCCGCCTCCAGCGGTTCGGCGTGCATGCCGAGGGATTTGATTGCTTCCGTGATCGGCTCGGTGCCCGGCAAGTTATGGGTCACGCCAAGTACACGGTTGATCAGATTGAATTCCAGTTGCTGCACGCCGGCGAGCTTGCCGAGCTTGTTCTGGATCAGCGTCTGCTCGGTCGGGCAGTCCATCGCCTCGATGCGGAAGCTGCTCAGCCGCGCATCAGCGCTGGTTTTCTCGCTCAGTTGCACCAACGCAGGGACAGCCGTTTTCGACGAGCAGCAGGAATCTTCGTGCGCATGAACCGGTGCCGGTGCCGCGACTTTCGACCCGCAGCAGGAATCGCCGCCATGTGAGTGCTTATGCACAGGCTGCAATTTATGACTGTGATCGTGGCCGTCGCCGGGCTTGTGGGTGTGCTGGGAATCGCTCATTGGTCGCGTCCATGAAGGTGCCTGTTGCCAAGTAAAGACCCTGTAGCCACTATAGGGTCAAGCACCCTTTTGGAGATTGCCGTCATGAAGATCGGAGAACTGGCCAAGTTGACCGACTGCGCCGTGGAAACCATCCGCTATTACGAGCGCGAAAACCTCCTGCCAGAGCCGGCACGCAGCGACGGCAACTACCGCGTCTACACCCAGGCCCACGCCGAACGCCTGACCTTCATCCGCAACTGCCGCACCCTCGACATGACCCTCGAAGAGATTCGCAGCCTGCTGGCCATGCGTGACAGCCCGCAGGATCAGTGTGAAAGCGTGAATACGCTGATCGACGAGCATATCCAGCATGTGAAGGCGCGGATTGATGGGCTGCTGGCGTTGCAGACGCAGTTACTCGACCTGCGCCAACGCTGTGGCGAAGGGCCGATGGCCGATCAATGCGGGATTTTGCAGCGGCTGGAAGTGAGTGGCGGGGTTGTTGCGACGGAAGTGGAACACTCCCACGTCGGCCGCAGCCACGGCCATTAAGACTCACGCAAAACCAAATGTGGGAGCGAGCCTGCTCGCGAAAGCGGTGTATCAGTCGACATTTCTATGACTGACATGCCCTCTTCGCGAGCAGGCTCGCTCCCACAGGGGTTTTATGCAACGGCTTAGACCGCCATTGGCGCGGTCATTGGCGCGTGATGCTCATAGCCTTCCAGCGAGAAATCGCTCGGCTCGACCAGCTCCAGCCATTCCGGCTGGTACACGCCCGTTTTGGCAAACTCCGGCACGCGATCGGAGATTTTCAGTTTCGGCATGGCGAACGGCTCGCGCTTGAGCTGTTCGTTGAGCATGTCCAGATGGTTCTCGTAGACGTGCGCATCACCGATGAAATAGGTGAACCAACGCGGCGTGTAGCCGGTCAGGCGACCGATCAGGCTCAGCAGCGCGGCGCCTTCGGTGAGGTTGAACGGCGTGCCCAGGCCCAGATCATTCGAACGGATGTAGAGGGTCAGGGAGATTTCCTTGGTCTCGACATTCGGGTGGAACTGGTACAGCAGATGGCACGGCGGCAGTGCCATTTCATCCAGCTGCGCGACGTTCCAGCCGTGGAACAGAATACGCCGGCTGCCCGGATCGTTGATGATCGTGTCGACGCACTGGCGCACCTGGTCGATGGCTTTGTACAGCACCACGTAAGCCTGGCCGTCTTCTTCGCCCTGAGCGATCTGCTTGTAGCCGTTGCTCAGGGTTTGTTCGATGGCGGCGGTGTTGCTCAGCGGGATCTGCTTGTACGCCGGCCATTTGCGCCATTGCACGCCGTAGATTTCGCCGAGGTCGTCGTCGCCCTGACGGAACGGGTTGGCCAGCCATTGCGCGTTTTCGTTGGCGTTCTGGTCCCAGACCTTGCAGCCCAGCGCACGGAATTCAGCCGCGTTGTTCACGCCACGGAGAAAACCGCACATCTCGCCGATGGCCGATTTGAAGGCCATTTTGCGCGTGGTGATCGCCGGAAAACCTTCCTGCAGATCGAAACGCAGCATCGCCCCCGGGAAACTGATGGTGTTGATGCCGGTGCGGTTGGCTTGCTTGGTGCCGTTCTGAATAACGTGCGAGACCAGTTCGAGATATTGCTTCATGAGTTACCTGTGTCCTTTGAGCCCCGGCGTCGCGCGCCGGGGTTCGTAGTTTAAGCCGTCGGTGCGAGCGGTGCTGCCGGCGCGCGACGATAGGCCAGCCAGATCAGGAACAGCCCGCCGACGATCATCGGCACGCAGAGCACCTGGCCCATGGTCAGCCAGTTCCACGCCAGATAGCCCAGTTGCGCATCCGGCACGCGAACGAATTCGACGATGAAACGGAAGATGCCGTAGAACAGCGCGAACATCCCGGAGACGGCCATGGTCGGACGCGGTTTGCGCGAGAAAATCCACAGGATCAGGAACAGCGCCACGCCTTCCAGTGCGAACTGATACAGCTGCGACGGGTGACGCGGCAGCTGCGCCGGGTCGCTGAACGGCGGGAAGACCATGGCCCACGGCACGTCGGTGGCTTTGCCCCACAACTCGGCGTTGATGAAGTTACCGATACGCCCGGCGCCCAGACCGATCGGCACCATTGGCGCAACGAAGTCCATCAGTTGGAAGAACGACTTGCCGTTGCGCTTGCCGAACCACAAGGCTGCGAGCATTACGCCAATGAACCCGCCGTGGAACGACATGCCGCCCTTCCACACTTCGAAAATCAGCGTCGGGTTGGCCAGATAAGCGCTCAGATCGTAGAACAGCACATAGCCCAGACGTCCGCCGACGATCACGCCCATCGACATCCAGAAGACCATGTCGGAGAGCTTCTCCTTGGTCCAGGTCGGGTCGAAACGGTTGAGCCGGCGCGACGCCAGCAGCCACGCACCGCCGATGCCGATCAGGTACATCAGACCGTACCAGTGGATTTTCAGCGGACCGATGGCCAGGGCCACCGGGTCGATCTGCGGGTAAGGCAGCATTGCGACTCCTCGTTAGAGTTGAAACCAAAATTCCCGGGCGACGCTGCCACCACAGGATTAAGCCAGGATTGCGACGCGGTTAAAGCAGAAAGCTCACACCCACGCTGAACAGCAAAGCGGCGAACAGCCGTTTCAGCAAGCGCGGCGACAATCGATGCGCCAAACGCGCGCCGATGCGGGCGAAGACCATGCTGGTCAGGGCGATGCCCAGCAGCGCCGGTAAATAAACAAAACCGAGACTATGCGGTGGCAACAACGGATCGTGCCACCCCAGAATCATGAAACTTAATGCACTGACCAGCGCGATTGGCAGCCCGCAGGCCGATGACGTAGCCACCGCTTGCTGCATCGGCACGCTGCGCCAGGTCAGGAACGGCACGGTCAACGAACCGCCGCCCACACCAAAAATCGCCGAGGCCCAGCCAATCACACTGCCGGCCACGGTCAGACCGAGTTTACCCGGCACGGTTCGGCTGGCCTTGGGCTTGATGTCCAGCGCCAGTTGCACCGAGATGATCAAGGCGAACACGCCGATGATCTTTTGCAGGTGCGGGCCAGAAATCGCCTCGGCAGTCAGTGCACCGAAACCTGCACCGAGCAGAATGCCGACGGCCATCCACATGAAGATCGGCCAGCGCACCGCGCCGCGTCGATGATGCTCACGCACGGCGTTGACCGAGGTGAAGATGATCGTCGCCAGCGACGTGCCGACCGCCAGATGGGTGAGGATCGACTGATCAAAGCCCTGCAAGGTGAAACTGAACACCAGCACCGGGACGATGATGATCCCGCCGCCGACGCCAAACAGCCCGGCCAGCACGCCCGCACAGGCGCCCAGCGCCAGATAGAGCAGAAATTCCATGACCGTCTCCCCAGACCGCATCCGCAAAACCGGAGCGGCATGGTAACGGATGCACCCCCTTTGGCTCCACTGGCGATGGATGCACGGACGCCGGATGCGTACAGTGGACAAAAAACACACAAGGACCACCTTATGTGCCTGATTGTTTTCGCTTGGCGGCCGGGCCATGCCCAGCCGCTGATCGTCGCGGCCAACCGTGACGAGTTCTACGCACGGCCAAGCCTGCCGCTGGCGCAATGGCCGGAAGCGCCGCACGTACATGCCGGGCGTGATCTTGAGGCCGGCGGCACCTGGCTGGGGATTGGCGCCAACGGCCGCTTTGCTGCGTTGACCAATATTCGCGATCCGCAGCAGGCGCCAGCGCGCAAGTCGCGGGGGGAGCTGGTGGCGCGGTTTCTGACCGGCGATGCGTCGATTGATGATTATTTGAGCGATGTGGTCGGGCGTTCGGCGGAATATGCCGGGTTTAATCTGTTGCTCGGCAACAGTCATGAGCTTTGGCACTTCAATGCGCGGTTGTCGGAACCGGTGATGCTGGAATCGGGCGTCTATGGCTTGTCCAATGCGGGGCTGGATACGCCGTGGCCGAAGTTGCTGAAGGCCAAGGCTGGGTTGAGTGCGGTGCTGGATGATCCTCAGCCTGAGCAGCTGTTGGCATTGTTGAGTGATACGCAGACGGCCCCATCTGCCGAATTGCCGGATACCGGGGTGGGTCTGGCCACGGAATCACTGTTGTCGAGTGTGTTTATTGCCAGCCAGAGTTACGGGACGCGGGCGAGTACGGCGTTGATTGTGCAGGCGGATGGGGCGCGGCGGATGGTCGAGCGGAGTTTTGGGCCGTATGGCGGGCATTTGGGCGAAGTGGAGATAACAGCTTAAGAGCAGACCCTCACCCCAGCCCTCTCCCAGAGGGAGAGGGGGCCGACCGAGGTGTTTTGAGCCATACATCGACCTGAAAGACCGAGTCGATTATGGCTTTAGCGCAGCACTTTCATCCCAGCGTGAATCGATTATGGATTCAGCAAGGCAGCTTCAGGTCGGCGGAGCTCTGCAGCAACCCCCGATCAGTCCCCTCTCCCTCTGGGAGAGGGTTAGGGTGAGGGGCTTTTGATCTTCAGAGGGCTTTGACCACCGCCGGCGGATGCATCTTCGACAACCCAAGATTCTTCAGCGCCAATTGCAGCGAACTGTGGATAACCTGCGGGTTATCAATGGTCATCAGCTCCGCCAGCAACTCCTGGGCCTTGCTCAGATTGACCTGGCGCAGCATCCACTTCACCTTCGGCAAGTTGGTGGCGTTCATCGACAAACTGTCAAAACCCATCGCCATCAACAGCACCGCCGCCGCCGGATCGCCGGCCATCTCGCCGCAGATACTTACCGGTTTACCTTCGGCATGGGCATCGCGAACCACGGTCTGCAAAGCTTGCAGCACCGCCGGATGCAGGTAATCGTAAAGGTCAGCCACACGCGGGTTGTTACGGTCCACCGCCAGCAGATACTGGGTCAAGTCGTTGGAACCGACCGACAGGAAGTCGACCATCCGCGCCAGTTCCTTGGTCTGGTACACCGCGGCCGGAATCTCGATCATCACGCCAATCGGCGGCATCGGCACGTCGGTGCCTTCGTCGCGCACTTCGCCCCAGGCCCGGTGAATCAGGTGCAGGGCTTCTTCGAGTTCGTGGGTGCCGGAGATCATCGGCAGCAGAATCCGCAGGTTGTTCAGGCCTTCGCTGGCCTTGAGCATCGCGCGGGTCTGCACCAGGAAGATTTCCGGGTGGTCGAGGGTGACGCGAATGCCGCGCCAGCCGAGGAACGGGTTGTCTTCCTTGATCGGGAAGTACGACAGCGACTTGTCGCCACCAATGTCGAGGCTGCGCATGGTCACCGGTTGCGGGTGGAACGCGGCGAGCTGCTCACGGTAGATCGCCAGTTGTTCCTTCTCGCTCGGGAAGCGCTGGTTGATCATGAACGGCACTTCGGTGCGGTACAGACCGACACCTTCGGCGCCGCGCTTCTGCGCCCGCGCCACATCGGCGAGCAAACCGGTGTTGACCCACAGCGGCATGCGGTGGCCATCAAGGGTCACGCATGGCAGGTCGCGCAGGGTGTCGAGGCCCAGCGCCAGTTGTTTCTCTTCTTCGACGACTTCGGCGAACTGCTTGCGCAGCACTTCGCTCGGGTTGGTGTAGACCTCGCCGCGGGTGCCGTCGACGATCATCTCGATGCCGTCGACCTTGGCGTACGGCAAGTCGACCAGACCCATCACCGTCGGAATACCCATCGCTCTAGCGAGGATCGCCACGTGCGAGTTACCCGAACCGAGCACCGAAACCAGACCGACCAGAGTGCCTTCCGGCACCTCGCCGAGCATCGCCGGCGTCAGCTCTTCGCTGACCAGAATGGTTTTTTCCGGGTAAACCAGGTTCTGCTGGCGCTCTTCCTGCAAATAGGCGAGCAGACGGCGACCAAGGTCTTTGACATCCGACGCACGCTCACGCAGGTAGGCGTCGTCCATCAGTTCGAAACGGTTGACGTGTTCCGTGACCACCTGACGCAACGCGCCCTGGGCCCACTGGCCGGTCTTGATCACGGTGGTGATTTCGCTGCCCAGCGAGGCATCGTCGAGCATCATCAGGTAGACGTCGAACAGTGCGCGCTCTTCCGGGCGCAGCTGGGTCGCGAGCTTGGCGGACAGCGCGCGCATGTCGGCGCGCACGCCTTCGATGGCGGTCTTGAACAGCGCCAGCTCGGCGTTGATGTCGGTGATGGTCTTGTCCGGCACCACGTCGAGATCGGCCGGCGGCAGCATGACCACCGCCGTACCGACCGCCGCACCCGGCGAACCAGGCACGCCGACGAACTTGGCTTCCTGAATGCCCTTGCCCTGACGGCCCAGACCGCGGATCGAACCGGTGGCCTCGGCGTGGGCGATAACCCCGGCGAGCTGCGCGCTCATCGTCACGAGGAAGGCTTCTTCACCCTCGTCGAACTGACGGCGTTCTTTTTGCTGGATGACCAACACGCCGACGACGCGGCGGTGGTGAATGATCGGTGCGCCGAGGAACGAGGCATATCGCTCTTCACCGGTTTCGGCGAAGTAGCGGTAGCGCGGGTGATCCGCAGCGTTTTCAAGGTTCAGGGGTTCTTCACGCGTGCCGACCAGACCGACCAGACCTTCGTTGGGTGCCATGCTGACCTTGCCGATCGAGCGCTTGTTCAAGCCCTCGGTGGCCATCAGGACGAAGCGATTGGTCTCGGGATCAAGCAGGTAGACCGAGCAGACCTGGCTGCCCATGGCCTCTTTGACGCGCAACACAATAATCCCCAACGCCGCCTTGAGATCCTTGGCGGAGTTAACTTCCTGGACGATCTTGCGCAGCGTATTGAGCATGGCTCGGGGTCGAACTCCGTCGTCAGTCGCGCGCTAAAAGGCGCGGGGCAAGCTCTTTGAGGGCGCGGCGATACACCTCGCGCTTGAATGTCACCACCTGGCCCAACGGATACCAATAGCTGACCCAGCGCCAGCCATCGAACTCCGGTTTACCGGTCAAATCCATCCGCACCCGCTGCTCGTTGGAGATCAGGCGCAGGAGAAACCATTTCTGTTTCTGGCCGATGCACAGCGGTTGGCTGTGGGTACGCACCAGACGTTGCGGCAAACGATAGCGCAACCAGCCCCGAGTACAGGCCAGTATTTCAACATCTTCACGTTCCAGGCCAACTTCTTCGTTCAGCTCGCGGTACAAGGCGTCTTCCGGCGTCTCTTCAGGGTTGATTCCCCCTTGCGGAAACTGCCAGGCATCTTGATTGATACGGCGAGCCCATAGCACCTGGCCGGCGTCATTCGTCAGAATGATCCCGACATTGGGACGGAAACCATCGGGGTCGATCACGGCAACAACCTCGCAAACGCATGTCGCCGCATTGTTCCACAAAGCTTGATAAGGCGGCAACGAAGCTTCCTACCTTATGTGCACTCTTGTGAAAAGACCGTATTCTTGTCGCCTTTTTACAGACTTATCAGCGGGTAACTGCAATGCGCCTGGCACTCTTCGATTTGGACAACACCCTTCTGGGCGGCGACAGCGATCACGCCTGGGGCGACTATCTGTGTGAACGCGGCTTCCTCGACCCGATTGCGTACAAAGCGCGCAACGACGAGTTCTATCAGGATTACCTGGCCGGCAAACTGGATAACGCCGCGTACCTGAACTTCTGCCTGGAGATCCTCGGCCGCACCGAAATGGCCGTGCTCGAGCAATGGCACAACGATTACATGCGCGACTGCATCGAGCCGATCGTGTTGCCGAAGGCGCTGGAGCTGCTGAAAAAGCACCGTGATGCCGGCGACAAACTGGTGATTATCACTGCGACCAACCGCTTCGTTACCGCGCCGATTGCTGTGCGTTTGGGCGTTGAAACCCTGATTGCCACTGAATGCGAAATGGTCGATGGCCGTTACAGCGGGCGCAGCACTGATATTCCGTGCTTCCGCGAAGGCAAGGTGACGCGCCTGAACCGTTGGCTGGAAGAGACCGGGTATTCGTTGGATGACAGCTATTTCTATAGCGATTCGATGAATGATTTGCCGTTGCTGGAGCAGGTGGCGAATCCCGTTGCTGTCGATCCGGATGCGAATCTGCGCGCTGAAGCCGAGAAGCGTGGCTGGCCAGTTATTTCGTTGCGCGGCTGATTACGCCTTCGCGAGCAAGCTCGCTCCCACATTGGATCTGTGTCGTTCACAAATCCCCTGTGGGAGCGAGCTTGCTCGCGAATGGGGTCAACTCGGTCTCAAGCCTTAAACAGGCTTGGCCCCCATCAACCCCGCAATGGCGAGAAATCCGATGCCGCTGACAATCGCCAGCGTCAACGTGAATTTCCAGTTACCAACCCCGCTAGTCCACAGCCGATTAAGCCGCACCAACAGCCACACTGCACTCAACGTGGCCACGGCATAGATCACGCTGGAACCCAGAATCCAGAACTGCCCCAGTGGCCAGCCGATCAGGTGTACCAACCACCAGCCGGTGAAAGGCATGCTGAGCATACCGATCAGCATCAGACACCAGATAAACAGCCAGGGACGTTGCATCGTGCTGGCCGGCCCTTCGCTGCGATTACGCCAGGTCAGAGCAGCAAGCCCCAACCCGCTCGCGAGTATGACCACGGTCGCCGCGACGTGAAGTACTTTCAGGGTGGTCAGGGTTTCCATGAATTTCTCTTCCTTGGGCCATGCCCATCAGCGTAGCCGTTTAGCCAAGAAACAGCTGATAGGCCGGGTTCTCGCTTTCATCCCAGTACGGGTAACCGATTTCCGCAAGCGCCGCCGGCACCAGATGACGCTCGTCGTGCGGCACTTGCAGGCCGGCGACCACGCGGCCATCGGCGGCGCCGTGGTTGCGGTAATGAAACATCGAAATGTTCCAGCGCCCACCGAGCTTATTAAGGAAGTTGAACAGCGCCCCCGGACGCTCCGGGAATTCGAAGCGGAACACCACTTCATCGACCACCTGCGCCGCGCGGCCGCCGACCATGTGCCGGATGTGCAGCTTGGCCAGTTCATTGTCGGTCAGATCAGTGACCGGGAAACCTTGCTCGGTCAGGCTCGCCAGCAATGCACTGCGTGGGTCGTTGTCCGGGTGGGTCTGCACGCCGACGAAGATGTGCGCTTCGCTGCCGGTGTTATAGCGATAGTTGAATTCGGTGATCTGGCGCTTGCCGATCGCTTCGCAGAACGCTTTGAAGCTGCCAGCCTTCTCGGGGATGGTCACGGCGATGATCGCTTCACGGCCCTCACCCAGTTCGGCGCGCTCGGCGACGTGGCGCAGGCGGTCGAAGTTGACATTGGCGCCGGAGTCGATGGCCACAAAGGTCTGGCCGCTGACGCCGCGTTGCTCGACGTACTTCTTGATCCCGGCCACGCCTAACGCGCCGGCTGGTTCGGTGATCGAGCGGGTATCGTCGTAGATATCTTTAATTGCTGCACAGATCTCGTCAGTGCTGACAGTGATCACTTCATCGACATAGTCTTTGCAGATGTCGAAGGTGTGCTGGCCGATCTGCGCCACGGCCACGCCGTCGGCAAAGATGCCCACGGTCGGCAGCACCACGCGTTCGCCGGCGGCCATCGCCGCTTGCAGGCAATTGGAGTCGTCAGGCTCGACGCCGATGACCTTGATGTCCGGGCGCAGGTATTTCACGTACGCGGCGATACCGGCGATCAGACCGCCGCCACCGACCGGCACGAAGATCGCGTCCAGCGGCTGCGGGTGCTGGCGCAGGATTTCCATCGCCACGGTGCCCTGCCCGGCGATGGTGTGCGGATCGTCATACGGATGGATGTAGACGTAGCCTTTTTCATCGACCAGTTTCAGCGAGTAGGCCAGCGCTTCCGGGAACGAATCCCCGTGCAGCACCACTTTGCCGCCGCGCGAACGCACGCCTTCGACCTTGATCTCGGGGGTGGTCTTGGGCATGACGATGGTGGCTTTCACGCCCAGCACTTTCGCCGCCAGGGCCAGGCCCTGCGCGTGATTGCCCGCCGACGCGGTGACCACGCCACGGGCGCGCTCTTCATCGCTCAGTTGTGTCAGCTTGTTGTAGGCGCCGCGAATCTTGAACGAGAACACTGGCTGCAAGTCTTCGCGCTTGAGCCAAATGTCATTGCCCAGCCGCTCGGAGAGCTGGCGAGCGTTCTGCAGCGGGGTTTCTACGGCAACGTCATAAACGCGCGAGGTGAGGATCTTTTTGACGTACTGTTCGAGCATCGGAAAGCATCACTGAGCGGTTGAGCGGGACCGGGGAGTCTAACCCGGCTTTTGCCCGCACGACCACACGAATCCAGAGGTTTTAGCCACGCTTGCGGCTATAATGCCGGCCTTTCCGTTCTCACCTTGCCCGCTTCCGGAGCCCGCATGACCCAGGATCAACTCAAACAGGCAGTGGCTCAGGCCGCCGTCGACTTCATCCTTCCGAAACTCGACGACAAGAGCATCGTCGGGGTCGGCACCGGCTCCACCGCCAACTGCTTCATCGACGCCCTGGCCCAGCACAAGGGCGCGTTCGATGGCGCGGTCGCCAGTTCCGAAGCCACCGCCGCGCGCCTCAAGGGCCACGGGATTCCGGTGTATGAGCTGAACACCGTCAGCGACCTGGAGTTCTACGTCGACGGAGCTGACGAAAGCGACGCGCACCTGAACCTGATCAAGGGCGGTGGCGCCGCCCTGACCCGCGAGAAGATCGTCGCGGCCGTGGCCAAGACCTTCATCTGCATCGCCGACGCCAGCAAACTGGTGCCGGTGCTGGGCGAATTCCCGCTGCCGGTCGAAGTGATCCCGATGGCGCGCAGCCATGTCGCACGCCAACTGGTGAAACTGGGCGGCGACCCGGTGTACCGCGAGGGCGTTTTGACCGACAACGGCAACATTATTCTCGATGTGTTCAACCTGCAGATCACCAACCCGGTGGAGCTGGAAGCGCAGATCAACGCGATTGTCGGCGTGGTCACCAACGGCTTGTTCGCGGCGCGTCCGGCGGACTTGCTGTTGCTGGGTACTAGCGAAGGCGTGAAAACCCTCAAGGCTGAGTAAGCCAGACTGCCCGAAATTTATGGGCAGACAAATAAACCTGTGGGAGCGAGCTTGCTCGCGAATGCGGTGGATCAGCCAACATCTTCATTGGCTGACCCGACGCCTTCGCGAGCAAGCTCGCTCCCACAGTGTTTTGTGGTGTTGATTAGTTCGGTGTTGGTTTTTTGAAGACGTAAAACAGGTTCGGCTCACTCACCAGATACAACGTCCCGTCATCATCCATGGCAATGCCTTCCGCCTGCGGCACGGTTTTCTTCAAACCCTGCCGGCCGCCGCTGATGGACATCGTACTCAACGGCCGTCCACCGACATCCAGTTCCAGAATCAATCTCGACTCATCCGACAGCGCCAATAAATGCCCGCTGCGCTCGTCGTATTGCAGGCTCGACAAATCTCGCACAAACATCCCGGCATCGCGTTTGGGATCATTGATCACGTGCACGGCGTAGGACTTTTCCGGATTGAAGTGCGGAAAGCCGTGCACTTCGTAGATCAGCATCGGGTTGCGTTCTTTCGCGACAAACAGGCGCTTGCCCACCGAGTCATACGCCAGGCCTTCAAAACCCTTGTTGCTGGCCATATGCACGCCAAGGGTCATCTGCTCCGCATCAGCTGCGTCGAGGAACGTGGTGTCTGCTTCCAGGTGAATCTTGATCAGCCGCTGCTGACGTTCATCAGTGATCACGTAGGTGTCGGCGCTGATGAACTCGACGGCTTCCGGATCGCCGAAACCAATCAGGGCGATGCGCCGCAGGATCTTGCCTTCGAGCGACAGTTCGACCAGTTCGGAATTCTTGTTGGTCACGGTGAACAGGCTTTTGCGCACCGGATCGAAGGTCAGCGCCGAAACATCGTCGTCCAGCCCGTCAATCACCCGCGCCTCAATCTCGACGCGATACTGATCCAGCCCGATCGACTCGCTACTCTGCGGTTGCCACAGGGTGTGCAAGTTAAACCAGGCGCGCTCGAACAGGCGCATGTATTGGCCGATCGCGATCAACGCGATCAGGGCAATCACCGACAGGATGATCATCAGGGGTTTGGGACGGGCAAGTCGACGCATTCGGATGAGCTCGGGATCAAAACAGGCGGATGAAATATCACGCCCGTCTGAACTGAAGCTTAATGGCCACTTGCCTCAAACCACAAGCCAACCCCTGTAGGAGCTGCCGCAGGCTGCGATCTTTTGATGTTGCTGTTCAAAAGATCAAGAGATCGCAGCCTTCGGCAGCTCCTACATTGGAATCGGTAAAGGCTGCTATTGCTGTTTTTCGAAGCGATAAAACAGGTTCGGCTCGCTGACCATGTACAGCGTACCCGCCTCGTCCATGGTCACGCCTTCGGCGCGGGGAATGGTGTTTTTCAGACCGTTGAAGCCGCCAAGCAGGGTCATGAAGCTGACCTGTTCGCCCTTCTCGTCCAGTTCCAGCAGCAGGTGCGAATCAGCGGACAGCACCAGAGTGTGTTGGGTGCGCGGGTCAATCGCCAAGGCCGAGAGGTTGCGAATGTCCAGTTCATCACTGGCAAGTTTCTGCTTGTCGCCCTTGAGGGTCTGGCTGCCATCGCTTTTCCAGGTGAACAGCGCCGGAGGGCGCTCCTCGCCCAACAGTATTTGTTGGTTGTGCGGGTCCCAGGTGATGGCTTCAAAGGCTTTGTTCTGGTCTTTCGACGGACCGAGGTCGTATTTCGGGAAGTCGGCGATGTTCAATTCGCGAGTGTCGGCATCGACTTTGACGATCGACAGCATGTGCTGGCGCTCATCGACGATGGCCATCAGGCCGTTTTCCATCATCGTCAGGCCTTCCGGATTGCTCCAGCCCACCAGTGGCATCTTGCGCAGCACCTCGCCCTGTAAAGTCAGTTCAGCGAGAAACGGGTTCTTGCCCATCACCGAGAAAAGCGTTTTGGTCTGCGGGTTGTACGCCAGATCCGAAGCCTCGTCCTTCTCCATCCCCTTCAGCGGCTTGGCATCGATCACCACGCGATAGTCCGGCAGCCAGATGCTTTCTTTCTGCTCGGCCTGGCTTTCAAAGCGCTCCTGCAGCCAAAGCACACCGCGATCATCCCAATGCATGGCAAACGCCAAGGCATATGCCGCGGCAAGCACCAGCAACAGCCAGACATACCAGCGCAGGGCGAAACGTGAACGGCGGGTGGGTTTGAGCTGAGTTTGAGATGACATCGAGGGACGCGTTCCGAAAATTCAGGCTAAGGGTAATAGCACAAAGAGGCCGGCTCAGACGCCAGAATGAAAGGAATTATCCGTACAGGATGTGAAAAAAACGGCAAATGGCGGGATTGTCGTGTGTTGTCAGCGATCTCCAGGGCACCACAAAACAATGTGGGAGCGAGCTTGCTCGCGAAGGCGCAGTGTCAGTCGACATCTATGTTGACTGACAAAATGCTTTCGCGAGCGAGCTCGCTCCCACAGGGGATTTGCGGCGTGGCGGTTAGCGCACGCTACTGGTGAAGCTGCTCGCGCCGACCAGTTCGAGGACGATGTCATCGCCCACGTTCAGCGGGCCAACGCCGACTGGCGTGCCGGTGAGGATCACATCACCGGCCTGCAGCGAGAAGCAGCCGGCCATGTGCTGGATCATCGGCACGATCGGGTTGAGCATCGCGCTGCTGTTGCCGTCCTGACGGACTTCGCCGTTGATGGTCAGGCGAATGCCGATGTCCGTCAGGTCAGCAAAGGTGCTGCCGACCACGAACGGGGCGATCACCGCCGCGCCGTCGAACGATTTGGCGATTTCCCACGGCAGGCCCTTGGCTTTCAGCTCCGCCTGCTTGTCGCGCAGGGTCAGGTCCAGCGCCGGGGCAAAACCGGAAATGGCGTCGAGGACTTCTTCACGGCTCGGCTTGGTCGACAACGGCTTGCCGATCAAAACGGCGATTTCGGCTTCGTAGTGCACCGAACCGCGCTCGGTCGGAATGGCGAAACCGCCTTCCAGCTCAACCACGCAACTGCCCGGCTTGATGAACAGCAACGGCTCGGTAGGCACCGGGTTGTCCAGTTCCTTGGCGTGTTCGGCGTAATTGCGGCCAATGCACACGACTTTCCCGATCGGGAAGTGAATGCGCGTGCCGTCGACGTACTGGTGCTGATAGCTCATTTACCGACTCCTGCCTTCATTGATTCATCAAAGATTGTCGATCAAACCGCGAAAATCTTGCCCGGGTTCATGATGCCGTTCGGGTCGAACACCGCTTTCACCGCTTTCATGTACTCGATCTCAACCGGCGAGCGGCTGTAGGTCAAGTAATCGCGCTTGGTCATGCCGACGCCGTGCTCGGCGGAGATCGAACCGTTGTACTTCTCGACGGTTTCGAACACCCACTTGTTGACGGTCGCGCACTTGGCGAAAAACTCGTCCTTGCTCAGGTTATCCGGCTTGAGGATGTTCAGGTGCAGGTTGCCGTCGCCGATGTGGCCGAACCAGACGATTTCAAAGTCCGGATAGTGTTCGCCGACGATCGCGTCGATTTCCTTAAGAAATGCCGGCACTTTCGACACGGTGACCGAGATGTCGTTCTTGTACGGTGTCCAGTGCGAGATGGTTTCGGAGATGTATTCGCGCAGCTTCCACAGATTCTGCAGCTGGGTTTCGCTCTGGCTCATCACGCCGTCCAGCACCCAGCCCTGCTCGACGCAATGCTCGAAGGTTTCCAAAGCGCTGTTAGCCACTTCTTCAGTGGTCGCTTCAAATTCCAGCAATGCGTAGAACGGGCAATCGGTTTCGAACGGCGCCGGTACGTCGCCACGGCCCATGACTTTGGCCAGGGCTTTGTCGGAGAAGAATTCGAACGCAGTCAGATCGAGTTTGCCCTGGAAGGCGTGCAGCACCGGCATGATCGAGTCGAAATCGGCGGTGCCAAGCACCATCGCGGTGAGATTTTTCGGCGCGCGATCAAGGCGCATGGTCGCTTCGACGACAAAACCGAGGGTGCCTTCAGCGCCGATGAACAACTGGCGCAAGTCATAGCCGGTGGCGTTCTTGATCAGGTCTTTGTTCAGTTCGAGCACGTCGCCCTTGCCGGTGACGACTTTCATGCCGGCCACCCAGTTACGGGTCATGCCGTAGCGAATAACTTTGATCCCGCCGGCATTGGTGCCGATATTGCCGCCAATCTGGCTGGAACCGGCCGAGGCGAAGTCGACCGGGTAGTACAGGCCCTTTTCTTCAGCGACGTTCTGCAAATGCTCGGTGACCACGCCCGGCTGACAAACGGCGGTGCGGTCAGTGAGGTTCACGTCGAGAATCTGATTCATGTAATCGAACGAGACGACCACTTCGCCATTCGCGGCCACGGCAGCGGCGGAAAGTCCGGTGCGCCCACCCGATGGCACCAACGCCACCTTGTGCGTGTTGGCCCAACGCACCACCGCCTGCACCTGCTCGATGGTCTTGGGAAACACGATGGCGCTTGGCGCCGGGGCGAAGTGCTTGGTCCAATCCTTGCCATACGCATTCAGGGAGTCGGCGTCGGTCAGGACCTTGCCAGGCTCGACCAGGGTCTTCAGTTCATCAATCAGGGCAGGATTGGTCATCGACAGAACTCTCGAACAATTCATGGTCATCCTGAGAACGCTTCACGTCGCAGGAATGAGTGTTTAGCGGGGAGGCTATGCTAGCATATCGACCCCGCAGGACAGTGCCCAAGGCCAGATCCGCGGAGACGACTTTCTTGTCGTCCGGGTCAGCGTCTGTTGACCATTTCCTGCCATTTTTCTCCGGGATACAGGTTTACGCAGATGAGCAAGACTTCTCTCGATAAGAGCAAGATCAAGTTCCTTCTTCTCGAAGGCGTCCACCAATCGGCTGTCGACGTCCTCAAGGCGGCGGGCTACACCAGCATCGAATACCTGACAGGTTCCTTGCCGGAAGCCCAGCTCAAGGAAAAGATCGCTGACGCTCACTTCATCGGCATTCGTTCGCGCACCCAACTGACCGAAGAGATCTTCGATCACGCGAAGAAGCTGGTCGCGGTCGGCTGTTTCTGCATCGGCACCAACCAGGTTGACCTGAGTGCTGCCCGCGAGCGCGGTATCGCCGTGTTCAACGCGCCGTACTCCAACACCCGCTCCGTTGCCGAGCTGGTGCTGGCCGAAGCGATCCTGCTGCTGCGCGGCATCCCTGAGAAAAACGCTTCCTGCCACCGTGGCGGCTGGATCAAATCCGCAGCCAACTCCTTCGAGATCCGTGGCAAGAAACTCGGCATCGTCGGCTACGGCTCGATCGGTACTCAGCTGTCGGTTCTGGCTGAAGGTCTGGGCATGCAGGTGTACTTCTACGACACCGTGACCAAACTGCCACTGGGCAACGCCACTCAGATCGGTAGCCTGACCGAGCTGCTGGGCATGTCCGACATCGTCACCCTGCACGTTCCGGAAACCGCTGCGACCCAGTGGATGATCGGCGAGAAGGAAATCCGCGCCATCAAAAAGGGCGGCATCCTGATCAACGCGGCGCGCGGCACCGTGGTCGAACTGGACGCCCTGGCGGACGCGATCAAGGACAAGCACCTGATCGGCGCGGCCATCGACGTATTCCCGGTGGAGCCACGCTCCAACGACGAAGAGTTCGAAAGCCCGCTGCGTGGCCTCGACAACGTGATCCTGACTCCGCACATCGGTGGCTCGACCGCCGAAGCGCAAGCCAACATCGGTCTGGAAGTAGCAGAAAAACTGGTCAAGTACAGCGACAACGGCACGTCCGTTTCGTCGGTGAACTTCCCGGAAGTGGCCCTGCCGGCTCACCCTGGCAAGCACCGCCTGCTGCACATCCACGAGAACATCCCGGGTGTGATGAGCGAGATCAACAAGGTCTTCGCCGAAAACGGCATCAACATCTCCGGTCAGTTCCTGCAGACCAACGAGAAGGTTGGCTACGTGGTGATCGACGTCGACGCCGAGTACTCGGAGCTGGCGCAAGAGAAGCTGCAGCACGTCAACGGCACTATCCGTAGCCGCGTGTTGTTCTGATTCAGCGTTGAGCGACAAAAAAGGGAGCCTTTGGGCTCCCTTTTTCATGCACGGCGAAAAGGTTATTCGACGTTGACGGTGATTTTCTTCGAGACGATTGGCGGGTCGAATGCCATGTGACCGCTGTCGCCAAGTTCCAGCTGCAAGGTGTGTTTGCCCGGGGCGAGCTTGATGTCAGCCTGGGTCTGCGCCTTGCCGAAGTGCATATGGTTGGCATCGGTAGGAACGACCGAACCGGCAGGAACAATTTCCTTGGCGTCGATCAGCAGGTGATGGTGACCGGTGTTTTTGGTGACATCACCGGCTGGTGCCAGTGCGACGGCCTTGGTACCGAACTTGACGGTGAAGGTCTGCGAAACCGTGGCCCCGTCTTCGGGAGAAACGATGAACACTTCGGCGCCTTTGGGGGCCGGTGTGGCGGCACTGGCCAGCACCGAAACGCCCATCAGCACACCCGCGAACGCTGCACGTGACATAAAGCTTTTCATTTTCTTCTCCAGTTTTTCCGTAAAATCCGCACGGTCATGACAACTTCATGACCATTCGTTGTCGAAGGCACTCGACAACCATAGCAAAGCGAGCCTGAATCAGAGCGTCGCGATAATGATTTCAAAGGAGTGACCATGCGTTTTCTGCCTGGCCTGATCTGCCTGCTACCCCTTTTGAGCCCTTTGGCTCACGCCGAACTGATTGATGACGTCAACGACCGTGGCGAGCTGCGCATAGCCCTTGAGGCTAATACACCGCCCTTCAATTTCAAGGAAGGCGACACACTCACGGGGTTCGAGGTCGAGCTTGGGCAACTGCTGGCCAACGAGCTGGATGTGCGCGCCGACTTCATCGTCACCGACGAGGCCGATCTGCTCCAGGGCGTTGAAAGCGGCAAGTACGACGTCGCGCTCAACCACATAGCACTGACACCCGAACTCAAGGATCGTTTCGACTTCAGCGAGCCTTACGGCAAGGTCGATTCGCAGTTGCTGGCGAAGAAAGACGAGACACCACGGCCGATGGTGCTGGTGCAGGCGTTGACTGAAGAGAAGCCGAAAGCGGCGGAGCCAGTGGATTTGGCGATTCCGTTTCAGAAGGGTAATCCGGCGTTTCAGGCCAGCCTTGAGAGTGCGATGCAGCGGATCAGGGCGGATGGGCGTTTGGCGGCGTTGACCGAGAAGTGGTTGAAGCCTTAAAAGCCCCTCACCCTAGCCCTCTCCCAGAGGGAGAGGGGACTGATCTGGAGATGCTTTAGAGGTACGCCGACCTGAAATGGATGTGCCGAATCCGAAATCGACCGGTCATGGCTGTGTTGAATTCATAGTCGACAAGGTCTTTCAGGTCGATGAATAGCGCCAGACACTTCGGTCGGCCCCCTCTCCCTACGGGCGGTCCGACGTTTCGGGAGGGCTGGGGTGAGGGTAACGATTCAGGATCAGTCCAAAGCAGCCAGTGCCAGCGCGGCCTGCGGCAATTCCAGTTCACTGAAAACCTGCACACCATGGCGCTTGAGCAACGCGGCCGTCACCCCTTCGCCATTGACTTTGACGCCACTGAACGTCCCGTCATACGTCAGCAGATTCCCGCAAGATGGACTGTTGGCCTTCAGCACCGCCACGCGAATCCCGTGCTTCTGCACCAGCTCCAGCGCCTGCCGCGCGCCATCGAGAAACTGCGCACTGACATCCTCGCCCTCAGTGGTGATCACCGCCGCGACACCATCAAGCACTTCACCACCCTGCCCGCCCGGGATTTCCGCCGCCGCCCGCGGCGTCGGCAACCCTCCCGCGACCTCCGGACACAACGGCACCACCCGCCCTTCGGCAATCCACTGCTCCAGCAGAACAAACGGCCCGCTCGCACCGCCGTCATAACGTACGCGATGCCCCAGCAGGCAGCGACTGACCAGAATCCTGTCCATCTCAGAACGGCTCGTTGCCACGGCGGCGGAACCAGCCGGTCAGCGACAGGCGCTCGCGGTTCGCCGGCAGCACTTCATGAGGCACTTCACCAGAGAGAAACACCACCAGACAACCGCCGGTAGGCTGCACGTCATGCACGCGTTCATCGTTCAGGTACATGCGCAACTGACCACCGTCCTCCGGCAGCCACGCGTCATTGAGGTACACCACCACCGAGACCATGCGCTTGTCATCGTCGCGAAAGCGGTCGACATGTCGGCGATAAAACGCGCCCGGCGGATACAGCGCGAAGTGACATTCGAAATCTTCAAGACCCAGAAACAGGCCACGGTTGAGCGCCTCGCGCAGGCTCTCCATCAGGTTCAGATAGCGGTCGCTGGCCTCGGCCTGACCGGGGTCGATCCACTGAATGTGATCGCCACGAATACCCTCGCGAATCTCTGAAAACGGCCCACGGCCAACCGCCGCTGGCGCCAGCTCACCTTCGGCCTCACGTTTACGGCACTCGGCCGCCAGCTCGCGGGTCAAACCGGCGGGCAGGAATATGTTCTGCTGCGACCAGCCGTGTTCGGCCAGGTCGTCGACAATGCGTAACAGCAGTGGGTGTTCAGAGGATATTTGCATGGCGCGCATAGTATGTCGGCGGCAAGAAATCCGACAGAGCCACGCGGCGGCTTGCTACGAATTCTCGACAAGTACCGGCACCGCACGGAGAATAGTCGGCTGCTGACAGGAGTCCCTATGCGCCGTTTGCTTTTTTCACTGTTGATGTTCTGCGTGTTGCCCGCCTGGGCGGACGGCCACGATCAGTTGTACAAGGTCGCCGGCTGGCCAGATCAACGTGCGCATTTCAATGACGCCCTGAGTGCCGCGCAGCAGCGCTACCAGAACAGCCTGCCGCCTGCGGTGTTTCAGGCGCTGGTGAACAACAGCAATCAGCGCTTTGCCCCGCAGGCTGTGGATCAACGTGCCGAAGCGCAACTGCGGCAGAAGCTTGCCGACCCGAAACCGGCGCTGACCTTCTTCCAATCACCGTTGGGCAAGAAAATCGTCGCGGCTGAATTGCTGGCGACCCGACGCGATCAACTGGCGAAAAATGCCAAGGGCCTGCCGAAGATGCAGGCCAGCGACAGCCGTCTGCTGATCATTGGCCACCTCGCTCAGGCGCTGCCAGCGCGTGAAGCTGGCGCCGAAGTCAGCCTGGCGATTGCTGGTGTGGCGGCGGACAGTTTGAGCTCGATGATCCCCGGGCTGCTGGGTGGCGGTCAGGCGCAAGGCATGTTGAATGGTCAGCGCCAGCGTTTGATGGAGCAGATTGGCGCGGACATGAACAACACGCTGCTTTACGTCTATCGCGACTTGTCGGATGAAGAGCTGGAAGAGTTTGCGACGTTTGCTGAATCGGCTGAGGGCAAGGCCTACTATCAGGCAGCGCTGGCGGCGATTCGCGCAGGGTTGGCGGTCGGGCAATGATCTTCGTCGCCCGATAAGCCGCCTTCGCGAGCAAGCTCGCTCCCACACTGGATCTTCAGTGGAAACAACATTTGTGAACACCCCGACTCCCCTGTGGGAGCGAGCTTGCTCGCGAAGGGGCCCTCACAAGCTCTAGAGATTCCGGCCCCTGATCCGCTTGCTCAAGAATTCGAAATACTCCTCACGCATTTCCGCCGTCTCATTCGCCAGATGATGCCGCGCCTCGGCCAGCAGCAGAATCTGCGGTCGATCAAACTTCCACTTCATCACCTGCAAATTGTGCTGCCAGTCGACCGTCATGTCCGCCTGCCCCTGAATGATCAGTGGCCGTCGCGGACTTTTTTTTGCGTGCTCGACGCGAATGATCCACCGTGACAGCGCCCCGACCCATTTCGTCGGCAAGCGTCGCGGCTGCAACGGATCGGCCTGCAGAAAAGGCAGGAAATCCGGATCGTTGGAGTTCTCGCTGAAGCGCCGCGTGACCCCTCTGACAAAAGGCCTGAGCAAGTAATAACTCAGCTGCGACCAGCCCCACGCTCGCGGACGCACCAGTGGCGCCATCAAAATCACCTGTCCCTGCGCCGGGCTGTTTTCGCAATGGTTGAGCAGGTGATCGACCACAATCGCCCCGCCAGTGCTCTGCCCGCACAAGTGCCACGGTTGCGGCAGGGAGATCGACTGCGCTTCGGCAAACAGCGCTTGCAAGGTGTCCTGGTACTCGGAGAAATCGCGAATGCTCGCGCGCGGCCCGCTCGACAAGCCATGGCCCGGCAAGTCGCAGGCGATCACCGCAAAATCCTGATCCAGCGCCCACTCGATCACATGCCGATACAGCCCGACGTGATCGTAGTAGCCGTGGAGCAGAAACAGCGTCGCCTTGACCTTCTCCGGCCACCAGCAATGGCTGACCACTTCATAGCCATCGACTTCGAAACGGCCCATGCCACGCCAGACATCTCGCTCGGGAAAGTCGGTTTGGTAGAAACGCTGATAAGCCTTGGCCTCGTCCGACAACGGCTGCCACTCGGCCAAAGGCTTGAGGCTGGCGCGAATCTGATCGGGGTCGAAAGTGGCAGGCATGCGGGAATTCCAAAACGGTAAACAGACTTTATCGGCCTGCGATATTCATCTGTCGGAGCAAGCATGGCAAGCTAGCCCACCTCTTCTGGAACGAAAACCATGCGTTCGCCCTACCGCACCGCACTGTTTGCCAGCCTGCTCGCGCTGATTTGCGCCGGGGTGTTATGGGCGGCGTACGACTGGTTTCAGGGGCGTTATCTGCGTGCGTTCAGCGAACACACGGCGGTGTTTTCCGGTGATCCGCTGCGCCTGCCGGACAACCTCGCCGGCCCGGGCAAGATTCGTCTGGTGCATTTTTGGGACCCGGCCTGCCCGTGCAACGTCGGCAATCAACAACACCTGACCGAGATGGTCGAGCAGTTCAGCGCCAGGGGCGTCGAGTTCTTCGCCGTGCAAAAAACCGGCAGTCGCGGTCAGTTGCCGGCAACCCTCAGCAGCCTGAAAACCATCACCATATTGCCCGGTTCCGAACAGGTGCCCGCCAGCCCGGCCGTGGCGATCTGGGATCGCAGCGGCAAACTGGCGTACTTCGGCCCGTACAGCGAAGGCCTGACCTGCAACTCCAGCAACAGCTTTATCGAACCGATTTTGAATGCCCTGACGGAAGATCGCCCGGTCAACGCCACACACACCCTGGCGGTCGGTTGTTACTGCCCGTGGCCGGTGGAAACGCCGTAAGGCATTCCGGACTTTTCAAGGACAGCGCTGCACGGCACAGAAGGTCTGTGCTAATTGTTTGCAGCCCGACGGGCGGCAATCCCGCTTGCACAAGGAGTCACCATGAAGCGCGTGTTCACCGTACTTGGCCTGCTCATCGTTGTTCTGCTTGCCGGCGCAGGCTGGTACGTCTACAGCAAACAGCCAACGCGACAAGGTCAGGTCGAGCTGCGCAACCTGCAGGGTTCAGTGACCGTGCGCTACGACGAACGCGGCGTGCCGCACATTCGCGCCGAGAACGAAACCGACCTCTACCGCGCCCTCGGCTATGTGCATGCCCAGGATCGGCTGTTCCAGATGGAAGCCATGCGCCGCCTCGCCCGGGGCGAACTGGCCGAAGTGCTCGGGCCGAAACTGCTCGACACCGACAAACTGTTTCGCAGCCTGCGCATCCGTGAGCGCGCCGCCAGTTACGTCGCCAGTCTCGATAAGCAGTCGCCGGCGTGGAAGGGCCTGCAAGCCTATCTGGATGGCATCAACCAATATCAGGACAGCCACGCCGCGCCGATCGAGTTCGATGTGCTGGGGATCCCCAAGCGGCCGTTCACGGCGCAAGACAGCATCAGCGTCGCGGGTTACATGGCCTATAGCTTTGCCGCGGCGTTTCGCACCGAACCGCTGCTGACCTACGTGCGCGATCAGCTCGGCGCCGATTACCTCAAGGTCTTCGACCTCGACTGGCAGCCCAAAGGCGTGCTGGTCAACGGTCACGCCAAACCGACGCCGGTTCTCGCTGCCGGCGACTGGAAAGACCTCAACGCCCTCGCCCGCCTCAGCGAACAAGCGCTGATCGACAACGGCCTGCCGCAGTTCGAAGGCAGCAACGCCTGGGTCATCGCGGGCAGCCGCAGCCAGAGCGGCAAACCGCTGCTGGCCGGTGACCCGCATATTCGCTTCTCGGTGCCGTCGGTGTGGTACGAGGCGCAACTGTCGGCGCCGGGCTTTGAGTTGTACGGCCATCATCAGGCGCTGGTGCCTTTCGCCTTCCTCGGCCACAACCTCGATTTCGGCTGGAGCCTGACCATGTTCCAGAACGACGATCTGGACCTGATCGCCGAGAAGGTCAATCCGGATAACCCGAATCAGGTCTGGTATCGCGGCCAGTGGACCGACATGCTCGTCACGCAGCAGCAGATCAATGTGAAGGGCCAGTCGCCGGTGACCCTGACCCTGCGCCAATCGCCCCACGGCCCGATCGTCAACGATGCCCTCGGCACCGCTGCCGGCAAGACGCCGATCGCCATGTGGTGGGCTTTTCTCGAAACACCGAACCCGATCCTCGAAGGCTTCTACCAGCTCAACCGTGCCGACACCCTGGCCAAGGCCCGCGCCGCAGCGGCCAAGGTACAGGCGCCTGGGCTGAATCTCGTCTACGCCAACGCCAAGGGCGATATCGCCTGGTGGGCTTCAGCGTTGCTGCCCAAGCGCCCGGCCGGGGTCAGAGCGGAATTCATGCTCGACGGCAGCAGCAATCAGGCCGACAAGGATGGTTTCTACCCGTTCAGCGCCAACCCGCAGGAAGAAAACCCGGCGCGCGGCTACATCGTCTCGGCCAACTTCCAGCCGCTGTCGCCGACGGGCATGGAGATTCCCGGTTACTACAACCTCGCCGATCGCGGTCAGCAACTGAATCGTCAGCTCAGCGACAAGAGCGTGAAGTGGACCAACGAAGCCAACCAGAAACTGCAGCTGGGCACGGCGACCGGTTACGGCCCGCGCTTGCTGGCACCGTTGCTGCCGGTGCTGCGTGAGGTAGTGAGCGATCCGGCGCAACTGAAACTGGTCGAGCAACTGGCGCAGTGGCCAGGCGACTATCCGCTGGATTCGGTCAGTGCGACAGTGTTCAACCAGTTCCTCTATGACCTGGCCGATGCGGCGATGCGCGATGAGTTGGGCAATGATTTCTTCGAGACATTGCTGTCGACGCGAGTGATCGATGCGGCGCTGCCGAGGCTGGCCGTGAATGCCGATTCACCGTGGTGGGACAACCGCAGCACGCCGAACAAGGAGACCCGCGCCGATATCGTCCGCGCGGCGTGGCAGGCGAGCATGCAGCACTTGAAGCTGACCCTGGGCGATAACTCTGCCGAGTGGAAATGGGGCGCTGCGCACACGCTGACTCACGGCCATCCGTTGGGACAGCAGAAGCCACTGGAGCGGATTTTCAATGTCGGGCCGTTTGCGGCACCGGGCAGTCATGAAGTGCCGAACAACCTTTCGGCGAGGATCGGCCCGGCGCCGTGGCCGGTGACTTACGGGCCGTCGACGCGGCGCCTGGTGGATTTTGCTGATCCGGCGCATGGGTTGACGATCAACCCGGTTGGGCAGAGTGGTGTGCCGTTCGACAGTCACTATGACGATCAGGCTGAGGCGTATGTCGACGGGATCTATGTGCAGGCGCATTTCAATGCCGAAGAGGTGACGGCGAATACGCGCAGTACGTTGAAGCTGTTGCCGGCGCGGGCACCTTAAAAGCCCCTCACCCTAGCCCTCTCCCCGAGGGAGAGGGGACTGACCGAGGTGTCTTTTGCCATACATCGACCTGAAAGAGCGGTGTCGATTATGGATTCACAACCGCTCACTCAGGTCGGCGTATCTCCTCAATATCCCCCAATCGGCCCCCTCTCCCTCTGGGAGAGGGCTGGGGTGAGGGTTAAAGCATCACCGCAAAATTCAGCCGAAACTGCTGCGGCGTCACCCCCAACCGCCGGTTAAACACCCCACGCATATGCTGCGCATCCCGAAACCCACACTGATACGCCACCGTCTTCAACGGCGCCGCCGTGCTTTCCAGCATCACCCGCGCCGCATCCACCCGCGCCCGCTCGACGAACTCCGCCGGGGTGACTTTGGCTTCCCGAGCAAACACTCTGGAGAAATTGCGCGCACTCATGTTCGCCGCATTGGCCAGATCGGCAATCGCCAGATCACCAGTCAGATTGGCCAGCACATACAACTGCACCATCGCCACCGCCGACGTCGGTTCCGCGTGCGGCGTGAGGAACGGACTGAACTGCGACTGCCCACCCGAACGCTGGGTGAACACTACCAGCCGCTTGGCCACACTGAGCGCCACTTCCGCGCCGTGATCACGTGCCAATAAATACAGCGACAAATCGATCCCCGCCGTGACCCCGGCCGAGGTGTACAGCGTGTCATCCTCGACATACAAGCGATCTGCCTCGACCTGCGTGGTCGGGCACAACTGCGCCAACGCCTCGGCATCGTTCCAGTGCCTGGTGACGGTGCGCCCCTCCAGCAACCCTGCCCGCGCGAGCATGAACGCGCCATTGCAGATTGAACCGAAGCGCTGCGCCCGTGAACACGCCCCGCGCAGCCAATCATCAAACGTAGCGCCAAAATCCATGAACGGCAGTTGCGGCCCACCGGCGACCAGCAGCAGGTCGTAGGCGTCGAGTGCTTCGCTGAAATGCCAATGGGCATTCAGGTTCAAACCGTTGGAACAGGCCATCGGGCCGCGTTCGACGCCGATCACTTCGAGCCGATAGTGATCCTCGGCCGCCAGAAAGCGATTGGCCTCGGCGAACACATCCATGGGGCCGCTGACATCCAGTGACTGCACGCCTGCGAACACGACGATGGCGACGGTTTTGTTCATGGCTGTGGATTCCCCCTTTAAGAGCAAAAGATCGCAGCCTTCGGCAGCTCCTACAGGTGTCCGCGTTCCCATGTAGGAGCTGCCGAAGGCTGCGATCTTTTTAGCTTGGCACGATTTGCGCGTCGAATGGCAAGGATCGCAGCCATGGGTCGATTGTTCGCTTTCAGCGCCAGGAACAGACTATCCCCATCAGCGCCACAACGGCGTTTCAGTGAGGAAACTCCCCATGACCGCGACCATCGCCGGCATCAAAATTCCCGACAGCGCCCTCGCCCGGGCCACCACCGAGTACATCCGCGACATCGAATCCGACCTGCTCTACCACCACTCGCGCCGGGTCTTTCTGTTCGGCGCGCTGAGCGGTGAACGCCAGCAACTGGCATACGATCCGGAGTTGTTGTACGTCGGCGCAATGTTCCATGACATCGGTCTGGTCGAAGGCCATCGCAGTGATGACGAGCGTTTTGAAGTGGACGGTGCCAACGCGGCAGCAGCGTTTCTCAAACCTTACGGGTTGAGCGATGACGACATCGAGCAGGTCTGGCTGTCGATTGCCCTGCACACCACGCCGGGTGTGCCGAAGCATCTGCGTCCGACGGTGGCGCTGGTGACCGCAGGCGTGGAGATGGATGTGCTGGGCATGGATTACGCAGCGTTCAGCACCGTGCAGCGTGAGGCGGTGGTGCATGCGCACCCGCGTGGGGAAGGTTTCAAGGAGTGCATCATCTGCGCGTTTGCCGACGGCTTGCGGCATCGTCCGCAGACCACGTTTGGCAACGTGAATACCGATGTGCTGAAGGATCAGGAGCCGGGGTTCAAGCCGATGAACTTCGTTGAGGTCATCCGCAATTCTCCCTGGATTTGAAGATCACCAGAAACAACTGTGGGAGCGAGCTTGCTCGCGAATGCGGTGGGTCAGGCAACATTTCCGTCGACTGACACGCCCTCTTCGCGAGCAAGCTCGCTCCCACATGGATTTGGGTTGATCACAGATCTGTGATCAACCCCATTGGCTTACGCAGCCTCCGGGCTTGGCGCCCGGCGCACGTCCGGTTGCTTCCACGAATCGGCAGCGCTTTCTTCGATGGCTTGCTGGATGGCTTTCTTGCGCGCTTCTTCGGCGCGGCGGCTGAAGAACCAGACCATGAAGGTCACGATCGATACCGCCAGCAGAATCAGACTGGCCACGGCGTTGATTTCAGGCTTCACGCCCAGACGCACCGCCGAGAACACTTCCATCGGCAGGGTCGTCGAACCCGGACCGGAGACGAAGCTGGCCAACACCAGGTCATCCAGCGACAGCGCGAACGACATCATGCCGCCCGCCGCCAGCGATGGCGCGATCATCGGGATGGTGATCAGGAAGAACACCTTCCACGGCCGCGCGCCCAGATCCATCGCCGCTTCTTCGATCGACAGGTCGAGCTCACGCAGACGCGCCGACACCACCACTGCCACATACGCCGCACAGAATGTGGTGTGGGCGATCCAGATGGTGACGATGCCACGTTCCTGCGGCCAGCCGATCATCTGCGCCATGGCCACGAACAGCAGCAACAGCGACAGACCGGTGATCACTTCCGGCATCACCAACGGCGCCGTCACCAGGCCGCCGAACAGCGTGCGGCCCTTGAAGCGCGTGATGCGGGTCAGCACGAAGGCTGCCAGCGTGCCCAGCGCCACCGCGGCGACCGCGGTGTAGCAGGCAATTTCCAGCGAGCGCAGCACCGAGCCCATCAGTTGGGTGTTGTCGAGCAGGCCGACGTACCACTTGATCGACCAACCGCCCCACACCGTCACCAGTTTCGAGGCGTTGAACGAGTAGATCACCAGGATCAGCATCGGCAGGTAGATGAACAACAGACCGATGACCAGCATCAGGCTGGAGAAACGGAAGCGCTTCATTCTTTACCCTCCATTTCCTTGGCCTGACTGCGGTTGAACAGAATGATCGGCACAATCAGGATCGCCAGCATCACCACCGCCAGCGCGGATGCCACCGGCCAGTCACGGTTGTTGAAGAACTCTTGCCAGAGCACTTTACCGATCATCAGGGTTTCCGGACCGCCGAGCAGCTCCGGGATCACGAACTCGCCGACCACCGGAATGAATACCAGCATGCAGCCGGCAATAATGCCGTTCTTGGACAGCGGAATGGTGATTTTCCAGAAGCTGTTGAAGGTGCTCGAACCGAGGTCGGAAGCGGCCTCCAGCAAGCTTTGATCGTGCTTCACAAGGTTGGCGTACAGCGGCAGGATCATGAACGGCAGGTACGAGTAAACGACGCCGATGTACACCGCAAGGTTGGTGTTGAGAATCTGCAGTGGTTCGTCGATGAAACCCATGCTCATCAGGAAACCGTTGAGCAAACCGTTGTTGCTGAGGATGCCCATCCACGCGTAAACGCGGATCAGGATCGCCGTCCAGGTCGGCATCATGATCAGCAGCACCAGCACCGTTTGCAGTTCTTTACGGGCGGTGGCGATGGCGTAGGCCATCGGATAGCCGATCACCAGACAGAGGATGGTGCTGATCAGCGCCATCTTCAGCGAGCCGAGGTAAGCGGCGATGTACAACTCGTCGCCCGCCAGCATCGCGTAGTTGCCCAGGTTCAGCAGCAGTTGCAGCTTCTGCTCGGCGTACGTGTAGATCTCGGTGTACGGCGGAATGGCCACGTCGGCTTCGGCGAAGCTGATCTTCAGAACGATGAAGAACGGCAGCATGAAGAACAGGAACAGCCAGATGAACGGGACCCCGATGACCAACTGCCGGCCATTGGGGATTATTCGGTTGATGCGGCGTTTGAACTTGCGCATGTTCATGAGCGAAGTACCACGCCGCTGTCGTCTTCCCACCAAACGTAAACCTGATCGCCCCAGGTCGGACGCGCGCCACGCCGCTCGGCGTTGGCCACGAACGACTGCACCAGTTTGCCGCTCGGCAATTCAACGTAGAACACCGAGTGCCCGCCGAGGTAGGCGATGTCGTGCACCTTGCCGCTCGACCAGTTGTATTCGCAGGTCGGTTGATCGGCGGTGACCAGTAGCTTCTCCGGACGGATCGCGTAAGTCACGGACTTGTCCTGCACCGAGGTGCTGATGCCGTGGCCGACGTAGATCTGCCGGTCGAGGTCTTTGCAGGTGATGGTTGCGTGGCCCTCAGCATCGTCGATCACTTCGCCTTCGAAGATGTTGACGTTGCCGATGAATTCGCAGACCAAGCGGCTGGTCGGGGTTTCGTAGATGTCGATCGGGCTGCCGATCTGGGCGATCCAGCCCAGGTGCATGATCGCAATGCGCTCGGCCATGGTCATGGCCTCTTCCTGGTCGTGGGTCACCATCACGCAAGTCACACCGACGCGCTCGATGATCTCGACCAGCTCCAGTTGCATCTGCGAACGCAGTTTTTTATCCAGTGCGCCCATCGGTTCGTCGAGCAGCAACAGCTTCGGCCGCTTGGCCAGCGAACGTGCCAGCGCGACACGCTGACGCTGACCGCCCGACAGTTGATGCGGCTTGCGTTTGGCGTACTGACTCATCTGCACCAGCTTGAGCATCTCGGCCACGCGAGCATCGACTTCAGCCGCCGGGATCTTGTCCTGCTTGAGGCCGAAGGCGATGTTCTGCGCCACGGTCATGTGCGGGAACAAGGCGTACGACTGGAACATCATGTTGATCGGACGCTCGTACGGCGGCATGTCGGTGATGTCGACGCCGTCGAGGAAAATGCGCCCCTCCGTGGGCCGTTCGAACCCTGCCAGCATCCGCAGCAGAGTGGATTTGCCCGATCCCGAACCGCCGAGCAGGGCGAAGATCTCGCCTTTCTTGATTTCCAGGGACACATCGTCCACGGCAATCGTCTCGTCGAACTTCTTCGTGACCCGGTCGATTTTGACCAACACCTGTTTCGGTGTCTGGTCGCCCTCGAGGGCTTTCTTATAGGCGCCGGAGGCAACTGCCATTTACGAAACTCCCAGAAAAAAACAAGTGCAGTTCGCCCCGCAAGGCGAACCCAGGATAGTGTGTGCCTTACATCCCCGACTTGACCTTGGTCCAGCTGCGGGTCATCAGGCGCTGAATGTTCGGTGGCAACTCGGTCGATACGTAGGCCTTGTCGATAACGGCCTGCGGTGGGTACACCGACGCATCGGTGCGGATGGATTGTTCCATCAGCTTGTCCGAACCCGGATTGGGGTTGGCATAACCGACGTAATCACTGACCTGGGCGATCACCTCAGGTTTCAGCAGATAGTTGATGAAGGCATGGGCCTCCTTCACGTTCGACGAATCCTTGGGGATTGCCAGCATGTCGAACCACAATGCGCCGCCCTCTTTCGGCACCGTGTAGGCGATGTTCACGCCCTTCTTGGCTTCGGCTGCGCGGTTCTTCGCCTGGAAGATATCGCCGGAGAAACCGATGGCCACGCAGATGTCGCCGTTGGCCAGATCACCGATGTATTTCGAGGAATGGAAGTAGGTCACGTAAGGACGCACCGCGAGCAATTTGTCGGTGGCTTTTTCGTAGTCCTTCGGATTGGTGCTGTTGGCATTCAGGCCCAGATAGTTGAGCACGGTCGGCATCATTTCATCCGCCGAATCGAGGAATGCCACGCCGCAGCTTTGCAGCTTCTTGATGTTCTCAGGCTCGAACAAGACGCCCCACGAATCGATCTTGTCGACACCCAGTACAGCCTTCACTTTATCGACGTTGTAACCGATGCCGTTGGTGCCCCACAGGTACGGCACGGCGTAAAGGTTGCCCGGATCGTTCTGCTCCAGACGCTTGAGCAGCGCCGGGTCGAGATTGGAATAATTCGGCAGCTGCGAGCGGTCGAGCTTCTGGAACGCGCCCGCCTTGATCTGCTTGCCGAGGAAGTGGTTCGACGGCACGACCACGTCGTAACCGGTACGCCCGGCCAGCAGTTTGCCTTCAAGGGTTTCGTTGGAATCGAAGACGTCGTAGACCGGTTTGATCCCGGTCTCTTTCTGGAAGTCGGCCAGCGTGGATTCGCCGATGTAATCGGACCAGTTATAAATATGCACCGTACCGGCGGCCTGGGCTCCGACAGCAATCGTCAGGCCGGCAGTGGCCAGCAGGGCTTTGCGCAAAGAAGAAAAAATAGGCAAGTGGAGGTCCTCTAAATTAGTTGGGCCCAAGTTGCCCAGCGCTGCATGACAGCGATGGCTGCCCGGCAACAAAACCGGCGCGCAACTTACCCTCGAAAAACCGTTCCTGCAAAACTTCCTGTCATTTAATTGATCCGCTGGCCGCCCGCACGGGGCATGACGGCCAGCGGTTGTTGCGTCAAACCGGCTTATTTACCGGATTTGATCTTGGTCCAGCTGCGAGTGATCAGGCGCAAGGTCGCTGCGTCCAGATCGCTGATCGCGTAGAGCTGCTTCTTCACTTCAGCCGACGGGTAGATGCTCGGATCGCTGGTGATGTCCTTGTCCACCAGTGGCGTGGCAGCTTTGTTGCCGTTCGGGAAACGCACGGCGTTGGTGATGCCGGCCATCACTTGCGGCTCAAGCAGGTAGTTCATGAACTTGTAGGCGGCTTCGACGTTTTCGGCATCCTTGGGAATGGCGACCATGTCGTAGAACGTGCCAGCACCTTCTTTTGGAATGGTGTAGGCCAGCTTGACCTTGTCACCGGCTTCCTGGGCGCGGGTCTTGGATTGTTCCAGGTCACCCGAGTAACCGACGGCGACGCAGATGTTGCCGTTGGCCAGGTCGGAGATGTACTTGGAGGAATGGAAGTAGGCAACCGAAGGACGAATTTTCAGGAACAGGTCTTCGGCGGCCTTCAGGTCAGCCTTGTCCTTGCTGTTGGTCGGCTTGCCGAGATAGTGCAACGCCGCCGGAATCATCTCGGTCGGTGCGTCGAGGAAGCTTACGCCGCAGCTTTTGAGCTTCTCGATGTTTTCAGGCTTGAACACCACGTCCCAAGAATCGATCTTGTCGATGCCCAGCGCAGCCTTGACCTTGGCCGGGTTGTAGCCGATGCCGATCGAGCCCCACATGTACGGGAACGCGTGCTTGTTGCCTTGGTCGCTGGCATCGCCAACAGCCTTGAGCAGGTCTTCGTCGAGGTTCTTCCAGTTCGGCAGCTTGGACTTGTCCAGCTCCTGGTAAACACCGGCCTTGATCTGCTTGGCGAGGAAGTTATTGGAAGGCACCACGATGTCGTAACCGGACTTGCCGGCCAGCAGCTTGGCTTCCAGGGTTTCGTTGCTGTCGAAGACGTCATAGACGACTTTGATCCCGGTGGCTTTTTCAAAGTTGGCCACGGTGTCCGGGGCGATGTAGTCGGACCAGTTGTAGACGTGCAACACCTTGTCGTCCGCCTGAGCCGCAGTCGCCATGATTCCCATCAGGGACATGGCGAGCAGAGTCTTGCCAGCGAGCTTTTTGCCTAATGCCTTCATGCGTTAATGCTCCAAATTTTTCTTTTTTGAACCACTTTGTTCAGCGGCCGAACCCGGACAACTGGAACCGCGGCTAGTCTGGCAAGATCCGAGGCGGTCTTTCAAGAAAAGACCAGCCTTTCTGACAGCTTTGAGCGAGAGCGCCACGGCTCCCCCGCTCAAAGCCTAGCACTTAGCCCTGCAATGCACTGAGGGTCAGGTCCAGACACTTGCGTGCCTTTGTAACCAGCTCATCGATCTCGGCTTTGCTGATCACCAGCGGCGGCGCGATGATCATGGTGTCGCCCACAGCGCGCATGATCAGGCCGTTGTCGAAGCAGAACTGGCGGCAGATCATGCCGACGCCCTTGCCTTCGTAACGCTTGCGCGTGGCCTTGTCCTGCACCAGCTCGATCGCGCCCAACAGACCGACGCCGCGAACTTCACCCACCAACGGGTGATCGTTCAGTTCCCGCAGACGTTTCTGCAAATACGGTGCCGTTTCGTAGTGCGCGTTCTCGATAATTTTTTCATCGCGCAGGATGCGGATGTTTTCCAGGCCCACCGCTGCCGCCACCGGGTGACCGGAGTAGGTGAAGCCGTGGTTGAAATCGCCACCCTCGTTGAGCACCGCAACCACGGTGTCGCGAACAATCAGGCCACCCATCGGGATGTAGCCGGAGGTCAGGCCTTTGGCGATGGTCATCATGTCGGGCTTGAGGTCGTAGAAATCACTGCCGAACCACTCACCGGTACGGCCGAAACCGCAAATCACTTCGTCCGCGACGAACAGAATGTCGTACTTGGCGAGGATTTCCTTGATGCGCGGCCAGTAGCTGTCGGGCGGAATGATCACGCCGCCGGCGCCCTGGATCGGCTCGGCAATAAAGGCACCGACGTTGTCGACGCCGACTTCGAGAATCTTCTCTTCCAACTGATTGGCCGCCCAGATACCGAACTCTTCCGGCGACATGTCGCCACCCTCGGCGAACCAGTACGGTTGCGCGATGTGGACGATGCCCGGGATCGGCAAGTCGCCTTGTTCGTGCATATACGTCATGCCACCGAGGCTCGCGCCGGCCACGGTCGAACCGTGATAACCGTTCTTGCGGCTGATGATGACTTTCTTGTTCGGCTGGCCTTTGATCGCCCAGTAGTGGCGGACCATGCGCAGCATGGTGTCGTTGCCTTCGGAGCCGGAACCGGTGAAGAACACGTGGTTCATGCCTTCCGGTGCCACGTCGGCAATCGACTTGGCCAGTTCCAGCGCCGGCGGGTGCGCGGTCTGGAAGAACAGATTGTAGTACGGCAGTTCGCGCATCTGTTTGGCGGCCGCATCGGCCAGCTCATCGCGACCGTAACCAATGGCCACGCACCAAAGACCGGCCATGCCGTCGAGGATCTTGTTGCCTTCGCTGTCCCACAGGTAAACGCCCTTGGCGTTGGTGATGATCCGCGGGCCTTTCTCTTTCAGCTGCTTGAAGTCGCTGAACGGGGCCAGGTGGTGATCATTGCTGAGTGCTTGCCACTCGCGGGTTTGCGGGTTGTTGCTGGTCATGCCAATTCTCCTTGTTATCGGTGAAGACGCGGCCGCTGAGGGCCGCGCCCGGCGTATCAGACGGCGAAGAGCAGGTACTCACGCTCCCAGGAACTGATCACGCGCTTGAAGTTTTCATGCTCGGCCCGTTTTACCGCGACGTAGCCAGTGATGAAGGTTTTGCCCAGGTACTTCTCGATGGTGGCGCTGTTTTCCATGCGCTCCAGCGCGTCTTCGATGGTCAGCGGCAGGCGCAGGTTGCGGCGCTCATAACCACGGCCCACCACCGGCGCGCTCGGGTTGAGGCCTTCGACCATGCCGATGTAACCGCAGAGCAGGCTCGCGGCGATCGCCAGATACGGGTTGGCGTCGGCGCCCGGCAGACGGTTTTCGACGCGACGATTCTGCGGGCCGGCATCCGGTACGCGCAGGCCGACGGTACGGTTTTCTTCACCCCACTCGACGTTCACCGGTGCCGAGGTGTCCGGCAGGAAGCGGCGGAACGAGTTGACGTTCGGCGCGAACAGCGGCAGCAATTCCGGAATCAGCTTCTGCAAACCACCGATGTGGTGCAGGAACAACTGGCTCATGGTCCCGTCTTCATTAGAAAAGACGTTTTTGCCGGTCTCGATGTCGATGATGCTCTGGTGCAAGTGCATCGCACTGCCCGGCTCGCCGGTCATCGGTTTGGCCATAAAGGTCGCAGCGACGTCGTGCTTGAGCGCGGCTTCGCGCATGGTGCGTTTGAACACCAGGATCTGGTCGGCCAGCGACAGTGCGTCGCCGTGACGGAAGTTGATTTCCATCTGCGCCGTGCCGTCTTCGTGGATCAGCGTGTCGAGATCCAGTTCCTGTAGTTCGCACCAGTCGTAGACGTCTTCGAACAGCGGGTCGAATTCGTTCGCCGCTTCAATGGAGAACGACTGACGACCGATTTCCGGACGACCCGAGCGACCAATCGGCGGCTGCAACGGATAGTCAGGGTCGTCACTGCGCTTGGTCAGGTAGAACTCCATTTCCGGCGCCACGATTGGCTGCCAGCCCTTATCGGCATAGAGTTTGAGGACTTTCTTGAGGACGTTGCGCGGCGACAGCTCGATCGGGTTGCCTTGCTTGTCGTAGGTGTCGTGGATCACCTGCGCAGTCGGCTCGATGGCCCACGGCACCAGGTACACGGCGTTCTGGTCGGGGCGGCAGATCATGTCGATGTCGGCCGGGTCGAGCAGTTCGTAATAGATGTCGTCTTCGACGTAGTCGCCGGTCACGGTCTGCAACAGCACGCTTTCTGGCAGGCGCATGCCTTTTTCGGCGATGAACTTGTTGGTCGGCGAAATCTTGCCCCGGGTAATCCCGGTCAAGTCGGCGATCATGCATTCGACTTCTGTGATCTTGTGGTCTTTCAACCAATCGGTGAGCTGGTCGAGGTTGTTACTCATAAATGCCTCTGGGCTGAGTCTCCTGACGTGATGTCAGGCAAAGTTTGACGCTTGCAGCGTCGCGTTAAAGGGGGGCTTGCTCGCGCAGTGCCGGCTTACGCCTGGCACCGCGCATAGACAATGAAAGAGGAGCTTACCTGCCCTTTACGCTGGCGTTGCATTTCCTGTGCACACTCAAGGCGTGCAGAATCATGAGCACGGCTGGGGCAGCGGCACAGGCTTTGGAAATGAAAGCGATCTATAGTGGAGGGAGACGCCATAAACAGGATGCTTTCCCGTACGTCCAGAATATCGGACGCTGGCACTTGAACGGCCATGGACGGGAACATCGTCGCTAACGGGCGAGCCATGCTGGCTGCGCTATCGACGGATTTGTCGCCACTGATGTGATGAGCATGCAGACCGGACTGTTGCGAGCAGTCGGTGATGCCGATTAACGGCAGGCGAGACATGAAGCACCCCGGTATTATTGCTGTTATGGGTTTGTTCGGAGCTTAGCCTTGTTCATTTTTTTACACAACACCCCCGTAAAAAATACAACACGGCCTGCTCAAGCCCGCGGGTGCAGAGTCCCCCAAGGACAAAAAAACGCCCGAAAGTGCCCCATAAATGCCCTCACAGCGCTTTTTTAGGGCAAAAAAGGCCTCGCTTGACTTCGGCAGGCCGTTCGGGTTGACTGAAACCAGAAAAGATCAATGATTGATATTTTTAACAACAAAGGTGTTGCATCATGTCGGTACCCCCGCGTGCCGTTCAGCTTAACGAAGCGAACGCGTTCCTTAAGGAACATCCTGAGGTTCTGTACGTTGACCTTCTGATTGCGGATATGAATGGTGTGGTGCGCGGCAAGCGCATTGAACGCACCAGCCTCCACAAGGTTTACGAGAAAGGCATCAACCTGCCGGCCTCTCTATTTGCTCTGGATATCAACGGTTCTACGGTGGAAAGCACCGGCCTGGGCCTGGACATCGGCGACGCCGATCGTATCTGCTATCCAATCCCCGATACGCTGTGCAACGAGCCATGGCAGAAGCGCCCGACCGCGCAACTGTTGATGACCATGCACGAACTCGAAGGTGACCCTTTCTTCGCCGATCCGCGCGAAGTGCTCCGTCAAGTTGTTGCAAAGTTTGACGAGCTGGGCCTGACCATCTGCGCCGCATTCGAACTCGAGTTCTACCTGATCGACCAGGAAAACGTGAACGGCCGCCCTCAGCCGCCACGCTCGCCGATCTCCGGCAAACGCCCGCATTCGACGCAGGTCTACCTCATCGACGACCTCGACGAATACGTCGACTGCCTCCAGGACATTCTGGAAGGTGCCAAAGAGCAAGGCATCCCGGCCGACGCCATCGTCAAGGAAAGTGCCCCGGCGCAGTTCGAAGTGAACCTGCACCACGTCGCTGACCCGATCAAGGCGTGCGACTACGCGGTACTGCTCAAGCGTCTGATCAAGAACATCGCCTACGACCATGAAATGGATACCACCTTCATGGCCAAGCCATATCCGGGCCAGGCGGGTAATGGTCTGCACGTACACATTTCGATTCTGGATAAAGAAGGCAAAAACATTTTTGCCAGCGAGGATCCCGAGCAGAACGCCGCGCTGCGTCACGCGATCGGCGGTGTGCTCGAGACCCTGCCCGCGCAGATGGCTTTCCTCTGCCCGAACGTCAACTCCTACCGTCGTTTCGGCGCACAGTTCTACGTGCCGAACTCGCCTTGCTGGGGCCTGGACAACCGCACCGTGGCGATTCGCGTACCGACCGGCTCGTCCGATGCCGTGCGTATCGAACACCGCGTCGCCGGTGCCGATGCCAACCCGTACCTGCTGATGGCTTCGGTACTGGCCGGCGTGCACCACGGTCTGACCAACAAGATCGAGCCGGGCGCGCCAGTCGAAGGCAACAGCTACGAGCAGAACGAGCAAAGCCTGCCGAACAACTTGCGCGATGCCCTGCGTGAGCTGGACGACAGCGAGGTGATGGCCAAGTACATCGATCCGAAATACATCGATATCTTCGTCGCCTGCAAGGAAAGCGAGCTGGAGGAGTTCGAACACTCCATCTCTGACCTTGAGTACAACTGGTATCTGCATACCGTTTAAGCGGTTGTAGCTTCAGGAAAAACGCCGTTGGCTCTCGCAGCCAACGGCGTTTTTTTATGGCCGGTCTCAGATCCCTAGGGTGGGGTGAATGGCCGCCTGCGGCGGTTCGCGAGCAGGCTCGCTCCCACAGTTGATCTTCAGTGAACATGAATGCTGCGTCCACAGAGATTCCCTGTGGGAGCGAGCCGGCTCCGGGCGGCGTTCCGACGAACGCGGTCGACAAGACAACACACAAGCCGGCTCGTACAATGCCCGCTGCCCCGCAGGAGACTTCCATGACGCGACCCGCCCCCGTCCGCAAACCCCGTGCCCGCAGTCAGGCGCGCATCGACTCGATACTCGACGCCGCACGCACGCTGCTGGCCGCCGAGGGCGTGGCCAGTCTGTCGATCTACAGCGTTGCCGAGCGCGCGCAAATCCCGCCCTCCTCCGTGTACCACTTCTTCGCCAGCGTCCCGGCGTTGCTTGAGGCTCTGACGGCGGATGTGCACGCTGCATTTCGTGCCTGCCTGCAAGCGCCGATCGATCATGACGCGCTGCGTGACTGGCGCGATTTATCGCGGCTGGTCGAGCAACGGATGCTGGAGATCTACGATGAAGACGCGGCGGCGCGCCAGTTGATCCTCGCCCAACACGGCTTGACCGAAGTGACTCAGGCTGACCGTCAGCACGACATAGAACTGGGCGATCTGATGCACAAGCTGTTCGATCATCACTTCGAATTGCCGAGGCTGCCGGAAGATGTCGATGTGTTCGCCCTGGCGATGGAACTGGGCGACCGCGTGTATGCGCGCTCGGTGCAGCAACATGGGCAGATCACGCCGCGCATGGCCGAGGAAGGGATGCGGGTGTTTGATGCCTATATCGGCCTGTATCTACCGCCGTATCTACCCAAAAGATCTCTAGTGATCTGACTGACCTCTTCGCGAGCAGGCTCGCTCCCACATTTGGAATGCGATCCCCTGTGGGAGCGAGCCTGCTCGCGAAGGCCGCACCGCAGTTCTCAGATCAGGCACAAAAAACCCCGCAGGGCTCACGCCCTCCGGGGTTGTTTTTTACTCACCGGCTTACAACTTGGCGATCGACACCTCGGTGGATTTCACAAAGGCGATCACTTCGCTGCCGACCACCAGTTCCAGCTCCTTGACCGAGCGGGTGGTGATCACCGAAGTGACGATACCGGAAGCGGTCTGCACGTCGATTTCCGACAGCACGTCACCGAGGACGATTTCCTTGATCGAGCCTTTGAACTGGTTACGGACGTTGATGGCTTTGATAGTCATGGCAATGATTCCTGTCGTTTGCTTGAGTTATTGAGCCCAACGCAGTTGCGTAGGCAGTGGTGAAACAGGTTCCGGCTCTGGCGGTTCGCCGGGCAGGGAGAGAACACGGTTAAGCACTTCGGTTTCCAGCGCTGCGAGTCTGTGCGAACCACGCACTCGCGGCCGCGGCAGTTCGACATGCAGATCGAGGCCGACTTCGCCGTCCTCGATCAGAATCACCCGGTCGGCAATCGCCACCGCTTCGCTGACGTCGTGGGTCACCAGCAGCACGGTGAAGCCGTGTTGCTGCCAGAGACGCTCGATCAGTTGCTGCATTTCAATGCGGGTCAGCGCATCCAGCGCGCCGAGCGGTTCGTCGAGCAACAGCAGGCGCGGTTGATGGATCAGCGCCCGAGCCAGCGCGACGCGCTGCTTCTGTCCGCCAGACAACGCTGCCGGCCATTCATTGGCGCGATCCGCCAGACCCACCGCTTCCAGTGCTTCGAGAGCCTTCGGGCGCCAGTTGCCTTTAAGGCCCAAGCCGACGTTGTCGATGATCTTTTTCCACGGCAGCAGGCGTGCTTCCTGGAACATCAGTCGGGTGTCTTCCCGCGCATCGCTGAGCGGTGCAGAGCCGGCCAGCAAGTCACCGCCAGTCGGTTGATCGAGGCCGGCGAGCAAGCGCAGCAAGGTACTTTTGCCGCAACCACTGCGACCGACCACAGCGACGAATTGCCCTGCCGGAATGTGCAGATCGATGTCACGCAGCACCTGCCGCGCGCCGAAGGTTTTCTGCAGATTGCGCACCGCCAGCGGAATCCCGCGCAGCAGGCGTGGAGGTTGTTGAGCAGTCATGCTGCACCTCCTTTGGCAACCTGATAGGCCGGGTGCCAGCGCAACCACACACGTTCAAGTCCACGGGCGGCGAGGTCGGCGAGTTTGCCGAGCACTGCGTAAAGCAGGATCGCCAGCACCACCACATCGGTCTGCAAAAACTCCCGGGCGTTCATCGCCAGATAGCCGATGCCGGAGCTGGCGGAAATGGTTTCGGCGACGATCAGCGTCAGCCACATAAAGCCTAGGGCGAAGCGCACGCCGACCAGAATCGAAGGCAGCGCCCCCGGCAAAATCACCTGCCAGAACAAGCTGAAACCGGACAGGCCATAACTGCGCGCCATCTCCACCAGCGCCGGGTCGACGTTGCGGATGCCGTGATAGGTATTCAGGTAAATCGGGAACAACGTACCCAGCGCCACCAGAAAGATCTTCGCCGACTCGTCAATCCCGAACCACAGGATCACCAGCGGAATCAGCGCCAGATGCGGCACGTTGCGGATCATCTGCACCGAGCTGTCGAGCAGGCGTTCGCCCCACTTCGACAGGCCAGTGATAAAGCCCAAGACCAGACCGATGCTGCCACCGATGGTGAAACCCAGTGCCGCACGCCAACCGCTGATCGCCAGGTGCGTCCAGATTTCACCGCTGCGCACCAGGCTCACGCCGGCTTCGATCACCGCCACCGGTGCCGGCAGAATCCGTGTCGACAACCAACCCGCCGACACCGACAACTGCCACACCGCCAGCAACAACACCGGCAACGCCCAAGGCGCGAGGCTGTGGATGATTTTCTTCATGGCGCGCCTCAGCTCTGCGACGCGGCTTTGGGAAGAATGTCGTTGGCGACCATCTCGCCGAACGGGCTGACATAACCGGCACTTTTCGGCAGTTCCGGACGCTCGATGTCGAGGTGCGGGAACAGCAGTTCAGCGACGCGATACGACTCTTCGAGGTGTGGATAACCGGAGAAGATAAAAGTGTCGATGCCCAGATCGGCGTATTCCTTCACGCGAGCGGCCACGGTCGGGCCATCGCCAACCAGCGCCGTACCGGCACCGCCGCGCACCAGACCAACACCGGCCCAGAGGTTCGGGCTGACTTCGAGGTTGTCGCGGCTGCCACCGTGCAGCGCGGCCATACGTTGCTGGCCGACCGAATCGAAACGCGCCAGAGAAGCCTGAGCGCGAGCGATGGTGTCGTCGTCCAGGTGCGAGATCAAACGATCCGCCGCTTGCCACGCTTCCGCGTTGGTTTCACGGACGATCACGTGCAGACGAATGCCGAAGCGCACGGTGCGGCCGAGCTTTGCGGCTTTGGCGCGAACCTGTGCAATCTTCTCGGCCACAGCTGCTGGCGGCTCGCCCCAGGTCAGGACCATTTCCACTTGTTCGGCAGCCAAGTCCTGCGCCGCTTCCGAGGAGCCGCCGAAGTACAGCGGCGGACGCGGTTGCTGGATCGGCGGATAGAGCAATTTCGCGCCCTTCACGCTGATGTGCTGGCCGTCGTAATCGACGGTTTCGCCTTCCAGCACACGACGCCAGATGCGGGTGAATTCCACCGAGGCTTGATAGCGTTCTTCGTGGCTGAGAAACAGACCGTCGCCAGCCAATTCTTCCGGGTCACCGCCAGTCACGAGGTTGAACAGCGCACGGCCGCCGGACAGACGATCCAGCGTGGCGGCCTGCCGCGCTGCGACCGTCGGGGAAATGATCCCGGGGCGCAGGGCAACGAGGAACTTCAGACGCTGGGTCACCGGGATCAGCGATGCCGCCACCAGCCATGAGTCTTCGCAAGAGCGGCCGGTAGGAATCAGCACGCCGCCGAAACCTAGACGATCCGCCGCTTGTGCGACCTGTTGCAGATAACCGTGGTCAACGGCGCGAGCGCCTTCGGCGGTGCCAAGGTAATGGCCGTCGCCGTGGGTAGGCAGGAACCAGAAGATATTGAGGCTCATGGAGTGGTCTCCTTAGGAATTCGAATTACTGCGCTTTAGCCACAGCGGCCGGTGGTGTCCAGATCACATCCTTGATGCTCAGCGGCTTGGGAATCAGCTTGAGCTGAAAGAACGTGTCAGCGATTTTCTGCTGCGCGGCGACCACTTCCGGAGTCAGGAACAGCGCGCCGTAACCCTGACGTTTCACCGAGGTCAGAGTGATGTCCGCCGGCAGGCCGAGCAGTGGCGCAACCTGTTGGGTCACGTCTTCAGGATTGGCTTTCGACCACTCGCCAACGGCGCGCACTTCCTCAACGAGGGCTTTGATCACCTCAGGATTTTTCTGCGCGTAAGGCTTGGTCGCGAGATAGAACTGGTGGTTGTCGACGATGCCTTTGCCGTCGCGCAGGGTGTGCGCTTGCAGCTGTTTCTCGGCGGCAGCCTGGTACGGATCCCAGATGACCCAGGCGTCGACGCTGCCACGTTCGAACGCAGCGCGGGCATCGGCCGGCGGCAGGAATACGGTTTGAATATCGGTGTATTTGAGGCCGGCGTCTTCCAGCGCACGCACCAGCAGGTAGTGAACGTTGGAGCCTTTGTTCAGGGCGACTTTCTTGCCCTTGAGATCGGCCACCGATTTGATCGGCGAGTCTTTCGGCACAAGGATCGCTTCGCTGTTCGGCGCTGGCGGTTCGTAGGCGACGTAAAGCAGATCGGCGCCGGCCGCCTGAGCGAACACCGGTGGAGTTTCGCCAGTGACGCCGAAGTCGATCGAGCCGACGTTCAGGCCTTCCAGCAGTTGCGGGCCACCGGGGAATTCAGTCCATTGCACGTCGACGCCTTGGGCAGCCAGACGTTTTTCCAAAGTGCCCTTGGCTTTGAGCAGCACCAGCGTGCCGTACTTCTGATAACCGATCCGAAGCGTCTCGGCTTGAGCTTGAGTGATGGCGCCGAAGGTGACAGCCGCAGCAAACAGAGCGACCAGACCACGACGCAAAAATATAGTGCGCATAGCGCTCTCCTTTTTGCTGTTGGGTTTTGGCTGCACCTGCTTGGCCGTTAGCGGCTGAGTAAGGTGAGTTACATCAAGTTCGGGTGTGGCTTAAATGCTCCAGCGAGCACTCAACAAACGTTCGTTCAACAGGCCAGGTTCCAGCGGTTTTGGCCGACGAGCCATGGCGCCGACAAACTGATCCAGCGCTTCGTGCAGACGCTGCTCCAGCGCCGGGGCCAGTTGCGCGGCGGCACTGCCTTCGCCGTAAGCGATCTGGCTGTCCTCGGCGAAAATCCCCTGGAGCATTTCCTGGGCTTTCAACGCCGACAACACAGGCTTGAGCGCGTAATCGACCACCAGCATGTGGGCGATGCTGCCGCCAGTGGCCATCGGCAAGACAATCTTGTGGTTCAGGGCGCGCTCGGGCAGCAGATCCAGCAGCGTCTTCAACGCGCCGGAGAACGACGCTTTGTAAACCGGTGTGGCGATCAACAGGCCGTCGGCATTTTCGATCTGTTGCAGCAGGTCGAGCACCTTCGGGCTGTCGAAGCGGGCGTGAAGCAAATCTTCGGCCGGGAAATCCCGAATCTGATAACTCACCACTTCCACGCCTTGCTGCTGCAACCAACGTTGCGAGCGCTCCAGCAGCACCCCGGAACGGGAGCGCAGGCTGGGACTGCCACCGAGTGAGACGACCAGCATCGAGACAATTCCTTAAGCGTTACAGGCGATTCGCGGGTTGCGATCTCGCTTCGATGGGAGTGACCTTATCAGCAGATTTATATATCCATAAATCATATTTATTCATTTGGTTATGCGTTTTGGAGATATGCAGTTTAATAAACTGCGGGCGAAAAAAAAGGCCGTCGAAACGGCCCGAAATCCCCTGCTTAGTGGTTCTGAATTCTGTGCTGCCCGGACTGACGCCTTCGCGAGCAGGCTCGCTCCCACAGGGAATCGTGTTTCAAATGTGGGAGCGAGCCTGCTCGCGAAAGGGTGGTGACTACACCGCAAATCTCACTTGTTCGGCTGTGGCGTCAGGCGCAGGTACGGTTTCACCGCGCGATAGCCCTTCGGAAAGCGCTTTTTGATTTCGTCTTCATCCTTGAGCGAAGGCACGATCACCACCTCCTCACCGTCCTGCCAGTTGGCCGGGGTGGCCACCTTGTAGTTATCGGTGAGCTGCAGCGAATCGATCACCCGCAGAATCTCGTGGAAATTACGCCCGGTGCTCGCCGGATAGGTGATGGTCAGACGAATCTTCTTGTTCGGATCGATCACGAACAGCGAACGCACGGTCAGCGTGTCGTTGGCGTTCGGGTGAATCAGGTCATACAGATCGGACACCTTGCGATCGGCATCGGCCAGGATCGGGAAGTTGACGATGGTGTTCTGGGTCTCGTTGATGTCTTCGATCCACTTGTGGTGCGAGTCCACCGGGTCGACCGACAGCGCAATGGCTTTGACGCCGCGCTTGCTGAACTCATCCTTGAGCTTGGCGGTGAAGCCCAGCTCAGTGGTGCACACCGGGGTAAAGTCCGCCGGGTGGGAGAACAGCACGCCCCAGCTATCGCCCAGCCATTCGTGGAAACGAATCTTGCCGGCGCTGGAGTCCTGTTCGAAATCGGGGGCGATGTCGCCGAGTCTGAGGCTCATGGTGCTGCTCCTGATGAGTTGTTCGAGACGTCAACTGTAGCTCGGGATTTGCCATCATGAAAAAGAATAAATAACTAGATATCTAGATCATTAGTGAATATTAAACTTCTGTTCACTGGACGCTCGACGGCATCCCGACGAACATCGCTCGCAAGGTTCGAGAAGGCCTTGAGTTGCTGTAAAGAGGGAAATTCGGGGAGGGCTTACGGGGGTGGGCCTGACTCGAAAACGCAAAAGCCCCGTCCGGCGCGATGCCGGACGGGGCTTTTTTACATCAACGAATCGAGACGCGCTATTACAGCAGCGGGATCGAGTAGCTGACGATCAGGCGGTTTTCATCCTGGTCACGCTGACCTGGGATGTCGTTGCGCCAGGTAGCGTTTTTCCACATCAGGCCCAGGTTTTTCAATGGGCCTTCAGGTACGACGTAACCAACGGTCAGGTCGCGTTCCCACTCGGAACGGCCGGTGGCGTTGACGCTGACCTGGTTGAAACCGACGCGGCCGGTAGTGTCGATATTATCGCCACGCAGGTAAACCAGGCCAGCAGTCAGGCCCGGGATGCCGACTTTGGCGAAGTCATACGAGTAGCGAGCCTGCCAGGTACGCTCGCCAGCACGGCCGAACTTCTGGATTTGCATGTCAGTGATGGTGTAGTTCGACGAACCGTCACCCTGGTTCAGCCACGGGAAGTCGCTGTTGCCGTTGCTGACCTGGTAACCGCCACCGAAGGTGTGACCTGCAACGGTGTACAGGAACAAGCCGCTGTACAGGTTGTTGTCGACTTTGCCTTTGGTGATGCCAGTGCCGTAGTCACCGGAGGTGAAATAGTTGGCATCGTGACCGTTGGCACCGTCGTCACGGCTGTTGAAGTAGCGGAAGTCCGACTTCAACACGCCCGGGCCGATTGCCCAGTTGTGAACCAGGCCCAGGAAGTGTTGCTTGTAGAACTGATCCAGATTGCCGTAGTAGTACTGAGCAGTCAGATCCTTGTTGATCTTGTAGTCACCACCGGCATAGATGAACTTGTTGCTGTCGCGGCCAGTCGCAGTACGACCGTTGGCGCCTGCGATCGACAGTTCTTCGTTGTTGCTGGAGTTACGACCTTTGACGTGCTCGATCTGGCCACCAACAAGGGTCAGATCCTTGATTTCCGCCGAGGTGATCTGGCCACCCTGGAAGGTTTGTGGCAGCAGACGACCATCGTTGGTGATGATGACCGGGTTTTTAGGCTGCAGAGTACCCAGCTTCAATTCGGTCTGGGAGATCTTGGCCTTGGCAGTCAGACCCAGGCTGGAGAAGTTATCAACCGCTTCACCATTGGATTTGCTTGGGAAAACAGTGCCGCCATAGGAACCGTAGTTGGTTGCGGTCGCTGGCGAAGCACCGTTAGTACCGCCACCGGAATCCAGACGCACGCCCAACAGGCCGATAGCATCGATACCGAAACCTACGGTGCCTTGGGTGTAACCGGAGATGAAGCGCAGATCGAAGCCTTGGCCCCATTCTTCTTGCTTGCTCTGAACACGGGCGCGCTTGTTGGCAGGAGCGTTGACGTCGCCGTCACGGTTATCAGTGTTGATGTAGAAGTTACGCAGCCCCAAAGTAGCTTTGCTGTCTTCGATGAAACCGGCGGCGCCTGCCTGCTGCGCCATAACCCCTACGGCCACAGCCAGGGCCAAGGTGGACTTGTTCATGTAAAGCTCCTCTCGTTTCTAATTCTTGTGTTCCTGGCCCTGGGTCTGATGCCCCGGGTCCTAAGATGCGCGATTAGCGCCAGACCGTGACTGACAAGTCAATCGTAACCTTGTATGTCTACGACCAAGGTCTAATCGCAGTGATTTGGTCCGTGCAGAGTAAAGATTTCCTGATAAACCCAAAAAGAATTTATTCATTCTTTTTCATATCATTTCGGAATATGGCCAGTATCTTGCCACCTCCGCCGGGAAACAGCGTATCGGCGACTAAGCTCATTCCTAAATGGTATTTGTTAGCCTTTTTTTATATCGATTAGCTTTGGCGCAACCCCAAATCGTCAAACCCTATCGAAAAGGCGACGCCATGATGGCCAAACGCGCACTATCTAGTCAATTTGTTACAGTTTGTGTGTCGGCGGTGATTAGTTTTTCCGCCCATGCCGCCAACCTCACCGTGGGTTATCAAACCGGTATCGACCCGAGCAAAGTCCCCCAGGCCGACGGCGTCTACGAGAAAACCATCGGCGAGAAAATCGACTGGCGTCGCTTCAACAGTGGCCCGGAAGTTGTGACAGCCATTGCATCCGGCGATGTGCAGATTGGCAATCTCGGTTCCAGCCCGTTGGCCGCCGCCGCTTCACGCAATCTGCCGATTGTGGCGTTCATCGTTTCAGCGCAGATCAATGCCGCCGAAGCACTGGTGGTGCGTAATGGCAGCGGCATCAATACTCCGCAGGATCTGGTCGGCAAGACCATCGCTACTCCCTTCGTTTCCACCTCCCACTACAGTCTGCTCGGTGCCCTCAAGCACTGGGGGCTGGATAGCTCGAAAGTCAAAGTGGTGAACCTGCAACCGGCAGAGATCGCAGCGGCGTGGAAACGCGGCGATATTGATGGGGCGTTTGTCTGGTCACCGGCGCTGGGGGAAATCCGCAAGACCGGCAAGACCCTGACCGATGCAGCACAGGTCGGTCAGTGGGGCGCGCCGACCTTTGAAGTCTGGGTGGCGCGCAAAGACTTTGCCGAGAAGCATCCTGACGTCGTAGCGAAGTTCGCCAAGGTTACGCTGGACTCATTCGCCGATTACGCGGCGCATAAAGACAGCTGGACGGCCGACTCGGTGCCGGTACAGAAAATCGCCAAACTGACCGGTGCCAATGCCGCCGATGTGCCGGAATTGCTCGCGGGTTCAGCGTTCCCGGATGCCAAGGCGCAGCAAACCACGGCGCTGCTGGAGGGCGGCACGGCAAAGGCGATTGGCGAGACGGCGAAGTTTTTGAAGGAACAGGGCAAGGTTGAAACGGTGCTGCCGGATTATTCGCCGTACGTCAGCGCGAAATTCGTGGCGCAATAAAAGCTTCGCGAGCAGGCTCGCTCCCACACTTTGGAATGCATTTTCCTGTGGGAGCGGGCCTGCTCGCGAATGGAGCGACGAGGTTTATAGGGTCTTTTCGAAGATCTTCGAATTACGCTGAAAGTTGTACAGCGACGCCCGCGCCGCTGGCAGGCGCTCGACACTGCTCGGTTCGAATCCACGCTCGCGGAACCAGTGCGCGGTGCGCGTGGTGAGGACGAACAAGGTCTTCAAACCCTGCGCCCGCGCTCGGGTCTCGATGCGCTCGAGTAGTTCATCACCGCGACCGCCATGGCGGTACTCCGGATTCACCGCCAGACACGCCAGCTCACCGGCATCGGAATCAGCAATCTGATACAGCGCCGCACAGGCGATGATCATGCCTTCACGCTCGACCACACTGAACTGTTCGATCTCGCGTTCCAGCACTTCGCGCGAACGACGCACCAGAATCCCCTGCTCTTCCAGCGGGCTGATCAAGTCGAGCAAACCGCCGACGTCTTCAATCGCCGCCTCACGGACCAGTTCGAACTGCTCTTGCGCGACCAGCGTACCGCCACCGTCACGGGTGAACAGTTCGGTCAGCAGCGCGCCATCCTCGGCGTAACTGACGATATGGCTGCGCGCCACGCCGCCACGGCAAGCTTCGGCGGCGGCATCGAGCAGTTCCGCCTGATAGTTGCTGCCCAGACGCAGCAAGTGTGCAGGCACCTGTTGTGGACGCAGTTCGCGCACCAGCTTGCCGTTCTCGTCGATCAGGCCGAGGTCGGCGCCGAACAGCAGCAGTTTGTCTGCGCCGAGGTCAATGGCGGCGCGGGTGGCGACGTCTTCGCAGGCGAGGTTGAAGATTTCACCGGTCGGCGAGTAGCCCAACGGTGACAGCAGCACGATCGAACGCTCATCGAGTAGGCGGTTGATACCCTTGCGGTCGACCCGGCGCACTTCGCCGGTGTGGTGATAGTCGACGCCTTCCAGCACGCCGATCGGCCGCGCGGTAACGAGGTTGCCGCTGGCTACGCGCAGACGCGAACCCTGCATCGGCGACGAAGCCATGTCCATCGACAAACGTGCTTCGATGGCAATGCGCAATTGGCCAACCGCATCGATCACACATTCCAGGGTTGCAGCATCGGTGATGCGCATGCCGTGGTGGTAATGCGGGGTCAGGCCACGGGCGGCGAGACGGGTTTCGATCTGCGGACGCGAACCGTGTACCAACACCAGCCGCACGCCAAGGCTGTGCAGCAGGACGATGTCGTGAACGATGTTGCCGAAATTCGGATGCTCAACGCCGTCGCCAGGCAGCATGACGACGAAGGTGCAGTCGCGGTGGGCATTGATGTAAGGAGACGCGTGGCGAAGCCAATTGACGTATTCGGGCATGAACCTGGGCCTGTAATAAATAGCAGCCTAAAAAGGGGCGAAACGGAAAACGCACAGCGGGCTGATGGTTATCGTCGGAACAGGCTTGGCGACACGCGCGCTCTCCTCATGAATACGGGTTGGGATGATGGCAATTTACAGCGTTTGATCAGGCAAAACACAGATCCCTTGTGGGAGCGAGCTTGCTCGCGAAAGCGTTGTGTCAGATACATCAATGTCGATTGAGCCGACGCATTCGCGAGCAAGCTCGCTCCCACAAGGTGCATCAGGGTTTGTCCGGGGTCAGACAGTAATGTTCAATCAGTTGCCGTAATAGATGCACGGTAGGCTGCAAACGTGACATTTCAAGGTACTCCCCGGGCTGATGCGCACAGGCGATGTCGCCGGGGCCGAGCACAATGGTTTCGCAGCCAAGGCGCTGAAGATAAGGCGCTTCGGTGCCGAACGCTACTGCTTCGGCGCGGTGACCGGTGAGCTTTTCGGCGATGCGCACCAGTTCGGCGTCTTCCGACTGCTCAAACGGCGGCACTTCCGGGAACAGCGGCTTGTAATCGATCTTCACCTGATGCCGCTCGGCGACCGGGTTGAGCTTGCGCAAGATCTCTGCGCGCAGGACTTTCGGGTCCATGCCCGGCAACGGCCGCAGATCAAACTCCAGCGAACACTGGCCGCAAATGCGGTTGGGATTATCGCCACCATGAATGCAGCCGAAATTCATCGTCGGCTGCGGCACGCTGAACTGCGGATTGTTGAATTCACGCTGCCACAACAGGCGCAAACCGCGCAGTTCGCCGATCGCATCGTGCATCGCTTCGAGTGCGCTGTGGCCCAGGCGTGGATCCGACGAATGGCCGCTCTGCCCGAGGATATCGATGCGCTCCATCATGATGCCTTTGTGCATGCGGATCGGCTTGAGGCCGGTCGGCTCGCCGATCACCGCCGCGCGGCCCAGCGGACGCCCCGCCTCGGCCAGTGCGCGGGCGCCGGACATCGAGCTTTCTTCATCGCAGGTGGCGAGGATCAGCAACGGCTGCTTGAACGGCTGATCGAGCAGCGGCAGCACCGCTTCGATGATCAGCGCGAAGAAGCCCTTCATGTCGCAACTGCCCAGCCCCACCCAGCGGCCATCGACCTCGGTGAGCTTCAGCGGATCGGTCTGCCATAACGCATCGTCGTACGGCACCGTGTCGCTGTGCCCGGCCAGCACCAGCCCGCCGGGGCCGCTGCCGAAACTGGCGAGCAGGTTGAATTTGCCGGGGCTGACTTGCTGGATATCGCAGCTGAAACCCAGGTCGCCCAGCCAACCGGCGAGCAAATCGATCACCGCACGGTTGGATTGGTCGAGGTTCGGTTGGGTACAGCTGACCGATGGCGCGGCGATCAGCGCAGCGAACTGGTCTTGCATGGACGGCAAAGGCATCGCTGACTCCAACTCCCGATTTGAAGTCCATCATAGAGCCATCCGGCGTCAGGAATAAACCGCCGCAGGGCGTAGGACGAATCAGTCCTGTACACTGCACGGCCTTGGCAGCCACACATTCCCCCGGCTGCGCTCCCGATCCTGGATTTTCCGGCCATGCAGAAAGAAACCGAAATCAAACTCCGCGTCAGTCGCGAAACCCTCGCTGCCCTGCGCGAGCACCCGCTACTGAAAAAACGCAACAAAAGTGGCTGGGAACGCCGTGAGTTGATGAACCAGTACTTCGACACCCCCGAGCGCGATCTGGCTCAGGCCAAAGTCGCCCTGCGCCTGCGCAAGGACGGTGACGAAGTGATTCAGACCCTCAAGACTCGTGGCCAGAGCGTCGCCGGTCTGTCCGAGCGTAATGAATACGACTGGAAATTGCCCAAAGCCAAGCTCGACGTGAAGAAACTCGACGGCGAATGCTGGCCCGAGTCGCTGGCCGAGCTGGACAAGAAAACCCTCAAGCCGATCTTCACCACCGATTTCGTCCGTGAACGTGCGGAAATCGCCTGGGGCCGTGGCAAATCCAAAGTGGTTATCGAAGCCGCGCTGGATCTCGGTCACGTAGTGGTCGGCAAACAGAAAGAAGAAATCTGCGAACTGGAACTGGAACTGCGCGAAGGCGAACCTGCCGCGCTGCTGGAACTGGCTGCCGAACTGGCGGAAACCCTGGCGCTGATGCCGTGCGACATCAGCAAGGCTGAGCGCGGTTATCGTCTGTATGACGCCAACAGCTACTCGCTGAGCCTGCCGGCGCCGGAGCTGACCGCGGAAACCCAGCTCGACGACGCCTTCGCCGCGCTGAGCTGGCACTTGCTCGGCAGCAGCCAGCGTCTGGCTGAACAATATCGTTTCAATGGCCACTGGCGCCTGTTGCTCGACTGGGTCGAGAACCTCGCCGAAATGCGCGCCCTGCTCAGCAGCCTCGGCCAGGCCGCGCCGCGTCAGTCGACCCACGATTTGCGCGTAGCTCTGGATGCGTTGCTGGAAGACTGGCGCCCGCTGGTGCAGGCCGGTATCGAAGACGAAGACGTGCGCAAAGCCGCGCCGGAGCAATTCCTCGAAGAACTCGAAGACCCGCGCTGGGGCCTGTTCTCGCTGAGCACCTCGCGCTGGTTACTGGCCCGCACCTGGACCGCCGAGCGCAACGTGCGTGGCAACCGTCAGGGCGGCGCGCAATTGCATAGCTGGTTGCCGCGCACCTTGGGCGAAGAAGCCACGGCCCTGCAATTGCAGCGCTATCAGCAACAACCGGAAGATCTGGCCGAACAACTGCCGCGTATCGAACGCATTCAGGTCTGGCTGCACCACGCCCGTAACGTGCTGGAGATTCCGGAAATGGATCGCTTGTACGGCGAGCTGAACAAACTGGCGCAACTGGCCAACGAACCGACGATCACTGACGAACTGCTCGACGCACGCAAGCAGCAGGCGATTGCGGTTTACCAGAATCGCGCCTGGAAGATGCTGCTGCGCATGTAAAACTGCTTTCGCGAGCAGGCTCGCTCCCACATTGGAATGCAATCCCCTGTGGGAGCGAGCCTGCTCGCGAAGAGGCCAGCTGCGTTGCCTCAAACCGGCAGGCTGGTGGTGGATTTGATCTCCGACAACGCCACAATCGAATTCACTTCCTGTATCCCCGGGACCAGCGACAGCTTCTCGAAAAAGAACCGCTCATACGCCTCGATGTCCGCCGCGACGATGCGCAACAGAAAATCCACCGCACCCATCAGCACATAACACTCCAGCACTTCCGGAAAGCCGCGAATCGCCTCGGTGAACTCGGTGAAGTTCGAACGCCCGTGCGCGTTGAGTTTGATCTCGGCAAAGATCTGCGTGTTCAGGCCGATCTTCTTGCGATCGAGCAAGGTCACCTGGCCACGAATGATCCCCTCCTCCTTCATCCGCTGAATCCGCCGCCAGCACGGCGATTGCGACAGGCCGACCTGCTCGGCGATCTGCGCGCTCGACAGGGAAGCATCCTCCTGCAGCAGGGCGAGAATCTTGCGGTCGTAGCTGTCCAGCTCGCTGTGCATAGAAAAACCTCAATAACCGGATTATACGAATTGATCTTTTCGATCAGCCGTCATTAACGCCGATCATAGCCAAGAAATACCCCACGCCGAATGTAAAAATTTCTCCAGAGATTTTGGAGACTCGTCATGCCGCACCTCGAAGCCGTAACCACCGCACCAACCCGCGCCGATGTCTGGAACGTCAGCAACGCCCATTGCCTGGCGCAGTATCAGATTCTCGCCGAGGATGAGCCGGACTTGCTGGTGCGGGTGCTCAACCTGTTCGCCCTGCAATTCCTCACGCCCGAGCAGGTCAACGTGCAGCGGATGGACGACTTGATGTCGATCGACATCGTCATGGGCGGTTTCAGCTGGCATCGCGCGCAAGTGATCGCAGAAAAACTTCGTAACCTGATCAGCGTCTGCTCGGTCAATCTGCAAACCGCCGACAGCGCTTGGGATGCGCCAGCGCAAGCGGCTGGCTGACAAATCCGTCAACGGCTTCGTCGGGTAGTGGCCCAACGGTCTACCGGGCCGCGACTATCCTTTTGCGCACTGTCGCTCAAAAGGAAGCCCGCATGTCCGTTCAACTCGCCACTCAGGACCGCTGGCTGGAACTCAACGAGGTGTTGCGTGAACTGGTCGCCCAAGGTTTTATCGGCCAGGACTCGGCGGAACAGGCGCTGAATGCGCGCCGTCGCCACGCCGCCCACGGTCAGATGCACCCACTGGAGTTCATCGCCAGTCAGCAACTCGACGACCTCAGTCGGCCAGGCAAACACCTCGACCTGGAAAGCCTGACCCTGTGGCTGGCGCAACAGGCCGGTCAGCCGTATCTGCGTATCGACCCGCTGAAAATCAACGTCGCCGCGATTACGCCGCTGATGTCTTACGCCTTTGCGCAACGGCACAAGATTCTCGCCGTGGCAGTCGATCGTGACTCGGTCACCGTGGCCAGTGCCCAGCCTTACGTCACTGCTTGGGAGGCGGATCTCACCCATGTCTTGAAGCTGCCGATCAAACGGGTGGTGGCCAACCCGGTGGACATCCAGCGCTTCAGCGTCGAGTTCTTTCGTCTGGCCAAATCGGTGAGCGGCGCAAGCAATGCCGACGCCCAGAGCGGCAACCTCGGCAATTTCGAGCAACTGCTCAATCTTGGCGCCAGCGATCAGGAGCCGGACGCCAACGACGCGCACATCGTCAACATCGTCGACTGGCTGTTCCAGTACGCCTTCCAGCAGCGCGCCAGTGATATCCACATCGAACCCCGGCGCGAGCAAGGCACCGTGCGTTTCCGCATCGATGGCGTGTTGCATAACGTCTATCAATTCCCGCCGCAGGTGACCATGGCGATTGTCAGTCGCCTGAAAAGCCTTGGGCGGATGAACGTCGCCGAGAAGCGCAAACCCCAGGACGGCCGGGTCAAGACCAAGACCCCGGATGGCGGCGAAGTCGAGCTGAGGCTTTCAACGCTGCCCACCGCGTTCGGCGAAAAAATGGTCATGCGGATTTTCGACCCGGAAGTGCTGCTCAAGGATTTCGACCAGTTGGGTTTCAGCGCCGACGACTTGCGCCGCTGGCAAGACATGACCCGTCAGCCCAACGGCATCATTCTGGTCACCGGGCCGACCGGTTCGGGCAAGACCACCACGCTGTACACCACGCTGAAAAAACTGGCGACGCCGGAGGTCAACCTCTGCACCATCGAAGACCCGATCGAAATGGTCGAGCCGGCGTTCAACCAGATGCAGGTGCAGCACAACATCGACCTGAGCTTCGCCGCCGGGGTGCGCGCACTGATGCGGCAAGACCCGGACATCATCATGATCGGCGAGATCCGTGATCTGGAAACTGCTGAAATGGCGATTCAGGCGGCGCTCACCGGGCACTTGGTGCTATCGACGCTGCACACCAACGACGCCCCCAGCGCGATCAGCCGCCTGCTCGAACTCGGCGTGCCGCATTACCTGATCAAAGCCACCGTACTCGGCGTCATGGCTCAGCGTTTGGTGCGCACCTTGTGCCCGCATTGCAAGGCACCGCTGACCCTCGAAGAAGAAGACTGGCAAACCCTGACACGCCCGTGGCAAGCGCCGCTGCCGGGCAACGCGCAACGTGCCATCGGTTGCGTGGAATGCCGCGACACCGGCTATCGCGGCCGCGCCGGGGTCTACGAAATCATGCAACTCAGCGACAGCCTCAAGGCTTTTATCACCCCGGACACCGAACTCACGGCGATTCGCCGGCAGGCGTTCAAGGAAGGCATGCGCAGTTTGCGTTTGTCCGGCGCGCAGAAGGTTGCGGCAGGGCTGACGACGGTAGAGGAAGTGCTACGGGTGACGCCGCAGAGCGAGCAGAAATAGCCCGTCACGGAACTGGATTGGGGGATTGGCAATCCAACGCCACAGTTAACCCCCAGGAGTCATCTCATCATGCGTCTCAAACTTGCTGTCGCCACTCTGGCCTTGCTGTCCCTTCCCGTTGGTTCGGCCATGGCGGACAGCTTTTGGCGTAACGTCATTTCGTCCGGTGCCACCACCGGTTCGACCTACCTGACCTTCAAGGATCACAAGCTGATCATCGCCGCGCAGGACGATGCCGGCAGTTTCGTTGCCAGCGACGGCGGTATTCGTGGGCCGTATCTGGAAGCCGCGATGCAGAAAGTCCGCGCCGACAATCCGGGCCTGCAGGCGACAGACATGGAACTGGCGAATGCGATTCTGGCGAAGAATGCCGTGGCTTCCGAGTAAGCCGTTCGCAGAAGCAAAAATGCCGCTCAATCGAGCGGCATTCTTTTGCCTGTCTTCTTGGCCCAGCACAAAACCCTGTGGGAGCGAGCTTGCTCGCGAAGGCCATTTCACATTCACAATCTACGGCGACTGATACCCCGCCTTCGCGAGCAAGCTCGCTCCCACAAGGACTGGATACAGTCTGAATGTCAGCGGTAATCATCCACCGGGACACAGGCACAGAAAAGATTGCGATCCCCGTAAACGTTATCCACCCGGTTCACCGCTGGCCAATACTTGTGCGCTTTGGTGTGCGCATCCGGGGTAATGCCCTGCTCGATGCTGTAGGGCCGCTCCCAAACCCCAGTGACATCCGCCAGGGTATGCGGCGCCCGTTTCAGCGGATTATCTTCCGCAGGCCAGTTGCCGTTTTGCACTTCAGTGATTTCTGCGCGAATACTCAGCATGGCGCCGATAAACCGATCCAGTTCAGCCTTGGACTCACTCTCGGTCGGCTCGACCATCAACGTCCCGGGTACCGGGAATGACATGGTCGGCGCATGGAAGCCGTAATCCATCAGACGCTTGGCAACGTCTTCCTCACTGATGCCGGTCTGCGCCTTCAACGGTCGCAGGTCGAGAATGCATTCGTGGGCTACGCGCCCGTTACGCCCGGTGTACAACACCGGGAACGCACCGGATAAATGCTGAGCCAGGTAATTCGCCGCCAGGATCGCCACTTCACTGGCATCGGCCAATTGCGGTCCCATCATGGCGATGTACATCCAGCTGATCGGCAGAATGCTCGCACTGCCCCATGGCGCTGCGCTGACGGCCGTGTTCTGCGGTTGCGGCCCGTCAATCGGCACCACCGGGTGATTGGCCACGAAGGGTGCCAAATGCGCGCGCACGCCAATCGGTCCCATACCCGGTCCACCGCCGCCATGGGGAATGCAAAAGGTCTTGTGCAGATTCATGTGCGAAACATCGGCGCCGATATCTGCCGGGCGTGCCAAACCGACCTGCGCATTGAGGTTGGCGCCATCCATGTACACCTGGCCGCCGTGCTGGTGGATAACTTCGCAGATTTCACTGATGCCCTCTTCGTACACGCCGTGGGTCGAAGGATAGGTCGCCATCAGGCAGGACAGTTTCGCCCCGGCCTCGGCGGCCTTGGCTTTCAAGTCATCGAGATCAACGTTACCGGCCTCGTCGCACTCAACGATCACCACCCGTAACCCGACCATCTGCGCCGAGGCCGGGTTGGTGCCGTGGGCCGAGGACGGAATCAGGCACACATCGCGCCCGCCCTGCTGGCGGCTCTCATGATATTTGCGAATCGCCAGCAGCCCGGCGTATTCACCCTGCGCGCCCGAGTTGGGCTGCATGCAGATCGCATCGAACCCGGTGATTGCGCACAGCCAGCGCTCCAGCTCCTCGATCATCAGCGTATAACCGACCGCCTGCTCACGCGGCACGAACGGATGCAGGTTGGCGAATTGCGGCCAGGTAATCGGGATCATTTCGCTGGTGGCGTTGAGTTTCATGGTGCAGGAGCCCAGCGGGATCATCGACTGGTTGAGCGCCAGATCCTTGTTTTCCAGTTGTTTGAGGTAGCGCAGCATCTCGGTTTCGCTGTGATGGGCGTTGAAGACCGGATGGCGCAGGTAGGGTGTTTTGCGCTGGAGGCTGTCGGGAATGCCGGAAACAAGTGCTTCAGCATCAAGTTCGTCGACGTTCAATCCATGATCGGCACCGAGCAACACATCGAACAGCTTGGTCACGGTAATTTCATCGCATGTCTCATCGAGGCTTAGCGCCACTCGTCCGCGCCCCAGAATCCTCAGGTTGATCTGTGCGGCTTGAGCGCTTTCGATGATCGCCGTTTGCGCACCGCCGACGTCCAGCGTCAGCGTGTCGAAAAACTGCGCATTGACCCGGTTGATGCCTTTTCGCTCAAGTCCCGCCGCCAGAATGCAGGTCAGTCGATGGACGCGCTGGGCGATCCGTTTCAACCCTTCCGGCCCGTGATAGACCGCGTAGAAACTGGCAATGTTGGCCAGCAGTACCTGCGCAGTGCAGATGTTCGAATTGGCCTTCTCGCGCCGGATATGTTGCTCGCGGGTTTGCAGGGCCATGCGCAGCGCCACATTGCCCCGGGCGTCCTTCGACACGCCGATGATCCGCCCGGGAATCGCCCGTTTGTATTCCTCACGGCTGGCAAAGAACGCCGCATGCGGGCCGCCGTAACCCATGGGCACGCCGAATCGTTGAGACGAACCGAACACCACATCCGCGCCCAACTCGCCCGGCGGCGTCAGCAACAACAGACTCAACAAATCCGTCGCGACGCAGGCCAGCGCCTGCTGCGCATGCAGATGATCGATCAAGGGCCGCAGATCGTGGATCTCGCCGTGGGTGTCGGGATACTGCAACAACGCACCGAACACCTGATGCTGTTTCAAGTTATCCACAGCGTCGATGATCAGCTCGAAGCCGAAACCTTCCGCGCGGGTCTGCACCACGGAAATGGTCTGGGGATGACAGTTCTCATCGACAAAAAACAGATTGCTCTTCGACTTCGCGACGCGCTTGGCCAGCGCCATGGCTTCCGCCGCTGCCGTGGCTTCATCGAGCAGCGAGGCGTTGGCCAACTCCAGACCGGTGAGGTCGATGGTCAGTTGCTGAAAATTCAGCAGCGCTTCGAGTCGGCCCTGCGCGATCTCGGGTTGATACGGCGTGTACGCGGTGTACCAGCCGGGATTTTCCAGCACATTGCGCAGGATGACGGTTGGCGTCAGGGTGCCGTGGTAGCCCATACCGATCAGGCTGGTCCAGACCTGATTCTGCTCGGCGTAACTGCGCAGTCTGGCCAGCGCGGCTTGTTCATCCAGCGCGGGTGGCAGGTCGAGCGCACGATTGAAGCGAATGCCTGGCGGCACCGTTTGCTCGATCAGTTCGGTTCGACTACCGAGGCCGAGACTGTCGAGCATCGCCTGTTGTTCGGCAGCATCGGGGCCGAGGTGGCGGCGCAGGAAGGCATCGGGGTCGCGTAACTGGCTCAGGGACGGCAACTGGGACATGACGGGCTCTCTCTTGGCTGGCGCTCGGCGTCAATGCAACACGGTCAAACCAGCATAGCAGCCCATACCACGGCTAAATTTTCAAGATCAACACTGACCCTGTGGGAGCGAGCTTGCTCGCGAAAGCGGTGTGTCAGTCGCGGAAGATGTTGAATGTAAACCCGCCTTCGCGAGCAAGCTCGCTCCCACATTGGATTTTTCATCGCCCATAGAAAAGCCCCGAAGAGTCGGGGCTTTGGGTATTGCTTAAAGCTTACTCGCCGATGGCAGCCTTGTACGCTGCAGCATCCAGCAGCTTGTCCAGCTCAGCCTTGTCGCTTGGCTTGAGCTTGAAGATCCACGCACCGTACGGGTCGGAGTTCAGCAGCTCAGGCGAGCCGCCCAGCTCTTCGTTGATTGCGATCACTTCACCGCTGATCGGCGAATAGATGTCGGAAGCAGCTTTCACCGATTCAACGACGCCAGCCTGATCTTCAGCGGCGAACACCTTGCCCACTTCAGTCAGCTCGACAAACACCACATCGCCCAGCGCTTCCTGCGCGTGATCGCTGATGCCCACAGTGACGGTGCCGTCAGCTTCCAGACGTGCCCATTCATGACTTTCGGCAAAACGCAGTTCAGCGGGGATATTGCTCATCTTCGGTGTCCTCGGAATTGGGTCAGCGGTCATGCCCGCCGGAAAAGGTTAGATCAAAGTTTTGCCATGGCGTACGAAGGTCGGTTTGACCACCCGTACCGGGTACCACTTGCCACGGATTTCCACTTCGGCGCGGTCGGCAGTTGCCATCGGCACACGCGCCAGGGCAATCGATTTGCTTAGCGTAGGAGAGAAACTACCACTGGTGATCTCCCCTTCGCCAACATCGGCGATACGAACCACTTGATGAGCGCGCAAAACACCGCGTTCTTCCAGCACCAGACCGACCAGTTTGTGCGCAACGCCGGCGGCTTTTTCCGCTTCCAGTGCAACACGGCCGATGAACTGGCGTGTGGCCGGTTCCCAGGCAATGCTCCAGGCCATGTTCGAAGCCAATGGCGAAACGTCCTGATGAATGTCCTGACCGTAGAGGTTCATTCCGGCTTCAACCCGCAGGGTGTCGCGGGCACCGAGGCCGATCGGGGAAATGCCGGCACCGACCAGATCGTTGAAAAAACCCGGCGCCTGACTGGCCGGCAGGCAGATTTCCAGGCCATCTTCACCGGTATAACCGGTACGGGCGATGAACCAGTCGCCGTCGGTATAGCCTTCAAAGGGTTTGAGGTGCTGGATCAGCGTGGCGCGGGACTGGGTGACCAGTTCGGCAATCTTGTGCCGGGCCTGCGGGCCTTGAATGGCGAGCATCGCCAGTTCGGCACGTTCGTGCAGTTGCACGTCGTAAGCGCCGAGTTGCGCGTTCATCCAGGCCAGATCCTGATCGCGGGTAGAGGCGTTGAACACCAGGCGATAACAGTCATCGAGACGATAGACGATCATGTCGTCGACGATGCCGCCGCGCTCATTGAGCATGGTGCTGTACAACGCACGGCCGGGGCGGTGCAGGCGGTCGACATCATTGGCCAGCAAATGCTGAAGCCAGGCTTTGGCCTGGATACCGGTGACATCGATCACGGTCATGTGGGATACATCGAATACCCCGCAATCGCGGCGCACTTCGTGGTGCTCCTCGACCTGCGAGCCGTAATGCAGTGGCATGTCCCAACCGCCAAAATCGACCATCTTCGCGCCGAGGGCGAGATGCAGGTCATAGAGAGGCGTACGCTGTCCCATGGGTTTCTCCTTCCGGGCGTGGCGAAGGTGCGGACAGTCGCTGCACAGCGTGAAAGCCTTGTTATAGAAGGCTTTCAGCCAGTTTCAGCGAAAAGATCTGTCAGACGAACCGCACCGAATGCCGCGCATTGTAGCCGCATGATTCAGGACTCACTACTAAGTGTTTCGATGGGCAGAGCGGCGGATCAGGCCGATGACCGGTAACAATCCAACCAGAACCAGGGTCAGCGCTGGCAATGAGGCCCGTGCCCATTCGCCTTCGCTGGTCATTTCAAAGATGCGTACGGCCAGCGTGTCCCAGCCAAACGGGCGCATCAGCAGGGTCGCGGGCATTTCCTTGAGCACATCGACGAACACCAGCAACGCTGCGCTCAGCGTGCCGGGCAGCAACAATGGCAGATACACTTTGAAAAACAGTCGCGGCCCACTGACACCCAGGCTACGTGCCGCTTCAGGCAAAGATGGCCGTATACGCGCCAGACTGCTTTCCAAGGGTCCGTAAGCAACTGCGATGAAGCGCACCAGATAGGCCATCAGCAGCGCCGCGAGACTGCCGAGCAGCAACGGTTTGCCCGCACCGCCGAGCCAGCCTGAAAGCGGGATCACCAGCTCGCGATCCAGATAACTGAACGCCAGCATGATCGACACCGCCAGCACCGAACCCGGCAAGGCGTAGCCAAGATTGGCCAGACCAACACCGGAGTTGATCGCCTGCGTGGGTGCCAAGCGCCGGGCAAACGCCAGCAGCAAAGCAACGCTGACAGTAATCAACGCGGCCATGCCGCCCAGATACAGGGTGTGCAGAATCAGCCCGGCGTAGCGTTCATCGAGATCGAAACGCCCACGCTGCCAGAACCAGACAATCAGTTGCAGCACCGGAATGACGAAGGCGCAGGCGAACACCAGGCCGCACCAGCTCATCGCCGCGAAAGCCTTGAGTCCACGCAAGTGATACAGCGCTTTCACCCGAGGTCGCTCGTTACTTGCCCGGTTGGCGCCACGCGCGCGACGTTCGCCGTACAGCACCAGCATCACCACCAGCAACAACAGACTGGCCAATTGCGCGGCACTCGGCAGGCTGAAGAAGCCGTACCAGGTCTTGTAGATTGCCGTGGTGAAGGTGTCGAAGTTGAACACCGACACGGCACCGAAATCTGCCAGGGTTTCCATCAGCGCCAGCGCCACGCCTGCACCGATGGCCGGACGCGCCATGGGCAACGCCACCCGCCAGAAGGCTTGCCACGGCGACTGGCCAAGTACCCGCGCGGCTTCCATCAGGCCTTTGCCCTGCGCGAGAAACGCGGTGCGCGCCAGCAGGTAAACATAGGGATAGAAGACCAGCACCAGCACGATAATCACCCCGCCGGTGGAGCGTACCCGTGGCAGGCGCAGACCGGTGCCGAACCATTCGCGCAGCAGGGTCTGTACGGGACCGGCGAAGTCGAGCAGGCCGACGAAAACGAAGGCCAGCACATAGGCGGGGATGGCGAAAGGCAGCATCAGCGCCCAGTCGAGCCAGCGCCGCCCGGGGAATTCGCAGAGGCTGGTGAGCCAGGCGAGGCTGACACCGAGCAGCGTCACACCGACACCCACGCCGACGACCAGCGTCAGGGTGTTGCCCAGCAGGCGTGGCATCTGGGTTTCCCACAGGTGCGACCAGATTTGTTGATCGATGGTTTGCCAAGAGAGCAGTAGAACGCTCAGGGGCAACAGCACCAGCGCGGCGATGGCGAAGACGATGGGGTACCAGCGGCGTTGGGCGGGGTGGGCCACTTTTGGGTCTCTGGAGGGAATGGGGTGTTCTTGGATGAGGTGTTTCAGGTTGAGATTGCTGCCCTCACCCTAACCCTCTCCCAGAGGGAGAGGGGACTGACCGAGGTGCTCTTTCGATTTACGCCGACCTGAATTATCGAGCCGAACTCAAGTGTCGAAAACAACACAAGTCGGCTCCCTCTCCCTTGGGAGAGGGCTGGGGTGAGGGGCTGGTTTTTGAATCAAACAAATCTTTCGAAACGATTCAGTTCCAGCCCGCCCGATCCATCATGCGGATCGCCTCGGCCTGACGCTTGCCCGCCACTTCCACCGGCAAGGTATCTGCGATGAACTTGCCCCACGCCGCCACTTCTGCCGAAGGCGCCACCGCCGGGTTGGCCGGGAACTCTTGGTTCACGTCAGCGAAAATCTTCTGCGCCTCAGGCGTGGTCATCCACTCAACCAAAGCCTTGGCCGCTTCCGGGTGCGGCGCATGTTTGGTCAGGCCAATGCCCGACAGGTTCACGTGCACACCGCGATCGGCCTGATTCGGCCAGAACAGTTTTACCGGCAACTCCGGCTTCTGCTTGTGCAGGCGACCGTAGTAGTACGTGTTGACGATGCCAACGTCGCACTGCCCGGCATTGATCGCTTCGAGCACCGCAACGTCATCGGAGAACACGTCGGTGGACAAGTTGTTGACCCAGCCCTTAAGGATCTTCTCGGTCTTTTCGGCGCCATGGACTTCGATCATGGTTGCGGTCAGCGACTGGTTGTAGACCTTCTTCGCCGTACGCAGGCACAGGCGCCCTTCCCAGTTCTTGTCCGCCAGTGCTTCGTAGGTGGTCAGTTCGCCCGGTTTCACCCGTTCGGTGGAGTAGGCGATGGTCCGCGCACGCAGGCTCAGGCCGGTCCAGGCGTGAGTCGACGAGCGATATTGCAGGGGAATGTTGGCGTCGATGGTTTTCGAGGTGAACGGTTGCAGAATGCCCATCTGCTCGGCCTGCCAGAGGTTGCCGGCGTCAACGGTGAGCAGCAGGTCGGCGGTGGCGTTTTCACCTTCGGCCTTGATGCGCTGCATCAGCGGCGCTTCCTTGTCGGTGATGAACTTGATCTTCACCCCGGTCTTGGCGGTGTAGGCATCGAAGACCGGTTTGATCAGTTCATCGATGCGCGACGAGTAAACCACCACCTCATCAGCGGCCTGGGCCGTGGTGCTACCGATCAGGGTCAGGGCCAGTGCGGTCAGAAGACGCTTGGGTGCCAACATGGGAGTGGTCTCTCGGTCGGGAAATGTGGGCCAAATGATAAGGACTCACATTTACCACCTCAATCGAACTCTTTTTGAAGGAGTTACCAGATGTTGCACAGCCTGAAATTTGTGGTGTCGGTTCTGACGCCTTCGCGAGCAAGCTCGCTCCCACAGAGTTCGAGGTGTTCACAAAATTGATGTTTCACACCGACCACTGTGGGAGCGAGCTTGCTCGCGAAGGGGCCATCAGCCTTAATGAAGAGGTCAGGGTTTGGCGAGGGCTGGAAGGTCCCCGGTCAAGCCAAGAGCCTCACGCACAAACAGCGCCTTCGCCTCCGGCATCTGCTCCACCAGCTTCAACCCGGCATTACGCAACCAGCGCACCGGCAACGGGTCGGCCTGGAACAACCGCTCAAAGCCCTCCATCGCCGCCATCAATGCGAGGTTATGCGGCATGCGCCGACGCTCGTAACGGCTCAGCACTTTCACATCGGCCAGACGCTCACCGCGCTCCGCCGCCTGCAACAGCACTTCGGCCAACACCGCCGCATCGAGGAAGCCAAGGTTCACACCCTGCCCCGCCAACGGGTGAATGGTGTGCGCCGCATCGCCGATCAGCGCCAGGCCTTCGGCCACGTAACGCTTGGCATGACGCTGACGCAGTGGCACGCACAGGCGCGGATCAGCACTGATCACTTCGCCCAGACGACCTTCAAAAGCGCGTTCCAGCTCCCGGCAGAAATCCGCTTCATCCAGCGCCATCAAGCGCTCGGCTTCGCTCGGCGTGGTCGACCAGACGATCGAGCACCAATCCTGCTGCCCGTCGCGTTCCAGCGGCAGAAACGCCAACGGCCCGTGATCGGTAAAACGCTGCCACGCGGTCATCTGGTGCGGTTTACTGCTGCGCACACTGGTGACGATGGCGTGATGCAGATAATCCCACTCGCGAGTAGCCACCCCGGTCAAACGGCGAACCGCCGAGTTCGCACCGTCAGCGGCAATCACCAGCGGCGCGCGCAACTGACGACCATCGGCCAGCGTCAGCAGCCAGTCATCGCCCGAGCGGCGCATCTGTTCCAGCCGCGCATTGGCCAGCATGCCCAGATCACAATCGTGCAAGCGATCGAGCAAGGCGTCCTGCACCACACGGTTCTCGACGATATGGCCAAGCACCTCGGCGTGCACACTGCTCGCCGAGAAATGGATCTGCCCGGTGCCGCTGCCGTCCCACACGTGCATGTCGGTGTACGGGCTGCTACGGCGTTTGGCGATGCCTTCCCACACGCCAAGGCGTTCGAGGATTCGCTGACTGGCGGCCGACAAGGCGCTCACTCGCGGCTCAAACGCGGCTTGGGCGTCGAACGGTTTGACGCTCAACGGGCTGCCGTCAAGCAGGAGGACTTCGAGCCCGCTGTCCTGCAACGCCAGCGCCAAAGCGCTGCCGACCATTCCGGCCCCGACAATCAGCAGATCTGCGCGCATTTCCATGCTTTAAGCCTGTCTCGCTTGCGGCTTGAGCCGCACGTAAAGGGTTTTACCGACCCGCGCCACCAGATTGCCGGCGCCGTCATGAATGTCGACCTGCAACTGCGGCAGGTATTTCTCGCCATTGGCGGTCTGCCGGCGAATCTCGGCGAGCAAGGTCTCGTCGATATTGAAACGAGCGAACACCGGGCCTTTGCCCGGCGCGATGAAATCGATGTCGGCAGCCTTGTCCCAGACGATGTAACGCGAGCCGAGGTTTTCCATGAGCATCAACATGAAGAACGGATCGACCATCGAATACAGGCTGCCGCCAAACTGTGTGCCGACGTAGTTGCGGTTGTACCAGCCCAGCCCCATCGACACCTGGACGTCGCGGAAATCATCGCTGATGTGCCGAACCCGCACCCCGGCGCCGAGGTACGGCGGGTAGAACGTCATGACCCAGCGCATCAACCGCGCCTTGCCGAATTTAGCGGTCAGCCACTTAAGCATCCGGACGCGTTCCCAAGCCCATGGCCTGACGGGCAAACCAGCGCTTGGCCGGTGGCAGCAGATCAAGGCCGAGCAGGCCGATATTACGGCCCAGCGAAACCAGCGGCTGCGTGCTGCCGAACAGGCGCGTGACCTGATCGGAGAAACCGACGGTGAGATCCTGATCGAGACGCTGACGCTCGCGATAAGCCTGCAATGTGGCGAAGTCGCCCAAAGGTATGTCACTCGCCAGCAATGCAGCGGCCAAGGCATCGGCATCCCGCAGCGACAGGTTGAAACCCTGGCCGGCAATCGGGTGCAGGCTGTGCGCCGCATTGCCGAGCACGGCCAGATGCGAGCGCACCTGCTCTTCGGCCTCGACCAGCGTCAGCGGATAAAGATGCCGCGCGCCAACCTGTTTCAACGTGCCGAGGCGATATCCGAACACGCCCTGCAATTCGCTGAGGAAATCGCGCTCGCTCAAATCGGCCAGACGCTGCGCGTCCATGCCCAAACGGGTCCAGACCAGAGCACAGCGGTTTTCCGGCAGTGGCAGCAGCGCCATCGGCCCTTCGTCGGTGAAGCGTTCGAAGGCCATGCCATTGTGCGCTTCGCTCGGGGTGATGTTGGCGATCAGCGCGCTCTGGTTGTACGGACGCTTGCGCACGTTGATACCCAACTGCTCGCGCAGACCGGAGCGACCGCCATCGGCGAGCACTGCAAGGTCGCATTCGAGCGTGGTCTCATCGTTGAGGGTCAGGCGATAGCCGTCGGGCAGCGGTTCCATGCGCGTGACTTCCGCCGGGCAGCGCCAGCTGATCACGTCTTTATCGATGTGCTGCCACAGGCACTGGCCGAGCCAGGCGTTTTCCACCACATAACCGAGCGCTGGCACACCCTCTTCCATCGCTGACAAACGCGCGGTGGAGAAACGCCCACGGTCGGAGACGTGAATCTGTTTGATCGGCTCGGCACGGCGGGAGATTTCCTGCCACACGCCCAAGCGTTGATAAATCTGCCGCGAACCGAAGGACAGCGCCGACGAGCGTGCGTCGTAGCTCGGCTGCCAGCTGTCGCCGGGAGCGAACGGCTCGATCAGCACGATCTTCCAGCCACGCGCCTTGGCCCCGGCCTGCAAGGCCAACGCCAGACTGGCGCCGACCAGACCGCCACCGATGATTGCCAGATTGACTCGACTCATGCCGCGTGTGTCCTTGCTTGCGCCATCAGCGCTTCGATTTCAGCGACGGTTTTCGGCACGCCGCTGGTGAGGATTTCACAACCGGTTTTGGTCACGACCACGTCGTCCTCGATGCGCACGCCAATGCCGCGCCATTTCTTCGCGACGCTCTGATTGTCCGGGGCGATGTAGATGCCCGGTTCCACGGTCAGCGCCATGCCGACCTCCAGCACGCGCCATTCGCCGCCGACCTTGTACTCGCCAACGTCATGCACATCCATGCCCAGCCAGTGACCGGCGCGGTGCATGTAAAAAGCTTTGTAGGCTTCGCTGGCGATCAACTCGTCGACCTCGCCCTGCAGCAATCCAAGCTTCACCAGCCCCGTGGTAATCACTCGAACCGTGGCTTCGTGCGCCTGATTCCAGTGCTTGTTCGGGGCGATTTCGGCGAATGCGGCTTCCTGCGAGGCTAGCACCAACTCGTAGATCGCTTTCTGCTCGGGTGAAAACTTGCCGTTGACCGGCCAGGTGCGGGTAATGTCGCTGGCATAGCAGTCGATCTCGCAACCGGCGTCGATCAACACCAGGTCACCGTCCTTGAGCACCGCGTCATTCTGCTGGTAATGCAGGATGCAGCTGTTGCGCCCGGCGGCGACGATCGAACCGTAGGCCGGCATCTTCGCCCCGCCCTTGCGGAATTCGTAGTCGAGTTCGGCTTCGAGGCTGTACTCGTGGAGCCCGGCACGACTGGCCTGCATCGCGCGGATGTGGGCTTGCGCCGAAATCCGTGCGGCTTCGCGCATCACCTTCACTTCTGCCGCCGATTTATACAGGCGCATGTCGTGCAGCAGATGATCCAGGGCAACGAATTCGTTCGGCGGCTGGGCGCCAAGGTGCGCTTTAGAGCGGATCACGTTGATCCAGTCCATCAGGTGACGATCAAATTCGGGGTTGCTGCCCATCGCCGAATACACCCGGTCACGGCCTTCGATCAGGCCCGGGAGGATGTCGTCGATGTCGGTAATCGGGAAGGCGTCGTCGGCGCCGAAGTCGCGGATCGCGCCTTCCTGCCCTGCGCGCAGGCCGTCCCACAATTCGCGTTCGGCATTGCGCTCACGGCAGAACAGCACGTACTCGCCATGCTCACGGCCGGGCATCAGGAGAATGACAGCCTGCGGCTCGGGAAACCCGCTGAGGTACTGGAAATCACTGTCCTGACGGTAGACATGCTCGACGTCGCGGTTGCGAATAGCGACCGCGGCGGCCGGCAGGATCGCGATGCTGTTGGGTTCCATCTGCGCCATCAGGGCCTTGCGGCGACGGCTGTATTCCGCTTTCGGGATATGGGTCATGGGCAGATGGCTTTCCCTGGCACGCGATTAATGCAGCGACGGCTTGGCGGCTGGCGGCACGTCGGTTTTCTTGGTTTCCGAGAACAGCAGCAGCGGCGCAACGCGCAGGTACTCCATGACTTCCATGTAGTCGGTCTCGCCGTCTTCGGATTCTTCGAGGGCGTCTTGCACCTGGGAAATGGCAGCCAGATCCTGCAGCACTTCGGTGGCTTCAGTGCTGAGCATGCTGCTGTCGCGGCAGTTCAGGCCGAAACCGCTGAGGAAGCCCTGGCACCACTCGCCCAGTGCAGCGGCGCGATCGGCCAGCGGGGCGTCATCGGTCGGCAGCAGCAGAACGACAGTGACGTCGTCGCCGGTCAGCTCGCCTTTGACCATCTCTTGCAGGCCGATCAGGGCGTTGCGGACGTTGTCCTGGATGTCGCCTTCGAGCAGTTCGGCGGCGTCGATCAACCAGCCTTCGTTATCGAAGCCGGCACCGGCGCAACTGCGCCCGAGCAGCACGCCGTGCAGTTCGGCAGGCGAGACGTTGTGGCCGCTGGAGGTCAGCAGGGTGGCAAAGGCTTGGTACGGGGAATTCGCAATGGTCATGGGCAGCTAGGCGCCAGACGGCGCTATGTCTAGAATGAAGGCCTTGTATCCTACATCGACAGACTCGCCAAGACTATTAAAGGCTGTCCGCCAGCTAACCCATCAGACAGTGAAACCAATGGAAGACAACGACCTGCAAGCGCTGATGGCCAGACTCGAACTGCTGATTGGCCGAGTCGAGCAACTAAAGAGTCAAAACGCACTCTTACTAGCTCAGGAAAAAACCTGGCGCGAGGAACGCGCTCACCTCATTGAAAAAAACGAAATCGCCCGGCGTAAGGTCGAATCGATGATTTCGCGCCTCAAGGCCCTGGAGCAAGACTCATGAGTTCAAGCAATAGCGTCACCGTGCAGATCCTCGATAAAGAGTATTCGATCATCTGCCCGCAGGAAGAACGCAGCAATCTGGTCAGCGCCGCCCGCTACCTCGATGGCAAGATGCGCGAAATCCGCAGCAGCGGCAAAGTCATCGGTGCCGATCGCATTGCTGTGATGGCCGCGCTGAACATCACCCATGACCTCTTGCACAAAGAAGAGCGCCCGGATATCCAGGCCAGCGGTTCGACCCGTGAACAGGTGCGTGACTTGCTCGATCGTGTCGATTTGGTCCTCGCCGACGATCAGAACACCACCAAGGGCTGATTCAACCGGCCGCTTGCGGTATACTCGCGGCACTCCCTGGGGTGCTTGCCAGTTGACGATGTCCCTGAGCCGATTCGCACTACCCTGGAAGTTGCACGTTGGGCTGGTGTGCATGTCCGCTAGACGGAAAGCCTTAAAGTCTACTGCATCTTCCACCTTGAACTTTCGGGTTCAAGGGCTAAGTTGACAGCGGTTCATCCGGGGAGCCTGATTCGAATCCGATGTCGGTGAAAACCGCCATCGGATTTTTTATGCGTACGTTTTTGCATCCATCCTGCCGAAGCCGAACCATGACCGAACCCGCGCTGCTGCCCCGCCCGCAACTCCGCCGCCTGCTGCGCAAGGCACGCCGCTCACTGAGCAAAAGCGAGCAACGCCAGGCCGCCAAAGGCTTGTACCGGCAATTGGCGCAAGACCCGCATTTTCGCCGGGCCAAACATATCTCTCTGTACCTGCCCACCGACGGTGAAATCGATCCGCGTCTGTTGCTGCGTGAAGCACAGCGTCGGGGCAAAGCAACATACCTGCCGGTGCTCAGCGCCTGGCCGCGAACCAAGATGGTTTTCCAGCGCATTCGTCCCGGCGAAAAACTCAAACCCAATCGCTTCCGCATTCTCGAGCCGAGCGCCAATCTGGCGCAGCAACGCAAGGTCTGGGCGCTGGATCTGGTGTTGTTGCCACTGGTGGGTTTTGACGATGTTGGAGGGCGACTGGGGATGGGCGGCGGCTTCTACGATCGCAGCCTGGCGTATCTGGCGCGGCGCAAAAGCTGGCGCAAGCCGACGCTGCTGGGCCTGGCCCATGAATGTCAGAAGGTCGAACGCTTGGCGCAGGCGAGTTGGGATGTACCGTTACAAGGCACGGTCAGCGACAAGGCGTGGTATTTCGCAGGATAGGACGCCGCGCAGATCAGCGGCGTCGAAAAACCAGTGTCAGCGCTTGAAGGCTGTCGACTGTTGTACTTGTTGCGCGACTTCAATCGGCGCGTCTGCCTTGTTCGACCACAGGCTCTGCGCGTAACCGGTGGTCACAACGCCCAGACCAAACAAAATGACCAAAGTCCATAGCAAATCCGGTTTGCGTTTCATCGATTGCCCCCCTCAAGGCACATCATCACGATGACAGCAGCGGTTTCCGTTCGTAGGCCGTGCAGCAGCGTCAAGCTTTAAAGGCGGGCATTTTGCGACAACGTGAACCTGCGCGCAAACGCTGACGTCAACCGACTGTCGGTTTGTCATAAAATTGCCCGACAACCTGCCCAATGACCGCTTCAGGAGCAAAAAACCATGGCCTATTGGCTGATGAAGTCCGAGCCCGACGAACTCTCGATCAAAGGTCTGGAAAAACTCGGCACAGCGCGCTGGGACGGGGTTCGCAACTATCAGGCGCGCAATTTTCTGCGCTCGATGGCAGTAGGCGATGAGTTCTTTTTCTATCACTCCAGCTGCCCGGAGCCGGGAATTGCCGGAATCGGCAAGATAATCGAGGCGGCGTACCCGGATCCCACCGCACTGGAGCCGGAGAGTCATTACTTTGATCCGAAGGCTACGCGGGAGAAGAACGCGTGGAGTGCGATTGACGTTGAACACGTCGAGACGTTTGCCCGGGTGTTGAAGCTGGATTATCTGAAGCAGCAGACCGCGTTGGCCGAGATGCCGTTGGTGCAGAAGGGTTCGAGATTGTCGGTGATGCCGGTGACGCTGGAGCAGTGGACTGCTGTCATAGCGCTCAAACCCTGATTCATTTGCGCCTGATAAATCGCTTTCGCGAGCAGGCTCGCTCCCACAGTGGATTTGTGGTGATGCACATTTTTGCATTCACCGAATAACCCTGTGGGAGCGGGCCTGCTCGCGAAGAGGCCCGCCCGGACAACAAATGACTTACTGAATGATCAGGTTGTTAAACAGCAGATCTTCAACCACCGGCTTGCCGGTCTCGTCATTCATCACTTGCTGGGTCTGCTTCAACGCTTCCTGACGCAGCTTCTCTTTACCTTCGATGCTGCCCATCGCCTCGGTGGTCTGCTGCGTAAACAGCGCCACCAGCTGATTGCGGATCAGCGGCTCGTTGGCCTTGACCAGTTTGCTCGCCTCTTCGCCGGTCACACGCAGCGCCACATCGGCCTTGTAGACCTTGAGCTTCGGTGTGCCGTCCAGCCCGTAGTTGCCCACGAACGGCGGGCTCAGGGTGATGTAGCTTACCTTCGGCGCCTCGCCTTCTTTGGCTTCTTCGGCCAGCGCTGCCACAGGCAGAGACAGGGCCAACAACAACATGATCCACGCTTTCACAATTCGCTCCTTATCCGGTTTGCGGCCTAGCATAACGACCCGCCGCGCAAGCACAAGCTTATGGCTGACTATCAGGGCCGGGCATGCTCGTTGACCGGTTGACTGACACACCTACACTTATCGGCCATCACTCCCAAAGGAATAGCCCTGATGAAAGCCGTGCTGTGCAAAGCCTTCGGCCCTGCCGAATCGCTGGTGCTGGAAGACGTCGCCAGCCCCGCCCTGAAGAAGAATGAAATCCTGCTGGACGTGCACGCCGCCGGGGTCAACTTCCCGGACACGCTGATCATCGAGGGCAAGTACCAATTCAAGCCGCCCTTCCCGTTCTCGCCCGGTGGTGAAGCGGCAGGCGTAGTGCGCGAAGTCGGCGAAAAAGTCAGTCACCTCAAGGTGGGTGACCGGGTCATGGCCCTGACCGGCTGGGGCAGTTTCGCCGAACAGGTCGCGGTGCCGGGCTGTAACGTGCTGCCGATTCCGCCGTCGATGGACTTCAACACCGCCGCCGCCTTCAGCATGACCTACGGCACCTCGATGCATGCGCTCAAGCAGCGCGCCAACCTGCAAGCAGGCGAAACCCTCCTAGTGCTTGGTGCTTCCGGCGGTGTCGGCCTGGCTGCCGTGGAAATCGGTAAAGCCATGGGTGCCCGCGTGATTGCTGCCGCCAGCAGTGCCGAGAAACTCGCGGTGGCCAAGGCTGCCGGCGCCGATGAGTTGATCAACTACAGCGAAACCAGCCTCAAAGACGAAATCAAACGCCTCACCGACGGCCAGGGCGCCGATGTGATTTACGACCCGGTCGGCGGTGACCTGTTCGATCAAGCCATTCGCGCCATCGCCTGGAATGGTCGCCTGCTGGTGGTTGGCTTCGCCAGCGGACGCATCCCGGAACTGCCGGTCAACCTCGCCCTGCTCAAAGGCGCGGCAGTGCTCGGCGTGTTCTGGGGTTCCTTCGCCCAGCGCCAGCCGCAGGACAACGCGGCGAACTTCCAGCAGTTGTTCGGCTGGTTCGCCGAGGGCAAGTTGAAACCGCTGGTGTCGCAGGTGTATCCACTGAGCAATGCGGCGCAGGCGATCAATGATCTTGGCCAGCGCAAGGCTGTGGGCAAGGTGGTGGTGCAAGTGCGCTGAGTAACTGCCTCGTCACAAAGCCAGAGCTATCCGACTGGGTAGCTCTGGCTTTTTTATGCGCACAGCAAATTCGACGCCCCTTGCAACACTCTTTATTAATTTGGCGGTAACTATATACCGCAGTCATTTCGGCAAATATCGATAACTTGATGCCATACAGACACAAGGAGTAACTGTATGAGCGATCAAAACTGGCGTCCGGGCCACTTAGACTTACCCACAACTCACGTCATAGCAAACGAGAAACAGACCTACTCTACAACCAATGATGGTGGCGGATATGATGCAAGAGCACGCAACAACACCTTAAGACCAACCGCAGCCAGAGATTCTTTAAAACAACGAGCGCCAATAGACAGCGACTACCAGCAAAAACTGATCAACCTTCCTGATCAGATCCAGATGGAGATCTCAAACTCTGGCGCTATTCGCTCGACGACAATCCTCACAACAGATCCAGCAAGTATCGCGCATGACAAGGTAATCATCGACAGGCTGACACAACAAAAGTCTCAGCTTTTACAAAATAGCCTGGCAGAAGCAAACTCGTTTTATGGTAGTGACCCGCACAATAAATCCGAAAAAGAATATATAAACGCGTTCAATAGTTATCTCCAACAGGACCGCCGCCCGGGTGAGACTTACCAACATTGGGTAAGAGCCTACTCCGCCGGCTATACGGCGAAACTTTATTCCGAGTCCATCCGTTTATTGAATGAGCGGTCTCATCAGCTTGGTGCTGCTTATATGAGTGCACTTGCTCGTCAGGAAGCAGAACGACAAGCGCAAGCCGCAGCTCTGGCTTTGAGAGCAAAAGCCGAGGCCGAGCATGCGGCGAGAGTCGCAACGCAGATTGCGAAAGCAAAGGCCGATGCTGAGTACGCGGCCAGCATCGCGGCGCAGACTGCGAAAGCAAAAGCCGATGCTGAGTATGCAGCCAGAATCGCGGCACAGATTGCGCAGGCTGAACACGAAGCGAGGGAAGAAGCACTGTGGGAAGCGGAAAAAAAGAAAGCAAAAGAGCGAGTGAGAAAGCGTGAAGCGAAAAAACAGGCCGAGCGGCGAAAAAAAATAGAGGTAGCGTCAAAGGTTGCCGCTGACTTTGACTCGATGCTGAACCAATTCACTCAGAACCGGCCAGAGGATATCGACGAGAAGCTGCTGTGGATGAAAGACCGATACCAAGGGCTCCGAGCCAAATACCTCGAAGTGTCCAAAGCCGAGAACGCGGTCGGAGGTTTTTACCGGGCACCGGGAAAGGAAAACCGCTGGAACGCTTTGAATAACGTTCAGAACGAAATCAAGACGTTAATTCGTCTGAAACACAAGATCGAAATTGTACAAATACCCCCAGCTAGCGGCGCAATCATCGCTGTTCGACCACTGGTTAGCACCACAGACGGACTGATTGCCGGGTTTGAGGGGTCGCCATTTTCTCTCAATAATGCGCTGAGTACTCTAAACAGCTTACGCACAGCGATCACAAGTGGCCCTATAAGCACATTTCTTGCGTTGGTTTTCTACTCACCATCATTGGGAAATGGTGAGATTCAGCGCAACCCTATAGTCCTCACCATCCCGCTTGCGCAACTAGACCCTGACAAAAACCACGAGCGCATAGGTCGCCCCGCAACCCTCTATGGAATTAGCAGACGCGTGACGTCGTCCATTCGAGGAGACCATACACAGCTTATTCTTGAGTCAACTGATTACAGTTTTCCGGTAAGAGTTCGGCAGGCAGTTCTGGACTCCACGACAAATCAATACACCTTCACGACAGAAGGTTTGGTGCCGATCACACTGACCTGGACACCGAAATCTCCTCCCGGGATTGCCAACTCCAGCAGCACCGAATTGCCGATCACGCAATCCCCAATCCGGATTTACCCTGGCGCTCGAGTTACACAAGTTGATGCCCGGCTGGATGAGCATCCTGCATGTAGCCATGATGATCCGGATGATTACATTCTGGAGTTTCCGATAGAGTCGGGGATCGAATCCATCTACATGATGGCCACTCGTGGTGGCCCTCGGTATGAGCCGGGGACGGCTACAGGCAAGGGGCAAGAAGTCGGCGAAAATTGGTTGGCCGGCGCGACACAACCAAATGGCTCCCCAGTCCCTACACAGATTGCCGATCAGTTGCGTGGTCAAGATTTCAGGAGTTTTGACAGATTCAGAGAGAAATTCTGGCGCTCGGTCGCTGCTGATCCGAAACTTTCCAAGCAATTCAGCAAAGCTGATCTCAAGTTATTAACGAACGGTGCGGCTCCCAGCACTGACGAGGTAGACTCTGTTGGCCGAAGGGACAAATACGAAATTCACCACATAGAACATATCAAAGACGGCGGCGAAGTTTATAACATTGACAATTTAACTGTAATAACCCCTAGCGCGCATATAGAACTGCACAAGAACGGTATAAAGCCATGAAATTAAAAGATAAATTTGAAGACTATACCGAAGCTGAATTCCTGCTTTTTGTGACGGAATTTTTTGAAGATACAAATGGACTTACCGGCGACGCACTAAGTGCATACACAAGCAATCTCGCACTTCATTTTGAAAAAATAACTGAGCACCCGAAAAAGCGCGCCGTTATATTTCGCCCGACACCCGACCGCGAAGACAGTCCCGCAGGAGTCGTAAAAGAAATCAAAGAATGGCGCAAAGCAAACGGAAAATCCGGCTTTAAACCAGAGTAATGCGACGAAACAGCGCCACACAGTGGCGCTGTTTCGCATCAAGGTCAAAACAAATCACGAATCTCCGAAGGCAAAAGACTCACATACTTACGCGAAGGGCTATCCCGGCACCCTCGCACAATAACCGGAATGCGCTTGTTCAATTTGGCAATCATCGCCAGTCGCTGCTCATCCGGTAGCTGAGACTTGTGGAAGATATTGGAAAGGTAGGCCCGGGTGTGCACGAACACCGTTGTATCGATCCACGAATATTCGGCAATGTTTGCGAGATTCTCGTTGATGGTGCGGCATTTCAACGCTTTGAGTTGTTGGTTGACGTGGATGGGTTGATCCAGATCAAGCCTGAACACCATGGGCGCGATAATGGTCTTTTCAGCGGGTTTATCACCCTCTATCGCCCAAGGCTTGAAGCGCCACTGGGCAACGGCGACTCTGACCGCTTCAGATAATTGCGGATGGTCACTGCTAAGAATATTGATCTTGCTGATCGAGCCATCGGCGTGGGCAATGAAGCTGATCTGCACCTCCCCGGTGACTCCCGCCCTGAACAGAGCCAGAGGGTAAGTCGGTTTCGGATTATTTTCAGGTATCAAAAAAACTTCGGATGCGTGCACCCACCCATCGACCCACAACAGACACATTACAAAAGCCCACCGCATGATCCCCCCTTCGCAACTGAAAGCCTCTTCCGGCAACAGCACAAAGGTTACGGAGCAATGGCTTCTAACTGAATGGCGCAGCTTCGCCTTTAGGCGCAGGACATTTCCTAATTGCCAACGGTAAATTGGGTAAAAAATCTGCACGAAGGATCGCCGGTAACTTTTCTGACGGACGTTTAGCCGCCACTTGCGTCCGCAATGTCGCCCGGCATCAGATGCTCCTGAATCTTCTCGCTACGCGACTGGATTAACTGCCCCTTGTCATCGAAGCGCAGAACAATCAGCCAGTCATAAACATCCACCGGCCACTTGGGCTGGCCGATCAGCGCCGGGCCATCGCCGCCGAAAGCGGCAATCAGTTTATTGATGTGGCCGTGGTGCCAGGCGATCAGCACGGTTTTCGCCTGATTGCTGGCGCGCAGTTGCTTGACCAGTTGGTCGACGTCGTTATTGGCGAACGGCTGTTCGATGGGCAGTTGCAGGCGTTGTGACAGTGGGATCAGCGTTTGCCGGGGGCGGATGCTTTGCGCGCTGTCAGCGGTGGCGATCAGGCGTTGCGGGGTGAGTGTTTCGTCACCCAGTTTCAGCGGGGTGAAATAGTCGGCGTACGCGGCGGCGCGTTGCTGGCCCTGCGCGTTGAGCTCTCGACCCACGTCAGGTTTTTCCGCATGGCGGACGATCAGTACGGTGGTATTGCGCAGTCCCGATGCGCCAGCTCCGTGGGCGAAACTCAGCACCAGCACCGAAACGGTGACGACGGCCACCATCAACAACCTCGGCAATAACCTGCGCACATTCGGAGCCATCGTTTATCTCTGCGATCAGTTAATTCACTGAGCGTGAGTCTAAGACACCACCTTCATAGAGCGACAAAAACGCCCTGTTCTTACAGCTGAGCGACAGGTTCGTAAAGGAACGCGCGACTTCCAACATTTTCCGCTGTTTGGTCGATGCGAACCGGTGCTATTTTCGGTAACGAAACTGTAACATTCGCATCCGCAGTCAAAACAAGAAATCTGGAGCTCTTGAATGTTTGCTTTCTTTCGTCCTGCCGCACATCAGGCTCCATTGCCTGAAGAAAAAATAGACAGCACGTACCGACGCCTGCGCTGGCAGATTTTCGCCGGTATTTTCTTTGGCTACGCGGGTTATTACCTGCTGCGCAAAAACTTCTCCCTGGCCATGCCGTACCTGATCGACGAAGGCTACAGCCGCGGTGATCTGGGTCTGGCGATGTCGGCGATCGCCATCGCGTATGGCTTGTCGAAGTTCCTCATGGGCCTGGTGTCCGACCGTTCCAACCCGCGTTACTTCCTGCCGTTCGGCCTGCTGGTGTCGGCCGGGGTGATGTTCATTTTCGGTTTCGCACCTTGGGCAACGTCCAGTGTGACCATGATGTTCATCCTGCTGTTCATCAACGGCTGGGCCCAGGGCATGGGTTGGCCGCCGAGTGGCCGGACCATGGTGCACTGGTGGTCGCAGAAGGAACGCGGCGGCGTGGTGTCGGTGTGGAACGTGGCGCATAACGTCGGTGGCGGCCTGATCGGCCCGCTGTTCCTGCTCGGCATGGGTCTGTTCAACGACTGGCACGCGGCGTTTTATGTTCCGGCAGCGGTAGCGCTGGGCGTGGCGGTATTCGCCTTCATCACCATGCGTGACACCCCGCAATCGGTCGGCCTGCCGCCGATCGAGAAGTACAAGAACGATTACCCGGAAGGCTACGACGCCAGCCACGAAGACGAATTCAGCGCCAAGGAAATCTTCGTCAAATATGTGCTGCGCAACAAAATGCTCTGGTACATCGCCATGGCCAACGTCTTCGTCTACCTGCTGCGCTACGGCGTGCTGGACTGGGCGCCGACCTACCTGAAGGAAGCCAAGGGTTTCACCGTCGATAAAACCTCGTGGGCCTATTTCTTCTACGAGTGGGCGGGGATTCCGGGCACGCTGCTGTGCGGCTGGATGTCGGACAAGATCTTCCGTGGCAACCGTGGCCTGACCGGCATGGTGTTCATGGCGCTGGTGACTGTCGCGACGCTGGTTTACTGGCTGAATCCGGCCGGCAACCCGACCGTCGACATGATCGCGCTGTTCTCGATCGGCTTCCTGATCTACGGCCCGGTGATGCTGATCGGCCTGCAGGCACTGGAACTGGCGCCGAAGAAAGCCGCTGGCACCGCTGCGGGCTTCACTGGCTTGTTCGGTTATCTCGGTGGCTCGGTCGCGGCCAGTGCGGCGATGGGCTACACCGTTGACCATTTCGGCTGGGACGGTGGTTTTGTCCTGCTGGTCGGCGCTTGCCTGCTGTCGATGGCCTTCCTGGCCCCGACGCTGTGGCACAAGCAAGTTGCCAGTCAGAGCCGTGAAGCGGTCGCTTGATCCGACTGTGATTTACAGCGCTTGAGCCGCGCCTCCAGATTGCGGTCTGGCATGGCGTGGCTGCGCAGGGCGTGTGCGGTCTGCTCGACATAATCGCGAGTAGTGCCGTAACGCCCGCTGGCGCTCTCGAACACCTGGCTCAGCACATGATCCGGCAAGTTGCCGGCATAGCTGGGCAGGTGTCGCTCCAGAACGAATCCCAACGCTTGCACCTGAGTGCCGTCTTCGAGCCGGCAGTTGAGCCAGTGTGGCCGATAGGATGGCACCGGCATCTCGCGTTTCCACAAGGCGTACAGCGCCGCATCGAGATTGTCTTCCGGCAAGCGATAGGCGAAGCCGCTGCACGAACCGCCACGATCCAGACCAAATACCAGACCGGGCATTTCCGGCGTACCGCGGTGCTCGTGCGACCACAGGTACAAGCCGCGATGGTAGCCATGCACGCGTCCGCGCACCCGCTCCACTGCCGAACACTCCGGCCGCCAGATCAGCGAACCATAGGCGAACAGCCACACCGGCCCGCCCTTGTGGCGCGCCATGGTCGATTGCATGGAAGCGAGAAGTTGTTCGTGCGTCAGCTGCGGCCCAAGATCGAGCCGCGGAGGGTAATTCAAATTCAGAAAAGCGTTTTCAATGGCGCTCATGGCGAATAGCGTTCAGCTCCCCGCGGGTGAAGAATTACTTAATAGAACGCACCGCTGTAACAATAAGGCACATATGTTTTAAGGCAATTTGAGTGCCATGGCACAGTTCTTAATTGATTGCCTGATTGATATATAACCTAGCGGTATTTATGCAATTACATAAATACCGATCGGCTATATAGGGAGTTATAACGGATTCAGGAGCGGGGAGCGTAAGCGAACACGTCCGCACGCATTTGATGGGCGTCCATCCCGGCTTCGACCAATGCGTCCAGCGTGCCGTAGACCATGGCCGGCGAGCCGCTGGCATAGACGTGCAGCGGTTTCAGGTCAGGGAAGTCTTCACACACCGCCTCGTGCAGCATGCCGCAGCGCCCCTCCCAGCCGCATTGATCGCTAACGACTTTATGCAGGAACAGATTGGGCAACTTCAGCCATTCGTCCCAGTGCTCGATCTCATAGAAATCTTCCGGACGACGCACGCCCCAGTACAGATGCACCGGATGTTTGAAGCCGTTGGCGCGGCAGTGCTCGATCAAGGCGTGAATCTGGCCCATACCGGTGCCAGCAGCGACCAGCACCAGTGGCCCATCGGGCAGCTCGGCCAGGTGCGTATCGCCGAACGGCAATTCGACGCGCACCATCGCATTGCGCTGCAGCTGTTCGATCAGGCTCAGTGCACTGGCTTCGCGCGCCAGCACATGGATTTCCAGGTCACGCCCGCCGTGCGGCGCCGAGGCCATGGAGAACGCCGACTTCTCGCCGTTCTCGCGCTCGATCATCAAATACTGCCCGGCGTGATAGCGCGGTGGCTTGCCGGCCGGCGCACGCAGACGCACGCGCCAGGTGTCGCCCCCCACATCGCGGCATTCGATGACCTGACACGACAGGCTGCGCACCGGCAGTTCTCCCAGCGCGAGCACGCCATCCCACAGCAGGATGCAGTCTTCCAGCGGCTCGGCTATGCAAGTGTAGAACTCGCCGTGGTCGTGCACCTTGCCGTCCTGCGCAACGCGACCTTCAACCAGCAGCGCCGCACACACATGACAATTGCCGTTGCGGCAGCTTTGCGGGCATTCGTAGCCCAGGCGCCGCGCGCCATCGAGAATCCGCTCACCGGGCTGTATCTCGAGCACTGCTCCGGAGGGCTGCAGGGTTACACGCATCAATCTATTCCTAACTGATTCCAGATGGCATCGATCCGTTGGGTGACGGCGTCGTCCTTGACGATCACGCGACCCCACTCGCGAGTGGTTTCGCCCGGCCACTTGTGGGTGGCATCGAGGCCCATTTTCGAACCCAGGCCGGAGATCGGCGAGGCGAAGTCGAGGTAGTCGATCGGCGTGTTATCGATCATCACCGTATCGCGCTTGGGGTCCATGCGCGTGGTGATGGCCCAGATCACGTCGTTCCAGTCGCGGGCGTTGATATCGTCGTCGGTGACGATAACGAACTTGGTGTACATGAACTGTCGCAAAAACGACCAGACACCGAGCATCACGCGCTTGGCATGCCCCGGATACGACTTCTTCATGGTCACGATGGCCATGCGGTACGAACAGCCTTCCGGCGGCAGGTAGAAGTCGGTGATTTCCGGGAACTGCTTCTGCAGGATCGGCACGAACACTTCGTTCAGCGCCACGCCGAGGATCGCCGGCTCATCCGGCGGACGGCCGGTGTAGGTGCTGTGGTAGATCGGTTTGATTCGGTGGGTGATGCGCTCGACGGTGAACACCGGGAAGCTGTCGACTTCGTTGTAATAACCGGTGTGGTCGCCGTACGGGCCTTCGTCCGCCATTTCGCCCGGATGGATCACGCCTTCGAGGATGATTTCGGCAGTCGCCGGCACTTGCAGGTCATTGCCACGGCACTTGACCAGTTCGGTGCGGTTGCCGCGCAACAGACCGGCAAAGGCGTATTCGGAAAGACTGTCCGGCACCGGCGTCACGGCGCCAAGGATGGTCGCCGGATCTGCGCCCAGAGCCACGGACACCGGGAACGGCTGACCCGGGTGCTTCTCGCACCACTCGCGGAAGTCGAGGGCGCCGCCACGGTGGCTGAGCCAACGCATGATCACCTTGTTGCGGCCGATCACTTGCTGACGGTAGATGCCGAGGTTCTGGCGTTCCTTGTTCGGGCCTTTGGTGACGGTCAGGCCCCAGGTGATCAGCGGACCAACGTCGCCGGGCCAGCAGGTCTGCACCGGCAGCATCGCGAGGTCGACGTCGTCGCCTTCGATGACCACTTCCTGGCACACCGCGTCTTTGACGACTTTCGGCGCCATCGAAATGATCTTGCGGAAGATCGGCAGCTTCGACCACGCATCTTTCAAGCCCTTCGGCGGCTCGGGCTCCTTGAGGAACGCCAACAGCTTGCCGATTTCGCGCAGCTCGCTGACCGACTCGGCGCCCATGCCCATGGCCACCCGCTCGGGGGTTCCGAACAGGTTGCCGAGCACCGGGATATCGTAGCCAGTCGGCTTTTCGAACAGCAGCGCCGGGCCCTTGGCCCGCAGCGTGCGGTCGCACACCTCGGTCATTTCCAGCACCGGCGAGACGGGAATCTGGATGCGTTTCAACTCTCCGCGCTGCTCAAGCTGCTGCACGAAATCCCGAAGATCCTTGAATTTCATTGACGATGGCACCCTCAAAATAGGCGTACATCCTACCTGCTCTGACGGGCAAACAGCAGCCCGTCAGAGCCTGGCATCAATCAATTGTCGCTGGTGCCCAGCATCAATGGCGCAAACAACGGGCTCAGTCTGGCGCTGCCAACGTCCGAAAGATGATCGGCATCCTTGTACTGCGAGTGGCCGTCGACATCGATGGCGCACAAGCCATCCTTGCACATCAGCGGCGTCGGATCGATCACATGAATGCCGGAATCAGCGGCGCTCATCGAACCGAACAACGACGTGAAAAACTGCTGGCGAGCCAAGTGCTCATTGAGCGGACGACCGAGCCCTTCTGCCGAACGGCCGATGCGCGCCAGACTGGTCAGACGATCGATGAAGCTCTTGTGCTGCAGCGGCACCTCCTTGAACAGCCAGACTTGCACACCCGCCTCACGCAGCTCGGCCACTTGCGCCTTGAGGGCGACGGCCATGCGCTGCTCTGCCTGGCGCGGGTTGTCCTTGCGATCAAGCAGGAATTGCCGATCCCCGTCGCCGTCTTCGCGGCCATACACGTACAGGCTCCAGTTCGCCGCCAGCACCACGTCCTTGATCCCCAGACTGGTGACGCGGTCCATGTTGCGCTGGTTGAAGTCCTTGCACTGCGGGCGCAGGCTGTCATCGATGATCGGCGGGCAACCCGTCAGGCTGTACAACCACACCGGCTGCACGTTGCGCCCGGCATTGCCTTCGATGGCAGGCAACAATGCAGCGGCGTGACTGTCGCCCCAGAACATTTTGGTCGCCGTAATATGTTGATCACCGCCCACAAGGCAGGATTTGGTCAGTGCCTTGTCGGTACTCAAGTGCATGCACTTCGACTGCCCGGCGTTCCACTCGCGCGACTGCGCATATTCCAGCGCCTTGCCGGTCAGACGCTGCGGAACACCGTCTGCCGAGCGAATCACCGAGCCGGTGACCGCCAGAACCGTGATCGACACCAAACCGCCGACCAACACCGAATTACGACTGGCGAACACACGTTTCTCGCGAAACGGCAGCTCGATGTATCGCAGGCTCAGCCAGGCCAGCGCCAACGCCAGGGCCATCCAGCCGAGCGCCTCCAGCGGCTGGATGCCGTCGATGGAGATCGCATTGGCATACACGTAAACCGGCCAATGCCACAGGTACAGCGAATAGGACAGCAGGCCGATCCACACCAGAACCGGGATACTCAACAACCGGCCGGCCCACGTTGGGCCCTGTGCGCCTGACCAGATCAACGCCGTCGTCCCCAATACCGGCAACAGCGCCGCCCAGCCCGGGAACACGGTGGTTTTGTCGTAGGTAAACACGGCAAACAGCACCGCCGCCAACCCTGCCAGGCCAACGGACTCACGCAGCCACGGCCGCGCGACATGTTTGGGCACAGGTACGACCGCCAGCATGGCCCCGCAGAGCAGTTCCCACGCGCGGGTCGGCAACGCAAAAAAGGCAAACTCCGGCCGGCGCTCGATGTAGATGATGTTCAAGCCGAACGACACCAGCAGCACGGCGAACAACATCCAGCGCCAATGACGGACGTAGCGCATCATCAGCACCATCATCAGCGGGAAGAAGATGTAGTACTGCTCCTCCACCGCCAGCGACCAGGTATGCAGCAACGGCTTGAGCTCCGAGGCGGGCTCGAAGTAACCGTCTTCGCGCATGAACAGGATGTTGGAAATGAACAGCGACTGGTAACGAATCGTCCGTCCCAGCTCAGCCAGATCTTTGGCCGTCAGCAACAGCCAGCCTAATGCCAGCGTCACCACCACAACCACGGTCAACGCCGGCAGGATGCGCCGGGCGCGACGCCCCCAGAAGTCGAGGAAACTGAAGCGCTGGGCGCTGATTTCACGGAAAAGGATTGAGGTGATCAGGAAGCCGGAAATGACGAAGAAAACATCGACGCCGACAAAGCCGCCGCTGAATGTATTGAAGCCGAAATGAAACAGCACGACGGGGATGACCGCCAGTGCCCGTAATCCGTCGATATCACGGCGATTGCCAAACGTGTGCATAACCTTTCTTATCCTTGTAGGTACAAACCGCTCCAGACAAGGACAGTAGCGCGTTACGAAAGTTATTTGTTACGGACACAAAAAAAAACGCCCCCTTTCGGGAGCGTTCTTTTTTACAGCGCGTGTATTACTTGCGCTTCATCGACAAGAAGAACTCGTCGTTGGTCTTGGTCGTCTTCAGCTTGTCGACCAGGAACTCGATGGCAGCCACTTCATCCATCGGGTGCAGCAGCTTGCGCAGGATCCACATACGCTGCAGTTCGTCGTCGGCGGTCAGCAACTCTTCGCGGCGGGTGCCGGAGCGGTTGATGTTGATGGCCGGGAAGACGCGCTTTTCCGCAATCTTGCGGTCCAGCGGCAGTTCCATGTTGCCGGTACCCTTGAACTCTTCATAGATCACTTCGTCCATCTTCGAGCCGGTTTCAACCAGCGCGGTGGCGATAATGGTCAGCGAGCCGCCTTCTTCGATGTTACGCGCGGCACCGAAGAAACGCTTTGGCTTCTCGAGGGCGTGGGCATCGACACCACCGGTCAATACCTTGCCGGAGCTCGGGATCACGGTGTTGTAGGCACGGGCCAGACGGGTGATGGAGTCAAGCAGGATCACCACGTCCTTCTTGTGCTCGACCAGGCGCTTGGCCTTCTCGATCACCATTTCAGCCACCTGGACGTGACGGGTCGGCGGCTCGTCGAAGGTCGAGGCAACCACTTCGCCGCGCACGGTGCGCTGCATTTCGGTCACTTCTTCCGGACGTTCGTCGATCAGCAGCACGATCAGGTGAACTTCAGGGTTGTTACGGGCGATGTTCGCGGCGATGTTCTGCAGCATGATCGTTTTACCGGCTTTCGGCGGAGCGACGATCAGACCACGCTGGCCTTTGCCGATCGGGGCGCACAGGTCGATCACACGACCGGTCAAGTCTTCGGTGGAACCGTTACCGGCTTCCATCTTCATGCGCACGGTCGGGAACAGCGGGGTCAGGTTCTCGAAGAGAATCTTGTTTTTCGCGTTCTCAGGACGATCGAAGTTGATCGTGTCGACCTTGAGCAGGGCGAAATACCGCTCGCCTTCCTTCGGAGGGCGGATCTTGCCAACGATGGTGTCACCGGTGCGCAAGTTGAAGCGGCGGATCTGGCTCGGCGAGACGTAGATATCGTCCGGGCCGGCCAGGTAGGAAGCGTCAGCGGAGCGCAGGAAGCCGAAGCCGTCCTGGAGAATCTCCAGCACGCCATCACCGGAGATTTCCTCGCCGCTTTTCGCGTGCTTTTTCAGCAGGGAGAAAATCACGTCCTGCTTGCGCGAACGGGCCATATTTTCTATGCCCATCTGTTCGGCCAATTCGAGCAGTTCGGTAATCGGCTTTTGCTTGAGTTCAGTCAGATTCATATAGGAATGACGTAATCATTTATGGAGGGGGGGAAATTAAGCTTTTGGCTTAATGAGGCCGCGCCGCGGAGAAGGCGACAGGATCGCGAACTAATTCGAAAAGGAGTGCGTCGGCGACGGCTAGCAGGGGGCAATGGAGAAACCAGTGCGGGGCCGAATGTACCACTTGAGTTTCGGAGCGTCTAGCCCTGAATACGCAAAAAGCCCCGCTATTTGCGGGGCTTTTTTTCAGGCACTTTACAGCGACGCTTAGATGTTGGCGTCGAGGAAAGCAGCCAGTTGCGACTTCGACAGGGCGCCGACTTTGGTCGCTTCAACGTTGCCGTTCTTGAACAGCATCAGCGTCGGGATACCACGCACGCCGTGCTTGGCCGGGGTTTCCTGGTTTTCGTCGATGTTCAGTTTGGCAACGGTCAGCTTGCCTTTGTAAGTCTCGGCAATCTCGTCGAGAACCGGAGCGATCATTTTGCAAGGACCGCACCATTCAGCCCAGTAATCGACCAGGACAGCGCCTTCGGCCTTGAGGACGTCAACGTCGAAGCTAGCGTCGGTGACGTGTTTGATAAGATCGCTGCTCATGGAATTCTCCAGGTTGTAAGCAAAAAAACGTGGCCCATCATAGCCGCCCTTCCCCTGTTCAGGAAGCCGCAGTTGATTGAGTCTTGCTATGGCACTCGATGAGTTTGGGTATAGCTCAAGTCACGCGGTGGCGGGAGCAATGAAGGAAATTCCGGTGCGCAGTGCGGCATTGCGCACGTGTTCCTGCATGGCTTTTTGCGCCGCACCGGACGCCCGGCGCGCGAGGGCCCGCAGGATCTTGCGGTGTTCCTGCCAGGTTTCCATGGCGCGCTCGGCACGGATGAACGGTAGTTTCTGACTCTCCAGGAACATCTCGGCGCTGGCGGTGAGGATGCTCAGCATCGCCTGATTGCCGCTGGCCAGGAGGATCCGTCGGTGAAATTCGAAGTCCAGTTTCGCGGCGGCATCAAAGTCGCCGGCCTTCAACTGGTCGCGCATGGCCGCGACATTGTCTTCCAGCGCATCCAGATCGAAAGTACTCAACGTCACCGCTGCCAGCCCGGCGGCAAACCCTTCGAGCGCATAGCGCAATTGAAAGATATCCAGCGGCGACGCTTGCGCCGCAAATGACCACCCCGGCGCGCTATCGCCGCGCGACAATTCCACTGGCGACTGCACGAACACGCCTTTGCCCGGCTGAATACTGACCACACCCAACGCACTCAGCGACGACAGTGCCTCACGCAAAGACGCCCGGCTGACGCCCAGTTGCAGCGCCAGGTCCCGCTGCGAAGGCAAAGCATCACCCGCACCGAAACCCTGTTCGGTGATCAGTTTGCGGATCGCTTGCAGCGCCACTTCGGGTACCGCACGGGAAATCGAATTCATGGTTTTTCGGACGCGCCAGGCCAATGTGCGGCTAGTTGTAAAGCTATTCGGCGAGTCCGGCAAGTCGTGCCCGAGCGGGGTTCGGCGAACCACGCCGGTGCGCCATGGCAGTGCGAAAAACAACCTGACTGTTCAGACCAGTAAGACCGAACAAACCCGCTAAAACCATGGCCTGCCGGGGCGAAAACCGCGTATTGGCACGGCCCGTGCTCTGTCCGAACGCAGAAATCACTTCTCGCCGATCCGGAGATTGTCCATGACCAAGCGTTACAGCGCCCTCCTCGCCGCCCTGTTTTCCTCTCTGTTGCTCAGCCAGGCTCCCGCCCACGCCGACGGTCTCGACGACGTGGTCAAACGCGGCACGCTGAAAGTCGCCGTACCGCAGGACTTCCCGCCGTTCGGCTCGGTCGGCCCGGACATGAAGCCGCGCGGCCTGGACATCGACACGGCGAAACTGCTGGCCGACCAGCTCAAGGTCAAACTCGAACTGACCCCGGTCAACAGCACCAACCGCATCCCGTTCCTGACCACCGGCAAGGTCGATCTGGTGATTTCCAGCCTCGGCAAAAATCCTGAGCGCGAAAAAGTCATCGACTTCTCTCGCGCTTACGCACCGTTCTACCTCGCCGTGTTCGGCCCGCCAGACGCCGCCATCGCCAGCCTCGACGACCTCAAGGGCAAGACCATCAGCGTCACCCGGGGCGCCATCGAAGACATCGAGCTGAGCAAAGTTGCCCCCGAAGGCGTGACCATCAAGCGCTTCGAAGACAACAACTCGACCATCGCCGCTTACCTCGCCGGCCAGGTCGACCTGATCGCCAGCGGCAACGTAGTGATGGTCGCGATCAGCGAAAAGAACCCGAAGCGCGTGCCGGCGCTGAAAGTGAAGCTCAAGGACTCGCCGGTTTACGTCGGCGTGAACAAGAACGAAGCTGCGCTGCTGGCCAAGGTCAACGACATCCTGACCAGCGCCAAGGCTGACGGCGCGCTGGAGAAAAACTCGCAGACCTGGCTGAAAGAGCCGCTGCCGGCCGATCTCTGATCGACTGCGCGGGAGACCTTCATGGCTTATCAGTTTGATTTCATGCCGGTGGTGGAAAACACCGACCTGTTGCTGCGCGGGGCGCTGTTCACCCTTGAGCTGACAGCCATCGGTGCGTTGCTCGGGGTCGGCGTCGGGATTGTCGGGGCGTTGGTGCGGGCGTGGAACATCCGCCCGTTCTCGGCGATCTTCGGCGTCTACGTCGAGTTGATCCGCAATACGCCGTTTCTGGTGCAGTTGTTCTTCATCTTCTTCGGCCTGCCGTCGCTGGGCGTGCAGATTTCCGAGTGGCAGGCGGCGGTGCTGGCGATGGTGATCAACCTCGGCGCCTATTCGACCGAGATCATCCGCGCCGGCATTCAGGCGATTCCGCGCGGGCAACTGGAAGCCGCTGCGGCGCTGGCGATGACGCGCTTCGAGGCGTTCCGCCATGTGGTGCTGCTACCGGCGCTGGGCAAGGTCTGGCCGGCGCTGAGCAGCCAGATCATCATCGTCATGCTCGGTTCGGCGGTGTGTTCGCAGATCGCCACCGAAGAACTCAGCTTCGCTGCCAACTTCATTCAGTCGCGCAACTTCCGCGCTTTTGAAACCTACGCGCTGACCACGCTGATCTACCTGTGCATGGCGCTGCTGATTCGCCAACTGCTGAACTGGATCGGCCGGCGCTACATCAGCAGGAGCCGCGCATGAGCGATTTCACCCTCTGGGACATCCTGCGCAACCTGCTCACCGGCCTGCAATGGACGTTGGCGCTGTCGCTGGTGGCGTTTATCGGTGGCGGGATCGTCGGGCTGCTGATCCTGATCATGCGCATCTCGAAAAACTCTCTGCCAAGCAGCATCGCCCGCACCTGGATCGAGCTGTTCCAGGGCACGCCGCTGTTGATGCAGTTGTTTCTGGTGTTCTTCGGTGTGGCGCTGGCCGGGATTGAAATCTCGCCGTGGATGGCCGCAGCGATTGCCCTGACCTTGTTCACCAGCGCCTATCTGGCGGAGATCTGGCGCGGCTGCGTCGAGTCGATCTCCAACGGTCAGTGGGAAGCCTCGGCGAGTCTGGCGCTCAATCCGCTGGAGCAACTGCGCTACGTGATCCTGCCGCAAGCACTGCGCATCGCCGTGGCGCCGACCGTGGGCTTCTCGGTGCAAGTGGTCAAAGGCACCGCCGTCACCTCGATCATCGGTTTCACCGAGCTGACCAAGACCGGCGGCATGCTCGCCAACGCCACGTTTGAACCGTTCATGGTCTACGGCCTCGTCGCCCTCGGCTACTTCCTGCTCTGCTACCCCTTGTCCCTCAGTGCGCGCTACCTGGAAAGGAGACTGCATGCCTCTGCTTAGAATTTCCGCCCTGCATAAATACTACGGCGATCACCACGTACTCAAAGGCATCGACCTCAGCGTCGAGGAAGGCCAGGTGGTGGCGATCATCGGCCGCAGCGGCTCGGGCAAATCCACCCTGCTGCGTACGCTTAATGGCCTCGAATCGATCAACGATGGTGTGATCGAAGTCGATGGCGAATACCTCGACGCCGCCCGCGCCGATCTGCGCAGCCTGCGGCAGAAGGTCGGCATGGTGTTCCAGCAGTTCAACCTGTTCCCGCACCTGACCGTGGGCGAAAACGTCATGCTCGCGCCGCAGGTGGTGCAGAAAGTGCCGAAAGCCAAGGCCACGGAGTTGGCGCGCGAGATGCTGGAGCGCGTGGGCCTCGGGGAGAAATTCGATGCATTCCCCGATCGACTTTCCGGCGGCCAGCAGCAGCGCGTAGCGATTGCCCGGGCACTGGCGATGTCGCCGAAAGTGTTGCTCTGCGACGAGATCACCTCGGCACTCGACCCGGAACTGGTCAATGAAGTGCTCAGCGTCGTGCGGCAACTGGCCAAGGAAGGCATGACACTGATCATGGTCACCCACGAAATGCGTTTTGCCCGCGAGGTCGGCGACAAACTGGTGTTCATGCACCATGGCAAGGTGCATGAGGTGGGGGATCCGAAGGTGTTGTTTGCCAATCCGCAGACGGCGGAGCTGGCGAACTTCATTGGTACGGTGGAAGCGACAGCCTGAAGATCTTCTGAGGCAGTGATGCCCTCTTCGCGAGCAAGCTCGCTCCCACATTGGAATGCGCTCACCTGTGGGAGCGAGCCTGCTCGCGAATGGTCGCGCTGCGGTCTCAAGCTTTTCTGCGCTGAATCAACGGTTTGAACCATGCGCGTTGGCGCCAGCGTTTGATCGTGGCACGATGTCGAGGTTATCGACCGAGACCCCCTGACCATGCCGCAATCCCAAGCCAAGAATCTGTCCCTGATCGCCGCAATCGACCTGGGCTCCAACAGCTTTCACATGGTCGTGGCCAAGGCCCAGAACGGCGAAATCCGCATTCTCGAGCGCCTCGGCGAGAAGGTTCAGCTAGCCGCCGGCATCGACGATGAGCGCAAGCTCAACGAAGAATCGATGCAACGCGGCCTCGATTGCCTCAAGCGTTTTGCCCAACTGATCAACGGTATGCCGCTCGGCGCCGTGCGCATCGTCGGCACCAACGCTTTGCGTGAAGCGCGCAACCGCCTCGAATTCATTCACCGCGCCGAAGAAATCCTCGGCCACCCGGTGGAAGTCATTTCCGGTCGGGAAGAAGCGCGTCTGATCTATCTGGGCGTGTCGCACACCCTCGCTGACACCCCGGGCAAACGTCTGGTCGCCGACATCGGCGGCGGCAGTACCGAGTTCATCATTGGTCAGCGCTTCGAGCCGCTGCTGCGCGAAAGCCTGCAGATGGGCTGCGTCAGCTTCACCCAGCGCTACTTCAAGGACGGCAAGATCACCCCGGCCCGCTACGCCCAGGCGTACACGGCGGCGCGGCTGGAGATCATGAGCATCGAACACGCCCTGCACCGCCTGACCTGGGATGAGGCCATCGGCTCCTCGGGCACCATCCGCGCGATCGGCCTGGCCCTGAAGGCCGGCGGCCATGGCACTGGCGAAGTGAATGCCGAAGGTCTGGCGTGGCTAAAGCGTCGGCTGTTCAAGCTCGGCGATGTCGACAAGATCGATTTCGAAGGCATCAAGCCTGATCGCCGGACAATCTTTCCGGCGGGACTGGCGATTCTCGAAGCGATTTTCGACGCCCTCGAACTGCAACGCATGGACCACTGCGACGGCGCACTGCGTGAAGGCGTGCTCTACGACCTGCTCGGCCGTCATCACCACGAAGACGTGCGCGAACGCACCCTGACCTCGCTGATGGAGCGCTATCACGTCGACCTGGAACAGGCGGCGCGGGTGGAGCGCAAAGCCTTGCACGCGTTCGATCAGGTCGCGGTGGATTGGGAGCTGGATGACGGTATCTGGCGCGAACTCCTTGGCTGGGCGGCGAAAGTGCACGAAGTCGGCCTCGATATCGCGCACTATCACTACCACAAGCACGGCGCCTATCTGATCGAGCACTCGGACCTTGCCGGGTTCTCCCGCGAAGACCAACAGATGCTCGCGCTATTGGTGCGCGGCCATCGCCGTAATATTCCCAAGGACAAGTTTGCCGATTTCGGTGACGACGGTGACAAGCTGATTCGTCTGTGCGTGCTGCTGCGCTTTGCGATTCTGTTCCATCACATTCGTGGCACCCAGGCGATGCCGCAGGTGGTGTTGCATGCTAAGGGCAATACTTTGGATGTGGAATTCCCGGAGAACTGGCTGGATGAGAATCAGCTGACTCAGGCGGATTTCGGGCTTGAGGCGGATTGGTTGACGCGGGTGGGCATCGTTCTTAGCGTCCACTGAGTCGGGCAGGCACAAAAAAGGCGATCCACAGGATCGCCTTTTTTATTGGGTTCGGCTTGAAATTGGAGGTGGGCCTTCCCCCTCACCCCAGCCCTCTCCCGGAGGGAGAGGGAGCCGATCTCCGTTGGTTTCGAAGCCTGAGTTCGACTCGATTTCTCAGGTCGGGGTACAGCGTAAGACACCTCGGTCAGTCCCCTCTCCCTCTGGGAGAGGGTTAGGCGGGCGGCGTTCCGATGAGGGGCTCTTGCTCTTGGCTTTAGCTGCTCACCGGCAAAATCGGGCTACCCAACCGCTCCAGCAACGTCGCCTGCGCACTCCTCGGGTTCTGGTTCCCGGTCGGCGTATTGCGGATGTAACGGCCATCCGACTGCAGGCTCCAGCTATGAGTGTTGTCAGTCAGATACAACTCCAGCTCTTTCTTCACCCGGGTCAGCAACTTCTTGCCTTCCACCGGGAAGCAAGTCTCGACGCGCTTGTCGAGGTTGCGCTCCATCCAGTCGGCGCTGGAGAGGAACATCTGCTCGTCGCCGCCATTGAGGAAGTAGAACACCCGCGTGTGCTCAAGGAAGCGGCCGATGATCGAGCGCACATGGATATTGTGCGAAACCCCGGCAATCCCCGGACGCAGGCAGCACATGCCGCGCACCACCAGATCGATGCGCACACCGGACTGGCTGGCCTTGTACAGCGCGCGGATGATCTTCGGATCGGTCAGCGAGTTGAACTTGGCGATGATGTGCGCCGGTTTGCCGTCGAGCGCAAATTGCGTCTCGCGGGTGATCATGTCGAGCATGCCCTTCTTCAGAGTAAACGGCGCATGCAGCAACTTCTTCATGCGCAGGGTTTTACCCATGCCGATCAGCTGGCTGAACAATTTGCCGACGTCTTCGCACAAAGCGTCGTCGGAGGTCAGCAAGCTGTAGTCGGTGTACAGCTTGGCGTTGCCGGCGTGGTAGTTACCGGTGCCGAGGTGCGCGTAACGGACGATCTCGCCGGCTTCGCGACGCAGGATCAGCATCATCTTGGCGTGGGTCTTGAAGCCGACCACGCCGTAGATCACCACCGCACCGGCCGCTTGCAGACGGCTGGCCAGTTGCAGGTTGGATTCTTCGTCAAACCGCGCACGCAGCTCGATGACCGCCGTCACTTCCTTGCCGTTACGCGCGGCATCCACCAGCGCGTCGACGATCTCGGAGTTGGCGCCGGAGCGATACAGCGTCTGGCGTACGGCCAACACATGCGGATCTTTCGCCGCCTGACGCAGCAGATCGACCACCGGAGTGAACGACTCGAACGGGTGCAGCAAGAGGATGTCCTGCTTGCTGACCACGCTGAAAATGTTTTCGCTGTTCTGCAGCAGTTTCGGGATCTGCGGGGTGAACGGCGTGTATTGCAGCTCCGGATGGCTGTCCAGACCGGTAATGCTGAACAGCCGCGTCAGGTTGACCGGGCCGTTGACCTGATACAGCTCGCTCTCGCTCAGGTTGAACTGCTTGAGCAGGTAGTCCGAAAGATGTTTCGGGCAAGTGTCGGCGACTTCCAGACGCACTGCATCACCGTAGCGACGCGAGAACAACTCGCCACGCAGGGCGCGGGCCAGGTCTTCGACGTCTTCGGAGTCGAGCGCCAGGTCGGCGTTTCGGGTCAGACGGAACTGGTAGCAGCCTTTTACCTTCATGCCCTGGAACAGGTCATCGGCGTGGGCGTGGATCATCGACGAGAGGAATACATAGTTGTCGCCGGGGCCGCCGACTTCTTCCGGCACCTTGATGATCCGTGGCAGCAAGCGCGGCGCCGGGATGATCGCCAGACCGGAATCGCGACCGAAGGCGTCGATACCTTCGAGCTCGACGATGAAGTTCAGGCTCTTGTTCACCAGCAACGGAAACGGGTGCGTCGGGTCGAGGCCGATCGGGGTGATGATCGGTGCGATCTCGTCGCGGAAATAACGGCGCACCCAGGTTTTGAGCTTGACCGTCCAGTTGCGGCGACGGATGAAGCGCACCTGATGCTTTTCCAGCTCCGGCAACAGAATGTCGTTGAGGATCGCGTACTGACGGTCAACGTGACCGTGGACCAGCTCGCTGATCCGCGCCAGCGCTTGATGCGGCTGCAGACCATCGGCACCGGCCTGTTCACGGGCGAAGGTGATCTGTTTCTTCAGGCCGGCGACGCGGATTTCAAAGAATTCATCGAGGTTGCTGGAGAAGATCAGCAGGAACTTCAAGCGTTCCAGCAACGGATAGGACTCGTCCAGCGCCTGTTCCAGCACGCGGATGTTGAATTGCAGTTGCGAGAGCTCGCGATGGATGTACAGGCTGCTGTCATCCAGGCCCGGAATTGTAATCGCCGGCACCGCCGCCGCAGGTTCGGCCGCCGGCGCGGGTGGCGCAGGCTCCAGTTCCGGCGGGGTCTCGGTGATTTGCTCGACCACCGGTTGAGCTTCTTTTACTGCAACTTCCGTGAGTCCTTCGGTATTCATTGAATGTTCCTGGGAGGGCTATTTCTGCTCTCGTAACAATTGAGCGGCGCGGACAGCAAAGTAAGTCAGGATGCCATCAGCGCCGGCACGTTTAAAGGCGGTCAGTGATTCGAGAATCACCGCCTCGCTCAACCAGCCATTCTGGATCGCCGCCATGTGCATGGCGTATTCGCCGCTAACCTGATAGACGAAGGTCGGCACTTTGAAGGCATCTTTTACCCGGAAAAGAATGTCCAGGTAGGGCATGCCCGGTTTGACCATGACCATGTCCGCGCCTTCAGACAAGTCCGCACCGACTTCGTGCAGCGCTTCGTCGCTGTTGGCCGGATCCATCTGATAGGAGGCCTTGTTGGCCTTGCCGAGGTTCGATGCCGAGCCGACCGCATCACGGAACGGGCCGTAATAAGCGCTGGCGTACTTGGCCGAGTAGGCCATGATCCGCACGTTGACGTGACCGGCGATTTCCAGCGCTTCGCGGATCGCCTGAATACGACCGTCCATCATGTCCGACGGCGCGACAACCTGAGCACCGGCTTCGGCGTGGGACAGCGCCTGACGGACCAGTGCGTCGACAGTGATGTCGTTCTGCACGTAGCCCGCTTCATCGAGTATGCCGTCCTGGCCGTGGGTGGTGAACGGGTCAAGCGCGACGTCGGTGATCACACCCAACTCCGGGAAGCGCTCACGCAGCGCGCGGGTGGCGCGCTGGGCGATGCCTTCGGGGTTCCAGGCTTCAGCGGCGTCGAGAGATTTCAGTTCGGGAGGGGTAACCGGGAACAGCGCCAGCGCCGGAATCCCCAGCTCGACCCATTTGGCCGCTTCTTCGAGCAGCAGGTCGATAGTCAGCCGCTCTACCCCGGGCATCGAGGTCACGGCTTCGCGGCGGTTTTCACCGTCGAGCACGAACACCGGCAGGATCAGGTCATCGACCGTCAGCACATTTTCCCGCACCAGCCGGCGCGAAAAATCATCACGACGATTGCGGCGCAGGCGTGTGGCAGGGAACAGGCGATTGGCAGGGGTAAAGCTCACGGCAGACTCCTGAGCCCGCGCAAACGGGCGAGCGTGACAGTTATAGACGGCCATTATGACGAACAGATGACAGTTGTGTGAGACCCGCGACATGTAGCCGCATTCCATTCTCAGTGTAGGAATTGTTCACGTCGAGACACATTTGGACACTTTCATGAATGTGTCCGAAGGGTTAGGCTGCGCGTTCATTTCGCCAGCACCCAGACAATGCTCCAACAATTTCTGCATGACTTTGGCTACTTTGCCTTGTTCCTCGGCACGTTTTTCGAAGGCGAAACCATCCTGGTGCTCGCGGGCTTCCTCGCGTTCCGTGGATACATGGACATCAACCTGGTGGTGGTCGTGGCGTTCTGCGGCAGCTATGCCGGCGATCAGCTGTGGTACTTCCTCGGCCGCAAGCACGGGCGCAAGTTACTCGCGCGCAAACCGCGCTGGCAGATGATGGGCGATCGCGCGCTGGAGCACATTCGCAAGCACCCGGACATCTGGGTGTTGAGCTTCCGTTTCGTTTACGGGCTGCGCACGGTGATGCCGGTGGCGATCGGCCTGTCGGGCTATCCGCCGGGACGTTATCTGCTGCTTAACGGCATTGGCGCTGCGATCTGGGCGACCGCGCTGGCTGCTGCGGCTTACCACTTCGGTGCGGTGCTGGAAGGCATGCTCGGCAGCATCAAGAAGTACGAGTTGTGGGTATTGGGCGCGTTGCTGGTGCTCGGCGTTGGTCTGTGGCTGCGCCGCCGCTTCAAGAATGCGCGATTGGCCAAGCAGGTTTACGCCGACGAGCAAGCCGCGAAAGCGGCACTGCTGAATCAAGCCGAAGAGTCCAAGCCTGCCGAACCGAAGACGCCAGCCGAGTAACTCGCTGGCGACTGGCTACAGCCCGTCGACACTGAGCGGGCTGGCCGACCCTTTCAGTCAGATACGTCACTTTTATCCCCGCTGCTCTGGCGCATTCAAGTTCGCCAGCCGCGTTCTCACGCCAGAAATCTCCCGTTCGTTACGCAGCAGGCAACCGCAAATAATGAACACCCCGCCGTTGTTGCGATCCATGTAGAAAGCGTTCCATGCAAGTGCCGCCACCACTTGAGCCTATGGCAACGCGCGACAATTTAGTGGACATTTAGCGCCATGAATCTGGAGAGAAACCCATGAGCAAAAAAGTTGCAGTGATCCTGTCCGGCAGTGGCGTGTACGACGGCGCCGAGATCCACGAAAGTGTCATCACCCTGCTGCGCCTCGACCAACGCGGTGCCCAGGTACAGTGCTTCGCCCCGAACATCGCGCAATTGCATGTGATCAATCACCTGACCGGAGAAGAAATGCCCGAGTCGCGCAATGTGCTGGTGGAATCGGCGCGCATCGCCCGTGGCAACATCAAGGACATCCGCGAAGCCGACGTCGACGACTTCGATGCGCTGATCGTGCCGGGCGGTTTTGGTGCGGCGAAGAACCTTTCGAACTTTGCCGTCGAAGGCGCCGGTTGCACTGTGCAGCCTGAGGTGCTGGCCTTGGCCGAGGCGTTTGCCGAAGCGGGCAAACCCGTCGGTCTGATGTGCATCTCGCCGGCACTGGCGGCGAAGATCTACGGCCCGGGCGTGACCTGCACCATCGGCAACGACGCCGATACAGCCACGGCGATGAACAAGATGGGCGCCACCCACGAAGACTGCGCGGTGACGGAAATCATCGAAGACAAGGCGCGCAAACTGGTGACGACCCCGGCTTACATGCTGGCGCAGAACATCAGCGAGGCGGCTTCGGGGATCAACAAACTGGTCGACCGCGTGCTCGAACTGACCCACGAAAACGACGCCTGATTCCCCGCAGTACACAAATCCCAATGTGGGAGCGAGCTTGCTCGCGAAAGCGGTGTGTCATTCAACACAGCGTTGCCTGATCTGGCGCCTTCGCGAGCAAGCTCGCTCCCACAGGTTTTGTGTACCGCTCAAGACTGGCGCGATAGTCGGGTGAGGATGCGGTCCAGCGCATTGGCAAACGCCTGTTTCTCGCGATCGCCAAACGGCGCAGGTCCGCCGCTCATCTGGCCTTGTTCGCGCAAATCGGTAAACAGGTTGCGCACCGCCAGACGCTCGCCCATGTTCTGCGCATCGAACTCCTTGCCGCGCGGATCCAGCGCCGCGACACCCTTCTTCACCAAGCGATCGGCTAACGGAATATCGCTGCAAATCACCAGTTCACCCGGCACCGCGTGCTCGACCAGATAATCGTCCGCCGCATCCGGCCCGCTCGGCACCACAATCAGTTTGACGATGGCCAGTCCCGGCTTGATCTGCGGCTGCCCGGCCACCAGCACCACTTCGTACTGACGCTTGAGGGCGAACTTCACCACCAGATCCTTCGCCGCCCGTGGGCAGGCATCCGCATCGATCCATACACGCATTTTTCTAACCTCCAAAAACAATTCGCGAGCAGGTCGAATCGTCGCACCGTCACTCCCACAGATTACGCGTAAACCCTGTGGGAGCGAGCTTGCTCGCGAATGTGAGCGCAGCGAATGCTGTTAAGCGACTAGCCGTCGCTTCTCCGCCACCCAACTACGCCCATACAACACAACAATCGCCAGAATCGCCACCGCCTGCGCCGTCAAAGAATACGCATCGGCATGAATCCCCAGCCAATCGAATTCAAAGAACGCCACCGGCCGCGTGCCGAAGATCCCGGCTTCCTGCAACGCCTTCACGCCATGCCCGGCAAACACCACCGACAACGCGCACAGCAGCGCAGCGTTGATGCTAAAGAAGAGCGTCAGCGGCAGCTTCGCCGAACCGCGCAGAATCACCCACGCCAGACCGACCAGCAACACCAGCGCCGTTGCGCCACCCGCGAGCACCGCGTCATGTCCGGCCGGGCCGGCCTGCAACCACAGGGTTTCGTAGAACAGAATCACTTCGAACAACTCGCGGTACACCGAAAAGAACGCCAGAATCGCGAAGCCGAAACGCCCACCCCCACCGACCAGACTGCTCTTGATGTAATCCTGCCAGGCTGCGGCATGACGGCGGTCGTGCATCCACACGCCGAGCCACAGCACCATCACACTGGCAAACAGCGCCGTCGCGCCTTCAAGCAATTCACGCTGCGAACCGCTGACATCGATGACGTACGCCGCCAATGCCCAGGTGCCCAAACCTGCCAGCAGCGCCAGACCCCAACCGACGTTGACGCTGCGCACCGCCGATTGCTGACCGGTGTTACGCAGGAAGGCGAGGATTGCCGCCAGCACCAGAATCGCTTCCAGACCTTCGCGCAGCAGAATCAGCAGACCGGAGATGTAGCTCAGCGACCAGCTCAAGCCGTCACTGCCGAGCAATCCGGCAGATTCCTTGAGTTTGGCCTTGGCGGCGTCCAGGCGCTGCTCGGCCTGCGCAACCGGCAAGCCGTCCTGCAACGATTGCCGGTAAGCCATCAGGGATTTTTCGGTGTCCTTGCGCACATTGGCGTCGACATTATCCAGCGAGCTTTCGACCAGTTCGAAGCCTTCCAGATACGCCGCGACCGACAGGTCGTAAGCCTGATCATGTTCACCGGCGCGGTACGCGGCAAGGCTCTTGTCCAACGTCGCGGCGGTGTAGTCGAGCAACTGTGCCGGACCACGCTTGACCTGCGGCGGCTGCGCGCGTTGCGCACGGAAGGTCGCCGCCGCTTGCGGGCCATCGGCGGCCTGCACTTCGGCCGGAGTCTGGCGCGCCAGATCGGCGATGTTGTAGGTCTTCTCGGACTTGGCCGCCGCCGGATCGGCGCTGAAGCCGGCGATGTAAGTCGCCAGATCCCAGCGCTGACGATCGTCAAGCTGATCGGCAAACGCCGGCATGTCGGTGCCTTCGACGCCTTGGCCGAGGGTGTTGTAGATCGCATACAGGCTAAGGTGATCCAACCGCGCTGCATCACGCAGATTGGCCGGTGCCGGGGTCATGCCGAGGCCCGCCGGGCCGTCACCGGCACCGCTGTCACCGTGGCACACCGAGCAATTCTGCGCATAAAGCGGCGCACCACGGGTGGGATCGGGGGTGATGATAGGTGCCTGGCTGACTTCATACGCCACCGCCAGTTGCGCGCCCAGTTGCCGCGCCTGCCGGGCCACTTCGGCACCCTCCTGCTTCGTGGTAATCGCCGCCTTCAAAGCGCTGACACCTTGCTCCAACGCAGCCTTTTCCGGTTTGACCGGCATGCCGGCGATCAAGCCTTGCAGCGCCCGCGTGAACTCCAGTTGCTCGCGGAACTCGGCGTCATCGACAACCTTGCCCGCCGCTACCGTCGGCGGGTAATCCGCGCTGATGTAATCGAGCAGGTGCAGCGCTTGCGGCGCGCCTTCCACGGTATCGGCCAGCAGATTGAAGCTGCTCAGGGCAATCAACGGGAACACCAGCCAGGCCAGAATTCGGGACGAGGCAGTCATGAACGGATCTCAAATGGAAATGCGAAGTTACATATTGTTCACTTCGCGGACTTTTCTCTCAAGCTTTGTCGGTTTTTCGCTTTTATTGGGCGGATATGCCCGGCAGACGAACACCGCAATATCGCCGAGGATTGCCGCAGTCACAGGGTTCTTGATCGGCGCACATCGGCCCCCAACCTGAATCGCAGCCATTGGCCAGCATCCGACACTATACTGCGCGCGCCCTCAACATTTCGGCTCAAGGAGACACCCCAGTTTATGCGGATCATCCCGTTGCTCGTCCTGCTCGCCGCTGCTCCTTTATTGAACGGTTGCGCGGCTTACCGCGATTACGATCAGGAAATGCAGCAAACCACCGACGAGATGACCAAGGGCAACCTCACCGGTGCACTGGCACTGGTCGAGATGCACAACCCGTGGGAAGACAAGGATCTGCTGTATTACCTGGAAACAGGCGCCATCCTCAGCGCTGGCAGCGCCCTGCCCGAAAGTCAGCAAGCGTGGCGCAGTGCTGACCGGATGATCTTCCAGCGCGAAGAGGTCAACCCGTCAGGCGCCATGAAGTTGCTGGCGCGGTTCGGCGATGAAATGGGCACCATGCTGGTCAACGACAAGTTGCGGCGTTACGAAGGCTACGATTACGAAAAGGTCATGCTGACCACGCAAATGGCCCTCAATCAGTTGTCCATCAACGATTTCGATGGGGCACGCGCCGACATCAAGAAAACCCACGAACGCGAAGCACTGATCGCCCGGCAGCGGGAAAAACAATACGAAGAAGCCGAAGAACAGGCCAAGACCCAAGGCATCGTATTGCGTTACAAGGATCTGCAAGGCTACCCCGTGGCCATTCTTGACGCGCCGAATGTGGTAGAGCTGAAGAACGGCTATCAGAGTGCTTTCAGCCATTATCTGGCTGGCTTCACTTACGAGGCCTTGGGCGAGCGAGACCTCGCGGCGCCCGGCTATCGCCAAGCGATCGAATTGCGCCCGGACCTGCCCTTTCTGCAAAAAGCCTTGCGCAATCTCGATAAGCCCATCGCGAAAACCGATGAAAGCGATGTGTTGATCATTATTCAGAGTGGCCTGGCACCTGCCCGCAGTTCGGTGCAGGTGCCTATTCCAGTGCGCCTGAACGAAAATCTGGTCATCGTCGCACCGATTTCTTTTCCGGTCATGGTGCCGGACACCGTGACCCCAGGCTTCAGTCATGTCACGGTGGATGGTCGAAAACAGCCGCTGACCATGATCAACAGCGTCACCGACATGTCCATCCGCACATTACGCGATGACATGCCGGCAATCATCTCGCGGGCGATGTTCCGCGCCAACATGGCCGCCATCAGTCAGGCTCAGGAAAACGAGCGCAATCCGGCCAAGGCTTCGCTGACAGTCACCCAGCATGACCCGTTTGAAGAAGCTGACACGCGAACCTGGCGGGCACTGCCGGACAAAACACTGATCGCCCGCCTGCGCCTGAAAAAAGGTTTGCATACGTTTCGATTGCCAATCCCACCGACTGATTACCCGTTTCAATTACGCGTCGACCATGACCACCAGATTCTGCATCTGCGAGTGTTCCGGGATCAGACGTATACGGTGGGTTCGGCTTTCGTCCCGCGGGCCACTCCGTTGCCGGAAAAAACGCCGACGCCTGCCAAGTAATGGCACACCATCAAACCAGTGCAATCAAAAAGCAATTACATAGCCACTACGTCACGCCTATAATGCCGCGCCCTCGCCATGCGAACCGGCACAAAAGCTCCTCCGGTAACGAGGAATTGGCAGGAGGCCAACGCCCTGTCGATGGGTCACATCAGCCCGACCAGCACACGCGGCTGCAGTTAAATCAGCTACTCAGGGAAGAAGTACCCCATGGTTTTCCGCGCTCCCACCTTGATCGCGCTCAGCGCCGTCACTCTGCTCTCCGGCTGTTCGGCGTTTCGCAACTACGACTCCGAACTGGCCCAGACCAATCAGCAACTGGCCTCCGGCAACGTCGACGCCGCGCTGACACTGCTGGAAAAGAACAACAACGGCCCTGACAAAGACCTGCTGTATTACTTCGAGAAAGGTGAATTGCTGCGCGCCAAGGGCGACCTGTCCGGCAGCCAGAATGCCTGGACCAGCGCCGACCAGGTGGTGGGCAAATGGGAAGACTCGGTCAAACTCGACACCGACAAGTACCTGGCTCAATTCGGCAGCTTCCTGGTCAACGATAAAGTGCGTCGCTACGAAGGTTACGACTACGAAAAAGTCATGCTGACCACCCAGATGGCCCTGAACCTGCTGGCGGTCAACGATTTCGACGGCGCGCGCACCGCGATCAAGAAGACTCACGAACGTGAGGCAGTGATCGCCGAGCTGCGCGACAAGGAATACCTCAAGAGCGAGGAAGAGGCCGAGAAAGAAGGCATCAAGACTCAGTACAAGGACCTGCAGGGATATCCTGTCGCCAGTCTCGACGCGCCAGAAGTGGTTGGCCTGAAGAACAGCTACCAAAGTGCTTTCAGCCATTACCTGTCCGGTTTCGTCTATGAAGCGCTGGGCGAGAAAGGCCTGGCTGCACCGGGCTACCGCAAGGCCGCCGAGCTGCGCCCGAACACTCCACTGCTGGAGCAGGCGCTGGTCAACCTCGACAAGCCGAGCAAGTCCGACGATAGCGACATCCTGATCGTGGTGCAAAGCGGTTTGGCGCCGGCCCGTGACTCGATCCGCGTACCGTTGCCATTGCCAATCTCCAACAACGTGGTGATCACGCCGCTGTCGTTCCCGATCATCAAGCCTGACACTTCCACCGCGCCGTTCGCGCAGATTGGTGTCGACGGTCAGCAAGTCGATCTGACCGCGCTCAACAGCACCACTGCCATGTCCCGCCGCGCCCTGCGTGACGACATGCCGGGGATCATTCTGCGCACTACCGTGCGTGCAATCACCAAAGGTGTAGCGCAAAAGCAGATCAATGAAACCAACCCGCTGGCCGGCCTCGCCGTCGGTATCTCTTCAGCTGTGCTCGAAGGTGCCGATACCCGTACGTGGCGCACCCTGCCGGACAACACCCAAGTGGTACGTCTGCGTCTGAAAAAGGGTGAGCACCAGGTCAGTCTGCCGAGCGCCGTTGGAGGTTCGGTGGTCAAGGTCACCGTCGATCAGCGCTATCAAGTAATCAGCCTGCGCGCCGTCGGCAACCAGGTCTTCGCCGGTGGTGTCGCCGCCCACGTGATCCCGAGCGCCAGCGCGACCAACGTCGCCAGCCTCACACAACCTTAAGAACGGAGTCTTTGCATGCGCTTCAAACTCATCGCCGTCGCCGCCCTCGCCTTGCTGGCGAGCGGCTGCGCCACCCCGCCACCGCCAGAGCCGGGCAGCGCCGCGAGCAAAGTCGTGGCCATGGGCCCGCAGAAACACATCGTCGTCGGCGCCATGCGCGTCGCCCGCGAAAACGGCTTCATGACGGTCAACGTACAGTTGAGCAACACCCTCAACAGCAACAAGATTTTCTACTACCGCTTCGCCTGGCTCGGCGCGGAAGGTTTCCCGATTGCCGAAGAAGAAGTGTGGAAAAGCCAAATGATGTACGGCGCCCAGACCAACTTCATTCAGGGAATTGCCCCGACCCCGAAAGCCGTGGACTTCCGTCTGGAAATCAAGACGCCGTAAGCCTGTCACCCTATTCCTGTTTTAGAGAGCATTCCCATGTTTGCACGCTTTTCCTGCATCGCCGTTATCGCCCTGCTGGCCTCCGGTTGCGCCAACACTTCGCCGACCCTGGGCAGCAAGAACATCAGCTACGGCGACACCAAAGCGGTTGAAACCGTGACCAATGAATTCGGTTCGACCGACCTGCAAATGATCGCCGAATCGATGACCCGCTCACTGGCCCAGTCCGGCATCCTGCAGGGTCGTCCGGTGGTTCAGGTCTACGACGTGAAAAACAAGACCAGCGAGTACATCGACACCCGCGAAATCACCACCAGCATCAAGACTCAGCTGATGAAGACCGGCGTTGCCCGTTTCGCCAGCGACAACAACGCGATGCAAAGCCAGGTTGACCAGCTCAAGCTGCAAAACCAGAGCGGTCTGTACAAGAAGAGCACCGTGGCCAAGACCGGCAACATGGTTGCCGCCAAGTACCGCATCGAAGGCTCGATCAGCTCGATCGTCAAGCGCAGCAGCGACTACAAGGACGTCTTCTACAAATTCAGCCTGCAACTGATCGACGTTGAAAGCGGTCTGGCCGAGTGGATGGACGAAAAAGAGATCCGCAAAACCACGGAGCGTTAATTGATGCGCGCATGGATTGGCATGATGGCTCTGGCTTGCGCGTTCAGCGTGCAGGCGGCCCCGAAAGTTGCGGTGACGGATCTGGCGTATCAGGAACGTGTGGAGCAATACATCCACATCGTTTCGGCCCAGAGCAATCATCGCGAGGGTTACTACAGCTCCAGTGGCTCGTCGAGCTACAACGAGATTGAAGCCACGACCAGCTACATCGAACAGACCGAGTTGCGTAAATTCACCGGCGACATCAAGGGTGAAATTTTGCGTACCGGCATGTTCCAGCTGGTGCAGGGCACGCCGTACACCGCGTCGTCCAAGGGCGACGTCTTTGATGTGATCAAGCGGATCAAGGCCGGCAATTTCAAAGGCGCCGACTATGTGTTGTTCGGCACCGTGTCGGACATCGACTTCACTCAGGACATCAACGAGCTGGCGCACACCGACAGCTATTCGGCGGTACTGGGCCTGACGCTGGTGGCGGATTTCAGCCTGATCAACACCAAGACCTTCGAGATCACCTCGGCCTTCACGGCGATGGGTGAAGCGCAGGACACCAAACTGGTGAACCATCGCGACATCAAGATCTCGCTGAACCGTCCTCGGGTGGTGCGTGACGTGTCGAAGGCGCTGGGTGAAGACGTGGCCGGGCAACTGAGCATGCAGCTTGGTGGCGGCGGTTACGAGCAGCCGCGTGAGGCGCCACAACGCAACAATCTGCCGCGTGATACTGCGCCGGTGATCTTGCGCTGATGACTGGCTCCGGAACGCTCCGCGTTCCAGCCACAAAAAAGGCGACCCGCAAAGGTCGCCTTTTTTTGTGTCCGCGATGTTTATGCAGCCGCTTTGCGCAACGTTGCCATAAACGCCGCCGCGCCGATGAACAGCCCGGCAAACGTGCGGTTCATGCGCTTCTGCTGCTGCGGTGTGCGCAACAGACGCAACACCTTCGACGCAAGACCGGTGTAGCCCGCCATGACGATCAGGTCGACACAAACCATGGTCACGCCGATCACCACGTACTGAATCAACAGCGGTGCATGCGGGTTGATGAACTGCGGCAGCACCGCCAGCATGAACACCAAGGCCTTGGGGTTGCTGATGTTCACCAGAAAGCCACGGAACACCAGCGCCAGCGGCTTGCCGATCGGCCGCACCGCCGCGTCATCGCTCATATCCATGGGCAGCGCGCGCCATTGCTTGATGGCCAGATACACGAGGTAAGCCACACCGAACCACTTGATCGCGTGGAAGGCCGTGGCCGAAGCGGTGAGGATCGCGCCAACACCGGCGCCGACAATTGCGATCTGCACGGCAAGGCCGATTTGCAGGCCGAGGGCGTTCCAGTAACCGCGCCAGAAACCGTATTGCAGACCGCTGGACATCGACGCAATGGCGCCGGCACCCGGGGACAGACTGATCACCCAGCAGGCGGCAAAAAACGCCAGCCATGTTTGAAGCTCCATCGCACACCTCGACTCATGCTCGTGACAAATGCCTAAGCTAATGCGGGTTTGAATGGATGACTACCAATTTTTGCTGAATGTTGCAGGTGCTGCTGAGGGCCCCTTCGCGAGCAAGCTCGCTCCCACAGTAGACCGCGATCAAATGTGGGAGCGAGCCTGCTCCGGGCGGCGTTCCGACGAAGGCGTCAGAACAGACGCCGCAGAATTTATTTCTCGAAACCGCTCGACGGAAACACATCCGTACCGCGCCAACGCCGCACCGAGCGCTGGAAAAACAAGCTGTTCGGCACCTGCACCATCGCGCTGCCAGTCCCCAGCTCTTCAGCCTCGATCAACGTGGTGTAGAGCAGGTTGATCGCCACCACCCGGCCCTTCACCCCAGGCTTGTCCGTGGTGTCGACCAACTCAACGATATCGCCCAGCCGAAACGGCCCGACCGTGAAGATCAAAATCGCGCAGAGCAGATTCGACAGCACACTCCACATCGCGAAGAACGCGACCGCCGCCACCGCGACGAACCCCGACAGCGCCGTCCACAAAACAGTGGCCGACACGCCGAGGCGTTCCAATACGAAGATCAGCGCACTGCCCATGATCAGCCAGCGCAACACGCCACGCAGCGGCATCAGCAACTGCGGCGGGAACGGATAGCGCTCGCCCAACCGGGTCAGGCCTTTGGCAACGAAGCGCTGGGTAAGGTAACCGGCCAGCAGGATCAGCAGAATCTGCACCGTAAACCAGATCGGCTCGACCCACACCGCCGGCAACGGCAGCTTGAACGCTTCCATCAGGACAGCGCCTCCAGCTCCGCCTGCATGCTTTCCAGCACCTCGAGGGCTTCCATCCACGCTTCTTCCAGCTCGCCTTCGCGAACCTTCAGTTTGGCCTGTTCGGCGAGCAGATCACGCAGCTCGTTCTTGCGCGCGGGCTCGTAGATGTCGCTGTCGCCGAGGCTGGCATCGACCTTGGCGAGTTTCTCGTGGAGCTTGCCCAGTTCGGCTTCGAGCTTGTCAGCTTCACGCTTGTGCGGGGCCAGTTGCTGACGCAACGCCGCAGCGGCCTGACGCTGGGCCTTCTTGTCGGTCTTGTCCGGGTTGACCGGGGTGTTGCTGACTGGCGCGTTGCGCTGGCGGTATTCCACCAGCCAGCGTGCGTAGTCTTCGAGGTCGCCATCGAACTCTTCGACCTTGCCATCAGCGACCAGGTAGAAATTGTCGGTGGTGCTCTTGAGCAAATGCCGATCGTGAGAAACCACCAGTACCGCGCCGCTGAATTCCTGCAGCGCCATGGTCAGCGCCAGGCGCATTTCCAGATCGAGGTGGTTGGTCGGTTCGTCGAGCAGCAACAGGTTCGGGCGTTCCCAGGCGATCAACGCCAGGGCCAGACGCGCTTTTTCGCCCCCGGAGAAATTCAGCACTGGCTCGTCGATGCGCGCACCACGGAAGTCGAAACCGCCGAGGAAGTCGCGCAGGGTCTGCTCGCGTTCGGTCGGCGCCAGACGCTGCAAATGCAGCAACGGGCTGGCCTTGGCGTCCAGCGAATCGAGCTGATGCTGAGCGAAGTACCCGACCACGGTGTTCTCGCCACGGGTCAGGCGCCCGGCGAGCGGTGACAGCTCGCCGGCGAGGTTCTTGATCAGGGTCGACTTACCGGCGCCGTTCGGACCCAGCAGGCCGATCCGCGCGCCCGGTGTCAGTTGCAGCTTGACCTTCTCCAGAATGGTTTTGTCGCCATAACCCAGACGCGCATCCGACAGATCGATCAGCGGGCTGGAGATCTTGGTCGATTCGCGGAAGACGAAATCGAACGGCGAATCAACGTGGGCCGCCGACAGCTCCTCCATCCGCTCCAGTGCCTTGATCCGGCTCTGCGCCTGACGGGCCTTGGTCGCTTGCGCCTTGAAGCGGGCGATGTAGCTTTCCATGTGCGCACGTTGCGCCTGCTGCTTCTCGTAGGCCTGTTGCTGCTGGGCCAGACGCTCGGCACGAGCACGTTCGAACGCGGTATAGCCGCCGCGATACAAAGTGATCTTGCGCTGATCGACATGCGCGACGTGATCGACGACTTCGTCGAGGAAATCGCGGTCGTGGGAAATCAGCAGCAAGGTGCCCGGGTAGCTTTTCAGCCACTCTTCGAGCCAGATGATCGCGTCGAGGTCCAAGTGGTTGGTCGGTTCGTCGAGCAACAACAAGTCCGACGGGCACATCAATGCCTGCGCCAGATTCAGACGCATCCGCCAGCCACCGGAGAAATCTCCTACCTGGCGATCCATCTGCTCGTTGGTGAAACCGAGACCGGCCAGCAGCTTGCGCGCTCGCGCATCGGCGGTGTAGCCGTCGGCGCTGTCGAGTTCGGCGTGCAGACGAGCCTGAGCGGCACCGTCATGCGCCGCTTCGGCGGCGGCGAGGTCACGTTGCACCTCGCGTAGACGCAGGTCGCCATCGAGCACATAGTCGACGGCAAGCCGCTCGAGCGTCTCGATCTCCTGGCGCATGTGAGCGATGCGCCAGTCGGCCGGCAAGTAGCAGTCACCCGAATCCGGGTGCAGCTCACCCCGAATCAAGGCGAACAGGCTGGATTTGCCGGCGCCGTTGGCACCGATGAGGCCGGCTTTGTGGCCGGCGTGCAGGGTCAGCTCGGCGTCTTCTAGCAGACGTTGCGGGCCACGCTGTAAAGTCAGGTTCTGAAGTCGGATCATAATGGCGGCGGAGTCTACCAGCTTCGCTCACAACTGGCGCGAGTAGCACGATGTCCTCTGACCTGTGGAGCTTTTCCCTTGCCACCTACGCCCGCCCGGGTGTGGAAGATGCCTGTCTGCAACTGCAAACGGCGGGTGCCAATGTGTGCCTGTTGTTGTGCGGTTTATGGCTGGAACAACGCGGGGTGACCTGCGATGAACAACGCATTGGCGTGCTTCAGGCGTTGACCGAGCCGTGGGATATCGAAGTGGTGCAACCGCTGCGAACACTGCGCATGCAATGGAAAGCGCGTGCGCTGGATGACGCGGTATTGAACGGCATGCGCGAGCAGCTCAAATCACTCGAGCTGGAAGCTGAGCGAGCGCTGCTGTCACGGCTTGAAGGTGTGGCACAGGAGTGGACGCGAAACGACGCAGGTTCGATGACCTGGCTTGAAGGATTGGCCGGCATAGCGGCCAACCCGAACCGCGACGCGCTGCAAGTTCTGCGCGTCGCGGCTACCGGCACTTAGGAAGCGCTGGTTGGGTTGTTGCTGACGCTCGACGCAGCGGCTGGCGATGGCGCAGTCGAAGGGGTCGAGGTAGTAGCGGCTGGAGCAGGTGCCGATGGCGCAGCCGACGCTGCCGGTGCGGCAGGCTTAGTGGCAGGCGCAGTAGCCGGTTTAACGGCAGCTGGTTTGGCAGCAGCTGGCTTTTTAACGGCTGGTTTTGCGGCAGCTTTGGCAGCTGGCTTGGCGGCTGGTTTTGCAGCAACAGGCTTGGCAGCAGCAGTCGATGGTTTGGCAGCAGCGGCCGGTTTAGCGGCTGGCTTGGCTGCCGGTTTGGCGGCGGCATTCACGGCTGGTTTGGCAGCAGCTTTAGCTGGTGCTTTTGCAGCAGGTTTGGCGGCAGCTGGTTTAGCGGCAGTCTTGGCAGCTGGTTTTGCAGCAGCAGTTTTAGCAGCAGGTTTTGCGGCAGCTTTGGCAGCAGGTTTAGCGGCCGGTTTGGCTGCGGCGGTTTTCGCTGGAGCAGCTTTTGCAGCAGCTGGTTTGGCGGCTGGTTTAGCAGCGGCGGCACGGGTAGCCGGCTTGGCAGCGGCAGTACGCGCAGCAGGTTTTGCCGCCGTGGTTTTAGCCGCTGGTTTTGCAGCGCTCGCCGCAGCCGGTTTTTTCGCCGCAGGTTTTGCGGCCGCTTTGGCAGCTGGTTTTGCAGCAGCTTTCACCAGTGCTTTTGCAGCAGGCTTGGCGGTCGTTTTAGCAACAGCTTTTGCAGCAGGTTTGGCCGCTGCAGTTTTTGCTGGAGCCTTGGCTGCAGCAGGTTTGGCAGCGGCTTTTTTCGCCGGTGCCGCCGCTGGTTTGGCTGCGCGGGTCGACAACACTTTGCCCACGGCTTCTTGAACGCGGCCCACACCCTGCGCCAGCTTCAGGCTTTCCTGAGCATCGCGCTTGAGTTGCAGAATGTAGCTGCGAGTGTCGGACTGACGATCCTTCAAGGCATCGAGCAGGTCTTCCAATTCTTTCACGGCACCTTTGGCTTTGGTCTGTGCCTTGGCTTTGCCGGCGGCAGCTGCGTCCTGCAATTTGGTGCGGGACTTGTGCAGTTTTTCTTGCGCCTTGCCGCGTTGCTTTTCCAGTTTGGCGAGCAGTTTTTCAGCATCAGCCAAGGCTTGGGAGCAAGCGTTTTCCAGATGCTCGAGCAGGCTGCCCGAGAGTTGTTGGAGTAAGTGCAACGGAGTATTTACAGGCTTCTTGGTGGCCGACATGGTTTACCTCCTGGCTGACGTGAGTGCGGCTCATACTAGACCTCTGCAGTTACCGCCGCTAGGGCATCTTGACAGTATCGATTGCGTTGCGTTGCACCGAATCGAAAATGTTCTGCGTGAAGGCAAAAGCAGTTCACCGTTGCCGACGTTCGCGCTGGCATAATTCACCGCATCTCAGGACGGAGTGTGCCCATGTCGCGCTACTTTTTTTTATCCCTCTACATGCTTGTTTCGGCCGCTCACGCTGACGAAAAAACCACCGCGAACGATGCTCACGATCTGGCCTACAGCCTCGGCGCCAGCCTCGGTGAACGGCTGCGTCAGGAAGTCCCGCAACTGCAGATTCAGGCGCTGGTCGATGGCTTGCAGCAAGCCTATCAAGGCAAGCCGCTGGCGCTGAGCGAAGCACGTATCGAACAGATTCTGGCCGATCATGAAGCGCAAAATGCCGAACACTCTGCACAGCCATCCAGCGATGCGGCGATGGAAAACGAGCAACGTTTTCTCACCGCTGAAAAAGCCAGACCGGGCGTGAAGGAACTGGCCGATGGCATCCTGCTCACCGAGCTGACACCTGGCACGGGGACCAAGGCCGGTCCCGATGGAAAAGTGCAGGTGCTGTATGTCGGGCGACTACCCGACGGCACAGTGTTCGACCAGAACACTCAGCCGCAATGGTTCAATCTCGACAGCGTGATTGCCGGTTGGCGCACCGCGCTACAGAACATGCCAGTGGGTGCGAAATGGCGACTGGTGATTCCATCCGATCAGGCCTATGGCGCCGACGGTGCCGGCGACCTTATCGTACCGTTCACACCCCTGGTATTTGAAGTGGAATTGCGCGGCGCGACGAGTTGAGCAGGCAATAAAAAACGGTGCGCTTTCGGGCGCACCGTTTTTTTGTTCAGGGTTCGGGATCAGGCCTGAACCGGATCTTCCGCCTTGTGGGCTGTATGCAGCACTTCAATCAGGCAGTCTTCGAGTTCGAAGCGCTCGTGCAGCAAACCACCGAGCTCCTTGAATTTCTCGGCCACGCATTTGCCTTCATCGCAAAGGTCATTGAACGCGAGCAGCTTCTCGGTGATGACGTCGATGCGCGGATAGATCGTCTCGGCGAGTTCAAGACCGCGTTTGTCGTTGAACGCCTTGGCTTCGCCAGTCAGCTGTTCGTAGATTTCGAAGTGCCCGGCCGACACGTAATCGACCAGCACGCCGCAGAATTCCTGCAAAGGCTTGCGGCTCTCGGACAGCGAATCAGGCTCCGCGCCGAGCTTGTCGTAAGCACCGATCAGATCTTCACGCTCCTGCAACCAGCGGTCGATCAGCAGATGAACTCCACCCCAGCGTTCCTGAGCATTCTGACAACTTTCGAGCATGGCGATCTCTCTTCCCTTGTGGGTCATGCTGCTCTACACCCGCGCCCCTCTTTTGATTTTGACCAGGGGGTCGGCCGGGCAGAGCGTCATCGAGCAACATAAATCCAATGACACGTGCGGGCCAGATTATGCCCGCACGCCTATGGCTTCAAGGTACGCAGGAGATAAAGTTCATACAAGTGTTTAATCCCGCAGCAGCACCGGGTGCGACGCTTCGCCGCTGAGCGGTCGTTGCAGAGCACTCCAGACCAGCCGCAACAATTGATAAACCGCCAGAATAGATACCGCGACAAAGAACAGCAGGCTCCATTCCGGGATGCTCAGATCGAACAACGTCCAGGAAATTTCCGCACAATCGGCACCACCGCTAAACATCCTCTGCAACGCACAGATCCAGGGCAGACCACTGAACAACATCTCCGGGGCAGGTGTGCAATTGAGCAGTTGCAGCAGCGGATCACTCTGGATCAATACCTGCCGCCAGGCGGCCGTGGTACCTCCCAGACTCGCGCCCAGCGCCAACAGCCAGTAGAGCCACAAACCGACACGCTTGGGGCCATGCACCGCCGCCAGGCCACTGGACACACACAGCAGCGTGAGGAACAGGCGCTGCACCAGGCACAGGCTGCACGGCGTCAGACCAACAGCATATTCAAGATAATAGGAAGCTCCCAGAGCAAAGGCCCCCGCAGTGAAAGCCATGAAGAACAAGGAGCGTGAGCAGGCCAACGACATGGCTTTTCCGTAACAGTAGAGACAGACGGTTACGGTAGAGGAAAGCGTGTCAGCCTTTCAAGGCAAGGCCCTGCCGACAGTTCATCAGAGGTGTAGGGAAAACCCGACAGGTTCGAGAGGAATCGGTGTAGCCAGCTGTAGGAATTTGCTTCGGGCCCCCACTGAAGTTGAAATTTCAACCACAAAAGGTAAGCGAGGGAGCGAACTCCCCCGCCACTTCAGGCGTGAGCCGGAACCGGCAACGGCGCGGCCAGCAGGCGCTCGTCCAGCAGACCGAGGCCTTCCTGGAACAACTGATTGCTGCGTTCGGTATCGCCCAACTGCGCGAGCAGACGCGCCAGTTCCGCACAGGCTTCAGGATTGCGCTGCACACGCAGGCTGCTCTCCAGATAATCCCGCGCCTTGCCCCACAGGCTGGTTTGCAGGCACAGGCGGCCAAGGGTCAGCAGCAAGCTTGGATCGTTCGGATGATCCTTCAGCCAGCCTTCGGCAGTTTGCAACTGGCGGGCCGGATCGCTACCGCGCACCAGACCGTAGAGACGGGCCAGATGGCTGTCGTATTTGCGCTTGAGCGCGGTGCGCAGGACTTCTTCCGCTTCGACCTGAGCGCCCAACTGACGCAACTGTTCGGCGTACGCCAATACCAGCGGCGGCTCTTGCCGTTGCGCCGAGGTGAGCTGTTCCCAAGCGCGCGTGAGCGACTGCAAACCAACGCTGCCATCCTCTTCACGTTGCGCAGCCAGCGAGAGGTTTTCACCCCAGGCGCGGCGCTCGAGTTCGGCCAGTTCGGCGCGCGGCAGGACTTTGTCTTTGCGCAATTCCGGCAGCAAACGAATCACCGCCGACCATTCACCGCGCTGTTGATACAAGCGCTGCAACTGACGCAACGTCTGCGCATTGTGTGGATGGCGCTCGTGCATCGCTTGCAGGGTCACCAAGGCACCGTCGGTATCGCCACGGTCGGTCTGCAACTGCGCATGGCTCAGAGCAATTGCCAGTTCCGCCTGCGGCTGACGCTCCAGTGCACGCTCCAGCAATCGATCGCATTCCTCGTAGTTTCCTTGCTCATTGGCCGCGCGGGCCGCGCCGAGGTAATACAGGAGTGGCTGGCGCTCGGCTTCAGCCGCTCGATACAGATGACGCTGCGCGCTGGCCCAGCGACCTTCGGCCAGATCCAGTTGACCGTGCTCGATAGCTACCTGCACGCGACGACTGCGGTTGCGGCGCGACCATGGATTGACCACGCCGCTGGAGGTCATCACCAACTCAACCAGCACCTTGATGCCCCAAATCAGCAGCCACAACACCGCGATCACCGCCAGTGTCGCCCACAGACTCGCTTCGTAACGGAAGCTCTTGTAGGCAATCAGCACGTAGCCAGAATGCTGTGCCACTGCAAAGCCCAGCGCCGCCGTCGCCGCGATCACCAGAAACACGATCACATAGAGGCGTTTCATGGCGTGGCCTCCTGCGCGGTGTTGGCGGCAGGTCTGGCAAAGGGTTTCACCGATTCTTCGGCATTGACGTTGCGCCGCTCAAGATAGGCTTGCACCGCACTCAGCGTGCCGGCCAGATCCGGCGTCGCGACCGTAACCGGCTCCTTGCTCAGCTCGCCGACCTGTTCCAGCATCACTTTGCTTTGCGGATTGTCCGGGTTGAAATTGCCTTTGAGCACATCGCGAGCCTCGGCCATGGCCTGGGTGTAGACCGGCGCCTGCCCGTTGAGAGCGGCCCACTGCGCCTGCTCCAGCGCCAGGCTCAGGGCCAGACGCACCTGACTCAGGCTCTGCCCGGCCAGCAGTGGCCGCACGTTTTTGTCAGCGTTGAAATCGATGCGGATGTAGCGCGAAACCTGATCCCACCACTGCGCCCAGCGACTGGCGCCGTCACCGTCGGCGGTCAGGCCCAGCAGCGATTCGCCGCGATCCTTGTACTCCGGCGCCAGCTCGGTGAGGTCGATGACCTGATCGCGCAATGCGCCAAGACGCAGGAACAATCCGGTGCGATCCGGTTGCGCCGTGCTGCGCAGCGCCACCAGGGTTTTTGCCACTTGCTCGCGAGCGGCAAAAGAGCCGGGATCGTTTTGCTCACGAAGAATTTCGTCAGCGCCCTGTACCAGCGCCTGAGCGCTGCTGATGTCCTGCAACGCCGAAAGGCGCAGGCTGGCCAGTCGTAGCAGGTGCTCGGCCTCGGCCAGACGCCAGTCCTTGCGGCTGGCACCCAGAACGGTTTCCAGACGCTGATTGAGGCGTTGCTGATCGCCCTGAAGTTGCGTCACCAGACGCTGGCGTTCGGCGAGTTCGTCAGCACCTGGCAACTGCGCGAGGCGCTCTGTCAGCCGCTGTTCATTGAGCTTCAGACTCTGCGCCTGATCGTTCAATGCCTGCACTTCACCGGATTGCTGCTGAGTATTGGTCTGCAGGTGACGCACCTGCCAGACACCCCAGCCACCGATCGCGACGCCGGCAGCACCGAGCAACAGGGCGACGATGGCCAGTCCATTGCCTCGGCGCGGCTCTGTGGCCGGCGGTGGAGTTTCAACCTGGGTTTCAATCACAGGCTGGACATCATCTTTGGGCAAGGCTGTTTCGCTCACGTATCCATCCTTTGCATTAGAAAACGGGTTCGGGATGCTCCCGCAACGCCGTCAGCAAAGCCGCGGCACTTGCGCCGCGGCAATCCACAACTGTTTGAGCCCCGGCGGCACCTGCCAGCTCGGCGACCCTAGGGCTTGGAACAAACAACGGCAACCGCGCAATTGTCGGCCAGGCATCACCGGCCATCTGGCGCAGGTGCTCGAAACCCTGTCCACTGCTGACCACCAGCCCGTTCAAGCGTTCCGCTTCGATCCGTCGTGGCAGCTCATCCGGGGCATAGGCCGGCAGGGCGCGTCGATACAACTCCAGATACTCGACACTAGCACCAAGCTCGCGCAGGCGCTCGGCGAGCAACTCGCGCCCGCCTTCACCGCGCAGGATCAACACCTGCGCACCGGGCTGGCTGACCGCCTCACGCAGACGCGGCAATTGCAGCAAGGCTTCGCTGTCATCGCCGTCCGCCGGGAAGCTGACGTCGAGGCCGTGATCGCGAAGAATCTGCGCAGTCGCCGCGCCGACGCTGAACCAAGGCATCATCAACGAAGGCGAGCCATCGAGCAGATCCAGCGCAATGCGTGCCGCCGGTTTGCTGACCACGATGACCGCGTTGCAACTCGGCAACCGCGTAATCACCTGACGGATTTTCTCAGAGACCGGCAGCGCGACAATGTCCAGAAGCGGCAGACAATGACTGAAAAAACCCTGCGCCGCCAACGTCTGCGCCAGCGCGGCACAGTCTTCCGCGGGGCGCGTCAGCAGCAGGCGCCAACCGGTCACTCGTGACCTGCCTCGCCGTAGACCGCTTTGAGAATGTCATCCGCACCCTGGCGCAGCAGGTCTTCGGCAACTTGCACACCCAGCGCTTCGGCCTCGGCGCGCGGTGCCCGGGCTTCGGCGCTGAGCAGCTTGCCGCCACTCGGCTCACCGACCAGACCGCGCAGCCACAACTGCTCGCCCTCGAGCACGGCGTAGCAGGCGATCGGCACTTGGCAGCCGCCATTCAAATGTTTGTTGAGGGCACGTTCGGCGGTCACACGCGAAGTGGTATCGGCGTGATGCAGCGGTGCGAGCAAGGCGTGGATTTCTGTGTCGGCGCTGCGGCATTCGATGCCGACTGCACCTTGGCCACCGGCCGGCAGACTGTCGTCGACGCTGATCGCCGAAGTGATGCGATCTTCGAACCCGAGGCGGATCAGGCCGGCGGCCGCGAGGATGATCGCGTCGTACTCGCCAGCATCGAGCTTGGCCAAGCGGGTGTTGACGTTGCCGCGCAGGAAGCGGATTTGCAGATCCGGACGACGGGTCAGCAGCTGTGCCTGACGACGCAAGCTTGAAGTACCGACGATGCTGCCGGCCGGCAACGCCTCCAGGCTTGCAAAAGTATTGGAAACGAAGGCATCACGCGGGTCTTCGCGCTCGCAGATGCAAAACAGGCCAAGGCCTTCCGGGAAGTCCATCGGCACATCTTTCATCGAGTGCACGGCGATGTCGGCTTCGTTCTCGAGCAGCGCGGTTTCCAATTCTTTGACGAACAGACCCTTGCCGCCGATTTTCGACAGTGGCGAATCGAGCAGCTTGTCGCCGCGACTGACCATGGGCACCAGTGTCACCAGCAGCCCCGGATGGGCCGCTTCCAGACGTGCTTTGACGTATTCGGCCTGCCAGAGGGCCAGCGCACTTTTACGGGTGGCGATGCGGATTTCGCGAGAGGACATGGATCAATCCGTACTGAATAGATACGGCGGATAATAACAGCTCAGCCAAATCCACTTTGACTTGAATCAGAAACGGCACGGCCTCCCTGGCCGACAGTGCCTGGTAAAGGAAAGAGCGGCCGCCCGAAATGACCGGGCTATAGCCCCTGCATCATCTTGCGCACACCGGCCACATGCCGACGGCTGACGATCAGCGCATCACCATTGAGACCTTTGAGGAACAGCTGAAAATGTCCCAGTGGCGTGCGCTGCAGTCGTTCGATGCGGTCACGGGCGACCAGCGCGTTGCGGTGGATACGCACGAAGCGCTCACCGAATTCGTCTTCAAGGGCTTTGAGCGGTTCGTCCAGCAGCACCTCGCCGGTTTCGTGACGCAGGGTCACGTATTTGTGGTCGGCGATGAAGTAGACCACTTGATCCAGCGGGATCAGTTCGATGCCTTTGCGGGTGCGGGCGCTGATGTGGCTGCGTGGGCCGGTGCCGCTTTCGGCAGCGGGACGGGTCAGGGCCGAGAGTTGCGCCCGATTGGGACGTTCAGCCCTTTTCAGGGCGTCATGCAGATGTTCGGTTCGCACGGGTTTCACCACATAGCCCGCGGCGCTGGCCTGCAGGGCTTCCACGGCAAATTCATCGGGGCTGGTGCAAAACACCACGGCCGGCGGCGTTTCGCGTTCGCACAGACGGGCAGCAACCTGCAGGCCATCCAGGCCCGGCATACGAATATCGAGCAGCACGATATCCGGCTTGTGGCTGTCGATCAGTGCCAACGCCTCTTCGCCATTGGTGGCGCTGGGCTCCAGAACTGTGTAGCCCTCGAGCTCGCTCACCATTCGGCTGAGGCGCTCGCGAGCAAGTGGTTCGTCATCAACGATCAGGACATTCATATTGCGCTGGATTCCTGCGTGAGTCTCGCACAAGGATAGCGTAGACAGGTGAAGTGACGTCCGTCACCGCGATCCACGCTAAGACTAGCCCGAGCGCCAAAAAGTGCCGTACGTCGGCCAGCAATATTTGCCAGTGTCCGGGTCGTACTGCTCGAAGCCCGCTGTTTCCTGCGTTTCTCACGGGGATTGCCGAAGGACAATACACCCACCCCCCTCTTCTTATAGTCGGCGGCCAGACCTTTGCGCGATCCGCAGTCGCGCCGACCCTTATGTCCTACTGTAGACGCTCGTCGGGCCGATATTGCTCAATCGAAAAATATCCTTGCGCAAATCCGCCAGGGCCAGCGCCGCCTATGACTGAGTCGATGAGAAAAAAACGTATCGACCGGTGTCAGCGACAGTCTGGGCAACCCTGTTATTATCCGCGCCAGCGTTTCACGCCTTTTTTCTTCAAGCCGATACGAGCGAATTCATGAGCACTGACAAGACCAATCAGTCCTGGGGCGGCCGCTTCAGTGAACCCGTCGACGCCTTCGTCGCCCGCTTCACCGCCTCCGTCACTTTCGACCAGCGCCTGTATCGCCACGACATCATGGGCTCGATCGCCCACGCCACCATGCTGGCCAAGGTCGGCGTGCTGACCGATGCCGAGCGCGACACCATCATCGATGGCCTGAAGACCATTCAGGGCGAAATCGAGGCTGGCCAGTTCGACTGGCGCATCGACCTCGAAGACGTGCACATGAACATCGAAGCACGCCTGACCGATCGCATTGGCGTCACCGGCAAAAAGCTCCACACCGGGCGCAGCCGCAACGACCAGGTCGCCACCGACATCCGCCTGTGGCTGCGTGACGAGATCGACCTGATCCTCGCTGAAATCACCCGTCTGCAAAAAGGCCTGCTGGAACAAGCCGAGCGCGAAGCCGCGAGCATCATGCCCGGCTTCACCCACCTGCAGACCGCACAGCCAGTGACCTTCGGGCACCACATGCTGGCCTGGTTCGAAATGCTCAGCCGCGACTACGAGCGTCTGGTCGACTGCCGCAAGCGCACCAACCGCATGCCGCTGGGCAGCGCCGCGCTGGCTGGCACCACCTACCCGATCGACCGTGAATACACCGCGCAACTGCTGGGTTTCGACGCCGTCGGCGGCAACTCGCTGGATAACGTGTCCGATCGTGACTTCGCCATCGAATTCTGCTCGGCCGCGAGCATCGCGATGATGCACTTGTCGCGCTTCTCCGAAGAGCTGGTGCTGTGGACCAGCGCGCAGTTCCAGTTCATCGATCTGCCGGATCGTTTCTGCACCGGCAGCTCGATCATGCCGCAAAAGAAAAACCCTGACGTGCCAGAGCTGGTGCGTGGCAAAACCGGCCGTGTGTTCGGCGCACTGATGGGCCTGCTGACCTTGATGAAAGGCCAGCCGCTGGCTTACAACAAGGACAACCAGGAAGACAAAGAGCCGCTGTTCGACGCCGCCGACACCCTGCGCGACTCGCTGCGTGCCTTTGCCGACATGATTCCGGCGATCAAACCGAAGCACGCGATCATGCGTGAAGCGGCGCTGCGTGGTTTCTCCACCGCGACTGACCTGGCGGATTATCTGGTGCGTCGTGGTCTGCCGTTCCGTGATTGCCACGAAATCGTTGGCCACGCTGTTAAGTACGGCGTGGACACGGGTAAGGATCTGGCCGAGATGAGCCTGGAAGAATTGCGCCAGTTCAGCGATCAGATCGAGCAGGATGTGTTTGCCGTGTTGACTCTGGAAGGCTCGGTGAATGCCCGTGACCATATCGGCGGGACTGCGCCGGCGCAGGTCAAGGCAGCTGTGGTGCGCGGTCAGGCCCTGATCGCCAGCCGCTAAAAGCCAAAAGCTTCGCGAGCAAGCTCGCTCCCACAGGTTTTGCGTCGGACACGTAATCGTGTTTCAGCACATAACCCTGTGGGAGCGAGCTTGCTCGCGAATGCGATCTTCAGAACACCAAAAATCACTTCTTGGCAGCTATCATCGCCAAAAACGCCGGCATCGCCGCTTCCTTGTCCGCCGCGATCTTCTGCACATGCGGATTCTGCTCAAGTCGCTCCAGCAGTGCCTTCGCCTGCGGCAACTCTGCCAGCAAATCAATTCCGAACAGCTTCTGCCCGACCGCACAGGCCAGCGGTACGCTGTAGAGGAAGTACAAATCGGCAATGCTCAGACTGTCGCCCGCCACGTACGGGGCGAATTTGCCGTGTCGGCCAAGCGCCGCAAAACCCAGCAGCAATTCACTCTTGGTCTTTTCCTTGATCGCGTCCGGCAGGGTCATGCCGAAGAACGCTTCGCCATAGCAGGCGCGTCCCGGCAGTTCGATGTACAGCTCGATTTCCTTGGCAATCGCCAACACCTGCGCGCGCTCGAACGGATCGCTCGGCAGCAGTGGCGTGCCTTTCTGGGTCTGTTCGAGGTATTCGAGGATGATCGCGGTTTCGTTGATGAAACCGGCGTCTACGCCGAGCACCGGGACCTTGCCGCGCGGGCTGATGGCCAGAGATTCCGGTGTCTGCGCCGGATAGAACGTGACCTCTTCGAACAGCAGGCCTTTTTCCAGCAGCGCCAGTTTGACCATGTTGTAGTAGTTGCTGACTGAGAATCCGTAAAGCTTGAGCATCACATAGCCTCCAGGCCGTGCGGGGTGGGCAGTGCCTGTTTATAGATCGCTCAGGCGTTTCCCGCCAGCAGCATCACGCCGCTGAATGCGGGTAAACTGGCGCCTTTCCATGAGGAGCCTGCCATGAGCGAGCCGACAGACATCGACAATGACAACGACGAAGAAGAGTTCACCGAAGCGACGTTGATCGAAGCGATCGAAAACCAGATCGAAAGCGACAACCCGCCAGCGGCCAAAGCGACTTTCAACAAGTTGACCCTGGTGGGTGTCGAGCGCGAAGAGATCCTCAATCTGATGGCGCACGTGCTGGCTTACGAGATTGACGCGATGCTCGATGAAGACCGTGCATTTGATACCGAATGGTACGAAGCGGCGCTGCGTGCACTGCCGGAATTGCCACCCGAAAAGCAGTAACAACACATTCCCCCCTGTGGGAGCGACGGTGCGACGATTCGACTTGCTCGCGAAGGCGTTTTATCAGTCAACTTATTTGGTGAATGACACATCGCTTTCGCGAGCAAGCTAGCTCCCACACAATTTGTCACCCATCTATCGGCCCTGCGCCTGAGCCCCGACTACACTGGAATCCGCCTCAAGACAAAATCCCTGATCTGAGCACTGGACATGCCGCAAAAGCGGGTTCACCTTAGGGGCGCTGTCGTCCAATTCCTAGAAAGTCTGGAGTCCTTATGTCGCTTACCCCTGAGTTGGTTGCCGAACTGGAAGTCCTCGCACTCTTCAACCTGGACAGTTCCCAGGAAGGTCTGAAAATTCATCAGACCGCTGCCCCGAAGCATATTTCTGCCGCTAAACGCCTCTTTGAAAAAGAACTGACCGACCAGCCCGATGGCGGGTATCTGACCAGCCTCGGTCGCGATGCCGCGCAAAATGTGCAAACCGTGCTGACCATTCTGAGAGAAGAACAAACCGCCTGATCCTCCCCGACTTTGCCCACGGGAACTCCTGCCACGGGATTTCCGCGGGCCTGCCCGGTCGTCCGCGATAGAAATCTGACGTCAAAAAACAAATTCAGCTTAAAAGTCCCGCTGCGCAAAGGCTAAACTGCCTCCCATTCCGAGACCCTCTACGTCCGAGCTTGCGAGCCGGTTTGAGCTGACATGACGCGCACCAACGAAATCCGCCCCGACCTGGACGAAGGCATCGACCGCAAGGTACTCAGCCAGCTGCGAGCGCGCTTTCTCAAACTCAATGAAGGGCGCTTAGGTCGCGCGCTGGAGGGCTTGTCGACACGCCAACAAGGCGTACTGACACTGCTCCCGCTGTTTTTCCACGTCAATCACCCGCTGCTGCCGGGTTATGTCTCGAGCAGTACGCCGGCCGGGGTATCCAATTACGAACCGGACGCCGATACACTCGCTGAAGCCCAACGCCTGACCCGCTCGTTCTCCTACAAGCCGCGCCACGGCAGCAATCCGCCGCGACCGATTCATGGCCTGTTCCTGATGGGCAGCCTCGGCACGCTGGCGCAGGCCGATCAGAGCGATATGGACGTGTGGGTCTGCCACGCGCCGGATCTGAGCGAAAGTGAGCTCGCCGAACTGAGCAAGAAATGCCAGTTACTGGAAGTCTGGGCCGCGAGCCAGGGTGCGGAAGCGCATTTTTTCCTGATCGACCCGAAGCGTTTCGTCAAAGGCGAACGCGACACCCAGCTCAGCTCGGAAAACTGCGGCACCACCCAGCATTACTTGCTGCTGGACGAGTTCTACCGCACGGCGATCTGGCTGGCCGGACGTACACCGATCTGGTGGCTGGTGCCGGTCTACGAAGAAACCGCCTACGACCTTTACACTCATACCTTGCTGTCGAAGCGCTTTATCCGCGCTGACGAAACCCTGGATCTCGGCCATCTGGCGACGATTCCACCAGGCGAGTTCATCGGCGCCGGATTGTGGCAGCTGTTCAAGGGCATCGAGTCCCCTTACAAATCGGTGCTCAAACTGCTGCTGACCGAGGTTTACGCCAGCGAACACCCACAGGTGCAGTGCCTGAGCCTGCGCTTCAAAAAAGCCGTGTTCGCCAATCAGCTCGATCTCGATGAGCTGGATCCGTACATGGTCGTGTACCGGCGCATCGAGGAATACCTCATTGCGCGCAACGAGCCGGAACGTCTGGAACTGGTGCGCCGCGCGCTGTACCTCAAGGTCAATCGCAAGCTCACCGGTAACAGCCGCACCCAGAGCTGGCAACGCTCGTTGCTGGAACGGCTGGCCAGCGAGTGGCATTGGGATCAGCGACAACTGACGCTGCTCGACAGCCGCAGCCAGTGGAAAGTCCGCCAGGTCAGCGCCGAACGCCGCGCGCTGGTCAATGAGCTGAACTACAGCTACCGCTTCCTTACCCAGTTTGCCCGCACCGAGCAGACGGTCAGCCTGATCAACAAACGCGACCTCAATGTGCTCGGCCGCCGACTCTATGCCGCCTTTGAACGCAAGGCCGACAAGGTCGAGTTCATCAACCCCGGCATCGCCCCGGATCTGGCCGAAGACACCCTGACGCTGGTGCAGTCGCGCAATAAAAAGGAACCGGGACAAACCCAGTGGGGCCTATACAACGGCAGCCTCACGGCGCTGGAGTGGGAACACTTCGCGCCGATCAAGCGTAGCCGTGAGTTGCTTGAGTTGCTGACCTGGTGCCACCGCAACGGCGTGATCGACAGCAGCACGCGCCTGGCTTTACATCCCGGCACCAGCGATCTCAGCGAGTTCGAGCTGTTCAACCTGCTCGGCAGCCTGCAACAGTGCATCGCCCTGCCCTTGCCTACAGTCGCCGAGGAGCCGCTGCTACGTGCCGCTGTGCCAAGCGAAGTGCTGATTCTGGTCAACGTCGGTATTGATCCGCTCAAACATCACCGCGACCTGAACATCCTGATGACCACCGAGCGCACCGATTCGCTGAGCTACGCCGGCGTGCGCGAAAACCTTGTACTGACGCTGGATCAGGTCACGCTGAACAGCTGGAACGAAGTACTGGTCAACCGCTTCGATGGCCCGCATGCCCTGCTCGGTTGCCTGCGCGATTACCTTAATAATCTTCCGCGCGGACCATTGCAGCCGAAGCTAAAGGTGCGTTGTTTCTGCCACAACCGCGCGCAGTTTATTGCCCGCCGGGTTGAAGAAATCATCGACACCGCGCAGAACCTGTTGCTCAGCGAGTTGAATCACCGCTATCTGATTCAGGTGCAGCAGCATTACCACGTACTGGAATTGGTGCCGGGCCAGGTCAACCACGTCGCCCTCGCCACCCTGCCGGCCCTGCTCGATTACCTCGGCGAGGAACAGCCGCGCTACAGCCCACTGCATCTGGACCCGATGGCGCTGGAGGATCACGACCTCGCACTGATCCTGCCGATGGGCCAGCCGGAATGTATTCAGGTGTTCTACCGGATCACCGAGCAGAAGGCAGAGTTGTACGTGCTGGATGAGTTCAATGCGCTGTGGCAACAACATTTGCCTTACCACGATGAGCAGAGCCTGTTGGTGCCGTTGCAGCGTTTCCTGCAATCGATCCTGTTCCGCCGCGAAGCCGTGCTGCCGATGGACGCCGGCCCGGATGCTCGCCTCGAAACTTTGTATTACCAATTATTGCCTTCCGGCCCGGGACGCGCGCGCCGGGTCGAAGCGCGGCCGGCACCGCAGACACCTGTGAACAAGCCGTTCTACGACGTGCAGGCGATCGTCGGCAAAGCCGCACCGGGCGAAGTGCAGGTCACCCTGTATTGCAATCAACGGGAATTCAGCGAGCTGGAACATGGCGACCAGCTGTTCAGCGTGGTCGCCCGCGAGATCATCGAGCAGCGCCGCGAGAGCGAACGCTATCGCTGCTACATCACCGACCTCGACCTTTCAGGCCTGCTCGGTGACGGGCAGAGTTCAAGCAATTTGTATCTGCGCTACAAGGCCGACCTGGAGCGCGCCCTGAACGAGGCGCTCGAACAGGTCTGAGGCGGGTTACTCGGGAAACGCGCCACCGTTGGCCGGTTGCGATTCGACTTCGAGCAAGGTCAGCTTCAGGGTCTTGCCACCCGGCGCCGGCCAGTCGATATGTTGACCGACTTTCAGGCCCAGCAGTGCGCTGCCGACCGGAGCCAGGATGGAAATCTTGCCTTCATCGGCGTTGGCATCCTTGGGATAGACCAGCGTCAGGTGATAGTCCTTGCCACTGCCTTCTTCGCGGCAATGCACACGGGAATTCATCGTCACGACATCGGCGGGCACTTCATCGTGGCCGACCACGGTGTCGGCGCGGTCCAGCTCGGTTTGCAGCGCAATCACGCCCGGCGCAGCCTGGTCTTTCTCATTCAGGTTGTCGATCAGGCGCTCCAGACGTTGCACGTCCAGACGGGTAAGGGTGATGGAAGGTGCGGTCATGATCCGGGCAGACTCCTTTCTTCTGCACACAAAAAAAGCAAAACCCCGCCAAAAAAGACGGGGTTTTCACCAGGCCTCGATGGGTTGAGGCGTGCTCGGACACTATCACAGCTCAAAAAATATACAAGTCACCCACCCGGCCAGCCCCTACATTGAGGAATTGCGGCGGTCTGCGGCTTGGGCGCAGATGACCCGGCGGCGTTGATCGTCCGCCGAGCGCCATTCGCGAATATCCTCGACATGGCGGAAGCAGCCGAGGCAAACCTTCTGCTCATCCAGCCGGCACACGCCACTGCACGGCGAAGGCACGGCCGGGCTGATGTTGCTGTAAAGCGGCTTGGGCGGACGAGCAGGCGCGGTGTCAGTCACGGAATCACAGACCTTCGAAATCGAATTCGGCGCCGGCCTGCTGCTTGACGATGCGCTCAAGCATTTCGCCCAATTGCTCTTCGCTCTTGTCGCACATCCAGCGCTCGCTTTCTTCGTCGTAGTCGAAGTGGAAACCACCGGACACCGCCGCCAGCCACAGCTGACGCAGCGGCTCCTGACGGCTGAAGATCAGCTGCGAGCCGTTTGCGAACTTGACGGTGAGCACACCGGCCGAGTTCTCCATGTCGATATCCAGATCACTTTCGTCAAAGATGTCTTCCAGTTTTTCCTGGGTTTCATCGACCAGATCGTGAAAACGGGCTTCGGACAAACTCATTGCGGCAACCTCAAAAAATGTTCTGATCAGGCTCAAGCGCCGAAAGATACGGACGCTGCCGGCCGATTGCAAAGATTAACGACCAAGCACCGGTCAGGGCATCGAACACCCAACCCTGTGGGAGCGAGCCTGCTCGCGAATGGCCGGCACATTCAACATTATTGTTGCCTGACACACCGCCATCGCGAGCAGGCTCGCTCCCACAAGGTTCCAGGTGCATCCAGAGAGCCCCGCCGGACGGCCCCCCCCTCGCATAGGCAAGCCGCCGGGTGGCCGGTATACTCCGGCGCAATTAACGCATTTTCAAGGATTTCGCCATGAAGCGCCTGATCTCTTCCCTTGCTGCGCTCGTCGCGGTTGCCTGCCTCGTTTCCGCCTGTGGTCAAAAAGGCCCGCTGTACCTGCCGGATGACGATCAGGACCCGGCCGAGCAAGCCCAGTCTTCGCAGAAGCAGCCGTCCAAAGCACACAAGCACGACGTTTACCAATAAGGGATCGCCATGGACGCTTTTAACTACCGTGGCGGGGAGCTGTTCGCGGAAGGTGTGGCGCTGTCCGCCATCGCCGACCGCTTCGGCACGCCCACCTACGTTTACTCGCGCGCACACATCGAAGCCCAGTATCTGGCTTATGCCGATGCGCTGGCCGGCATGCCGCACCTGGTCTGCTTTGCGGTCAAAGCCAACTCCAACCTCGGCGTGCTGAATGTCCTGGCACGCCTCGGTGCGGGTTTCGACATCGTTTCCCGTGGCGAGCTGGAACGCGTGCTCGCCGCTGGCGGCAGCGCTGACAAGATCGTCTTCTCCGGTGTCGGCAAGACCCGTGACGACATGCGTCGCGCCCTCGAAGTCGGCGTGCATTGCTTCAACGTCGAATCCACCGACGAGCTCGAGCGCCTGCAAGTGGTTGCCGCCGAGCTCGGCGTTCGCGCCCCGGTGTCGCTGCGGGTGAACCCGGACGTCGATGCCGGCACCCACCCGTACATTTCCACCGGTCTCAAAGAGAACAAGTTCGGCATCGCCATCGCCGACGCCGAAGACGTGTACGTGCGTGCCGCACATCTGCCGAACCTGGAAGTAGTGGGCGTTGACTGCCACATCGGTTCGCAACTGACCACGCTGCCACCGTTCCTTGATGCCCTCGACCGCCTGCTGGATCTGGTCGATCGTCTCGGCGATTGCGGCATTCACCTGCGCCACATCGATCTCGGTGGTGGTCTGGGTGTGCGTTATCGCGATGAAGAGCCGCCATTGGCTGCCGACTACATCAAAGCCGTGCGCGAGCGTCTGAACGGTCGTGATCTGGCGCTGGTGTTCGAGCCAGGCCGTTTCATCGTTGCCAACGCCGGCGTGCTGCTGACTCAGGTCGAGTACCTCAAGCACACCGAGCACAAGGATTTCGCCATCGTCGACGCGGCGATGAACGACCTGATCCGTCCGGCGCTGTATCAGGCGTGGATGGACGTTACGGCGGTCAAACCGCGTGACACCGCTGCGCGCAAATACGACATCGTCGGCCCGATCTGCGAAACCGGTGACTTCCTCGCCAAGGACCGCGAATTGGCCCTGGCCGAAGGCGATCTGCTGGCCGTGCATTCGGCCGGTGCCTATGGTTTTGTGATGAGTTCCAACTACAACACGCGTGGCCGTGCGGCCGAAGTGTTGGTAGACGGTGACCAGGTTTTTGAAGTGCGCCGCCGCGAAACCGTGGCTGAGCTGTTTGCCGGCGAAAGCCTGCTGCCGGAGTAACCCATGCTGCTGCGTTTTACCAAAATGCACGGCTTGGGCAATGACTTCATGGTTCTCGACCTGGTCAGCCAGCACGCGCATATTCAGCCAAAGCACGCCAAGCAATGGGGCGACCGCCATACCGGCATCGGTTTCGACCAGTTGCTGATCGTCGAAGCGCCGAGCAATCCGGACGTGGATTTTCGTTACCGGATCTTCAATTCCGATGGTTCGGAAGTCGAGCAATGCGGCAACGGCGCGCGCTGCTTCGCCCGCTTCGTGCTCGACAAGCGTCTGACCGCCAAACGGCAGATCCGCGTCGAGACCAAGGGCGGAATCATCGAACTGGACGTGCGTAACGACGGCCAGATCGGTGTGAACATGGGCGCTCCGCGTCTGGTGCCGGCGGACATTCCGTTCGAAGCGCCGGCGCAGGCCATCAGCTATCAGCTGGAAGTCGACGGCACCACGGTCGAGCTGGCCGCCGTGTCGATGGGCAACCCCCACGCGGTATTGCGCGTGCAGGACATCAACAGCGCACCTGTGCATGAACTGGGGCCGAAAATCGAACATCACCCACGCTTCCCCGCGCGAGTTAACGTCGGTTTTCTCCAGGTCATCGACCGTAACCGTGCGCAGTTGCGCGTCTGGGAACGTGGCGCCGGGGAAACCCAGGCCTGCGGCACCGGCGCGTGTGCAGCGGCTGTCGCTGCGATCAGCCAGGGGTGGATGGATTCGCCGCTATTGATCGACCTGCCCGGCGGGCGTCTGTCCATTGAATGGGCAGGCCCTGGCCAACCGGTACTGATGACCGGTCCGGCAGTGCGTGTATACGAAGGACAAGTACGTCTTTGAGTGAGCAGAAACCATGACCGATAAGCCTCAGGTACCCGCCCGACAGTCCGACGAATCAGCGTCCGAGAGCCTGGAGGCGGCAGCGGTTGCCGCATACCTCGAGGCGCATCCGGACTTCTTCGTCGAGCACGAAGAACTGCTGCCCGCGATGCGTATTCCTCACCAGCGTGGCGATACCGTTTCGCTGGTCGAGCGGCAGATGACCATTCTGCGCGACCGCAACATCGAGATGCGCCACCGCCTCTCGCAGTTGATGGACGTCGCCCGCGACAACGATCGCCTGTTCGACAAGACTCGTCGCCTGATCCTCGCCCTGATGGACGCCTCCAGTCTTGAAGACGTGGTGATCAGCGTCGAAGACAGTCTGCGTCAAGACTTTCAGGTGCCTTTTGTCAGCCTGATCCTGCTCGGTGACAACCCAGCGCCGGTCGGTCGCTGGGTTACCCACGCGGACGCCCAAGTCGCCATCGGCGGCTTGCTCACCGAAGGCAAAAGCGTCAGCGGCAGCCTGCGCGAGCATGAACTGGACTTCCTCTTCGGCGAAGAACAGCGCAAGCAGATCGGCTCCACTGCTGTGGTCGCGGTCAGCCATCAAGGCATCCACGGCATACTGGCGATCGCCAGCCGTGATCCGCAGCACTACAAGAGTTCGGTCGGTACGCTGTTCCTCAGTTACATCGCCGAAGTCATGGGCCGCGTGCTGCCACGGGTCAACAGCTCCCTGCGCTCGGTACGCTGAATATGGAACGACAACTGGACGCTTACTGCGAACACCTGCGCAGTGAGCGACAGGTGTCGCCGCACACGCTGTCGGCCTACCGCCGCGACCTCGACAAAGTTCTCGGCTGGTGCGTGAAACAGAACATCGGCAGCTGGGCCGCGCTGGATATTCAGCGCCTGCGCAGTCTGATTGCCCGGTTGCATGCGCAGGGGCAATCCTCGCGCAGCCTCGCGCGGCTGCTATCGGCAGTACGCGGGCTTTATCACTATCTGAATCGCGAAGGTCTATGCGACCACGATCCGGCGACCGGATTGGCGCCGCCGAAAGGCGAACGTCGCCTGCCGAAAACTCTCGACACCGATCGTGCGCTGCAACTGCTTGAAGGTGCGGTCGAGGACGATTTTCTCGCACGTCGGGATCAGGCGATTCTTGAGTTGTTCTACTCCTCCGGCCTGCGCTTGTCAGAGCTGACCGGGCTTAATCTTGATCAGCTAGATCTGGCCGATGGCATGGTTCAGGTGCTTGGCAAGGGCAGCAAAACCCGTCTGTTGCCGGTGGGCAAAAAGGCCCGTGAAGCGATCGAACAATGGCTGCCGTTGCGGGCCATGACCAACCCGGCGGACGATGCCGTGTTCGTCAGCCAGCAAGGCCGGCGCCTCGGCCCGCGAGCGATTCAGGTGCGGGTAAAACTGGCCGGCGAACGCGAATTGGGGCAGAACCTGCACCCGCACATGTTGCGCCACTCCTTCGCCAGCCACTTGTTGGAATCCTCGCAGGACCTGCGCGCTGTGCAGGAACTGCTCGGCCACTCGGACATCAAGACCACGCAGATCTACACCCACCTGGACTTCCAGCATCTGGCGGCGGTCTACGACAGCGCCCACCCCCGGGCCAAACGCATGAAAGGCGATGATTCATGAGCATCCAGTTGATCACCTTCGACCTCGACGACACCTTGTGGGACACCGCCCCGGTGATTGTCAGCGCCGAGGCGGTATTGCGCGAATGGCTGAGCGAACATGCGCCGAACCTGGGCGCAGTGCCGGTGGAGCATTTATGGGCGATTCGTGAGCGGGTGCTGGCCAGTGAGCCGGGGCTGAAACATCGCATCAGTGCGCTTCGGCGGCGGGTGTTGTTTCATGCGATGGAAGACGCCGGGTACGCCCATGGCGAAGCATCCGATCTGGCCGAAAAGGGCTTTGAAGTGTTTCTGCATGCGCGGCATCAGATCGAGGTGTTCCCTGAAGTCGAGCCGGTGCTGGAGATTCTCGCCAATCACTATGCGCTCGGCGTGGTCACCAATGGCAATGCCGATGTACGCCGGTTAGGGCTGGCGGACTACTTCAAGTTTGCCTTGTGCGCGGAAGATATCGGCATCGCCAAACCGGATGCCCGGTTGTTTCATGAAGCCTTGCAGCGCGGTGGCGCTACAGCCGAAACCGCCGTACATATCGGCGATCATCCGGGTGACGACATTGCCGGGGCGCAGCAGGCCGGGTTGCGGGCTATCTGGTTTAACCCGGCGGGCAAAGTCTGGGAAGCGGATCGCCTGCCGGATGCCGAGATTCGTAGCCTGAGCGACCTGCCAGCGGTGCTTGCCCGCTGGAATGCTAACTCGAAATAATCCACAAAACCTGTGGGAGCGAGCTTGCTCGCGAAAGCGTCAGGTCAGTCACTGCAATGCTGAATGACCTACCGCATTCGCGAGCAAGCTCGCTCCCACAAGGGAACTGCATTCACTTCAGCTCCTTTATTCCAGGCATGAAAAAGCCCGCAGCGACGGCGGGCTTTTTCAGCAAGCAAGCGGCACGCCTCAGATAGGGCGGCTGCCGTACTTGTTGTCTGGCTTCTTCGGTGGATCGGCGACCACGTTGGCCTCCACTTCCTGAACCTTGCCGCCGCGCGACAGGAACTCTTCCATGGCCTTGGCCAGGGCGTCGCGCTCCTTGTTCTTGGCTTCAATGCTCGGCAACTCGTCTACCGACACCGCAGCCTTGGCTTTGCCTTTGGCAGCCGGGGCCGGCGTATCGTCGCCACCATCGTCGTCAGCAACGTCTTCCGCTGCTGCTTCCAGACCTTCCTCGGCCTCGTCTTCGTCGCCTACTTCGAGGTCGTCGTTTTCCAGATCATCGTCGCTCATGTTCTACCTCATGACTTGCGAAAAGCAGATTAGTTATAGACCAGCTTTGGCAACTGTCGAAAGTCGCCGTTAAAAAATCAGTAACCATTGGTGACCAACGGTTTATGCCCCTTCACCGTGCAAGGTGGCGAGGACTTTTCGGGCACCGCCATGATCACGGTGCTCGCCCAGATAAACGCCTTGCCAGGTCCCCAGTGCCAGGCGACCTGCCGAAACCGGCAGACTGATCTGGCAGCCAAGCACGCTGGCCTTGAAGTGCGCCGGGAGGTCGTCCAGGCCTTCGTCGTTATGCTCATAGCCGTCTGTTCCTTGTGGGATCAGACGATTGAAAAATCGTTCGAAGTCGCGACGTACCGCCGGATCGGCGTTCTCGTTGATGGTCAACGACGCCGAGGTATGCTGCAGCCACAAATGCAACAGACCGACCCGGCACTCCCTGAGTTCAGGCAGGCCAGCGAGTAACTCGTCCGTTACCAGATGAAAGCCCCGGGGCCGTGCCCGCAGGGTTATCAGAGTCTGTTGCCACATACAGTTCTCCGCACGTTCGGGGCGCATTCTAGCGCGCTCTGGGAAAAAACAAAGGCCCTAATATTCCTGCAATCATGTAAGCCATTGGCCGCAGAAAAACGCCCGTCGTAAACACGACCAAAGCAGTACGAAAAATCCTTTCAGCTGCTCTCTGAATGACAAATTCCGGACAAAAAAATGCCCGGCGAACCGGGCAAATTTTTTAATGCGCGTACTTACAGGTTGTAGCCGCGTTCGTTGTGTTGTGCCAGATCAAGGCCGACCGACTCTTCTTCTTCGGTCACACGCAGACCCATCACAGCGTCGAGTACCTTGAGGATGATGAAGGTGACGATCGCGGTGTAGATCACCGTGAAGCCCACACCTTTGACCTGAATCCACACTTGCGCACCGATATCGGTCACGGTGCCGAAGCCACCCAGAGCCGGAGCTGCGAACACACCGGTGAGGATCGCGCCGAGGATACCGCCGATACCGTGTACGCCGAAGGCGTCCAGGGAATCGTCATAACCGAGTTTGCGTTTCAGCGTGGTAGCGCAGAAGAAGCACACTACGCCCGCCGCCAGACCAATCACCAGCGCGCCCATCGGGCCCACGGTGCCGGCAGCCGGAGTGATTGCTACCAGACCGGCAACCACACCCGAAGCGATGCCCAGTGCACTTGGCTTGCCGTGGGTAACCCACTCGGCAAACATCCAGCCCAGTGCCGCAGCAGCAGTAGCGATCTGAGTGACCAGCATCGCCATGCCGGCGGTGCCGTTGGCCGCCGCAGCGGAACCGGCGTTGAAGCCGAACCAGCCGACCCACAGCATCGCCGCGCCCATCAGGGTGTAACCGAGGTTGTGCGGAGCCATCGGGGTGGTCGGGAAGCCTTTACGCTTGCCCAATACCAGGCAGGCAATCAGACCGGCGACACCGGCGTTGATGTGCACCACGGTGCCGCCGGCGAAGTCGAGTACGCCCCAGTCCCACATCAGGCCGCCGTTGCCGGACCAGACCATGTGCGCGATCGGTGCATAAACCAGGGTGAACCAGATGCCCATGAAGATCAGCATCGCGGAGAACTTCATCCGCTCGGCGAACGCACCGACGATCAGCGCCGGGGTGATGATCGCGAAGGTCATCTGGAAGGTGATGAACACCGCCTCAGGGAACAAAGCCGCTGGGCCGGTCAGGCTCGAAGGCGTGACACCGGCAAGGAACGCCTTGCCCATGCCGCCGAAGAACGAGTTGAAGTTGACGACGCCCTGCTCCATGCCGGTGGTGTCGAACGCAATGCTGTAGCCATAAATGACCCACAGGATGCTGATCAGACCGGTAATGGCGAAGCACTGCATCATCACGGAAAGAATGTTTTTCGAGCGAACCATGCCGCCGTAGAACAGCGCCAGGCCGGGGATGGTCATGAACAGCACGAGGGCTGTCGAGGTGAGCATCCAGGCAGTGTCGCCGGAATTGAGGACCGGGGCCGCCACTTCGTCTGCCGCCATTGCAAGGCTTGGCATTACGATGGACAACAGGGCTCCTAGCCCTGCGAATTTACGCAGAGTCATATTGTTTTCTCCTGGGGCGTTGGGGTTTGTGGCGGCGTTTAAATCGCGTCGGTATCGGTTTCGCCGGTACGGATGCGAATCGCCTGTTCCAGATTGACCACGAAGATCTTGCCGTCACCGATCTTGCCGGTGTTGGCCGCTTTGGTTATCGCCTCGATAACCCGATCCAGATCCTTGTCGTCGATGGCCACGTCGATTTTCACCTTGGGCAGAAAATCGACCACATATTCCGCGCCGCGATACAGCTCGGTGTGACCCTTCTGCCGGCCGAAGCCTTTGACTTCAGTAACGGTAATGCCCTGCACGCCGATTTCGGACAGCGACTCGCGCACGTCGTCCAACTTGAACGGCTTGATGATGGCAGTGACTAGCTTCATGAAAACTCTCTCCCGAATTGGTGGACTTGCCCCAGGAAAACAAACCCGACTCAAGTCTAAGCGCAGTGCCTGGCTTTGTAACGCATCGTCGGCCGTACCTGCCCGACTGACGCCAGCTAACCGCTGCCGACGAAACTCCCCGCTCCGTCTGCCGCACTGCATTCGTCACAGCGACTGCATCAGTGCATGGGTCGAAGGTGACTAAGCAGAAAGCTTGCCATCTCGCCAAAATCCCCTGATTTCAATCCCTTGGCCGCTGCCGCAAGCCATCCCGTGCAGAAGGCACAGCGGATACGCACAACAACGGTGCGTCGCCGTCCGTCCGCCTGCGCGAAAAGCGTGCATCCCTGACCACGAGATTGACTATAGACACTGCGTGATACACTGCCGGCCATTGTTTCCAGGACATCCACCATGCTCGCGCCCAAAGACTTCCTCGACGCCCTGAGCGGCACCGCCTCCCGCCTGTTCAGCGGCGACACCCCGCTGCCAAAAGCCGAAATCGAAAGCCAGTTCAAGATGCTGCTGCAAAGTGCCTTCAGCAAACTCGATCTGGTCAGCCGTGAAGAGTTTGATAGCCAGATGGTTGTGTTGGCGCGTACTCGCGCCCGCCTCGAAAGCCTCGAAGCCAAAGTCGCCGAGATGGAAGCCAAGCTGACACCGCCCGCCGAATAACGCGCGCCCCCTGTAAGAGCTGCCGAAGGCTGCGATCTTTTGATCTCCAGCCCTTCAACCATCCCGGCAACGTCCTACAACCTGAATGACCGCCGTCCGATTGCGCCGAAAAGCCCAGGTTTCTAAGCTCACCCGATGCTGAATATTCAGCAGCGGGTTTGGCGACCTGGATCGAATTTGACGCAATGCAACTAAATTCACAGAGAGGTTTTTTCTCTCAACGAGTTATGGCGGCTTTGCGTGGGAGACCTCAGGGTCTGCCGGTTTCGAATTCACCGGTTCGCCAACCCGCGCTTAGCTGCCACCCTTTTCGTTTGGCGACGAACAGAAGCAGTTTTCTTCACTTGAATTCGAGAACTGAACCATGGACGAAAACTACCTGACACCTAACATCTTCACCCGCCACAAACTCCCCCTCCACGCCCTCCTCATCCAGAACCAACCCTGGTTCTGCGCCCGAGACCTGAGCCGCCTGCTGCACATCTACCTCAATGAACGAATGCTGCGAAAACTCGACCCAGACCAATACCAAACCCACAAAACCTTGATCCACAACCAGATCGAAAACACCCTGCTGATCAGCGAATCAGGCATCTACGCCCTCCTCGTCTACCACTACTGCCCCGAATACCGAGCGCTGCGTGAATGGATCACCCACCAAGTCATCCCCACCCTGCGCGACGCCCAACACCCCACCACAAGCGAACGCCCACACCTCAGCTTGCTCAGTTGGCCGGACATGACGTTGAGTTTGTTGCACTGGAATAACCAGCCGTGGATACGGTTACAAGATGTGCCGCAGATGATGGTGGAACGGGAACAGACCAAGCGCCCAATGACGGGGCCATGGTGGAAAAGAGCTTCGCGAATGCTGCAATCGCTATAAACCCGCATGCCGGAGCTGGGCCCTGCGCAAATCGTAAGTCGATTGTAGATTCATCCAGAACTCAGGCGTAGTGTTGAGATAAGTGGCAAGGCTGATTGCCAGATCGGCGCAGATCCCGAGCTGGCATTTCACAAGCTTTTCGATCTCACTTTCGGGCCATTTCGTGGGCATGGCCAGATCCATGACAGTCATGCCCAACGGCTCCATGAATTCCTTATTCAGAACCTCGCCCGGATGAATCGGGCGCATACCATTGCGGTCCATTTTTCGCCTCCAGAGGCTGCATTGAGTGGCCAAACTGGAGCATCCGACTCCGCGATACAAGACCGTCGAAACCCTTTCGCCGACGTCCTACAACTATTAGGGCATAGCCCTACAAACATCAGAGTCTGCGCCCAGTTACGCAGCCCTTACGCATGTCATTACATTGGCAAACGAAATACGCCCATCAAAATGGAGGTATCTGTGAAGGATAAGAAGAGGAAGGAAAAGCTATTTCAGATTGTTGATTTGCACCTCGAAGCACTCCGTTTGGCTGGGGATATGTCAGCCAACCAACGGCGATTTATTGAAGTTGCTGTTACATGTGGGCCAGCGCTTGAGCCAAGCGGCGCGCTGGCCGGTAGAAGGTCCTGAGTGAAAAATAAAAAAGGCGTCCATAGGACGCCTTTTTTTGTTCGGAGGAATAGTCGCAGCGATTCTTTAGCTCCTGACTTCACGGCCTTGGGTTCAGAATCCGACAGGCTAGCCCGTCGTCACTACTTCAGAGAAACCAGCTTTCTCTGCTGCCAAAAATGCGGGGGAGCTTTTGCTGGTGCCCAGTCCCGACGAATGCGCAGTTGCAGTCCTCGAACGTGAGGATCCTTCAGTACCGCTCAGGAGTCAAAGCTCATTTACGATCGAGAGCAGCGCAAAACCCTCATCCATGCCGGTATAAAGTATTGCCTCTCCGCCCTCTCACCCCCTGAACTGGCCATCTCCAACGTCCTTCACTAACGCAAGCACAGTCCTACGAGGACCGTCCCCTACGTCTGATTACGTAAGCATCAATGCCTTCGATATCGTCTGCAGATTGATCCCACAGAACAAGACGATGCGAAGAAAAGGCAAAGGTACCGAACTTCGAAATCAGACACTCAAATCTGAATCCCGAAAACTCGCACATCAAACAATGTCCATGGACCCAGAAGCCCTGGCAGCTGGAGTTGATGCTCTATCACTCAGGATCGATCCGATTACTCCAGTAGCAATCAACGCATTCCACCAGTGGACCGGCCCCGTTGGGTATCCATGGGACGCTGTTTTGGACTGGAAGACCAAAGATGCAAAAGGGCTGGACTTGGCGTTCTGGTACGAAGAAGAACTGTGCGGACTGTGCTACGCAACGCCGCGAAGAAGCACGATCTGCATGAAAATCGTCCTTTTGCAGGGACACACCTGCAAGACGAATACCTTGCGGGGCTGGATCGCTCCGATGGCATTGCTGACAACAGAGTTCTACGCCCGGAAGCTGGGGTGCACGCAAATCGAAGTACAAGAGCCAGATTCAGGTGCCATCCCTTACTATCAAACGCTGGGATTTTATTTTGATACAACCGGTCGCCTTGTCTTTCCATTGGACGACCAATAAGATCGAATCAAGCATCCCGGCACGTGAGGTGTTTATGAAGCAGAAGAAACAGAAAACCCAACCGGCACGGGTTTCCAAACCGGGTACCGAGGCACTCGGATTACCGGACAGAGTTTCAGCCAGTCAGCGGCATTTTCTGAAAGTGGCCGCGACCTATGGCAAGGAAATGGAGCCCGATGGTTGGCTCGCCGGTGGTGGAACCTGAGTACCGCAAAAATGACCGCCTGACAGGCGGTTTTTTTATGCCTGAGAATTAGTGTCTTCAGCAACATCCAGTGAAGGTTCGCCCTTAAAACTGTCCGACCAACGCCCTCTCCCCCGACTACCCTTCCAAAAACCCGCAGGAAGCGGCCCCCGATTCAGCTCAAGGAACGACCATGTCCCTCTCCATCGTCCACAGCCGCGCCCAGATTGGCGTGGAAGCCCCCGCTGTTACCGTCGAAGTTCATCTGGCCAACGGTCTGCCGTCGCTGACCATGGTCGGTCTGCCCGAGGCGGCGGTGAAGGAGAGCAAGGATCGGGTGCGCAGCGCGATCATCAATTCCGGGCTGCAGTTTCCGGCGCGGCGGATCACTTTGAATCTGGCGCCGGCGGATCTGCCCAAGGATGGCGGGCGGTTTGATCTGGCGATTGCCTTGGGGATTCTGTCGGCGAGTGTGCAGGTGCCGTGTCTGACGCTGGACGATGTGGAATGTCTGGGAGAGTTGGCATTGTCCGGCGCAGTAAGGGCGGTGCGCGGGGTGTTGCCGGCAGCGTTGGCCGCGCGCAAGGCGGGTCGTGCGCTGGTGGTGCCGCGGGCGAATGCCGAGGAGGCCTGCCTGGCTTCGGGGTTGAAGGTGTTTGCGGTGGATCATTTGCTGGAGGCGGTGGCGCATTTCAATGGGCATACGCCGGTTGAGCCCTATGTCTCCGACGGACTGATGCATGCCAGCAAGCCTTATCCCGACTTGAATGAAGTGCAGGGGCAAGTGGCGGCGAAACGGGCATTGCTGATTGCTGCTGCGGGTGCCCATAACCTGCTGTTTAGTGGGCCGCCGGGAACGGGTAAGACATTACTGGCCAGTCGATTACCGGGACTGTTGCCACCGCTGGCCGAGAGTGAAGCACTGGAGGTGGCGGCGATTCAGTCCGTCGCCAGTGGCGCACCACTGACCCATTGGCCGCAGCGTCCCTTCCGTCAACCGCACCACTCTGCCTCCGGGCCGGCACTGGTCGGCGGCAGTTCGAAACCGCAACCCGGTGAGATCACCCTCGCCCACCATGGCGTGCTGTTTCTCGATGAGCTGCCGGAGTTTGATCGCAAGGTATTGGAGGTTTTACGCGAGCCTTTGGAGTCCGGACATATCGTCATAGCCCGGGCGAAGGATCGCGTGCGCTTTCCGGCACGTTTCCAGTTGGTCGCGGCGATGAATCCTTGCCCTTGTGGATATCTTGGCGAGCCAAGCGGCAAGTGCTCGTGCACACCGGACATGGTGCAGCGCTATCGCAACAAGCTATCGGGGCCTTTGCTGGATCGGATTGATCTGCACCTGACGGTGGCGCGGGAAGCGACGGCGTTGAACCCGCAGGTGAAGCCTGGAGAAGACAGCGCCAGCGCCGCAGCGTTGGTGGCCGAAGCTCGCGAACGACAGCAAAAGCGTCAAGGCTGTGCCAATGCATTTCTCGATCTGCCAGGACTGAAAAAACACTGCAAGTTATCCACAGCCGATGAGAAATGGTTGGAATCAGCCTGTGAAAGGCTGACGCTATCGCTGCGCTCGGCACACCGGCTACTCAAGGTCGCCCGCACTCTGGCAGACCTTGAGCAAGTCGATGCAATCAAACGCGAACACTTGGCAGAGGCGCTGCAATACCGGCCGGCGACACCTTAATGTTCGGTCAGATCAACCAACCGCGTCTGCCGCACTTCGGTCTCGCGCCCCGCCTGAATTTCGGTCACGCGCTTCAAAGCGTTATCCACGGCGCCCTTGTCTGCAAGCAGGCTGTAGCTGATCTGGAATTGTTTGTGTTCCTTCGGTGCAATGGTCGGCACCAGATTCAGCGGACGCTGATAGCGACGGTTGTAGGAAAAACTGGTGCCCGGCTCCAGCCCCGTGACATAGCCCTGCCCTTGCGTATCGGTGTTTTTCCACAGGGAGAACACCGGCAACTGCTGGGTATTGAAGCCGACAGAAACACCGAGGCTGCCTGCCTTGTTATGCAGAACAGTCAGGGTTTCGCCTTTGGCGTCGGCGTAAGGCACGACGTTATAGACGGTTTCGTCGTAGTCCTTGGTCGGCGCGCGATAGGTCTGCCAGTCGGCCAGATCACCCTTGGCCTTGTCGTTGAACGGCGACACTTGTTTTACCGGCGCAGCAAAACGGGCGCCCTGCTCAAGGAACGGCGTACTGAAATTGCTGTGATACAGCGCTTGGTATTCCTTTGGATAATCACCGTTGTTGGTCAGCGTATCGTTGAGTGCGAAGCGCACGCTGCCGGGCTCGGTGACCAGTTCAGTGATGACCGAGAAGTCGACTTTCTTGAAGGCCTGTTCTTTCAGCTCGCCACGCAGGCTGATGGCGTAGGGGGGCTTTTCGTCGATGTGCAGGGTGACGGTACTGGCCGGGATGTTGGCGGCGCGGCCGTGCAGGGTCAGCAATTCACCATTGTCCATACCGGGATGGCCGACCCACTCGTAACCGCAGCGGGTCACCAGCTCGTTGAAGCCTTCCAGCCAGCCCAGCCCACCGCGTCCGTTAAGTTCGATAAAGGCCGGGTTGACCACGTCCTTGACCGGCGAATCCCAACCCATGCGTACGTTGCCGACAGAGGCTTGCAAGACGTTCATGCCACGGGTCGGCACCACCGAGAGTTTCATTGTGCCGTTATCGATATCAACGATGCTGACGCCTTCCTGGCGCCCACCGTGCAAGGTACGCAGGCTGACGGAGAAGGGTTTGTCGGTTTTCACGCCGAGCTGTTCACTGGTGATGGTCCAGTTTTGCGCGGGCTTGTTGGTATCGAGAAGGACGTAATCCCAAGCCATGGCGTGGGAAGCAGCAGTGAATGCGCCGAGGGCGACGGCGAGTTTGAGCGGGGTCATGGCAGCAGCCTTTATTGGAGTTGTGCCATTTTTATAGCGCTGCGGAAACGTTTCAGCAAGTAGAGAAGATAGACATAGAGGGTGATTTGCCATGGATCGGCGGCGTTGCCTTCGCGAGCAAGCTCGCTCCCACAGGTTTTTCGGTTGTTCACACGATTTGTGAGCTACCTCGGAAACAGTGGGAGCGAGCTTGCTCGCGAAAGCTATATCAAGGCTGTATCAACGGAAGCGATCAACCTCGGAACGCAAATCCGCCGCCAGCTTCTCCAGCTCTTTAGCAGTCACCGCCAGATTCGACACAACCTCACGCTGCTCACTGTTGGCCAACGCAATACTCTGCAAATTGCTGCTCAACAATGTTGCGGTGCTGCTCTGCTCCTGAGTCGCCGTGGTAATCGCGGCAAACTGCTGCCCCGCCGATCGGCTCTGCTCGTCAATACGCGCCAGCGCCGACGCCACGTTGGCGTTGCGCGACAAGCCTTCCTGCATCAGCACATTGCCCTGCTCCATGGTGCTGATCGCGTTGCCGGTTTCCTGCTGGATGCTGTGGATCATGCTGGAAATTTCATCAGTCGCCTGGCGGGTACGCGAGGCCAGGCTGCGCACTTCATCGGCTACCACGGCAAAGCCGCGACCTTGTTCGCCGGCGCGGGCCGCTTCGATCGCTGCGTTGAGCGCCAGCAAGTTGGTTTGCTCGGCAATCGAAGTAATCACGCCAACGATGCCGCCAATTTCCTGCGAACGCTGACCGAGGGTGTTGATCACGGTGGCGGTGCTGTTCAGGGCGCCAGCGATTTGCTCCAGCGAGGACGACGCTTCTTCCATCGAGCTGCGGCCAATCTGGGTTTGCTGGGCGTTTTCCTGCGCCAGACGCTGGGTCGCGCCCATGTTGTCGGCAATGTTCAGCGAGGTCGCGCTGAACTCTTCCACTGCGCCGGCCATGCTGGTGATTTCCCCGGACTGTTGCTCCATGCCTTCATAGGCACCGCCGGACAAACCGGACAGGGCCTGGGCACGGCTGTTGACCTCTTCCGAAGAGCGGCGGATGTGCTCGACCATGGTCGACAGCGCCTGGCTCATCTGGTTGAACGCGCGGGACAACTGACCGATTTCGTCGTTGCTCGACACGTTCAGGCGCACGCTCAGATCACCGGCGCCCAAGGCTTCCGCCTGACGGACGAGATCGCTCAGTGGCGCCAGTTTGCTACGCAGCAACCAGACCACGGAACCGACCGCCAGCAGCATCGCCAACAGACTGCCGATCGCCAGTTGCGTACCGACGCTCCACGTCACTGCGCGGATTTCGGCTTTCGGCATGCTTGCTACCACCGACCACGGGCCACCATCAAACGGCACCGCGACGCTGTAGAAATCTTCGGACTTGTCGCCCCAGAACTGACCTTTGCCCGGCGATTTCGCCAGATCCTTGATCACTGGAATCGCTTGATCAAGCGCCTGTACACCTGCCGGTGCAACAAGCCATTTGCTCTGCTCATCGAGCAGCGCCAGCGAACCAGTCTGGCCGATACGGAAGCGCTTGAGGTTGTCGAACTGGGCGTTCTGCGCATCGGTGTAATCGAAGCCGACGAACAGCACCGCAATCACCTTGCCGCTGCCATCGCGCACCGGGGTGTATTGGGTCATGTAGGAACGATCGAACAGCAACGCGCGGCCGACATAGCTCTGCCCCGCCATCAACTTCGCGTACGCCGGGTGCGCGTGGTCGAGCAAGGTGCCGATGGCGCGAGTGCCGTCCTGCTTGGTCAGCGAGGTGCTGACCCGGACGAAGTCTTCGCCGCTGCGCACGAACAGCGTGGCGACGCCGGCGGTCATCTGCTTGAACTCGTCGACTTCCTTGAAGTTGTTGTTCAACACTTCGCTGCCCAGGTGCAGGCCCGGGGTCTGGGTGCCGGCCACCGTCACCGGTTCACTTGGATGAATGCTCAGACCCGCGCTAAAGCGCTTCTCAAACAACCCGCTGAGCCGCTGGGTGCTTTCACGCAGCGTGCCGTGAAAGGTGCTCAATTGGTCGGCCAGCAGCCGCGCCTCACTGGCCAGATGCTCTTCACGGGTGGCAAGGTTGGCGGAATCCAGCGAACGCAGGGCGAACACCGTACTGCCACTGATAACTATCGCCAGTATCACGGCGAGGGCGAGGCCTAACTGTGAGGCGATCCGAGCGCGAGGTTGAGACATGACAGCTCCTGGCCGAACTTTCCGATCCTCCTTGATCGCAGCTCGGATAATTTTTAATAGTGGGGGTGAATCGTGGATACCGGCACGACGGTTCCACATGCACGTATTCGGCGGTAAAGCCGAATACTTGAGCGAGCAGCAGGGTTATGGCACAAGGCCGGCATTGTGGCGGCTCGAACGTTTCAGCTCAAGCGTGTTACATCCGGAAGTTCCATGGCGCGGACTTCGCCTTGCAGGAAGTCGCTGAGGCGGCGCAAACGTTCACCTCCCGGACGGGTTTTTGGCCACACCAGATAATAATTCAGTCCGCTGGCGACGGCGGTCGGCCACGGCAGGCTAAGTCTTCCCTGCGCCACATCTTCGGCGACCATCAACAGGTCGCCCATCGACACACCATAACCGCGCGCCGCGGCGATCATCCCTAACTCGAGGGTATCGAACACCTGTCCGCCCTTGAGCGACACCTGATCGGACAGCCCCATGTGTTCCAGCCAACTGCGCCAGTCACGCCGATCCGGGGTCGGATGGAGCAATTCGGTGGACGCCAGCCGGGCCAAATCCCATGGCTGATCATTCAGCAGGTTCGGCGCACCCACCGGAATCAGCTCTTCAGGAAAGAGCAGGCTCGCCTCCCAGTCCGGCGGAAAATGCCCGTCACTCAGCAACACCGCGCAATCAAACGGCTCATCGTTGAAGTCCACCGAATCGACATCCATCCAGGCGCTGGTCAGTTGCACTTCGTTGCCCGGCTGCAAGTGGCGGAAGCGACTGAGCCGTGCCAGCAACCAACGCATGGTCAAGGTCGACGGGGCTTTCATGCGCAGGATGTCATCTTCAGCGCGCAAGGTATTACAGGCACGTTCCAGCGCCGTGAAGCCTTCGCGGATGCCGGGCAACAACAAGCGAGCGGCCTCGGTCAGTTGGAGGTTGCGACCGCTGCGATGGAATAGCCGGCAAGCGAAATGATCTTCCAGCGTTCGAATATGCCGACTGACTGCGCTCTGGGTGATCGACAACTCTTCCGCCGCACGGGTGAACGAACTGTGCCGTGCCGCCGCTTCAAATGCGCGCAGGGCATACAAGGGAGGAAGACGACGAGACATACATAAAGCTCCTATAGCGGGATGCAGCCAGTCTGACGATAACTGCTCAAGATGAGTTTTAATCATGCCACCCATCCTTTTTATCCCTTTGTGCAAAGCCTGCCAAGCGCCGAGAATCGACGGTCTCCTGTTCCCTCTGAAATCGAGTGGTGATGACCATGCAGCATCCTGTGCGTACCGAACTCTGGGCCATTCTGCGGCTGGCAGGGCCGTTGATTGCTTCACAGTTGGCGCACATGTTGATGGTGCTGACTGACACTTTAATGATGGCCCGCCTGAGTCCCGAAGCGCTCGCGGGCGGCGGTCTCGGTGCGGCGACTTACTCGTTCGTATCGATTTTCTGCATCGGCGTGATTGCGGCAGTCGGCACACTGGTGGCGATTCGCAAAGGCGCCGGCGACATCATTGGCGCCGCACGGCTGACTCAGGCTGGCCTGTGGCTGGCGTGGCTGATGGCGCTGGGCGCCGGGTTGTTGCTGTGGAATCTGAAACCGGTGTTGCTGTTGTTCGGCCAGACCGAAACCAACGTCAACGCTGCCGGGCAATTCCTGATTGCCCTGCCCTTCGCCCTACCCGGCTACCTGAGCTTCATGGCTTTGCGCGGTTTTACCAGCGCAATTGGCCGGGCGACACCGGTGATGGTCATCAGCCTGGCCGGCACGGTGGCCAACTTCCTGCTTAATTACGCGCTGATCACCGGCATGTTCGGCCTGCCGAAAATGGGCCTGACGGGGATCGGCCTGGTCACGGCAATTGTTGCCAACTGCATGGCGTTGGCGCTGGCCTGGCATATCCGTCGGCATCCGGCGTATGACGCTTATCCGCTGCGCGCGGGCCTGTCGCGGCCGAACCGTCAGTACCTGAAAGAGCTGTGGCGCCTCGGCCTGCCAATTGGCGGCACCTACGCGGTGGAGGTCGGTTTGTTCGCCTTCGCGGCGCTGTGCATGGGCACCATGGGCAGCACGCAATTGGGTGCGCACCAGATTGCTCTGCAAATCGTCTCGGTGGCGTTCATGGTGCCGGCGGGTATGTCGTACGCAATCACCATGCGCGTCGGCCAGCATTACGGCGCCGGTCAATTGAGCGATGCACGGATGTCCGGGCGGGTCGGGATCGTCTTTGGCGCCGTGGTCATGCTGGGTTTCGCCATGGTGTTCTGGCTGTTGCCGAATCAGTTGGTCGGGTTGTTCCTCGATCACAACGATCCGGCGTTTGCCGAGGTGATTCGCCTCGCGGTGAGCCTGCTGGCGGTGGCGGCGTGGTTCGAACTGTTCGACGGCACGCAGACGATTGCCATGGGCTGCATTCGAGGGCTGAAGGATGCGAAGACCACATTTCTGGTCGGGCTCGGCTGCTATTGGCTGATTGGTGCGCCAGCGGCGTGGTGGATGGCGTTTCACTTGAACTGGGGGCCGACGGGTGTCTGGTGGGGGCTGGCGCTGGGCCTGGCATGTGCGGCGGTGAGTTTGACGCTGGCGTTCGAGTGGAAGATGAAGCGGATGATTTGGCTGGAGCCGCAATCTCAGGGCTTCAACATCCCGCAGCCTGAATGAGCCCCCCTGTGGGAGCGAGCTTGCTCGCGAAAGCGGTGTAACTGACACATATGAGTTGAATGTGTCGCAGCCTTCGCGAGCAGGCTCACTCCCACAGGGTTATGTGTTCAGCTTACGATTTCGAGGGCTGGCTGTTGGCTTGAGCCGAAGGTCAGATATTCAACCAGTTCCGCCAACGGCAACGGCCGGCTGATCAGATAACCCTGCACCTGATCGCAGCCAAACCCGCGCAGCAATTCCAGCTGCTCCGGCGTCTCGACCCCTTCCGCGACCACTTCCAGATGCAGGTTGTGCGCGAGATTGATCATCGCGTGCACCAGTTTGCGGTTCTCCTCGCGCTGCTCCATGCCACCGACAAAGCTTTTGTCGATCTTCAGCAAAGTGATCGGCAGGCTGTTGAGGTGCACGAACGAGGAAAACCCGGTACCGAAGTCATCCAGCGAAAAGCGCACGCCGAGACGGCCGAGGGCGTCCATGGTCTGCTTGACCAGATCGCTACGACGCATTACGGCGGTTTCAGTCAGTTCGAATTCCAGCCATTGCGCTTCAACGCCACGTTCGGCAATCAACCGGCTCAACGTCGGCAACAACTGACTGTCCTGAAACTGGCGGAACGACAAGTTGATCGCCATGTGCAGCGCCGGCAACCCGCGTTCACGCAACGCCTGCATATCGCGCAGGGCCCGGGAAATCACCCAGTAACCCAATGGCACGATCAAACCACTCTGCTCGGCCAGTGGCACGAATTCACTCGGCGGCAGCAAACCGCGCTCGCTGTGACGCCAGCGCACCAAGGCTTCGAGGCCGACAATCTGGCCATCCTGCATGTTCAGACGGGGCTGGTAATGCAGCTCCAGCTCATCGCGACGCAAGGCCCGGCGCAGCTCGCTTTCGAGGTCAGCCATGCTTCGCGCGTTGCGGTTGATGCGTTCGTTGAAGATATGAAAGGTGCAGCCCTGGGTGCTCTTGGCTTGCTGCATGGCAATGTGCGCGTGCCACATCAGCGGGTCGGCGCCGCCCTGCGCCCGGGCGTGAGCGATGCCGAGGCTGGAGCCGATCAGCAGGCTTTCACCATCCACCCAATACGGCTCGGCGAGCGCTTCGGTAATGCGTTCGGCCATCCACTCGGCGCGCTGCGGTGCACGCCGGGTGTCGATCAGCAGGGCAAATTCGTCGCTGCCGAGACGCGCCAGCTGATCGCCGGCCTCCAGCTGGCTTTTCAGCCGTGCGACCACTTGCAGGATCAAGCGATCGCCCGCCTGATGACCGAGGGCGTCGTTGGCGTGGCGGAAGTTATCGAGATCGAGATGCCCGAGGGCCAGGCCGCGCCCGTCGTTTTCCGCGAGGCGCGCGGCGAGCAAGGTCTGAAAACCCTGGCGATTAGCGATGCCGGTCAACGGATCCTGTTCGGCGAGGCGTTGCAGGGTATTTTCGAGAACGCCGCGTTCGCGCACATGGCGCAGGCAACGGCGCAGCATGCCGGCGTCGAGGGCATCGAACACCAGCCAGTCGCTGACGCCAACCGGCGCTGTGTCCGGCTCGTGTTCCAGCAGCAACACCGTCGGCAGGCTGCAACGGCCCGGAGCTGGCTGCAAAGCAGGAATGGTCAACAACACCGCATGGCGGTTGTCTTCGAACAAACTGCTGACCGAGTCCCAGCTCGGCGCACTGATCAGCACCGCCGCGCTCCCCATCGGAGCCAGACACTCGCGCAATAACGCTGTCCACGCTGGCTCTTCGGCCAGTAGCAGCAAACGCAAGGGTTCGACAGGCGTAGACAAGCTAGCTCCCTAGACTCTGCAAAGATGTGGGCGGGGCATTATGCCGTTGCGATGTTCAATGACCAAATGACAACGGTTATCAAAACGTTATTTTGTGTCACGAATGAGTACATTAGCCGCAAAATCACCGCGCATCCTCCGCGAAAGTAACAAAACCGGCAAATTTGGATCGCGTGGTACGTCACAAGTCGGAGAGAGCAGCACAATTCTCTGAGCCTGTTAAAATGCCGGCCCATTTCGTCAACGACTCCCGAATTTTCGTATGTCCCGACTCAATCCCCGGCAGCAAGAAGCCGTGAACTACGTCGGCGGCCCTCTATTGGTGCTCGCCGGTGCTGGCTCCGGCAAGACCAGCGTGATCACGCGCAAAATCGCGCACCTGATCCAGAACTGCGGCATCCGCGCCCAGTACATCGTCGCCATGACCTTTACCAACAAGGCCGCGCGCGAGATGAAAGAACGGGTCGGCACCCTGTTGCGCGCCGGCGAAGGTCGCGGTCTGACCGTCTGCACCTTCCACAACCTCGGTCTGAACATCATCCGCAAGGAACACGTGCGGTTGGGCTACAAACCCGGTTTCTCGATTTTTGACGAGACCGATGTAAAAGCCCTGATGACCGACATCATGCAGAAGGAATATGCGGGCGACGACGGCGTCGACGAGATCAAGAACATGATCGGCGCCTGGAAAAACGACCTGATCCTGCCGCCTCAGGCGCTGGAGAACGCGCGTAATCCCAAGGAACAGACTGCCGCCATCGTCTACACCCACTATCAGCGCACGCTGAAAGCGTTCAACGCGGTGGACTTCGACGACCTGATCCTGCTGCCGGTAAAGCTTTTCGAAGAACACGCCGACATTCTCGAAAAGTGGCAGAACAAGGTGCGCTACCTGCTGGTCGACGAATACCAGGACACCAACGCCAGCCAATACCTGCTGGTAAAAATGCTCATCGGCAAGCGCAACCAGTTCACCGTGGTAGGCGACGACGACCAGTCGATCTACGCCTGGCGCGGCGCGCGGCCGGAAAACCTGATGCTGCTCAAGGACGACTATCCGTCCTTGAAAGTGGTGATGCTCGAGCAGAACTACCGCTCGACGAGTCGCATCCTGCGCTGCGCCAACGTGCTGATCTCGAACAACCCGCACGAATTCGAAAAGCAACTGTGGAGTGAGATGGGCCACGGCGACGAGATCCGCGTGATCCGCTGCCGTAACGAGGACGCCGAAGCCGAGCGCGTGGCCATGGAAATCCTCAGCCTGCACTTGCGCACCGACCGCCCCTACAGCGATTTCGCCATCCTTTATCGCGGTAACTATCAGGCCAAGCTGATCGAGCTGAAGCTGCAGCACCATCAGGTGCCGTACCGCCTGAGCGGCGGCAACAGCTTCTTCGGCCGTCAGGAGGTGAAAGACCTGATGGCCTACTTCCGCCTGATCGTGAATCCGGATGACGACAACGCCTTCCTGCGAGTGATCAACGTGCCGCGCCGGGAAATCGGCTCGACCACCCTGGAAAAACTCGGCAACTACGCCACCGAGCGCAAGATCTCGATGTACGCCGCCACCGACGAAATCGGTCTGGGCGAGCATCTGGATAGCCGCTTCACCGATCGCCTGGCGCGCTTCAAGCGTTTCATGGACAAAGTGCGCGAGCAGTGCGCCGGCGAAGACCCGATCTCGGCACTGCGCAGCATGGTCATGGACATCGACTACGAGAACTGGCTGCGCACCAACAGCTCCAGCGACAAGGCTGCCGACTACCGGATGAGCAACGTCTGGTTCCTGATCGAGGCGTTGAAAAACACCCTCGAGAAGGACGAAGAAGGTGAGATGACCGTCGAGGACGCCATCGGCAAACTGGTCCTGCGCGACATGCTCGAACGTCAGCAGGAAGAAGAGGATGGCGCCGAAGGCGTGCAGATGATGACGCTGCATGCGTCCAAGGGCCTGGAATTCCCCTACGTGTTCATCATGGGCATGGAAGAGGAAATCCTCCCGCACCGCTCCAGCATCGAAGCCGACACCATCGAAGAAGAACGCCGCCTGGCCTACGTGGGCATCACCCGCGCGCGCCAGACCCTGGCCTTCACCTTCGCCGCCAAGCGCAAGCAGTACGGCGAGATCATCGACTGCGCGCCGAGCCGCTTCCTCGATGAGCTGCCGCCGGACGATCTGGCCTGGGAAGGCAACGACGACACACCGACCGAAGTCAAAGCCGTGCGCGGCAACAACGCATTGGCCGATATACGCGCGATGTTAAAGCGCTAGAATTGACCACTTTTTACTAGACCTTCGGCGCACAAAGCGCCAAATGAGGACAGCTTCATGGAAGCATTGCAGCAGAAAATCCGCGAACAAGGCATTGTGCTTTCCGACCAGGTCCTGAAGGTCGACGCCTTCCTGAACCACCAGATCGACCCGGCTCTGATGAAGCTGATCGGCGACGAATTCGCCTCGCTGTTCAAGGACTCGGGCATCACCAAGATCGTCACCATCGAAGCCTCGGGCATCGCCCCGGCGATCATGACCGGTCTGAACCTCGGCGTGCCGGTAATCTTCGCCCGCAAGCAACAGTCCCTGACCCTGACGGAAAACCTGCTGTCGGCAACCGTTTACTCGTTCACCAAAAAGACCGAAAGCACCGTGGCCATCTCCCCGCGTCACCTGACCAGCAGCGACCGCGTGCTGATCATCGACGACTTCCTGGCCAACGGTAAGGCCTCGCAAGCGCTGATCTCGATCATCAAACAGGCCGGCGCCACCGTCGCCGGCCTGGGCATCGTCATCGAAAAATCGTTCCAGGGCGGCCGCGCCGAGCTGGACTCGCAGGGCTACCGCGTAGAGTCGCTGGCCCGGGTGAAATCGCTGACGGGTGGCGTGGTCACCTTCATCGAATAGACCAGCCGCACCGCAGCCCCCCTGTAGGAGTGAGCCTGCTCGCGAATGCTTAGGGTCAGTCGACATCTTGGTTGACTGATACACCGCTTTCGCGAGCAGGCTCGCTCCCACAGTGGGTTTTTCGGTGGGCAGTTACTGCGCGGTGCCTTTCAAACCCGTGAGGAGCAGGCGTTGGAAGAGGTCTTCTTTCAGGCCTTCCGGGTTTGTGAGTTGCATGCGTTCGAGGTGTTCGGGGTAGAGCGATGCTTCGGGGGCGTCGAGGGCGGCTTTGCCGAGTTCGAGGATTTCGGTGAGTTTGAATTTGCTTTTTAGCCAGTTCAGCGCACGCAATAGATCCCGTTCGATCGCGGTGAAATCACAGCCCAGCGGATATTCCGGAAACAGGTTCGGATGCCGTGCGGCGATCGCCTGCAAACGTTGCGGTGTGTTATCGGCGAAGCGTGGGTCGAGGCGGAAATCCTTCGGCAGCTTGCCGACTTTTTGCGCTTGCTCGATCAAACCCTGCTGGAAGCGAGAGTCACTGATATTCAGCAATGACTCGATCACCACAGCGTCGGATTTTCCGCGCAGATCGGCGATGCCGTATTCGGTCACGACGATGTCGCGCAGGTGCCGCGGGATCGTGCAGTGGCCGTATTCCCAGACGATGTTGGAACTGACGTCGCCACCGGACTCACGCCAACTGCGCAGAATCAGAATCGAGCGGGCATCGTGCAACGCATGCCCCTGCGCCACGAAGTTGTATTGCCCGCCGACACCGCTGAGTACCCGCCCGTCTTCGAGCTGATCCGCCACACCTGCACCCAGCAACGTCATGGTGAACACGGTGTTGATGAAGCGCGCATCGAGGCGTTGCAAGCGCTTGAGTTCTTCCTGCCCGTAGAGCTCGTTGATATAGCTGATGCGGGTCATGTTGAATTCGAGGCGTTTGCTCTGCGGTAACTCACGCAGGCGCTCGTAGAAACTGCGCGGGCCGAGGAAGAATCCGCCGTGCACCGAGATGCCATCGGTTTGCGCCGCCTCGTCGAGAGTGCCGGCGTTGGCCTGTTCCTGAGTCTGCACGTCGGGATAGACCTTGCGCCGGATGATCCCGGCATCCGCCAGCACCAGCAGGCCGTTGACGAACATTTCGCTGCAGCCGTAAAGACCTTTGGCGAATGGCCCCGTGCCGCCCTCGCGCTCGATCAATTGCGCCCACTGGCTGAGGTTGATGTCGTCGAGCAATGCCCTATAACCGGTGTTATCCGCCTGACGCGCCAGCAATGCGGCGGTCAACGCGTCGCCCATCGAACCGATGCCGATCTGCAACGTACCGCCGTCGCGCACCAGCGTACTGGCGTGCAAACCAATGAAGTGGTCCTGAAAGCCCACCGGCATGTTCGGCGTGGAGAACAGCGTGCTGCTGTCCTTGGCGTCGATCAGCAGGTCGAAGGTGTCGATATCGACTTCTGCATCGCCGGGCATGTACGGCAGATCGGTGTGGACCTGACCGACCAGCAAAATAGTCTCCCCGGCTTCGCGACGTTTGGCGATCATCGGCAACAGGTCGAGGGTGATGTCCGGGTTGCAGCTCAGGCTCAGGCGATCCGGATGTTCGCTGCTGCTGGCGAGCAATTGCGCCACCAGGTTCAGGCCGGCGGCGTTGATGTCGCGGGCGGCGTGGCTGTAGTTGCTGCTGACGTAATCCTGCTGGGCCGGGGCGCTGTTGAGCAGGCTGCCGGGCTGCATGAAGAACTGTTCGATGCGGATATTGGCGGGCAGGCTGTCGCGGTGCAGGTCGGCGAGGAAATCGAATTCCGGGTAATCACCGAAGACGCGCTCGACGAAGGGTTCGATAAAGCGCTTCTGCAAGCCATCACCCAATGCCGGGCGGCCGAGGCACAGGGCGGTGTAGATCGTCAGCTGCCGCTCGGGCAGGCTTTTGATCCGCCGGTACAGCGCGTTGACGAAGTGATTAGGCTTGCCCAGGCCCAGCGGCATGCCCATGTGGATGTGCGCCGGCAAGCGTGCCAGCACGTCGTCCACTGCCTGTTCGATCGAACACAACTGCACCATCTGAAGCCTCCTGCCCGTTCCGTGAATAGGGGTAGACCGAGATTGCCTTGAGTTTGCTGCAAAGAACAGCCCAAAGTCCTGGACGATTGTCGGCCACAGGGGTTGTTTATGGCTGGAGATCGCTTGCCCTCACCCTAGCCCTCTCCCAGAGGTAGAGGGGACTGATCGGGGGATATTGGGGAGGTACGCCGACTTGAAATAGCTTTGCGGAATCCATAATCGCTAAGGTCTTTCAGGTCGATGTATAACGCCAGACAACTCGGTCTGCCCCCTCTCCCTCCGGGAGAGGGCTGGGGTGAGGGGTTCTTGAATCGCGCCCACAAAAAAACCGTCCGAAGACGGCTTTTTTCGTCAGATGCACGCCTTATTTCAAGCCGGACATCTTCTGTATCGCGCCCTTCAGCTCGTCGTCCGAGCAATCCGCGCAGGTGCCTTTCGGAGGCATCGCGTTCAGGCCGGTGATTGCTTTAGCCAGCAGACCATCAATGCCGCCTTGTTCTTTGGCGCGCTTACCCCAAGCATCGCCATCACCGATTTTCGGCGCACCCAACAACCCGCTACCGTGGCAAGCGTTGCAGTGCTTGGCAATCACGTCATCAGGGGACTTCGCCCCGCCACCGCCGCCAGCGGAAGCGGCAACTTCCATCCCTTTGCATTCCTGCCCTTGCACACACACCTGGCCGACCGGCTCGAGGCGTTTGGCAATGTCATCATTCGTCGCAGCTTGAGCGCTGACAGCCCAGAGGGCCAATACGGTTGCTGGTGCAGCCAGCATTTTCATAATTAGATTCACGCGTTCACCCTCAATGGTGGCTATTCACGCCTGCGGCCACGGTTCGCAGGCGGGCGGAAGTATAGCGGGTAGCCCGTCACACTGAAACAACCCCATAGTCGAAGGGGTTATACCGCACGGTAGAAAAACTCTCCGGGTGCCTTTGCCGTAATGGCCTGGCGCCTCTTTGTTAAAAATTCGCCGGCGTGGCTGCGCTGATTAGTCGCGCAGGCGCGTCGAACGGATTACGGAAACGATGCGGCTTGGTACTTTCAAAATAGTAGCTGTCGCCGGCTTCGAGAATAAAAGTTTCCAGACCCACCACCAGTTCCAGACGACCTTCCACCAGAATCCCGGTTTCCTCGCCTTCATGGGTGAGCATTTCTTCGCCGGTGTCGGCGCCTGGCGGGTAGATTTCATTGAGGAAGGCGATGGCGCGACTGGGGTGCGCGCGGCCGACGAGTTTCATGGTCACGGCGCCGTCGGAAATGTCGATCAGCTCGTTGGCCTTGTAGACGATCTGGGTCGGGACTTCCTGCAGGATTTCTTCGGAAAAGAACTCGACCATGGACATGGGAATGCCGCCAAGCACCTTCCTCAGCGAACTGATCGAAGGGCTGACGCTGTTCTTTTCGATCATCGAAATGGTGCTGTTGGTGACGCCCGCGCGTTTGGCGAGTTCACGCTGGGAAAGCCCTTTGAGCTTGCGGATCGATTGCAGTCGTTCACCGACGTCCAAGGCGGGAGCCTCCTGATGTTGTAAGAATATTGAGCGTTATCATGGCGACAGCGTTCAGTATTTACAACACTTGGCCCCCGCAGCGGCGTCAACCCTCGGAATAGAGCCTTGGCACCCGACGCAGGTTGCAGAAGATCTGGTACGGGATGGTGTCGGCCCACTGCGCCACTTCGCTGGCGAGGATGTTTTTGCCCCACAATTCGACGGTCGAACCGAGGTCGGCTTCCGGCACATCGGTCAGATCGATGCAGAGCATGTCCATCGACACGCGACCGAGAATGCGGCTGCGCTTGCCAGCCACCAAAACCGGCGTGCCGGTCGGCGCCTGACGCGGATAGCCATCGGCGTAACCCATGGCGACCACGCCGATGCGCATTGGCTTGTCAGTGATGAATTTGGCGCCGTAGCCTACGGGCTCGCCAGCCGGCAGTTCACGCACGCTGATGACTTTCGATTCCAAGGTCATTACCGGTTGCAGGCGATCAGCCACGGCGTTGGCCTCTTCGAACGGGGTCGCGCCGTAAAGCATGATGCCCGGGCGCACCCAGTCACTGTGAATCTTGGGCCAACCGAGCACGGCCGGCGAGTTGCGCAGGCTGACTTCAGCGGCCAGACCCTGACGCGCCGCTTCAAACACCGCGACTTGCTCGGTGCTGCTCTGCGCATGCAGTTCATCAGCACGGGCGAAGTGGCTCATCAGGACGATTTTCGCGACTTTGCCGCTGGCCAGCAGCCGCTGATAGGCCGCTGGGTAGTCCTTTGGATGCAGGCCAACTCGGTGCATGCCGGAATCAAGCTTCAGCCAAACAGTAATCGGCTTGCTTAGCGTTGCCTGCTCGATCGCTTCGAGCTGCCAAAGCGAATGCACCACGGTCCAGAAATCATGCTCGACGATCAACGCCAGCTCATCGGCCTCGAAGATCCCTTCAAGCAACAACACCGGCGCACGAATGCCGGCAGCGCGCAGCTCCAAAGCCTCCTCGATGCAGGCAACGGCAAACCCGTCGGCCTCGGCTTCCAGCGCCTGCGCGCAACGCACCGCGCCATGGCCGTAGGCATCGGCCTTGATCACCGCAAGCGCCTTGGCGCCGGTGACTTCGCGGGCAATTCGGTAGTTGTGGCGCAGGGCTTCCAGGTCGATCAGGGCACGGGCAGGACGCATGGCGGCAGACTTCTAGGCGGTCAGGGGAATAAAAACCGGCGCCGACTGACGACGTGGACCGCCAACAGCGCCGGGAGAGGGATCTTTACAACGGTTACGGCAGCGCGGCGACGATAGAGATCTCGACGAGGATGCTCGGCTTGGCCATTTTCGCTTCGACGGTGGCACGGGCCGGGGCAGCGCCTTTTGGCAGCCACTGGTCCCACACCGAGTTCATCCCGGCAAAGTGCGCCTCGATGTCGTTCAGGTAAATCGTCGCCGACAGCAGGTGTTGTTTGTCGGTGCCGGCCAGATCGAGCAAACGCTCGATATTGGCAAGGACTTCGCGAGTCTGCTGTTCAATTCCGCTGTCAAAGTCGTCGCCGACCTGCCCCGCCAGATACACGGTGCCATTGTGGCTGACGATCTGACTCATGCGCTCATTGGTGAGCTGGCGCTGGATTGCCATGTTTTGCGGACTCCTGAATTTTGTTGCCGTAACGGGAAATATCGAGGCCTTCGGCGCTGATCTGCGGCTTTTTCTTCGCCATCAGATCGGCCAGCAAACGACCGGAACCGCACGCCATGGTCCAACCGAGCGTGCCGTGACCGGTGTTGAGGAACAGGTTCTTGAACGGCGTGGCACCGACGATCGGCGTGCCGTCCGGGGTGGTCGGACGCAGACCGGTCCAGAAACTCGCCTCGGCCAGATTACCGCCCTGAGGATAAAGGTCGTTGACGATCATCTCCAGGGTTTCGCGGCGACGCGGGTTCAGCGACAGGTCAAAACCGGCGATCTCGGCCATGCCGCCAACGCGGATGCGGTTGTCGAACCGGGTGATCGCGACCTTGTAGGTCTCATCGAGAATGGTCGAGGTCGGGGCCATCGCCGGGTTGGTGATCGGCACGGTCAGCGAGTAACCCTTGAGCGGATACACCGGGGCTTTGATGCCCAGCGGCTTGAGCAGTTGCGGCGAGTAGCTGCCGAGCGCCAGCACGTAGCGGTCGGCGGTTTCCAGCTTGCCGTCGATCCACACGCCGTTGATGCGATCACCGGCGTAGTCGAGTTTCTGAATGTCCTGACCGAAGCGGAATTCCACACCCAGTTTCACCGCCATTTCGGCGAGACGGGTAGTGAACATCTGGCAGTCGCCAGTCTGGTCGTTCGGCAGGCGCAGGGCACCGGCGAGGATGTCAGTGACACCCGCCAGCGCCGGCTCGACGCGGGCAATGCCGGCGCGGTCGAGTACTTCAAACGGCACGCCGGATTCTTTCAGCACGGCGATGTCTTTGGCGGCGCCATCAAGCTGCGCCTGAGTGCGGAACAGCTGAGTCGTGCCGAGACTACGGCCTTCGTAAGCGATGCCGGTTTCGGCGCGCAGTTCATCGAGGCAGTCGCGGCTGTACTCGGACAGACGCACCATGCGCTCCTTGTTCACCGCGTAACGATTGGCGGTGCAGTTGCGCAGCATCTGCGCCATCCACAGGTACTGGTCGATGTCAGCGGTGGCCTTGATCGCGAGAGGGGCGTGGCGTTGCAGCAACCACTTGATCGCCTTCAGCGGCACGCCCGGCGCGGCCCACGGCGAGGCATAGCCCGGCGAGACCTGGCCGGCGTTGGCGAAACTGGTCTCCATGGCCGCAGCCGGCTGCCGGTCGACCACCACCACTTCAAACCCGGCACGGGCCAGATAGTAAGCACTGGCGGTACCGATGACGCCGCTACCCAAGACCATTACGCGCATTTTTGTATCCCTCATCGCGGCAGGGCCGCGTACGTCTGTTGTTAGAGCAGTGATGCGCGCAGTGTAAAAAAGAAATGCCAGTGCTTTTCACTATATAAGCGCCTATATTTGGCGACAATTCTCGGCAAAAACCCTTTTCACGGAGGCGCATCCCCTATGCGTACCAACACTCAGACCAAACGTGAGCTGGACAAGATCGACCGCAACATCTTGCGGATCCTGCAGGCGGACGGGCGGATTTCCTTTACCGAACTAGGCGAAAAGGTCGGCCTCTCCACCACGCCGTGCACCGAGCGGGTGCGGCGTCTGGAGCGCGAAGGAATCATCATGGGCTACAACGCCCGGCTGAATCCGCAGCATTTGAAGGGTAGCTTGCTGGTGTTCGTCGAGATCAGCCTCGACTACAAATCCGGCGACACTTTCGAGGAGTTCCGCCGCGCAGTGCTGAAATTGCCGCACGTGCTGGAGTGCCATTTGGTGTCAGGGGATTTCGACTATCTGGTGAAGGCGCGGATTTCCGAGATGGCCTCGTACCGCAAGCTGCTCGGAGACATTCTGCTGAAGCTGCCGCATGTGCGCGAGTCGAAGAGTTATATCGTAATGGAAGAGGTGAAGGAGAGCCTGAGCCTGCCGATTCCGGATTGAGGTTCTGAAGATCAAAAGATCGCAGCCTTCGGCAGCTCCTACATGGGAATGCATTTCTCTGTAGGAGCTGCCGAAGGCTGCGATCTTTTAGACCAACACCTGCCGATTCGCCGCCATGTACTCGAAGATCTGCTTCTCGACACGCGGATGAATCAGCTCCACCGGCCGCCGCTCATTCGGGCAAGGCAAGGTTTTGGTCGTGCCAAACAACCGGCAAATCAGCGGCCGCTCCTCATACACCGTGCAGCCATTCGGTCCCAGGTGCACACAGTTCAACTCTTCCATCGCCGCATCCTGCTCGGCACGAGTCTTGCGCGGCAGGCGGGACATTTCTTCCGGCGAGGTGGTTACCGGACCGCAGCAATCGTGGCAGCCGGGCACGCACTCGAACGAGGGTATCTGCTGGCGCAAGGTGCGGATTTTCTGGCTGTTGCAGCTCATTGCAGCGCTGACCGAGGAGGAATAGGCGGCAATTGTGCCGCAAAAGCCCTGATCCAGACACCGCAGGCCGACCAATGTTGCCCACGTTCGGGCGTGCGGCTTATGCTCCGTCAAATTTTCTCGACACCTTAGCCGTTGGATGACGCCCATGACTGCCCGCGCCTTCACCTCCGCGAGCCAACCCCACGTTGACTCTTATTACGCCGCCAGCAGCCTGCCGCAGCCCGATCATCCAGTGCTGCAAGGTGAAGTGCTGGCCGATGTCTGCGTGATTGGCGGTGGCTTTTCCGGGCTGAACACCGCGCTGGAACTGGCTGAACGCGGCCTCAGCGTGGTGTTGCTCGAGGCGCACAAGATCGGCTGGGGCGCCAGCGGCCGCAACGGCGGGCAGTTGATTCGCGGCGTCGGTCACGGTCTCGATCAATTCGCCAATGTCATCGGCAGCGACGGCGTGCGCGAGATGAAACTCATGGGCCTGGAAGCGGTGGAAATCGTTCGCCAGCGCGTCGAGCGCTTTCAGATTGCCTGTGACCTGACCTGGGGCTACTGCGACCTCGCCAACAAACCGTCCGACCTCGAAGGCTTTGCCGAAGACGCCGAAGAATTGCGTGGCCTTGGCTATCGCTACGAAACCCGCTTGCTGCAAGCCAACGAAATGCACACGGTGGTCGGCTCAAAGCGCTATGTCGGCGGTTTGATCGACATGGGTTCAGGACATCTGCATCCGCTGAATCTCGCGCTGGGTGAAGCGGCAGCGGCGCAGCAGTTGGGCGTCAAACTGTTTGAACATTCGTCGGTGACGCGTATCGATTACGGACCTGAAGTGAAGGTGCACACGGCGCAAGGCTCGGTAAGCGCGAAGACGCTGGTCCTCGGCTGCAATGCCTATCTCAATGATCTGAATCCACAACTCAGCGGCAAAGTCCTGCCAGCCGGCAGCTACATCATCGCCACCGAGCGGTTGAGCGAAGCACAGGCACATAACCTGCTGCCGCAGAACATGGCGGTCTGCGACCAGCGTGTCGCGCTGGATTACTACCGGCTCTCGGCGGATCGCCGCCTGCTGTTCGGCGGTGCCTGCCATTACTCGGGACGCGATCCAAAAGACATTGGCGCCTACATGCAGCCGAAGATGCTCGAAGTATTCCCGCAACTCGCTGGCGTGAAAATCGACTATCAGTGGGGCGGCATGATCGGTATCGGGGCGAACCGGTTGCCGCAGATTGGCCGGCTCAATGACCAACAGAATGTGTATTACGCCCAGGCCTATTCAGGGCACGGCGTGAATGCCACGCACCTGGCGGGCAAGTTGCTCGCCGAAGCAATCAGCGGGCAGCACAGCGGTGGCTTTGACCTGTTCGCAAAGGTCCCGCACATCACCTTCCCGGGCGGCAAGCATTTACGTTCGCCGCTGTTGGCGTTGGGGATGTTGTGGCATCGGATGAAAGAGTTGGTCTGACAGCTTTTCAACGACCCTAAGAACGCCTTCGCGAGCAAGCTCGCTCCCACATTAATCTTCAATGGATACAAGTTTCCCATCCACCATAGATCCCCTGTGGGAGCGAGCTTGCTAGCGAAAGGGCCCGCAAGAACAATACAGATCTCAGATCCGCCAGAACGGCTTCAACCCCTCCTCCTGCGCCTGCTCACGGGTCAGCCCGATGTCCTTGAGCTGGTCCGTCGTCAGCGCCAGCAAGGCCTTGCGCGTGTGCAGACGATGCCAGAACAGATCCCAGCGACTCAGGCCGGACGGTGCGTTACGCATGATCTCATTGCGTGCACGATCCTTCTGCCCTGCCGCCAGTTCCTGACTGTGTAACGTCAGCCGCACATCGCTCAAGCCGTTCATTTTCAATGCTCCTGTTTACTTGGGTAGCCAGAGATTCCATGATGCGCGGGCGAGCAAAACCATTACAGATTCAAAGCGACTGTATTAACTCCATACAGTTTTACCGCTTTGCCGACTGAATTGTCGTTTTTTGCCACATCTGTACTGGTATATCGAATAACCGCACCGAGGCAGAGCCATGACCCTTTACGTAAACCTCGCCGAATTGCTCGGCACGCGCATCGAAAACGGTTTCTATCGACCCGGCGATCGGTTGCCGTCGGTGCGTGCCTTGAGCGTCGAACACGGGGTCAGCCTGAGCACGGTGCAACAGGCCTATCGCATGCTCGAGGACAGTGGCTTGGCCACTCCAAAACCCAAGTCCGGCTACTTCGTGCCGGTCGGTCGCGAGCTGCCGGAGTTGCCCGCCGTCGGTCGTCCGGCGCAACGGCCGGTGGAGATTTCGCAATGGGATCAAGTACTGGAGTTGATTCGCGCGGTGCCGCGCAAGGATGTCGTGCAACTGGGTCGCGGCATGCCCGACATCAGTTCGCCAACCATGAAACCGCTGCTGCGCGGTCTGGCGCGGATCAGCCGCCGCCAGGACATGCCCGGCCTGTATTACGACAACATTCACGGCACTCTCGAACTGCGCGAACAGATCGCTCGGCTGATGCTCGATTCCGGTTGCCAGTTGAGCGCCAGCGACCTGGTCGTCACCACCGGGTGCCACGAAGCGCTGTCCACCAGCATCCATGCGATCTGCGAGCCGGGCGACATCGTCGCGGTCGATTCGCCGAGCTTCCACGGCGCCATGCAAACGCTCAAAGGCCTGGGCATGAAAGCCCTGGAAATTCCCACCGACCCGCTTACCGGCATCAGCCTCGAAGCGCTGGAACTCGCACTCGAACAATGGCCGATCAAGGTCATTCAGCTCACCCCGAATTGCAACAACCCGCTCGGCTACATCATGCCGGAGTCGCGCAAACGCGCCCTGCTCAACCTCGCGCAACGCTTTGATGTGGCGATCATCGAGGACGATGTGTATGGCGAACTGGCCTACACCTACCCGCGCCCACGCACGATCAAATCCTTCGACGAAGACGGCCGCGTATTGCTGTGCAGTTCGTTTTCCAAGACCCTGGCGCCAGGGCTGCGCATTGGTTGGGTCGCACCGGGACGATACCTCGAGCGCGTGCTGCACATGAAATACATCAGCACCGGATCGACCGCACCGCAGCCCCAGATCGCTATCGCCGAATTCCTCAAAGCCGGTCATTTCGAACCGCACTTGCGGCGCATGCGCACGCAATATCAGCGCAGCCGCGACCTGATGATCGATTGGGTGACCCGCTATTTCCCTGCAGGCACCCGCGCCAGTCGACCGCAAGGCAGCTTCATGTTGTGGGTCGAATTGCCGGAAGGTTTCGACACCTTGAAACTGAATCGTGAGTTGCACGACCAAGGCGTACAGATTGCCGTCGGCAGCATCTTTTCCGCCTCGGGCAAGTACCGCAATTGCCTGCGAATGAACTACGCTGCCAAACCGACAGCGCAGATCGAAGAGGCGGTGCGCAAGGTCGGCGAGACGGCCGTCAGATTACTGGCCGCAGCCGACTGACCTTTTTCCAGAGAACCGCGTCCATATGCCGACCCTAGCCGCCATTCGGAATGACCCTACGTGAGCTTCAGACAGCCCCTACTCGCTTTGCTGTTACTCGCCTCGTTCCTGAGCGGTTGTGCCAGTTTCGACGTTCCCCGCGAGCCGAGCCAGGCGCTGCCGGCCTCCGACTCCAGCTTTGGCCGTTCGATCCAGGCGCAAGCGGCGCCCTATCAAGGCCGCTCGGGTTTTCGCCTGCTGTCCAACAGCAGTGAGGCGTTCACCGCGCGCGCCGAACTGATCCGCAACGCCCAGACCAGCCTCGATCTGCAGTACTACATCGTCCACGACGGCATCAGCACGCGGATGCTGGTGGAGGAACTGCTCAAGGCTGCCGATCGTGGCGTGCGTGTGCGCATTCTGCTCGACGACACCACCAGCGATGGTCTCGACCAGATCATCGCGACACTGGCGGCACATCCGCAGATTCAGATCCGCCTGTTCAACCCGCTGCATCTGGGCCGTAGCACCGGCGTCACGCGCGCGGCTGGCCGCTTGTTCAACCTGTCGCTGCAACACCGGCGCATGCACAACAAGCTGTGGCTGGCGGACAACAGCGTGGCCATCGTCGGCGGGCGCAATCTGGGCGACGAGTATTTCGACGCCGAACCGAACCTGAATTTCACCGACATCGACATGCTCAGCGTCGGGCCGGTGGCCGAGCAGCTCGGACACAGTTTCGACCAGTACTGGAACAGCGCCCTGAGCAAACCGATCGATGAATTCCTTACCAGCCAACCGACCGCCAAGGATCTGCAGAACACTCGCACCCGGCTGGAAGAATCGCTGGAAGAAACCCGTAAACAAAATCACGCGCTCTATCAGCAGCTCATGACGTTCAAGACCGCGCCGCGCATGGACATCTGGCGCAAAGAGCTGATCTGGGCATGGAATCAGGCGTTGTGGGATGCGCCGAGCAAAGTGTTGGCCAAAGGCGAACCGGATCCGCAATTGCTGCTGACCACGCAACTGGCACCCGAGCTCAGAGGCGTGAGCAAAGAGCTGATCATGATTTCAGCGTACTTCGTGCCCGGCCAACCGGGGCTGGTGTACTTGACCGGTCGCGCCGATGCCGGCGTCTCGGTGAGCCTGCTGACCAACGCGCTGGAGGCCACCGATGTACCGGCGGTGCATGGCGGATATGCGCCGTATCGCAAAGCGTTGCTGGAGCATGGCGTGAAGTTGTATGAACTGCGCCGTCAGCCTGGGGATAACTACGGCAGCGGCCCGCATGTGTTTTACAGCAAGTCGTTTCGTGGTTCGGACTCAAGTCTGCACAGCAAAGCGATGATCTTCGACCGGCAGAAATCGTTTATCGGCTCGTTCAACTTTGATCCGCGTTCGGTGCTGTGGAACACGGAAGTCGGGGTCTTGGTCGACAGCCCTGAGCTTGCCGAACATGTTCGCGAACTGGCCCTGCAAGGCATGGCGCCAGCGCTGAGTTATCAGGCGAAATTACAGGATGGCCAGATTGTCTGGGTCACCGAAGACCACGGCCAGATGCATACCCTGACCAAAGAGCCGGGGAGTTGGTGGCGACGATTCAACGCGTGGTTCAGCACCACTGTCGGGCTTGAGCGAATGCTTTAAAGAGCAAAAGATCGCAGCTTTCGGCAGCTCCTGCAGAACGAATGCATTCCAACTGTAGGAGCTGCCGCAGGCTGCGATCTTTTGACTTCAAGCCGTCTGCGCTGTGCCAAACGCCCCTTGGCGCAAGAGCAGAATCACCAAGCCAAACGCCCCGATCGCCATCAGCAACGGCAACGCATGCCCGCTGATCCACTGGCTGCCCGCCCCCGCCGCGAGCGGCCCGACCAGACAACCGACACCCCACAATTGCGCGATGTGCGCATTGGCGCGTACCAGCGCATCGTCGCGATAACGCTCGCCAATCAGAATCAGCGACAAAGTAAACAAGCCACCGGCACTCGCCCCGAACAGCACCCACAACGGCCAGATGAGAAGCGTATCGAGCAACAGCGGAATCGCCAGACTCGACAGCATCAACACCACCGCGCAACCCGCGAACAACGTACGTCGCGACAGGTAATCGGCCAACGCGCCAATCGGCAGTTGCAGCAACGCATCCCCCACCACCACGGTGCTGACCATCGCCAGCGCGGTTTCAGCGGTGAAACCCTGCTGCAGGCAATACACCGGCAGCAACGTCAGGATCATCGCCTCGAACGCGGCAAACAACGACACCGCCCAGGCAATTGCCGGCAGCTCGCGAGCGAAGCCCCAGAGGTCGCGGAACGTCACGCTGCTCGCTTCACTGCTTGGCGCACCGCTGCGACCGAGTAACAGCAACGGCGAAACCACCAGCAAACCGACACCGACCCAGAAACCGTAATCATGTTCAGTGCCCAAAGCACCCAGCAACAACGGGCCCGACAGTTGGCTCAACGCATAGCTGCTGCCATACAGCGCCACCAATCGCCCGCGCCAGTGCTCGACCACCAGTTGATTGATCCAGCTCTCGCCGAGGATGAACACGATGGTCAGGATCACGCCGATCATCAGCCGAAGCACCAGCCAGATCGGATAGCTCGGCAACAGCGCCAGCAGACCAATCGACAATGCCCCAGCCCACAGGCACAAGCGCATCAGGTTCGCCGTGCCGAAGCGCGCCGCCAGATGACTGGAAATCTTCGCGCCCAACAACACGCCAATCGCCGGCATCGCTGCCATTACACCGATGGCGAAGGAACCGTAACCCCAGCCTTCCAGGCGCAACGACACCAACGGCATGCTGACCCCCAGGGCCAGACCGACACTCAAGACAGACGCCAACACGGCGAAATACGTCGCCCAACGCATGTTCCACGCTCCTGTGGATAATTATTATGTGCACCACAAAACCACTGTGGGAGCGAGCTTGCTCGCGAAAGCGGTTTCACATTCAGCACATGGGCTGACTGATACACCGCCTTCGCGAGCAAGCTCGCTCCCACAGGGGATCTCTGTCTGGTTCGGGAGCCTGATTGAATCAGGCTCCCCTCAGCGGCTTACAGCTTGATCCACGTCGCCTTCAGTTCGGTGTACTTGTCGAACGCGTGCAGCGACTTGTCGCGGCCGTTGCCCGATTGCTTGAAGCCGCCAAACGGCGCAGTCATGTCACCCCCGTCGTACTGGTTGACCCAGACGCTGCCGGCACGCAGTGCCTTGGCGGTCAGGTGGGCCTTGGAGATATCTTGCGTCCATACCGCAGCCGCCAGGCCATACGGCGTGTCGTTGGCAATCTGAATCGCTTCTTCAGCGGTATCGAAAGCGATCACCGACAGCACTGGGCCGAAGATCTCTTCCTGAGCGATCTTCATCGCGTTGCTCACGCCGTCGAAAATCGTTGGTTCAACATAAGTGCCGCCGGTTTCCTGAAGAATGCGCTTACCGCCAGCGACCAGCTTGGCGCCATCGCTGTGGCCGGATTCGATGTACGACAGCACAGTATTCATCTGCTGAGTGTCGACCAGCGCACCGACGTTGGTCGCCGGATCCAGCGGATTGCCCGGCTTCCAGGTTTTCAGCGCCTCGATCACCATCGGCAAGAACTTGTCTTTGATGGAACGCTCGACCAGCAGACGCGAACCAGCGGTGCAGACTTCGCCCTGGTTGAAGGCGATGGCGCTGGCAGCGGATTCAGCGGCGGCTTGCAGATCCGGGGCATCGGCAAAGACGATGTTCGGACTCTTGCCGCCGGCTTCCAGCCAGACACGCTTCATGTTCGATTCGCCGGAGTAGATCATCAGTTGCTTGGCGATCTTGGTCGAACCGGTGAACACCAGTGTGTCGACATCGTTGTGCAGGGCCAGCGCCTTGCCAACGGTATGACCATAACCCGGCAGCACGTTGAGCACGCCTTTCGGAATACCGGCCTCAACGGCCAGCGCCGCGATGCGGATGGCGGTCAGCGGGGATTTTTCCGACGGCTTGAGAATCACCGAGTTACCGGTCGACAGTGCCGGGCCGAGTTTCCAGCAGGCCATCATCAACGGGAAGTTCCACGGCACAATGGCACCGACCACGCCCACCGGCTCGCGGGTCACCAGACCCAGTTGATCGTGCGGCGTGGCCGCGACTTCGTCGTAAATCTTGTCGATCGCTTCACCGCTCCAGCTCAGCGCTTGCGCCGCGCCCGGAACGTCGATGTACAGCGAATCACTGATCGGCTTGCCCATGTCGAGGGTTTCGAGCAGGGCCAGTTCTTCGGCGTGCTGCTTCAGCAGGCCGGCAAAACGGATCATGGTGGCTTTGCGTTTGGTCGGCGCCAGGCGCGACCAGACGCCGGAATTGAACGTGGCGCGGGCGTTTTCCACGGCGCGCTGAGCATCGGCGGCGTCACAGCTGGCGATCTTGCCGAGCAGACGGCCGTCGACCGGGCTGATGCACTCGAAGGTCTCGCCGGAGACGGCGTCGGTGTATTCGCCATTGAGATAAGCGCGGCCTTCGATTTTCAGGTCGCGGGCGCGTTGTTCCCAGTCGGCACGAGTCAGGGTGGTCATTTCGAGTGTCCTCCGCTTGTTGAATACGAGCGCCGCGCGATCTTCGCCAGCGTCCTCAAGAATTCTGCCCGGCCAGCCGGTTTTTCGGCCAGAGGCACCCGCCACCCTAAACCAGCGGCCGGGGTTGTTTCAATATATTTGACATAAGGTGGCCATACGGCCTTGCGGTGTTGATTTTAATCAACATAGACTTTGGCCCTTTCCAGCCAATCGCGCCGTATTCACGGGGGATAACAACAATGAACATCCAGAACGTCGTCGACATCAGCCTCACCAGCAGCGAAGCCGAACGCTATCGCCCGGATCCGGCGAAAGTGCTCAAGGGTGATCCTGAGCAAGCGGTGTTCCATCAGTACGACAGCCCTTGCGGGCAGATGGGCGTCGGCGTGTGGGAAGGTGCGGTGGGACAGTGGACGGTGAATTACACCGAGCATGAATATTGCGAGATTTTGCAGGGCGTTTCGGTGCTGCGTGACAGCGATGGCAATGCCAAGACCTTGCGTGTGGGCGACCGGTTCGTGATTCCGGCGGGGTTTCGTGGCACTTGGGAAGTGCTGGAGGCTTGCCGCAAGATTTATGTGATCTTTGAACAGAAGGCTTGAGTTTTTCGCTGATTTTACCGGCCTCTTCGCGAGCAGGCTCGCTCCCACATTCCTACCGCATTCCATTGTGGGAGCGAGCTTGCTCGCGAAGGCGTCAGGACAGGCGACACAAAAACCGAGGCAACAAAAAAGGCCCGTATCGTGAGATACGGGCCTTTTTCGTAAGTCGGGAAAAATCAATTACTTGATTTTGCCTTCCTTGTAGATCACGTGCTTGCGAACAACCGGATCATATTTCTTGATCTCGATTTTGTCCGGGGTAGTACGCTTGTTCTTGTCGGTAGTGTAGAAGTGACCAGTACCGGCGCTCGAGATCAAACGAATCAATTCACGCATGATTAGCTCCCTTAAATCTTGCCATCGCGGCGAAGTTCGGCGAGCACGACAGTGATGCCACGCTTGTCGATGATACGCATGCCTTTGGCAGATACGCGCAGACGCACAAAACGTTTCTCTTCTTCAACCCAGAAGCGGTGATGCTGCAGGTTCGGCAGGAAACGACGACGGGTTTTGTTGTTTGCGTGGGAAATGTTATTCCCAGTCACCGGACCCTTACCGGTAACTTGACATACTCTCGACATGCCTCAGCCCTCTAAAACCACATGCCCAACCCGGCATGGGTTGGCCGCTTAATCTCTCAGTCATTTGGCGCCAGGCGCCGCGTTTCTTTAGAGGTCTTACCGGCTACACCTACAGTGAAGGAACCGGGCCCCTAGAAAAGAGCGCTGCTTTATACCAGAAAGACTTCGGAGCAACAACAATCGGTGTGCAATCAATCCACAAAAAGGCGCTTTTTCAGCCCGCGAACGCCTTGGATAAAGGCTGACATCGATTTTTACCACTCGTCGCAGAAAATCGCCCGCGCAGGCGTTTCCGACTTTTAACGTGACGCCGTGGTCTGAAAAACTGCCATCACTGTGCCCCGAAAATGCAAAAAGGGGATAGTCATTTGTAATCCAGCCCTCTAGGGTAGGCCTTTTCCAGACTGCACTTGCAGATGGGCCTTCGATCTGTAAAAGGAAACCGACCATGCGCCTCGCTGCCCTACCCCTGTTGCTCGCCCCGCTCCTGCTGAGCCCCCTGGCCCAGGCCGCCGCGCTGAGCGTCTGCACCGAGGCCAGCCCGGAAGGGTTCGACGTGGTGCAGTACAACTCGCTGACCACCACCAACGCCTCGGCTGACGTGCTAATGAATCGCCTGGTGGATTTCGACACCGCCAGCGGCAAGGTCGTGCCGAGCCTGGCCGACAGCTGGGAAGTCAGCACCGATGGCCTGACTTACGTGTTCAAGCTGCACCCGCAGGTGAAGTTTCATACGACTGACTACTTCAAGCCAAGCCGTGAGCTGACCGCCGAAGACGTCAAATTCAGCTTCGACCGCATGCTCGACCCGGCCAACCCGTGGCACAAAGTCGCCCAGAGCGGCTTCCCGCATGCCCAGTCGATGCAGTTACCTGCACTGATCAAGAAGATCGACGCACTCGATCCGCTGACCGTACGCTTTACCCTTGATCATCCGGATTCAACATTCCTGGCGACCCTGAGCATGGGCTTCGCCTCGATCTACTCCGCCGAATACGCCGACAAACTGATGAAAGCCAATGCCACGGACAAGCTCAACAGCCAGCCAATCGGCACCGGCCCGTTCGTGTTCAATCGCTTCCAGAAAGATGCAGCCATCCGCTACAAGGCCAACCCGGATTACTTCCACGGCAAGCCTTCGGTTGACCCGTTGATCTTCGCCATCACGCCGGACGCCAACGTGCGCCTGCAAAAGCTGCGACGCAATGAATGCCAGATCGCCCTGTCACCGAAGCCACTCGACGTACAAGCCGCGCTGAAAGAACCGACGCTGAAAGTCGAAAAGACTGACGCATTCATGACCGCTTTCGTTGGCATCAACAGCCAGCATCCGCCGCTGGACAAGCCGGAAGTGCGTCAAGCGATCAACCTCGCGTTCGACAAGGCCAACTACATCAAGGCTGTGTTTGAAGACACCGCCGAAGCGGCCAACGGCCCTTACCCGCCGAACACCTGGAGCTACGCGAAGAACCTGCCGGGTTACCCGCACGATGTCGCCAAAGCCAAGGCATTGCTGGCCAAGGCCGGGTTGAAGGACGGTTTCCAGACCACCATCTGGACGCGCCCTTCCGGCAGCCTGCTGAATCCGAACCCAAGCCTGGGCGCACAGATGTTGCAGTCAGATCTGGCGGAAATCGGCATTCAGGCGGAAATCCGCGTGATCGAGTGGGGTGAATTGATCCGCCGCGCCAAGGCTGGCGAGCATGATCTGCTGTTCATGGGCTGGGCCGGAGATAACGGCGACCCGGACAACTTCCTCACGCCGCAGTTTTCCTGCGCAGCGGTCAAATCGGGCACCAACTTCGCACGCTACTGCAACGCCGATCTGGACAAGCTGATCAGCGCCGGCAAGACCACCAGCGAGCAAGGCGTGCGCACCAAGCTGTATGAGCAGGCGCAGACGCAGATTCAACAGCAGGCGCTGTGGCTGCCTCTCGCACATCCGACGGCCTACGCACTGACGCGTAAAGACGTGCAGGGTTACTCCGTGAGCCCGTTCGGCCGTCAGGACTATTCCAAGGTCAACCTCAAATAACCTGCCCAGCACATCACCTGGGGATGCAATCAAACCTGTGGGAGCGAGCTTGCTCGCGAAAGCGGTCTGTCAGTAAAAATGATGCTGACTGACACTGCGCCTTCGCGAGCAAGCTCGCTCCCACAGGGGACTTGCATTGTCCCTGAGAACTACATCCAGCCACACTCCGCCATCGACAGCGGCTCACCATCGCCGACGATGAAGTGATCCAGCACCCGCACATCAATCAACTCCAGCGCCTTCTGCAAACGCTTGGTCAGCAATCGATCGGCCTGACTCGGGTCAGTGTTCCCCGATGGATGGTTGTGGCACAGGATCAACGCCGCCGCGTTATTGGCCAAACATCGCTTCACAACCTCGCGCGGATGCACGCTGGTGTTGTCGATCGAGCCGCGAAACAGGATCTCGAAATTCAGGACTTGATGTTTGGAGTCGAGAAACAGGCAACCAAACACCTCATGCGGTTCGTGACGCAGCATCGCTTTCAGATAATCGCGAACGACCTGAGGGTTTTCCAGGGCTGGTTTCTGCCGTGATCTCTCAGCCAGATGCCGCCTGTTCATTTCCTGAGCCGCCTGCAGTTGCGCAAACTTCGCCGGCCCGAGTCCCAATTGTTTGCTGAATGCGTCCTGATCGGCCTCAAGCAGCAAACGCAGGCTGCCGAATTGAGTCAACAGATTGCGCGCCAGGTCCACAGCGCTTATTCCGGGCAATCCGGTGCGCAGAAAAATCGCCAATAACTCAGCGTCCGAGAGGCTCGCTGCCCCGTGCTCCAATAACCTTTCCCGCGGGCGTTCCGCCGCAGGCCAATCGCGAATACTCATACACATTCCCTGTCTGTGGGCGCCGCTGTTCCGTAGCGGTCGCTGTGATATCGTAGCCCATCTTTTTTGCGGTCGATTCAACCCTGGGGAGGGGGCATCGCACCGCAGTCATCAACGAAATGAAAGGCAGACCTATGCAGCGGCTGTATCGGAAACGCATCGTTCTGGGCGTCGGCGGCGGCATCGCGGCCTACAAGAGCGCCGATCTGGTTCGTCGCCTGATCGACCAGGGCGCCGAAGTGCGCGTGGTCATGACCCATGGCGGCGCCGAGTTCATCACCCCGCTGACCATGCAGGCGCTGTCCGGCCACCCTGTGCACCTCGACCTGCTCGACCCGGCCGCCGAAGCCGCGATGGGCCACATCGAGCTGGCCAAGTGGGCCGATCTGGTGCTGATCGCCCCGGCCACCGCCGACCTGCTCGCCCGTCTGGCCCAAGGCATCGCCAACGATTTGCTGACCACGCTGGTACTCGCCACCGACGCCGTCGTGGCCGTCGCCCCCGCGATGAATCAGGCGATGTGGCGCGATCCGGCGACCCAGGCCAACCTGCAACTCCTTGAGAGCCGTGGCCTGAAGACCTTCGGCCCGGCCTCGGGCAGCCAGGCCTGCGGCGACGTCGGCATGGGCCGCATGATGGAAGCCACCGATCTGGCGCAATGCGCGGCCGACTGCTTCCAGCGTCAGGCGCTGACCGGCAAGCACGTAGTGATTACCGCCGGCCCGACCCAGGAAAACATCGACCCGGTGCGCTACATCACCAACCACAGCTCCGGGAAAATGGGCTTTGCCCTCGCCGAAGCCGCGGTAGAAGCCGGCGCCCGCGTCACATTGATCAGCGGCCCGGTGCACCTGCCGACGCCGGATCGCGTCACCCGTATCGACGTGGTCAGTGCCCGCGACATGCTCGCGGCCTGTGAGTCGGCGATCCCGTGCGACGTGTTCATCGCCTCTGCAGCGGTCGCGGACTACCGCCCGGAAGTCGTTGCCCCGCAAAAACTCAAGAAAGATCCTACGAGCGGTGACGGCTTCGTCCTGCAAATGGTGCGTAACCCGGACATCCTGGCCACCATCGCGACCCGTCCCGACCGTCCGTTCAGTGTCGGCTTCGCCGCCGAGACCGAACACCTGCTCGACTACGCTGCGCGCAAGCTGAAGGACAAGAATCTCGATTTGATCGTCGCCAATGACGTCGCCAACCCGAGCATCGGTTTCAACAGTGAAGAAAACGCCTGCAGCGTGATTGACCGTGCGCTGCACGCCACGGTTTTCGCCCAGACCAGCAAGAGCAAGATCGCTCGCCAACTGGTCACTTTTATCGCCGAACGTCTGAACCAGGTTTAATTTACATGCACGCTTTGCAAGCCAAGATCCTCGACCCACGCATCGGCACTGATTTCCCGCTGCCGCAATACGCCACCCCAGGCTCCGCCGGCCTCGACCTGCGCGCCATGCTGGATCAGAACATCGTGATCAAACCGGGTGAAACCGTGCTGATCCCCACCGGTCTGTCGGTTTACATCGGCGATCCGAACCTCGCCGCGCTGATCCTGCCGCGCTCGGGCATGGGCCATAAGCACGGCATCGTGCTGGGCAACCTAGTCGGCCTGATCGACTCGGATTACCAGGGCCCACTGATGGTGTCCTGCTGGAACCGCGGCCAGACCGACTTCACCATGACCGTCGGTGAACGTCTGGCGCAACTGGTGCTGGTGCCAGTGGTGCAGGCGCACTTCGAAATGGTGGAAGAGTTCGTCGAAACCGAGCGCGGCACCGGCGGGTTTGGCCATACCGGCACCAAATAACCGGAGTCATCTCCTGTAGGAGCTGCCGAAGGCTGCGATCTTTTGACTTTTAAGATCAAGATCAAAAGATCGCAGCCTTCGGCAACTCCTACAGGGGAAATTTGTGCAGTTTCAGCGGCAGGTTTTAACACCGTAAATCAAGGTTTTGGCGGCCGAAAGCCACGCCAGCCGAGGCGTCATGGCCCTTTCATACCACGAACTCTCTGTGGAAAACGCCGTCATACCCTTCAGTTTGAGCCTGCCGTCGAACGATTCGTCGGTCTGTCCCGCCACTTTCGAGATGGAGCATTTCCGTAGATGAGCACCCCAGCCAAGATCGCCCCGAAGCTGCCCGACAGCATTTTCCGCGCCTATGACATTCGCGGCACCGTGCCGGAATTCCTCAATGCCGAAACCGCTTACTGGATCGGCCGCGCCATCGGCTCCCAGAGCCTGGCCCAAGGCGAACCGAACGTATCCGTCGGCCGCGACGGTCGCTTGTCCGGCCCGGAACTGGTTGCCGAGCTGATTCGCGGTATCGCCGAAAGCGGCTGCCACGTCAGCGATGTCGGTCTGGTGCCGACGCCGGCGCTGTATTACGCCGCCAACGTTTTGGCCGGCAAGTCCGGGGTGATGCTCACCGGCAGCCACAACCCGTCTAACTACAACGGTTTCAAGATCGTCATTGCCGGCGACACCCTCGCCAACGAACAGATCCAGGCCCTGCACGAGCGCCTCAAGAGCAACAACTTGAGCAGCGGCACCGGCAGCGTCACCCAGGTCGAGATCCTCGACCGCTACAACACCGAAATCGTCCAGGACATCAAACTGGCACGCCGCATGAAGGTTGTGGTCGACTGCGGCAACGGCGCGGCCGGCGTGATCGCCCCGCAGCTGATCGAAGCGCTGAACTGCGAAGTCATCCCGCTGTTCTGCGAAGTCGACGGCAACTTCCCGAACCACCACCCGGATCCGGGCAAGCCTGAGAACCTCGTCGACCTGATCGCCAAGGTCAAGGAAACCAACGCCGACATCGGCCTGGCCTTCGACGGCGACGGTGACCGTGTCGGCGTGGTGACCAACACCGGCAGCATCGTCTACCCGGATCGCCTGCTGATGCTGTTCGCTCGCGACGTCGTGGCGCGCAACCCGGACGCGGAAATCATCTTCGACGTCAAATGCACCCGTCGCCTGGTGCCGCTGATCAAGGAATACGGTGGTCGGCCGCTAATGTGGAAGACTGGTCATTCGTTGATCAAAAAGAAAATGAAACAATCCGGCGCGCTGTTGGCCGGTGAAATGAGCGGGCACATCTTCTTCAAGGAGCGCTGGTTCGGTTTCGACGACGGTATCTACAGCGCCGCACGGCTGCTGGAGATCCTCAGCAAGGAAAAATCCACTGCGGAAGAACTGTTTGCGACCTTCCCGAATGATATTTCTACGCCGGAAATCAATATCCATGTGACCGAAGAGAGCAAATTCAGCATCATTGATGCATTGCACGACGCACAGTGGGGCGCAGGCGCTGACCTGACCACCATCGACGGCGTGCGAGTCGACTACGCCAAAGGCTGGGGCCTGGTGCGCGCATCCAACACCACACCGGTGCTGGTGCTGCGCTTCGAGGCCGATGACGAGGCTGAACTACAGCGCATCAAAGACGTGTTCCACGCACAATTGAAACGTGTTGCACCTGATCTCCAACTACCGTTCTGATCCACCCGGAGCCCTGAATGACCCTCGAACGCGATGCCGCCGCCAACACTGCCAAGGTCCTGTCCGAAGCGCTGCCTTACATCCGACGCTATGTCGGCAAGACCCTGGTGATCAAATACGGCGGCAACGCGATGGAAAGCGAGGAGCTGAAAACCGGCTTCGCCCGCGACATCGTGCTGATGAAAGCTGTGGGCATCAACCCGGTGGTCGTGCACGGCGGCGGCCCGCAGATCGGTGATCTGCTCAAGCGCCTGTCGATCGAAAGCCACTTCGTCGATGGCATGCGCGTCACTGACGCGGCGACCATGGACGTGGTGGAAATGGTCCTCGGCGGTCAGGTCAACAAAAGCATCGTCAACCTGATCAACCGCCACGGCGGCAGCGCCATCGGCCTGACCGGTAAAGACGCCGGGCTGATTCGTGCGAAGAAGCTCACCGTCACCCGCCAGACGCCGGAGATGACCCAGCCAGAGATCATCGACATCGGTCACGTCGGCGAAGTGGTCGGGATCAACACCGAGCTGCTTAATCTGCTGGTCAAAGGCAATTTCATCCCGGTGATTGCGCCGATCGGCGTCGGTGAGAACGGCGAGTCCTACAACATCAACGCCGATCTGGTCGCCGGTAAAGTCGCCGAGGCGCTGAAAGCCGAGAAGCTGATGCTGCTGACCAACATCGCCGGCCTGATGGACAAGTCGGGCACTGTGTTGACCGGCCTGAGCACCCAGCAAGTCGACGACCTGATCGCCGACGGCACGATCTACGGCGGCATGCTGCCGAAAATCCGTTGCGCGCTGGAAGCAGTTCAGGGCGGCGTGGGCAGCTCGCTGATCATCGACGGTCGCGTGCCAAACGCGATCCTGCTGGAAATCTTCACCGACACCGGTGTGGGCACGCTGATCAGCAATCGCAAGCGTCCTTAAGCTTTAGCGCAAACATAAAGACCCCGCTCAGCCTGGCTGAGCGGGGTCTTTTTTTGCACCGCATTCCCTGCGGGAGCGAGCCTGCTCGCGAAAGCGGTCTCTGCATCACATCAATGTTGAATGTGAAGGCCTCTTCGCGAGCAGGCTCGCTCCCACAGTGCTCTGCGGTTAAACGCCGAACTGCGCGCGATAGGCTTCCACGGCTGGCAGGTGTTGCTTGAGCTGCGGATCATCGGCAAGGAATTCCAGCACCTGATTCAGCGAAACGATGCTGATCACCGGGATACCGAAGTCACGCTCGACTTCCTGGATCGCCGACAACTCACCGTTGCCACGCTCCTGACGGTTCAGCGCGATCAGCACGCCGGCAGCCTTGGCGCCATCCTGCGAAGCAATGATCTGCATCACTTCACGGATTGCGGTGCCAGCAGTGATCACGTCGTCGATGATCAGTACTTCGCCGGTCAGCGGGGCACCAACGAGGCTGCCGCCTTCACCGTGGGCCTTGGCTTCCTTGCGGTTGAAGCACCATGGCAGGTCACGGTCGTGATGCTCGGCCAGCGCGACGGCAGTGGTTGCCGCCAGCGGGATGCCTTTGTAGGCCGGGCCAAACAGAACGTCGAAGGGAATACCGCTTTCAGCGATGGCTGCCGCGTAGAAACGCCCCAGCTGCGCCAGGGCCGAACCCGAGTTGAACAGGCCGGCGTTGAAGAAGTAAGGACTGGTGCGCCCGGACTTCAGGGTGAACTCACCGAAGCGCAAAACGCCGCGATCGATGGCAAAACGAATGAAATCGCGCTGATACGCTTGCATGAAAAAAACCCCAAATACCACGGATTTAGCTAATTAGCTTGACGCCGTGTATCATACACGCACGCGATTTTTGGGGCCATTTATGCGGATCATCAGTGTGAACGTCAATGGTATTCAGGCTGCAGTCGAGCGTGGTTTGCTCAGTTGGCTGCAAGCACAGAATGCCGACGTCATCTGCCTGCAGGACACCCGTGCCTCCGCCTTTGAACTGGATGACCCAGCCTTCCAACTGGATGGCTACTTCCTTTATGCCTGCGATGCTGAAGTCCCTGCCCAAGGCGGCGTGGCTTTGTACTCGCGGTTGCAACCGAAGGCTGTCATCAGCGGTCTCGGTTTCGAGACGGCCGACCGCTACGGGCGCTACCTGCAAGCAGATTTCGACAAAGTCAGTATTGCCACCTTGCTGCTTCCTTCGGGGATGAACGGCGATGAGGACTTGAACCAGAAGTTCAAGCTCATGGACGACTTCGGCAAGTACCTGGACAAACAGCGGCGTAAACGTCGCGAGTACATTTATTGTGGCTCGCTGTACGTGGCGCAGCAGAAGCTCGACATCAAGAACTGGCGCGACAGCCAGCAATCCCCGGGCTTCCTGGCGCCAGAACGCGCCTGGATGGACGAGATTGTCGGCAACATGGGCTATGTCGATGCCCTGCGCGAAGTCAGCCGTGAAGGCGACCAGTACAGCTGGTGGCCGGATAACGAACAGGCCGAGATGCTCAATCTGGGCTGGCGTTTCGATTACCAGATCCTGACCCCGGGCCTGCGGCGCTTCGTGCGCAGCGCACGTCTGCCACGTCAGCCAAGGTTCTCGCAACATGCGCCGCTGATTGTCGACTACGACTGGACGCTGACCATCTAAGCGTCTTTTCGAAATTAAAAAATGCCCGTATCGCAAGATACGGGCATTTTTTGTGCCTGCGCTCGAGGCGGAATCGAACTCAGACGGCGGCGAAGAACGGCAACATCAAGTACAGCTTGATCACGACGACATTGATAATGTCGATGAAGAACGCTCCGACCATCGGTACCACCAGAAATGCGATCTGCGAGGGGCCGTAGCGCTGCGTCACGGCCTGCATGTTGGCAATGGCAGTCGGCGTGGCACCCAGACCAAAACCGCAATGCCCCGCAGCCAGCACGGCGGCATCGTAGTTGCGGCCCATCACCCGGAACGTTACGAAAATCGCGAACAGCGCCATGACCAGTGCCTGCACCGCCAGAATGATGAAGATCGGTAACGCCAGTGCGGCCAGATCCCACAACTTGAGCGACATCAGGGCGATCGCCAGAAACAGCGAAAGGCTGACATTGCCCAGCACCGAGACTTCACGCTCAAACACCTGATACAAGCCCAACGCGGAAAGACCGTTGCGCAGCACCACGCCTACAAACAGGACACACACGAACGTCGGCAACTCGAATGCAGTCCCTTGCAGCAGGCCATTCAACAGATTGCCCGCCAGCAGGCTGACTGCAATCAGCGCCAGAGTTTCGACGAACGAAAATGGCGTGATCGAGCGCTCCTTGTTCGGCTGCTCAAAACCTTTTGGCAATCGTGGCGCATCCAGTTGCTGGCCGCTGGGCACCTTCACTCGCTTGATGAGCAAACGCGCGACCGGTCCGCCGATCAGACCACCCAGTACCAGACCAAACGTCGCAGAGGCCATCGCCAGTTCGGACGCAGAGGCCAGACCATACTTCTCACTGAATACGGTGCCCCACGCAGCACCGGTGCCGTGACCGCCCGCCAGAGTGATCGACCCGGTCAGCAGCCCCATCAATGGATCGAGCCCAAGCATTTTTGCCAGCCCGATCCCCATCGCATTCTGCACCACCAATAGCCCCGTGACCGCCAGGAGAAATATCCCCACTATCCGGCCACCTTTCTTCAAGCTGGCAAAGTCTGCGCTCAGACCAATGGTGGCAAAAAAGGCCAGCATCAAAGGTGTCTGCAGAGAAGTATCGAAACGAATTTCAATATCGAACGTTCGCAGCAGCAATAAAACCAAGGCAACTACCAAGCCACCTGCGACAGGCTCAGGGATATTGTAACTTCGCATGAAACCAACACGCGTTACGAGCCCGCGCCCTAATAGAAGCACTAAGGAAGCGGCCACAAGTGTTCCGTAAAAATCGAGCTGAATCATTGGGATTATTCTTGGCTATATATTCAGAGACGCGCTTTTTACCTGCACCCGCCTCATGAACCGGCTGATTGTCTCAACACTGATTACTGTGGAATTCAAGAGCCTTCGATGGCTTGAATATATCTTAATATTTCACAAGAAATATTAGCCCGGCAACTTTAACAATCGCCATCTGTGATTCCAAGGATATGAACCAGAACCAGGGCACTACAGTTGTGACCAAAAGTGTAATCACGCCACTGATATAAAATGTTACTTGCCACTCATCGCAACAAGATTATTCCTACATACCGAAGAGATTACTTAGTTGCGCAATTAAAAATGCCCTGACATGTCAGGGCATTTTTTAACTTGGCGAGCTTTTTATTTGATCAACCGCCAGGTAAACGGATATCGGTACGGGAAGCCTTCATTAGCCTTCACCCCCGCAATGATTGTCAAAACCAGTGCGCCGATCGCCAGTATTCCCAGCAGAAAGAACCCGATGATCAACACCATCAGCAGGAAGCAGATCAACGAGGCGATGGCGACGGTGATCTGAAAATTCAACGCCTCCTTGCCCTGCGCATCGATGAACGGATCTGTCTCGCGCTTCATCTGCCAGAGGATCAACGGTCCGATCAGATTGCCGAACGGAATCCAGATCCCCAGCAAGGCGGACAAGTGACAAAACATTGCCCATTGGCGAACCTCCTGGCTCGGTTTGGGCAGCAACTCTTGCTCGTCACTCATCGTGTCCTCCTTGCGGTTATGCACCTGCTCAGTCGGCCAGTGCAGCCTTTTGCAGTTCGAAGATTTCGTTCATGCCCTGCTTGGCCAGCTCCAGCATGGCGTTCAAGTCTTCCGGCTGGAACGGCGCGCCTTCAGCGGTGCCCTGTACTTCGATGAAACCACCGGTGCTGGTCATCACTACGTTGAGGTCAGTCTCGGCAGCGGAATCTTCAAGATAGTCCAGATCCAGCACAGCCTCGCCTTGATACATGCCGACCGATACGGCACCGATCATTTGCTTGAGCGGATCACCGCCCTTCAGGCCGCCACGCTTCTTGATCACTTTCAGCGCATCAACCAAGGCAACCATGGCGCCGGTGATCGAAGCCGTACGAGTACCACCGTCGGCCTGGATCACGTCGCAGTCAACATACAGGGTCACGTCGCCCAGTTTGGACATGTCCAGCGCGGCGCGCAGGGAACGGCCGATCAGACGCTGGATTTCAAGGGTGCGGCCGCCCTGTTTGCCACGGCTCGCTTCCCGCTGGTTACGCTCGCCAGTGGCGCGCGGCAGCATGCCGTACTCGGCGGTCAGCCAACCCTGGCCCTGGCCCTTGAGGAAGCGCGGCACGCCGTTTTCGACGCTGACGGTGCAGATGACTTTGGTATCACCGAATTCGACCAGCACCGAACCTTCGGCGTGCTTGGTGTAGTTGCGGGTAATGCGGATCGAGCGGAGCTGATCGGCAGCGCGACCACTTGGACGTTTCATAGGAGATACCTGTACTGAGGACGGAAAACTGCCGAGCATTATAGAGCGCTGCACCGCCCCTGGGCACTCGCTAAAAAATCGGGTCGACGACTGAAGCCCTTGGAACACCCATTACCGACGGGCTGCAGCCCTTTGTCACACCGTGTGTTTGGGCGCATTCGCCGCACTGCGCTACAATCCTGCGCCTTTGCTGCCAGTCGGCTTAAATTCATTGATATCGAGCCTGCGGAAAATCCCTGCGGTGCCGATCTGCATTGCGAGGTCACCGCCATGGTGCACAGCATGACCGCCTTCGCCCGCGTCGAGAAAGCCGGGGCCCAGGGCACCCTGAGCTGGGAGCTGCGCTCGGTCAACAGCCGCTACCTTGAACCGCACCTGCGTTTGCCGGAGTCGTTTCGCGACCTCGAAGGCGCGGTGCGTGAAGCGCTGCGTCAAGGTCTGTCGCGAGGCAAACTGGAATGCACCCTGCGTTTCACCGAAGAAAGCACCGGCAAACCGCTGCAAGTCGATCGCGAGCGCGCCGCGCAGTTGGTCGCTGCGGCCGAGACCGTTGCCGGCCTGATCAAGAATCCTGCCGCACTGAATCCGCTTGAGGTGCTGGCCTGGCCCGGTGTACTGGTCGGCGATGCGAGCGACCCGCAGGCACTGAATGCCGACGCACTCGCCCTGTTCAATCAAGGCTTGAAAGAGTTGAAGGCCGGCCGCGAGCGCGAAGGCGCGGAGCTGGCACGCTTGATCAACGAGCGCCTGACCTCTATCGAAGAAGACGTCGTGACCCTGCGTGAACTGGTGCCACAAATGCTCGCCACTCAGCGCCAGAAGGTCCTCGATCGCTTCACCGATATGAAGGCGGAGCTTGATCCTCAGCGCCTCGAACAGGAAATGGTCATGCTCGCGCAAAAGAGCGACGTGGCCGAAGAACTGGATCGCCTGAGCACCCACATCATCGAAGTGCGCCGGGTGCTCAAGTCCGGCGGTGCGGCCGGACGCCGTCTCGACTTCCTGATGCAGGAACTCAACCGCGAAGCCAACACACTGGGCTCCAAGGCCTTCGATCCGCGCAGCACCCAGGCCGCCGTCAACCTCAAAGTGTTGATCGAGCAGATGCGCGAACAAGTGCAGAATATTGAGTAAGGCAACCCCGACATGACCCACAACACCGGCACCCTGTACATCATTTCCGCACCATCGGGCGCGGGCAAGAGCAGCCTGGTCAAGGCCTTGACCGACGCCATACCGGAAATTCGCGTTTCGGTTTCCCACACCACCCGCGCCATGCGCCCGGGCGAAGTGGACGGCGTGAACTATCACTTCGTGACACGCGAAGAGTTCGTGAAAATGGGCGAGCACGGCGACTTCCTCGAACGCGCCGAAGTCTTCGGCAACTTCTACGGCACCTCGCAAAGCCGCCTCCAGCAAACGCTGGACGAAGGTCACGACCTGATTCTGGAAATCGACTGGCAAGGCGCCGAGCAAGTGCGCAAGCTGATGCCACAAGCACGCTCGATCTTCATCCTGCCGCCGTCGCTTCAGGCCCTGCACCAGCGCCTGACCAACCGCGGCCAGGACAGCGACGAGATCATTGACGGGCGGATGCGCGAAGCGGTCAGCGAGATGAGTCACTATGTCGAGTACGACTACCTGATCATCAACGACGATTTTGCACACGCACTGGACGATCTGAAGGCGATTTTCCGCGCCAATCAACTCCAACAGAAACGCCAGCAGGTACGTTTCGGCAAATTGCTGGCTGAGTTGCTGGGTTAAAACAGCACTTCCCAAAACAGCTGCAAGCGCTTTACATTGGTGCTTGCAGCGCGTTGAAGGGCTTGGTCAAAAAATCAGCGCTTCCCTAATCGCTGGTGATTTTTTAAACTGTTTAGTCCGCTCGCCCAACCGGGCAGCGCGCATATTGCATTCGCTCCGAGGAATACCATGGCCCGCGTAACCGTTGAAGACTGCCTAGAACACGTGGAAAACCGCTTTGAGCTGGTCATGCTCTCTACCAAGCGTGCCCGTCAACTGGCCACCGGCGGCAAAGAGCCACTGGTCCAGTGGGAAAACGACAAGCCGACTGTTGTCGCCCTGCGTGAAATCGCTGAAGGCCTGATGAGCTACCAGTTCATCGCCGAGCAGGAAATTGTCCATGAAGACCCGGTCTTCGCTGCGTTCGAGGACGAGTCCAACGAGGCCGTCTAAGCCTATGCCTGGTCGACGTAGCACGGCGCGGGATCACAGCTTACGGCAGGAATCATCATGCCGAGCATAGACGCCCTCGCCGATCGCTTATCGACCTACCTCGGCAACGACCAGGTCAACCTGGTCCGCCGAGCGTATTTCTATGCCGAACAAGCCCATGACGGTCAACGCCGTCGCAGTGGCGAGGCGTATGTCACGCATCCTCTTGCCGTGGCCAATATTCTTGCCGACATGCACATGGACCATCAGAGCCTGATGGCTGCGATGCTGCATGACGTGATCGAAGACACCGGTATCGCCAAGGAAGCGCTGCAAGCGCAGTTCGGTGAAACCGTGGCCGAACTGGTCGACGGGGTCAGCAAACTGACCCAGATGAATTTCGAGACCAAGGCCGAAGCCCAAGCCGAAAACTTCCAGAAAATGGCCATGGCCATGGCGCGCGACATTCGCGTGATCCTGGTCAAACTCGCTGACCGCCTGCACAACATGCGCACGCTGGAAGTGCTGTCCGGCGAAAAGCGCCGGCGCATCGCCAAGGAAACCCTCGAAATTTACGCGCCCATCGCCAACCGGCTGGGCATGCATGCGATCCGTATCGAATTCGAAGACCTCGGCTTCAAGGCCATGCACCCGATGCGCTCCGCGCGGATCTACCAGGCGGTCAAGCGCGCTCGGGGCAACCGCAAGGAAATCGTCAACAAGATCGAAGAATCCCTCGGTCATTGCCTCGCGATCGACGGCATCCAGGGCGAAGTCAGCGGTCGTCAGAAACACCTCTACGGCATCTACAAGAAAATGCGCGGCAAGCGTCGGGCCTTCAACGAGATCATGGACGTCTATGCGTTCCGGATAATCGTCGACAAGGTCGATACCTGCTACCGCGTGCTAGGCGCTGTGCATAATTTGTACAAACCGCTGCCGGGGCGCTTCAAGGATTACATCGCGATTCCCAAGGCCAACGGCTATCAGTCGCTGCACACCACGCTGTTCGGCATGCACGGCGTACCGATCGAGATCCAGATCCGTACCCGCGAAATGGAAGAGATGGCCAACAACGGCATCGCCGCCCATTGGCTGTACAAATCCAGCGGTGACGAGCAGCCGAAAGGCACTCACGCCCGCGCCCGTCAGTGGGTCAAAGGCGTGCTGGAAATGCAGCAACGTGCCGGCAACTCGCTGGAATTCATCGAAAGCGTGAAGATCGACCTGTTCCCGGACGAGGTCTACGTCTTCACCCCGAAAGGCCGGATCATGGAGCTGCCGAAAGGCTCCACGGCGGTGGATTTTGCCTACGCGGTGCACACCGACGTCGGCAACAGCTGCATTGCCTGCCGGATCAACCGCCGTCTTGCACCGCTGTCCGAACCGCTGCAAAGCGGCTCCACGGTCGAGATCGTCAGCGCACCCGGCGCTCGGCCGAATCCGGCATGGCTCAACTTTGTGGTCACCGGCAAGGCGCGCACGCATATCCGCCATGCGTTGAAACTGCAGCGTCGCTCCGAGTCCATCAGCCTCGGCGAACGCCTGCTGAACAAAGTCCTCAACGGTTTCGATAGTTCGCTGGAGAAGATCCCGGCTGAACGCGTCAAAGCAATGCTCACCGAGTACCGCCTCGAACTGATCGAAGACTTGCTCGAAGACATTGGCCTGGGTAATCGCATGGCCTACGTAGTCGCCCGCCGCCTGCTTGGCGAAGGCGAACAATTGCCAAGCCCTGAAGGTCCGCTGGCGATTCGCGGTACCGAAGGTCTGGTACTCAGCTACGCCAAGTGCTGCACGCCGATCCCGGGCGACCCGATCGTCGGGCACCTGTCGGCGGGCAAAGGCATGGTCGTGCACCTGGACAACTGCCGCAACATCAGCGAAATACGGCACAACCCGGAAAAATGCATCCAGCTCTCGTGGGCCAAGGATGTCACCGGCGAATTCAACGTCGAACTGCGCGTCGAACTGGAACACCAGCGCGGCCTGATCGCCCTGCTGGCCAGCAGCGTCAACGCCGCCGACGGCAATATCGAGAAAATCAGCATGGACGAACGCGATGGTCGCATCAGCGTGGTCCAGTTGGTGGTCAGCGTCCACGACCGTGTGCACCTGGCCCGCGTGATCAAGAAGCTGCGCGCTTTGACCGGGGTGATCCGCATCACCCGCATGCGTGCATAACTCAACCATTACAAGGAGTCATACATGACCAAGACTGTTATCACCAGCGACAAGGCCCCGGCCGCCATCGGTACTTACTCCCAGGCGATCAAGGCAGGCAACACTGTTTACATGTCGGGTCAGATCCCTCTGGACCCAAAAACCATGGAACTGGTTGAAGGCTTCGAAGCCCAGACCGTCCAGGTGTTCGAGAACCTCAAAGCCGTGGCTGAAGCCGCTGGCGGTTCGTTCAAGGACATCGTCAAACTGAACATCTTCCTCACCGACCTGAGCCACTTCGCCAAGGTCAACGAGATCATGGGCAAGTACTTCGACCAGCCATACCCGGCCCGCGCCGCCATCGGCGTGGCTGCCCTGCCAAAGGGTTCGCAGGTTGAAATGGATGCCATTCTGGTCATCGAGTGATGCGCACGGCGCGGCCTTCAAACGCCGCGCTGACTGCTGCAACAAAAGGTTTTGAAAGGATTCCACCATGCGCAAAGCGCTAGCTCTCCCGCTGCTCGCCATTTTCCTCGGCGGCTGCGCCAGCAACCCTGCAGACCGTGACATCAGCGGCACCTGGATCAACCAGGTGGCGATCGATGCCGCAGCCAAGGGCGGCCCCCTGCGCGAAGCGCTTCAGGCTTACGGCCCGAACCTTGAGTGGGACGTCAACACCAAGGCCAGTCAGGCCCGCTACACCAACGGTTTTGAGAACGTCGAAGGACGGCTGCTGGATGAAAAATCCGGTGCCTGGAAAGTCGACTTCTATGGCAGTTCCGCCAGCGAGCTGAAACGCGATGGCGGGCAACTGCAGCAAGCCGCCAGCGAGAACGAACCCGAGCAGGTGTTCGACCGCGCACAGATTCCGGTGCCGGAAGGCGCGCCGATCGGTGCCAGTTTCGAGCGTGCACTGTATTCCGCCTACATGGGCGGCAGTTGGACAATCGCCAGTGGTCAGGGCGAAGGCGGCACCGTGCAGTTCCAGGCTGATGGCCAGGTTTCCGGTTTGCCGGGGGCCGACCGTTATGCCTTGTGCCTGGCAGGTGATTGCGCGTCGATGAGCAGCACCAACGACAACATGTGGTTGCAGCTCAACGGCCAAGGCAATGCCTACATCTTTGCGCGCAAGGGCAAGGAACTGGAGATTTTCCAGGCTGTGAACACGGCACTGGCAGATGAAATGCCGCAGTACACGCCGGGCGAGCGCAAGTGGTTGCTGGAGAAGCAGTAACCCGTCTCTGAAACCGCTGAAGATCAAATGTGGGAGCGAGCCTGCTCGCGAAAGCAGTGTGTCAGTCAAAGCAATGTTGCCTGATACACCGCTTTCGCGAGCAGGCTCGCTCCCACAGTTGTTTTGCGTGGTTAGAAAGTCAGCATTTACCGTCGAGGATCGCGGCGTAGCCCTCACGGTAGCTTGGGTACGTTGGCGTCCAGCCCAACGCTTTCGCCCGGCCATTGCTGCAGCGCTTGCTACCGGTTCGGCGCACGCTCGCGTCTTCCGACCATTCGGTAACGCCCAGATACTCGCGCAACCAGCCCACTACTTCGGCCAACGGTGCCGGCGCGTCGTCGACGCCGATGTAGAAATCCTCCAGCTTCACGCCTTGCCGAGCCTTCTCCAAAAGGAACGCCAGCAATCCTGCCGCGTCGTCAGCATGAATCCGGTTGCCGTATAACGGAGGTTCGACCGCCACGCGATAACCGCGACGCACTTGAGTCAGCAGCCATTCGCGGCCCGGGCCGTAGATTCCGGTCAAACGCAGAATGCTCGCTGGAATGCCACTTTTAAGCGCGACCTGCTCAGCCTCAAGCATCAATCGTCCTGAATAACCGGCAGCGATGGTCTCTGAGTTCTCATCGACCCACTCACCCTCCTGCTGTCCATAAACACTGCTGCTGGAGACGAAGATCAGCCGCTCAGGCACCTGACCGTAATCCTCCAGCCAGCTCAGCACGTTCTGCAAACCCTGCACATAAGCCGCGCGATAACCGGCCTCATCGTGATCGGTCGCAGCGGCGCAATACACCAGATAGTCCACGGCACCCACCGGCCAGGTCGCCGGGCAGTCTTCATTGAACAGGTCACCGGCAACGCCGATCACACCGTCAGGCAGCTTCGAAACGTCACGGCGCAGGCCGTGAACTTCCCAGCCAGCCGCCAGCAATTGCTTGGCCAGACGACTGCCGACATCACCACAACCGGCGATCAAAACAGAAGGCGCGGACATCAAAAAACTCCTATCGCAAAGGCACAGACTAGCGTTGGCACAGGACGAACGGCTAGCAATGCTAGAAAAAAAGATACTCTATTACTTTTGTTAACAAGAATTACTTGCAATAATGCACGCCACTTTTGTTCTCGGCCTCACGAGGCCTGGTAGAGCATCACCGTTTTTCTATCTCAGGTCCGGCCAGCATGACACGTAATCAAATCCCCGCTTCGCCAACCAATCGACCTCGCGCCTGGAGCGCGCTGGCGGCTCTGCTGCTCAGCATGATGCTGGCGCCGACTGCCGCTTTCGCCGACGCCCAGGCACCTGCAACGCCAGCCGCCACCGAGCAAAGCGCACCAGCGGCCGCTCCGGCTGCCCCGGCCGCTACCGATCCGGTGCAAGCGGTTGACGCTGCCGACGTCCCTGAAGTTCTTGAAGCCGACAACAGCCTGGGCATGGCCCACGACCTGTCGCCGTGGGGCATGTACCAGAACGCCGACATCATCGTGAAAATCGTGATGATCGGTCTGGCCATCGCTTCCATCATCACCTGGACCATCTGGATCGCCAAAGGCTTCGAGCTGATGGGCGCCAAGCGTCGTCTGCGTGGCGAAATCGCCGCCCTGAAGAAAGCCACCACCCTGAAAGAAGCCAGCGCAACCGCCGGCAAAGAAGGCACCCTCGCCAACCTGCTGGTGCACGACGCCCTCGAAGAGATGCGCCTGTCGGTCAACAGCCGCGAGAAAGAAGGCATCAAGGAACGCGTCAGCTTCCGTCTCGAGCGCCTCGTAGCAGCCTGCGGTCGTAACATGAGCAGCGGCACCGGCGTCCTCGCCACTATCGGTTCCACCGCGCCGTTTGTCGGCCTGTTCGGTACCGTGTGGGGCATCATGAACTCCTTCATCGGCATCGCCAAAACCCAGACCACCAACCTCGCCGTTGTAGCACCGGGTATCGCTGAAGCGCTGCTGGCCACCGCACTGGGTCTGGTTGCGGCGATTCCAGCCGTGGTGATCTACAACGTGTTCGCCCGCTCCATCGCCGGTTACAAGGCGCAGGTTTCCGATGCATCGGCAGAAGTGCTGCTGCTGGTCAGCCGCGACCTCGACCACCAGCCTGAGCGCAGCTCGCAGCCGCACATGGTCAAAGTGGGGTAATCGGCCATGGGCCTGCATTTGAAAGAAGGCGCAGACGACGATCTGGCCGAGAACCACGAAATCAACGTCACGCCGTTCATCGACGTGATGCTGGTGCTGTTGATCATCTTCATGGTGGCCGCGCCATTGGCCACCGTGGACATCAAAGTCGACCTGCCTGCCTCGACCGCCAAACCGGCACCGCGGCCAGAGAAACCGGTGTTCCTCAGCGTCAAGGCTGACCAGCGCCTGTACATCGGCGACGATGAAGTGAAAGCCGAAACCCTTGGCGCCGTGCTCGACGCCAAGACCCAGGGCAAGAAAGACACCACCATCTTCTTCCAGGCCGACAAAGGCGTGGATTACGGCGACCTCATGAGCGTGATGGACAAGCTGCGCTCCGCCGGTTACCTGAAGGTTGGTCTGGTCGGACTTGAGACGGCAGCCAAGAAATGATCACGACGCGCCATAAGCTGAGGCGTTACAGCGGTAGCCTGGCCGTGGTGCTGGGCGTGCATGCGCTGGCCATCGCGTTGGCGCTGAACTGGACCGCCCGCCCGCCCATCGAATTGCCGCCGCAGGCAATGATGGTCGAACTGGCCCCGGTTCCGGCCCCGCCACCGCCTGCTCCGCCGAAAGTCGTCACACCGCCGCAGCCACCGGCTCCGGTTGAAGAGTTGCCGATTCCGAAGCTGGCCGAAGCACCGAAAGCTGAAATCGCGGTGCAGAAACCCAAGCCGAAGCCAAAGCCGAAACCGCCGAAGCCGATCGAGAAGAAGCTGCCCGATCCACCGAAGGAAAAACCTTCCGAGGAGAAACCGGCTGATACGCAACCGACTCAGGCACCGACGGAGAAATCCACCCAGCCTGCACCGGGTCCGTCGCCTGCTCAGATGGCGGCCAAGGCCAGCTGGCAAGGCACCCTGCTCGCGCATTTGGCCAAGTACAAAAAGTACCCGGCCAGTGCTCAGGCACGGGGCAAGGAAGGCTTGAACCGTCTGCGTTTTGTGGTCGATGCCGAAGGTAATGTGTTGTCGTTCGAACTGGTGGGCCGTTCCGGCAACGCCGATCTGGACCGGGCCACCCTGGAAATGATCCGCCGCGCGCAACCGCTGCCCAAGCCGCCGGCCGACATGCTCAACAACGGCTCGATCGAAATTGTTGCGCCGTTTGTTTACTCCCTCGAACGCCGCCGCTAAGCAACACCGCAATACCCTGTGGGAGCGAGCCTGCTCGCGAAGAGGTCGTGTCAGTCAGTACATGTTTGTCTGACCCACCGCTTTCGCGAGCAGGCTCGCTCCCACAGTGGTTATGTGTTGAACGTCAGATCGAAATAAAGGCACCGAAAGGTGCCTTTTGCGTATCTGCCCGCGGCAAACCGACATTGCCCGGTGTCGCATGCCTCCCTCAGTCTGATAACGTGCGTCTATCGATTGCAGCCGGTATGCTTGGCCCGCATCTTCATGGACGCTTGCTATGACCCTCACAGAATTACGCTACATCGTTACCCTCGCCCAAGAGCAGCATTTCGGCCACGCCGCCGAACGTTGCCACGTCAGCCAGCCGACCCTGTCGGTGGGCGTGAAAAAACTTGAAGACGAACTCGGTGTGCTGATTTTCGAGCGCAGCAAAAGTGCCGTGCGCCTGACCCCGGTCGGCGAAGGCATCGTCGCCCAGGCGCAGAAAGTCCTCGAGCAAGCCCAAGGCATTCGCGAACTGGCCCAGGCCGGCAAGAACCAGCTGACCGCCCCATTGAAAGTCGGCGCGATCTACACCGTCGGCCCGTACCTGTTCCCGCACCTGATTCCGCAACTGCACAGGGTCGCCCCGCAGATGCCGTTGTACATCGAAGAAAACTTCACCCACGTGCTGCGCGACAAACTGCGCAACGGCGAGCTCGACGCGATCATCATTGCCCTGCCGTTCAACGAAGCCGACGTGCTGACCCTGCCGCTGTACGACGAGCCGTTCTACGTGCTCATGCCGGCCCAGCACCCGTGGACACAGAAAGAAACCATCGACGCCGGTCTGCTCAACGACAAGAGCCTGCTGCTGCTCGGTGAAGGCCACTGCTTCCGCGATCAAGTGCTGGAAGCCTGCCCGACCCTGACCAAGGGCAACGACGGCGCCAAGCACACCACGGTCGAATCCAGCTCGCTGGAAACCATCCGCCACATGGTCGCGTCCGGTCTGGGCATCTCGATCCTGCCGTTGTCGGCGGTCGACAGCCATCACTACGCCCCCGGCGTGATCGAAGTGCGCCCACTGTCGCCGCCGGTGCCGTTCCGCACCGTGGCCATCGCCTGGCGCGCGAGTTTCCCGCGGCCGAAAGCCATCGAGATCCTCGCCGACTCCATACGCCTGTGTTCGGTGGCCAAGCCAGCGGCACCGGTTACGGCCGGTTAAGCGAGCGTCATGACGGAGCTGTCGCAAGTGTCGGTGACGGCACTCAAGGGTGTCGGCGAAGCCATGGCCGAGAAATTGGCCAAGGTCGGCCTGGAGAATCTGCAGGACGTGCTGTTCCACCTGCCGCTGCGCTATCAGGATCGCACCCGCGTGGTGCCGATCGGTGCGCTGCGACCGGGACAGGACGCCGTGGTCGAAGGCACCGTCAGCGGCGCCGACGTGGTCATGGGCCGCCGGCGCAGCCTCGTCGTGCGCTTGCAGGATGGCACCGGCGGTCTCAGTCTGCGCTTCTACCATTTCAGCAACGCGCAGAAAGAAGGCCTCAAACGCGGCACGCGGGTTCGCTGTTACGGCGAAGCCCGGCCCGGCGCGTCAGGACTGGAAATCTACCACCCGGAATACCGCGCCATTACCGGTGACGAACCGCCGCCAGTCGATGAAACCCTGACCCCGGTCTATCCGCTCACCGAAGGCCTGACCCAGGCGCGTCTGCGCCAGCTGTGTCTGCAGACGCTGACGATGCTCAAGCCAGACACCCTGCCCGACTGGCTGCCGACCGAGCTGGCGCGCGACTATCAACTGGCGCCGCTGGCCGATGCGATTCGCTACCTGCACAACCCGCCCGCCGATGCAGACGTCGATGAACTCGCCCTCGGTCATCATTGGGCCCAGCATCGCCTCGCTTTCGAAGAACTGCTGACCCATCAACTGTCGCAACAGCGTCTGCGCGAAAGCATGCGTTCGCTGCGCGCCCCGGCAATGCCGAAAGCGACCAAGCTGCCACCGAAATACCTGGCCAACCTCGGCTTCAATCCGACCGGTGCACAACAGCGCGTCGGCAATGAAATCGCCTACGACCTCAGTCAGCACGAACCGATGCTGCGCCTGATTCAAGGCGACGTGGGCGCGGGCAAAACCGTGGTCGCGGCCCTCGCCGCGTTGCAAGCGCTGGAGGCCGGTTATCAGGTCGCGCTGATGGCGCCAACCGAGATTCTCGCCGAACAACACTTCATCACCTTCAAGCGCTGGCTCGAGCCGCTCGGCATTGAAGTCGCCTGGCTGGCCGGCAAGCTCAAAGGCAAGAACCGCGTCGCCGCGCTGGAACAGATCGCCAGCGGCGCACCGATGGTGGTCGGCACTCACGCGCTGTTTCAAGACGAAGTGCAGTTCAAGAACCTCGCGCTGGTAATCATCGACGAACAGCACCGCTTCGGCGTGCAACAGCGTCTGGCGCTGCGGCAGAAAGGTGTCGGTGGGCGCATGTGTCCGCATCAACTGATCATGACCGCCACACCGATTCCGCGCACCCTTGCGATGAGCGCCTACGCCGACCTCGACACTTCGATCCTCGACGAACTGCCGCCCGGTCGAACCCCGGTCAACACCGTGCTGGTCACCGATACGCGCCGCGTCGAAGTCATCGAACGCGTGCGCAGCGCCTGCGCCGAGGGCCGTCAAGCCTATTGGGTCTGCACGCTGATCGAAGAGTCGGAAGAGCTGACCTGTCAGGCCGCCGAAACCACGTTTGAAGACCTCACCCTCGCCCTCGGCGAACTGAAAGTCGGACTGATCCACGGGCGCATGAAACCCGTCGAGAAGGCTGCCGTCATGGCCGAATTCAAGGCCGGCAACCTGCAACTGCTGGTCGCCACCACGGTGATCGAAGTCGGCGTCGACGTGCCCAATGCCAGCCTGATGATCATCGAAAACCCCGAGCGCCTCGGTCTCGCGCAACTGCACCAATTGCGCGGCCGTGTCGGCCGGGGCAGCGCCGCCAGCCATTGCGTGCTGCTCTACCATCCACCGCTGTCGCAGATCGGTCGCCAGCGCCTCGGCATCATGCGCGAGACCAACGACGGCTTCGTCATCGCCGAAAAAGACCTCGAACTGCGCGGCCCCGGGGAAATGCTCGGCACCCGCCAGACCGGTCTGCTGCAATTCAAAGTCGCCGACCTGATGCGCGACGCCGACTTGTTACCCGCCGTGCGCGACGCCGCGCAAGCCTTGCTGGAACGCTGGCCAACCCACGTCAGCCCATTACTCGATCGCTGGCTGCGTCACGGGCAGCAATACGGCCAAGTGTGAGCACCGTCGCAGTTTCTGACAGATCGTTCCGACCAAGCTGGTTATACTCCTGCCATTGTTTCAAAAACGGATACAGATCATGACCGAAGCCTCTCTCGCCCCCGAATCCCCGCACGCGCCGTCTGTCATTCGGCTGCTGCTAGGCAAGCTGGGCATAGCCTACGAAGAAGTGCTCGACCACCACGGCCTCAATGCTTCGCGCAAGGTACAAGCCGTGTTGCTGGACGACGCCGTCGGCGCGCTGATGGTGCTGTTTCCGCAGAGCCAATTGCTGGATCTCAATCGCCTCGCCGAACTGACTGGCCGGCGCCTCACCGCCGTATCCACCGAGCGTCTGGAGAAAATGCTCGGCAAACACAGTCTCAGCCTGCTGCCGGGCCTGCCAGCGCTGACCAGTTCGCCGTGCCTCTACGAAGAAAGCCTGCTGCGCGAACCGAAGTTGCTGATCAACTCCGGCGAGCCGGGCCTGCTGCTGGAAATCGCCAGCGAAGACTTCAAGACCATGCTGACCAAGGCCAGCGCCGCCAACTTCGGCGAAGCCCTGAGCAGCATCCGCCCGAACCTCGACCGCCCGGACGATGACCGCGAGGAAATCACCCAGGCCGTGCAAGCGTTCACCGCGCGGCGCATTCAGCAACGTCTGGAAGCGACCATCGAGATTCCGCCGCTGGCCGAAACCGCGCAAAAAATCATCAAACTGCGCGTCGACCCCAACGCCACCATTGACGACATCACCGGCGTCGTTGAAACGGACCCGGCGCTGGCCGCGCAAGTGGTGAGCTGGGCGGCGTCGCCGTACTACGCTTCGCCGGGCAAGATTCGTTCGGTGGAAGACGCGATCGTCCGCGTACTCGGCTTCGATCTGGTGATCAACCTCGCACTGGGCCTGGCCCTCGGCAAAACCCTGAGCCTGCCGAAGGACCACCCGCAGCACACCACGCCGTACTGGCAGCAGTCGATCTACACCGCCGCCGTCATCGAAGGCCTGACCCGCGCCATGCCACGCGCCCAGCGCCCGGAAGCCGGTCTGACGTATCTGGCCGGCCTGCTGCACAACTTCGGTTACCTGCTGCTGGCCCACGTGTTCCCGCCGCACTTCTCACTGATCTGCCGCCACCTGGAGGTCAACCCGCACCTGTGCCACAGCTACATCGAGCAACACCTGCTCGGTATCAGCCGCGAACAGATCGGCTCGTGGCTGATGCGCTACTGGGACATGCCCGATGAGCTGGCCACCGCCCTGCGCTTCCAGCACGACCCAAGCTACGACGGCGCCTACGCCGAATACCCGAACCTCGTCTGCCTGGCCGTGCGTCTGCTGCGCAGCCGCGGGATTGGCTCTGGGCCGGATGAAGATATTCCGGATGCGCTGCTTGAACGTGTGGGCCTGACTCGCGACAAAGCCAACGACGTCGTCAGCAAAGTGCTTGAGGCCGAGGTGTTATTGCGCGAACTGGCTTCGCAGTTCAGCCAGGCCTGAATGCAAAGCGGGCAAGCGAGCTCCAGTTGGAGCGACGCTGCCCGCGATGTATTCAACCTCCGGCTTAAGCCGACTTGTCCAGGTAACGGATCACCCAGCCTTTATCGTACCCAGAGTCGGTGAAATACACTCCGCCCACCACGATACGCCCATCGTCCATTACCGCCATGCCGTGGGGGTATTCGAAACCCGCGCTTTCATTGAAAACGGTAAATCCCGAACCAAAGAAAGAGGCGTCGGGAGAACCATCCGCCAGAAAGCGTGCGGTGACCGCGCTGAGATTCTCATCAAGCACCCCAGTGCCACTGCTACCGCAAACGATGACTGAACCGTCCGTACGCGGCACGCAATGCAACCATCTGACACCTTGGGAGACAGGTGACGAAATCAGTGGTTGACCACCATTGAACACCCGATTGTAGGAGCCGCTGAAATTGAGCACTGCAATCAAACCATGAGAGACGTTGTCCACCGCCGCACCGCCGGCCACAACGATTTTGTCGTCGACTATTGCCGCAACGTCCAGGCTGACCCATTCATCGTGGGGCACGTCCACCGCGCCGTTGTTTCCAAAGTCTGCGTCAACCTTGCCCGTGGCGTTGAGACGGGTAACAAAGGCGCCATGCGCACTCTTCGCGAAGTAATGGCCGCAGATCACCACGGCGCCATCCGCCTGGGTCGCGATCGCTTGCGCAACGATGTCAGAAGGCGAAATCTCTGCAAGCTCTATGAACGCAAAGCCAGTGCCGTTGAAGGTCGTATCGGGAGAACCGTTCGGATCGAACCTCAGAGCGATACCTTTTGTCCGTCCGGCAGCATCCTCAACGGTACTGACCACGACGATTTTTTCGTCCAGTTGTTGCGCGACCAGCCCTGCTGCGCCAGCCACTGCGGCACCGCTGGCAGACGCTTGCGCCACCCCGGTATATCCGCCGCCGCCCATCTTCGCGTAGGGAAGATAGAGCACACCTTGTTCCCCGAAAGACGTCTGCAGTTGCCCGTCCTCTCGCTGTCTGACCAGCACCAGGCCCGTCGAGTTATTCGCGCCCTCTTCCGTGTACTGAGCACCAACCAGCCAACCGCCATCGCTTAGCGGTGTAAACCCGAGGATCCGACTCATGTAAAAACTTTCTTTCAGCCTGATCTCGACGTAGCCGGAGTCTTCTCCACCGAAAGGTGAGTCGAGAGCACCGTCTTCAAGCAGGCGAACGATCCGTGTAGGCGCACCGGGTGTTGAAAGGCGAACGGCAACCAGCAATTTGTTTTGCGGCAGCGCCAGCAGTGCCCTGACGTCATATCCCGTGAACCCGGGGAAAGGAAATCTGAGGATGCCACCATCGCCAAAGGTCGGATCGTTATTCAAAGACGGCGTACCCGCCAGATAGCGCACGAAACGCCCAGGGACTTTGGGAAGATCAGAATGGACGGAGAGTTCAATGCACACCACGATCCGGCTGTCCCCCATGACGGCCAAACCTCGCGCGAAGGCTTCCCCTGCGCTGTCTTCAAACAACGCATGCCCCGTACCGTTGAAAGCCGTATCCGGTTTTCCATCAGCAAGAAAACGCGCCGTCACCACGGCTGACTCACCCTGCCCGACAACAACGATCGAACCACCCACCTGCGAGGTATGCGTCCACGCCAACCCTTTTAGTAACGGCGAAAACAGCGGCTTGCCATTATTGAACACAAGGTTTGCCGCGCCGCTGGTCGTGAATGCAGCGATCAACCCACCGTCGAGACCATTACGCAGGGCTTGGCCCGCGACGATAATCCTGCCATCGCCTTCACGTACCGAAATCGATTGCAGAAAATTCTCGCCTTCATCGTCGGGAATCAACAAGGCCAGGCCGTTGTTGAATCGACTGTCCAGCGCGCCATTTGTGTCCAGACGCGCCAGAAAAACTCCACGGCCTCCCGATCCGTCCTGGTATGCACCGCAGACCAGCACCTTGCCATCGGCTTGAACGGCGATACCGGAGACGTTATTCGATGTGGCGACATTCACAACCACATAGCCCGAACCGTTGAATGATCGATCGAGGGAGCCATCCGCTTGCAGACGTATCACAACGCCCACTGGCAATGGCGCATCAGCAAAAAACACGAGATGAAGCAGGACGATTTTGCCGCCCACCTTCAGGGCCGTTGACCGTAATGAAGCGTGCGCAGTCTGAGAGAACCTGCTGCTCGGATGACTGGTCTTGCGCGGCGCGCTAGCGGGGTCGGGGTTGCCATAATGGGAGATGAACCGCACGCCGTTGGTGCCGAACGTTTCGTTCAGTTCACCGGTCTTTTTCAGGCGGACCAGTACGAGGCCAACGTCATCGGAGGTAGTCGAGAAATACTGAAGGCGTATCAGCCAACCATCATCCTCGAGCGCATCGAGACCGGAGACATAGCTGATCCGAGCCCCTTCCAGCGCTATTTCAACGAAACCTCTGCGCGCCGGACCGAAGGTCTCGTCCAGCGAACCGTCGTCATTCAGCCTCGCAATGGCAACCGGGGCATTCGCTCCCGTTAAAGGTATCGCAACGAGTAATTTAGAATCGGGCAGCGCCAGGACCGCCGCCGCTTCGTCGCCCGCGATGCCGGGTATCGGTAAGGTCAGCACGCCATCCTGAGCAAATGTCGGATCGAGAGACTTGGGGGTCGAAATACTGTGTGTCTGCGTCATGAGCTTGCTCCATCAAGTCGGTGAAGTCCCTTAAGGCCGGAACTGGAACTTGAGTAGAGCATCGCGACGATGCACAAAACACCTGATAGAAATGACAGTCCGATTGTCTTTGCGAGCCGCAATGATGGCCTTACAAGACAAGCGCACCGTTATTCAGTGCGCGCGCATGGGTTTGTTCAAGCCAGCGACTTCTTAAGCTTTAGCCTTCGCCTTTCTTGGTTTCAAATACTTCATCAACCCTTGAAACCACATCACCAGCGCCGGATTGCCCTTGAGCTGGATCGACTTGTCCTGAATCCCCTGCATAAACGCCAACTGCTTGTTCTTCGCCTGCATCGTCGCAAAGCCATAACCGGCATCTTTAAACGCAATCGCAAACGCCGGCTCTGCCACTACACCAGACTTGCTGGTGATACGCTGATCCTTGACCACGAAATGCCGCGCCACTTTCCCATCCAGCGTCTGCAACTGAAACACCAGATCCTTGTCACCCAACTGCTGCTGGAACGCAGGATTTGTCCGGCTGGCCTTACCCATCAACAAACCCATCATCCACAGAAGAAAACGAAATTTCATGCGCACAGCCTCAAAAGGAAAATGAACGGCCGGGGCAGTGTAAGGGATTCGGACGATAACGCCAGTATCTGGCGCGGTTGGAAGAGGATGCAGACCATTTCGCGCACGATGACTGCCAAGTCACGATTCAGCGCTCGCCCACTGATCGTTCCCCCGCTCCGCGTGGGAATGCATCCCGAGACGCTCCGCGTCTCACCACTCACCTTTCCTACACCTGTTGAAACACATCCCTGTAGGAGCCGGCGAAGCCTGCGATCTTTTGATCTTCCGGCCCGCGAATCTATGGGAAATTTCCTGCAAAGTGCGGTGCTGTCCATGAACTAGGCGAGTTGGTGCGGTGGGGATAGGCTCTGTGGGTCGCCGCAAAATCGGTGGCCCGGACGTGCAAGTCCGGTTCAGGTGCACAATCGTTAGTGGCGTTTCGCCGAGCGTTTTCCTATGCTCCCGATCGTTATGGCGGCTGTGCGTCGGAGACCTTCGGGTCTGCCGGGTTCCTGAACCGGTCTTGCACACCAACGCACAGCTGCCACCTATTCGAAGTGCAAAGCGAATTGGTGTCGGCCTCATAACTTCAGGAAGCTGCACCATGATCAAACCAACACCCAATCCCCCCGAAAACCCAGACGTTTCGCCCTACGAAACCCTGGAATCAAAGAAATTCCACGAAGCCGCCGAGCGCGCCCTCGACCACCATTTCAAACCAGCCGTCGAACCGCATCCCAAACGTGAGAACGGCCTCTTCAAACTCTCCCCCGGCACCGACGCCGAAGCCCTCATGGCCAACGCCTCCGAAGATCTCCTGTCCATCAGCGTCATCGCCTGCGACCTCGCCGACGACCTCCACGGCTCCCGCCGCTCGGTGGCACTAGCCCTAAGCAGGATGGCAGACGGCGTGAGATTGATGGTGGAAGGAACACTCGACCAGATTGAAGTGCGAAACGTGGCGGCCAAGCAGTAGCGAAGTTTGTGGATGAAAAAAGGGGACGTTAAGTCCCCTTTCTGAATATTCCCTGCTTCACCACTGGCAACCTGTTTCAGGTTTCGAATCCACGTTGTAATCGTTTTCAAACGAATACTTCTTTGCGGATTTGTAATTCGTATACGACATCGCATCAACCCGGCCACCCTGAGTGACCATCTGATACTCACCTGTCAGTGCGCCATCAACTACTTCAACCCAAGTTGTCGTGTACTGGTAGGGCCGGCCATAGACCAGTTCCTCTTGTTCAGTATTGCGATGAACCAGAGTGATGGCCTTCTTCGACTTGCTGTACTTGACGCCAGCACCGCTCCACTTGGCGACAGAATCGTAATAGGTTCTGAACTCAAAATTTATGGGCTTGCCTTCGTGGGAGCGGAAGCAAAAAACCTCGGTCGTGACCTCGCTATGAGCCGCCAGAGGAACGAAAACGAGCAACGCGGAAAACAATGCAGACGAAAATTTCAAACCGAACATTCCTTTAGCGGTTCATCGGTACAGAACACACAGTTACGGCAACTCAACGAGCTCTTGTCACGCCTCGGGCGCCACAGCGCTGCGCTCACCCACCCTCGCCGGGATTTTCGAAGCTTTTCCCGCTTCAGACATTCGCGATGCGTATTGCTTGTACGCCGCCACCGCCCGCTCTTTATCGTTCACGGCCCAATAACTGTCAGCGAGATTCAGGTAAGCAACCGTCCTGTTTGGGTGGTTAGCAATCACTGCGTTGAGCAACTCAATCGACTCAGCGTAGTAACCCGCCTCGCCGAGCAGAAAACCGAGGTCGTTGGACCAGCCGGGACGCTGCGGGTAGTAGTACTTTGCGACGATATAGCTATCCCGGGGGACAAGTGTCATGCGAGCCACCGCCCATCAACGCGTAGCTCATCGTATCCTTGAAGGAAGAGTCATCACCCTTTCGGTAGGCTGCCAGCGCCATATTCAGCAAATCAGCCGAATCGACGGTCATCAATTTCTTTCTAACGCCCTCAATACTGCCAGTACGAGCAACCTGCAGCTTCTGCAGCGCCCCACGCCCATCGAAAGAGGCGAGAGTGATCGGGCCCAATGTCTGCACCGGCAACTCCACTACGCTGACAAGCGACCGATCACAGGAGTCGTTGTTCGTCACTTCCAGCAGAGCTTTCAGCTCAAACTGCTTTGAGCCTCTATTGAAGGCGAACAACAGGTTGAAGTTGTAAACCGCGTTATCTTCCTCGCTGGTTACCAGCGCGATGTAATCCCCAGCCTCAACGAACGGCTGCTTGACCACAGCTTCCTCAGCCTGTGGATCAATGACGGTCATGACGCCAGGGCGACCTTTGAGTACATGGACGCTGAATACACCCTGAAGCGCAGACGAGTACTGACTCTTGATCAGAGGCAGCGCCTTCGACGTATCGAGCAATATGTCCTCATCACGCGCTTGTTCCGGCGCAATCAACAATCGGTTAGAAACTTCGTCCGCATCGCCCGCCAGCACAAATACCTTTTGCCGTGATGCATCACCCAGCAAGCTAGCCGGAATTTCCTTCAGGACTTGGGGGGCAGCGAGTGCGTATGAAGTGGTTAGCAGCCCAAGGCTCAACACGATAAAGCGGAAGAACATATTCACTGTTTCAGTCCCTGAATTTCAGATCGCTCAACGACGCGTTGCGGAATCTTCTGCGCTTTACCGGCGGCACTCATCGCGTCGCGGTACTCGCGGTAATAACGCTGCGCTTCTTCTTGCCGAGAAATTGGTAGCGCTGAACAAACTGCTGATCATCAACACCCACTTAAGGCTGGCCATAGACGATCCTCTTCACCGCCGGGCTTTCTGACATTAACTGTCTCTTCGTAACGCCATAGGCCTTGATCAGCTCGTCCCGAGATCCCTTCGAGCCAAACGAGCGCTGGTTATTATCGAAGCTGTATTGCTCCAATCGCCCTGTTGTCGAGTAATAGCCGTGCCACTCCCCGCAGGCACCGCAACCACCATATCCGCCTATCGAAACAAGACTGCCCTTGGTGCCTTCCACGCAATCCATCGCCACAACAACATTGCTCAACATCTTCGTCTTCGCACCGTCGGAAGTGAGCTGCGAAACTTTGCTGATATTGCGTCGAAGCACCTTGCTACCGATATTGATGGTCTGGTCGGAGCAGACCGGGATGACGTGGGTTTGCGCACCATCCACCGTCACCGATCGGCAGGACGACACCAACACCACTTCAACACCGCCGCACTGCATGACATCGCGTTGGGTGTAAGCATCCGTCGGCGCGGCGAAGGCTGGGGAAGAGAACAACCATGCCAGGCTCCCGGCGAACAAAAGCTGATTCATTGAGAAATCCTTTTCGCCGTTAGCCGGCCTGTTGTTCCGCCAAGCACTTCGCATAGCCGTCCGCAAACTTGGCATCGAATGACAATGCCACCGGGTCATCCAGCTCGGCCGAGGTATTGAGCAATTCGTGAGTAGCCGGGGTGTATTTGATCCAGCCGATTGTTCCGGTGCCGTCGGTGTCGAAAAACAGCTGAGCGCGCACTACTTCACCGTCGTCCTCGTCGATCAGCAAATTGACCTTGTCCTTGCCGACATAACGAAACGGAAAATCGCTGCTCCTGACAAGCTCAGTAAGGTAGCCGTAGCAACTCCCTTCGCTGGCAATCGCGGGCAGTGAATGAGGTAAAAGCGAAAGCGCAATCAGCACAGGCCGAATGAAAAACCGGTTCATCCACTCACTCCTCATCCATCGGCGACGATTCCACGTCGGTCATGCTCAGCAGCCGGAATTCGTTGCTCACAAACTCGTAGTAACGATCCCGGTTACCACTTTCCAACGCATTCCCCTGCGCATCTTCTTCGCCGTCGAGCGTGATGCCGGAGACGATGATCAAGCGGCTGTCGGGCTGGTAAACCATACCGAACGTGCTGCCGTCGTAAGCATTGGGCAGACCGCCAACCACTTCACCGGTCTGGGCGTCCAGCACCTCGCCGCAAATGGCGCTGCCGCCACAGCCTAGCCTGTGCAGGATGTAATGGCCGGCGAAGTTGACCTTGCCTTTCAGGGCTTGCACCCGTGCCTGTTCCATCATTGGGCTGCTGTTCTCTTGCGGCACCAGCTTATGGTTGGGGCCGGTGAAAACTGGCGTGACGATGTAATCCTTGAAGGCTGGATCGGCAGCGAATGCCATGGATGCGGCAGCCAATATCAAGCTGCCGAGAAGAACTGAAATTCCTTTCACGCTGTAACTCCATCGACGCAAGTCATTGTGGGTGTGTTCATTCGAAGGCAATGCCGCGCACCGCTTTCCTGATTTGCTCGAACCCTTCGTTGCTGATCGCCAATGGGGTGGATGAACCCGATTCCGCCGAGCCGATCAGCACGTCTTTGCCCCTCAGCAGGCAAAAAGCGATGCGGGTAATGTGCCGTCGTGACTTGTCGTGGAAACCGAAGATGAAACCCGAAGAGTTCTCCCCACCCCATTGTTCGAAGGTGTAGGTGTTCGCACGACCCGCCAGAGAGTTTGGCACCCAGCCCTGATCGGTACGAGTCGCCGGACACCTGCGGTCGTTGTCGTCACGCAGGACTTGCACCGCAAACGCATCGTCTACCGGGGGTTTCCAGTCGGTGAGAAGCGAAAAGTACTCCGAGTTTTCACACATCAAACCAAACCACGGCTGGCTGAGGTCACCGTGTTTCTCGAAGTGCCAGTCGGCACCACTCGACGTCTGCGCTTGCCACAAGCTGGGGGCGCTTGACGGTTTGGGCAGTTGTTTGGCTGCGATAAATACCGAATAGAAATCGTCGAACTTCAGCCATTGGTTCTGCAGCAGCGGCATGGAGAACCGACACGAACCCATGTCTACAATTGTCTCGGTCGGGCCTTGCGCAACCGGCGACTGGCCGGGCTCGTTACCGACCAATACAGGACCTGCGCCAGTCACATAACCCACCTGTAAAAACGCGACCAGACCAAAGATCAATTCGCGGAGGTATCGTAGTTTCACTTCGCATCCTTCGAATTGATCAATTCCAAATCCCCATCCCGATACACCACCTCACACCCCACCCACGCCGGATCCACCTGCGGTATCACTGCCGACGGCTTGCGCAGCTCCCGCAACAACGTCGAGCCATGCGACAGCCGCCCACCCATCCGCGCAATCACCGCCCGCGCCGTTTGGTAATGCGCGTGCCGCCCCGGATCGAGGGTGTCTTCGAGCAAGATGTCGGCGCCGAGGATGCCTTGCACCTGCCCCGGATAAATCATGAACCCGGTGGCCAGCTCCGCACCTTCGCGACCGTCCTGCCAGAAGCTGCCGTCGCGGGTGCGTACGTCGGGATGCGGCGCGAACCAATGCTCGCGGTCCGCCAGTGGCATGGCGTGGTGCAGACGGAAGAAGATGCGCATCAGGTTGTCGCGATACCACTCGCGCACTTGCAGGTAGTAACCACGCAGGCCCGGCAGGCCGCTCGAATGGGCGAGGCGGATCAGACCTGGCCATTGCGGGAATGGTTGTAATGGCAGCTCACTCGACGCGGGTCGAGGGGTGGCCGGATCGGTTTCCCAAGGCAAGCGGTGAGGACTGTTTTCAAGGTTGTCGTAAGCGGTTGGCGGGCGGCCCAGCCAATCACCGCCGCTGCTCGCCAGCGCTGTGGCGATGCACAGATTGCCTTGCACCACGAACACGTAAAACCGGGTGAACCAGTCCGCTAGTTGTTGGCCATCGGCAGCTTGGGCGACGAGTTCGGCCAGTTCCCGATCGAAGCGCTGCAAGCCGTTTTCAAGATTCAGCAAATGGCCGCGAGCCTTGCGTTGCATACGCAAAAACAGCGGCAACGAACGCAGCATCTTCAGCGGTTGCCACGGCAGATGTGGCGTCGCGCCGCCAACTTCACCCGCGTAGTTATCGGCGCTGATGCCCCAGTCGGCCAGCCTTGCAAGAAACAGATCATTGTTGATATAGGACGCGCCGCCGAACACCGCGGTGAAAGGCTCGTTGTCCTGCAACACCCGCGCATCCCAACGCGCCATGATCGCCGGAATACTCGCGGCTGCTCGGCGCTGGGCGTATTCCACCAGCACGCTCGGTTGCGGCGGCAGGATCTCGGCGATGTTCGCGGCGGTCAGGTGTCTGCGCCAGCCGTAATCGCTGATCGGCCGGTATTGCAGCAACCACAATTGCGCACCATCCCAGGCCCATTCGACATCGCCGGCCACATAGTGGAACACGCGCAGTACGTCTTGCAAAAAGCGCCAGAGCAGGTCTTCGGTCAAACCGTGGGACGGCGTGAACGCGCCGCTGCGCCAGGCATCGCCGAGCCGCGAAAGCGTTGCCCGCGAGGGGCTGACGTGACCGTCGGCCAGCGATTCGAGATGGCCTTCCACCCATTCCAGTTCTACCGAGAGATGGCGCACAAAAGCGATCCCGGACACTACCGGGGTGATGAAGCGTTGCACCACCACTTCCTCGACACCTTCGGCCGTCAGTTCGGCAATGCGTTTCGGCACATTGGCGGACGGCTCGCGCAGATAGGTGGTGCTCAAACCGGCATTCGCCGAGTCGGCCTGATCTTCACCGTAACTGGAGGAGCGCACCGCCCAGGTCACATCAGGTTGGGCGACGAGAAATGCCGGCAGACGCGGATCGGTGCAATCGTTGAGGGTCAGCGCTGCCGGTACCGCTTGCCGGGCCAGTTCAGCCAGGCGCAAACGCCCACCCTTGGTGTGCGCGACAAACCCGCGCTCGCCCGACTCCAGCCACTGCGCGAACTGCGCGGGCGAGTCGATCCACGGGTAATGACCCCAACCAGATTTGAGGCTGATGGTCAGATCAGCGCGCGCAAGAATCGCCGACCACGCCGCCGCTTGCTCGATGCCGAGCACCGCGTCCTGATCGCCCCAGACCAGCTCGACCGGATCGGTGATCCACTCCAGCAGCGGCAGCGCAGTGTCGGCGCGAATCAGATCCCAGTGCGGCACAAACGCACGGCAGCGCGCATAGCCGGCGCCCATGCGCTGGTACTGCGCAGGCGTCCAGGTCTGGTTGGAGAACTTGCGGGCGAACAGCGTGGGCTTGTTCGACAGCAGCCAGTGGATGGTCTTGCGGATCGGCAGCGGCGACATCAGTGCCGGCAAGCGACGCTGCCACAAAAATGCACCGACCGGCGCCAACAAAACGCTGCGGAAAAAGTGCCCGGGCCGACGCTGCAACGCGTGCAGCACCAGCAACGCATTGACCCCGACCGCCATGATCGCGCTGCCCTGCTGCGTCATCGCCAGCAAGGTCTGCGCGTAGTCCGCCAGATCCTCGCAAGGCGGCTGCGGATTCGCGCCGAAGCCCGGCAACTCCAGCGGCACCACGTCGTAGCGCTGGAAGTGCGGCAGCGCGTCATCCCACCAATCGGCGGCGCTGCCGTTGCCGGCCAGCAGGTACATCAACGGCTTGCTCATGGACGAGCCTCAGGTCAGATCGCGCAGAGCGGCGTCGAGGGTTGGATAGCGGAATGTGTAGCCGGCCTCGGTCAAACGCTGCGGCACCACGCGCTGACCATCGAAAAACAGCTGCGCCATCTCCCCCGCCATTGCACGCACTGGCGCGGCGGGAATGTGCAACCACACCGGGCGCTTGAGGACCTTGCCGGCCTGCTCGGCGAACGCGGCCTGACTGACCGTCTCGGGCGCGACCATGTTGTAGGTGCCACGCAGATTTTCGTCGTTGAAAGCCCGCGCGATCACCTGAAGCACATCGTCGCGATGCACCCAGCTCATGATCTGCCGACCGTCGCCCATGCGCCCGCCGAAACCCAAGCGGAATGGCAGCAGCAACGGCGTCAACGCACCGCCCAAGCCAAAGACCACGCCAAGACGCAGCACCACCTGACGCACGCCAAACTCAGTGGCCGGTTGCGCGGCAGCTTCCCAACGCGCACAGAGTTCAGCCATGAAACCGTCGCCCTTGCTGGCGTGTTCGTCGAGACTTTCGCTGGCATCGCGCACGCCGTAGAAACCGATGGCCGAGGCTTGAATCCATAGCGCGGGTTTGTGCTTGGTGTTCTTCAGCCAGGTCATCAGCGCTTCGGTGGTGCCGACTCGGCTGGCGAGCAATTGCGCCTGACGTTTGGGAGTCCAGCGTGGGCCGGCGACAGGGGCGCCGGCGAAATTGATCACTACGTCGAAGGCTTCGTCATGACTGAGTTCGCTGAGCGAATGCACACAGCGGACGCGGCCGTTGAATAGATTGGCCGCGCTCAACGGAGCGCGCGTCAGTACGCTGACCGAATGGCCCGCGTCGAGTAATCGATTGACCAAGGCTTCGCCGATAAACCCGGTGCCGCCGGTTATCAGCACGTGTTTGAAAGCGCCGCCGGCAAACGGGTTGGATTGGCTCGGAGTCTTTACTGCAGGAGACTTTCGGCGGTCATGCCGATACAGCCAGAACAACGGAGGCAACAACACCAGCAACGCAAAACCGTCGAGCCACAGGTGCGACCAGACCTGTTGTTGCGCCGAGAGCCACATGTCCTGCGGCGCCCATAACAGGATGCCGGCGCTCAACCAGCCCCACACTGCCGGGGCTTTCAACCGATTGCCGATGTGCACCAGCGCGAGCATGTACAACGAATAACTTTGCAACGTCGCGCCGAACAGCGCGAGCCACCAGACTTGTTGTTCGTGGCCGGCCGCAGGTACCGCATCAGCGCCCCAGAATGCGAGTTCGAGATTGTGCAGGTAGCCGTCGAGTAATCCGGAATGGCCGGCCCAGGTCAGGGTGAGGCCGGCGAGAATGTGCACGATTGCGGCTGCGTATAGCCAGAGCACTAACGCGGGGCGAAGCGAGGTCGAGGGGGCTGGCATTCCGTGTCCTGAGCGCATTCCTTGGGGGTGGGGAGTTTAAAGGAAAATCGCAGTCGTCAGACGCTCAAAAACTAAACGTTTTACCGGACGTATTCAGACTCAACGACTGCGAAAACGCATCAGACATGACCCGGCATTTCAGATGCAGTGACTGGCCTTGATAGGTTCAGCGCCCTGCGATCCCAATCGCCCCACGTTGAAGATGCCCAACTGATTACCTTTGTCAGCCGCCATCTGATAACAGGCTAACGCCCGCGACATATCCTTCGTTCCAAACTCGCCACCTTCAAAGGTCGAGGCCAGATAATTCATCGCATCAGCCGAGCCCATGGAAATAGCACGAATAACCTGCTCTTTTGCCTGCTCGGGATGGAGGCAAGGGCCGTTATAGTCAGTGGAGTTTCCTGAACAAAGAAACGTGGCATAGGCCAACGCGCCACTCGGTATTTTCGAGGCTGCTTTGAACAGCGCCTCGACCTTAGGGGTTTCCAACTGAGACGCCATTTGCGAAAGGCTCAGGCTTGCCGCCGACAGGCTCGCCTGTGCGTCACCCGACTCTGCAGCACAGACAAAATTCTCCAGCGACGCTTCAATCAACTTCACCGTCAGCGGGTATTGCTCAAGAAACCCAAGCCCACCTAACGCTTCGGCACGTTGATAACAGAAGTTCTCGGCGCGGCTCATTCCTGGGTTCTCTGTTGCGACAAGATCCTTCTCACTGATCGACCAATCCTCAATCCCCTCAAGCACCCAACATGCCTGACGAGAGAAGTTGAAGATTTTCACATTGCTGTTGCCTGCCCTTTTATCCACCACGTTGACGTGACTTTCATCGACCTCCTCGATCTCGACTCCAGGTGTCTTGCCGGGTGTGATGGCGGCCATCAGCGGATAGGTGAACGTTGTTCCACTGACACCCGAGGTCGAAGGCTCAAAGGTACTACGTTCCTTTCCCGCCACCGGTTTCAACACCAGCGACTTGACCGTCATCGCCGTGAGACGGCGCTGTGATTCGCTGTTGGCGGAAAACGCAGTCAGGAAAGGCGCGAACTCCTCCGAGGGGCAAGCGTCGCTGGTGGGAGCCGTCGAAGCGCTCTTATCGGATGCAAGAGCAGGGACGATCTTGTCCAGATACGCCGAGCGCTCACGACTCATTCTGGCGATGCACGAGTTAACCGCGAACACATGCGCCGGCATCCCCGTCTCGATTTCGAATGCCTCCAAAGGGCAGTTGGCATCGCGCAATTTCAACCACGCACGCTGCGACTCTTTAACCTTCGCCGCGTATTCCGCGCCCAATGCCGGATCTGCTCGATAGTCAGACTCAAGTCGCGTCATTAGCTGCTTGTAGCTGAAATTCAACTGCGTATCGGCAGCCTTCTTCGCCGCCTCCGAGCAGGGCACCATTTCCAGACTTGAGGTGACATGGCTGCAGTCGTCCTGCGCATAGGCTGCTGAAACTGGCAGCAGCAGCGCGGCTAGCAGGGTAAAAACAAAACGGTTCACGGTGTTCATCCTTGAGTCATTCAGGTTTGCATTTGGTGAATCGGGTGGTGCATTGGTCTGGCCCGTTCATTCCCCAGTAAGTGCTGAGCAACGTCTTACGTTTTTTGTCGACGCGCAGGTTAACGAAGCCATCGCCGCAGTCCGGCTGTAACTCTTCAAACGTGCCGGATTTGGGACCAATGCCGTGTCGACCCCTTTGACGGGACTCAATGTGGTGGTTTCAGCTAACGCCGGCATCGTCCAAGTCAGACCGATTAGTGATGCCGCTAGAGGGTGGAACTGCATTTACCCGCCCTACTCCCACCTGCATCCGGAATCCCGGGAGTGCAAACGGGTCGTTGCAACATCAGGGATAGTTGATGGCGACAAGGCAGGAAATGAACACGCTGGAGAAAGGGGAGGTGCGGACTTAGCCAGAGGCACATCCGTCACCTTTCCCCTTGGAATAAACCAAATTTACTGATCGACAAGTTCGATCAGAGTGAGCTTCTTGCCATCGAACTCGTAGAAGCGCTGCCGGTTACCCTCCTCGAGGTCGTTACCCTCTACATCCACTTCCGGATCGGCCGCTACACCCATAATCTCGAGCAATTTGCTGTCTGGCTTGTAGACGGCCGCGTAGGGTGCGGTACCGTCATTTCCGATGATGTAGTAGGCATTAGGAAAGGACGTAACAACCTGCCCCGTTTTCACGTCAAGAATTTCGCCACAGATAGACCCGCCGCCACAGCCGTTTGCGTAAACAACATAATGGCCTGCAAAATTTACCGGTTGCTTGATGGCTTTTTTACGCCCCTCAGCCCAGCTTTTATTTTCATCACTGGCAACAGCATCGTGATGTTGACCCTTAAAAACCTCGTCGACTTTATAGTTTTCGAACCGAGGCACATCGGCCTTGGCAAAACACGAGAAGAGAAAAAGCGCGCCCAGCCAAAACAAGCGGGACGCTGATAACTTACTTGCCATTGTTTTTTGACTCCTCGAGAACACGAACCATGTCAGCCGGCAAAATGTGAGCGGTATTGAGACCGTCGCCCGCATAATACGACTGTCCCTCAAAGCTTGCGACCCTCGCCAGCATCACCGGTTTGCCGTCTTTCATTTCGATGTTTCCGTGCTCATCTTTCTTCGGCACCGGGCTAATGGTCTTGCCCTTTCTTACACCTGCCGAGGCGAATTCCAAGGCCCAGGCATAGGCAGCTTTTTCGACGTCGCCATCGCCTTCCAGATACTGGATGAATGCCTTGCGCTTAACTTTTATCAAGTATTCCTCAAAAATCTTATCCTGAGTCTCTTCGTCAAACTTAAGCGTGGAGGCAAGTTCGAGCTTTTTCACAGCACCATTGATCGTATCAGGAACCATTTGATAGCGACCCGCCGCAAAAATATCCCGGTCCTTCTGTTTCTGCTGTAGTTCAGCGATGGTCAACGTAGTCAAATCAGTTTTATAAAACGCTTTTAGTCCACCCTTGGTCTTGTTGTAAGCCGTGTAATCATTATTCGACTCAACGCTCGCGAGCAAATTAGCAAACGCACTGTGCGCCCAACCTTTTCCAGGCACGGCAAACTTCATGAAATTATTGACGAACGCAATCGGGTGAAAATGATAGACCTGTTTCGGAAGAGGCATCTGTAACGCACCCGCCAGCTCATCCCAAAAAACAAGATTATCAATCCGCTCTTTTTCATGTTCCAGCAACTTTGGCGACTCAGCGAGCAGTTGATCAAGACGACTCCATTTGGGCTCGGAAGACTTCGCCTGCCACTCGGTGGGGTGGTAAGCAATCAACTTTGTCCATTTATCCCGAAACTCCACATTTTTCAATGCCGAGTTCAAGTCCGCAGAAGTAACCTCACCATCTTTGTCACCCAAAGCGTCGAGTTTCGCATGGAGTTCCTTGAAAAAAGGCGGCATCGAGTTCGGATCAAGAAAACCATCTGAATTCTCATCGCCCTCTTTTACAACTGCATATCCCAATTTTGCCCAATCATGTTGAGATATCAACTGAGCACCTGACGACGTAAAGGTAACATCTGCCTTTTTGATCAGGCCCGTCAGCTTTTTATCTTTCTCTGTAACGGTCGGCTCATACCACTCAATCCCTTTTGAGTCTTTGAACACAGAAACCGATCCCATAGGAACTATATGTTTGGACTCAAGGGTCGCAGGCTGTCCCGTGGACGTCTTACTGGCAAGTACCGTTCCCGCCGGCAGGTTCAGGTAACTCATGCCAATTTTCAGGGCTGCTTCATTCTGCAAGAATTTATCGAGGCCCGTATCACTGGTGAATATCTCAATATGAGCGTGATATTTGCTAGAGATTGAACCCTCAACTTTCCCGAGGTTCTCCTGCAAGCCTAAAAACCCTATTGGATGGCCTGCTTTTATCGCTGCTTCGCAAGCAATTACCTTATCGAATTCGGCAGGTGTGACTTCGGCCCACGTGACCATCCGACCGTTACCGATATCTTCGACGCTCGCCCAGAATGTCGACGGAACCGTTCCTGCGCCTCTCAAACCGCCAGACAGGCAGGTGCACTCAGCCATCCGAACCAGAGAACTTCCAACCTTCAGATTAAATACTTTGGTGCCGTCGAATTTAATTTCACTGTTCAAACAAAGGGCCATTTCTCCCAGCGGCTCACCAGCACTTTCACCGTTAGCAACGGCTTTGGGCGCTGCGAACAATGGCAATCCGTTCGGGGCGCTGACACGAGCCTTAACCAGCCCCTTCCAATAGCCTGGCCGGGTTCGTTCCGGCGGTAATATTGCGCTCCAGATCGCGGTGTCTTTTTTATTCTTGACTGCCACACCGTCTTTCTTATAAGCAAACCAGGATTCTTCCCCTAATTTCCTGTTAGGCACCTTGCCACTTAACAACTTGCCTCGTGCGTAAGTGATACCGTTACTGGCAAGCTTTTCTTCTAGAACTTCAAAGACAGATCCAGCAGAAATCAGCCCATACTTCACGCATTCCGGACCTTCCTCAGAATCACTGCGGGCAGTAAAATCTCCCACCGTGAACTTTATCTTCGGCTTACCTAACTCCTCCTCTGTAGGCAAGTAGCCTTTATAGGGCATCAAGTGCATATAAAGACTGAAAAATACCAGCTTGTTTTGTTTACCTTTGTTCGGGCCTTCTTCCGGGTTAGCGGGCGACTTGTAGTCATGGCGAACCAAGCAGAAAGAGTTAGAGTATTTAAGCTTGGCCGGTTTTTCTCCAGCGTACTCCGACTGCAAATAATCTTCGTTGAGGCGATAGGCTACAACCACACCATCCGCCATGCATCGAACAGGCTCATCTTTCACACAGTAGGATGCACTGGCATTACTAATATGAATGCCACCGTGCCAAAAGTTATAGCTACCCAATAGGTATTGACCTGAGGTCTCATTTTCGATGGCGGTATACAGTTCATTGGCACTGTCGAACTGTTTCCCATCAGCCTTCCTTATAGGGAATTGAAAATTTAGAACAGGCTCCGGTCCAGCAGGCTTTGGCGCAGGAGCGGGCGCAGGTGCAGGTTGTTCCGCTGCGCCGGTTCTATACTCTTCTTTAGCCCTGAGAAACTTTGTAGGAATGGGCCAGTAGAAGGCCGGATCTTTAGTGCCAAAATAAGTAAATGACGGCCCTTTCCTCGTCTGGGCGCCGAAGAATTTGCCTGCGGTACCGGTGGGATTAACGTCAACAACAATACCGGTGTGAAATAACTTGGCCCCACCACCCAGCGGATCTTCATTAATCCAAAGAGCGATATCACCTTTCTTGACGTCGGGTGGCACCACGGTTGTGTAGTAAGTGGAATCCACCATTACACGGGTATCTTGATACGGGATTTTGTAGCCAGCCCCCGTCAGCAACAAATTAACCATGTGCGAACAGTCGATTAACTTATTACCGGCCGCATTTGTTTTTATGCCATCGCCACCCATCTTGTACACGTAGCCACGGTTTTCGTAATTACCCGTTAAATCTAATGGTTCTGTCATTTCTGCATCCTGCAAATCAATAGCAATGGCTGGTTTCTGTGGCGTCAGCGGTTTGCGATTTCAATCTGGTTAAATTACTCAGGGCGATGGCATTTCCTTTACTGGCGGCCAAGCGATAGCAATCCAGTGCTCTGGAGGCATCCTTGGTTACCAATCTTCCGGTCTCGAACGTATCACCCAGTTTATTTTGAGCATCGGAAGAGCCCATCGATGCGGCGCGAATCAATTCCCTTTCTGCTTCTTCAGGATGCTGACAAGGACCCTCGGGGTCTGTGTCATTGCCATAACAATAGAATGTGGACAATGCAGAAGCTCCGCTTGCCAGAGTAGTAGCGGCGGCCTTGAACAGGGCTTCGACCTTCTCTGTTTCCAATTGAGAAGCCATTCCGGAAAGGCTCAGACTGGCAGCACTGAGACTTGCCTGTGGATCGCCGGAAGCTGCTGCACACAGGTAGTTTTCCAATGCTGCTTCAAAGAGTTCTCCCGTCAGGGAGTATTTGTCCAGGCCACCAAGGCGTCCGTAAGTTCGCGCACGCTGATAGCAAAAGTTCTCGGCGGTACTCAGGGTCGGCGTGGACCCTTCAACAAGGTCTTTATCATTGATCGACCAGTTCTCGACGCCCTCGAGTACCCAGCATGCCTGACGAGAAAAATTGAAAATCTTGATGTTGCTGTTACCCGCTCGCTTGTCCACAACGTTGACGTGACTGTCGTCGATTATTTCGACTTCAACCCCGTCTGTCTTGTCTGTGGCTAAAGGTGCCATCAGCGGAAACGCCAATGTGGAGCTGTTGATCTCCGCCGTTTGCGGCTCAAGAGTCCGCCCCTCTCCTTCGGGTTTCAACACCAGCGATTTCACCGTCATCGCAGTCAACCGCCGTTGAGTTTCGACATTCGCAGAAAACGCCGGCAGAAACTGGGAAAAGTCCTCGGACGGACATTCATCCGCATAAGCGCTGCCATGAAACAGGCTCAACAGCGACGCGGTGAAAACCGCTATCGCGATGCCATTGCTCTTCTTCAAAACACGATTCATGTCGATCACTCGGAAAACACAAAAAAAGCCTTCGGTTTAACCTTCTCAGGCGGCGCATTCAACAACGCCTGATCCATCAAACTCCCCGCCTTATCCTTATCCGCCGCCCCCGGCAGCACCGGCGGCTTAATCCCGATCCCTGTGCCGGAGCCAGCCGAGCCACCGGCATTGATCTTGATCACCGGCCCAACCACCGTCACCCCACCGCCATCCAGCTTGATAAAGCTCCCACCCCCAAGAATGGTCAGCTCCGTCCCCGCCTCGATAACAATCTTGTCCCCAGCCTTGAGGTGAATCTCTTTCCCCACACTGGTCAGCTGCGCCGTGCCGAGTTTGACGTGTTGGTTCTGCCCAACCGTGAGGTGATCATCCAGCTTCGCTTCAACCTTGCGATCGGAAATCGTGGTGCGGTGTTCTTCGGCCTTGAGCTCGGTGTAAGTGTTCTTCACCACCGTGTCGTGACGTTCATTACCGACCCGAATCTTCTGGTCATGCTCAACGTTCTCATCCCAATCCCGCTGCGCATGAATGTAGATCTGCTCCGCACCTTTCTTGTCTTCGATGCGCAGCTCGTTGTAGCCACCTCCCCCCGGTGAACTAAGCGTTTTGAACACGCTGCGCGTCTTGTTCGCCGGCAAGGCGTAAGGCACCGGGTTTTCCTTGTGGTACAGGCAGCCGGTGACGAGGGGCTGGTCGGGGTCGCCTTCGAGAAAGGTGACGAGGACTTCCATGCCGATCCGCGGGATGCTGATGGCGCCGTAGCGGTCGCCGGCCCAGGAACTGGAGACGCGCAGCCAGCAGCTGGTTTTGTCGTCGGCGAGGCCTTCGCGGTCCCAGTGGAACTGGACTTTGATGCGGCCGTACTGGTCGCAGTGGATTTCTTCACCTTTGGGGCCGGTGACCATGGCGGTCTGGCTGCCGAGTACGCGCGGTTTCGGGTGTTCGAGGGCCGGGCGGTAGAACACGTCCCACGGGGTGGCTAGGAAGGTGTTGCGGTAGCCTTGGTGGAAGTCGTCCTTGTTGTCGGTGGTGTCGCTGGTCACGCCTTCTTCGAGGACTTGCGGCTGTTTGCCTTCGTGGAAGATTTCGGTGAGCAGCCACAGGTCGTTCCACTCGCTGCGCGGGTGGTCGGACATGGCCATGAAGTGGCCGCTGACCAGTTTGGTCTGGTCGCCGCGACCTTCGGCCTGGCGGTAGTCGGCGCGGTGCCGTTCGAGGGCGCGCTGGCTGAGGAACTTGCCGCGCGCGCGGTCGATGAAACGGCCGGGGTAGTCGTAGTCTTCCAGATCCGGTTCGGCGTCTTTGCTATCGAGAGCGCCTTCGGGTTTGTAAGCCGCTTCCATTTGCAGGCGCGGCTTTTCGAAGTCGTAGTCGCGGCGTGTGGTGCGGCTTGTGCGGGTTTCCAGGCGCAGCTTGAAGCCTTTGATCACCGGTTCTTCGGCGACCATGCCGCTGCCCTGCACATACGCGGTTGGCTGGCCGAGGTCGGGGAACACGGTCTGGTCGTCGCCGAACACCAGCAGGTGGGCCTTTTCGCTGTGCTGGAAGTGGTAGTGAATGCCTTCCTCCTCGCACAGGCGCTGGACGAAGTGCAGGTCGGTTTCGTCGTATTGCACGCAGTAGTCGCGATCCGGGCACGGTTGGCTGAGCTGGAAGCTGTAGGCGTTGCCCTTGATGCCGTGTTCTTCGAGGATCAGCGCGATGATTTTCGGCGCTGACATCTGCTGGTAGATGCGCTGGTTGGTGCGGTGATGCAGGTATTGCAGTTGCGGCACCATCGACACTTTGTAGCGAGTCAGGCGCTTGCCGGCATCGCCTTGAGCGACACGGTAGATCTGGCCGTGGATGCCCGAGCCTTGTGGATCGAATGCGAGAAACGCCTGCTTATGCAGGAGCTGTTCGAGATCCAGATCCGGGTTTTCGCTGACCAATTCCAAGTCGAAACGAAACGGCTGGCTGATGCCTTCGGTGCCGGTGAACGACAGCACTTGCAGGTCGCCGACGTAGTCTTCGACCTTGAGGCTGAAGTGGGTTTCGTTAGCTGGGTTGAACATAAAGTGCTCCCTGTTCGAATGTCATCCGTTACGCCCGAAGTCGCAGACGTTGCAGCCAGGACGAAGTGGCGCCCAAGGCGTCACGCAATTGTTGGGCAGTGATGGTGCGCTCTGCCGGGTTGAAGCTCAGCGCGGTTCGCAGCGCTGGCCAGCCGTGCTTCGGTAAATTCGCCGGTGCTTGCAGTTCGCGCTCCAGGTGCTCGTCGCGGGCCTGGGTCGAGGGCAAGCGGCGGAACGGGTGTTTGCCGCCCGCCAGTTCGTAGATCACACAGGCCACGCCGTACACGTCCGCGCTGGCCGACAACGGTTGGCCCTCAAGCAGTTCGGGGGCGGCGTAGCCCGGGGTCCAGGCGTTGAAGCGTTCGCGGCTCAGATGCGGCAGGCCGGGCATCACACCCTCCTCTGCCTGACCGAGGCCGAAGTCGAAGAGGCGCAAGCCGTCTTCGCTGAGCATGACGTTGCTCGGTTTCATGTCACCGTGCAACACGCCGCGACCGTGGGCATAGGCCAGCGTGTCGAGCAGCGGCAGGACGATGTCGCGCAGTTCTTGCCACGGCAGGCCGAGGGGCCGCTCGCAGAGCAATTTGTCCAGGGTCAGGCCACGCATGTATTCCATGGTGATGAAGGCCCGCTGGCAGTCGGTGTCGACTTCAAAAGTGTGTGCACGCACAACGTTGTCGTGGCGCAGGCGTCGGGTCAGGGCGAACTCGCTGTAGAGCAAGGCACTGGCGTCCGGCGATTCGGCAAATTCTTCGCTGAGGATTTTCAGCGCAATGTAAGGATCGGGATCACCGAACTGTTCGTGCAGCAGATCCCGCGCCCGGTAAACGGCGCCCATGCCACCGGCCCCGAGCAGGCGCTCGAGGTGGTAGCGACCGGCGAGTACGTCCGGCAGTGCACCGATGCTGGCCTTGGTTGGCGCCAGCAAAGGTTCTGCCTTGTTTTCCTTGGCGAAGGCGAAGTAGGTCAGGTTGTTGGCCTGCTCTTCGCTCATCAGCAAGTCATCGACTGAGGATTCGATTTCAGTCATTGGCGGATCACCACGGCTGTCAGGTTGTCGCGCGCGGCGCCACGCAGGGCGCCGTCGAACAAACGTTCCAGCGCCACGTGCGGCGCGCTGAGGCTGAGGGCGTTGCCAAGGGCATCGCTGCTCAGGCCCTGATACAAACCATCGCTGCAGAGCAAAAACGCATCGCCCGGATAAACCTCGAGTTCGAGGACATCCAGGGTCAGTGTTTCGGCGGCGCCGACGGCTCGGGTCAAGGCCTGAGCCGCCGGGTGCGCTGCCGCTTGTTCGACGCTCATTTGCTGCTCGTCGATCAATTGCTGTTGCAACGAATGGTCCTTGGACAACTGATACAGCCGCTGCCCACGCCACATGTAACAACGGCTGTCGCCGGCCCAGATGCAGGCCGCGCGATTGCCTTCCACCAGCAGCGCCACGACGGTGCTGCCCATGATGCTGTCGTGGCGTCCGGCGGTAACCGTCAACTCCTGCCCCAAACGCCGGTTCAGCCAGTGCAGGCACTGGCGAATGGCTTTGAGGCGTTCGTCGAAGTCCTCGTGTTGCGGCAGTTCAGCCAGGCTGGCGACGATCAACTGGCTGGCGATGTCGCCACCCTGATGACCGCCCATGCCGTCCGCGACCACCCACAGCCCCTGCTGTGGCGAGTCGAGGAAAGCATCTTCGTTGCGCGCCCGCACCTTGCCCGGGTCGGTACGCGCCGCGCTGCGCCAGGCACTGGCCACCAGCATCAGAGCTGCACCGGCATACGGAAGGTGCGCAGTACGCCCATGTCGAACGGGTTCGGCGTGCGCTGGCTGGTCAGCAGGTAGTTGGCGCGCAGGCCACCTACGTCGGCTTTCAGCACCAGCACATCGCGACCGCTCAGGTACTCGGTCTGCATCAGGTCGAACAGACGGAACAGCGACCATGGGCCGGAGTTCTTCTCGATGCCGATCGGGCGCCCGGCCATTTTGTCCATGACCAGGCTGGTGCGACCATCTTCAGCATCGGTCGGCCATTTGAACGACATTGGCAGGATCGGACCGTGGCGGTATTCCATGGTCTTGTCGCCGAACTTGAACTCGGAACGACTGACTGCCGGGTCGAGGGTGTACGGCTCCAGTTTGAACTGCACGGTCGGCTCGGCCGGGTTGATCGAGAAGAAGCTCTGACGAATCGTCAGCGCTGCCGCCATCTGGTCGAGATACATCTTCGATACCGGCAGGCTGTGACCGTCGACGCTGCGCATGCGGTAGTTGCCCGGATCGCCGCTGACGAATGGACGCATGTAGCTGTCGAAGAAGCGGTCGACAGTGCCTTGAGCCCGGAAGAACTCGCGGAAATCGCTGATCGCTACGTCGCTGGTGCTGCTGGCGCTGAACGGATAACGCTTGCTGATGGTTTTGCCATACACGCTGTACAGCTCGTTTTGATAACGACCGTTCAGGTATTGGTAAGCATCGTTAAGCACCAGACGCCAAGAGTCTTCGGCCAGCACGTTGAACCACACGCTGAGCGGACGCGGCAGACGGCCAGACGCATTGCGCAGGTTGGTCAGCGCATCACGCTGGCCGCTCATGCGGGTTTTCGCCATTTCGAACGCGGCTTGTTCCGGCGTGCTGGAACGGGCCAGACCGGCCAGTTGCAGTTGCAGGTCGTTGAGCGCGCTCAGTGCAGGCGTCAGGTCCGCAGCCGGGCCGTTGTTGTCATCGAGCAAACGATGCAGCGGTTCGAAGCGGCGTTGCAGCGACTTCTTCGCGGTGTCCGGCAGGGTCTTCGCCACATTCAGGGCCGAAGCCTTGTCCGCCACGGCAGACGCCAGTTTGCCGACTTTACCCAGTTTGCCTTTCTGCCCGGCCAGTGCATCGGCAGCGTCGCCAGCTTCTTCGACAGGGTCTGCTGCCGCCTGGAAGCGGGTGTTCTCACGCACTTCGGTGAGCAATGCCAGCACCGGCGAGTTGGCCGAGGTCAGGCCCGCCAGTTGCTCGGCGCCTTCACCGGCGTCGCTGATTGGCGGCAGTGCAACCTGGCCAACCGCTTCGCTCCAGTAGTTGGCGTAGTCGCGGAAGTACAGCTGCTCCAGCTCGACCATCAGGCGACGCAAGTCCATGTCGCTGATGCCCGCACCTTCGCCCAGCACCCAGTTATCACGCAGGATGTCGGTGACCAGCGCCGAACCCTGTACCGAGAAGTACTGCTGATAACCGGTTTGCGTGTAGAAACCCGGGATCACGTATTCGGTACCGATAAACAGCGAGCCTTGTGGGCCGAGGTGTTGGCTGAAACGATAGTCCGGCAGGTTGCGCGCCTGCTCGCGGAGCATGCGGTAAACCACCGTGGCCAGCGATTCGCTGCGCAAAACCTGACGCGCCTGAGTGACCAATTGGTCGTTCAACGGGTAGATAAACGGCTGCTTCAGCAGACGCTCAAGATGCGCACTCAGACCGTTCTGCACCGCGGTGTTGCCGGTGTAGCGCGTCGACCAGTCAGTGGCGACCCAGTCCTTGAGCCACGCGGCATCGCGACGGTCTTTCATGTTCAGCATCAGGTACGCGCGCAGGCTGTTGAGCAGGCGGTCGCGGTCCTTCATGTTGGCGCGGATCTGCCCCTCGAGCATGGTTGCAACCCGTGGCAGCAGTTGCTTTTCAAGCTCACGCTCGTAAGCCTCTTTGACCACTGGATTGACGTCTTCACCCTGATACAGACCACCGCGCTCGTGATACGACACGTCGCCTTTTTTCGGGAAGACCTGGGTCGCGGCATAGCTAGTGTCGAGGGTTTTCAGTACGCCCATGGCGTCATCACGCGGCGACAATGCCGTGCGCTGTTGCGTCCAGTTCTGCGCCAGATTGCGCAGGTTTTCCAGGCGCTCGTAGTTGGCCGAGAAACCGCCCGCCCAGAGCATGCCGAACAGTGCCAGCGCTGCCAGTGCGCCGACGTACAACGCACGTTGGCCCCAATGAATACGGCTGCGTTCGCGCTTGTCCAGACCGGCCAGATCGGACTCAGGGAAAATCACCTGGCTGAACAAGTGATTGATAAACCGCGAACGGCCGCTGCGCAGGGTCGGCAGCACACCGGCGCTCATGCCGAGGCTGGCGCCGATGCCGGCGGTGGTCGCATCCATCTCTTGGGTCAGGTGCGGTGCGCTGGTCAGGTAGAAACCACGCAGTTGCGTGGCACGCTGATAACGGTTGCCGGTGAACGCCATGTCGACGAACAGGCACAGGCGCTCGCCGATCTGCCCCAGTTGATGCGGGAAGTCGAGGATACGGCCACGGCGCTGAGTGTCGCGCTCGGAATGCATGCGCATGATCACTTGGCTGTTGAGGCGACGCAGCAGCTCTTCGAATTCATTGCGCAACACAGCGACGTCGGTGCCGACCTGATCCTTGCGGAAACTGGTGCCGAGCACTTGATCGCTTTCTTCGCGAGTCAGTTGATCGAAGAACTCGTCGAAGCCGAGCAGCTTGTCAGCCTTGCTCAGGACCAGATACACCGGCACGTCGACGTGCAGCTTCTGATGCACGTCCTGCAGACGACCGCGAATCTGGCGCGCGAGGGTGTCGATGTCCTGCTCACTGCCACCGAGCAGGGTTTCCACCGGAATGGTCACCAGCACGCCGTTCAACGGACGGCCGCGACGGCGCTTGCGCAGCAACTCCAGCAACGTCGTCCAGGCACCGCCGTCGACTTCCACATCCGGTTGCGTGGTGTAACGCCCGGCGGTGTCGATCAGCACACCGTGATCGGCGAAGTACCAGTCGCAATGACGGGTGCCGAGGGTGTCGCGGGTCAGCTTACGGTCGATCTTGTTGATCGGGAATTCCAGACCGGAAAAGTCCAGCAGACTGGTTTTGCCCGAGGCCTGCGGACCGATCAGCAGGTACCACGGCAAGTCACTGCGCCAGCGTTCGCTGCGGCCGCGATACAGACTCGACGTCTTCAGGGTTTTCAGCGCGTCTTTGAAGCGCGCCTTCAACTCCTTCTGTTCTTCGTCGATCAGCTCTTCGCGGCGGATACGATCCTGACCGTCCTCGCTTTCTTCCTCGGCTTTCTTGCGAATACCGCTGCGCCAGCTGACGAAGACCATGGTCAGGCCCCAGATCAGGAACAGCACAGCGATGGTCAGCAAGCGAGAGGTCGAGCTCTCCCAGAACTTGTAGTCATCAACCGCCAACAACGGGCCGACGAACCACACCAGCAGCGCCACGAACAGCACCAGCAGCAAGGTCCAGACCCAGGTCTGGCGCAGGAAGGCGCCGACTTTCTTGAAAAACTTTTTCATCACACGTCCCTGTTTACGGCTGCGACTGCGGTTGAACCGCGGCCGGATCAAGCGGCTGATAAGGTTGCAGAACGGTGTCGCGCTGCTCGCCCAAGACCCAGGCGAAGCCCGAATACATCACCACCAGGCAGACGAGAGTGAACAACACCACCATCCACGCCGGCACGATGCGCACCAGGTTGCGGCGCTGATCGTTCAAGCCTTCCCAGTGCGGCGACAACTCGCGCGGCACGTCGCCACGCAACTGACGGATCTGCCGATACAGAGCATCGCGGATGCCTTCAAGCTCGAGCATGCCGCGTGCCTGGACGCGGTACTTGCCCTCGAAACCGAGGGACAGGCACAGGTACATCAGCTCGAGCATCGGCAGGTGCTTGACCGGGTTCTTCGACAGCCGATCGAGCAACTGGAAGAACTTCTCGCCACCGAAGGTTTCGTTGTGGAAGCTGCTCAGCAGGCTCATCTGCGACCATTCGCTTTCGTTGCCCCACGGCGTGGTCACGACAGCTTCGTCGACCACGGTGCAGAGCACGTAACGCGCGGCCATCACCTGGCTGCTTTCGGCGCCGTTGTGCAGGGCGCGTACTTCAAACAATTTCAGCCCGGCAGTCAGACGCTCATTGAGTGCGTACAAGTCTTCGCGGGTTTCGCTGTGCTTGAGGCGCACCACTTCCGAAAGCAGCTCGGACGAGGCCGCCACCAGCGAATTGAGGCTGATGTTGAACGCTTCGGCCGGGCGCAGGCGCGCGGCGTAGATCATGCGTTCTTCCAGTTGCTCGAAACGCGGCGGCGCGGCGAAGTCGGTCAGCGGACTCGTTGCCGGTCCGTGGCCCTGACGATCGAGCAGGACGGTTTTGTCGTCCTGGTTGTAATCCGTTTCCTTGATCATGTCGGTCAGTTCCTGATGGCCCAGAATTTCAGTTCAAGCTCGGCAAATTCGCCGGACACATGGAACGCGAAACCGCCGGAGCGCTCGAGTTGTGCCAGGTCTTCGGAACTGAGTTCGAGGATGAAATAGGTTTTGTTCGAATGGAACGCGATCTGCCGCGGGGCCACCGGCAACGGTTTGACCTTGATCCCCGGCAAGTGCAGGTTGACCAGTTGGCGGATGCGCTCCACCGGGCCGACCTTGAGGTGCGCCGGCAAGCGGTGGCGCAGTTCTTCGGAGTCGCAGTTGGCACTGGCTGCCAGCACGAACGACGCCGAGCCGAGCAGTTTGTGGTCGTGCAACGGCGAGACGATGATGCCGTACTGACGCGCTTGCAGGATCAGTTCGATGGCATGCTGTTCGAGCACCATCGACAGCACCTGACGAATCGCTTCCATCAGTTTGCGGAAGCTGCCGCCCTGGTCAGCGTGGGAGTAGCGGCTGTCCAGACGTGGACGTTTGCTCTCGCCGGAGAAGGTCGCCAGATCGCCGAGCATGGTCAGCAGCGTGCGGTACAACTCTTCCGGGTGCACTTGCTCCAGGCCGAGGTAGTGGCGCAGCAGCAATTCGGTACGGTTGATCAGTTGCAGCATCATGAAGTCGCCGACTTCGGCACCGCCAACTTTGCCGTTGGAGCGAATCCGCTCGGCAATCGTGTCGCCACGGTGGTTGAGCATGCTGATGACTTCTTTCAGGCACGACAGCAAGTAGCTGGAGGCGTGGGCCTGAATGTAGGTCGGCACGAAATCCGGGTCGAGGCTGATCACGCCGTCGGGCGTGGTGTCGAGCACGTCGCAGATTTTCAGCTTCACGTAAGCCTGATCGCTCTGCTGCTCGCCGAGCAACAGTTTGAAGTCCGGGCGACCGCAGCTGACCTGGCTGGCGGAATCATCGCCGGCGTTGGAGTCAGCCACTTCGGCGTCGTACGCGGTGTAACGCGCGAGCACGTCGGATTGCTCCGGACGACGCGACTCGATGTGGTTGCCGGTGACCAGCGGCAGCGCCAGATAGATCGGCGTGTTGCCGGTGTTCGGCGGCACGTCCAGCGCCAGCGGCTCAGTGTTGCCACCGAGTTCGAACAGACTGCCGTCCGGCAGAATCCCCGAGGCTTCACTGATCACCAGTTTGCCCATGTTGAGGAACTGCAGGTCGATCTCCAGATTGAGGAAACCCCAGGTGTAACCACCCAACAATTGCGTGCGGGTTTTCATCTGGTGATCGTAATAGCGATCGTTGTGCTGGAAGTGCTGCGGACGCAGCAGCATGCCTTCCTGCCAAATGACTTTATGGGTATTCATGATCAGTCATCCGCCTTGGCGAGCACTTGATTGGTGTTACGGATGCCGGTCTGGTCCAGAGTCAGATCGACTTCGGTGACTTCCAGCGGAGTGATCTGAATGGTGTGGCGCCATTGGGTGTCCGGCAAGTCGCGGTAAGCGGCGAGAACGCCCACATAAAGGCTGCCCTCTTCCACCTTGAGCTTCATCTCCACGGTTTCGCCCGGGCGCAGCTCGAGTTCTTCGCTGGCCACCAGATCCGGATTGAGGGATTCCTTGGCGCGTTCGTACAGGCTGAAGAAGTCAGCGTTCTCGAAGGTCACCGGGTGCTTGAGTTCGAACAGGCGCACGACGATCGGCGACGGCCGACCGTTGAGGTCCGGGTTGAGCTGATCGCTGCCGGTCAGCTTCAGGTTGATCTTGGTCACTTTCGAGTACGGCGACAGCGACGAGCAACCGGCGAGCAGCACCAGCACGGTGAGCGCAGTCAGCGTCTTGAAAAAAGCGGTCGAGCGGCGAGACATGCGCATCATCCTTGGTGGTCGGTGTGGAGGGTGGAGATCAGACGGATCTGTTCTTCGTAAGCCTGGGCGAAGTCGCGGGCCAGCAGACGCTCGCTCCAGTCATCGTCCTGACGCAGGGCCTGGTGATAACGGCCGAACGCTCTCCAGCGTCCGCCCGAGGTGGCGATCAACGGCTTGTTGTCGCGCTCGAAACGCAGGGTCAGTTGCTCCGGCGAGAAGTGCTCCAGGGTGCCGCGCACGGCGGCGCGGCTGGCGGTCAGCAGAGCAACTTGATGCGTCTGCAGATCGCGGAACGCGCGGGAGATGGCTTGCTCGGCCGGCAGATGGCCGGGCTTGCTTGGCTGCAACAGAATCTGCAGCGCTTCGCTCGGATCGACGGCGAATTTCAGCGGATTCTTGTTGGTGCCTTGCACGGTGGTCTGGGCCAGACGCAGTTCGTTTTTCAGCTCCGAACGGGTGCGCAGGCTCTGCTGCAAACCGCCGATGCTCTGACGCAGCAGACGCGCAGCGTTCAGTGCCAAGGCTTCGCGTTCGTCGTGGCTGAGGCCTTTGACGTCGACGCCCAGCGCCGCACCGAAGTGCTCCCAGAAACCTTCGCTTTGACGCTCAACGGCTTTCGGCGCCGGAGCTGGCTCAGGTTCGGCAGGCGCGGCAATCAGCTCCGGCACCATCAGGCTTTCCATGTCGATACGTGCGTAGTCGGCACGCTGACGGGAGTCTTCAGGTTTGGTGTTCGGCGCCAGCAGTTCGTCGATTTCCGAGTAGACGCGCTCTTGCTGTTCGAGGGCATTGAGCGGATCAAGATCGAGGAAGGCATCATCCGGGATGATGCTGCCGGCAGCGCGTGGACGACCGACTTCACCGTCGAAGGTCGCCGGGTCGCGTACCAAGCGCGCGCGAATTTCGAAGTCGCCCAGCACGTAGGTGCTGCCGTGCTCGATGCGCACCGGTTCGCCTTTGTGCAGACGCGCGCCGCTTTCGCCGTCCTGGACACCGTTACTGCTGGTGTCGGTGAGGAAGAACGTGCCCTCGCGGTAGCTGACAATCGCGTGGTGATTGGACAGGTGACGCTTGCGGTCAGGGATGATCCAGTCGCAGTCCTCGCCTCGCCCGATCACGCCGCCGGCCTGTTTAAAGGTCTTCTGGCACAACTCGGTGGGCACGAACTGCTTGGTGTTCAGCATTTCGAAAACCAATTCCATGTTTGATGCTCCTTGCGGTCACTTGCCGCGATTGACCGCTTGCGGATCACCCAACGGGCGATAGTCGTTGTCGTTGAATTTGTAATTACCGCTACAGCCGCCAAGGCCGCATAGAACGACGAGGGTCAGCAGGGCAGCTTGCCAGTGACGAACAGACATCAGAGGGTCTCCAGGTGTAGACAAAGCACAAAGCGCCGACCCTTGCGGGCGGCGCTGAAATTGGTTTTTGCGAGGATTTCGATGACGTTTTGCCTACCCATCGAAATCTCCCAGATTGATGTTCAAACGGCCGAGGCGGTACAGCAGCGTGCGCCGTGGCAGGCCCAGTTCGCGGGCGGCGAGGGTCTGGTTGCCGTCGTTTTTGCGCAGGCAATCAAGCAATAAAGTGCGTTCGACCTGCTCAAGACGCTCGCGCAAATTCAGGTGGCTGTTGTCTTCCGGCATTGCTTCCATGCGCAGGGAAAAATGCTCGGCGAGCAGCTCACCGCCTTCACACAACAACACCGCACGCTCGACCAAAGCCTTGAGTTCACGCACGTTGCCGGGGAAGTTGTAGCCGGACAGGTGTTCCAGCGCCGCACTCGACCAACGCACCGGATCGCGCTGCAAATACGTGCAAGTCTTTTCGGCGAAGTGCTGGGCCAGTTCGAGGATGTCGCCTTCACGCTGACGCAGTGCCGGCAGCTCGATCGGGAATTGCGCGAGGCGGTAATACAAGTCCTCGCGGAATTTGCCTTCGCTGACCAGCGTCGACAGATCGCGGTGGGTCGCAGCGATGATGCGCACATCAATCTTGTGCGTATCGTTGGAACCCAGCGGACGAATCTCGCCTTCCTGCAACACGCGCAAGATCTTCGCTTGCAACGACAGCGGCATGTCGCCGATCTCGTCGAGCAGCAGCGTGCCGCCATTGGCCGCATCAAACAGCCCGGCACGGTCGCGATCGGCGCCGGTGAACGCGCCCTTGCGATAGCCGAACAGCTCGCTTTCCAGCAGATTTTCCGGAACCGCCGCGCAGTTCTGCACGATGAACGCTTGGGAGCGGCGTGGGCCGCAATCGTGAATCGCCCGCGCCACGACTTCCTTGCCGGTGCCGGTTTCGCCGCGCAACAACACGGTGTACGGGCTGTGCAGGACTTTGCTGATCAGCGAATGGGTCTGGCGCATCGCCGCGCTTTTGCCGATCAAGCCATAACCACTGATGCTCGGCACGCTGCGCGCCACCGTGGTCGATTCCGCCAGCGGCTGACGCAGGCGTTGCAACAAATGCAATTGGCCAAGCACGAACGAGCCGAGCTGGCCGAGGGAATCAGCGAAGCCTTGCAGGTGGGTACGACGACGGCTGGCGCACAGCAGCAAACCTTCGACAGCTTTGTGCTGATTGACCAGTGGCACGCACAACAGCGACTGCCACGGCGAGGTCGCCGCCGGCAGAAAACTGGTTTCGTGCAGGCTGCCGCTCAAGTCGTCGAGGCACACCACGCGGTTCTGGCACAGGGCGAATTGCAGCAGTTGTTCACCGTTGTAATCCGCCGGCAGGCTCGCCGCTTCACGCGGTTGCAGGGCGCCGTCGAGGCATTCGGCGTTCATCCCCAAGCACGTGTGGGTAGCGTCGAGCAGATACAGCTGCGTCAATTCGCAGCCGCTCAGCTCGGCCAACCCACGCACGAAGTCACCCAGCAACGCAGCACCGTCCGCCGCCCGCGACAGACTGGCGAACTGCGCCAGCAACGCTTCGGCATAGACCAGTGGCTGCGGCACCTGAGTGAACATCACACCCACCTCAGGCGAACTCGCAGGTCACGCTGGCTTCGCCGTCGAGCGTGGCGTGCACGCGCTTGAGGCTTTCACCGGCGGCCATGGCGTCGAGCAGACGATCCGCAACCAGCGGCAAAACGTGCTGGTCGAGCAGATGGTCGATCAGGCGCGCGCCGCTGTCGCTTTGCGTGCAACGCTCGGACAGGTGATCGACGAGGTTCTGGCACCAGCTGAAATCCAGCTGACGACGGTTGAGGCGCTCGCCGAGACGACCGAGTTTGATCTCGATCAGCTCGCGCAATACCGGGCCGCCGACCGGGTAGTAAGGCACCACTTTCATCCGCGCCAGCAGCGCCGGTTTGAAGTGTTTGCTCAGCACCGGGCGAATGGTTTCTTCGAGAACTTCAGCGGTCGGGCGTGCGCCGTTCTCGCAGAGGTCGCTGATCTTGTCGCTGCCGAGGTTCGAGGTCATCAGGATCAAGGTGTTGCGGAAGTCGATCTCGCGACCTTCACCATCGTTGGCCACGCCTTTGTCGAAGATTTGGTAGAACAGGTTGAGCACGTCCGGGTCAGCCTTTTCGACTTCATCGAGCAACACCACCGAGTACGGTTTCTGCCGCACGGCTTCGGTGAGCATGCCGCCCTCGCCGTAACCGACGTAGCCCGGTGGTGCACCGATCAGACGAGAAACGGTGTGCTTCTCCTGGAATTCGGACATGTTGATGGTCGTGATGAAACGATCACCGCCGTACAGCAAGTCAGCGAGGGCCAGGGCGGTTTCGGTTTTGCCGACGCCGCTTGGACCGACCAGCAGGAACACGCCCACTGGTGCGTCAGGCTTGTTCAGGCCTGCAGCGGTGGCGCGCATCGAGCGGTCCAGTGCGTGCACAGCTTGTTCCTGACCACGGATGCGCGTGCGCAGGTCGGTGGCGAAGCTGGCAACTTTGGCGTTGTGTTCGCGGGCCAGTTGCGCCAATGGCACGCCGGTCCAGGCGCTGATCACTTCGGCGACTAGACGCGGGCACACTTCGAAGCTGACCAGACGCTCCTTGACCTGTGCGGCGGTCAGGGCGCTGTGGGTTTCGTTCAGCTGGGCTTCCAGCGCTTCGACGCTTTGGCCGTCTTCGACTTCGGCGGCAACGGTTTCGATTACGGTGCCTTCGGCGTCTTCTTCAACGGTGACCACTGGCTCAACGGCTGCCGCTTCGCGGGCCTTGGCCAGTTGCTGACGCAGTTCCAACAGGCGCTCGGCCAGTTGCTTCTGTTCAGTCCACAGGGTTTCCAGCGCAACCATTTCAGTTTCGGCTTCGTCCAGACGTGCTTCCAGTGCCTCCAGCGCTTCGTGGTCGATCAGCAGACCGGCTTCGGCATCGCGGCGCAGCGCCTGACGCTGGCGGCCACCTTCGGCCAGTTCGCCACGTAGACGCTCAAGGCTTTCCGGAGCGGCGGCGAGGCTGATGCGTACGCGGGCGCATGCGGTGTCGAGAACGTCGACGGCTTTGTCCGGCAGTTGCCGACCGGCCAGATAACGCGCGGACAATTCCGCCGCCGAGACCACCGCGTCATCACGCAGATAGATGCCGTGGCTCTTCTCGTAAACCTGGGCCAGACCACGGAGGATGGTCACCGCTTCGCTGACGGTCGGTTCGTGCAATTGCACTGGCTGGAAACGACGGGCCAGCGCCGGGTCTTTCTCGAAGTATTTCTTGTACTCGGCCCAAGTGGTGGCGGCGATGGTGCGCAATTCGCCACGAGCCAGCGCTGGCTTCAGCAGGTTGGCCGCGTCGGAACCGCCAGCGTTGCCGCCAGCGCCGATCAGGGTGTGGGCTTCGTCGATGAACAGAATGATCGGTTTCGGCGAGGCTTTGACTTCGTCGATCACGCCTTTGAGACGACGTTCGAATTCACCTTTGACGCTGGCACCTGCCTGCAGCAGGCCCATGTCCAGCGACAGCAGTTCAACGCCTTTGAGCACTTGCGGCACTTCACCGGCGGCGATGCGCGAAGCCAGGCCTTCGACGATCGCGGTCTTGCCGACACCGGCCTCACCAACGACGATCGGGTTGTTTTTGCGGCGACGGGCGAGGATGTCGACCATCTGGCGGATCGCGCCATCACGGCACAGCACCGGGTCGAGTTTGCCGTCGCGGGCCTGTTGGGTCAGGTTGTGAGTGAAGCGCTGCAGCAGCGATTCGCCCTGCGCGGCCGGTTTGCCGTTAGCGGCCGGTTGCTCTTTTTGCGACAGGGCAAATTCCTTCAGGCGATCGATGTTCAACTTGGCGAGCAGCGGCTGATAACGGCTGCCGGCGTAGCGCATCGGGTTGCGCAGCAGCGCAAGAATCAGCGCGGCGTCTTCGACCTGGGTCTGGCCCAGTTCGAGGTTGGCCACCAGCAGCGCGTCTTGCAGCCACTGCACCAGTTCCGGGGCGAACACCGGGTTACGCGAAGCGCTGTGTTCGACGCGCGATTGCAGCGCGGCGCTGAGTTCACCGGCGTCGACGTCTGCATCCTGCAGTGCGCGCGACAACAAGCCATTCGGACGCTCGAGCAGGCCGAGCATCAAATCTTCGACGAGGATCTTGCTGCCGCCACGGGCCACGCAACGCTCGGCCGAACGCTCCAGATCACGACGGGTTTCGGCGTCCAGCGCCTGGATGAGTTGTTGCAGGTCTACGTTGATCATGGCTCACGTCCTTAATGAATTTTGCTGCCCAGGGTCACCACGCCGTCCGCTTTTTCGCGGCCCAGCCAACTGGTCCAACCGAGGCGACAGGCGTTCTGCTCACCGATGCGCAGTTCGCGGATTTCTTCCTGGCGCAGAACCAGGCGGATGTCGTAATCGAGCGGGTCACGCAGGGTGAACCGCACCAGCGCGCAGAGCGGCTGGTAACCGAAACCGATCGGCAGGAATTCATGGAATCGCTGCCAGTCGAGTTCGGTGATGTGAATGCGGAATTTGCCGCTGCGGTCGCGCACGTGTTCGCCGAGCACGAGGTCTTCGCCGAGCAGGCTGTTGGCGCGGCCCAAACGATTGCGCTGCTCTTCGAGAATTTCCACGCGGCGCTCGATGCACTGCTCGATGACCAGGTCTTCGTGCTTGAAGTAGTAACGCAGCACGGCTTCGATCAGCGCCGCCGAGTGCGCCCGCAAGCTGAGCAAGCCGAGGTACGGCAGCAGGCGTTTCCAGTTGAGTTCCTTGGCCTTGCGAATCTCGTCGCCGCCCAGACCGATCAGGGCGAACAGTTGCGAGGAGAACGGATCGATCGCACCGCTCTGAAAGCTCGCGCGGTAGCGATACTTGCGCCAGATCGGCAGCATCAGCCGTTGCAGGCGATGGTGGAACAGGTCGAGGAAGTTGCGCGTCGGGTTGCCGTCCTCGCTGTCGCCCAAGGCCTGTTCGCCGTAGAACGCCGGCAACGGCGAACCGGAACCGACCAGGCCGATCAGGTTGAAACGCATGCGCGCGCGCATCTGCCCGTGCTCTTCGAAAAACTCGACGCGATCGACGTCGCTGCGCGGAAAGCCCAGGCTCGGGTTGGCCTGGAACTCCACGTGGTCGTACAGATCGTCTTCGCTCAGGTGCGGGTGTGCCTCGCGCAGCCGGTCGATCACCAGCAGCACGGCCTGAAACAGCGAGTACTCGCGTATTACCTTGGTCAGCCCGCTTAAAGCAGGGGCTGCAGGCCCATACGTGGTGTCCATTGGTACACCTCTCCCTGTGTGCTTTTTACGCGCAGCTCATGGAATGAATTGAGACTGGCGTAAAGCGCGAAAAACTCGTTAAGAACCGAAGCGAAAACGAACAGGTCGCCTTCGCCGATATACCCTTCCGGGTCGATGGTCAGTTCGGTGCGCAAACCGCGCACCGGCAACCCACGGTGCAAGCGGTCGACGTGGTGATGCTTGATGTGTTTGAGGCCGCCGAGCAGGCGTTTGCTGACCTTCTCCGCATGCTGGTCGTAGTAGCGCGGCAGGTCGTAGGTTTCGAGAATCACCTTCAACGCATTGACGTCGGCCAGCGACAGATAGTTAAGCGACATGTTGCTGATCAGCTTCCACAGGAAGTCACGGTTCAGCGGTGGCGCGAAACTCGACGTGGCCGGGGTGATGTTGCGGAAACTCAAGAACTCCGGCGTCTCCTCGCAGGCCATGCAGATGTCGCCAAGCTTGAGCTTGCGCGGCAGGTTCTGGTTGGTGCAGATCAGCTCGATCGACAGGGTTTCGTGGGCTTCGGTGTGGCGGATGCCGAAGCTCAGGTAAGTGTCGAGGCCGTCGTGCAGCAAGGACGAACGCTGGCGGATGCTGTAATGCGGACGGCTGTTGGGCACGTCGAAACTCGGGTCGTGCTCGAAGGATTCGAACGGCACGTATTCCTGATAACCGAGGCCGCCGGGCTTCCAGCCGGTCACGGTCTCCACCGAGAACACGCCGCAGTTTTCCAGATCGTATTCCGCCGGCAGCAGCAGGTATTCGTCCTGCTTGCCGTCGAGGCGGATCGGCAGCGCGTCGTGGGCGAACAGGTTGGCAATCGGCGTGCAGAACAGCTTCACGTTATCCAGGGTCGGGCGCATGCGCATGATGCCGCTCTTGCGGATATCGAAGCGCAACTCCAGCCCGCGCATCTGCTTGAGGGTGTCTTCCGGCAGCGCGTTGATGATGTCCAGACCATTGACGTCGACGAACAGGAATTTGTCCTGAAAGGCGAAGTATTCCTGCAGGTAGCGATAGCCGCGGAAGGTGTTCAGCGGATACGGGATCAACGCTTCTTCTTCGGCAAAGCCCACCGGTTTGACCCGATCACCGGGAATCTTGAACGCCATCGGTTTGCCGCTGACGCCATCAATCGGTTTGCCGGCGCCGTCGAGCGGGATCAGTTCGATGCCCTCGAGGTTGCGCAGCAGGCTCAGGTAGAGCATCTGGCTGATGTAGCGCTCGCCGGCAAAGTGCAGACGCAGTTTGCTCAGTTCCAGCTCACCGAGGTGGCCGTCGGCACTCATTTCCAGACGCAGGCTGAGCAGCGAGCCGTCGCCCTTCACCGAGTAATTCAGCGCAGCCAGATCCAGTGGCAACACTTCGGTCGGGTAGCAAGTACGGAAGCGGCAACGCACGTCTTCGATCGGCTTGCTTTCAATCGGCGTATCGCGCTCGACGCGCAACGCCGGCCCGGATCGCTTGAGCGGATCGAACTGCAAAATGCTGAACGCCGGCAGCGGGCGCATGTAGTTCGGCCACAACAGTTGCATCAGCGAATGGCTGAGTTCCGGCAGCTCGTCATCTAGCTTCTGGCGCAGGCGCCCGGTGAGAAACGCAAAGCCTTCGAGCAACCGCTCCACGTCCGGATCCCGCCCGGCCTGGCCCAGATACGGCGCCAACGCCGGACTACGCTCGGCGAAACGGCGACCGAGTTGGCGCAGTGCGGTGAGTTCGCTTTGGTAGTAGTGGTTAAAGGACACGGGTTACCTGCCTGGTAGTGGAACGCATCAAAAAAATATCCTGTAGAGCGCGACCGTCACGCCGGCACAGACGTAACCGCCAATCAGGAGAAACGGCACAATCGAGATCCAGCCGTACGCCATGTAAGCGTCACTGGACGGCCCGACGACCAGACTGAACAAGCCATACAGCATCCATGGCACGGCGTAGAACGGGATGAACTTCACCGGCGCCCACCAAACCATCCGCAGCGCCTGTTGCTCATTGCGGCTCTGCGCCGATCGGGACATCCACAGCGAAAAGCCCAGAAGCCCGGGAATTCCCCACCACAACAGGTACTGCCAATAAATCCCGGACGACTCGGGTGTTGAATACTCGCCATTCCACAGGTCATAGGAACTGATCGCCAACACCGCCAGCAATGGCCACCACAAGGCGCCCATGAAGAAGCTCAGTTGCGCACGACTAAGCATGAGCAGGGCCCGCAGGCGACGTCTGCCGCATCAACGCAAGTCTTTCCCAACGCAGTTCAATCACCTGCGTGAGCAGAATTGCCAACAACGTAACGCCCCCCTGGGCCACGGTGTAGAACAGCGCACGTAGCGGGTTGTCCGGCACCATCATGAACAGAATCCAGGCAACCATCAGAGCGAGCAGACCGAGCTTGGCCCACAGGTTCGGGATGATCGCGGCCAGCGCGTTTATGCCAAAAAATATGTAGATGAACATGTAGTGGGCGATGCCAATCGCCACGCCACGGGTGGTGAATCCGCCGTTGAAAGCCTTGTAGGCCACAACCACTGCGTTATTCAGAAACACGTAGGCCACGCATCCCGCCGCGTGGATCGCCAGACAGAGTGCAAGACGCGCGTAGATATTCATCGCTGCGCCACTCCCTGTTTTTTCGACGTGATCGCCATCGCCGAATACACATAGAGTTCGACGCCGTCATAGCCGCCAATGGCTGCAGCGCTCAATGGGTAGCTGTCCCGTGTGCCGTATCGAACCCAACCCTCAGTCCACATTCCGCCATTCTCGTGGCGAATCTCGACGTAATAGTCCGGCGCCTCGTTCCTGGTCACTTCGACGAATACCCCACCATCCTCGGCGCCAATCCACAACGCGTGGGGATGAGCGAACAGCTTTGGTTCGGTCGAGCTTTCCATCCGCAACAGCAGCGCGAAGCCGACCAGAATCGCCAGCAAACCGACCGAGCTGAGAAAAGCGATGAGACATTGCCAGGCTCTGAGTTTCATCGAGCCGACCCGAACATGTGCGTCATGGACAGAACGCCCCGCTATCGACTGTCCATGAACGAACAACGCCACTCAGGTGTTTCTTAGTCATCAGCTCGACCCTGGCGAATTGCCGATAATCACCGTCCCGGAACCTGCCGTGACCTTGTTGCCGTGAATACCAACCGAACCCACGGTCGCGGCCGCTTTGCCGTTAATCAACACCGTGGTCGCCAGATCGCCGACCATCGCACCACCACACGCAGAGGCATCGCCTTGGCGGGCGGCCGCGAGGCCGTCGAAGAACACGTCGCCGGAACCGGCGGCGATCGGGTTGGTACCGTGGCCTGGAAGTGGGCAAGCGGTGGGGTCGGATACGCGTGCTGCGGGTTTGCCAGACATCGGGGATCTCCTTAGGTGACCTTCACTTGACCGCTGCCATCCAGGCGCGCGGAAAAACTGACCTGACGCTTGAACCCTTCAACTTCCAGCAGACCTTCGATGCTGAAGGCCAGGCGAAGTTGATCGTGGTCACGCGGCAGGGAAATGACACGCACGTTGCTCAGGCGCGGCTCGTAGGCTTCGATGAAGTTTTCGATGGCCAGACGGGCCTGACTCAGGGAGTCGTGCAGGCTCAGACGCATGTCATTGAGATCGGGCAACCCGTAGTCGGCCAGCGTTTGCACGCTGCCGGCCCGGGTGCTGAGCATTTTGGCCAGATGGGCAGCCACTGACGCCATGGCACAAGCCTCAAGGCTGTTGCCCTTGCGTAGTTGCGCGTCGCCGTTGAGGCGTTCGAACAGGCTGCCGTATCCGTCCATGAGTTGCTCTTACTCTTTGTCCAGCTTGCCAACCAGCGACAGGGTGAAATCGGCACCCATGTACTTGAAGTGCGGACGCACGTTCAAGCTCACGCGGTACCAGCCCGGCTCGCCTTCAACGTCGCTGACGATCACTTGCGCAGCGCGCAGCGGACGACGGCCACGGACTTCGGCGCTCGGGTTTTCCTGGTCGGCGACGTACTGACGGATCCACTTGTTCAGTTCCAGCTCGAGGTCGGTACGCTCTTTCCACGAACCGAGTTGCTCGCGCTGCAGCACTTTCAAGTAGTGAGCCAGGCGGTTGACGATCATCATGTACGGCAGTTGGGTGCCGAGCTTGTAGTTCAGCTCTGCCGCCTTGCCTTCTGCGCTGATGCCGAAGAACTTCGGCTTCTGCACCGAGCTTGCGGAGAAGAACGCCGCGTTGTCGGAGCCTTTACGCATGGTCAGGGAGATGAAGCCTTCCTCGGCCAGTTCGTATTCACGACGGTCGGAAACCAGAACTTCAGTAGGAATCTTGGTTTCGATTTCGCCCATGCTTTCGAAGTGGTGCAGAGGCAGATCTTCAACCGCGCCACCGCTCTGCGGGCCGATGATGTTCGGGCACCAGCGGAATTTGGCGAAGCTGTCGGTCAGCTTGGTGCCGAACGCGTAAGCGGTGTTGCCCCACAGGTAGTGCTCGTGGCTGTTGGCAACGGTTTCCTTGTACACGAACGATTTGACCGGGTTTTCTTCCGGATCGTACGGGTTACGCAGCAGGAAACGCGGCACGGTCAGGCCAACGTAGCGGGAGTCTTCCGAGGTACGGAAGCTCTGCCATTTGGCGAATTGCGGGCCTTCGAAGTGGTCTTTCAGATCTTTCAGATCCGGCAGGCCGGTGAAGCTTTCCAGACCGAAGAATTTCGGGCCGGCAGCAGCGATGAACGGCGCGTGGGACATGCACGAAACGCTGGCGACGTACTGCATCAGCTTGACGTCTGGCGAGCTTGGCGACATGTAGTAGTTAGCGATGATCGCGCCCACAGGCTGACCACCGAACTGGCCGTATTCAGCGGTGTAGATGTGCTTGTACAGGCCCGACTGCATGACTTCCGGCGAGTCTTCGAAATCGTCCAGCAGGTCTTCTTTGGAGACGTTGAGGATTTCGATCTTGATGTTTTCGCGGAAGTTGGTGCGGTCGACCAGCAACTGCAGACCACGCCACGACGATTCCAGAGCCTGGAAGTCCGGGTGGTGCAGGATTTCGTCCATCTGACGGCTGAGCTTGGCATCGATCTCGGCGATCATGCGGTCAACCATGGCCTTCTTGACCGGCTCACCGTTGTTCTGCGGCTTGAGCAGTTCTTCGATGAACGCCGACACACCGCGCTTGGCGATGTCGTAGGCTTCGTCGTCCGGAGTCAGACGGGTTTCGGCGATGATGCTGTCGAGAATGCTGTATTCGCCGCTGGCGGCGCTCTTCTCTTGTGCTGCGCTAGTGCTCATTGTGTTGGCTTCCTTGGCTGGAGTCTCAGGCGTCCGGGGCTGCGGCGTTCAGGCCCAGCTCACCGAGTACGCGACCGCGGGATTCGTCGTCGGCGAGCACGCCTTCGATCGCTTTACGGAACGCAGGTGCGTTACCCAGCGGGCCTTTGAGGGCCACCAGCGCATCGCGCAGTTCCATCAGTTTTTTCAGCTCAGGCACTTGCTCGACCAGGCTGGCCGGGTTGAAGTCCTTCATCGAATTGACGCGCAGTTGCACGCCCAACTCTTCAGTGCTGCCTTCTTCCTGCAGACGGTTCGGCACGTTCATCGTCAGGCTAAGCTCTTGCTTGGCCAGCACTTCGTCGAAGGTCATCTTGTCGATGCTGATCGGCTTGCGATCTTCGATCTTGCGCTCGTCCTTGCGGTGGGTGTAGTCACCAATTGCCAGCAGCTTCAGCGGCAGTTCAATCTCTTCCTGAGCACCGCCGGTGGCGGGTTTGAAGGTGACGTTGATGCGTTCCTTGGGGGCTACCGAGCCTTCTTTGGCCATGGCTTTTCTCCTTGCGGTTGTGGCCCTGGGGCCTATTCGAGTACCACTTCGAGGTCGAGGTGGCACAGCCTGCGATAAATCTCTTCCTTGCGTTCACGTACGGCATGGTTCTGCGGCAACAACTCGCAGCAACTGTGCAGCAGGTGCAGCACTTCCAATGCAAGGTCGGGCTCCCAGGCGTGCAGGCCTGAGTCCTGTAATGTCTGATCGAGGGTTTCCAGCTGGTTCTTGGCCAGTTCGTATTTCTTGGCCATGAAGCACAGGCGCGCGAGGGCGAACTGCCAGAAGAAGCGTTCGCGGCCACCGTGAGCGGATTGCAAACCCTGCTTGAGGATTTGCACGGCCGGCTTCAGGCCTTCCTTGCGCAGCAGCGGCAGGACTTCCTCGAGGGCCTTTTCCCAGGCCGGCTGGGTTTCGACGTTTTCGCTCTCGACCTTGCGCGGCGCACTGGCGCTTTGCAGGTGCGGCATGACGTTGGCGGCGATCCACGCCCGGGTGGACGGATCGGCAAACGGCGCGCCGTCATGGAAACGCAACTCGACAATGCCGGGCAGCCGTTGAACCAAAAGCGCGAAGTGGATTTCCACTTCGCGCATTGCCAACTCGGCGTTGAGGTTCTGGAGACACTCCCAGACCATCCTCTGGCCATCGAACCAGAACGGCGCCTTCGCCAGGCTCGCCTCCAGTTCCACCAGCAGGTCGGCGTATTTGCCTTGATCGAAACGGTCTTGGTAGAGCTTGAGTTTTTCCAGTGGCAGGCCGCGCAATACGGTGATCTGCTCGGCGTTGCGCTCAGGCACCGCGTCGATGGTCATCCACAGCAGCGTGCGGTTCAGGCGCAGGGCGCGCAGGTCGGTGGCTTTCTGCTTGAGCCACCAGGCGCACAGCGGACGCGCGCTTTCCTGTTGGGCGCGCAGGGCTTTGTGCGCCTCGCGCTCGTTGTCGATCGGTGCGCCGGGGGTGAGCAACTGGCTCGCGGCCTGCTTGACCTGCGCCACCGCCGCACCGACCACGCCGGGGGCCGGCTGGTTGTCGGCCGCACGCTGGATCATGGTTTTCAGGCGACGGGAGATCGGCAGCAGCAGCGGCGAGTCATCGCCCAGATGCTCAGCACACGCCGCTTCGAGACCGGACAGGTGCTCGGAGAGCTGCCGGAACATCGGCAACTGCTCTTTGATCGCAATGTTTTCGGTGATGACCTGCTCGAGACGCGGCACCAGCCAGCCGATGGCGGCGGCACGGGTGCGGGGTTTGAGCGGGTGAACGTCGGCCCAGTTGTTTTCCGACAAATGGTGCAGCAGACCGAGGCCGGCCAGCAGCCCGGGGAAGGATTCGCGCTGATACAGAGACCAGGTCAGCCAGGCGCCGACACGCAAATCCTTGGATTGGGTGCGCAGCAGATTTTCGCTGTTTTCGCGGATTTTCAGCCAGTCGATCTGACCGCTTTCATGCATCGACGAGGCTTTGGCCAGCTCGCTTTCCAGCGCCTCGAATTCGCTCGAAAAACGAACGTCTTCGCCCGCGAAATTCTCTTTGGAAACAGAGACTTTAGCGAGTTCGAGGTAATGGGCGGAAAGTTTGCTTGAGTAGGACATCCATGGCCTTTATTAAGGATTACAGTCAGGCGCCTATTGGAGTTACCGCGGCGCGGGACAGTATCGAAGAGCGGTGATGCGACTCATCCAATTGAGATGTGCTCTTTCAAGTGGGCGCATCGTAATCACTATGATGGCCACTAGCAAGCATCTGATTAAACAACAAGACGAAGTGTTCTTTGTTTGTTGTAGGAGGTTTCCCTATATTCAGTCAGGGAATCCCCGATGCTCTGTTTATATTCACATACCCTTACAAACCGCCGGGAAAGCTTGATTTAGAGCGATCGTTCCAGCTGCCCTCCATCACCGGAAGCCGGGGCTGGCGAGAGTTGCGCGGAGCATGACGGGTTTTGAAAAATTCGGATGTAGGATGATTCCGAAAGACTTCGGTGTTGTTTCAACAAATCACCGCGAGACAACCAACAACTCAGAAAGTGCCATCAATATGATGGCTTTTATATATAGAGGACTGATTTAACTGTGAGACTGATCGATAGCCAACAAATGCAACAGTTACTCGGCCTTTATTAAGGCTGCACGTCAGAATAAATCGGCAGGCATAAAAAATGGACACCCGACCGCAATCGGTGTGCCCATTTTTTCTGCGGTTCTCCCCGTTATTCGAGGAGTTCGCCGCAATTAAGGATTGACGCTGTCTTTCAACGATTTGCCTGGCTTGAACGCAACGGTGTTGCTGGCCTTGATTTTGACCGGTTCGCCGGTTTGCGGGTTTTTGCCGGTGCGGGCGCCGCGATGGCGTTGCAGGAAGGTGCCGAAGCCGACCAGCGTGACGCTGTCCTTGCGGTGCAGAGCGCCGGTGATTTCTTCGAGAACGGCGTTGAGTACGCGGTTGGCCTGTTCTTTGGTCAGATCTGCTTTTTCAGCGATTGCAGCGGCGAGTTCTGGTTTACGCATTAGTGAAGCCCCTTTGACGGTTTTTTGTTGTTATGTCCGTGCTGTTCTCGTTGGAACAGCGCCCAAGGCGCCGCAGGCTCTACTCTGCGGCAGACGGGAGTGAGAATGGCACGCGGATACCGGCGGCGCCAGTCTCCCCGCGACCTTTGTAGGGGCAAAAGCGGGGTGATTCCGACAGAACGACCGGTATTTACGCCAGCAGGGCCGGAAGCTGTTTGTTCAGGGCGAGTTTTTCCATCACCGCGGCGCCGGTCAGCGCGTAACCGAGCAATTGACCGTCGGCGCTGTGGCACAGCGCCTTGATGTCGGCGCCCTGCCCTTCAACCGTCCAGACGCCTTCGCTGCCTCTTGGCGGTGGCGATACGACCAGCGGGCACACCGGGGTTTTCACGGTGATCGGCATCGGGCCGTAGCTCACGGCGGTCGGGTTTCCAGCGAGGGTTTGTGCCAGCGCTCGCGCACAGCTCATGAGGGGCATCACGTACAGCAGATTCAGCCCGTCGACCTCGGCGCAGTCGCCCAAGGCGTAGATATTGGCGTGGGAGGTTTTCAGGTGCCGGTCGACCACGACGCCGCGATTGACTTGAACGCCAGCCGCAGCCGCCAGATCAATGCGTGGACGCAGGCCGATGGCCGAAACCACCACGTCGCAAGGAATGACCTGGCCGTCGGACAAGTGCGCTTCCAGGCCGTCGGTGACTTTTTGCAGGCGGGTCAGCACCGGGCCGAGGTGGAATTTCGCCCCCAGGCTTTCCAGCCCGGCCTGCACCGCTGCCGCAGCGGCCGGGTGCAGCAGCATCGGCATGACTTGTTCGCACGGCGCCACCAGTTGCACTTCGTAGCCGCCAAGGATCAAGTCATTGGCGAATTCGCAGCCGATCAGGCCTGCGCCCAGCAATAGCACGCGGCGTTTACCAGCCGCCGCAGTACGGAAACGCGCGTAGTCTTCGAGATCGTTGATCGGGAACACCAGATCCGCGCCATCGCCTTCGATGGGCACACGCACGGTTTCTGCGCCCCAGGCGAGGATCAGGTCGCGGTAGTACACCGCCTCTTCACCGATCCACAGGCGCTTGTGGCCGGCGTCGATGCCGCTGATACGCGTGTGCGTGCGTACTTCGGCTTTCAATTGCTCGGCCATGGCGCCCGGTTCGGCCATGCTCAGGCCATCGGCGTCTTTGTTCTTGCCGAAACCGGTGGAGAGCATCGGTTTGGAGTAAGAGCGCCCGTCATCGGCGGTGATCAGCAGCAGCGGGGTTTCGCTGTCGAGCTTGCGAAACTCCCGGGCCAGGTTGTAGCCCGCAAGGCCAGTGCCAATGATGACGACAGGTGCGCTCATGCCTTACTCCTTGATTGTGCTTAGTTGATTTCGATCATTTCGAAGTCCATCTTGCCGACGCCGCAGTCCGGGCACAGCCAGTCTTCCGGTACGTCCTGCCACAGGGTGCCCGGCGCAATGCCGTCATCCGGCCAACCGTCGGCTTCGTTGTAGATCAGGCCACAGACGATGCATTGCCACTTTTTCATTCAGGTACTTCCTCAGGGTTCAGGCTTGGTGCCGGCGCGGACGGTCGATGGAGTTGCGCTGCCATCCGGCTCAGGGCGTTTTGTACTGATGGTGCCGGGCAGATGCAAGCCTGTTCGGCGCAATGGCGCCCCGGATCAATCAATAGCGCAGCTCGCCATGGTAAGCTCGCCGCCTCATTTGCGGCCAATAATGACTCATTGTGCAACATACAAATGCCTGCCCGACCCCGCTCTGGCTGACCCAAAGCCGACTGACGCCCCTCCCCGATTCGTTGACCCTCGACTGGCTGTTCGACGAAGGCTCGCTCACCCGCCGCCTGACCCGGCTGTCCAGCGATGGCTTCAGCGTCACGCCGCTGTTCGAAGGCTGGGACACCCTGCGCGCTGACGAATGCGCCGCGCTGGATCTGGCCGAGGGCAGCGAAGGCTGGGTACGCGAGGTGTATTTGCGCGGTCACGGCGAGGCTTGGGTGTTTGCCCGCAGCGTCGCCTCACGCGCCGCTTTGCAGGGCGACGGTTTGCACATGGACGAACTCGGCAGCCGTTCGCTGGGCGAGTTGCTGTTTTGCGATCATGCGTTCCAGCGCCGCGCCATCGAAGTTTGCCACTACCCTGAACAATGGCTGCCACAAGACGCAAAAGCGCCTGAGCTGTGGGGCCGTCGTTCGCGCTTTGATCGTGGCGCGCTCAGCGTCCTGGTTGCGGAAATCTTCCTGCCGAACCTGTGGAATGCCGCCCGCGCCCATCCGGAGAACTGCTGATGTATCAGAGCCTGCTCAAGTCCCTGAACCGCTTGAACCCGCGCGCCTGGGATTTCATTCAGTTGACCCGGATGGACAAGCCGATCGGCATTTACCTGCTGCTATGGCCGACCCTGTGGGCGTTGTGGATTGCCGGCAAAGGCTCGCCGTCGCTGGCCAACGTGGTGATTTTTGTCCTCGGCGTGATCCTGACCCGCGCGGGTGGCTGCGTGATCAACGACTGGGCCGATCGCAAGGTCGACGGCCACGTCAAACGCACCGCGCAACGGCCTTTGGCTGCGGGCAGAATCAGTTCGAAAGAAGCGCTGGTGTTCTTTGCGCTGTTGATGGGTGTGAGCTTTCTGCTGGTGCTGTGCACCAACGCACTGACCATTTGGTTGTCGCTGGGCGGTTTGGCGCTGGCGTTCACTTATCCGTTCATGAAGCGCTACACCTATTACCCGCAAGTGGTGCTGGGCGCAGCGTTCTCTTGGGGCATGCCGATGGCGTTCACTGCCGAGACGGGAGAGCTGCCAGCGGCGGCGTGGCTGCTGTGGATCGCCAATCTGCTGTGGACGGTCGGTTACGACACCTATTACGCGATGACCGATCGCGATGACGATTTGAAGATTGGCGTGAAATCCACGGCGATTCTGTTTGGCGAGGCGGATCGGGTGATCATCCTGAGCTTGCAGGCGTTGTCATTGGGTTGCCTGTTGCTGGCCGGTTCGAAGTTCGAGCTGGGCGTCTGGTTCCATCTCGGCTTGCTGGTGGCTGCTGGCTGTTATGCGTGGGAGTTCTGGTACACCCGCGATCGTGACCGCATGCGTTGTTTCAAGGCGTTTTTGCACAACCACTGGGCCGGTTTGGCGATTTTCGTCGGGATCGTGCTGGATTACGCACTGCGCTGAGGATTCACAACTGTGGGAGCGAGCCTGCTCGCGAATGCGTCGTGTCAGTCAGCCATTGCGTTAACTGACACACCGCCTTCGCGAGCAGGCTCGCTCCCACAGGGGGATTTGCGTTTATTTGGCTTTGGCGACTTTCCAGGCGCCGTCCATTTTGCCGTCACCGGTCATGTCACCGGCCTTCTTGTCCATCACGAAGGTGTATAGCGGCATGCCTTGGTAAGCCCACTGCATCGAGCCGTCGTCACGCTTAATCACGGTCCAGTCGCCCATCGACTTATCGCCGGTCTCAGCCTTCAACGGTGGCCAATTCGCAGCGCATTTGTCGTTACACGCGGATTTGCCGGCGGAGTCTTTGGCGAAGGTATACAGGGTCATTCCCTTGTTATCGGTGTACATACCGTCCTTCTCCATCGCCGGATCGGCAGCCATGGCCAGTCCCGGCAATGCCAGGGCGGCAGCCATCAGCAGGGCTTTGAAAGAAACAGTCATTTGAGTCATGGAAACCTTCTTTTGTGGTTGTCAGGATTCGGACTTAGAGCTTAGTTGAGGATTTGCACAATCGCCGCCGGACTAAAATACTGTCACACGACTGCAATAATTCCGTTATCTAATGCGGCGCAAGACAGTTAAATGACAAGAGGATTAAGGCATGGTTGGCAGGAGCATTCTGATCGTCGACGACGAAGCGCCCATTCGCGAAATGATCGCCGTTGCGTTGGAAATGGCCGGCTATGACTGCCTCGAGGCGGAGAACTCGCAGCAGGCGCACGCCATCATTGTCGACCGCAAGCCGGACCTGATCCTGCTCGACTGGATGCTGCCCGGCACCTCCGGCATCGAGCTGGCCCGCCGCCTCAAGCGTGACGAGCTGACCGGGGACATCCCGATCATCATGCTCACCGCCAAGGGCGAAGAGGACAACAAGATCCAGGGCTTGGAAGTCGGCGCCGACGACTACATCACCAAACCGTTTTCCCCACGCGAACTGGTCGCACGCCTCAAAGCCGTGCTGCGCCGCGCCGGCCCGACCGACGGCGAGGCGCCGATCGAAGTCGGTGGCCTGCTGCTCGACCCGATCAGCCACCGCGTGACCATCGACGGCAAACCCGCCGAGATGGGCCCGACCGAATACCGTCTGCTGCAATTCTTCATGACCCACCAGGAACGCGCCTACACCCGTGGCCAGTTGCTGGATCAGGTCTGGGGCGGCAACGTCTACGTTGAAGAACGTACCGTCGACGTGCACATCCGCCGCCTGCGCAAGGCCCTCGGCGACGCTTACGAAAATCTGGTACAAACCGTGCGCGGCACCGGCTACCGGTTTTCCACCAAGGCCTGAGCCGACCGCCAGACTCGCTGACAAGGACCGTATTTCCCGTGAATCAAAACTGGCATGGCACCCTGATTCGCCACATGCTGCTGCTGGTCACCGCCTGCCTGGTGATCGGCCTGATCACCGGCTATTACGGCTGGAGCCTCGCGGCGGGTCTGGGGATTTATCTGGGCTGGACGCTCAAGCAATTGCTGCGGCTGCACGAATGGCTGCGCCAGCACCAACCCGATGAAGCACCGCCCGACGGCTATGGCCTGTGGGGTGAGGTGTTCGACAGCATCTACCACCTGCAACGCCGCGACCAACGCGTACGCGGGCGCCTGCAAGCGGTGATCGACCGGGTTCAGGAATCCACCGCCGCGCTGAAAGACGCGGTAATCATGCTCGACAGCGACGGCAACCTGGAATGGTGGAACCGCGCTGCCGAAACGTTGCTCGGCCTCAAGACCCCACAAGACAGCGGTCAACCGGTGACCAACCTGGTCCGGCATCCGCGCTTCAAGGAATACTTCGAGCAGGACAGCTACGCCGAGCCGCTGGAAATTCCTTCGCCGACCAATGATCGCGTGCGCATTCAGCTGTACCTGACCCGCTACGGCAACAATGAGCACTTGATGCTGGTGCGCGACGTCACGCGTATCCATCAGCTGGAACAGATGCGCAAAGACTTCATCGCCAACGTCTCCCACGAATTGCGCACACCACTGACAGTGATCTGCGGCTATCTGGAAACCCTGCTCGACAACGTCGAGGAAGTGAACCCACGCTGGAGCCGCGCCCTGCAGCAGATGCAGCAACAGGGCGGGCGTATGCAGACGCTGCTCAACGATTTGTTGCTGCTGGCGAAACTCGAGGCCACCGATTACCCGTCGGACAACCAGCCGGTGCAGGTCGACTCGCTGCTGCAATCGATCAAGAGCGATGCGCAGCAATTGTCCGGATCAAAAAACCAGCGCATAACGCTGGAAGCCGATGCCAGCCTGTTGCTCAAGGGCAGCGAGGCGGAGTTGCGCAGCGCGTTTTCCAATCTGGTGTTCAACGCAGTGAAGTACACCCCGGCCGAGGGCAACATCCGCATTCGCTGGTGGGGCGACGATCAGGGCGCGCACCTGAGCGTGCAGGATTCCGGGATCGGCATCGACAGCAAACACTTGCCGCGCCTGACCGAACGCTTCTACCGCGTCGACTCCAGCCGCAACTCCAACACAGGCGGCACCGGCCTGGGTCTGGCCATCGTCAAGCACGTGTTGCTGCGCCATCGCGCGCGCATGGAGATCAGCAGCGTGCCCGGTCACGGCAGCACATTCACCTGCCATTTTGCCCCGGCTCAGGTTGCCCAGGCGCGGGCGATCAGCGCCGCTGAGTAATGTCGCACTAGGCAATCGCCAGGTCAGCCGCTACATTGGCTGACTTGTGCCTGCCTTTCAGGCGCGATTTTTCTCTCTCTTGAATCACACGGAACCCGCAAAACTCCATCATGGACCCTTCCCCTGGCTTGTCCCTCGCTACAATTTTCGCCGACTTCGGCATGATCCTTTTCGCTCTGATCCTGGTTTTGCTCAACGGCTTTTTCGTTGCGGCGGAATTCGCCATGGTCAAACTGCGCTCGACCCGAGTCGAGGCCATCGCCGATCAGAACGGCTGGCGCGGGCACATCCTGCGCACCGTACACAGTCAGCTCGATGCGTACCTCTCGGCCTGTCAGCTCGGTATCACCCTCGCCTCCCTCGGCCTCGGCTGGGTCGGTGAGCCGGCGTTCGCACACATTCTCGAGCCGCTGCTGAGCGCGGTCGGCGTGCAGTCGCCGGAGATCGTCAAAGGCGTGTCGTTCTTCACCGCGTTCTTCATCATTTCCTACCTGCACATCGTCGTCGGCGAGCTGGCCCCGAAGTCGTGGGCGATTCGCAAACCGGAGTTGCTGTCGCTGTGGACGGCGGTGCCGCTGTACCTGTTCTACTGGGCGATGTACCCGGCGATCTACCTGCTCAACGCCAGCGCCAACGCGATTCTGCGCATCGCCGGCCAGGGCGAACCCGGCCCGCACCACGAACACCACTACAGCCGCGAAGAACTGAAGCTGATCCTGCACTCCAGCCGTGGTCAGGATCCTAGCGATCAGGGCATGCGTGTTTTGGCTTCCGCGGTGGAAATGGGCGAGCTGGAAGTGGTCGACTGGGCCAACTCCCGCGAAGACCTGATCACCCTGGAATTCAACGCACCGCTGAAAGAAATCCTGGCGATGTTCCGTCGCCACAAGTTCAGCCGTTATCCGGTGTACGACAGCGAGCGCCAGGAGTTCGTCGGCCTGCTGCACATCAAGGATCTGCTGCTGGAGCTGGCGGCGCTGGACCACATTCCCGAGTCGTTCAACCTGGCTGAGCTGACCCGCCCGCTGGAGCGTGTGTCGCGCCATATGCCGCTGTCGCAGTTGCTGGAGCAGTTCCGCAAGGGCGGCTCGCACTTCGCCGTGGTCGAAGAGGCTGATGGCAACATCATCGGCTACCTGACCATGGAAGACGTGCTGGAAGTGCTGGTTGGCGACATTCAGGACGAACACCGCAAAGCTGAGCGCGGGATCCTCGCCTATCAGCCGGGCAAGCTCTTGGTGCGTGGTGACACGCCGCTGTTCAAGGTGGAACGCCTGCTGGGCATCGACCTTGATCACATCGAAGCGGAAACCCTCGCCGGGCTGGTCTACGAAACCCTGAAACGGGTGCCGGAAGAGGAAGAAGTGCTGGAAGTCGAAGGCCTGCGGATCATCATCAAGAAGATGAAAGGGCCGAAGATTGTGCTGGCGAAGGTGTTGATGCTGGATTGAGTGCAATGCGGGAAACCGCGTTGCCTGCTAAAAGATCGCAGCCTGCGGCAGCTCCTACAGGGATTGCATTCCCATGTAGGAGCTGCCGCAGGCTGCGATCTTTTGCTTTTAGAAGCTTACTGCTTGCCCAACGCAAAGTTGGGCAACGCCCCCAGCGGCTGGTTGAACTGATACGGAATCGACACCAACCCTTCCCCGGTATTGCGCTGCACCACAAAGTGCAAATGCGGGCCACTGCTGTTGCCAGTGTTGCCTGACAGCGCCAGCGGACTGCCCACCGTCACTCGCTGGCCTTCGCGCACGCTCACCGAACCTTGTTTGAGGTGCAGGTACACGCCCATCGTGCCGTCATCGTGCAGCACCCGCACAAAGTTGCCGGAAGCATCGTTGCCGCGTCCGCTCTGTGCGTTTTCGGTTTTCACCACGACCCCGGCCCGCGCAGCAATGATCGGCGTGCCGACCGGCATGGCGATATCCATCGCGTACTTGTTCTTCGGCCCGTAGTGGCTGTATTGGCCGTTGGCGCCCTGACTCAGGCGGAACGGCCCGCCGCGCCATGGCAGTGGATAGCGATAGCCCTGAGCGGTTCCGCCAGGGTCGCCGAGGGAATAGTGAAATTGCGGCGTATACACCAGCGGCTGCTTGCCGGACACCGCCGTCAGCAACGCCAGCCGCGTATTGCTGCGCGCTGGCAGCACCCGGCGGATGGTTTGCGCCGGCGCGCCGCGCACATTGCTCATCCCGGTGAACGCCAGCGCCACCTCGACCGGCGCATACAGATCGTTGCGCACGAAGACCACGTCGGCACCCTTCTGCTTTTTGATGTCGAGGTAGACCTGCCGCTCCAGGCGCTCGACCATTCGGTCCTGAAAGACGAACACCTGCGCGCCTTTGCTCGGGCGGTCGCTGTAGGAGACCACGCCGTTGGCATCGGTGGATTTGTAAATGGTCATGGCCGCAGCCGAGGTGGAGGCCACCAATAGACCAAAGAAAAACAGCAGGCGCGCGAGCATGGGCAAAAGTCTGTCGAAAGGAAGGCCTGGAAAAGAGCCTAGCAGGTGAAGCAGACCAGGCTAGTCGACAGATGTTTCAAATTGGCAGGAGCGGGAGATGGGTGGTGCTTTTGATGGCCCCTTCGCGAGCAGGCTCGCTCCCACATTTGGAATGCATTCCAGGGTGGGAGCGAGCCTGCTCGCGAAGGCGGACTGTCAGGCAACGAAGATCACGCGCCCGGAACGAAGTGCTTCTGCGCCGTGCCACGGGCGATCAGGCGGGAGATGTAGTCGAGTTTCTGCGCATCCTGGTCGACAAAGCGGAAGGTCAGTTGCAGCCATTCGCTGTCCGGTTTCTGCTCAAACGCGACGACGGCGTGCAGATAGCCGTTCAGGCGGGCGATTTCGGCGTTGTCGCCCTGCTCCAGATCGAGCACGGCGCTGTCGAGGATCTGCGGCAGGGTGTCGGTGCGCTTCACCACCAACAATGCTTCCTTGATGCTCAGAGCCTTGATCACGCATTGCTGAGTACCGCTTGGCAGACGCAATTGGCCCTGGCCGCGACCGCTGGCCGGTGCCGACGCGGCGGCGGGTGCCTTGACCGGAGGGCTGTTGAGCAAGCCACGGGATGGCGCAGCAGCGGGCGCTGGCGCGGCAGCAACCGGTTTGGCGAACGGATTGACCGCAGCAGCTGCCGGCGCGCCGCCGACCACGGCAGGCTTGCCGCCGGTCAAGGCGCTCAGGGAATCGTTGCCAAACGCCGAGTTCATCTTGGTCGGCGCGCTGTTCATCAGGGTGTCGAGCTTGCCGACCTTGTTCAGCGCCTGTTTGACCTTGGTGAGCAGTTGCTCGTTGGTGAACGGCTTGCTGACGTAACCGGAAACACCGGCCTGAATCGCCTGCACGACGTTTTCCTTGTCGCCACGGCTGGTAACCATGACGAACGGCATGGTCTTGAGGTTGTCTTGCTCACGGCACCAGGTCAGCAGCTCGAGACCGGACATTTCCGGCATTTCCCAGTCGCACAGGACCAGATCGAACGCCTCTCTGGCCAGCATGGCCTGAGCCTTTTTACCGTTGACGGCGTCCTCGGTGCGGATCCCCGGGAAGTAATTACGCAGGCACTTTTTCACCAGGTCACGAATGAACGAAGCATCGTCCACGACCAACACACTGATCTTGCTCATCCAACACCCCTATTAAAATCCCGGCAAGCATAACGCTGGCTGATGGCACATTGCCAAAACTCTTCAGTCACGCCGGGACTTTTCGTTCGCGGGTGCTGCTTTTTAATCGAATCTGCCCATGAAAAGCACAAACAAAAACGCCCGGCCAAAGGGCCGGGCGCTTTTCTCAGGCAATCTTACTTATCGTCAGCATCGCCCGGAACATTAGCGGTTTCGCCGCTTGTCCCTTCAACTTCTTCCTTCATGCGCTTGAGGCCCATGTGGCGCACGTCGGTGCCGCGCACCAGGTAAATGACCAATTCGGAGATATTGCGCGCGTGGTCGCCGATGCGCTCCAGCGAACGCAGCACCCAGATAATGCTCAAGACCCGCGAGATAGAGCGCGGGTCTTCCATCATGTAGGTGGCCAGCTCACGCAGGGCGGTCTTGTATTCGCGGTCGATGATCTTGTCGTACTGCGCCACCGACAACGCCAGATCGGCGTCGAAACGGGCGAACGCGTCCAGTGCATCGCGAACCATGTTGCGCACCTGGTCGCCGATGTGGCGAACCTCGACGTAACCGCGCGGCGCTTCGCCTTCTTCGCACAGCTGAATAGCGCGGCGGGCGATCTTGGTCGCTTCATCACCAATGCGCTCCAGGTCGATCACCGACTTGGAAATGCTGATGATCAAACGCAGGTCAGACGCTGCCGGTTGACGACGGGCAAGAATGCGCAGGCATTCTTCGTCGATGTTGCGTTCCATTTGGTTGATCTGGTCGTCGATCTCGCGCACCTGCTGAGCCAGGCCGGAGTCAGCCTCGATCAGCGCGGTCACCGCGTCGTTGACCTGCTTCTCCACCAGCCCGCCCATGGCCAGGAGGTGGCTGCGCACTTCCTCAAGCTCAGCGTTGAACTGCGCGGAGATGTGATGGGTAAGGCCTTCTTTACTAATCATGTTGGCGTCCTTGGAGCGTCCGGTAAGGTGCGGTGGGCCGCAGCGTCAATACAGTGAATAACCCGCAACTGTCAGCCATAACGACCGGTGATGTAGTCTTCGGTCTGCTTTTTCGCCGGATTGGTGAACAGGGTGTCGGTGTCGCCGAATTCCACCAGTTTGCCCATGTACATGAACGCCGTGTAGTCGGACACCCGCGCGGCCTGTTGCATGTTGTGGGTCACGATGACGATGGTGAACTTGGACTTCAGCTCGTAGATCAGCTCTTCGACTTTCAGCGTCGAGATCGGGTCGAGGGCCGAGCACGGTTCGTCGAGCAGCAGCACTTCCGGCTCAACCGCGATGGTACGGGCGATGACCAGACGCTGCTGCTGACCACCGGACAGACCGAGGGCTGACTCGTGCAGACGGTCTTTGACTTCGTCCCACAGTGCCGCGCCTTTCAATGCCCACTCGACCGCTTCGTCGAGGACGCGCTTCTTGTTGATGCCCTGAATGCGCAGGCCGTAAACCACGTTTTCGTAGATTGTTTTCGGGAACGGGTTGGGTTTCTGGAACACCATGCCGACGCGACGACGCAGCTCCGCAACGTCTTCGCCCTTGCGATAGATGTTGTTGCCGTAGAGGTTGATCGCGCCTTCTACGCGGCAGCCGTCAACCAGGTCGTTCATGCGGTTGAAGGTGCGCAACAGCGTGGATTTACCGCAGCCGGACGGGCCGATGAACGCGGTCACGCGCTGCTTCGGGATGTTCATGCTGACGTCGAACAGCGCTTGTTTCTCACCGTAGTACAGGCTCAGGCCCGGCACTTCGATGGCAACGGTTTCCTGCGCCAGATTCAGGCTCTGCTTGTCGCGCCCCAGGGCGGACATGTTGATGCCGTGGCTATGTGTTTCGTGCTGCATGGGAGGCTCCCTGTGCTAACAAATTCGGTTCGGAACACTGCTTGTTGCAGCTTCCATCAATATTCCAGTGGACGCGGTTCAATGTGGGAGCGAGCTTGTTCGCGAAGGGGCCCTTGAGGCCGCCAAAAGCTTCGCGAGCAAGCTCGCTCCCACAGGGTTCGCTCGTCCTTAGCTATCCAGTGCTTTGTATTTTTCGCGCAGGTGGTTGCGGATATACACCGCCGACAGGTTCAACGTGGCGATCACCAGCACCAGCAACAGCGCCGTGGCGTACACCAGCGGACGCGCCGCTTCGACGTTCGGGCTCTGGAAGCCGACGTCATAGATGTGGAAGCCCAAGTGCATGATCTTCTGGTCCAGGTGCAGGTACGGGTAGTTGCCGTCCACCGGCAGCGACGGCGCCAGTTTCACCACACCCACCAGCATCAGCGGCGCCACTTCACCGGCGGCGCGAGCCACGGCGAGAATCATGCCGGTCATCATCGCCGGGCTGGCCATCGGAATGACAATCTTCCACAGGGTTTCAGCCTTGGTCGCGCCGAGGGCCAACGAACCTTCACGCACGGTACGCGGGATACGCGCCAGACCTTCCTCGGTCGCCACAATCACCACCGGCACCGCCAGCAGCGCCAGGGTCAACGAAGCCCAGAGCAGCCCCGGCGTACCGAAGGTCGGTGCCGGCAGTGCTTCGGGGAAGAACAAGCGGTCGACCGAACCACCCAACACGTACACAAAGAAGCCCAGACCGAACACGCCGTAAACGATGGCCGGAACACCGGCAAGGTTGTTTACCGCGATACGGATAATCCGCGTCAGAGTGTTCTGCTTGGCGTATTCACGCAGGTACACCGCCGCCAGCACGCCGAACGGGGTGACGATCATCGCCATGATCAACGTCATCATCACGGTGCCGAAGATCGCCGGGAAAATCCCGCCTTCGGTGTTCGCTTCACGCGGGTCATCCGAAAGGAACTCCCAGATCTTGCTGAAGTAGAAGCCGACCTTGGTGAAGGTGTTCATCGCGTTCGGCTGGTAGGCGTGAACCACTTTGCCCAGACCGATTTCGATCTCTTTGCCGTTGGCATCGCGAGCGGTCAAGGCATCGCGGTTGAACTGCGCATGCAGATCGGCCAGACGCGCTTCGATGTCCTGATAACGCGCATTCAGCTCGGCACGCTCGGACTCCATGTCCGCTTGCGCGGTGGCGTCGAGCTTGCCTTCCAGTTCCAGTTTGCGACCGTGCAGACGGATGCGTTCCAGTCCGGCGTTGATTGCACCGATGTCGGTTTTTTCCAGCGACTTCAGTTGTGCCGCCAGACCGTTTACCCGGTTGATCCGCGCTTGCAGCTCAGGCCATGCAGCCTCGCCTTCGGCGATGACCTTGCCGTCCTGTTTGACGTTGACCAGGTAGCCGTAGAAGTTGCCCCACTCGCGACGCTCGATCGCCATCAGTTCTGGCGGCGTGGTCTGGTTGGTCAGCCACTCGCCGACGATCCAGGTGAAGTCGTTGCCGTTCAGGTCACGGTTGCCGACCTTGATCAGCTCGCGGGTCATGAATTCCGGGCCTTCATCGGGCACCGGCAAACCGGCGCTCTTCAGACGGGCACGGGGCACTTCTTCTTTCTGTACCACTTCACCGACGACCAGGTGATTGGCCTGACCCGGTACGTCGTAGTTGGCGTGGACCAAGTCCGCCGGCCAGAAGTGACCCAGACCGCGTACGGCAATCACCGCCAGCAGGCCAATGGTCATGATGACCGCGATGGACACCGCGCCACCGCTGATCCAGACGCCCGGGGCGCCGCTCTTGAACCATCCTTTCAGGGAGTTCTGTTTCACAGACTTCTACCTTTGCTTAAAGCGACGAGTATTTCTTGCGCAGACGCTGACGAATCAGTTCTGCCAGGGTGTTCATGACGAAGGTGAACAACAGCAGCACCAGCGCCGAGAGGAACAGCACGCGGTAGTGGCTGCCGCCGACTTCCGACTCGGGCATTTCCACCGCGACGTTGGCGGCCAGGGTGCGCAGGCCTTCGAACAGGTTCATTTCCATGACCGGGGTGTTACCGGTGGCCATCAGCACGATCATGGTTTCGCCGACCGCACGACCCATGCCGATCATCAGCGCCGAGAAGATCCCCGGACTAGCAGTCAGGATCACCACGCGGGTCATGGTCTGCCACGGCGTGGCACCCAGCGCCAGCGAACCGAGGGTCAGGCCGCGCGGCACGCTGAACACGGCGTCTTCAGCGATCGAGTAGATGTTCGGGATCACCGCAAAACCCATGGCCAGACCAACCACCAGTGCGTTGCGCTGATCGTAAGTGATGCCGAGGTCGTGGGAGATCCACATGCGCATGTCACCGCCGAAGAACCAGTTCTCCATGAACGGGCTCATGTACAGCGACAGCCAGCCCACAAACAGAATCACCGGAATCAGCAACGCACTTTCCCAACCGTCCGGGACTTTCAGGCGGATCGATTCAGGCAAGCGGCTAAAGGTGAAACCGGCCACCAGAATGCCGATCGGCAACAGCATCAACAGGCTGAAAATGCCCGGCAGATGCCCTTCAACATACGGTGCGAGGAACAGGCCAGCGAAGAAACCGAGGATCACCGTCGGCATCGCTTCCATCAGCTCGATCACCGGTTTGACCTTACGGCGCATGCCCGGGGCCATGAAGTAGGCGGTGTAGATCGCCGCAGCCACGGCCAGTGGAGCGGCCAGCAACATCGCGTAAAACGCGGCTTTCAGGGTGCCGAAGGTCAGTGGCGACAGGCTTAGTTTCGGTTCGAAATCGGTGTTGGCCGCAGTCGATTGCCAGACGTATTTAGGCTCGTCGTAGTTCTCGTACCAGACCTTGCTCCACAGCGCGCTCCACGACACTTCCGGGTGCGGGTTGTCGAGCAGCAGCGGTTGCAGCTTGCCGCCGGCTTCCACGATCACACGGTTGGCACGCGGCGACAGACCGAACAGGCCTTGGCCTTCCACCACTTGATCGACCAGCAAAGTGCGGTGCGCGGTGCTGTGGAACACGCCGAGCTTGCCGCTGGCATCTAGCGCGAGGAAGCCTTTGCGACGCTCTTCGGCGGAGATTTCAACGATCGGCGTGGTGCCCATCTGGAACGTGCGGATCTGCTTCAGGCGCAACTCACCATCGGTGTCACGGGCCATGAACCATTGGGCCAGACCACCCTTCGAGTCGCCGACGATCAGCGAGATGCCACCGACCAGTTGCGTGGTCGCGGTGACTTCAGCATCAGCGTTTTCCAGCAGTTTGTAGCGACCGTTGAGGCTCTTGTCGCGCAGGCTGAACACATCGGCCTGAGCGCGACCGTTGACCACGTACAGCCACTGCTGGCGCGGGTCGACGAAGATGTTTTTCACCGGCTCAGTCATCTGCGGCAGATCGATACGCTTCTGCTCGTTGGTGACTTCACCGGTCATCATGTTTTCTTCGCTGGTCAGCGACAACACGTTGAGTTGCGAACCGGTTGAACCGACCAGCATCAGGGTGGTGTCGGTGGCGTTGAGGCTGACATGCTCCAGCGCACCGCCGGCTTCGTTCAGCGCGATCGGTGCCTCACCATATGGATACTCGATGGCCGGGCTGATGGTTTTCTTGCCATCGGGGTAGCTGACTTTATAGGTGTGACGGAACACCAGTGCCTGACCGTTGGACAGGCCCACGGCCACCAGCGGATGGCCCGGCTGATCTTCACCAATCGAGGTCACGGTGGCACCGGCAGGCACCGGAAGATCGACGCGCTTTAGTTCAGCGCCACTGTCGATATCGAAGAACAATGCTTGGCCCTTGTCGGAAACGCGCATGGCCACCTGATTCTGCTCCTCGAGCGAAATCATCAGCGGCTTGCCGGCGTCCTGCATCCAGGCCGGGGTGATCGAGTCTTTCGCGGTCAGGTCGGCACCCTGAAACAGCGGCGCAACCACGTAGGCGAGGAAGAAGAAGATCAGGGTGATGGCTGCCAGCACCGCGAGACCGCCAACGAGGACGTACCAGCGGGTGAAGCGATCCTTGAGCGCGCGAATGCGGCGCTTGCGTTGCAGCTCAGGCGTATTGAAATCAATGCGCTTGGGAGGATTAGTAGTCATGTGGGAATTGGCCAGATCATTCATGCGCTCACCCTAGCGATCCTGTATGACAGAAAGATGACAATGCAGTGACGCAGCAAATCCACCGCCAGCGGGACTGGCAGAGGATCAAAAATTTGAGGTGTGGAAAAGGCCGGCCTGCGAGCAGATCCGGCCTTTTACCTGAGTCCGGTGGGGTTCACCCTGGACTCAATTTGTTACTTCTTTGCGACAGCGCCGCCTTCCTGCAGACCCAGGTCAGCCAGTGCTTTTGCAGCAACCTTGGCTGGCAGTGGGATGTAGCCGTCTTTCACTACCACTTCCTGGCCCTGCTTCGACAGCACCAGTTTCACGAACTCAGCTTCCAGCGGAGCCAGAGGCTTGTTCGGGGCTTTGTTGACGTACACGTAGAGGAAACGCGACAGCGGGTATTTGCCGTTCAGGGCGTTTTCTTCGGTGTCTTCGATGAAGTCAGTGCTGCCCTTCTTCGACAGCGCAACGGTTTTCACGCTAGCGGTTTTGTAGCCGATGCCCGAGTAACCGATGCCGTTCAGCGAGGAGCTGATCGACTGCACAACCGACGCCGAACCTGGTTGTTCGTTGACGTTTGGTTTGTAGTCGCCTTTGCACAGGGCTTCTTCCTTGAAGTAGCCGTAGGTGCCGGATACCGAGTTACGACCGAACAGTTGTACTGGCTTGTTGGCCAGGTCGCCGGTCACGCCCAGGTCGCCCCAGGTTTTCACGTCGGCTTTGGCGCCGCACAGACGGGTCGACGAGAAGATCGCATCAACCTGTTCCATGGTCAGGTGCTGGATCGGGTTGTCCTTGTGTACGAATACCGCCAAGGCGTCCACGGCAACCGGGATAGCGGTTGGCTTGTAGCCGTACTTCTGCTCGAAGGCCGCCAGTTCGGTGTCCTTCATCTTGCGGCTCATCGGGCCCAGGTTGGAGGTGCCTTCAGTCAGTGCAGGTGGCGCAGTGGCGGAGCCAGCGGCCTGAATCTGGATGTTGACGTTCGGGTATTCTTTTTTGTAGTTCTCAGCCCAGAGGGTCATGAGGTTGGCCAGAGTATCGGAGCCGACGCTGGACAGGTTGCCCGACACACCAGTGGTCTTGGTGTAGCTCGGGATAGCAGGGTCAACAGCGGCAACCGCGTTGGCAGTCGCAACGCCAGCAGCGACAAAAGTCATTGCCGCCATCAAACGCTTCAGTTTCATGCCTTACTCCTAGCAGATAGGGTGTGTTAAGTCGGGGCCAAGTATCAGCAGGCCGTGTGAACACTCTATGGCTGAAATATGACAATTGGATGAAAGGCCAGCATGGGCATCACCTTTAAAAAAGGAAACGCTTTGCAGGTTGACAAATCATCTTATAAATATAGCCTTGTCAACCACGAGAGGGCCCCATGATAAACGATCGAATTCGCTGCGCACGTCTGCAAAAAGGCCTCAGCCTTGAGGCTTTGGCGATGGAGCTTGGCGACATAACCAAGCAAGCCTTGAGCAAATATGAGAAAGGGTTGAGTACCCCTAACTCAACTCGTCTGCTGCAACTGGCCAGAGCGCTTCAGGTCAGCCCTGAGTATTTCTTCCGCGTGGAAGCAATTGCGCTGGCGCCTCTGGAGTTTCGAAAACTGGCCCGAATGCCTAAATATCGCCAGGCACAGGTGGAAGAGAAAATTCGGGAGCACCTTGAGCGTTACATCGCGCTTGAGGAGTGTTTCGATCCTGCCGACATACACACTCCAGCTACTCCGGCACAAATGATCCCCGTTTCCTGCCTTGAGGACGCCGAACGCGCTGCAGAGCAACTTCGTCAGTTCTGGGGAATTGGCAGCGATCCCATTGCCAATCTCACCGAACAGTTGGAGGAGCACAGCATAAAGGTCGCCATGCTAAACGGCCCGGACGATTTCGACGGGGCCTGCGCCGCCACCGGTAACGGCGAGCACGTGTTGATTGCACTGAATGCCGATCGCCCAGGCGAACGAATCAGGTTCACTGCCGCGCATGAACTCGGCCACTGGGTCATGGCATTACCCGAGGATATGCCGGAGAGGGACAAGGAAAATTGCTGCCATCGATTCGCTGGCGCTTTTCTCTACCCGGCGAAAAGTGTCACCGGTGACTTCGGCAGCCATCCTCGCTCCAGAGTTCATCCACGAGAATTGCTGATTGCAAAGCGCCAATACGGGATATCGATGCATGCTGCGTTAAGACGCCTGAAAGATCTGAAGCTACTCAGCGAAAGTGGCTACAAATCCCTCACCTTCCAGTTCAGCGCCAATGGCTGGCGCAAATCAGAACCTGAACCGCTGCCTTGCAAGCCGCCACTGCGATTTGAATCGCTGGCTTTCTGGGCTCTGGCAGAAGGACTGATTACCAAATCTCGGGCTGCCGAACTGTTGCGTAAACCAGTGAGCGCATTAGATCCTAATTTCCTGGGCTCACTGGAGAATGCATGAGTCTGATCTTCATCAGTGATACGAATATCTGGATTGACTTCAGAAACGCCGGATTACTGGAGCAGATGTTTCGATTGCCCTTCACCCTTTGTTGCACCGATTTTGTCATGCACGAGCTTGCAGATTTTTCCCATCAGGAACTGCTTGATCGAGGGTTGAGTGTCGAGTCGTTCGATGAATCTGGCGTGATCAGACTCTTCGAGCTGAAAGTCGAGCACAACAACAGCTCGCTGGCTGACGTGTCTTGTTATCTGCTGGCACAAGAAACAGGACGTCCGTTGCTGACAGGAGATGGCAAGTTACGGCGACAGGCACAACGAGATGGACTGGAGGTCCACGGCGCTCTTTGGCTACTCGATCTGATGGTTGAACATCAGGTTATTGGAAAGCCGCACGCCGCCGATGCCTTGGCCCACATGCTTGAGCATGGCGCTCGACTCCCCACTGGCGAGTGTGAAACAAGGCTCTCACGGTGGCGAGAGCCTTTGATAGGCTGAATCTTAGGATCAGCGCCCCTTCTTCCAGAGCCACGCCCCGACCAGAATCCCCATCGCACACAGGACCGCCACATAGTAGGCAGGCCCCATCGCGCTTTCTTTCAGCAACAGGCTGACCACCATCGGCGTCAACCCGCCGAAGATCGCGTAAGCCACGTTGTACGAGAACGACAAGCCGCTGAAACGCACCACCGGCGGGAACGCTTTAACCATCACATACGGCACCGCACCAATGGTGCCGACCAGAAAACCGGTCAACGCATACAGCGGGAACAGCCAGTTCGGGTGATCGGCGAGGCTGTGATAGAAGGTCCAGGAGCTGGCCAGCAAGCCCAGGCAACCAAACACAAACACGCGGCCGGCGCCAAAGCGATCTGCCAACGCGCCGGAGATAACGCAGCCAATGCTCAGGAACACGATCGCCAGACTGTTCGACTGCAGCGACTCGGTCGGCGTGAAGTGATAGACCGTTTGCAACACAGTCGGGGTCATCAGAATGACCACGACGATGCCAGCGGAGAGCAGCCAGGTCAGCAGCATCGAGATCGCAATCGCGCCGCGATGATCACGCAGCACCGCACGCAGCGGCACTTCTTCGGCCAAGGCTTTGCGCAGTTGCAGTTCGGCAAATACCGGGGTCTCGTGCAGCCAACGGCGCAGGTAGACCGAGAACAGGCCGAACACACCGCCCAGCAGGAATGGAATCCGCCAGGCGTAATCGGACACCTCAGCCGGCGTATAAATGCTGTTGATCGCCGTGGCGACCAGCGAGCCGAGCAGAATACCGGCGGTCAGGCCGCTGGTGAGGGTGCCGCAGGCGTAGCCCATATGCTTTTGCGGCACGTGTTCGGAAACGAAGACCCACGCGCCCGGCACTTCCCCGCCAATCGCCGCGCCCTGAATTACCCGCATCAATAGCAGAAGAATCGGCGCCCACATGCCGATCTGCGCATACGTTGGCAGCAGACCCATGATCAGGGTCGGCACGGCCATCATGAAAATGCTCAGGGTGAACATCTTCTTGCGCCCCAGCAGATCGCCGAAGTGCGCCATGACAATGCCGCCCAGCGGCCGTGCGAGGTAACCGGCGGCGAAGATGCCGAAGGTCTGCATCAGGCGCAGCCACTCGGGCATGTCGGCCGGGAAGAACAGCTTGCCGACCACAGTGGCGAAGAACACGAAGATGATGAAGTCGTAGAATTCCAGCGCACCACCGAGGGCGGACAGCGACAGAGTCTTGTAGTCATTGCGGGTCAACGGTCGTGCGGGTTGCTCGGGCTGCGCGAGGCTCGAAGGCGCTGTGGTCATGGCAAGGGCTTCTCTTATAGTCGGATCTGCCGCCACAACAACGCTGGCGGTGGCTTGGGCAGGTTCGGCACCATAGCAAATTGTTCGAAAAAGCACATAGAGGTGCGTATTTGACGGTCGAAATCAGAACCGGATGGTCGTCGCGGAGTCTACCGACCGATATACTCGCAACCTGCTCCGGTTTGTAGGGGGTTGCTGTGCGAAAACGTCGTTGGCCCGGCCTTTGCTCGGGATTAGCCGGTTTCGCAGAGTTTCTCCTTTAGGCGCCTTATGGAAAACGTGACGAACGTAGTATGTTCGGTGCTGAATCGTTTTTCCCGAAGACGGCTACCACCAGCAATACCAACAAGAGTCACGGGTCAGAGGCACCCCCGGCATGATAGAGCTCGAACAAGAAGATCCGATCCCGCAAGGCGACCTGGCCCTGCAAATCACTGCACTCCCGCGCGAAACCAACGGCTTTGGCGATATTTTCGGCGGCTGGCTGGTAGCGCAGATGGATTTGGCCGGCACCGCAATGGCCAGCCGCGTGGCAGGTGGTCGTGTAGCGACCGTAGCCATTGACCGCATGGCGTTTCTGGTGCCGGTCGCTGTCGGCGCGCAATTGTCCTTCTATACCCAGACCCTGGAAATCGGCCGCAGCTCGATCCAGATGATGGTCGAAGTGTGGAGCGACGATCCGCTGTCCAGCGAGTGGCGTAAAGTGACCGAAGCGGTTTTCGTCTTCGTCGCCATCGACGGCAGCGGTCGCACTCGCTCGGTTCCACCACGCGCGCGTTAAACCTCGTGGCCGTTTGACGGTCGATAGTGGTCCTTGTTACTGATCGAGAGCTGTCCCATGAACACGCCCAACGTTGAAGCGGTGAAACTGGATGAACTGAACTGCTGGCGCATCCGCCACGGTCAGGCCGAAGTGCTGGTAGCCCAGCAAGGCGCGCACATCCTCAGTTATCAGATCGATGGGCAGCCGCCGATCATTTGGCTCAACGACAAGGCCGACTTCAAGACGGGCAAAAGCATTCGTGCCGGTGTGCCGGTGTGCTGGCCGTGGTTCGGCAAGTTCGAACGCAACCCGCAGAACGTGCAGGCCATGTACACCGGTGAGCAACCGGCACCCGCGCACGGTCTGGTACGGGCGATGGATTGGGAGCTGGGCGGCATCGAATCGGAGGCTGACGGCATCAAGGTCGAGTTCAAGCTGCCCTACCCTGACGGTGGCCTGCCGGGCTGGCCGCACGAAGTCGATCTGACCCTGACCCTGCATTTGTCCGAGCAACTGAGTTTCAGCCTGACCAGCCACAACCGTGGCAGTGACACCGTCAGCCTGAGTCAGGCGCTGCACACTTATTTCGCAGTGAGTGACGTGCGCAATGTGCACGTCGATGGCGTGGATGGCTTGAACTACATCGAGACGCTGGATGACTGGAAGATCAACAGTCAGCAAGGCGACCTGCATTTTGCCGGTGAGACCGACCGCATCTACCTCGATGCGCCGCCACAGCTGAGCATTGTCGATCCAGCCTGGGAAAGACGCATTGTGCTGACGGCTACCGGCTCACGCACGGCAGTGATCTGGAATCCGTGGATTGACCGCGCTGCGGCGTTGGCGGATATGGATAATGATGGCTGGCAGCGCATGCTGTGCATCGAGACGGCGAATGTGATGGATGACATCGTCAGCCTGGCGCCGGGCGCGAGCCATACCATGGGCGTGAGTGTCGCCAGCAAGCCGCTCTAACAGCACCGCAATACAAAATGTGGGAACGAGCCTGCTCGCGAAGGCGTTGTATCAGTCAACATTCATATGTCTGACACACCGCTTTCGCGAGCAGGCTCGCTCCCACAGTTGTTTCGTGGTGACTGTTAGAGATCAGACTCCTGCACCACCCGCACCTTGTCCGCTTCCAGCGCATACGCCGCATCGGCCAGATCATTGCTGACCTTCTCGACTTTCAGCGTGCCGGTCACCCACAACGGTGTGTAGATATCGTCCAGTTTCAAACCTTTCGGATAACGCACCAGCACCAGTTGATTCGGCGGCGGTGGTGGCACGTGGATGCACGCGCCCGGATACGGCACGAGGAAGAACAACGTGCTGCGGCCCTTGGCGTCGGACTCCAACGGCACCGGATAACCACCGATGCGAATGTGCTTGTCGTTCATCGACGCCACGGTTTTGGTCGAATACATCACCGCCGGCAGACCTTTGGCCTGTTTCATCCCGCCCTTCTCGGTGAAGGTGCCGGTGGCTTCCGGGGAGTTGTGGTCGATTTCAGGCATGGCCTCGAGGGCCTTTTGGTCCGACTTGGGCATCAGTTCGAGCCAGTCGGTTTCCGGCAGTTCGCCGGCGTGGGCCAAACCGCTGCCCAGAAAGAGAAGAGTCAACAGAAGACGGCGCATGAAAGTGCTCGGTATAGAAAGGAAGGAACAATGAATCGCCGAGCATTCTAGCCCTCCCGGCCACTTTGGCAGAGAGGGCTTTGTCGCTTTGGATCAGTTCTTTTTGATCAGACCGTAGATCACCAGCAACACGATGGCGCCGACCAGTGCGCCGATGAAACCTGCGCCCTCGCCCGCGTGATAGATGCCCAGAGCCTGGCCGCCGTAAGTGGCTGCCAGCGAACCGCCGATACCGAGCAGGATGGTCATGATCCAGCCCATGCTGTCATCGCCCGGTTTCAGGAACCGCGCCAGCAGGCCGACGATCAAGCCGATAAAGATGGTTCCGATAATTCCCATGGCATTTCCCTCTGATTTGGTAGATGTGCCCTGTCTCACCAATGCGTTCCACTTTTGACGAGTGACTGTTGCGCTCAAGCGAGGCGCCGCGACGAGTCATAGCTGGCTATGGCGAGGAGCGGCAACGCAGCGTGACGGCAACAGGCGCCGTCAAAATGGAACTGCATTGGTGAGACAGGGTACTCAGCCAAAGCCTAGACAGACTTTGGCATCCTGCCATGAGAGAACGGCGGCCCCTGAATGGTTCCGCCGCTGCCACATGAAACTGTTTTACTCGGCGATCAGCGCTTCGACCTTGACGATCTGCGCTTGCAGCGTGGCCATGTCGGCGCAGCGCAGGTTGGCGTGACCGACCTTGCGCCCGGCCTTGAAGGCCTTGCCGTAGTGATGCAGATGGCAGTCTTCGATAGCGATGACTTTCTCAACTGGCGGTACCACGCCGATGAAGTTGAGCATTGCGCTCTCGCCAACCTTGGCCGTCGAGCCCAGCGGCAGGCCGGCAACGGCGCGCAGGTGGTTTTCGAACTGGCTGCACTCGGCGCCTTCGGTGGTCCAGTGCCCGGAGTTGTGCACGCGTGGGGCGATTTCGTTGGCCTTGAGGCCACCGTCCACTTCAAAGAACTCGAACGCCATCACGCCGACGTAGTTCAACTGCTTGAGCACGCGGCTCGAGTAGTCTTCGGCCAACGCCTGCAACGGGTGATTGGTGCTGGCCACCGACAGCTTGAGGATGCCGCTGTCGTGGGTGTTGTGCACCAACGGATAGAACTTCGTTTCACCATCGCGGGCACGCACGGCGATCAGTGAGACTTCCCCGGTGAACGGCACAAAACCTTCCAGCAGGCAGGCAACGCTGCCCAGCTCGGCGAAGGTGCCGACCACGTCTTCCGGCTTGCGCAGGACTTTCTGGCCCTTGCCGTCATAACCCAAGGTTCGGGTTTTCAGCACGGCCGGCAGACCGATCGAAGCCACGGCGGCGTCCAGATCGGCTTGCGATTGAATGTCGGCGAAGGCCGGAGTCGGGATGCCCAGGTCCTTGAACATGCTCTTTTCGAACCAGCGGTCTCGAGCGATGCGCAGGGCTTCGGCGCTCGGGTAGACCGGGACGAATTGCGAGAGGAATGCCACGGTTTCGGCCGGGACGCTTTCGAATTCGAAGGTCACCAGATCGACTTCATCGGCCAATTGGCGCAGATGATCCTGATCGCCGTAATCGGCCCGCAGGTGTTCGCCCAGCGCGGCCGCACAGGCGTCCGGCGCAGGGTCGAGGAAAGCGAAGTTCATGCCCAGCGGGGTACCCGCCAGGGCCAACATGCGACCCAACTGGCCGCCACCGATTACACCGATCTTCATCTCAACAACCTCAGGCAATACGTGGGTCTGGATTGTCCAGGACGCTGTCTGTCTGCTCGGCACGGAAGGTTTTCAGCACCGCGTGGAACTGTGGATGCTTGGCACCGAGGATGCTCGCCGAGAGCAAGGCTGCGTTGATTGCGCCGGCCTTGCCGATGGCCAGGGTGGCGACCGGAATGCCCGCTGGCATCTGCACGATCGACAGCAGCGAGTCGACGCCCGAGAGCATGGCCGACTGCACCGGCACGCCCAGCACCGGCAGGTGGGTCTTGGCCGCACACATGCCTGGCAAGTGGGCCGCGCCACCGGCACCGGCGATAATCACCTCGATGCCGCGGCTTTCAGCCTCTTCGGCGTACTGGAACAGCAGATCCGGGGTGCGGTGAGCAGAGACCACCTTGACCTCGTACGGGATGCCGAGCTTTTCCAGCATATCGGCGGTGTGGCTAAGGGTGGACCAATCGGACTTGGAGCCCATGATCACGCCAACCAGTGCACTCATCGTCGCGCCTCTTCTCTCTGGAGCGCCCGCAGGCGCGTCATAAAACAACAAGCCACGCAGGTTGCGTGGCTTGATTGTACGAAAAATGGCCGGACGTGCCGGCCGAAGGCCGCGCAGTATACCGCAAAGAAAGCAATAAACAGCCCCCTGCGCGACCATCTGTCATCTGCCGCAAATGCCCGGTTTTATTGACTTGAAGGTCAGCGACAGAACACCGCAAATCCCTTGTGGGAGCGAGCTTGCTCGCGAAGAGGGAGTGTCAGGCAACATTGATGTTGTCTGGCACACCGCTTTCGCGAGCAAGCTCGCTCCCACAGGGGCTGCGGGTGGGTTCAAGAGTTTTGGGCAGCGCCGCCTTCAAGCTTGCGCCACAGCAGGCGCACGTTGGCTTTGCGCACCAGCGCGCAGCGGTATAAGCGAATCTCCAGCGGCACATGCCATTGCGGGCCGCCGCAGACCACCAACTCACCACGCGCCAGTTCCGCCCGCACGCTCAGTTGCGGCACCCAGGCAATGCCCAGTCCTTCCAGCGCCATGCTTTTCAGGCTGTCCGCCATCGCGGTTTCATAAATGGTGGTGAAACGCAGCTGACGCTGACGCAGCAAACCATTCACCGAACGCCCGAGAAACGCACCGGCGCTGTACGCCAGCAAGGGCACGCTGGCGTCCCCTTCGAGATCGAACAGGGGCTTGCCATCAGCATCCGCTGCGCACACCGGGAGCATTTCGGTCTGGCCCAAATGCAGCGACGGAAAAATCTCCGGGTCCATCTGCATCGCCGCGTCCGGGTCATAAAACGCCAGCATCAGATCGCAGCCACCTTCACGCAACGCATGCACCGCATCGCCAACGTTGGTCGCGACCAATCGCGTAGCGATGTTCAAACCTTCATTACGCAGTTGTGCGATCCAGCGCGGGAAGAAACCCAGCGCCAGCGAGTGAGCGGCAGCAACCTGCATCACTTCGCCCTGCCCGCCTTCCAGATGATGAAGATGGCGCAGCACCTCGCCGAGCTGTTCGACCACGGTGCGTGCGGTCACCAGAAACAGCTGCCCCGCTGCCGTCAGCTCAATCGGCGTGCGCGAGCGATTGACCAGCGTCAGCCCCAGCGCAGCCTCCAGACTGCGGATCCGTCGACTGAACGCCGGCTGGGTCACGAAGCGTCGTTCAGCGGCCTGCGAGAAGCTGCGGGTGGCGGCCAGAGCACTGAAGTCCTCGAGCCATTTGCTTTCCAGATTCATCACGTCCTCCCGGACACGCACCAAAACAGGTCACACGTCTGCCGCGCACGCGGCGTCACATGGGCATTATGCCGAATGTGCATAGGGCAGTGCTGAACAGCATTGGCCCAAAATTTCCCACAAGCCTAGCATTCGCAGCGTTCCGGCACAGACCGGGTCCATATCGAGATGATTTCTATCATGTCCTCCGCTGCATCTTTCCGCACAGAAAACGACCTGCTTGGCGCCCTCGAAGTACCGGCTCAAGCGTATTACGGCATCCAGACCCTGCGAGCGGTGAACAACTTCCGTCTCTCCGGCGTTCCGATTTCGCATTACCCGAAACTGGTTGTCGGTCTGGCAATGGTCAAACAGGCCGCTGCTGACGCCAACCGCGAGTTGGGTCACCTGAGCGAAGCCAAGCACGCAGCCATCAGCGAAGCCTGTGCCCGATTGATCCGCGGTGATTTCCACGAAGAGTTCGTGGTCGACATGATTCAAGGTGGCGCCGGTACTTCCACCAACATGAACGCCAACGAAGTGATCGCCAACATTGCGCTCGAAGCAATGGGTCACCAGAAAGGCGAGTACCAGTACCTGCACCCGAACGACGACGTCAACATGGCGCAGTCGACCAACGACGCCTACCCAACCGCGATTCGCTTGGGACTGTTGCTCGGTCACGACACCCTGCTGGCCAGCCTCGACAGCCTGATTCAAGCGTTCGCCGCCAAGGGCAAAGAATTCGATCACGTCCTGAAAATGGGCCGTACCCAGCTGCAAGACGCCGTGCCGATGACCCTCGGCCAGGAATTCCGTGCTTTCGCCACCACCATGGGTGAAGACCTGGCCCGTCTGAAGACGCTGGCCCCGGAACTGCTGACTGAAGTGAACCTGGGCGGCACCGCGATCGGTACCGGCATCAACGCCGACCCGCGTTATCAAGCGCTGGCGGTACAGCGTCTGGCCCTGATCAGCGGTCAACCGCTGGTACCGGCGGCCGACCTGATCGAAGCGACTTCCGACATGGGCGCCTTCGTGCTGTTCTCCGGCATGCTCAAGCGCACGGCGGTCAAGCTGTCGAAGATCTGCAACGACCTGCGTCTGCTGTCCAGCGGCCCACGCACCGGCATCAACGAAATCAACCTGCCAGCGCGTCAGCCAGGCAGCTCGATCATGCCCGGCAAGGTCAACCCGGTGATCCCGGAAGCTGTGAACCAGGTTGCGTTCCAGGTCATCGGTAACGACCTGGCGCTGACCATGGCAGCCGAAGGCGGCCAACTGCAACTGAACGTGATGGAGCCGCTGATCGCTTTCAAGATCTTCGACTCGATCCGCCTGCTGCAACGCGCCATGGACATGCTGCGCGAGCACTGCATCGTCGGCATCACCGCCAACGAAGCGCGCTGCCGTGAACTGGTCGAACACTCGATCGGTCTGGTCACCGCACTGAACCCGTACATCGGCTACAAAAACGCCACCCGTATCGCCGGTCTCGCCCTTGAAAGCGGCCGCGGCGTACTGGAACTGGTGCGCGAAGAAGGTCTGCTCGACGAAGCCATGCTCGCCGACATCCTGCGCCCGGAAAACATGATTGCTCCACGTCTGGTTCCGCTCAAAGCCTGAACCGACGCGTTACTTGTAGCACCGCTCACCAGGTCGAGGGACTAGACACCTCTCACCTTTTGAGGGCTTGGGGATTTAGTCCCCAAGCCCTTTTTTTTAACTTTCTGACCCTGAGACCCGTATGTCTGGGGACTGAACAATGTGGGAGCGAGCCTGCTCGCGAAGACGGCGGCACATTCAAAAACGATGCGTCTGCAATACCGCTTTCGCGAGCAAGCCCGCTCCCACACAGAGCAGTTCCCGCACAAGCCCGGCGCCGGTAACGCCGGGTGTTTCAAAGCCTCGTTTCGTCGCTTGCACCACTACCGTGCAGACGGGCGCGTCACTGATCGGTATAGTGCCGCCCCTCTTCGCGTGAGCGGTCGTCGGTAACGAGGCCATAACCCATGCGAAACCCGAACTAATAACAAACCCGCGAAATGGAACCGGACGAAACCTTCGCCTCACCCGTCGTGCCGCGCGCACACCGGTGTAACACGATGTTTCTTCCATCCAGTATTTGCTTACACAATAAACAGCGAGGAAAAATCCATGCTCGAAGTCATTAACGACTTCCTCTCAGGGAAAGTACTGATCGTGCTCATTGTCGGGCTCGGTAGCTACTTCACGATTCGCTCGCGTTTCGTTCAATTGCGTCACTTCTTCCACATGTTCGCGGTGTTCCGCGACAGCCTCAAAGGCAGCGCCGGGCAACTCAGCTCGTTCCAGGCCCTGATGCTCAGCCTTGCCGGCCGTGTCGGTGCAGGCAATATCGCCGGTGTCGGCATCGCCGTGACCCTCGGTGGTCCGGGTGCGGTGTTCTGGATGTGGGTGACCGCACTGGTCGGCATGTCCAGCAGCTTCTTCGAGTGCACCCTGGCCCAAGTCTACAAGCGCGCCGATGGCGACGGCTTGTACCGTGGTGGCCCGGCCTACTACATCCAGCACGGCCTTAAGCTCAAAGGCATGGCAGTGGTGTTTTCCGTCCTGTTGCTGGTCACCTACGGCTTCGCCTTCATTGGCCTGCAGTCCTACACCGTGACCCACTCGCTGCAGAACGCCTTTGAGTTCAACCCACAACACACCGGTATCGTCCTCGCGGTGCTGCTGGCGATCACCTTCATCGGCGGCATCAAGCGCATCGCCTCGGTGTCCGACCTGCTGGTACCGATCAAGACCCTGGCCTACATCGGCGTGACCCTGTACGTGATCGGTACCCAGATCGAACACGTGCCAGCCATGCTGGAAACCATCTTCAAGAGCGCCTTCGGCCTCGACCCGGCCTTTGGCGGCCTGCTTGGCAGCGCCATCGTCATGGGCGTGAAGCGTGGCGTGTTCGCCAACGAAGCGGGCCTCGGCAGTGCGCCGAACGTCGCTGCCGTGGCCGCCGTGAAGCACCCGGGCGCTCAGGGCGTGGTCCAGGCTTTCAGCGTGTTCCTCGACACCTTCGTGATCTGTACCTGCACCGCGCTGCTGATCCTGCTGTCGGGCTTCTACACCCCGGGCTTCGAAGGTGACGGCATCGTCCTGACCCAGAACTCGCTGGCCGCTGTGGTCGGTGACTGGGGTCGCATGTTCGTCAGCGTCGCGCTGTCGCTGTTCGTCTTCACCTGCATCCTCTACAACTACTACCTGGGCGAAAACAGCCTGCAGTTCCTCACCCGCAACCGCGCCGCGCTGATGATTTTCCGCGGTCTGGTACTGGCGCTGGTGGTATGGGGTTCGATGCAGGACCTGTCGACCGTGTTCGCCTTCGCCGACATCACCATGACCTGCCTGGCCTTCGTCAACCTGATCGCCCTGGCCATGCTGTTCAAGGTCGGCATGCGCGTGATGCGCGACTACGACGCGCAGCGCCGCGCGGGCGTCAAACAGCCGGTGTTCGACTCGAGCAAATTTGCCGATCTGGACCTCGACCTGAAGGCCTGGCCGACCCATCCGTCTGCCGCTGCCGGCAAGACTGAAGCCGAGCCGCAAGGCGTGCCTGCAGCGCAACGCTGACAGGTAAATGACGGGCGCATCCCCTGCGCCCGTCAGTTATTGTGGTGCAATAACTTGTAGGAGCGAGCCTGCTCGCGATAGCGGTTCATCATTCAACATCAATGTTGGCTGAAAGACCGTTATCGCGAGCAGGCTCACTCCTACAGGAACTCATCCTTTCGGAGAATCCCCATGAATTCGTCGACCTACCCCGCCGCCCAACACGTCATGGTGCTCTACACCGGTGGCACCATCGGCATGCAGGCCAGCGCCAATGGTTTGGCCCCGGCGTCCGGTTTCGAAGCGCGGATGCGCGATTACCTGCACAGCCAGCCTGAGTTGGTGGTGCCGCAGTGGCGCTTTCGCGAGATGTCGCCGCTGATCGACAGCGCCAACATGACTCCGGCTTATTGGCAGCAACTGCGAGAAGCGGTGGTCGATGCTGTTGATGTGCAAGGTTGCGACAGCGTGCTGATCCTGCACGGCACCGACACGCTGGCTTACAGCGCGGCGGCGATGAGTTTCCAGTTGCTCGGCCTGCACGCCCGCGTGTGCTTCACCGGGTCCATGCTGCCGGCCGGCGTCACCGACAGCGATGCCTGGGAAAACCTCGGCGGCGCACTGGTTGCCCTCGGCCAGGGTCTGGCACCGGGCGTGCACCTGTACTTCCACGGCGAACTGCTGGCGCCGACCCGTTGCGCGAAAGTGCGCAGTTTTGGCCGTCATCCGTTCAAGCGCCTGGAGCGTCAGGGCGGCGGTATCAAAGCCCTATCGATTCCAGCGTCGTTGAACTACAACCAGCCGAAGCAACTGGCCAAGGTTGCCGTGCTGCCACTGTTCCCGGGCATTAGTGCCGAAGTGCTCGACGGCCTGCTCAACAGCGGCATTCAAGGTCTGGTGCTGGAGTGCTACGGCAGCGGCACCGGGCCGAGCGACAACCCTGAGTTTCTGGCAAGCCTTGGCCGTGCGCGGGATAACGGCGTGGTGGTAGTTGCTGTGACGCAGTGCCATGAAGGTGGCGTTGAGCTGGATGTGTATGAGGCGGGCAGTCGCTTGCGCGGTGTCGGCGTGTTGTCCGGTGGTGGCATGACTCGTGAGGCAGCGTTCGGCAAGTTGCATGGGTTGCTCGGTGCAGGCCTTGAAACTCAAGAAGTGCGTCGGCTGATCGAACTGGACTTGTGTGGTGAGCTGCTCTGAGCATGGCTCTGGATCGGCCCTCACCCTAGCCCTCTCCCGGAGGGAGAGGGAACTGACCTTAGTGTCTTGCGCTATACGCCGACCTGAAAAAAACAGTCGATTATGGATTCGGCAGCGTTTTTTCAGGTCGGCGTATCTCGCCAATATCCGCCAATCGGCCCCCTCTCCCTTTGGGAGAGGGCTGGGGTGAGGGGCTGCTGCGGCATGCAACTTGCTGCATTCCAGCCATCTCAAGGCTGGAAGGTCCCATGCTCCACTCCCACCTCACCACTCTCAACGCCGTATCCTTAATCCTCAACACCTTCAAAGCCGAAGGCCTGTCGAGCGAAGCGTTGCTGGCCGGCAGCGGCATCAGTGCGGCGGATCTCAGCCGTGCCGACACCCGCATCACCACCAATCAGGAGATGCAGGTCTGCGCCAACGCGGTCGCGCTCAAGCATGACATTGGTCTGGAGCTGGGTCGGCGCATGCATGTTTCCTGCTACGGCATCCTCGGTTACGCCCTGCTGACGTGTGCCACCTTCGGTGACGCTTTGCGCCTGGCGATCCGTTATCCGGCGCTGTTGGGAACACTTTTCGAACTGAGCCTGGAAGACGATGGCGAGCGTGTCTGGTTCGTCGCCGCCGATTATCGCGAGAGTCCGGCGATGGCGGTGTTCAATGCCGAATTCTGCCTGGTGTCGCTGAAAGTAATTTGCGATGACTTGCTCGGGCATCCGTTGCCATTGCTTGCCACGCGGTTCGAACACGCGGCGCCGGACTATCGCGACAGCTATGCCGAGCACTTCGACAGTCCGCTGCACTTCACCGCCAAGGACAACGCCTTCGCCTTCGACCGTCACTGGCTCGATCAACCGCTGCCGCTGGCCGATCTCATCACCCATCAAGCCATGGCCGAACGCTGCCGCAAGCAGAACCTGGAGTTCACCGGGCGTCAGGCGTGGTTGGGGCGGATTCGGCAGCTGCTCAGCGCGCAATTGAACGCCGCGCCGGGGCTGGAAGGTCTGGCGCAGCAGATGAAGTGCTCGCCGCGCACCTTGCGCCGGCATCTCAAAGATATGGGCAGCAGCTACCAGGAACTGCTCGATGAGCTGCGCTTCGAGCGGGCCAAGCAGATGTTGTGTGAAGATCAACTGCCGATCTACCGCATCGCCGAAACCCTCGGCTTCAGTGAGACCGCCAGCTTCCGCCATGCCTTTGTGCGCTGGAGCGGCGTGGCGCCGAGTCAGTTCAGGGCCTGAAGCAGGGGCGAATTGCGGTCAGTGTTTTTGGCCACATCCATCCCCTTTTGGCCTTTCCTGCCGTTTTCCGATTCGTCTTGTCCCGCAACACTGAGAGCAACCGAATCAGCCCTGCGGAGAACAACAAATGCTGACGATCTACTCAGACGATCACCACCTGCACCATGGCCGCTGCGAACTCATCGATGGCCAGCTCAAGCCGTGCTTCGAGATGCCGTCGCGCGCCGACCATGTGCTGCAACGCGTGAAAAACCAGAACCTCGGCGCGGTCGAGGAACCGAAGGATTTCGGTCTGGAGCCGATCGCCCGCGTCCACAGCCGCGACTACCTCGACTTCTTCAAAGGCGCATGGGCGCGCTGGACTGAATTCAATACCGACGGCGACTTGCTGCCCTACACCTGGCCGGCGCGGACCCTGCGTGCGATCAAACCGACCAGCCTGCACGGCCAGCTCGGTTACTACAGTTTCGACGGTGGCGCGCCAATCACCGCCGGCACCTGGCAAGCGGCGTACAGCGCGGCGCAAGTTGCCCTGACCGCACAAGCGCAAATCCAGCGTGGCGCGCGCAGTGCCTTCGCGCTATGCCGGCCACCGGGACACCACGCCGCCAGCGATCTCATGGGCGGTTATTGCTACCTCAACAACGCTGCCATCGCCGCGCAGGCGTTCCTCGATCAGGGCCACAAGAAGGTCGCGATCCTCGACGTCGACTATCACCACGGCAATGGCACGCAGTCGATTTTCTACGAGCGCAGCGACGTGCTGTTCACCTCGATTCACGGCCACCCGGAAGCGGAGTTTCCGTTCTTCCTCGGTTACGACGACGAGCGCGGTGAAGGTGCCGGTGAAGGTTTCAACTTCAACTATCCGCTGCCCGCCGGCTCCGGCTGGGAGGTGTGGAGTGCAGCGCTCGATCAGGCCTGCAAGGAGATCGAAAGCTATGGCGCCGACGTTATTGTCGTATCGCTAGGCGTCGACACTTTCAAGGATGACCCGATCTCGCAGTTCAAACTCGACAGCCCGGATTACCTGGCAATGGGCAAACGCATCGCCAGACTCGGCAAACCGACGCTGTTCGTCATGGAGGGCGGTTACGCGGTGGAAGAGATCGGCATCAATGCGGTGAACGTGCTGGAAGGATTCGAGCAGTAACCATGCGCTAGTCGGACACGCATGAAACCAGACCCGCCCACGCGGGTCTTTTTTCGTCGGCAATATTTATCTACCGCACACGCCCCGCAGCCTGCCTCTACCTTGCCCGGAACCGCCGCCGTTTCGGCGCGCCCATCAGAGCAGGAGTTGCCCATGCCCGAAATCCCCTCGCCCAGCGCCGTCGATATCCTGACCCAACTGGTGACCGGCCCATCGCTGCGAGAAGTCGCCTCGAAAACCCTGCGTCCGGCGCTCAAGACGCTATATCCGGATCTGGAGATCGACCCCCAACGGGCCGTGGTCGTAAGACCGACCTGGGTCATTCAGGGTGATCGGGTCGTCCCCGGCCGCCACCTGATCGAATCGCTGACCGACACACTGGTGCGCCTGGGCCTCTCCGGCACTGCCGTGACGTATCTCGACGGTGAGCATTATCTGACCTTGCAGCCCGACCAGCCCGCAGCCATTCAGCTGCCGGTGAAAATCAGCGCCATCGGCAAGCTGCTCAATGATCTGGCACCATTGCTGTTCATTGCCTACAAGGAACAGCAAGTCAATTACTGGGACGAATTCACCTACCCGGGACAACCGCGTTGGCAACAGATGTCGCAATCCTTGCGCAAGCTGTGGAACGTCGAAGCCAATCCTGACTGGGATACCGACCAGCGCACCATGGTCGAGGCGGTTTACCAGCACCCGGACAACCACCAGCGCCGGCCAACCGGCAAATACCAGGTACGCGCCTGCCTGGTCGATCTGGACCGCAACGAGGGTGACCAACAGAACCATCTGTCCCTGCTCGATACCGCCGTGCTGATCGGTACCGATGGCCAGCGCACCTGGATCATCACGTACTCGGTGATCCAGGGTTTCGAAAGCTTCGAATCGCTGGATGAACTCGGCAAGGCTTTGTTGCGGCGGTACGGCACTGATGCTTCCGGTGTCGGTCTGGCATGGCGACTGTTCGAACCGCAAGGCAATTTCTTCGACTATCAGGCCTGCACCTTGATTGCGCTGGAAGCTGATGCCCTCGGCGCGATCAATTTCTTTCAAGAGTCTGGGCCCCGCCCACCCTACCCGCACCCAGGAACTGTTGGCGATCCGCGCGAACCGACACCGCGCCTCAAACCGCATATCGAGCGTCTGCGCCCGATGCTGCCAGCCTGGCTCGACAGCGCCGCGCCCGCCGATCAAACCCGTTACAGCCGGCACCTGTTGGACCTGACCATGGTGCAGCATGCGAACAAAGGAAAAACCTTCCAGAGCGAAGTCGTCAGCCTGCAAGCGTTCACCCGCGATGCCCTGAAACAGCAGATGCTCAAGGACCATCCGAAGGCCGGCGACGTAGCGATCGATGACATTGAAATCAGCATCACCAGCCTGGTGGTCTGGGGCACGTTCGTCTTGCCGGGCAACACGCAGACCCAGACACTGTCACTCATTGAACTTGCCTTGCAGAACCTTGCCGGACAGCCAATCGGCAACAAGACCGTACGTTACAAGGACGGCAGCGAATTGCCCGACTGGATGACCGTCAGTTACGTGGAAACGCTGGTCAGCACGGTCGATATCGGCAAGACCTACCCGGCGCACTTGCAGAACCTGCTGGTCGACGACACCGAGCAAGCGACCGCGCTGCAAGGGCTCTACACCAGCCAGTTGCCCATCGAGCTGCCACTGCTGGCGTTGCAAAACAAAATCCAGGGCAAGGCGGGCATGACTTATCTGGGTTACCGCTATGTCGTCGCCGCACTGGCCAGCACTGACGAGGAGCGGCATGTCGATCACGAGGAAGTGGTCATTCGCCCGCTGGCATTTGTGGCCCATCGCACCCGCTCAGAGGCCGACACCGTCGATAACATGTTCATCATCGGCCCGCGCGCGGTGGAAAAAGGGCCTTGCGTGCTTTATCGGCCACTGTTCGAAATGGCGCTGATGCAGTTCCCCTCTCACGCCAACCTGACGTACGAAATCCAGCAGTCTCGCCAACTGCGTGAGTCAGTTCTGGCCTGGTTGCCGGACGATGTACGCTTCAACTACAGCCAGTTCGTCTTCACTGCCCGGCTGCCTTCGGTCTGGACGATCCCGCAATTGCTGATCAACCCTACTACCGCTCTCGACATGTCCGGTCCGGTGGCACTGGGGACCGCGGCGATTGAGCAGGATGTGCTGGCGACGTTGCACAACAGTAACGTTCAGGCGGTGATTACCCAGGCTGATCGCCAGTCGGTCTCCGATGCAGAAGCGCGCTGGGCCACGCTCAAACACGGCGGCTGGATGTTGTTCAACGCGGCATTGCCGTTCCTGGGACGCAGCGTCGGCACAGCGGCCTGGATCTGGCAGATCATGGACGACCTGCAAGAAGTCAGCGACGTCGCCAATGAGCAATCCGGCAAGATCGCCTGGACCGCTCTCACCGATATTCTTCTGGCATTGGGCATGGTGCTCGCCCATCGCGCAGCGGTCGGCGACAAGCCACAAAGCGAACCACTGACACAGGAAGAAACCGTTCAGCCCATCACCACCGCCGCCGTCATCAGCACTGCATTAAAGCTGCCAGATATCTCCGGCAGCGCCCTGCCCAGCACCCATGAATTGTCGGTAAACCCTTTTGCCGCACTGAAGCGATCTCCCGTCGCACTGACCACTTTGCTCGAGAGTTTTCAGATCGCCAAACCCAGAGGCATCGGCGATGCCGCCAGCGAGGGCACCCACAGACACCTCTATCCGCGCCAGAAACAATGGTTCGCCCCGGTGGGCAAGCGCTGGTTCGAAGTCACCATCAATGAACACGCAGACGTCCAGATCATCGACTCACGCCAAGCAACGGCGCGCCCCGGACCGCTACTGACCCGCACTGCCAATGGCCAATGGGTGATCGATCTGCGCTTGCGCCTGCGAGGCGGCGGACTCGACAGTGCGCTTGAGAAAGCTCAGGACTTCAGCAAAAAGACAGCGAAGCAACTGACGGCCCAAATCAGTGCTTTCGACGTAACGATGACGGCCAAACAGATTCAACTTGACGCCCACCGCGCCGCGCTCGACAACGCCCTTGCGCAGTCCAGGGCACAGCTGCGTGAGCAATATCTGACTACGCTTGAATCACAGCGCAAGGCTTACGCTACGAACATCGAACAAATCAAAGCGTTGAATCACAAGGAACCCATTCCCAATTACCGCACCGTGATGATTCAGCGACTGCAGATGCAGTTGTTTCTCGGACAGGAGTGGCTCGAACTGCACTCCACGGAGCTCCAGACCAGCCTGAAGACGATGCAGACAATGCTTGCCGATGAAAGCCGATTCGCCCTCCAGGCGTTTATCGACACCTTCGAAAAAATGACCGATCAGACGCAAGCCATTATCGAAAAAATGGAGTCGGCACAGACGCGTTTTGACGAATTGACGCTGTTGGGAAAAGAGGCTGTCGAGGTTATTCAACTGTATCGCAAGATGTTGCCTAACTATGATCTCAACGACCTCAAGCTGCTACAGATCAGCCTCGGCCAGGAGATCTGCATCAAGCCGGGTGACACGCCGATTGACGCCAGCGCGCGGCAGACACTGGCCACCCTCATCGAAGACGCTGCACTGAGTATCCAGAGCACGCTGAACCTGACCAGCGACGAAAGCCTCGACAACCTGCGTGACCGCACGGATGCCTTGAGCAACGTTGCCGAACAATTTACCGCCATCGATCAACGCTTTGGCGATCTGCTCATCGACTATCCCGAGCAGATCAACACCGCACGACTGGAACATGTGCGCAGCCGAGTGAGCGCATTCAAAGCCCGCACGGACGTAAAACTGGTCGAGTTGCTGCGCTACAAACACTTGCTGGAACCGCTGCCCGGGCCATCCCGGCCGACATCGGCATCATCATCGACGCGCCGGATCATCAAAACCAAATCCAGGGGCACATTAGTCGGCGAACGAAAAAAGAGCATCGAAAGTCCGGATACCGACCTGGTCGAAGTGCGCACCACCCTGACGGGCGTCATCGCCACCTTCCAGGAAGAATCACCCGGTGTCTGGGTCGAACAGCGCACAGCCAAACCGAAACCGCCCAAGCCCAGTCCAAACCTGAATACCAGTATTCGTGAAGGTCAGGCCCTGATCGACGGTCTGGCCACCTTCCACCGGCGTATCGAAGCCCAACTCAAACGAGGGCCACGGATTCCTGTCGAGGTCGAAGAGGACTATCACAAACAAGCTGCAATCTTGCGCAAAGCCAACGCAGACATCGATGAAGCGTTGACCGCCAGCAATCTGACTGCCGACCTTAAAAAACCGACCGAAGCGCTTGGCCACAAGCTTGACGAAGCCGCTAACAACCTTGAAGCAAAAGGCACCAGCACCCGTATCCGGATGGTCAAGCAACAGCCCCCGACGGCGGCCGGGATCCTTTGGCTGAAGGACAAGGGGGAAGTGACGACGTCACAAACCGTGACCCGGCGCCGGCTCCGCAGTCACGCCAACGATTTTCTCGACGAATACGAAATACGCGACGTCCACACTCACAAGGTGCTGTGTTACGCACACTTCCATTACAGCAGCGCGCAAGCGCCCGTCACTCCATTCCCCACCGGCCATATGAAAACCGTTGCACAACGACATATGGGAGGGGCTTATGAGCCACGCTTGCTCAACAATCAGGCACTCATTGATATCCATCGCAGCACAATTTCCGACAAATCCGCACAGACGCTGTTTCTCAAACCTGCCACGCCTGTCGTAACCGAATCAACGCTGAGTTGATCGCCGCTTCAGGTACGGCAGCAAACCCCAGTACCAACCCGGCGCGCTGATCCATGGCCGTGGTGGAATCAGGCAGCCAGTAGCTGCTCAAACCGTTGATCTCGACATCGACGCGAGCCGCTTGCGCAATCAACTGCTGCTCGCGCTCGAGGCTGTCTACGGCCACGGTCAAGTGCAATCCGGCCGAGACGGCAGGCAGCTCGCCGACACCGGCAATAGCGCTCGGCCAACCCTTGAGCAGTGTATTGCGGCGACTCAGAGCAGCCCGTCGCATGCGTCGGATATGTCGCTGGAAATGCCCGGCGGCCATGAATTCGGCCATCACGGCTTGTGTACTCACTTCGGAATGCCGGACATCCACAGCCCGCCGTTGTGAAAATGCATCCACCAGCCCCGGCGGCAGTACCAGATACCCAAGTCGCAGCGCCGGGAACGCGACTTTGCCGAAAGTGCCGACATACAGCACGCGTCCCTGTCGATCGAGTGCCGCCAACGGTGCCAGTGGTGCACCGGTGTAGCGGTACTCGCCATCGTAGTCATCCTCGACGATCCAGCCTTGGCAACGCTCGGCCCAGGCGAGCAGTTCAAGACGTCGCGCCAGGCTCATCACCACGCCGGTCGGGTACTGATGAGAGGGCGTGACATAAGCCACGCGACAATCCGCGGTCGCCGACAGCGCCGAGCAATCCATACCCTCGTCATCCACGGCGATACCGTGCAAACGAGCGCCCGCCACGGCGAACGCATGACCGGCCGCGCGGTAGCCCGGATTTTCGATCGCCACACCGTCGCCGGGCTCCACCAGCAACTGTGCACAAAGGCTAATGCCCTGTTGTGCGCCGCTGGTGATCACAATTTGCTCAGGTGAACACTGCATGCCACGCGAACTACGCAGATAAGCCGCGATCATGGCGCGCAAACGCGCATCGCCGGCCGGATCGCCGTAACACAGTTGCTCCAGATTCGGTTTGCGCCAGAAAGCCGCATTCAGCTTGGCCCACACCTCGAACGGGAACAGATCAAACGCCGGAACACCGACCCGAAAGGCTCGCGGTGGACCACTCGGCGGCCGGGGCAAATGGTTCTTTTCGATACGCGAAAAGGTCCCGCTGTGGATAACTTTACTGGATGGAATCACAGGTGAATCCAGCCAATTTGTGGATAAGGCTGTGGGTAAGCTTGTTGAAAACCCTGTGGATACTTTTGTGGATAGTTTTTTCGGGGAAACCGCTACCGGCATCAATTGCGCAACATAAGTGCCATCGCCGACCCGCCCCTCGATAAACCCTTCGGCATACAGTTGATCGTAGGCGCGCACCACACTGTTGCGGGAAATGCCCAACGCAGCCGCCAGATCGCGACTGGCCGGCAACCGCGTACCACTCGCCAATCGCCCATCCAGCACACGCAGGCGCAACGCCTGATAAAGCTGGCGACTCAAACCCTGCCGGCGATCAAGCTCGATACCGGCAGGGTTGAATGGCATGGACAACGTCGGCGAATCGGGCATGGCAATGGACCTATGAAATTGGTCATCAATGGCTCTTACAACAGACCAATAGCCTGCCTACGATGCAGGCATTCGCCAAGGAAAATCTGTCCATGTACACGCCACGCGCCTTTGCCATCGAAGACCTGACCCAACTGCACGAACTGATTCTCGCCACCCGCCTCGCCATTCTGGTGACTCACGGCGAAAGTGGCCTGCAAGCCAGCCATGTGCCGGTGCTGCTGCATTGCGAACAAGGTGAGTACGGCACGCTCTACGGGCACCTGGCCCGCGCCAATCCACAATGGAAAGACCTGCGCGACGGCGCCGAAGCCATGCTGATCTTCGCCGGTGCCGACGCCTACGTCAGCCCGGGCTTTTATCCGAGCAAGGCCGAGCACGGCAAAGTCGTGCCGACCTGGAACTACATCGCCGTGCACGCCTATGGCCACGCCGAAACCTTCAGCGATGGTGGGCGTTTGCTCGACATCGTCAGCACCCTCACCGACCGTCATGAAGCCGGCCGCGCGCAACCGTGGTCCGTCGCCGATGCGCCTGCCGATTACATCGACGGCATGCTCAAAGCGATTGTCGGCTTCGCCATTCCCATCGACCGCCTCGAAGGCAAGCGCAAGCTCAGCCAGAACCGCAGCGCCGAAGACATTGCCGGCGTGCGCGAAGGCCTGGCGGCCAGCCCGGAAATCAATGATCAAACCCTCGCCCGATTGATGCGCTAAGGAAATCACCATGAGTCAGATCGACATTCGCCAGGTCAGCGCCGGCGACCACGCCGCGTGGCTGCCGCTGTGGCAGGCGTACCTGCGGTTCTACAACACCGAACTGCCGGACGCCGTGACCGACAGCACCTGGCAGCGCTTTCTCGACCCGAACGAACCTACCCACGCCGCACTCGCCTGGGCCGACGGTAAAGCCGTGGGCATGGTGCATTACATCTACCATCGCTCGAACTGGAGCATCGAAAACTCCTGCTACCTTCAAGACCTGCTGGTGATCCCCGAGACCCGTGGCACTGGCGTCGGCCGTCTGTTGATCGAACACGTCTACGCTACCGCCAAGGCTGACGGCTGCGGCAAAGTGCACTGGCTGACCCACGAAACCAACGCCACTGCGATCCAGCTCTACGAGCGCATCGCTGAACGCCCGGGCTTCATCCAGTTTCGCAAAGCCCTTTAAGGAGACGCACGCATGACCGCATCACTCGCAGACTGGAAAGGTGTCCCCGCCCCCACCGCCACCCTGCTCGAAGGTCGCTTTATTCGCCTGGAACGACTCGACCCGGCGCGCCACGGCGACCAGCTGTTCGCCGCCCTCGAAGGCCCAGGTGCCGATCCGAAACTCTGGGATTATTTACCTTATGGCCCGTTCCCGGAGCGCACTGCGTTCAACGCTTGGCTGAACAACCACGCGGCCGCCAGCGACCCGTATTTCTTCAGCGTGGTTGATCGCGCGACCAATCAGGTGCAAGGCATCCTCAGCCTGATGTCGATCGTCCCGGCCCAGGGCCGCATCGAAATCGGCCACGTCACTTTCGGCGCACCCATGCAGCGCTCGCCGAGGAGCACCGAAGCGGTGTACCTGCTGGCCAAACATTCCTTCGACCTCGGCTACCGCCGCCTCGAATGGAAATGCAACAACGGCAACGCCCGCTCGAAATACGCCGCCGAACGTCTGGGTTTCAGCTTCGAAGGCGTGTTCCGCCAGCACATGGTCGTCAAGGGCCAGAACCGCGACACTGCGTGGTACTCGATTCTGGATGGCGAGTGGCCGGCGATTGCGGCAGGGTTCGAGCAGTGGCTGTCGGATGAAAATCAGACGCCCGACGGGCAGGTGAAAGGCCTGGTCGAATGCCGATCGTGATTACCTGAAAAGCAAAAAATCGCAGCCTGCGGCAGCTCCTAAAGGGTGAACGTCAATCCCGTGTAGGAGCTGCCGCAGGCTGCGATCTTTTGATCTGCGGTTACACCAGTTTCTGCGCAAGCACCGCGATGTGTTCCGGCCCGATCCCGCAGCAACCGCCCAAATGGCTGGCACCGCGCTGCTGCCAGTCAATCGCCCAATGCAAGTAACCCGGCGGATCCAGATCATCACGCAACGGATCGAGTCCGTCGTTGGCCGTAGCTTCCTTTGGCTGCGGCGGAAACGCATTGGCGTAAGCACCAATGTTTATCTTCACCCCCAAACGTTCGAAAGTTTCACGCGCCGCATCAATCGCGGCACCGATCACTTCTGGCTGACTGCAATTGAACAGCAACGTCTGCACGTCCAACTCAGCCGCCACCGCAGCCGCTTCGGCGACCGGCTCGCCAGAGCGCAAGCGCGGCACTTCATCGGTGTCTTCGTCCTTCAAGGTGAACGACAACCAGAACGGTTTGCCATCCTTCGGCAACCCCGCATGAATGGCGCGCGCCTCGGCGATCGAACTCTGGGTTTCCGCCAGCCACAGATCAACATGCGGTGCCAGGCCATTGACCAAGGGCGTCAGCAACTCAGTCACTCGGTCGGCGTTGAACAGATCCGGACGATAGGAGCCAAACAGCGGCGGCAATGAGCCAGCTACCCGCACGGATTTCCCCGAGACTTGCACCGCACGCCGCGCCAGCTCACCGGCCAACGCTGCCAGCGCCTGCCCTTCAGCGGCGAAACGCTCCTCACCAATATGGAACGGCACCACGGCATAACTGTTGGTGGTAATCACATTGGCGCCACTGGCGATATAAGCGGCATGTACCCCCTCGACCGCGTGCGGTGCCTCGCTCAACGCCAGCGCCGACCACTCCGGCTGGCGAAATGGCGCCCCGGCGCGCTGCAACTCACGGCCCATGCCGCCATCGAGAATAATCGTGCTGCCTGCGCCCATATGCTTTTCACTCATATGCTTATGAAAATAACTCACTATCAGAGTCGTTCTTATAACTATTTAATACGCACCATTCCGTTAAAAACAACCTCTTTTTTATCCAGGGATCGACTGTGAAATTTAATCCGCTACTGGCCCTGGGCCTGACCATTCTGGCCGCCTCCACTCAAGCCTTTGCTGGCGCCACGCTGGATCGTATCGAGCAGAAAAAAGAGCTGGTCGGTGTGCTGATGGAAAGCTATCCACCGTTCTCGTTTCTCAATGACCAGAACCAGCTTGATGGCTTCGATGTTGATGTCGCCAAGGCCGTGGCTGACAAGTTAGGCGTCAAGCTACGACTGGAAACGCCGTCCTGGGACGTCATTGCGGCCGGCCGCTGGAGCGGGCGCTACGATATTTGCATCTGCTCGATGACACCGAGCAAGGCCCGCGCCGAGGTGTTCGATTTCCCGGTCGAGTACTACGCTTCGCCGGCAGTGATCGTGGTCAACGCCAAGGATGAGCGGATCCACGACGCCAAGGATCTGAGTGGCAAAAAAGTCGGCCTCACCAGCGCCTCCAGTTACGAAAGCTATCTGAACAAGAACCTGGTCATTGAAGGCGCCGAAGACACCCAGTTGCAGTACCCGTTCGACGATGTGCAGATCGCGCCGTACGACACCGACAACGTCGCCTTCCAGGATTTGGGCCTGGGCGCCGGCGTGCGCCTGGATGCCATCCTCACCAACCTCGTCACCGCGCAGCCACGTCTGAACCAGGACAAACGCTTCAAACTGGCCGGCGCACCGCTGTACTCGGAGCCGAACTCGGTGGCCATCGAAAAGGGTGATGCGCAATGGGACGCCAAGGTGCGTGAAGTCTTCGCGCAACTGAAGCAGGACGGCACGCTGAGCAAGCTGTCGCAAAAATGGATCGGCGCTGACATCAGCCAATGACTTCTTTCCCCACACCGCCACAGCCACCGCAACCGGTGGCTGAATCACGCCTGCAACGGATGTTCGGTTTTCGTACGCGGCTGTACCTGACCTGGGCAGCGCTGTTCTGCCTGTTCGCCGGGTTCTTCCTGAGCTTCGACCTGAAATTCTCGATCATCCTCGACAAACTGCCCAACCTGATCGGTCTGCACCTGGCGCCCAACGGTTTTCTACAGGGTGCGGCGCTGACGCTTTTCCTCTGCGTGTGCTCGATTGTCGCCTCGTCCCTGCTGGGCTTCATCACCGCATTGGCACGCCTGTCGAAAAGCGCCGTGGCGTTCGGCATCGCCAGTTTTTACACCTCGTTCTTTCGTGGCACGCCACTGCTTATCCAGATCTTGCTGATCTATTTGGGCTTGCCGCAACTGGGCATCGTGCCCGGCGCCATCGTCGCCGGCATCATTGCCCTGTCGTTGAACTACGGCGCCTATCTCAGCGAAATCTTTCGCGCCGGTATCCTCGGTGTCGACCACGGCCAACGCGAAGCTTCGCTGGCACTGGGTATGCGCGAGACGGTGATTTTCTGGCGCATCACCCTGCCGCAAGCCATGCGCACGATCATCCCGCCCACGACGAACCAGTTCATCTCGATGCTCAAGGACTCGTCACTGATTTCGGTGATGGGCGTCTGGGAAGTGATGTTTCTCGCCCAGTCATACGGGCGCTCAAGCTATCGCTACATCGAAATGCTGACGACGGCGGCGATCATTTACTGGCTGATGTCGATTGGGCTGGAGTTGATTCAGGCGCGTATGGAGCGGCATTACGGCAAGGCTTACGTGCGGCGGAGCTAGAGCGATTGGCACATTGCGGGCTGCGTCGGGTTTTAATTGATTTCTCGGCGAAGCCGCACGACGCCCATTTTCATCCCGAACAATCGGAATATTGAGTCCAACGACCTTAACGTTTGATTACCCTCAGCGTGCTCTATGTGTATCAACGTGCGGACCGAAATTTTGCACATCTTAGCGAATTGGATTTGATGCAGCCCTGTCACCTCAACTCGTAAACGGCGGACGGCTTCGCTGATTTCCAATGTCCCGTCGGCCAACGCCTCTTGAATGCTTTCGATGAGCGCCATGCGTTCGAGAACTGTCATTACCATTTTCCTCTCCAATCTCCGAGCGCCGCATAAGGCTCAATAAACATTAATGGCGCGGGGATTCATTGATGTGAGTGCTTCGGCGTTTGAATCAAAACTTACTGCACCTAATGAGAGGAGCAGGCAAAAAAACTGCAACAAAATGCAGAAATTAATATATTTCAGCGCTGAAGATGCAAAACAATGCAGATCAGCCACCGACATCATTCTGTAAAAACCCTTCGCTATACAGGACGGCCCGCTTATAACAAGAAGGCCTTCCGACCATGCCGTTCCCGCCCCAGCGTCTGTCTCTCGCCATTGCCCTGTTGATCGCTGCTACATCTGCAAACGCTAAAACCGTGCAGATCGACACCGCCACCACGGCAGCACAAACGCTCGGTGGCAGCGACACGTTGACAATTTCGGCGCCGGGCAGCATCACCAACAGCGGCAAGGCCGTGAGCCTGAAAGACAGCACCAGCGGTGCCGGTGTGGTGATCGACAACGCCGGCAAAATCGTTTCCAGCGGTGGCCGGGCCATCGACAGCAGTGGCGATCTAACCCAGGCGCGCAACTACACGATCTACAACCGCAGTGGCGGTCAGATTCTCGGCGCCAACGACGCTTTGCGCATCGATAGTAACTTTGTCAGCGGCAGCCTGTTGATCGACAACAGCGGCATCATTCGTTCGACCACCGGCCAGGGGCTGGACCTCGATGCGCTGCGCAGTGACGGCGTGAAGACCATCATTATCAACCGCGCCGGCGGGCTGATTCACGGCGACGCCAGTGACGGCATGAAGACCGGCGCCAACGCGACCATTACCAACTACGGCGAGATTTCCACCGGCGATTCGCACAATGCCGACGAGAAATTCGACGGCATCGATATCGATTCCGCGAGCGGCGTCAGTGTGACCAACTACGGGGTGATTTCCGGTGGCCGGCACGGCATCACCACCGATCTTGGCGCGACGCTGATCAACTACGGGCAGATCACCGGCCGTAATGGTTCCGGCTTCGGTTCCGACGGCGATGGCACGGTGATTAACCACAGCACCATCACCGGGGCTTACTCAGGCTTGCAAGCGAACGGCGACGGCGACGGCGTGGACATCGACAAGATCGCCCACATCGAAAACTACGGGACCATTCAGGGCGTCGGTGCCGGCGGTGTGGACAAGGGTGGTTTCGCTAACGGCAGCGAAGGTATTGCCCTAGGTGGTGGCTACATTCTCAACGCCAACGGCGCGCTGATCAGCGGTGCCGACAGCGCCATTCTGGTCGACGATGGCAGCGGCGGCTCGGGACTGGCGGCGACCACGCTGGAGAACTTCGGCACCATTCAAGGCCTCAACGGTTTCGGCGTGAAGCTCGTCGGCGAGTTCGCCGACAACGTCATCAACGGCGGCACGATCAGTGGCAGCAATGGCTTGGCGCTGGATCTGGGTGGCGGCAACGACAGCCTGACCCTGCGCAACGGCAGTCGCTTTGTCGGCGTGGTCGACGGCGGCAGCGGTTATGACCGGATGGTGATGGATGACGCGGCCGGTGGCAGCTTCGGCGCCAGTCGCAACTTCGAATGGCTGGAGGTCAAGCAAGGCGCCTGGACGCTCACCGGCCATGATGATTTCAGCGACGGCGGCGCGGTGCGCAACGGCGCCACCCTGATCAACCAGGGCAGCATCGCCGGCAACCTGACCGTGGATGCCGGCGGTGTGTATGCCGGTGGCGGTTCGGTGGGCAGCCTCACCGTCAACGGCACATTGCGCACCGACACCCGCCTCGGTCGCGCAACCATCGTGCGCGATTTGAACATGGCCAGCACAGCCACCCTCGCCTACGGCGTCAACGCCGATGGCAGCAGCGCACCGGTACAGGTCGGCGGCATCGCCAATCTCAATGGCGCAACACTCGCGGTGAATCCCGGCAGCGGCACGTATCCATGGCAGAGCCATTACACCGTGCTGCAAGCGGCACAGGTCAACGGCACTTTCGGCACAGTCAGCAGCGACTACGCATTCTTGACGCCGACCCTCGCCTACACGCCTACCCAGGTTGACCTGACCTACACCCGCAATGACGTGGCGTTCAATGAGTTCGCCACGACCGGCAACGGCAGCAACGCCGCCAACAGCCTGGCCTCAATCGGTAAAAACAGCGCGCTGTACAACGCCTTGCTTAATACCAGCCAAAGCAGCGCTGGCGCGGCGATCGAGCAGTTGGCCGGTGCCAGCAACGCCGACCTGACCAGCGCCACCCTTGGCGCTAGCAGTCAGGTCGGCAGCAGCATGCTCTCGGCCATGCAGCAAATGGGCGGCAGCCCGGGATTGATGGTCGGTCTCGATCAGCGTGACACCCCCGTGCTGGCGGCCAATGGCGTGCCGTCCGAAGCACGCAATCTGAATGACCCGAACGCTCGCGGCCGGCTCTGGCTGCAAGGCATCGGCGGCTACGGCAAGCTCGATGGCGAACACGGCAGCAGTGGTCTGGAACAACGCACCAAGGGCAGCGTGCTGGGCGTCGACTGGTCGCTGAATCCAGCATGGCGCCTGGGCGTACTGGGCGGTTATTCGAAAACCGATCTGGACGCGACCGGCGTCGACGGTAACGTCGAGAGCTGGCACGCCGGCGTCTACGCGCTGCATCAAAACGGCCCGATCTCGCTGCGTCTGGGCGCGGCGTACAGCGGTCATCAGGGCGAAAGCAAACGCACTATCGCCTTCAACGGTTTCAGCGACCGTCCGAAAGGCGACTATGACGCCGACAGCCAGCAAGCCTTCGCCGAACTCGGCTACGCCATGGGCAGCGGCCGCCTCAGTGCCGAGCCGTTCGCCAGCCTCGGCTATCAGCGCTACCACCGCGACCGCTACCAGGAAAAAGGTGGCGCCGCCGCACTGCAAGTCGACAGCCAGACCCAGGACAACTTCAGCAGTACCTTCGGCCTGCGCCTGGCACACCTGAGCAGCCTGGACAACGGCATGAGCGTGACCCCGCGCATGGCCGTCGGCTGGAAACACACCTATGGCGACGTCAGCAGCTCGACGCGTCAGGCTTTCGTGACCGGCGGTACGGCGTTCAGTGTCGATGGCAGTTCGCTGGATCGCGACAGCCTGGTGCTGGAGGCAGGGCTGGACGTGGGGATTTCCGCGCGGCATACGCTGGGTGTGGGATACAGCGGTGAGATCGGCAGCAACAGCCGCAACCATGGCTTGATCGGCCAGTGGCAGATGAGTTTTTGAGGGTTGAACAGCCGGCGGGGTCTTGATTGGTTGTAGGAAAAGGGGGCGCTGCGGCCGAGTAAAAAACCTGGTTGCGGATCTCGCGGTCATTTTCTACAAAACGATGCGATGTCGCCTGCAAGCCTGCGGGAAGCAGCCGACATCGGATTTTTTGGGGCATCAATAGAGTTGGGTCTCCTGTTAAAAGAGACCTTACTCGATGCCCGCTCAACATATCTTCAAACCCAAACACCTGACACTGGCCATTTCGCTGGCGCTGGGTTGCGTAGAGCTTGCCAACGCTCAACACGCCTCTGAGGTCGCCGATTCACCAGCAGTAATGAATGCGCCGGAACTGTCCAAAACCGACCCTAAACAAAAGGCTGTTGAACGGCTTCAGGGTTTCCTCAACGACCCAAGTACAGTTCGTGTCCCTTTTGAGACCCCTCAAAAAGCTTTTAAAGGCACTGCCCAGAACAATCTGGTCATTCTCAGCGACGGCGCAAGCTTTACCGGCCAACTGGATGGTGGTAAGGGCGATAACGTGCTGTTTCTGGATGTCGCTGACGGCGGCACGCTGAAGAACACACGTAATTTCAATGGCCTATACCTTGCTCGGGGAGACTGGACGCTGAGTTCCAAGGGAGATTTCAAGGAAGGCGTGTTGGTGAACAGCGATGGGGAGCTGAGCAACCTCGGCACGATCAACGGTATGGCGATTACCAAAGGCAGGCTGTTCAACACAGGAAGCATCAAGGGGGATGTCTTTGTTGAACAGGGCGGCAGCTTTGCCGGTAAGGGTACGGTGGGAAGTCTGCACGTCGATGGCTTGCTCACCGTCAATGGTGCGCTAGGCAGCCCTCGCGTTAAAGGTGATTTGCGCCTTTTCCCAAACGCCGAACTGGCTTATGAGGTCACTCCCGGTGGCAGTCAAACGATCAAGGTTGATGGCACCGCCAGCCTGGAAAACGCCACCCTGAAAGTCGTTGCGACGCCGGGAGAGTATCCGCAAAGCAAACAGTACAAAATCATCGAAGCTGACAATGTAGAAGGTAGATTCGGCACGATTGTGAACGACCTGGCCTTCATGACAGCCACACCTCAATACAATAAAAAATCCGTCGGTCTGACTTACGCCCGTAACGGTGAGCCGCTTGCGAGCGTTGCCACGACAGGTAACGGTCGTTCGGTTGCCGACAGCATTGTCGAACCACAAGTGCCTGCGCCATCCGAAACGCCATTGACGGCGTCTGCACCAGTTCCAGTTCCAGTTCCAACTTCAGCGTCGACTCCCATTGCAGAGTCCGTCACAGCGCCAGTGCAGGACGAACCTCTTATTGCGCAAGTTAACAAGACCGCCGAACAGCCCGCACCTGCGCCACTAAGACCCGCAAACGCAGCAGTCGCCGCGCTTCTGACCAGCGACAAAACCACCGCACCGGTCGCCCTCGAACAACTCGCCGCTGGCAGCAATGCCAATCTCGCCAAAGCCACGCTGAGCAGCATCACTCCGGTGAGCGCGAGCATGCTCTCGGCCATGCAGCAACTGAATAGCCGTTACGGTTCTGCCTATGGTTCCGGCAACTCACCGCGTCAGGCCGCCGGTGGCGTCGATTCCGGCCGCGTGTGGATTCAGGCGCTGGGCCATGGCGGAAAGGTCGACCGCGACTTCGACAGCACCCTGAAACACGCGACCCAGGGTCTGGTCATGGGCGCCGACTGGCGGCTCGATGAGCAATGGCACGTCGGCCTGGTCGGCGGAAAATCGCAGACCAGACTCGACGCCCGCCAGTACGATGGCGACCTCGACAGCTGGCATCTCGGGGTCTACGCCGTGCGTCAGGATGGACCGTTGTCACTGCGTCTCGGGGCGACCTATGCCAGTCATGATGGCGACAGCAAACGTCGCGTGGCCTTTAACGGCTTCAGCGATCGTCTCAAGGGCAACTACGACGCCAACACTCAGCAAGCCTTTGCCGAACTGGCGGTCAATGTTGGCCGGCACAACGCGACGCTCGAACCGTTCGCCAGCCTCGGCTATCAGCGCTACCAGCGCGACAGCTACAGCGAAAAAGGTGGGGATGCGGCGCTGAAAGTCTTTGGGCAGACTCGCGACAACCTCAGCAGCACCTTCGGTCTGCGTGCGGCAAAGATCACTCGACTGGATAACGGCATGACGCTGACGCCGCGATTCAGTGCCGGCTGGAAACACACCTTTGGCGAGATTGAAAACGACACCCGCCAGCAATTGGTCAAGGGTGGCAAACGCTTCGAAATTGCCGGTGCCGCGCTGGATCGAAACAGTCTGTCCGTGGATGCAGGCCTTGATCTCGGACTGTCTGCCAATCACACAGTCGGTGTGGGTCTCACCGGTGAAATGGCCACTGACAGCCGGACTCACGGCGTGATGGGCCAATGGCGCATGGCGTTCTAACGGATTGAACATCGTCACTGTGGGAGCGAGCCTGCTCGCGAATGCGATCTGTCAGTTGAATAAATATCGGCTGACACTCCTCTTCGCGAGCAGGCTCGCTCCCACATAGGTCTCATGGGATGCAGACAAATTCCGCATAAAAAAAAGGGGAGCACATGCCCCCCGAGGTTTAAAGCGTTGGATCGCGGCCGTTATCTCAGCCTTCGATCTCGATCAGGATTTCCCCCGGATTGACCCGATCACCCTTGGCCACATGAATCGCGGTGACCTTGCCGGCAATCGCAGCCTGGACTTCGGTTTCCATCTTCATTGCTTCGGTGATCAGCACCGCCTGGCCGGCCTTGACGGTATCGCCTTCCTTGACCAGCACATCGACGATGTTGCCCGGCATGGTAGTGCTGACGTGGCCCGGCGCCGAGGCTTGCTTGCGCTTGCTGCTGCCACCGCTGACAAATTCATTGAGCGGCTCGAACACCACCTCTTCCGGCATGCCGTCGATGGACAGGTAGAAGTGACGCTTGCCTTCAGCCTTGACGCCAACACCGGTGATGTCGACGCGGTAGGTTTCGCCGTGAACGTCGATGACGAACTCGGTCGGCACGCCTTCGCCGCCTGCCGACGCAACGCTGCCAGCCTCTGGGATCGGCAACAGCACTTCCGGCGTCAGGGTGCCGGCGGCACGCTCTTCGAGGAATTTGCGGCCGATGTCCGGGAACATGGCGAAGGTCAGCACGTCTTCTTCCGACTTGGCCAGTGCGCCAATGTCGGCACGCAGCTTGGTCATTTCCGGCTTGAGCAGATCGGCCGGACGTACGTCGATGACCTCTTCGCTGCCAATGGCCTGACGGCGCAGTTTCTCGTTCACTACGCCCGGCGCCTTGCCGTAGCCGCCTTGCAGGTAGAGCTTCACTTCGTTGGTGATGGTCTTGTAGCGCTCGCCGGCCAGCACGTTGAAGAACGCCTGAGTGCCGACGATCTGCGAAGTCGGGGTCACCAGCGGCGGGAAGCCGAGGTCTTCACGTACACGCGGGATTTCCGCGAGCACTTCGCCCATGCGGTTCAGCGCGCCCTGCTCTTTCAACTGGTTGGCGAGGTTGGAGATCATCCCGCCCGGCACCTGGTTGACTTGCACGCGGGTGTCGACGGCGGTGAACTCGCTTTCGAACTGGTGGTACTTCTTACGGACGGCGTAGAAGTACAGGCCGATCTCTTGCAGCAGCTCGAGGTTCAGGCCGGTGTCATACTCGGTGCCTTTGAGCGCAGCAACCATCGACTCGGTGCCCGGGTGGCTGGTGCCCGACGCGAAGCTGGAGATCGCGGTGTCGATATGGTCGGCGCCGTTTTCGATCGCCTTGAGCTGGCACATGGTCGCCAGACCCGCCGTGTCGTGGGAGTGGATGAACACCGGCAGCGACTGCTCGGCCTTCAACGCACGAACCAGTTCACCGGTAGCGTACGGGGTCAGCAGACCGGCCATGTCCTTGATCGCCACCGAGTCGCAACCCATGGCTTCCATCTGCTTGGCCTGAGTGACGAACGCATCAATGGTGTGCACCGGGCTGGTGGTGTAAGCGATGGTGCCCTGGGCATGTTTGCCGGCAGCCTTCACCGCTTCGATGGCCACGCGCAGGTTACGCACGTCGTTCATCGCGTCGAAGATGCGGAAAACGTCGATGCCATTCACCGCAGCCTTGGCGACGAAGGCTTTGACCACGTCGTCGCTGTAGTGGCGGTAGCCGAGCAGGTTCTGCCCGCGCAGAAGCATTTGCAGGCGGGTGTTAGGCAGCGCCGCACGCAGTTGGCGCAGACGCTCCCACGGGTCTTCTTTCAGGAAGCGTACGCAGGCGTCGAACGTCGCACCGCCCCAGCACTCCAGCGACCAGTAGCCGACTTTGTCGAGCTTGTCGCAGATCGGCAGCATGTCTTCGGTGCGCATGCGGGTGGCGAGCAGCGATTGGTGAGCGTCGCGCAGGATGGTATCGGTGACAAAGATCTTCTTGGACATTGTTGTATTCCTCACAGGCCTGCGTGGGCGGCGATGGCGGCGGCGATGGCCAGGGCCAGCTCTTCGGGTTTGCGCTTGATCGAGTAGTTGGTCAGTTCAGGATGGCTTTCAACGAAGCTGGTATTGAACTGGCCGCTACGGAATTCCGGGTTGCGCAGGATTTCCTGGTAGTACGCGGCGGTGGTCTTCACCCCCTGCAGACGCATGTCGTCCAGCGCACGCAGGCCACGGTCCATTGCCTCTTCCCAAGTCAGTGCCCAGACCACCAGTTTCAGGCACATCGAGTCGTAGAACGGCGGAATGGTGTAGCCGGTGTAGATCGCTGTGTCGGTGCGCACGCCCGGACCGCCGGGGGCGTAGTAACGGGTGATCTTGCCGAAGCTCGGCAGAAAGTTGTTCTTCGGGTCTTCGGCGTTGATGCGGAACTGCAAGGCGAAACCACGGTGCTGGATGTCTTCCTGTTTCACCGACAACGGCAGGCCGGAAGCGATGCGAATCTGTTCGCGGACAATGTCGATCCCGGTGATCTCTTCGGTGATGGTGTGTTCCACCTGCACCCGGGTGTTCATCTCCATGAAGTACACCTCGCCCTCGGCGAGCAGGAACTCCACGGTACCGGCGTTCTCGTAACCCACAGCCTTGGCCGCACGCACCGACAGGTCGCCGATATAGGCGCGCTGTTCCGGAGTCAGTTGCGGGCTCGGGGCGATTTCGATGAGTTTCTGGTTGCGCCGCTGGATCGAGCAATCACGCTCGAACAGGTGCACGACATTGCCAAAGCTGTCGCCAAGGATCTGCGCCTCGATGTGCTTGGGATTGACGATGCATTTTTCCAGGAACACTTCGGCAGAACCGAACGCCTTGGTCGCTTCGGAAATCACCCGGGGGAAATTCTGTTCAAGTTCTTCGCGGCTGTTACAGCGACGGATGCCGCGACCGCCACCACCGGAGGTAGCTTTGAGCATGACCGGGTAACCGATGCGGTCCCCTTCAGCCAGCGCCTCTTCGATGTCGGCGACGTTGCCTTCGGTGCCCGGCGTCACCGGTACGCCCGCCTTGATCATGCTGCGGCGCGCTTCGGTCTTGTCGCCCATGCGGCGGATGACTTCTGCCGACGGACCGATGAATTTGATACCGCGCTCAGCACAGATGTCCGCCAGCTCGGCATTTTCCGAAAGGAAACCGTAACCGGGGTGCAGTGCATCGCAACCGGTTTCAACCGCCAGGTTCACCAGTTTGCGCGGGTTGAGATAACCGGCCAGTGGCTCGGCACCGATGCTATGGGCCTCGTCCGCACGCTTCACATGCAACGCATGACGGTCGGCGTCGGAAAAAATCGCAACCGAGCGAATGCCCATTTCGGCGCAGGCTCGCACGATTCGTACGGCAATCTCACCACGGTTGGCGATCAGGATCTTTGTTATCACTTGGAGGTTCCCTTGAGCCGGTGGCACCACGACCTGCTAGACCCAGGTCGACGCGTGACCAAATGTTTCAATTTAGTCGCAGGTCCACACTAGCGCTCATGAGGGATTAACAAAAATGAATAAAAATTGGGTCAGGCATAAGCAAAGACTTATAGTTGAAATATCAGCCCGCCGTAAGAGCCTATAAGAAATGCGTAAGTCCTTGATGCGTATGACATTGCGTCAGTTGCAGATCTTCAACGAAGTGTGTGATTTACGCTCTTACAGTCGCGCAGCCGAGGAAATGTCCCTCACTCAACCGGCCGTCAGCCTACAGATTCGTCAGCTCGAAGAGCTGATCGGGCAGCCACTATTCGATTATGTCGGCAAAAAACTCTACATGACCGAGGCTGCCGAAGCACTCCAGCGCGCCAGCCGGGACATCTTCGGGCGCTTGGAAAACCTCGATATGCAACTGTCGGACATGCAGGGTTCGCTGCAAGGTCAGCTGAAACTGGCCGTCGAATCGAGCGCCAAATACTTCGTCCCGCACCTTTTCGCCGCGTTCAAGCGCCAGCACCCGGAAGTGAATCTGCAACTGACCGTGGTCAACCGTGGCCAAGTGATCCGCAGGCTTTCGGATAACCGCGATGATCTGGTGATCATGTCGATGGTGCCGCAGGACATGGGCCTTGAGTTTTTGCCGTTCCTCAACAACCCGATTGTTGCCGTGGCGCGCCCGGATCATCCATTGGCGCACATGGGGCCGCTACGCCTGCAAGATCTTGAACCTTACACGCTGTTGATCCGCGAACCCGGCTCAGGGACGCGGTTGGCGTGCGAGGAATATTTCAAAGAGAAACGCGTGCACTTCACTCAGACTCAGGAAGTGGCCTCGGCCGAAGCTCAGCGTGAATGTGTTCAGGCGGGTCTGGGCCTGGCGCTGTTGACGCGCCACGCCCTGAACCTGGAGCTGGCGACCGGCGGGCTCGTCGAGCTGCCGGTCGAGGAACTGCCGCTGTTCCGTAGCTGGTGCCTGGTGCAAGCGAAAGCCAAACGCTTGTCACCGGTGGCACACGCCTTCCTGGCGTTTATCCGCAGCGAACGTGTGCAGATCAGCGCGCTGGTTGAGCGCTTCGACGGGAAGCTGCGGGTGCCGCCTGCCAGTGAGTGATGTCGGGAAAGTCGCCGATTTCGGCCTGAAGCTGACGGAGTTCGAAGCGATCTTCGATGGCGCGGCGAAACTCCATGCGGCGCTGGTCTTCCTGCTGACGACGGGTTTTCGCGGCGCTGTTGCGTTCTTCGTAGGGCTGAGCCATTTCGATTCTCCCAAGGCGAGTACGGGAGTTTCAAGATAGGCGGGAGGGATGACGGTTTGATGAAAGTAACCGTCGTAAAGCAAAAGATCGCAGCCTTCGGCAGCTCCTACAGGGATCGCATTCCACGTGTAGGAGCTGCCGAAGGCTGCGATCTTTTGATCTTAATCATCCAAGGCTTTGGCGGCTTTTGGGGACAAACGCAAGCTACGCAAACTGCGCTTCACGCTCTTGAGGTGATTGACCAGGCTCGGCCCGCGCGCCATGGCCACGCCCATCGCCAGCACATCAATCACCACCAGATGCGCAATACGCGAAGTCAACGGCGTATAGATCTCCGTGTCCTCATGCACATCGATCGCCAGATTAACCGTCGACAGTTCCGCCAACGGCGTCTGGCTCGGGCACAGGGTAATCAGTGAAGCGCCGCTCTCACGCACCAGATTGGCGGTGATCAGCAAATCCTTGGAGCGCCCGGACTGCGAAATACAGATCGCCACATCGGTCGGTTTCAACGTCACCGCCGACATCGCCTGCATGTGCGGATCGGAATACGCCGCCGCCGTCAGCAGCAAACGAAAGAACTTGTGCTGCGCATCCGCCGCCACCGCGCCCGAGGCACCGAAACCGTAGAACTCGACGCGCTGCGCCTGCGACATCAACGTCACTGCACGCTGCAACTCGATAGGGTCGAGCTTCTCGCGAACCTCCATCAAGGTGTGCAACGTGGTGTCGAAAATCTTCAGGCTGTAATCGGCAACCGAATCGTCTTCATGGATCGCGAACTGACCGAAGCTGGCACCGGCGGCCAGGCTTTGCGCCAGTTTGAGTTTGAGATCCTGAAAACCGGAACAACCGATGGCGCGACAGAAGCGCACGATGGTCGGCTCGCTGATGCCGACGCTGTGAGCCAGGTCGGCCATGGAACTGTGCATCACCGCCGCAGGGTCAAGCAGCACGTGGTCGGCGACCTTGAGCTCCGACTTGCGTAACAGGTGACGTGACTGGGCGATGTGTTGCAGCAGATTCAAGGGGCTGGACTCTTCTTATGGGCAAGGATGTAGCACGCTTGTAGTTATACTACATGAATTGGCTTTTTGCCTGCTCAATGCGTAACTCGATGTCCCCATATCAGGCGCGATGGCGTGCATGTAGCCCTTAAAGCGGTTTGTCCTGTTCGCGCAAAAGCCCGGCCAGACTGTCAGCCTCCACGGGCCGGCTGATCAGATAGCCCTGAACTTCATCACAACGCTCGGCGCGTAAAAATTCCAGCTGCTCTTGCCGCTCGACGCCTTCGGCGACCACCTGCAGCGACAGCCCGTGCGCCATGGCAATGATTGCGCGGGTGATCGCCGCATCTTCACTGCCCTCACCCAACCCGCGAATGAACGCCTGATCGATCTTCACGTAATCCACCGGAATGCGCTTGAGGTAACTCAGCGACGAATAGCCGGTGCCGAAGTCGTCGATAGCCAGTTTCACCCCCAGATCGCGCAGTTGCTGGAAGGTCGCGATGATGTGTTCGACGCTGTCGAGCAACTGGCTTTCAGTCAATTCCAGCTCGAGGAAGTGCGGCGCCAGCCCGGTTTCCTCCAGCACCTGGCGCACCAGACTGACCAACTTGCCCTGACGCAATTGATGCACCGACAGATTCACCGAAACGCGGATCGGCTCCAGCCCCTGACGCTGCCATTCGCAGGCCTGCCAGCACGCCTGGCGCAGAACGAATTCGCCGATTGGCCCGATCAGCCCGGTTTCCTCGGCCAGCCCGATGAAATCCCCCGGCGGTACTCGACCCATGGTCGGATGATCCCAACGCACTAGCGCTTCGGCGGCATTCAGCCGCCCGGTTTCAAGGCACAGCTTGGGCTGATAGAAAACTTTGAGCTGCTTTTCTTCGATGGCTTTACGCAACTGATTTTCCAGCTGCAAGCGCTCAAGGGTGCTGGCTTGCAGGCTGTCGGTGTAGAACTGGAAGTTGTTACCGCCCAAGTGTTTGGCATGCTGCATGGCCATGTTCGATTGAGTGACCAGCGCAGAAATCTCCCGGGCGTTGTCCGGCAGCATGCTGATGCCCATGGAAGCGCTGACCACCAGTTCATGCCCTTCAACCGTCAGAGGCAGGCGCAATTTGCTCGACAGGCGCGTGGCGACCCGAGCCAGACTCGACAGGTTACCGTAGGCATCGAACAGCACGGCGAACTCGTCGCCGGACAACCGCGCAATGGTGTCCGCTTCCGGCAAGGCGTTGACCAAGCGGCGCGCCATTTTCTGCAGCAACTGGTCAGCAATCTCATGGCCAAGGCTGTCGTTAAGCAATTTGAAACGATCAAGATTGATGTGCAGCAGCGCCAGACTGCGCCGGCCCTGACGGGAGCGCTGATGCGCTTCATGCAGGCGTTCGCGGAACAGTGAGCGGTTGGCCAACCCTGTCAGTTCGTCGTAATGGGTCAGGTAACGCATGCGCTCTTCGGATTCGCGGCGTGCTGACAGATCGGCGAAGAAGCCGACGATATGGCTGACATTTCCCCGACCATCACGCACCGCATTCAGTTGCAGCCACTGCGGATACAGCTCGCCGTTCTTGCGGGTTTCGACCAGTTCACCCTGCCAACTGCCGTGTTGCTCAAGTGCATGACGGATGGCGACGTAATGGCGGCGGGCATCACGGCTGCACGGTAACTCGACGACGTTGCGCCCGAGCATGTCCTCGATGTCGTAACCGGTAACCCGGCTGAACGCCTGATTGATCGCGATCAGCGCGTAGCTCGGGTCGAGAATCACGATGCCTTCACTGGCCGCTTCGAACACCGTTGCCGCCAGCCGCTGCTGCTCTTCGAGGCTTTTACTCGCGCTGATGTCACGACGGGTGCCGACCATGCGAATCACCCGGCCGCTTTCGCTGCGCTCTACCGCGCGGCCACGGTCCTCGATCCACACCCAGTGGCCATCGCTGTGACGCACGCGGTATTCGATCTGATAGTCCTCGGTGCGCCCCTTCAAATGCTCGATCAACGCGTATTTCAGCGTCGGCACATCGTCGGGGTGCAGACGTGGCTTGAGGTCGCGCAACAGCGCTGTGACGTATTCCGGAGCGAGGCCGAACAGTTCCTGAATCTGCGTGTGGTGGACTTCGTCGGTTTGCAGGTTCCAGTCCCACAGGCCCAACTCACTAGCCTTCAACGCCAGCGCCAGCCGTGCCTCGCTTTTGCTCAAGGCCTGATTGGCCGCGTCCAGTTCGCGGCTGCGCTGGGCCACACGGTCTTCGAGTTCGACCTGCGCTTCACGCAGCTTGCCCTCGGCACAGCGGCGTTGGTCGATTTCCTTGGCCAGTTCCTGATTCAACTGCTCGCTGCGCAATTGCGTCTGTTGCAGGTGTTCGATCAAGTGCTGATTCTGGAAGCGTCGCAGCAAGCCGCGATCGATCAGGCGATTGACCTGCCACGCCACCACGCTCAGCGAACCAAGCAGGATCAGCCCGAGCCAGCCCCAGCCACGCGCCTGTTCATCGCCGCCCCAGAACAGGTAGCCGATCGCGGGCAACAGGCACGGCAAGGTAAACGACAGAAATGCCGGCAGGCTCACCGCATAAGCGACGCTGGCCGACAGGGTCGCGGCACCGATCAGGCCGAACACCCAGGCTTGTTGCATGAAATTGTCGGCAGGCACCAGGGCGATACCGGCGCCGGCCAGCGTCAGGCCGGTCATGGTCGAGCCAAGCAGAAACATCCGCCGCCAGATCGGTTGCGCCTGACGGTCAGGGATCGCCGAATCGAACGCCGCCACCTGAATCACCCGCAACGCCACTAGTGACAATAACCACACCAGCCAGACGCTGACCACGAAGTAGCGTTGCGGGCTCCAGAGCAAACCGGCGCAGACCAGACCATTGATCAACATGAACAGGGTGGGCAACAACGAGCCCTGATACAGCAGACGCGTGCGCTCCACCGCCATTTCGACGGCATAGTGCTTGCGGATAACCCGGGGTTCCACGGAGGGGCCCGACAGTTCGGCGCTGAGGGTCATGGGCAACGTTCTTGTTCTTATAAGGCGGGCGTGCACCCGAAACGTGGACGGAGCATACACAAGCCGATCCCGTTGCCAAACTGCCCCGGATCATAATTTCAGCGAAACTATTCCGCTCTTTGGCACCGGCAAAACGCTTGGAGCGCGGCGGGCCGATGCTTGTAGCCAGTGACTGACCGGTCGTCATCGGCAGGAGTTTCATCGGCTAATGCAAAGCTCGGTTTGCCCGGGCCTGCGGCGCACCCTAGAATGCCCCGATGCGCGATGATCTCTCCCTTCTGCTGAATTCCCTCAACGATGCCCAACGCCAGGCCGTAGCAGCCCCCGTTGGCCGTCAGTTGGTCCTGGCCGGTGCTGGCTCCGGTAAAACCCGAGTGCTGGTGCACCGTATCGCCTGGTTGATCCAGGTCGAAAACGCCTCGCCCCACTCCATCCTGTCGGTGACCTTCACCAACAAGGCCGCTGCCGAGATGCGTCATCGCATCGAGCAGTTGCTGGGGATCAACCCGGCCGGCATGTGGGTCGGCACCTTCCACGGCCTCGCGCACCGCTTGCTGCGTGCGCACTGGCAGGAAGCGGGCCTGAGCCAGACCTTCCAGATTCTCGACAGCGACGACCAGCAACGGCTGGTCAAGCGGGTGATCCGCGAGCTGGGTCTGGACGAGCAACGCTGGCCGGCCCGTCAGGCGCAGTGGTTCATCAACGGCCAGAAAGACGAAGGCCTGCGTCCGCAACACATTCAGGCCAGCGGCGATCTGTATCTGGCGACCATGCGCGGCATTTACGAAGCCTACGAGGCGGCGTGCCAGCGTGCCGGCGTCATCGATTTCTCCGAACTGCTGCTGCGCGCACTCGACTTGTGGCGCGATCATCCGGGCCTGCTGGCGCATTACCAGAAGCGCTTCCGCCATATCCTGGTGGACGAGTTCCAGGACACCAACGCCGTGCAGTACGCCTGGTTGCGCCTGCTCGGCAAGGGCGGCGACAGCCTGATGGTGGTCGGCGACGACGACCAGTCGATTTACGGCTGGCGTGGCGCGAAGATCGAGAACATTCATCAGTACTCTTCCGACTTCCCGGACTCCGAGACCATTCGTCTGGAGCAGAATTACCGCTCCACCGCCGGCATCCTCAAAGCTGCCAACGCCCTGATCGCCAACAACACCGGGCGCCTCGGCAAAGAGCTGTGGACCGACGGCGGCGATGGCGAAGCGATCAATCTGTACGCCGCCTTCAACGAACACGACGAAGCACGCTACGTTGTCGAAACCATTGAAAGCGCGCTGAAAACCGGCTTGGCTCGCAGCGATATCGCAATTCTGTATCGCTCCAACGCCCAATCACGCGTTCTGGAAGAAGCTTTGCTGCGCGAACGCATTCCTTACCGCATCTACGGCGGCCAGCGCTTCTTCGAACGTGCGGAAATCAAGAACGCCATGGCTTACCTGCGGTTGCTCGAAGGTCGCGGCAACGATGCGGCGCTGGAACGGGTGATCAACGTGCCGGCCCGTGGCATCGGCGAGAAAACCGTCGAGGCCATCCGCGATCACGCGCGCCACAGCGATGTGTCGATGTGGGAAGCGATGCGCCAACTGGTCGCCAACAAAGGCCTGACCGGTCGCGCCGCGGGTGCGTTGGGCGCGTTCATCGAGCTGATCGAGAACCTCGCCGCCAAGTGCATGGAAATGCCGTTGCACCTGATGACGCAAACCGTCATCGAGCAGTCCGGCCTCATCGCTTATCACGAAGCGGAAAAAGGCGAGAAAGGCCAGGCCCGGGTGGAAAACCTTGAGGAACTGGTCAGCGCCGCGCGCAACTTCGAGAACACCGAAGAGGACGAAGAGCTGACGCCACTGGCGGCGTTCCTCGGTCACGCTTCGCTGGAGGCCGGTGACACTCAGGCCGACGAACACGAAGACAGCATTCAGCTGATGACCCTGCACAGCGCCAAAGGCCTGGAATTCCCTTACGTGTTCCTCGTGGGCATGGAAGAAGGCCTGTTCCCCCACAAGATGAGCCTGGAAGAACCAGGACGTCTTGAGGAAGAACGCCGCCTGGCCTACGTCGGCATTACCCGGGCGATGCAGAATCTGGTGATGACCTACGCGGAAACCCGACGCTTGTACGGCAGCGAAACCTACAACAAGGTCTCGCGTTTCGTACGCGAAGTGCCGAAGGGTCTGATTCAGGAAGTGCGCCTGTCGAACAGTGTCAGCCGTCCATTCGGCGGTAATCAGTCGATGAGCGGCAGCAATCTGTTCAGCGGCAGCGAGATTCCGGAAACAGGCTTCAGCCTCGGTCAGGCGGTACGCCATTCGATCTTTGGCGACGGTGTGATCCTCAACTTTGAGGGTGCTGGCGCACAGGCGCGAGTGCAGGTGAACTTCAGCGAAGGCAGCAAGTGGCTGATGCTCGGTTACGCCAAGCTGGAAGCGATCTGACGCCGATTTTGCATTTATGTGGGAGCGAGCCTGCTGGCGAATGAAATCACCGCGGTTGATCTGATAGACCGCGGTGCGGCGTTCGCGAGCAGGATCGCTCCCACAGGATCTGGGTCAGCAGGTTGATCAAAGGACATTTCCATGGGCTCAGGCTTCTTTTCTTCCTGGACATTCTGGGCCTTGCTGTCGGCCACTTTCGCCGCATTGACGGCGATCTTCGCCAAAGTCGGCATCGAAAACGTCAATTCCGACTTCGCCACCCTGCTGCGGACCATCGTGGTACTGGTCAGCCTGGCCTTGATTTTGTACGCGACGGGCCAATATCAGTCATTGGGATCGATCTCTGCGAAGAGTTATCTGTTCCTGTTGCTGTCCGGCCTGGGAACCGGTGCGTCGTGGCTGTGCTATTTCCGCGCGCTGAAAGTCGGTCCGGCCTCGCTGGTCGCGCCAGTGGACAAACTCAGCGTGGTGCTGGTGGCGGTGATCGGCGTGATCCTGCCGGGCGAGAAACTCGACCTGCGCCAATGGGGCGGCATCGGCCTGATCACCGCAGGTGTGGTGATGCTGGCGTTTCGTCGCTAAGCGCGTTTTCTCACTGAACCTGTCCCGGTTTCCTACAGCCAAAAGTACATGGCCTTATTGCCCCGACCGAGCTGAACGCAACCTGTCAGGCAAAAGCCCGAAACACTCTCTCGCTAGCCAGTAACACTTCAGCTGTGCAACATGGCGCGCGTGTCTCCACAAACGGGAATACCCTTTATGAAACGTTTTCTTAGCATCGCCATGGCGTTGTGCATCGGCCTGACGATGAGCCTCGACGCCAACGCCAAGCGCTTTGGTGGTGGCAAAAGCGCCGGCGCTGCGCCGACGCACCAGACCAGCCAGATGGCTCCTTCTTCTCCAGGCGTGGGCGGCGCAGCTGCGACCGCTGGTGCTGCCGGTGCCGCTGGCGCTGCCGCCAAGGCCGGTGGTGCTTCGAAATGGCTCGGCCCTCTGGCCGGCATCGCCGCTGGTGGCCTGCTCGCTTCGATGTTCATGGGCGGCGGCTTCCAGGGCATGCAGATCTTCGACATCCTGATCATGGCTGTGATCGCGTTCGTGATCTTCCGCTTCATTGCCGCGCGTCGACGCAAGCAGCAGGAGCAATTCGCTCCGGCCGGCGCGCCGATGCAGCGTGAAGCGTTCGAGCAGAAGCCTGCTGCCATGGGTTCGATCTTCGGTGGTTCGGCTGCACCTGCTGCCGCCCGTCCGGTGATCAACGCACCGGCCTGGTTCAACGAGCAGAACTTCCTTGAAGCTGCACGCAGCCACTTCCAGTCGCTGCAGCAGCACTGGGACGCCAACGAAATGGACAAGATCGCCGAGTTCGTGACCCCGCAAATGCTCGAGTTCCTCAAGCGTGAGCGTGCAGATCTGGGCGATGCGTTCCAGTCGACCTACATCGACAACCTCCAGGTTCAACTGGACGGCGTGGATGACCGTGCCGACAAGACCATCGCCACCCTGACCTTCAGCGGTGTGTCGAAAACCTCGCGCTTCGACCAGGGCGAAGTGTTCAGCGAAAGCTGGAACATGGAACGTCCGCAGGGCGAGAACCAGCCTTGGCTGGTTGCCGGTATCCGCCAGAACGGCTGATCCCTCCCCATGCTTCACTTGCGGTAATAAAAACCCCAGCCTCGGCTGGGGTTTTCTATTTCGCGGTTGCATCTATAGCGAGCTACTGTATAAACCGGCCCATATAAACCGCGCCATTCAAGCAAGAGGATCCCGGACGTGGAAGAAATCATCGAACAACTGCGTGAAGCCAACGAACCCGTGCCGGTTCCTTTGGACTTGCCTGACGAAGACCAACTGGTGGAAGTCGAAGAAGAACTCTTCATCAATATTCCGTTCGTCTTCAAAGAATTTTTGCTGACCGTCAGCGACGTGGTTTACGGCAGCCTGGAGCCGGTGACCGTCACCGACCCGCAATCGCACACCTATCTGCCGGACGTTGCGGCCAATGCGTGGGACATCGGCGTACCACGTGACCTGATCCCGATCTGCCAGGACGGTGAGAACTACTACTGCGTCGAAGAAGACGGCACCGTGGTGCTGTGGTCCGGCGAAGAAGAGCTGATCACCGAAGAATCCTGGGAGTCAGTGTGGCACTGGGCGCGGGACGTCTGGCTGGAAAGCTGATCGACCCAACGCCCCGGATGATCAGTGCCCCGACGACTCCTTGTGGTTGTCGAGGGTTTCCAGCAGTGCCACCTGCATCCGCGTGTGCACACGGATGAACCAGCGCCAGAGCAGCGCCGCCACGGCGGCAGCGACCACGGCGATCAGCATCAGCAACTTGTTGGTCGGCAGAATACTGGCCGACAAGGCTGCCAACAGCAGGAAAATCACCAGCAGCGAGAGAATCGGGATCACTTCGGAGATCACCCGGCGCACTCGCTGCGTGTGTCGACCGGCCATCTCGGGCTTCACACCCATCTCCGCCAGCAGCATCGACAACGCCTTGAGCTTGCGATAGGCCGCGATCAAGAACGGCAACGACACCAGCAGCGCCCCACCCCAGATCAACGCCTTCTGCCAACTCGGGTCGGCAATCCAGTCCTGCAGCCAGGTCGAGAGGCGCTCGGCGAAGAATGCTCCGCTAAAGAAGATCGCAATTACCAGCGCCAGATTGACCCCGACCTGCAGCAATATCTTGCGGATAATCGATGCCAGCATCGCACCCTCACCCTGCGGCTGAATACTGCGTAACCACTCGCCGTACATGCCCAGCACGCGCCCGAGACGCTTGGGCACAGCCCCAGACAGCTTGATCGACAGCGGATCCGCCGCACGGATCAGGTATGGCGTCAGCAGCGTGGTAATCACCGACACCGCCACGGCGACCGGATAAAGGAAGTTGCTGGTGACCTGCAAGGTCATGCCCAGCGCGGCGATAATGAAGGAAAATTCGCCAATCTGTGACAGCCCCATCCCCACGCGCAGTGAGGTACGTCCGTCATTACCGGCGATAAACGCACCGAGGCCGCAGGACAACATCTTGCCCAGGACCACGGCGACGGTAATCACCGCGATCGGCCACGCGTATTCGAGAAGAATCATCGGGTCGAGCATCAGGCCAATGGCAACGAAGAAGATCGCACTGAACAGATCACGAACCGGCTCGATCAGGCGTTCGATTTTAAGCAACTGCCGCGACTCGGCCATGATCGCGCCGATCAGGAAGGCGCCGAGCACCATGCTGTACTCAAGCTTGACCACCAGCAGACAGAAGCCGAAACACAGGCCCAGCACGGTGATCAGGAGCATTTCGTTGCTTTCGAATTTGGCCACGTAGGCCAGCAGGCGCGGCACCAGCAGGATGCCAATGACCAGCGCGACGATCATGAACAACGAGAGCTTGCCGACAGTGGAGAACACCTCACCGGAGCTGACCGTGCCGCTGACAGCAATGCTGGATAGCAGCGCGATGATGCCGATGCCGAGGATGTCTTCGACGATCAGCACACCGAAAATCAGCTGAGCGAAGCGCTCGTTCTTCATCTTCAGATCATTGAGCGCTTTGACGATGATGGTCGTCGAAGAGATCGCCAGGATGGCGCCGAGGAACAGCGAATCCATGGTGTTCCAGTCGAACCAGCGGCCTATTTCGTAGCCGATCCAGATCATCAGGACAATTTCGAGGAACGCCGCGATAAACGCCGTGGCACCCACCTTGAACAGCTTGCGCAGGCTGAACTCCAACCCCAGGCAGAACATCAGGAAAATCACCCCCAGCTCGGCGAGGGTCTTGATGGTTTCTTCATCGTGGATCAGGCCGAACGGCGGCGTGTGCGGGCCGATGATGAAGCCGGCGACGATATAGCCCAGTACCACCGGCTGTTTGAAACGGTGGAACAACACGGTCACCACACCTGCGACCAACATGATCACTGCCAGATCCTGAATAAAACTGATGGCATGCATGGCGTGGGCTCCTTGAATGACGAGACTCGCGGCAGACGTCAGAAAAGTCTGGGCGAGCTAGGTAAAAATCCGCTTTTGGTGTGGGAATTGCCCTTGAGGCGGGCTTTTGCAGGGTAACACCGCGACTTCCGCCTGGAAGGCGGTGCAATATATGGAAACAGATCGATTCCGGCGTGACGGCGGCCAGTCGCCCGGCGTCCCGATAACGGTGCTTTTGAAAAGCGACCAGGCACCCGTAGAGGTGCTTCCAGAAATCAGCCTTGATCCGTGAGAACGTTATGGAACCCGGAAACGCCCAGCTGTCGATGACGGTACTGATGACCCCCGACATGGCCAACTTCTCTGGCAATGTCCACGGCGGCACCCTGCTCAAATACCTCGACGAAGTGGCCTACGCCTGCGCGAGCCGTTACGCCGGCCGCTATGTGGTGACGCTATCGGTGGATCAGGTGATTTTCCGCGAGCCGATCCATGTCGGCGAACTGGTGACCTTCCTCGCCTCGGTCAACTACACCGGCAACACGTCGATGGAAGTCGGCATCAAAGTCGTCACGGAAAACATTCGCGAGCGTTCCGTGCGCCACACCAACAGCTGCTTCTTCACCATGGTTGCGGTGGATGACCAGCGCAAACCAGCCGCCGTCCCGCCGCTGCAGCCGCAAAACAGCGAAGACAAGCGTCGTTATATGCAGGCGCAGCAGCGTCGGCAGATTCGTCAGGAGCTGGAAAAGCGCTATCAGGAGATCAAGGGCGACGCCTGAGATTTGTAGCGCTCAGACGACCGCTTTCGCGAGCAAGCTCGCTCCCACATTTGGTTTGTGTACGCCACAGATCCAGTGTGGGAGCGAGCTTGCTCGCGAATGGGGCAACGCGGGCTTACAGACTGATCGCCGTCGCCTCGAACTTCACCCGCGGATGCGCAATCCGATCCTGCGCCCGCACCAACTGCAGCTCGTAACTGGCGCACGCCTGAGTTTCCAGCAGCACCTCATGCACCGCCGCCGCTGTGAATTCGAACGCCGCCACCAGACTGTCACCCAGCAGCACCCGCGCCAGAAACAGGCCGGATGTCAGGTCACCCACGCCCACCGGCTGACGCGGAAACGCCAGCAGCGGACGACGCAGATGCCAGCTGCCTTCGGCCGTTACCAGTAGCATTTCAAAGCCATCCGCCGGTTTGCCCGGGTAATCCAGATGCTTGACCAGCACCGCTTTCGGCCCACGCGCCAGCAAGGCGCGCGCCATCGCCAGACAATCGAACAGCGACTGCGGCTTGCGCCCGGAAAAGCTGTCCAGCTCCAACTGGTTCGGACACATGATGTCCGCCACGGCTGCCGCCTCTTCCAGCAGGAAGTCGCTAACCTCGGTCGGTACGCTGCAGCCCTTCTCCGGGTGGCCCATCACCGGATCACACAGATACAGAGCCTTCGGGTTGACCGACTTGATCCGCTCGACACCGCTGAGAATCGCCCGTCCCTGCGCCGCGCTGCCGAGGTAACCGGACAGCACCGCATCGCAGTTGCCCAGCTCGCCAATTGCCGCGATACCTTCGACCAGCTCGGGAATCTGCTGCGGCGCCAACACTTCGCCGGCCCATTGGCCGTACTGGGTGTGGTTGGAAAACTGCACGGTGTTGAGCGGCCAGACATTGACCCCGACCCGCTGCATCGGAAAAACCGCCGCGCTGTTGCCGGCGTGGCCGAACACGACGTGGGACTGAATGGCGAGCAGATGAGGCGTACGTTTCATTCGGGTCATTCCGTAAAACGATTGAAATTCAAGCCGCGCAGTATGCGACGAAACGCAGCCTGTACGACAGACCGGCGACGCAGTTAAGCTGACGCTATCTTTTGGAGTTCGATGTTGATGCTGACCCTGGAAAACATCTTTGTGCTGATGCTGTTTGCCGCTGCCGGCGCATGGCTGTGGCACAACCACGGCTTGCGCGAGCGCGCGCTGGAGCGGGTCAAACAACATTGCCTGAACGTACGGGTCGAATTGCTCGATGGCAACGTTGCTTTAAAGAAGATCGGTTTCATCAAGGACGCCAACGGTCGCCGACGACTGGCGCGGGTGTACAACTTCGAGTTCACCGTGACCGGCGAAACCCGGCATAACGGCACCATCACCCAGTTTGGCGCACACAGTGCGCAGATCGAACTCGCGCCCTACCCGGCACCGTTCGACGATACGCCGCCGGTGGTCGAAGTACAGAGGCCACGGGCAGAAGTCATAGAGCTGAGTCAGTGGCGGCAGGAACACACGAAGTGGAAGCCTTGAGCTGAATCACTGGGTTCGGCATCGCGCCAGACCTGCCTGCAATTGATCGTTATTTTGCGGATCGACGAAGATCAGTTCGATTCGCGAATCTTTACGCCACTCGCTGGCCTGCCAAATCAGCTTGGTGTTATCCAGAGCATTCGCAGACACCCAGCCATCCGTGCTGTGGATAACCAGTTTCGCTCTTTTCCAATTCAGGCTAGTCAGCCAGTCGGCAATGCGTTGCTTGTCGAACGTCTGGCCCGGATGCCAACGCCAACCAATGCTCCAACCACCCTCCTGCGCCTGACTCAGGCAAATCGGCACCGTCGGATCGCTCCAGACGGTGGGCATTCGTCCCAATCCTTGGGGCACCGCCAGGTTATCCACTCCTTTCAACGCATGCGCAGCCAAGCCCGGCAGTTCGCCCAGAGGCAACTGCGCCTGGTGTGTCCAGATTCGTCTGACTGAAGGCAACTGACTGATAATTTTCTGCCTTGCCGTTTCATCAAGGTTTTCAGCCTTGTTCAACAGCAGCAAGCCCGCACTGGGCAACGCTTCCTGCTGTGCCGCCGGCAATGCTTTGCCAGCCTCGAGCGCCTGAGCATCCAGCACCAGCACACACGGCTGCACCGCGAGCACGCCTGACCATGGCGCCTCATTCAATTGCTTGAGCAACTGCGCCGGATGCCCCAGCCCGGACGGTTCGATAAACAGTCGATCAGGCTTGGCCTTGCGCAGCAAACGCCCAAGGCCGATCTGAAACGGCGCGCCATTGACGCAACACAGGCAGCCCCCGGCCACTTCGCCCAGTGCGATACCATCGGCGTCGTTGGTCAGCAGCGCGGCATCGAGGCCGATCTGGCCGAACTCGTTGATCAGCACCGCCCAGCGCTCGCCGTCCGGCCGCTGAGCCATCAGTTGACGAATCAGGCTGGTCTTGCCGGCGCCCAAAGGGCCAGCAATGACATGGGTAGGAATGTTCTGCAACATGGCGGGAAGCTTTCTTGGAGATGCAAAGATGCGTTGGATGGGATGGTCGTTGCTGTTGACGCTGCTGTCGAGCGAAGCGTGGGCTCAGGCCTGCGTAGTGCACAGTCAGGGTGAGCGACTCGACGTCAAAGTCTGCCAGCAGAACCGCAATATTCCGCAGAAACTGTTCAACGACGGCTTCTGCCAGCCAACGCTGGCAGGGCAGAAAGTCGAGGTACAGTATGCCGATCAGTGCCCGAGCGGAGCGTTTGGTGTATGCAGCAACGCGCAAGTCGCCAATATGCCCTATCGCCAAGACATCCACTATTACGGTGTCGCCACCGATGCGACGTATTTGAAACCGTATTGCGAAGGCCAGAACCAAGGGTCGTGGCTCAAGCCTTGAGGCCTCTTGGGGCGTTAGCCGAGCCAGTCAAGGGTCAGTATCAGTCGGGGCTCGCCGGCGGCCGGTTGCGGCGAGCGATGGATGAGACCGAAACCTTCATTGCCGTGCCATTTCTCGCCTTTCAATAGCGCTACGTCGCCGCTGTTCAGTTGGTGGATTTGCACTTGAGGTTCAGCGTTGGCCTGCCCCATTTGCTGGCGATCCATCGCGCCTTCCTTGAGCCATTGGCTGCCGACGCCGGCGTAGGTGGTGATCAGCCGCACCGGCACATGATCAACGTGGAATCGCGGACACATGGCTTTATCGAGCACCCGCAGGCGCAGTCCGATGCGCTTGGCTCCCAGCAAACAGGCGAAGGCGCTGACCAGCCATTTAAGGTCAGCGATGAAGCCTTCATAGCCTTCCAGATCACGGAAACCTGAAGCCAACCCGGTCAGGTCAGGCTCAATGTCCTCGTTCGGCAGCTCCAGGCATAACGATTGCGCCAACGGTTCGTTGAGCGACAGCAGCAATTGAGCGAAATCGCTGATGTGCAACGGCAGTTGTCGCTGCCAGACGGCAAGGTTGGTGTCGTCATGCAGAATTCGCGTCAGCGTCTTTGGAGTCGGCCCTTGGTGCTGATAACGCGTGCGGTTTTGCAGCAGTTTGAGCGCGAGCATCAGGCAGCCTCTTCATGCCAAGGGCCAAACGGATCCGCCAGCAATCGCCAGCCCTCTACGCCGAGCGACATTTCTTCATCAGTGAGCAGGCATTCATCCAGTTCCTCTGAAAGCTGTAGGAAATCGATGTTCTGACCGATGAACACCAGTTCCTGGCGGCAGTCTCCTACGCTCGGCGTCCAGTTTTCCATGATCGCGGCGGTGCTTTGCTGATCTTGTGGCCATTGGTTCTTCGGCACAAAACGCCACCAGCGTCCGGCAAAACCGTGGCGCATCAAGCCGCCAGCCTGCGACCAGCTACCGGCGTCTGTGGGTTTGCTCGCGAGCCAGAAGAACCCTTTGGAACGCAGCAGCTTGCCGTTCAGCCAAGGACGGTCGATGAAGCTGAAGAAGCGTTGCGGGTGAAAGGGTCGGCGCGCGCGGTAGGCAGTGGAGGCGATGCCGTACTCGTCGGTTTCCGGCACGTGCTCACCGCGCAACTCCTGCAGCCAGCCCGGTGCCTGCGCGGCTTTGTCGAAATCGAAGCGGCCGGTGTTGAGGATCTTTTCCAGAGGCACCTCACCCATGACCATCGGGATGATTTCGGCTTGCGCATTCAGGCGTTTGAGAATGGCGATCAATTCCTCACGCTCGGGCTGGCTGATCAGGTCGATCTTGCTGATCAACAGCACATCGGCGAACTCGATCTGCTCGATCAACAGGTCGGTGATGGAGCGCTCGTCTTCCTCGCCGAGAATTTCGCCACGGGAGGCGAGGCTTTCAGCCGCTTGGTAGTCCAGCAGGAAATTCACCCCGTCGACGACAGTGACCATGGTGTCGAGACGGGCGATGTCGGAGAGGCTTTGTCCGTGTTCGTCGCGAAAAGTGAAGGTTTCTGCGACCGGCAGCGGCTCGGAGATGCCGGTGGATTCGATGAGCAGATAATCGAAGCGACCTTCACGGGCGAGCTTGCTGACTTCTTCGAGCAAGTCTTCGCGTAACGTACAGCAGATACAACCGTTGCTCATTTCGACGATTTTTTCTTCTGCACGGTTAAGGCTGACATCACGCTGGACTTCGCTGCCATCAATGTTGATCTCGCTCATATCATTGACGATGACAGCGACGCGAAGACCATTTCGATTACGTAGTACGTAATTTAAAAGTGTACTTTTTCCGGCGCCTAAAAATCCGGAAATTACGGTGACGGGCAATTCGGCTGACATTGGATAATCCTCTTATGAAGGCAGCCGATTGGCGCTTTTGCCTGCGCTTGGCGTTTTGGCGCTTCATGCGAGGGTTTCGCTGAAGGTAAACGCTTGAAATCGGCCCGCTCAGGCTCAGTAGCTGTTTATGTTATAGTATAACACGATAAATAAACCAGCCCTGCCCTTGTCCTGAGCGACAAACAGCAGGAAGCTGAGCACATCCCACACCCGGAATTGCTAATGAAAACTGCGCTGAAATGCTCGTTATTGAGCCTTGGATTGCTGGTTGCGGGCAATACGTGGGCGCAGTTTCCGGCGCAGGCAAGCTGCACCCGCAGCGCCAACCTGCTTGCCTGCGTCGATACCGAGGGCAATGCGTATAGCGTCAACACTGTCGGCAGCACGCTTTATCTGCGCGGGTTTGAAAAGTCTGGGCAGCGTTATTGGGCACAAACCAATAGCCGCTTCGGCCAATTGACGTTCTTCACCGGGATTGCCTCTGACGGTGAGGCCTGGGTTGGTTACACCCGACGCGTCGGCTGGACGACTATCAATCGCTTCTCCAGCTCGGGCGGCAGCAGCGCGAAATTCACTTGCAGTCGAATTGTGGGCTGCTAGACCTGCGCCTTTAGCTGCTCCTGTCGCCAGGCAAGATAGCTGTCGATCGGTGGGTTTTTCTCAAAATAGCGCTGCAAACCCTCAAACAAACCCTCCGCGACAGCCTGTTGATGCCGCGCGGTTACCAGCCGCTGACTGTCGCGAGCGTTGGAAATGAAGCCGGTTTCGACAAGGATTGACGGCACATCCGGCGACTTCAACACGGCGAATCCGGCCTGTTCCACACGCTTCTGATGCAGAGTGGTGATGCCCGCCAGACTGCCCAGCACCGTGTTGCCCAGTTGCAGACTGGCGGCAATGGTCGCATTCATCGACATGTCGAGAATCACCCCGGCGAGCATTGGATCTTTGTCTTTGAGGTTGAGCAGACTGGTAGCGCCGAGCAGGTCAGCGCCGTTCTCACGCTGCGCCATAAAACGTGCCGTCGCCGACGTCGCACCACCTTCAGACAGGCAATACACCGATGCTCCAGAAGCTGTCAGCCTTGGCGCCGCATCGGCATGCACCGAGATAAACATGTCGGCCTTGTACTGACGGGCGATCTCTACGCGTTTACGCAAGGGCACAAAGAAGTCGTCATTGCGCACCAGTTTCACGTCGAATCCTTTCTCTTTTTTCAGGCGTTTGGCGAGTAGCTGAGCAATGGAAAGCACCACATCTTTTTCCCGCTCACCCTTCGCGCCGACCGCACCGGGATCCTTCCCACCGTGTCCTGGATCGATGGCTACGATGATGTCGCGCTTGGGGTGAGCGCTGATTCTGGGTGTTTCACGTGGAACCATTGGGATCTCTGGCGCTACTTTCGCACTGAATAAATCCAGAACCAGCCGATGACTCTGGCCATCCTGGGGCGCCAAAAGGAAGCTGTTCAGCAACATTGGATTGCTCAGATCGAGAACAATCCGCGTATCTCCATGACCAAAGGGCCCGGATCGAATCGAGCGGATCACCGTGCCATTCAGAGCCAACTGACTGAAGTCGCCGCTCAAATCTGCGCTAGACACATCGATTATCAGCCGTTCCGGAGCGCTGAGTGTGAAGGTTTTGTAGCGCACCGGACCACTTAAATCGAAGACCAATCGCAGCTTCTCCTCAGAACGCCAAAGCCGCGCGTTGCGAATTTGCGTGGCCGAAACACTGAAAGGAAGGGCGAAGGCCGCGCTGGCGAAAATCAGATTGAGCAAATGGCGTCTGTGCATGTGAAAGCCTGTTCATGAAAAAGGCGTCGTGATTTGTATTGTTATAATGTAACATTGAATTCAATCAACACGATGGTTCCGAACATGAATTCGCTGACACTTCCGGATATCGCCGCGCAATCCGCTCGCCAAGCCTTGCCCCTCGAATGGGTGGGCATGCACGGCATCGCGTTACCTGTTTTATTGGAAGGCCAACGCGTGAGCGCAAAGGCTGATGCGGGGGTGAGTCTGGATGACGGCGAAGCTCGCGGGATTCACATGTCGCGACTCTATCTGGCCCTGGAATCGCTCGAACAGAAGGGCCTTTCCCCCGCTCTGCTGCACCAGGTACTCAAACGTTTTCTGGATAGCCACGAAGGTTTATCCAACTGCGCCTACCTGAATATCCGCACCGATCTACTGCTGAAAAGACCCGCGCTAATCAGTCCACTGGCCGGATGGAAATCCTATCCCGCGACGATTTCAGCCAGTCTGAAAAACAAGTTGTTCCACGTGGAACTCAACATCGAAGTGCCCTACTCCTCGACTTGCCCGTGTTCAGCTGCCTTGGCCCGGCAATTAATTCAGCAACAATTCGTCGACGACTTCGCCAATAAAGCCCTTCAGCATGCAGACATTCTCGCTTGGCTTGGCTCGACTCAAGGCATCGTCGCCACGCCTCATAGCCAACGCAGCACTGCACAATTGCATATGCACCTCGACGAGTTCATCGACGAATTACCGCTTAGCGTGATCATCAATGACGCCGAAGCGGCCCTCGGCACCGCCGTACAAACCGCAGTAAAACGCGCGGACGAGCAAGCCTTCGCCTTGGCGAATGGACAGAATCTGATGTTCTGCGAAGACGCCGCGCGCCGATTGAATCTCGCACTTCGTCGCACACCCGGGGTTAACCAGTTCCACCTGCGAGTCATCCACGCCGAAAGCCTGCACGCCCACGACGCCGTCGCCGAAAGCCACTGGCAGCGTGAGCAAGCATGATCCGCTGCCAATCCCTGAGCTGGGGCGCACCCGGACAACCGCTGACCACGCCCCTGAATCTCGAGTTGGAAAGCGGCACTCTTACGGCCATCATCGGTGCCAACGGCTGCGGCAAAAGCAGCCTTCTGAAAGTCATCGCCGGCCTGCAAAAACCTTTGGCAGGCAAAATCAGCCTGAGTGTTCCACGTCAAAGCGGATTGTCATTCCTCCCCCAGCAACAACATCTCGACCGCCAGTTTCCCATCAACCTCGAAGAACTGATCGCCGCCGGTTTCTGGGGACGTCGACTCTCAACCCAACTGCGCGCACAACGCCTGAAAGATGCACTGGAAAACTGGCACCTGAGCGGACTCGAACACCGCCCGCTCATGGCCCTCTCCGGCGGCGAATTACAACGTGCCCTGCTCGCCCGCCTGAGTTTGACCGACGCTCCGGTTCTGCTCCTCGACGAACCCCATGCCGCCCTCGATGAACTCGGCCAACAATTGCTTTGGCAGCACATCCACACTTGGCATAACGAAGGTCGAACAATCGTCGTGGTCTGCCATGACCTCTGCGCGGTGCGCCAACACATCCCGCAAACCTTGCTGATCAAAAACCGCGAATGCGTGTACGGCGCCAGCGTCGAACTGATCCGGCAAACCCCTCACACGCAGGTGGCCTGATGGTCGCCGTCAGCCACTTGTGGCAACCGTTCAATGAGTTCGTGTTCATGCGCCGCGCCCTCCTTGGCGGACTGGTGTTGGCGTGCAGCACCGCACCACTCGGGGTGTTTTTGATCCTGCGACGGATGAGCCTGATCGGTGACGCCGTCGCCCACGGCATCCTTCCTGGCGCCGCATTAGGATTCTGGTTTGCCGGACTGAGTCTGCCTGCACTCACGCTAGGCGGCCTCGGCGCGGGTCTGAGCATGGCCGGACTCGCGGCGTGGATCACCCGCCGAACGGGTCTACGCGAAGACGCGAGCCTCGCCGCGATCTACCCAATATCCCTCGCCAGCGGTGTGCTGATTCTGGGAATCGCCGGCAAACGTCTCGACCTGCTTCACCTGCTGTTTGGCTCAGCACTGGCCGTCGACGGTCAGACCCTCACCGGCATGTTATGGGTTTCGGGATTCAGCCTGATCGGTATGGCGCTGATCTACAAACCGCTGCTGCTCGACACCCTCGACCCGCTGTTCCTGAGAACCGTCAGCCGCCTCGGCCCACTCGCCCACGGCGTATTCCTGACCCTGGTGGTGCTCAATCTGGTGATCGGCTTCCAGGCCATCGGCGCGCTGATGGTGGTCGGGTTGATGATGCTCCCCGCCGCTGCCTCACGGTTCTGGAGCCGTCGACTGCCGATCCTGATTGGCATCGCCGCCATCATCGGTTGCCTCTCGGTGTGGTTTGGCTTGTTGCTTTCCTTTTACTACTCGCTGCCAAGCGGCCCGGCCATCGTGCTGGTCGCAGGCGTCGGTTATCTGCTGTCGGTGGTGTTCGGACCGGTTCACGGTCTGCTGCGCCGCCCGCCTTTGCTTACATCCCAATGAGGTGTTTCCCGATGCGCGTTTTACTCGTGTTGTTCAGCCTGATGCTGTCGATGTCATTGTCGGCAGCGGAAAAATTACCGGTGGTGACCAGCTTCAGCATTCTCGCTGACATGGTCCATCAAGTCGGCGGCGAGCATATCCAGATCACCAACATGGTCGGCCCGGACGCCGACGCGCACACTTACGAGCCGACGCCGGACGATGCCAAAGCGTTGCTCGGCGCCAAACTGATCATCAAGAACGGGCTCGGTTTCGAGCCGTGGCTGGATCGACTGGTCACCAGCACCGAGACCAAAGCCACGGTCATCAGCGCCAGCCACGGCGTGATTCCGCGCTCTCTGGATGAGGACGGCGAAACCGTTCCCGACCCGCATGCGTGGCACAACCTGGCGAACGCCGAGTTGTACGTCGCTAACATCACCAAAGCGCTGATCGCTGCCGACCCGGCGAACAAGGCCGACTACGAGCGCAACAGCCAAGCCTATCTGAAGCAGATCTACGCCCTGCTCGCCGAAGCCAAAAGCAAACTCGGTTCGCTGCCGCCGGGCAATCGCAAGATCGTCACCAGCCACGATGCTTTCGGTTATCTCGGTCAGGCCTACGGCATCGACTTTATGGCGCCGCAAGGTTTGTCCACCGAGCGTGAACCCTCGGCCGCCGAAGTCGCTGCGCTGATCACCCAGATTCGTCAGGCCAAAGTCAAAGCGGTGTTCATGGAAAACATCAAAGATGCGCGTCTGCTCAAGCAGATCGCTGATGAAAGCGGCGCGCACATCGGCGGCACCTTGTACTCCGACGCCCTCGCCGCGAGTGGTCCGGCCAGCACCTTCACCGGCCTGTTCGAATACAACCTCAACACCCTTTACGACGCGTTGAGCCGACCATGATCCGCAAGAATCCTTCAGGCGATTTGCCGCAAATCGCCGAGTCGGCCTACGTCGATAAAACCGCGATCATCTGCGGCAAAGTGCTGATCGGCGAGAACGTGTTCGTCGGTCCCTACGCGGTGATCCGCGCCGACGAAGTGGACGCCTCAGGCGAGATGGAGCCGATCACCATCGGCGCCAATTCGAACATTCAGGACGGCGTGGTGATCCACTCAAAATCCGGTGCGGCGGTGACCGTCGGCGAATTCAGCTCGATCGCCCACCGCTCAATCCTGCATGGCCCGTGCGTGGTCGGCGACCGCGTGTTCATCGGTTTCAACAGCGTGCTGTTCAACTGTGTTGTAGGTAACGGTTGCGTGGTGCGGCACAACTCGGTGGTCGATGGTCGCGATTTGCCGGACGCCTTTTATGTGCCCTCTACTACTCGCATCGGCCCGAACACCGACCTTTCGTTATTCCCGCCAGTGAGTGTCAGCGCCTCGGAGTTTTCCGAAGATGTGGCGCGCACCAACGTCGATCTGGTGCGCGGCTACAAAGCCTTGCAGAACGAGTTCTGAACCATGAGCAGCGTGCTGATTCGCAACGCAAGACTGGTCAACGAAGGGCGTGAGTTCGACGCAGATCTGTTGGTCGGCAATGGACGCATCGTCAAGATTGCGCGCAGCATCGAAGGCGAAAACGCCAAGGTGGAAATAGACGCGAACGGTCAATGGTTGCTTCCCGGAATGATTGATGACCAGGTGCATTTTCGTGAACCCGGTGCGCCGACCAAGGGCAACCTTCACACCGAGTCGCGTGCGGCGGTTGCCGGTGGCATCACCAGCTTCATGGACATGCCCAACACCAACCCGGCCACTCTTACCCTCGAAGCGCTGGCGGATAAAAAGCGCCGGGCGTCGATCAACTCGGTGGCCAATTACGGCTTTCACTTTGGTGTGAGCCGGGACAACCTCGACACGATAGCCGCACTCAACCCCTGTGAAGTGGCCGGTGTGAAAGTGTTTATGGGCGCGTCCACCGGCAATATGCTGGTCGATGATCCGCAGATTCTCGAGCGACTGTTCGCCGAGGTGCCGACCATCCTGTTGGCCCACTGCGAACACACGCCAAGCATCGATGCCAACGCGGCCAATCTGCGTGAGTTGTTCGGCGATCGTATTCCGCCCGCCGCTCACCCGCTTATTCGCAATGCCGAGGCGTGTTATCGATCCTCATCACTGGCGGTGGAACTGGCCAAACGTCACGGCACGCGCCTGCATGTTTTGCACCTGACCACGGCGCGTGAACTGGCGTTGTTCGAGGACACACCATTGGCGCAGAAACGCATCAGCGCTGAAGTCTGTCTGCACCATTTGTTGTTCGATGATCGCGACTATCCAAAGCTCGGCAACCTGATCAAATGCAACCCGGCGATCAAAACCCAAGCGGATCGCGACGCACTGCGCGAAGCATTGAGCAGCGATCGGCTGGACGTTGTTGGCAGCGATCATGCGCCGCATACCTGGGAGGAAAAGCAGCGGCCTTACGCTGAGGCGCCTTCGGGGTTGCCACTGGTGCAGCATGCCTTGCCGGCATTGATGGAACTGGTCGCGGACACGGTTTTGCCAATCACTACGCTAGTGGCGAAGACCAGCCATCGCGTCGCGGATCTGTTTGCGATTCCGGATCGTGGATATTTGCGTGAGGGATATTGGGCGGATCTGGTGCTGGTTGAAGCGCAGACGCTGGAGGTCGATCGGCAGCCGATCTTGTCGCAGTGTGGATGGACGCCGTTTGCCGGGCGCAGCTTTCGGCATCGGGTGAGCACGACGATTGTGTCGGGCCAGATTGCTTGGCGGGATGGGCGGGTGAATGAGGCGTGTCGGGGGTTGGCGCTGAGGTTTATGCGCTGAGCTTGAGGACGCTTTCGCGAGCAAGCTCGCTCCCACAATTGGAACGCATTTCCCTGTGGCAGTGAGCTTGCTCGCGAAGCTTTTAGGCTCTTGGCTTCACAGCGCCGCAATCCTGACCCAACCAAACCGCGCGAGTCTCCAGGCTGCCCTTCTGGTTGATCCCGATCGCATTGAACGTGCCGTTGGCCACGGTGGTGAACTCACGATCACTGAGGAACGTTGCCACACCGGTGCCCTGCGCTTTCGGGCAACTGAAACGGAATTTCCATTGGTTGCCGCTGCGCTCGGTGATCTGCTGTTTGCAGCCCGATTGCGGGTCGGCCAATGGAATATCGTTGGTCGCCACCTGCTCTGGCGTCAGGCAGGCGCGGATGCCTTTGCCGCCAATATTGATCCCGTTCTTCTCCAGCGCCGCACGTTGTTGCGGGGTCATCTGCCCTTGCAGTTGACCGAGGATCGATTGCACATCCATCGGCTGATCATCGACCTTGACGTTGCTCGATGTCATTTCCCACAGCCCCGGCTGCAGCATCTGCGCCTGCGCAACCACCGGCAATGCCAAACCCAGGCCCAGCGCCAAACCCAGCAGACGAACGTTCATCGAAAAACTCCTGATCAGTAGTGGCCGTTAGACGTCGGCCGATTGCTTCGGTTCATGCACCAATTAAATAGCGACAATCGCGACAGAACATGGTCTGTTAAGCATTGAATCTTCCGGAGCAAGGCTGCCCCATGGATTATTTTGGACCGCACATTTTCGGTTATCTGATCGCCCTGATACACACCCTCGGCTTGATCGCCGCGATTCACGCGGTGCTCACCGTGCGCACAGCTCAAGGCTCGATCGCCTGGGCATTGTCGCTGATCTTCATTCCCTACCTCACGCTTATTCCGTATCTGGTGTTCGGCCGCAGCACCTTTGATGGTTACATCAAAGCGCGGCGCCAAGCCAACGAACAAATGCGTCAGGCCATCTCCGAACTGAACTGGCGCCCGTGGGTGGAAGAAGCCCTCACCGCGCGCGCGTCCAATGCCTACGCCTCGTTACGTGCAATGCCCAAACTGGGGCGCATGCCATGCCTGGCGAACAATGAAGTGCAATTGCTGGTGAACGGTACCGCGACGTTCGAGGCGATTTTCCACGCCATCGATCAAGCGAAAGAAGCCGTGCTGATCCAGTTTTTCATCATTCACGATGATCGACTCGGCCAACGTTTGAGTGATCTGCTGCTGAAGAAAGCTGCGGAAGGCGTAACGATTCATCTGCTTTACGACCGCATCGGCAGCCACGCCCTGCCCCACAGCTATGTGCAGACGCTGCGCGATGCGGGCGTCGAGGTAAAAGCCTTCGCCACGCGCAGCGGCTGGCTCAACCGCTTTCAGGTCAACTTCCGTAACCACCGCAAGATTGTCGTGGTCGATGGCGTGGTCGGCTTTGTCGGCGGGCATAACGTCGGCGATGAATACATGGGTGAAAAACCACCGCTGGCACCGTGGCGCGATACCCATGTGAAGGTACGCGGCCCGGTCGTCGCATGCATGCAGGAGTCCTTTGCCGAAGACTGGTTCTGGGCCGCCCGCACCCTGCCGCCGCTGATCCTGCCGGATGAATACCCGGAAGACGGCGTACTCTGCCAACTGCTCGCCAGCGGCCCGGCCGACGCGTACGAAACCTGCTCGCTGTTCTTCGTCGAAGCGATACATGCGGCGACGGAAAGAGTGTGGATCACCAGCCCGTATTTCATCCCCGATGAAGCCGTCTTCGCAGCGTTACGATTGGCAGTATTACGCGGTGTTGATGTACGTCTGCTGCTGCCCTCGCGCCCCGATCACCGCATCGTCTACGCCGCTTCCAGCCTTTATGCCTTTGAAGCGGTGCGCGCCGGTGTCCGAGTGTTCCGCTACCGTCCCGGGTTTCTGCATCAGAAAGTGGTGTTGATCGACAGCGAAATCAGCGCGATCGGCAGTGCCAATCTGGATAACCGCTCGTTCCGGTTGAATTTCGAAGTGATGTTGCTGACGGTCGACAGTGAGTTCTCCGCCGCCGTGGAACACATGCTCATCGATGACTTCGCGCTGGCCGACGAAGTCGCCAAAGAAGAAAGCCGGGAGCTCCACCGCCTGCAACAAGTCGGCATGCGGATCGCCCGGCTTATTTCACCGATCCTTTGAAACCCTCTCCCAAAAGAAGGGAATAGGCTCAGGGGTTGTAGATATCGTCACGGGTCCATGGCAGTTCATGGCTGCCATCCGGATGCGCTTTCACCGCGAGGATCTGGTGCAGATTGATCCAGCCACGGGCAAACGCGTAAGCACAGCCGGCCAGATATAGTCGCCAAATGCGCAACGCTTGATCCGGCACCAGTTTACCCGCCGCCTCAAGGTTGTCCTCCAGCCGCTCGCTCCAGTGATCCAGCGTGCGCGCGTAGTGCAGGCGCAAGCTTTCGACGTCGACAATTTCCAGGCCCGCCTCGCTGATCTCCGCCGAGATCATCGACAGGTGCGGCAACTCACCGTTGGGGAACACGTATTTTTCAATAAAATCCCCGGCACCGCGTCCCACCGGACGGCCATCGGTGTGCTTGGCGGTGATGCCGTGGTTCATCACCAGACCGCCCTCCTTGACCGCACCGAACAGGGTTTTGCAGTACTCGGCGAGATTGGCGTGGCCGACGTGTTCGAACATGCCGACACTGACCACTTTGTCGAAACGACCGTCCTGGGGCAGATCGCGATAGTCGAGCAATTGCAGTTCGATCTGCTCTTCCAGGCCTTCGGCCTTGACCCGCTCACGCGCCAGTTCCAGTTGTTCCTTGCTCAGCGTGATACCAAACACCTTGGCGCCGAATTCCCGCGCGGCGTAACGCGCGAGGCCGCCCCACCCGCAACCCACATCAAGCAAATAGTCACCTGGCTGCAAACGCAGCTTACGGCACAGGTGTCGGAATTTGGCTTGTTGCGCCTGCTCCAGGGTTTCGCTGCCCGTTTCGAAATACGCGCAGGAATACGCCATGTCGCTGTCCAGCCAGAGCTGGTAAAACGCGTTGGACAGGTCGTAGTGGTAGGAAATGGCTTTGGCGTCGGTTTCCTTGTCGTGCACCGAACGCACTGGCTGACTGTCGTCATCTTCACCGAGCAAAGCGTTGCTCAATTCGTCGCAGACCCGGATGACTTCGCTGATCGAACCCTCCAGTTCAAGCTTGCCTTCGACGAATGCCGCTCCCAGCGCATCCAGGCTTGGATGGGTGAACTGGCTGACCATCTGCGGGTCCTTGACCACGATGGTGACGCTGGGCGCCGGCCCCAGATTGAACTCATGGCCGTCCCAGAGTCGCAAGCGAAGTGGAAGCTGCAGATTCTGTAAGGCCGGTGGAAGTTGCGCGAGCATGGAAAATCCCCCTTGTTTCAGACCGTCAGATCTGAGGGTAGACCATCCCGGAAAAATAGCAGGCTATCGATTTGATTAGCCGTATCTATCGTTGCAGACGCTCCAGCAAACCGTCTTGAACCCACTGTTTCAACCAGGTAACGGCTTGAAGTGGCGCGCCCTCACCATAAATGACTGCTAATTCTGTGCACAGTTCGGAGAAATTCCAGCCGCCGTCGAGCAGGCCATTGAGGGCCGTGGCTTCGGCAGGATCAAGGCTGCGATAACGACAGATCAGTTCGCAGCGCCAGATCAGACAGGCCTGTGGGATTTCGAGCACCGTGCTGTCAGGGAAGTCGGATTCTTCCTTCACCGAACGCCATAGCGAAAGACTGTTGAAGCGGCATTCCAGCCACTGCAGCGAAGGCGTTGGCTTCACCCGCAGCTCAGGCCATTCCTCTGCGGCCAGCGTCGCCATTGATTGCAGCGTCAACGGCTGACCCGCCGGCGCATCGAACGCCAGTGTAAACGCCCATTCAAGCGAGGCCAGTTCGGCCAGTGGCGCGCTTTGTTCTGGCACCAGATGCTCACGGATAAAGCCTTCGAAGCCTTTGCCCAGCCAGCGCAAGCTGTAATGCCCTGACGGGTAATGGCGGATATAAGAACTGGCGAGCCGATCGAACTCGTCGTCCCCCATCCAGTGCAAGATCGCCCCGAAGTCATTGCGCAAGACTTCCAGCAGACGCGCCTTGTAAGCGTTGTGATAGATCGCCAGTCCCGTGCCGACATCCAGTGTCGGGCCACCAATCAGACCTTTGCTCAAGACCGGATTCGCCGTAGCGTCGTCGTCGAGCAGAAACGACTCGAACGCCAGTTGCCATTCTTTCAGGCGCATTGCTGCCTCCCGGCCAGGACCTTGTCACCCAGCTCACGTGCCTTGTGCAATTCACCGAGCAATTCTTCGAAAGGCGGAAAATGGTCGTCGCGCTCCAGCAATGTGGCCACCGGGCCGAAGTGTGCAAGAGTGCGTTGATAGAGCGCCCAGACCGGATCGCTCACCGGATGGTCGTGGGTGTCGATCACGTAATCACCGTAGTCGCTGTGCCCCGCCAAATGCAGTTGGCGGACTTTGTCGACGGGCAGGCTGCGAATGAACGCCCACGGATCAAAACCGTGGTTGCGTGAGCTGACATAGACATTGTTCACATCCAGCAGCAATTCGCAGCCAGTTATCCGGCTCAGCACCGCGAGAAACTCCCACTCACTGAAATCATCCGAAGCACCGCGGACGTAACTGGAGATGTTCTCGAGCACCAGCGGACGCTGCAGAATGTCCTGCACCTGCCTTACCCGGCCGGCAATGTAATCCAGACTTTCTTCGGTATAAGGCAGCGGCAGCAGATCATGCAACTGATGGGCATTGCCGCGGCTCCAGCACAGATGATCGGAGATCCATGCAGGACGAACCCGATCGGCCAGTTGCTTGAGTTGTTTGAGATAGTCCGGATCGAGGGCATGCGGTCCGCCGATGGACAGGGATACACCGTGCATCACCAGCGGATAGCGCTCGGCAATGGCGTCGAGGTAATACAGGGCTTTGCCGCCCTGCACCATGAAATTTTCCGAGACCACTTCGAACCAGTCGACATCCGGCGACTGCTCGAGGATCTGCTGGTAGTAAGCGCTACGCAGTCCCAGGCCGTAACCCAGGAAAGGCAAAGAAGCTGACATAAGCGGACTCCTGATAAAAGTGGCCGCAGTGGCGCAAACCACTGCGGCGACACTAACCGGTCAGTTATTCGCCGACCTTGCCACCGGCTTTTTCGCAAGCCGCCTGAGTCATCGCCTTGAAGCCCTGACCTTTGCACGACCCCAGGCCTTTGCATGCGTGGTCTTTGGTTTTGCAGTCGTTCTGGCCCTTGCAGCCATTCACGCCATAACAGTGAACGTTGGCATCAGCAGCCATCGCGTTAGTGGCAACACCGGCAAACAGGGTCGCGGCGGCCAAAGCGAGAGCGGCACCAGCAGCAGCGGTCTAGATAGTCATTTTTCTTATCCTCGGTAATCGTCAGGGGTGTCGGCTGGAAGGTTTGTTCAGTCCCGACATAGCACTAGAGAGAGCGCCCCCGAGGGCGTTACAGAAGATCAAAAATAATTTTCAAGGCTCTTCCTTGAGCTTCAATAACGGCTCCTGAAAGCGCAGCAACCGCCCGGCATTACCCAGTACCAGCAGCGTGCTGAGGTTGTGCAGCAGCGCGGCAATCATCGCCCCGGCAGCGCCGAGCCAGCCGAATGCGGCGAACACAACGATGGCGAGCGTCCAGCCCAGACCAATGATCACGTTGACCTGCAACGTCCGGCGACACTGGCGGCTGAGGCGCACGCAGGTGCCCAGTCGGCGCAGGTCGCTGCCGATCAAAACGATGTCTGCCGAGGCGAGCGCAATGTCTGCACCTCCCGCGCCCATCGCCACACCGACCACGCCCGCCTTGAGCGCGAGCGAATCATTGATGCCGTCACCGACCACCATCGGCCGGAAACCGTTGTCGATTTCCTTGAGCACGCGATTGAGTTTGTCTTCGGGCAACGCCTGGGCTTCGACCTCATGCAACCCGACATCCTTGGCCAGCGACTGAGCCACACTCTGGCGATCACCAGTGAGCAACAGCTGTCGACCCAGACCCAGCTCACGCAATTCACTGAGGGCAAAGCGGGCCTCCGGTTTGACGCTGTCAGCCAGCAGCAGCCAGGCAAGGAACTCACCGTTGAGTGCCAGCCCGGCGATGGGGCCGTCATGATCGGGAATAGTTGTCGTAATAATGCCGAGTTGCGCGAACAACTCCGGGCGGCCAAGCGCCGCTTCGCCCTGCCCGGTCATAGCCACGACCCCGAGTCCCTGGCGCTCGTGGATATCACTCAACGGTAAGCATTGGTCTTGAGTGACCAGCCCTGCGAGCGCACGACTGACCGGGTGGCTGCTCGCCGCCCCAAGACTGGCGGCGAGCGCCATGATCGCGGACGACTCTGCGCGCGGGTTATCGATCGACTGCAAGCGCAAGGTGCCGTAAGTCAGCGTCCCCGTCTTGTCGACCACCAGCGAAGTGAGATCCGCCAGCTCTTCAAGAAACGCCGAGCTGCGAATCAGAATGCCGTGGCGTGCCGCCACTGCCACACCGGCAATTGCTGTCGCCGGGGCAGACAACACCAACGCGCAGGGACACGCCGCTACCAACACGGCGAGCATTGCCTGCGCATCATTGGTGATGAACCAGGTCACCGCGGCCAGCAGCAATACCAGCACCATGTAGCTGCCAGCGTAGCGTTCGAGCAAACGCGTGATCGGCGGTTTCGAGCGCTCGGCGTTCTGCATCAGCGCGATGACCTTGCCGAGGGTCGACTCATCGCCGGTTCGCGTCACTTCGATGCGCAACAGGCCGTCGAGATTGATCGCACCACCAAATACGCTCATTCCGACGCCCGCCTCGACCGGCACTGATTCCCCGGTAATCGAAGCGGTGTCGAGGCTGGCCTGGCCAGACAAGATTCGCCCATCTGCCGGCACCCGATCGCCGGCTCGCACCTCAACGGTGTCGCCTGCCCTCAACGTGCCGTTGTCCACTTCGATGATCGAGCCATCCGTCAGTACCTTACGCGCATGGCTGCGGGTCAGTTGACCGAGGGCATGAATCGCTTCCTGCGAACCGATGACGCTGCGTTCCTCCAGCACATGGCCGAAGATCATGATGATCGGCAGCAACGCCGCCGTCAGCAGATCACCGGTTGCCCACGCGCCGAGCATGGCCAGAGCAATCAGTTGATCAGTGATGCCATGCAGACTCGGATAACGCAGGCTGTACCACGCCGAACGCATGACCGGCACGGCGACCAATAAGGAAGCGAAACCCAACAGCAACTGGCTGACACCGGTTTGCTCCGGCACCAGCCAGCGCCAGATCAAGCCCAGCCCCAGCAAACCCAGTGCAAGCATGGCCAAGGTCAGTTGTCGGGCAGCACGGCGTTGTTCGGCCGAGGACAACAGGCTTGGTGCGGCAGTGGTCGCGGTCATTTACTGGCTCCCTGAATGATCAGGCGGGAATCGTCTTTCGGGTTGACCGTGGTTACCGATCCGGCCTGACCGAGAATCTTCGGCAGGCGCTCGCGATAAAGGCGCAGGAGCATTTGCGGATCGGTGCTGCTGGCCAAGCTCGATACCGTGGCGGTGTCAGCCGAGGCTTTGGCCAGGCGCTCACCGGCCTGCGCGTGAGCAACTTGCAGCGTGCGGTCGGCTTGTTCGTTGGCGGTCTGCGTGAGTTTCTCGGCGTCGGTGCGTGCGTTGGCCACGGCTTTGTCGGCTTGCTGACTGGCGGTCAACACCGCATTGAAAGCACTGACCGCCGGATCGGGCAGACTCGATTGCACATCGACCCGCGCCACCTCGATACCGATGCCCTGCCCGCTCGCCTTCAACTCGGCCAAGCGTTTGTTGATGCCTTGCACCAGATCACCGCGCAGCCTTTCCCGACGTTCGGCAGCCTGATTGTCGGCGCCGATCAACTCTGGGCGAGCGACCAGTATGGTGTCCAGATCCCGCGCGGCAGTCAGTGCCACAGCACTGCGGGTGACCAATCGATCCAACGCCGGCAGCACATGATCAGCCTGCAAGACGAAATCATAAGGGTCGGTGACCTTGTAGAACACCCGCACATCCAGTTGCACCACGCCAGCATCACCGGTCAATAAATAACCAGACCCGGCCTGGGCATCGCTGATGGGTGCAGCGAAAGATGCGACCCGATCGGCCTTGAGCGCCTCATCACTGCGCAGCAGATTCTCGACGCGACGTTCAATAACCCGATCGGCTGCCGGCAACAGAATCACCTGTTCGAAAGGCTGTGGCCAAGCCAACAACAGACCGGCGTTGTGGATGCGATCCAGCGCGCCGAAGTGTAGAACCACCGCACGGTTCTGCGGATCGATTTGCCGCACATTGGAAAACGCCCAAGCCAACGCGGCCAGTACCGTCACCGCATACAAAGCAAAGAATGCCAAACGTCCAGCCTGAATCCACGGACTGTTCAGCGCATGTGTTCCACGTGGAACTTGTTCATTCATGGCTGCAATCCGGATTTGCTGTCGAGTGTCGGCGGGCCGTCGACCAGCACGCGGAATGGCGCAGCATCGGTGCGAAGAATCAGTTTGGTGTCCGGCGTGACGATGGTGCCAAGGGTGTCCAGCGAACGAAGCAAGTTATACAGCTGCGGTGAACTGGCGTACGCACGGCCATAGATCTGTGCGGCTTCGACGCGAGATTGTGCTTCGATTTCTGCCGCTTTCACCGTGGCGTCAGCTTGCACAATTCGCGCATCGCGCTCGGCAGCGGAACGAATTTGCGCGGCTTCGCGCTTGCCGATCGCCGTACGCTCGGTGGCAATTGTTTCACGCTCGGCGCGCATGCGATCGACCGTGGCAGTGAGCGTCACCGACGGCAAGGTCAAACGTTCAATGCCGACCTGCACGACATGTACGCCATAGGTCGCGAGCAATTGCTGATCGATCTGCTGACGCAACTGCGCTTCGAAGTCGGCGATGCGCACCTGACTGGCATCGGTGTTGACCAGATTCGCCAGATCGAAACTGCTGGCGGTAGTTTCCAGTGCCGAGCCGACAAAGGTACGAATCTGCCGCGCAGCCTCATCCGGCTGGTTCTGCACTGCGCGCATGAATCGCTGCACGTTGTCCGGATCGCCCTGCACCTGCCACGCCACATAAGCCTGGACGATGATGCGCAGACCGTCGCGGGTGCCGACATCCTGCAAGCCGCTGGACGTCGTCCGTAGCCGCAGATCCACCGGGATCGCCGCTTCGAACGGCGCCGGCCAGCGCCAGCTCAAACCCGGATCGAGCAACACCCGCGATGGATTACCGAAACGGGTGATGACCGTGGCTTCACCGGAGCGTACTTGCACCAGGCTCGCCGCGGCGATGGCGAACGCCACCAGCAACACGGCCCAGCCCATGCGCCGCCACGGAAACGGCCCCGCCTCTTCCGGCGCACCGTGGTGATGGTGATGATGCCCATGATGATGTCCGCCGTGGCCGTGATCGTGGCCGCTGTGATCATGCGGTTGGTGCGTGTGCGACTGGCTCAATGGGTGACTCCTGGTTGAGCGGTGGTGCGCGCGGGCGTCGGGTCAGCCGGCAACGTGAAGGTACGCAGGTCGATGGTCGGCGCGTTGCTGCTGCCACCGAGGCGATGATCGAGTACCAGCAATTTGGCTTTGCTCAGGCCCTGACTGAGCTGGCCGAGGTATTGCTCGAGCACGAAGGCCTGACCGGCACTGGCGTAGGCTTTTTGCTCGGCAGTGAATTTCAGATCCGCCGCTTGCGCCGTGGCACTGGTTTCCCGCGCATTGGCGCTGGCCTGATCGCGAGCAAGGCTGGCCTGCAACTGCGCCTGATTGCTCGCTTCAGCCGCTGCACCACGTTCGCGGGAGATCAACGCTTGCGCGCCGATCTGTGCGGCTTGCACGCTGTGATAGGCATTGGCGGCACCGGCCGGCGGGTGAATGGCTTCGACGACCGTGGCGAGAATCTCCACGCCACTGTTGAGTTGTTGCAAATCGCTTTGCACCGCACGACCGATCTCTTCGCCCAGCCCTACCCGATCTTCACCGAGCAAACCGTCTAACGTGCGCGAGGCAAAATCGTGCACCAGAATCCGGCTGGCGGTGCTGCGGATCAGTGTCGGCACGTCGGCGCTGTTGTAGGTCGCCGCCACTGCTGCCTGATCAGTCAGGCCAATGCGATAGACGAAGCGCACGTCCATGTTGACGATCTGAAAGCTCTGCTGATCGCCACGGCTGCTGGCAATAACTTGCGATTTGTCATTAACGTGACTGGCGTCCCACAAACGATTGGCTGTGAACGGCGCCGGACCTTCAACGGGATCGGCTTGCAGCGGCACCGGGTTCTCGCCGACGCTGGTTGCCAGTTCGTGCACCACGCCGTTTTCAACGATCAACACGCGCCCCAGCGGCCACGGCAAACCTGTGTGCAATCCCGGGCCGAACACCTGCACCGGTTTGCCGAAACGCTCATAAATGCCTCGGCCTTGCAGGGGGATTTCATGGATGCCGGTGAGCAACCAACCCACGGCAGCAACCAACGCCAGCACCGGCAGAAACGCCCGGCGCATGTAACTGAACGCCCAGATCTGCCGCAGATCGATGCCAAAACGGTTGTGCAATTCATGCTGCAACGCGAGCAATGGCTGTGGCGGCCAGCGCAGCATGTCGGCGACGAAACTGCGCGCCATTAGCGTCGGTTCGAGCTGTTCTCGGCGCGGACTGAAAATCGAAAGAACAGCGCGCAATAACAGCTCAATCGCGACCAATCCCGGCAATATCCCCAGCAGAACGGCGACGCGAACCGGCCAAATGGCGTTCTCGCCAGCAAACAGTAAGCACAGCGCCCCGAGCACCAGCGTGATGATTGCCACACGCGTCAGTTGTGCCAGTGCGCCCGCTTCCGGCCACTGCGCAGGGTTTTCCTGTGCGAGTTGTCGCTCCAGCACCAGCAAGCCGAACGCCAGTAACAACGCCAGCGCCGCGCCCACGGTGGCGGATAAACCGACGGTTGCGGCGGGCAAAGCGAGGTTCCACACCTGGTCGATGCTTAACACCACCAGCAGCGCCAGACCGCCCAACCACAGGGTTGCCGCACCGATCTGGCCGAGCAGATGCAAACTGCGCTGGCTCAGGCGCTCCAATAATCGCTCGTACCAGCCTTGCGGCGCGGATTCTTCGTCCACGGCTACCGCTGTCACCGCGACAGGATAGATCGCCTTTGCGCGCCATTGCGCAACCCACCAAGCCGATTGCATCCCGGCAACCAACACCAGCAACGCCGCACTCTGATTGATCAGCAACGGCAACCATAACGACTGCGGAGCAAACAGCCCGACAAAAAACGCCAGTATCCACCCCTCCCCGGCCAATCCGCCGAGGCCGATCGCCCAACGTCGCAAGTGCCGGCTCTGCACGGCCGCCTGCTGAAAGCGCGGTAGTCCGGTCACTTGCGTGCCATCCACCTCCAGATCGACTTGCATATCACCCCAAATTCAATGGTCCGCTGTTCATATCGTTACGATATAACGAAAAGCGTGAAATATTCGTACACAATTACCCTTATTCAAAGATGCCCAACCTGTCGCTTGCCTGAAGCCTTGACCGAAAAGGCTCGGAACGCACATATTACGTTCGTAATTTTTATCCGGAACTACTTTTAGCGATCCGCATCCATCAATCAGGAGCAAGCGCATGAGCAACTATGACGTAGTGATTCTGGGCGGCGGCCCCGGTGGTTATAACGCGGCGATCCGCGCCGGCCAACTGGGCCTCAAGGCCGCTTGCGTGGAAGGTCGCGCGACCCTCGGCGGCACCTGTCTGAACGTCGGTTGCATGCCCTCCAAAGCCCTGTTGCATGCCTCGGAGCTGTATGACGCGGCGATGGGTGCGGAATTCGCCAACCTTGGCATCGAGGTCAAACCGACGCTGAACCTCGCGCAAATGATGAAACAGAAAGACGAAAGCGTGGCTGGCCTGACCAAAGGCATCGAATTTCTGTTTCGCAAAAACAAGGTCGACTGGATCAAAGGCTGGGGCCACATCGACGGTCCCGGCAAGGTCACGGTGACTGGCGATCAGGGCAAAAAAATCGAACTGACCGCCAAGGACATCATCATCGCCACCGGTTCCGAGCCCACTCCCCTGCCAGGCGTCGAAATCGATAACAAACGCATCCTCGACTCGACGGGCGCGCTGTCGCTGAGTGAAGTGCCCAAGCATCTGGTGGTGATCGGTGCCGGCGTCATTGGTCTGGAATTGGGCTCGGTGTGGCGACGGCTGGGTGCGCAGGTCACCGTGGTCGAATACCTCGATCGCATTTGCCCCGGCGTCGATGGCGAGGCCGGCAAAACCCTGCAACGCTCGCTGGGCAAACAGGGCCTCGCCTTCAAGTTGAGCTCGAAAGTCACCAGCGCCACGTCGTCCGCCACCGGTGTACAGCTTAGCGTCGAGCCTGCGGCGGGTGGCAGCGCTGAACTGCTCGAAGCCGATTACGTGCTGGTGGCGATCGGTCGTCGTCCGTACACCCAAGGCCTGGGTCTGGAAAACGTCGGCCTGAGCACCGACAAGCGCGGCATGCTTGCCAACAAACAGCATCGCACCGAAGCCGCTGGCATTTGGGTGATCGGCGACGTGACCTCAGGCCCGATGCTGGCGCACAAGGCTGAAGACGAGGCGATGGCCTGCGTCGAGCAGATCCACGGCAAGGCCGGCGAAGTCAATTACGACCTGATCCCCAACGTGATCTACACCCGACCGGAGCTGGCCAGCGTCGGCAAGACCGAAGAGCAACTGAAGGCTGAAGGGCGCGCCTACAAGGTCGGCAAGTTTCCGTTCACCGCCAATAGCCGGGCGAAAATCAACCATGAGACCGAGGGTTTTGCCAAAGTCCTCGCTGATGAGCGCACCGATGAAGTCCTTGGCGTGCACTTGGTCGGCCCGAGTGTGAGTGAAATGATTGGCGAGTTTTGTGTGGCGATGGAGTTCAGTGCTTCGGCTGAGGACATAGCCCTGACTTGCCATCCGCACCCGACCCGTTCCGAGGCGTTGCGCCAGGCGGCGATGAATGTCGAGGGGATGGCGACGCAGATGTAGGAGTCTGAAATCTATGGTGGCTGAAATACCGTTTTCGCGAGCAGGCTCGCTCCCACCGTTGACCGTGTTCCTTCTGAAGGACTGCGGTCGAATGTGGGAGCGAGCCTGCTCGCGAATGGGGGCGGTCCGGTCTCAAGCCGGAAGATGCCCCAGCGGCAACGCCCCCGGCGTCTTCACCGTATGAATCGCAAAGTTGCTGCGAATGTCGCTCACACCCGGCAACTTCAACAGACAACCACTGAGAAAGCGGTCATATGCACGCAAATCCGGCACCACCACTTGCAGCAAAAAGTCCGATTCCCCCGACACCAGAAACGCAGAAATCACTTCCGGCAACGCCGTCACCGCGCGGTAAAACGCCTCGGCCTGTTCATCGTTGTGGCGCTCGACCTTGACCCCGACAAACACCGTCAGCCCCAATCCGACTTCATCGCGATCGAGATTGGCCTGATAACCGCGAATCACCCCGGCCTCCTCCAGCATCCGCACCCGCCGCAGACACGGTGAGGCCGACAGGCCGATTTCATCCGCCAGCTCGACATTGCTCAGGCGCCCGTTACGTTGCAGGGCCGCGAGAATCTTGCGATCGAAGGCGTCGAGTTTCATGTTTGGCAGATCCCGATAGTCACGCGATGGAAAACCAGCAGATTATGCCAATCAAGAAGGTTTTTGAAGCTGACTTCGCAAGCACCTGCCCTGCCCCTCAGCCCTAGACTGTCGGTCACCGAATCGACAACGAAGGGGGTGCAACGTGGCGAATCTCTGGCTGTTTTTCCTGGCATTGGCGGTGGTTTATCTATTGCCCGGGCCGGACATGATCCTGCTCCTGCAAACCGGCGCACGGCAGGGTCGCGGGGCGGCACTGGCCACGGCCATCGGTCTGGGGATTGCCCGTGGCTGTCACGTGGCATTGGCCGCGCTGGGGCTGGCGGCACTGTTCAAAGCGGCGCCGTGGACGTTCGACGTGGTGCGCCTGGCCGGCGCAGCGTATCTGTTGTGGATCGGCATTCAATGCCTGCGCAGCACACTGCTGCCGAACCTGACGACTGGCGAGGTGACCAACACCCACGGGCAATGGCGCGAAGCAATCCGTCGCGGTTTGCTGACCAATCTGCTCAACCCGAAAGCATTGCTGTTCTGCTCAGTGCTGTTACCGCAGTTCATCATCACTGACGGTGCTCCGGTGCTGAGCCAGTTCGCCGTCCTCGGCATGTTGCTGGTGGGCATCGGTCTATTGTTCGACAGCGCCTACGCCCTCACCGGCGCCGCGCTGGGCCGTTGGCTGCAACACAGTCCAACGGCCCAACGCGTACAACAATGGCTGTTCGGCAGCCTGTTGATCGGTTTCGCCGTGCGCCTGACTTTTGTCCAGCAGGCTTAGCCTTTGCGTGCCTTGCGCTGACGACGGCTGATCAACAGCAACGCCACAGCGCTGACCAGCACAACCGCGCCGATCTGCACCGGCCACTTATACGGTCGCAGTGATGAACGCACGGCATCGGTCACCTGAGTGACGTAACGCTTGTCGGCGTTTTCGAAATCCGGGTACGGGCACTGATTGCCGAAATCCACCGCCCATGGGACGAACGGGCCTTCCTTGATATAACGCTGATACAGCGCGCTCTGATCTTCCAGGCTGCTGTTCCAGCCAGCGGCGTTGCACAGCACAGCGGCAAACGCCTGACTGGTGTGCGGCAGGTTGTCAGCAGCACGCCCGGCCAGCTCGGTGGCGACAAAACGGTAGTGATAGCGCTGATCCGGTTTCGCTTCGCTAGCCGCCTGACGCTGCACTTCGGCTTCGCTGACCAGCGGGCCGACTTTCAGCTCAACGCTTTCCAGGCTGTAGTTGCCACCGAACGTGGCGTAGTCCGGTGCCATCTCGTAACCGAGAATATCCATGCCCCATTCACGCGCCGTCCACGCGGCGTTGTACAAGGCACTGGCGCGTTTGGTCGGCCACCACGCGGCATCGGCCTTCAGTCGTTGCTCGCCGTAGAGTCGGGCCTTGTTTTGCAGATCGGGATTATCAAAGTATGCGACCGCGTCTGCGTAATGCCCTTCACGCAGCAAGCGCCGACCGAGCAGATTACGCAGGCTGGCGGCAACCGGCAGCGGCACGTAGTTGTCGCGCTCTTGCTGGGTCAACGCCGGCGGTGCCGGGACGTTGTCGTCGACATATTTTTTCAGCTCTTCGAGCGTCAGCACGCGTTCGGCCACGGTCGCAGCGTCGAACCAATAGGTGCTGTTGCTGCGGTACAACTGCACGAACGCTTGCAGATACTCGCCGCGCTGCAAGGCGAGAATCGCGCTTTCGCCCTCGACCCGGCACTTCGGCTGCAGGCTCTCGTAAGCCCAGTCCGGCGTGCGGCGATAACCCCAGTCTTCTTTCTGCGGGAAAGCCTGTGCGGCTTTCGAATAGGCTGCGGCGGCGGCATTTTTATCACCGTCACGCACCGCCAGTTTCGCCCGCAGCCACCACGCCAGCCCGCCGTCACCGGCGTTCTCGAGGAAAGCCTTGGCGCCGGCGTAATCGCCTTGTTGATAACTCATCGCCGCCAGACGATCGGCGTTTTCCAGACTGCCACGGGTGCTGTTTTGCAGCAGCTTGACCAGTTTCTTCTCGTTCGGCGGCTCATCGCCAAACGACCAGCCTTGGCGGCTGACCAGCGATGCCGTGACCAATTGCTGCACGGCTTTGTGTTGCAGCAGCTCGGCCAGTTCGGCCTCGGGCAACTCCGCCAGTTCATTCATCAATTGCTTGAGCGAGGTGTAACCCACGGCGGAACCGTGCAGGTTCTGCGCTTCATACAATTCGATGGCGCCGTTCCAGTCGCCGGCGGCGCGCACAACACGCGCCTCTTCGCCAAGACTGGCGACACCCAGTTCCAGCGGATCGCTGAAACCGTCGATGCTCAGTTGCCGGGCCTGCCGGAACGCATCACGCGATCGTTCCAGCGCCACGACTGAATCCCCGGCCTCACTGCTCATGGCGAACAATGTACGCCCGAGAGAATACGCCGCCCACGTACTGCGCAACGGACGCTGCTCCGCCGGCAACACCAGCAGCTTGTTGAAATACTCGACGGCGAGTTGATGCTCGCCGGTGGCAAACGCCACCGCACCGGCCACGTACAAACGGATTTCCGCCGGCAGGCTGGCGCCCTGCACCTCGACCTGACGCGCATCGGTCAGGCCGCGCAGTTGTTTGATCAACGCGTGCTGCTCAACGCTCAGTCCGGCCTGTTCAGCCTTTTCCCGAGCCTCGGCCGCCGCATTTTCCTCGCCGTACATATCGTTGGGATTGTGCGTCGCCGCGGTGACGTTCTTCAGCCCGGCGATGGATTTGCCGAGGCGGCTGAGTTCGAAATTGAAGTTGCCCTCAGGCAGATCCGCCAGGGTCTGTCCGCGATTGTCGAGCAGGCGCATTGGAAAGTCTGGCCCGCAAGCCAGCGCCGAACCCAGCGGCAGGCTGAGGCTCAGGCAGAGCAGATGGCGGGGCCAGTTACGGGTCAACATGCGAACCTCCTTGATCAATATTTGCGCAACGCGCCCAACCGATGACGCGTTGTCCACCCGCCGGCAAGCGACCGTCGCGCAGGCGGGTGAAGGTAAGCAGATCCGGGCTCTGTTGCAACGAGTAACCGGCGAGCGCATCGGCACCTTCACAGCTTTGCGCCTTCAGCGTGATTTGCGCCGGCCAGGCACTGTCGAGATTGCCCGGGTTGTCGAGTTTGATGTCGTAGAGACCGTTGTGTTCGCTGAACGTCACGCCGAGCCGACTGACGAGTTGATCGCCACGGCCGACCGCGCGCAGGGTGGTCAGGCTCCAGGCGCGGCGATCATTGGCCAGCGGCAATCGGAACCAGATCAACCCGGCCAGATGCGCCGGCGGGCTCTCGCGCAAGGCCTTGCCGAGTTGGCTCAGCTGCTGCGGATCGGCGAGCAGCTCGCGGCGCTCACCGCCCCGCTCTATTTGCACTTCGCTCTCCACCACCGGCGCCCCGCCGTCATCCGGCAACAGCGCGACACCGTAAGCCGGCAGCGCGAGATAAAAAGGTTTGTCGGTAATCCGCGCCCAAGCCTTGGCCCACTTCAACGCCTGATCAGAATCGAACAACCCCCGACGCGGATCGCTGACGGCGTGGACTTGCAGCACGCTGCTGTCGACGGTTTGCAGGAGTGTTGGCAATTCTGCGCTGTCGAGCCAGGCTGGCAGTGCGGTGATACTCAGCGCTAGTGAACTCGGCAATGTCGCACGCAGATGCTGGAGGAATTGCGCGTACGCCGGCAGACGCGCATTACCCGCGTCGTGATCGATCTCGACACCGCTCGGCGTCAGACCTTGCGCCTGCCAATCGGCAAGCACCTGCAGAATCTGCGCGGTGACCTGATCCTGATCCAGCGACTTGAGCTGGCCGTCGAGACGAATCACCGCGATCAACGGGCGGCCATCGGCTTTCAATAACGGCGCATCGATTCGTGCGCGACTACATCCGGCATTGGGAAAGGCTTGCAGGGCGAGGACGCGCAGGGTCGAGAAGTCATCGTGGCTGTCACGCAACGCCGTCTCATGGGCCGGCGTCCATTGGCGTTGCCAGATGTAGAGTTGTTGGTCGAGGGCTGGCGCATCGCGCTGCTCGCAACCCGACAGCAACACGCCCAAAAACACACCGACAATAAACCGCATACCTTCCAACCCCAGACAACACAAGGCTGCAAGGTTACACAAAACCTTGTGGGAGCGAGCCTGCTCGCGAAGGCATTGTGTCATTCAACCACGATGTCGACTGACACGGCCTCTTCGCGAGCAGGCTCGCTCCCACAAAGGAAAGTGCTCAGGGTTTACGGGCAATGATTACCTGGCTCTTCGCGACAACGGCATCCAGCGCCTGCTTGATCTGCGCCCCACGCGGCGAGTCGAGCACGGCTTGCCAGGTGTCGGCCCAGTGATTGAGCAGCGGATGATCCGGGTTGCTGAATTCGACCTTGGCCTCCCAGAACAGCAGCATCCACATCGACCAGTAAAATCCGTACTGGCTGTGGCTGATGATCTCCAGCCCTGCCTCGCTGACCATCGCCTTGAATTGCTCTTCGCTGATGATGCGAATGTGGTTGGGCTTCTGGAAATACTCGGCGGCGGCGATGTCTTTTTGCAGGTCTTCGGAACTTGGGTGCGGCACGCTCAACAGGTACAGCGCGCCCGGCTTGCCGACACGTACCAGTTCAGCGAGAAACTGCGCCGGGTCGTCAACATGCTCGATGACTTCGGTGGAAACCACGCGCGTCGCCGTGGCGTCGGCGATCGGCAATGGGTTGCAGTCGGTGACGTGGCATTCGACGTCCCGTGCTGGCGTGTCACTCAGGCGCTGGCGGGTCGCTTCGACTTTGCCTGCGTCGATGTCGGCAATGATGATCTTCGCTCCGCGCATGCCGCAAAAATGCACGTTGCCGCCATCGCCGCAGCCGACGTCGAGCAGCGTGTCATCGGCAGTCACCGGGAAGCCTTTGAACAACTCGCCGGTTGCCTGATTGAACCAGCCACTGAGCATCGCATCGTGCAGGCCGAGCATGTACGGATCGGTCTTCCCGGCAGCTGCGACTGGCTGCTCGGTGACCGGTGCAGGCGTGCCCGCCGTGAGTTTCTTCAAAAGGCTCAGCATGAGGTGGCTCCAAAAGATGGGACGACGGTTCGGGACGTGCCGAGGTGTTTGCTGTTCATGCTTCACGGACTTCCATGGCGGCCAGGCGTTGCTCGAACAACTGCGCGAGGAACACCTGCAGACGCTGTTCAGCCACGGCCTGACTGCAGAAGCCTTGCAGGCTGTTGACCGCTTGCGCCGACATCTGTGCATAACGCGCCGGCTGGTTTTTCGCCACCTCGTAACTGGCTTGATAGGCCTCGCACAACGACGCCCAGCTGGTCACGTAACGCAGCGTGCGAAAGGCCCGGCGCGGGTCGTGCGGCCAGGCGGTAAGTTCATCGGTGGACTCGATCAGGAAGGCGTTGTCGGCGCTCAGGTAATCGATCATCGCCGTGGTGCGCGGCGCCACCGCCGGTTTGCCGCAGGACATGAACTCCATCAGCGGCAAGCACTGACCTTCACCATATGAGGTGTTGACCACGTAACGGGTGGCCTGTACCAGCCGCTCGTAATCCGGGTCGGCGAGGTAGCCGTAGATCAGCACGATGCGGCAGCGATAGGACTGGTTTTTGTACAAGTGATGCAGGATATCGCCGAGCGCTTCTTCGGCGTCGTGATGAGTCAGTTTGAGCACCAGCGTGGCATCTTCGACGTCGCGAAAACTCACGCAAAAAGCGCTGAGCATGTCTTCCCAGTTCTTGCGCCCGTCACCGGGATTGAACACTGAGGTGTACACCACGCCGTCAAGCAACAACGCCTGCTCGGTAATCGGCGCGGCAAAATCAATCCCTTCGCCACTGCGCAAATGCGCCGGGCCGAACGCATTCAGATCGAGGGTTCGACTGTCCGCCACCAGGCCTTTAATGGTCAGACACAGCGGTTCAGTCGAGTTTTTACCCTGCAACTGCGCGCCACGTGCCGCAAAGCGATCCCACACCGGTGCCGGTACCGCGACGATCGGGTAATCCTCGGTCATCGCCTCGCGCACGGCGTTGACCGTGTAACTGGAATGGGTGATCGCCGCGCCACAAGCTGCCAGCACGGTGCGCCAGTCGTTGCGCGGTTCACCGGCAAACGGCTCGTTGGGAATGGTGCTGAATTCCCACGCAAATACCGGCAACGTCGGGCACGCCAGGTGCACCGGGGTACGGTGCGGCGGCGAGAACGACAGAAACACACAGGGCTCGCCACGGCTCAGGCATTCCCGGTACAGCGTATCGACTTCAGTTTGGGGATCGAGCACTTCCACCACCCGTCCCAGCCGTTCGAGCACCGGGCGATATTCCTTGAGCACGAAGTAATAGCTGTACTCCGAACGCCCGAGATTCTGCGCAATCGTGTGCTGGTTGGTTTCCGAATGAATGATGATCAGCATGAGGCGTTATCCGTCACGGGCGTGGCATCGGCAGAATTGGGCGTCAGCGCGAGAAAGTCCGCCATGCGTTTTTGCACCGGCGCGAACGCGCAGTAATCGTGCATGCGTTCGATGGCAGCCACCGACATCCGCTGATAGTCCTGTGGCCGGGCCTTGGCCATCCGATAGCTGTTTTCGTAGGCGCTCTTCAGCGAGCCCCAGTCCGGGCGGTAACGCAACGTGCGGTAGATGATCCGCGTGTCCTGCGGCCAGATCGTCAGCTCTTCACTGGACTTGACCACGAACGCTACTGCGTCATCGATGTAATCTTCCATCGCCGTGTGATCGGGAGCGATCACCGGTTTGCCGCTGGACATGAACTCCATCAGCGGCAGGCACAACCCTTCGCAGCGCGAGGCATTCACATAGAAACTCGCCGCCTGATAGAGCCTGGCGTACTGCGCGTCGTCGAGGTAACCGTGCATCACCACCACTCGACAAGCGAACGGCGTGAGCTGCGCGAGCAAAGTCATCAACTCGCTGTAATAGGAGGCCAGATCGTTCTGGGTAATTTTCAACACCAGCGTCGCGTCGGACGTTTCACGAAATGCCCAACAGAACGCGGTAATCAGTTGGTGCCAGTTCTTGCGGCCATCCTTGGGGTTGAACACGGTGACGTAAACCACGCCGTCGACCGTGGTCTCGACCACCGCGGTGGTGTCCGGCAAATCCAGTGGCACGGGTTCCACAACAGGCACCGGCAGCGCGCCACACACCGCCGGCAGGCGTTGTTCGAGCCAGCCGTGCAGCGTGTCCGGCACCAGGTCGCGAATGCCTTCCCAATACCAGTTGTAGAGAAATTTCACCCGTGGCACCGGCTCGATCTGCTCGTGCCCGAGATTCAGCGCCCACAGCCGCAGGTAATGTCGGGCAATGACGAAGCGGCGTTTGAGGGTCAGCGGTGGCGGGCGCGCGGCTTCGATTGCGGCGGCCAGCGCGGCCTCTTCTTCAGGCGTGATCGGCACCGGAATCAGCGCATCGGCTGAGAGGCCAAGGGTGCGCGTGTCGAAAATGCAGCCCCTGATCGCCAGCGAAGTGCCCGGATTCACGGGTGTACTCAGCGTCTGCTGACGAATCGTTGCGAAGTTTTCCCACAGCGGTGTTGGCAATACCAACACCGGAAAGTCTTCACCCATGGCGCAACGAATTGCCCGGGCGGTGTGGCTCGACAGCGTGATAACGCGACCCTGACGGGCAAGCATCTGCGTCCAGTCCTGGCGCGGGTCGTTGTCCCACTGCTCATCAGGAATCGAATCGAACTCCCAGGCCACCACGCACATCGTCGGGCATTCCAGGTCGACCGGGGTTTTCTGCGGCGGGGTGAACGACAGGAACAGGCTGTCTTCGCCGGCGTCGCGCAGCTGTCGATAGAGCGTATCGACATCGGCGGGGGACGCCACCACGTGCACGCGCCCAAGGCTTTCCAGCATCGGGCGATAAGCCTTGAGCACAAAGTAATAGCTGTATTCGGGACGCCCGAGACTCTGGCTGATGGAACTGTCGTTGACGTCCGAGTAAAGAATGAAATTCATGGCATCCCACGATGAAAGTGCCATCCCGGCACCTTCATGCTATGACGGCCGTGCGTTGGATCGAGTCGGCATGGCCGGCCCTCGTCCTTCGTCATCGGGTGCGTCTTCGTTCTTGTTTTAGTGGTCGGTTTCACCCTGCGTCGCGGTTCCCGAATCAAAGCCCGGGATTTGGCGACGAGGGGCATTCTAAACACATCCGTCGAGGATTCGTGAACCGCCCGGCGAGAATAAATCCGCTACGCTGACGAGAACTGACCAGTCACGGTATGGCCAGTTGAAATTGCTCGGCAATTGGCACAGATTGGCAGCAAATAACTACAACAACGTTTTCGCCTGTCGTCTTAGCGGTTTTTCCGACCGGTCTGACAGACCCTTCTCTAGAGCCTGTAGGAAGTGCCGCGAAAACCAAGACCAAGGGGTCGCTGTTTGAAAAAGCGTCTGTTCGTCACGGGTCTCAGTGGATTCGTTGGACAACATATTCAGTCACGTTTGGCCTCGCCTGACTCTGCGTGGGAACTGCTGCCTGCAGCTTCACGCTACGACCTGACGGCTCCAGACAACCTTGTCGACCTGTGGCCGCAAATGCCTGACGCGGTCATTCATCTGGCCGGCCAGACGTTCGTCCCCGAAGCCTTCCGCGACCCGGCACGGACCTTCGACATCAATCTGCTCGGCACCCTCAATCTGTTGCAGGCTCTCAAGGCCCGTGGTTTTCAGGGCACCTTCCTGTACGTCAGCTCCGGCGACGTTTACGGCCAGGTCAGCGAAAGCGATCTGCCGATCACCGAACAACAAGCGCCCTGCCCGCGCAATCCGTATGCGGTGAGCAAACTCTCGGCCGAGTTTCTCAGCCTGCAATGGGGTTTGAGTGAGGACTGGCCGGTGCTCGTTGCGCGGCCGTTCAACCACATCGGCACAGGACAGAAAGAAAGTTTCGTCATCGCCAGTGCCGCCCGCCAGATCAATCGCATCAAACAGGGCCTGCAAGCCCCGCAACTGGAAGTCGGCGATATCGACGTCACGCGGGATTTCCTCGATGTCGGTGATGTGATTTCGGCCTATTTCGCGCTGCTGGAGAACGGTCTACCGGGACAGGTTTACAACATCTGCTCAGGGCGCGAGCAGAGCATCCGCAGTCTGATTGAACAACTGGCCGATCTGGCCGAAGTGCCAGTGCAACTGGTTCAAGATCCGGCACGCATGCGCCGCGCCGACCAGCGCCGCGTTTGCGGCAGTCACACCAAGCTGACCCGGACCACCGGATGGACGCCTGAAATCACAACACAACAATCCCTGCGGGCGATCCTGTCCGACTGGGAGAAGCGAGTAAAACAAGAATGACTAAAAGTGCACTGATCACAGGGATTACTGGCCAGGACGGCGCATATCTGGCCAGACTGTTGCTCGACAAGGGCTACAAGGTCCATGGCCTGGTGGCACGACGCAGCAGCGATTCGCGCTGGCGCCTGCGCGAGATGGGTGTCGAAGCCGACATTGTTTATCTCGATGGCGACATGGCCGATGCCTGCTCGGTGCAGCGTGCGGTCATCAAGTCGGCGCCGGACGAGGTGTATAACCTCGCCGCGCAAAGCTTTGTCGCCGCCTCGTGGGATCAACCGGTGACCACCGGCATCGTCGACGGCCTGGGCGTTACCCATCTGCTCGAAGCGATCCGTCAATTCAGCCCGCACACCCGCTTCTATCAGGCTTCGACCAGCGAAATGTTCGGTCTGATCCAGGCCGAACAGCAAGACGAAAACACACCGTTCTACCCACGCAGCCCTTACGGTGTGGCCAAGTTGTACGGCCACTGGATCACCGTCAACTACCGCGAAAGCTTCAACCTGCACGCCAGCAGCGGCATTCTTTTCAACCATGAATCGCCACTGCGCGGCATCGAGTTCGTGACCCGCAAAGTCACCGACGCCGCTGCACGCATCAAGCAGGGCAAACAGCAGGAACTGGCCCTGGGCAACATTGACGCCAAGCGTGATTGGGGTTTTGCCGGCGATTACGTCGAAGCCATGTGGCTGATGCTGCAACAGGACAAGCCTGACGATTTCGTGGTCGCCACTGGCGTCACCACCACGGTACGCGAAATGTGCCGCATCGCCTTCGATCACGTCGGCCTCAACTACCGCGATTACGTGAAGATCGACCCGGCCTTCTTCCGCCCGGCCGAAGTCGAAGTGCTGCTCGGCAATCCGGCCAAGGCTCAGCGCGTACTGGGCTGGAAGCCGAAAACCGACCTGGATACCTTGATCCGCATGATGATGGATGCGGACATGAAACGCGTCGCCAAGGAGTAGGCCATGCTGATCCCCGTGATTCTGTCCGGCGGTGCCGGCACCCGTTTGTGGCCGGTGTCCCGCGAGGGCCATCCCAAGCCGTTCATGACCCTGCCCGACGGCCAGTCGCTGCTCGGCAAGACCTATCAGCGCGCGGCGGCTTTGCTCGACGGCTGGGGCGACATCGTCACGGTGACCAATCGCGAGTACTACTTCCAGAGCAAGGATCACTATTGCGCCGCCCACGTGTCGCGCCATCGCGGGCACTTCCTGCTCGAGCCGACCGGGCGCAACACCGCGCCGGCCATCGCTGCAGCGGCGTTGTCGCTGCAAGCGTTGCACGGTGACGACGCGATCATGGTGGTGATGCCCGCCGACCATTTGATCGTCAATCAGGACGCGCTGAAAACGGCGGTCGAGCACGCGGTCAATCTGGCCAAAGACGGCTATCTGGTGACCTTCGGCGTGATCCCGACCGCAGCGGAAACCGGCTTCGGTTACATCGAAACCGGTGCACCGCTGGACGCCAAAGGCGCGGCGAAAGTGCAGCGCTTCGTCGAAAAACCCGATCTGCAAACCGCCACGCATTATCTGGAAAGCGGCAACTTCCTGTGGAATTCGGGGATGTTCTGCTTCACCACCGCGACCTTGATTGCTGAACTGCATTTGCACGCGCCCGAGTTGCTGGAGCAGACCCGCGCCTGCATGGACGTCAGCGCGCCGATCGAAACCGCCGGCTGCCTGCAACAGGAACTGTCGCCGGCACTGTTCGCGGAAATCACTGACATCTCGATCGACTACGCGCTGATGGAGCGCTCGGAAAAAGTCGTCGTGGTTCCCGCCGGATTCGACTGGAGCGACATTGGCTCGTGGGGTGCCGTCGCGGCACTGGTCCCGGCCGATGCCGACAACAACCGCGCCAGCGGCGAAGCCATCTTCATCGACAGCCACAACAACTTCGTGCAGAGCGAAGGCCGACTGATAGCGACGGTGGGTGTGGATAACCTGATCGTGGTCGACACCGCCGACGCGGTGCTGGTGGCCCACGCCGACCGTGCGCAGGACGTGCGGCGCGTGGCCAAGCAGCTAAAAGACAAATCCCACGAAGCCTATCGGCTGCATCGTACCGTCAGTCGACCGTGGGGCACCTACACCGTTCTGGAGGAAGGCCCGCGCTTCAAGATCAAGCGCATCGTGGTCAAACCCGGTGGCAAGCTCTCGCTGCAAATGCACCATCACCGCAATGAGCACTGGGTGGTGGTCGAAGGCATGGCCAAGGTCACCAACAACGGCTCCGGCACGACGCTGGTGGCCAAGAACGAATCGACCTTCATCGCCGCGGGCCACAAGCATCGTCTGGAAAACCCCGGGGTGATCGATCTGGTGATCATCGAAGTGCAAAGCGGCGAATACCTGGGAGAGGACGACATCGTCCGCTTCGAAGACCAATACGGCAGGACGGTTTAAATGCTGCTTTCCCTGTACCGCTCGTTGCATGGCTACCGGGGTTTCATCCTCGGCAGCGTGCAGCGAGAGTTTCAAGCGCGATACCGCAATTCGCTGTTCGGCGCCTTGTGGCCGATTTTCAATCCGCTGTCGATGATCATTGTTTACACCGTGATCTTTTCCCACATCATGCGCGCCCGATTGCCGGGTGTGGATGACAGCATGGCCTACAGTGTTTATCTCTGCGCCGGGTTGCTGGCGTGGGGACTGTTTTCCGAAATTACCTTGCGCAGCCAGAACATGTTTCTGGAGAACGCCAACCTGCTGAAGAAAATCAGTTTCCCGCGCATCTGCCTGCCGGTCATCGTGCTGTGCAATGCCGGGATCAACTTCGCGATCATCATCAGTCTGTTTCTCGGCTTTCTGCTGATCACCGGGCGCTGGCCGGGCATGGCGCTGCTGGCGCTGATTCCATTGATCGCCCTGCAAATGATGTTCTGCGCCGGGTTGGGCATGGTGCTCGGCGTGTTGAACGTGTTCTTCCGCGATGTCGGCCAGCTCTTCGGCATCTGCCTGCAATTCTGGTTCTGGCTGACGCCGATCGTTTACCCGATCACGATCCTGCCGGAATGGGTGCAGCGCCTGTTGCAACTCAATCCGCTGACCAACCTGTTCAGCAGTTATCAGAACCTGTTTCTCTACGGACAGTGGCCGGTCTGGAGCTCACTGCTGCCGATCTTCGTCACGGGCGTGCTGTTTTGTCTGATCGGTCTGCGGCTGTTTCGCCAGCGCGTCGGCGAAATGGTGGATGAACTCTGATGGGGCATATTCGCGTTACCGGCCTGAGCAAGGCCTACAAACAATATCCCAACCGCTGGAGCCGACTGGCCGAGTGGCTGATCCCTTTTTCGCCGATCCGCCACCACCAGCACTGGGTGCTGCAAGACGTCGAATTCGAAATAGCCCCCGGTGAAGCCGTAGGCATCGTCGGCGCCAACGGCGCGGGCAAAAGCACCCTGCTGAAGATGATCACCGGCACCACCCAACCCACCACCGGCAAGATCGAACTGCAAGGCCGCGTGGCCGCGCTGCTGGAGCTGGGCATGGGTTTCCACCCGGATTTCACCGGGCGCCAGAACGCAATCATGGCCGGTCAATTGCTGGGCATGCAGCTCGAAGAAATCGAAGCACTGATGCCCGACATCGAGCATTTCGCCGAGATCGGCGACGCTATCGACCATCCGGTGCGTACCTATTCCAGCGGCATGCAGATGCGCCTGGCATTCAGCGTCGCCACAGCCCGGCGCCCGGACATTCTCATTGTCGATGAAGCACTGTCGGTGGGTGACGCCTACTTCCAGCACAAAAGCTTCGAACGCATCCGCAGCTTCCGCAAATCCGGCACCACGCTGCTGATCGTGTCCCACGACCGCTCGGCGATTCAGTCGATCTGCGACTCGGCCATCCTGCTCAAGGACGGCCGCATGGCCATGTACGGTAAACCGGAACCGGTGCTCGACTACTACAACGCGCTGATGGCCGAACGCGAAGGTCAGATCGTGCGACAGGAAATGCTCGCCGGCGGCGAAGTGCAAACGATATCAGGCACGGGCGAAGCGGCGATTCTTGGTGTGCGCCTGCTCGACGAAAACGATCGCAGCATCGACGCCGCCGAAGTCGGCCAACCGGTGGTGCTCGAAGTTCAGGTCGAGGTGCGCAAGGACATCGAACGGTTGGTGCTGGGCTTCATCCTCAAGGATCGCCTGGGTCAGATGATGTACGGCATCAACACCCATCGCCTCGACAAGGCATTGACCGACCTGCACGCCGGCGAGCGTTTCACCTACCGCTTCTCGTTCATCATGGGTTTGGGCAAAGGCAATTATTCCGTGTCGCTGAGCCTGTCGCGTCTGGACTCGCACCTCGATCGCAATTTCGAATGGCGCGACTACGGGTTGGTATTCCACGTGATCAACAACCGTCAGGAAGATTTCGTCGGCTGCTCATGGCTCGGTGCCAAGACCACCATCACTCGCGACACCGAGGCCCGGCACGTGGAGCGTGCGCCATGACCCGCTTGCTGGTCGAATGCACCCATGTGTTCAAACACCCGGCCATCAATTCGGGTATTCAGCGAGTGGTGCGCAACGTCATCAAGCAACTGCCCGCCAGCGCCGCAGGTGTGGAGTGCATGCCGGTGGTGATACTCAATGGCGAGCTCTATCGCGTGTTGCAACTGGCACCGTTCGATACGCCTTTTTTCAACAGGCTTGAAACCTTCGGCGGACGACTGGAGCGCCTCGCTCATCGCTTCTGGCAGTGGCATCAGCGACGTGATGCGCAACTCAACTCAAAACTGGCGCGACGGATTTTATATGTCGGCTACCGACTGACGATCTTCGCTGCGTTCGGCCTGCCGATCCGCCTGATCCGGCGGATCAATCGCCGGCAACTGCTCAAACGTTGCTCACCGCTGCAACACCAGCCGGGCGATCAGCTGGTGTTGCTGGACTCGTCATGGCACTCGGATCTTTTCGCCCACGTCGAACGGCTCAAACGTGACGGCGTCGGTATGATTGCGGTGATCTACGACCTGATCCCGCTGACTCATCCGCAGTTTTACGACACGCGTCTGGTCGAGGTTTTCAGCGAGTGGTTCGACTGGATCACCCGCACGGCGGATGGCTACATGGCGATTTCCGCCACGGTGCGCGATCAGGTGCGAGAAGAATTGCGCCAGCGAATCGGTGTCGGGCAAACCAGTCAACGCTGGTTCGATTTCTTTCACTTGGGTTCCGAACTGGATCTGCACAACGACGAGGCAATGGTCGAACCGCGCTTGAAGCAACTGTTCACCACCTCTGAGCCCGTCTACCTGATGGTCAGCACCATCGAGCCGCGCAAAAACCACGCCTATCTGCTTGATGCCTTCGAGCACGCCTGGGCCGCGGGCTCAACCGCGCGGCTGTGCATCGCCGGACGGGTCGGCTGGAAATGCGACGCCCTGCTCGCCCGGGTGCGCAATCATCCCGATTTGAACCGGCGCCTGTTCATGTTCAACGACCTCAGCGACACCAGCCTGGAACACGCTTACGCCCACGCCAGTGCGTTGGTGTTCCCTTCGTTCGTCGAAGGGTTTGGCTTGCCGCTGGTGGAGGCCATGCAGCGTGGCTTGCCGGCGATGGGCAGTGATATTGCGGTGTTCCGCGAAATTGGCGGCGAGTTCATGGCCTATTTCGATCTGCAGGATCCGCAAAGCCTCGCCCGGTTGATTATCGGATTTCAGCGCAGCGGCCAGTTCCCCGCAGCTCGCGATGTTGCCGATTGGCAGTGGATCGGCTGGCGGGAAGCGAGCCTGCAACTGGTCGAACGCAGTGCGCGCAATGTTCTGGGAGCGCCAACGGCGCCAGCGAGTCAGCATGCGCATTGCTCTTAACGCGCGCATTCTGCAGGCGCCGCGCACCGGCATCGGTCAATACGTCGCCGAACTGGTCAACGCCTTGCGCAATGAACCCGACGTGGACGTGACGTTGTTCCACGGCTGGGGCTGGAGTTCGGCACTGCCGGAAGCGGCCATGCCCGGCTATTCGCGATTGACGCCACTGCTGCGGCAGATCCCCGGTGCCTATCAGGCGCGCCGCTGGCTGGAGCAGAAACGCTTCGATCAGGGCCGCGCGCAAGGTATCGATCTCTATCACGAACCGAGCCTGTGGCCACTGGCATTCGATGGCCCGACGGTGATCACCCTGCACGACCTGACTCACCTGCATTTCCCTGAGACCCAGCCACCGGCACGGCTCAAGGAGATCGAGCGCCGACTGGCCGCCGGAGTACAACAGGCGCAGGTGATTCTCACCGACTCACAGGCGATTGCCGACGAAGCCCAGGATTATTTCGGCCTGCCAGCCGAGCGATTTGTGGTGGCGCCGCTGGGGGTTGCCGAGCGCTTTCATCCGCGCGAGGCCAGCGCCATTGACGCGGTACTCAAGGCGCATGCGGTGGAGTCGCGGGAATATTTCCTTTGTGTCGGCACGCTGGAGCCGCGCAAGAACCTTGGCCTGGCCCTGCGCGCCCATGCCCTGTTACCGGAGGCGGTGCGCCAGCGCTTTCCATTGCTGATTGTCGGCATGGCCGGGTGGCAGCGCGAGCAATTCAGTGAACCGTTGCGTCAGGCACTGGCCAGCGGGCATGTGTGCCTGCTCGGTTATCTGCCCGATGAACAGGTCGCGCAATTGCTGGCCGGTGCCCGCGTACTGATTTTTCCGTCGCTGTATGAAGGTTTTGGCCTGCCAGTACTGGAGGCCATGGCCAGTGGCACACCGGTGGTGCTCACGCGTTCTTCGGCGATGCCGGAAGTCGCGGGCGCAGCGGGCAACTATATTGAAGCTGACGATGCAGAAGGCCTGCGTGATGCGCTGAGCCGACTGATCGACGATCAAGCGCATTGGCAGGCATGCCAAGAAGCCGGGTTGCAGCAGTCACGGCTTTTTTCCTGGAAGCGTTGTGCACAGGCGACGGCCGGTGCCTACCGCCAGGCCATGGGAGGTTGAATGCGAGTTCTTCATTTTTTCAAGACGTACCTGCCTGACTCGGTCGGCGGCATTGAGCAAGTGATCTTCCAGCTCTGCGAAAGCGGCGCCCAGCATGGCATCGATGGCCGGGTGCTGACGCTCAGTGCCGACCCGACACCGCCCGTGGTGCAATTGGGTCAGCACGAAGTGCACCGGGCCAGACTCGACATCCAGTTCGCCTCCACCGGTTTTTCCTGGAGCGTGTTCAAACAGTTTCGCGAAATGGCAGCCGAGGCCGACGTGGTCAATTACCACTTTCCGTGGCCGTTCATGGACCTGGTGCATTTCGCCAGTGCGATGAACAAACCGAGCGTTGTGACTTACCACTCGGACATTATTCGCCAGAAGCACCTGCTCAAACTCTACCGGCCGTTGATGAACCGCTTCCTCGCCAGCGCCGACCGCATCGTTGCCGCTTCGCCGAACTACCTGCACACCAGCGATGTGCTACAGCAGTTCCAGGACAAGACCCGAGTGATTCCCTACGGTTTGAACAAGGCCGGTTATCCACAGCCGGATGCCGAGCGCATGAACCGCTGGCGCCAGCAGCTTGGGGATAAGTTTTTTCTGTTTGTCGGCGTGATGCGTTACTACAAAGGCCTGCACATTCTGCTTGAGGCCCTGAAAGACGTGGATTATCCCGTGGTCATCGTCGGTGCCGGGCCACTGGAACTGGAACTGCACGCGCAGGCGCAGGCGCTGGGCCTGCGCAACATTCACTTCCTCGGACGTCTGGGTGACGAAGACAAGGTCGCGCTGCTGGAACTGAGCTACGCCATCGTCTTCCCGTCGCACCTGCGTTCGGAAGCGTTCGGCATTTCCTTGCTGGAAGGCGCGATGTACGGCAAGCCGATGATCTCCAGCGAGATCGGCACTGGCACCAGTTACATCAATATCCACAACGAGACGGGATTGGTCGTGCCGCCGAGTCATCCACAGGCGTTTCGTGAAGCGATGCGCACACTGTGGGAAGACCCGGTACGCGCCGCCGCGATGGGTGTGAAGGCCGAAGCGCGTTATCGGCAGTTATTCACAGCCGATGACATGGGGCGCAAGTGGACGGCGTTGTATCAGGAATTGCTGGAAGAGAAATCGCTGTCGTACGCCTGAACCCTGTTTTGGAACACATACCAACTGTGGGAGCGAGCCTGCTCGCGAATGCGGTCTGTCAGCAACAATGATGCTGACTGATCCGACGCATTCGCGAGCAGGCTCGCTCCCACAGGGGTATTTGTGGTGGGTTCGGAATTACAGATCCAGCACTAGAGGCTGCGTGCTTTGCGCCGGAACGGCACAGCAAATCAGCACATGCCCCGCTTCCGGAATATCCGCCGGCACCTGTGGATAATTCACCGCACCACTGACCAGCCGGGTCTTGCAGGTTCCACACGAACCACCGCGGCAACTGAACTCCGGACGCAATCCGCGACTTTCCGCCAGTTCCAGCAGACTCCCGCCATCCGGCTGCCAGCGTGCCTCTTTCGCCGAGCGCTCGAACACCACCGGCACCGATGTGGTCGCAGCGGGCGGTTGTTCGATAACGATCGCGTCCGGATCGGCCTGACGTTTCAGCGTCGACGGGCCGAAGGTTTCCGCATGAATCTGCGTGTCGCGCACGTCCAGTTCGCGCAAGGTATCGTACAAGCCTTGAGTAAAACCGCCGGGGCCGCAGAGGACAAAGTCGAGCTGATCAAAGTCCTCGGCATCCAGCACCTTTCTCAGCACTTGCGCGTCAATACGCCCCGACAGATCGAAATCCTCACCTTCGTGCAGTTCCGCTTCCGGCTGGCTGAGAAGACGCAGGACTCGCACAGAATCGCCTGCGGTTTCGAGCAGACGATCCAGCTCCTTGCGAAATGGCTGATCCGCCAGACTGCGCGAACTCTGCAGCAACAGCGTCGGACGAATCCCCCGCGTGCGTAAGCCTTGGTAAACCACCTCGCGCAGCATCGACAGCAACGGCGTGATGCCGACCCCGGCAGCCAGCAGCACCAACGGTCGCTGTTCCAGCGGCGCCACGGTGAAATGTCCCTGCGGCGCCCGCGCCTCGAGCACATCACCAACGCGAATCTGCTCATGCAGGTGCGTGGAAATCAGCCCTTCGCGCTTCACGCTGATCCGGTAGAAACCATCCGATGGCGCACTCGAAAGACTGTAGGTGCGGATATGCACCTCGCCATCAATAGTGAAACGCACTGGCAAATGCTGACCCGCGAGAAACACTGGCAACCCGGCGCCATCGGTTGGCTCCAGATAAATTGAACGGATGCTGCGACTTTCTGCTTCGATCTTCGCTACGCGCAACGGCCGCCATTGATTACCCAGTGCCTGCGCCTGCAAACGCGCGTCCGCCTCGGCCCAATTGCCGGTCAACAGACTGGTCGGCGACATACCGTCGAAGCGCCAGCGCAACGCCAGTGCGGCCGGGCGGCGCACCAGCTTCTCCACCTCAAATGTCCACAGCCGCTCCGCACCTTGAAAGGCTTCGATCTGCGGGTCATCGAGAAGGATCTCGGTACGCCCGCTCAGTTGCAGCAGATCACCTGTGGAAAAGTCGATGAACAGCAAGCCAGCCTTGGGGTTGAGCAGTAAATTGCCGAGGGTGTTGAAGTGCAGATTGCCGGCGAAGTCAGGGATGGTCAGACGATTGCCTTCCACCCGTACGAAACCGGCCTGGCCGCCACGATGAGAAACATCCACTGCCCGCTGACCGTCGACATCCACATAACTGGCGACAAAAAACGTATCGGCGCCAGTGATCAGCGCGGTGGCCGCATTATCGAGGCCGTTCAGATGCTCAGCCGGACGTGTCTGCGGATCCGTCAGCGGCACACGCTGAAACTGGCGCAGTTGAATGTACTGCGGGCAGTTGCCGAAGGCCTGATCCACGCTCACATCGAATCCGTCAGCCGTCAGATTGCCAACATGACCGTTGAGGCGATTGCGCCGACGGGTGTGCAACTCGATGCCGAGCAAACCGATAGGTTCGCCATTGCGCAGTTGCGCCGGGTCATTGGCAGCGGTCTGACTGGCGAAATGCAGATGCTCGGGATCCGGCGAATGGGCAAACCCCGGCGCACCTTCAAGCACACTGGCCCATGGCCGCCCGTCCGTATCGACGGCGCCGTACAGCATGAAAGGCAATTGCTGATAGAACTCGCGGTGCTGGTCTGGCATCCAGGTGCGAATCACCTTACGCCCAAAGGCTTCCATGCGATCGGCGACCCCGACTTTTGCCTGCAACTGTTGCTCGCCGGCATGCCACGGTGAACGTTCCATCATGACCTCTCCTCTGCACCCTCGGCACAGTGTGGATTGTGAGAATCAGACTGCGGTTTGCAGACCGGCAACAGTGCGTGGCATGCCGACAAAACCGGGCAAGGCTTCAACCCGGGCCAGCCAGGCGCGAACGTAGGCGTAATCATCCAGCGACACATTGCCTTCCGGTGCATGGGCGATGTAACTGTAGGCCGAAACGTCGGCAATGGTCGGTTCGGCACCGGCCAGATACGCCGTTTTGCCCAACTCGGCATCCATCACCTTGAGCAGGTTGTGCGCACGGGTAATCGCTTCTTCAGCATTCAGTTGCGCGCCGAATACGGTGACCAGTCGCGCCGCAGCGGGGCCGAATGCAATCGGCCCGGCGGCCGCCGACAACCAGCGCTGCACATGTGCTGCACCGACCGGGTCGGTAGGCAGCCAACGACCGTTGCCATATTTCTGCGCCAGGTACACCAGAATTGCGTTGGAGTCGGCCAGCACTACGCCGTCGTCATCGATTGCTGGTACCTGCCCGAAGCTGTTGATCGCCAGATACGCTGGCTGTTTGTGTTCACCTTTCGCCAGATCGACGAAGATCAGCTCGGTCGGCAGTTGCAGCAGGGACAACATCAGCTCGACACGGTGGGCGTGGCCGGAACGTGGGAAGTTGTAGAGTTTGATCGCTTGCATGGTCGACTCCGCTGAACAGGGGCGCCGCTGCGGGGATGAGCGCGCCGATGGAAGCCATCTTGCGCTGATCGCGAAAACAACAGAATCACCAGCAAACGCAATCGATTATTTCACTGAGTGCAATAACGCTGCATTTTTCAACGCTGGATGTTCGCGCAAAGCCTCTGCCGTGAAATCGACAAAACTGCGGATCCGCGCTGGAGCCTTGCGCCCCCCCTGATACACGACATGAATCGGCAGCGGTGGCAATTCGAATTCCGCGAGGACGATTTCCAGCTCACCGGCGGCAACCTGGCTCGCCACTTGATAGGACAGCACACGGGTCAAACCCAGGCCCATGCAAGTTGCGGTAATCGCAGCCTGATTGGCGGTAACGATCAGACGCGGCTCGGGACGCACACTCAGCGGTTCGCCATCATCGAGAAACGGCCAGGTGCGTTGCTGGCCAATCGCTGAAGTCGCCACCACCGGCGCTCCCGCCAATGCGTGGGGATGAGCCGGTCGGCCATATTTGGCAAAGTAGTCCGGCGAGCCGCAAATGACCCGACGCACCTCACCCACCCGAATCGCATGCTGACTGCTGTCCGGCAGATCACCGATGCGCACCGCCACATCGATACCCTCCTCGACCATGTTGACGATCCGATCAACCAGTACGGCGTTAATCGTGACATCCGGATACTGCGCGAGATAACGTGCCATCAGCGGCGTCACAAACAAATCACCGAACAACACCGGCGCCGTCACCGTCAGTTGTCCACGCGGCTCGGCGTGACTGCCCGCCGCTGAATCCTCGGCTTCCTGCACCTCGGCGAGAATCCTCCGGCAATCTTCAAGATACCGTTGCCCCGCTTCGCTCAAATGCACACTGCGTGTGGTGCGAATCAGCAACTGCGTACCGATGCGCTGCTCTAGCGCCGCGACCGCACGCGTGACGCTGGCCGCTGACAGACCCAGACGTCGCGCAGCGGAGGAGAAACCTTGCTCCTGAGCGACTGTGGTGAAGATGTGCATTTCCTGGAAGCGATCCATGGAGCCTCTCGAATCAGATACAAAAATCGCAGCCGAAGCTGCGATTTTTTGTGCTGAACCTACGAAATAAAGTCTGTCGAATCGAGCCCTGCAAGTTCAGGGATTAACCGGCGGACAAAGCAGAAATAAAGTCAGTCGAAAACCCGGTTTTAAACGTTTTGGCGTGCAATCTACTAAATAAAGTCTGTCGGAAACCGGTGCCACATTCCTACGAGATAAAAACTACCGCATCTCCGATTTTCTATGGCTTGCCGCACCGCCGAACATCATGATGCCGTAGGTATCTCCAGCCGTCGAACGTCCAGTTGAGAAGCCGACTGACTAAGCTAAGAGCTACGAGATCACATCTCAGCCACCGCTGTAGGTACTTAACCGCCCAAAGATTGATGCACGACCAAGGTCAGCTGCTATCCTTTTCCATGCATCATCGATATTTGCGCTACCTAAAAAGCACATGAAATCTCTACTTCTTCCTTCCTCGCGGCTTGCCTAGCGTGCTGCCAGAGCGGAGGCGCTGACCCTCAACAATGCCACAAGCCTCCTCTAAAGCACGCATCGCTATCATTAGACTTCCGCGTAACGCCTCTTCACGCTCTATGGCTTCAGATGTTTCTTGGGTCCTTTGCGAGGAAGCTTTTCGTTTGGCGACGTTGGCGAAAGAACCCACGATCATAGGTGCAAGTTCGACGTCTATGAGCCACGGAGAACGCGTACGAAATGGAAGAGGCGCACTCCGCCTCCTATCAAGGAGAATCCTGAGCTCCCCAATTGAAATATCCGAAGTTACTTCGGAGTTTAGTTGAAGCCCTTGATTCAACACAGTCCATCCAAAACCATTGAAATTTCGAAGTGCTGACTCACGACCTAACATAACTGCGAAAGCACAATATGCCGCCACAACCAGCCCCGAAGAATCCATACTTCGTGCAAGATCTAGAAATTCAAATGATCCTAACTCTATTAAGCTAATTAGAAACCCCAACTCTAAAGGGCTGCGAGATTTATCATTGGAGCTCCCAAGAGCGTCCATGACTATATCATATCTTTTTTCTCTACTGCTAACGGCCCGTAACTCGCGGGTAATCTGAGGAATCGTACGCTGAAGCAGATCACGCTGGCCCCAATCGATTTGTCTTTCTAGCCATGCTTGGATCTGATGGCCTAAAATTTCAGATGAAGCTTCTTTACCTTCCGAACTATCAGAAAGAGTCCGTAGAAAATCAGACAAACTCAAAATATTAGTTACTGTAGTAAAATTAACTTCATTTTCGGTTATTTCACTTGCCTCCAACCACCGCTCCGCGAGACCAGAAAGCGATTTACCTTGCCACCCTCTAATTATCGCTTGCGCACAAACAAATGATAACGTTCGACGAACAGAGTCCATTCCCATGGTTCGAAGATCGGCTTCCGAACTTATAAGTGATGTGAGCTCACCAATAATTAAACCCACAAACCCCAAAGCTCTAGTAGCATCAAGCTGCTTGAATTCATACGGATTTTCACATCCAAAATCTTCAACAGCCCATGCTTTCATTGCAGATGTAACTGGTGTCACGGCACTTGGTAGCGCTAGCAATCTTGGGAGCAAACTACTTATATTTTCTCTAGAAGTAACTATTATAGAGGGAACGTCATTATTTATGTTGTAGTCGTCTACCCATAGGATACGTACCTGATTAGGAGCCAAAGGGGCTCCGAGTTCAAAGTCTCTGATTAGATAAGATGTGTCCTTCAGCTCTCTAGGCCGTGAAAGAGCACGCACCAGATCGCCAGCTTCGACATTGACATTTCGAAACCTTTTCATATTTTTCTTCCGAATAAGCTCTTTATAGAAATTTTATCAACGTTAGGCTTCGCGATCGCCGATGCGAAGAAAGCATGAAGAGGCTTTTCGTGATAGATATCTAAGACAGTTTTAGCTCGTGTAACTGCCATGAAAGCAACTCTTCGTTCGTGTTTATTGAAAGCCGAAAAATCATCTGCAGAAACTATATGCGTGCACCGGTATTCAAGACCTTTGGAGGAATGGACCGTACTTACCCATATGGGAAGCGCTGGATCAAATTCGCGACTCATAGCATTAGTGACAAAGCCAGACAAATCCGGATCCTTGTTAAGCTTTCCGACAACCTCTTTGACTCGATCTCGGTGGGGAATGAGAACGCCAAGCATTTGATTTGGGTAGACAGCTAACTGTTTAACTAATTTTTTAATTAGTACTTTTATTTGGGAGTCCAGATCAATACCACCGGTAACGTCAACGTCGCCCCGATCACCTTTATATTGATGAGTTTCGAGCATAGAGGTGTGCCCAAGTTTTCCGGCCATAATTTTGTCGGCAACCTCAAGAATGGCGGGAGCGACTCGATGGTGATACTTTAGGGTAATCGATGCCCCCCAACTATACTCTTGAAGCCATTGAGATCCAGAGACACCAGTGCCGTAAATTCCTTGACGTGAATCAGCAGCACAGCATAAATTCTTCGCCAGATATTTGAAAATGTTCAAGTCTTCTGCGGAATAATCCTGCGCTTCGTCAATAAATATGACTGGGTAGGAATTCTGGCCATTGCCGCTACTCATCAGCTCAGCCATCGCGAGCTTTATTGCCGTATCTCTTTCCGCGTAAGACTCTCCGTCTACTCGCGGCGGCAAAAAATCGTGATCACCGAGAACCTGCTCTAACAATTTACGCTGAGTTATAATCCGGTTCTCAGGGAATGAGTAAAGACCCGCACCTGTACGGACAAAATTTTGCAACAAGCTGGTGTAGCAAATAATGTAAAACTCCGCATCAGGCGATGCAAGTACTAAGTGATTTGCTCGAAGCAGGAGCAAGTTTGTCTTGCCACTTCCTGGGGGGCCCTTAAGGATTATGTCTGAATCGAGGTCTTCCTCAAGAACTTTGATCTGTTCGTCAAGTAATTCATTTTCATCAATCCACCATGTCCCAGACATCGCTAAGTCTCCATTTTTTTATTCGGCAATCAACTCTTCGATTATCGTAATCATCCAATCTTGAAACTTATCGGAGAAAGTTTCAAGATTCTCTAGAGCAGGTCCAAGTTTTGTCCAGCCAATTTCTGTGTCTGCTAGCCCTTTAGATGCTCTCACATAAACATCTACAGTTTGCCTGTCCTGGAAAGTCTCTATCGCAATTTGAAAGCGAAAATTCGTATTGAGACCAAGCTTGGGTGCTGGATCAAAGGCGTAGGTAATGGCTGGGCCAGGATATATGTGCCCGTTGATAGCTGTCGCTCTGGAAGGCATAATAGTGCTTAGCTCGGCAAGTGCAGCATCGAATTGAGCTCTGGCAAAATTAACCGTCTGGGCTACTCTCACTTCATCTAATCGGCGACTTTCCAACCTCTCGAGCACGTCAGTGCGGCCTATAATATTATTAAGTCTCAGCCTTTTTTGCAGAGCATCTTTTCTTGCAGAAAGCGATGGTTTACTTGGTTCGCTATCGGAGATCATAAAGTCCTCCCAGCAAACTAACTCAAGCCTTTCAAGTGGTTGTTTTAGTAGACAACGGGTCGCAAGACTGCACAAATGATTGTCGACTTCGTCAGATGCCACTACAACTTGCTCGTTGTTTATCGCTACCACGAGATCGGCGTGTCTCCCAGTCGCGTTGTAAAAAATAGGCTTCCGGATAATAAGATCATGTAGTACTGCACCGATTTGATAAAAAGTTATGGCTCGCCAACCATTTAGAGAGTCATCCTCACGGCCATGTATCATCTCGGGCGGACTATATTGATGCGTACCAATAAAGGCTTTTGACACCTGCAAAAGAGTAGCTGAACTGTCGCCATGTGGTTTCATAACACCGAAATCTAGCAACTTCAAAGAAGAAAAGTCTTCATTTACATGAATATTACTTGGCTTTATATCTCGATGTGTAAAGCCCCACATTTCAAGTTGCATGGCAGCACTGGCTAATTGTTCTATCAGCACCGCTATATTTTGGGGAGGGATTAAATGTAGGACTTCGCTGAGGGGACGCCCCTCTGCAACTTCCATCGCGACGAAGAAGTGCCCAGTATTTTCGCACACACCTGCGTCAATGATATTTACAATGTTTTTGTGTCGTTTTTCTATCAGAGTCCGTTCACGATTAACTCTTACCTGCTGCGCCTCCCGGCCATACTGCTCGGTCAGTGCGGGGTGAAATACTTTCAAGACTGCTACCCGCTCAGCATGCTGCGCGTGCAAAATAACAGCCGATTTTCCATGCGATATATAACCTGTTAGCTTCCAGCCAGCCACCTCTTGGCCCGCTATAAGTTTGTCCGAAAAAACCTTGGCCTCTGCAAAATCCATTTATATTTCTCGAGCAATTAGCAGCGGATGTAACGGAAATTGTCGGCAACTAGCATAACCTCGCATCCACTAGCAGCCGCCTCACTTAGCCCATCATTGTAATGTTGTACGAAATCAAGAGAGTCCATGTGTGAACGTATTTCTAAAGCACTGGGGTTAGAGTTACTCCAGTAGAATTGATAAACCCCAAATAAATCTTTACATTTAGCACTGTAGCAAACTGAGTAATTTCCGACTGGCTCAATTACTATTAGCGAAAAATCCCCATTAACATATCCCGCCGCGGTAAGGGCATCGCCCGTACAAAATAGCGCTTTTTCCCTATAAGCAATGCCGAACCTATCAGAGAACCACTCGTTCAAAATTTGATGAATAGCGAGCGGCATATCCCGAGGTCTTCTTGCCCTCTGTAGATTTGGATTGGAGATGACCCCCATAGCGCCTGATAGGTACTTGGCTGAATGCGCACGAAAAAGCTTTGGGCCAACTGATACCATTTTTCCTTCCTTTTCAATGGGATCCACGATCACAAACAATCTAGTACCGTAGGTAGCGCCTCCTTGGCCCAATGAAGCGCAGTGGGAGTGGTCATATGCTTTTACCCATCATAGATTCATCCAGCGAGGCTGGGGGAATTGTTCATACGCATCATCCCTCGAGGATAGCATTAGCCCGCGGGTTTGACCGAAACCAACTCTATGTATCTAAATTTCTTGCGAGCGGCATTCGTTGCCTCTATCTCGGCTTGGAGCGTGCTCAAGGTGTGCGCCTCATGGATGAACAACTCAGTCGTTCCCTCAAACTCAATACCTACTCGCAAGGTGACCACCACTTTGGGACCGACCGATCCTGACACCTTTTGTTTTGCTACTGGCTTGCGACGCGATGGAGCTGAAGCAAAGCTCTCCTCCTGTCCCCCTGTAGGAACAGGCGATGAAACTGCTTCGGCAGATCCAAACAAGGCTTGACGCATTTCTTCTTCAGAAAGATTTGGGCACATGATCAATTGTCCAAGGAGTGTTTACGCCGGAGGGCTTACCAAGATCCCCCGCACGCCTTTCAACCGTTGTCAGTTGACCATGCCGAATATCGAAATCGGATGGAGATCTGCCTATCTCGATTTCAGCAGCTTCCTTTAAGGCGATTTGGAAATAGCACCCCGGTAAACATAGATTTTCTATGGAAATTTCCGAATCTCGAACTGGTCGATTTCTGTGATCAGAAAAATTTGATCGTCACTTGATACGAAACGACCGGCGATCCCTTCAATAATCAAGCCTTTAAGCAAATCACCTTCCACCTTTCCGTTTGTTGGTACGAACCGGCGTACGGCGGCATCCATGGACAGATAGGCACCAAACTCAAGCCTGGCGATTACGCTTCCATTACCGTCGTATACATCAAAAACACCGTTGGGAATTTCGTCTATTGTCATCTTCATACTGAATTTCCTTCTACTGCCGATATTCCAAGCCGAACCTGGCGAGAACAGAGTTCACCTGTGCAGCCAAAGACTGCGCCGCCTGATCGTGGATCTGCTCGTATCTTCCAGCTGCGGCCTTCGCTCGTTTTTCGCCTCAACATTTCGACGCTCACGTGCTTTAGCCTGCACGTCTCCAGCCTCGATCCAATCTCGAAAAGCCTTTTAAGCAGCATCGTTTAAAGGCTTGAGTCGTCCGTTTTAATCGTTGCCATAGTTATTTCCGTTGTGGCTGGCCGACGATGCCGGTAGCACGAATTCGAGCAAAGGAATCATTCCCGACACGCAAAAGCGTTTTTCCCATGAGTTCTGCACCTTCTTCATCTACCAGATCAGCGTACGCCAACGCAGCCACAAAACCTTTGGCCATATGCCCGGCCTCATTTACTTCAGCCTCTGTGCTGGCTCCTTGGATGTAATTGAGTTGTCCTATCCAACTAGTTTTGACGCGATCATTCAAAAGCGGGAACTGCCTGTCCCATACATCCTGCAATGCCTTAATCGACATACTATTTTTTCCTTCTTATCTGACCACGACAACCGTGCTCTGGTATTGCAGAAGACCCAGTGAAGGGCCTTGGCGTGCAGCGGATTTTTCCTATTCGCTTCGTAGCTGCAAATGAACTCTGCGCATCACTTCACGAAGCACAACGCTTTCATCGCCGTAATGAAGGCCGTTTTTTAAGCGAGTTGCTAACCCTCGGGATGACTCACCTAGTGACCGATACCAGTCGTCTTGGGCCCCGACGTAGACCGCTGGCCTACCTTCGAACTGGTCGCCGGTGATGTCGATAACGATGCCTTCACACTCCAACCAGGCATGACCGGATCCACAGACCCATTCAGCATGCACGCCCGAGTCGTTTAAGTATCGACCCAGTAGCTCTGAAATAACCCCACAGCAGTAAAGGAATATCTGCATATGAACCGGTAGCGTTCCATCGCGCTTTTGCACATCAAGCGCTTCGCGGAAAGCACGGGCGACATTCAACAAATCCATGTTCTCATTCCATTGTGTTTCGATGGTTATCGCTTCAATCAGCTTTGGTTCGGTTTGTAGCGGCGGCATCGATACACGGCGAACCTAAATCCTCCAGCTACGGTCACCAAGTGTTACAGCTGGTCAAGTAGAGACTCGCTACTGGAAAAACCCGTCATGCTGATAGGATGTCACTTCCTGGCCCGCAAGGAGCGCAGCGGAAGTTGTCATTCGTTACCCATCATAGATTCATCCAGCGAGCCAGGGAGCTGGCCCTAAGAATCCGCCGGAGATCACATTATCCCGCAGGCTTAGGGGATACATACTGGAGAGGAATCACATCGAATGCTGATCACCCTCGATTCTGTAATCGAACGGCAGTCATTTTGGCCCTTTGCTGCTCCCTGACCACAGCCTGCTGATCTATTCGCGTCTGGATTTGGGTGTAGAGCTGAGCCCGCTCGTTGTCTCGGTCGGCCACCGTAACTACCAGCGAGTACTGTTCCTTTTCTGCGGCCGACGGATTCCAGTCACGATCTTGCCTGACTACGACCACAAACCACTTCTCGCCAGGTTTTCCTTGTTTGAACGTCCAGCGAGAAGACTGAACCGTACCGTGGTTTCTCATTTGGGCGGGAATGTCGCGATTTGTATCCCTGGCTTCTTTGAGTACCTCCGTCGTCTTTTTCATCTCCTGGCTAAAGTGTTTCTGTACCTCCTCCAGCGAGGTACCTGTGACCAAGCGGTAATAAATCTGGGTAGCCAGATACTCAATCCGGGTAGTCCGGACTACTGGCGAGTAAGCCAGTGTTATTGAAAGCTCTCGCGTCCCTCGAGCGGAACGTAAATAGTCCTCCGGCAACGGCAGTTCAAAGAATTGGCATCCGTCGTTTTCGATGGTTTCCTCTGACATCAACACCACGACATTATCGGAAGACCTGAAAAGATCAGCCTCACTCACCACTCCATAGCCGGCCACATCCCTTTCTACGTCACGGTTCCAGGTGGCCTTCGCCTTCTTGTAGCTCTTTCGAAACTCCTCAGAAAACGTCGAGGTGACCGCATCCGGCAGATAAGCCTGATTGACCAACATTGCGCGAAGCATGTTCGCTGACGCCGTTGGGTACGCGTTCAGCAGGCGCCCGGCTAGGTGAGTAATGTACGGCGCCGCTAAGCTCGTTCCGCTGACCTCCTTAAAGACGGTATTCCCCCTCCACTGGTGGTTGAGCGTTAACACACCCAAACCCCGCATGTGTGGCGCCCACTGCGCGTTTGCTTGCCTCATAGGACTGGCGAGATTGCCGCCGGCCGCAACGAGCTCGGGCTTGATCGCCCCTTTTACCGACGGGCCGTGCCGAGTGAAGGGAGATGGTTGGTTTTCCGATGCAGGTGAAAGGTGGTAAATCTCCGGATACTTCTGGCTATCAATCGTAGAGTTGTGTCGGGAGATGCTCCCCACCGTCAACACCATCATTGCAGGTGCGGGGTCGATGATGGCGCTCTGGGCAGCGATTAGGTACTCCGGGTACTCTTCGCGCCAACTGTTGGTTGGGACTGGTGGGGTTTCGGAGCCACAGAAATTGCCCGTAGAGACAACGAACAAGATGTTGTAGCGCCTGGAAAGGACATCCAGGATATAGGCTAGCCCTCTGACATGCGCACCATCGTAGGGAGCATTATTGTTGCCCAGCGAGAGGTTGAAGATCCGGCAGCCGAGTTCGACGAAATGCTCTACAGCCTTCGTCAGCGACACCTCCAGTGTGAGCTCGTCGTAGACCGCATTACCTGTATGCGGACATTTCTTCATGACTTTTCCATTGAAGAGCCAGAACTCCGGCTTCCAGAAATTCGAGTTGTTACAACCCTCCACGTCGCCATACAGGGCAACGCCGGCCACAGCGGTGCCGTGACCCGCTTCATCTGCATCCCCCTCTTCATCAACAAATGAGGCGCTCTCAGCCATTGCCGGCTTCAGCAGGGGATGATTCCCGTTGATGCCGCTGTCTAGAATGCAGACGCGGGCTGCGTCATTAGGTGGTGGCGGGATGTTGAGAGGCAGCTCATTGATGTCTCGGTTCAGCTGTTGAATGCTGATGCCAGTGGCTGGAATGAGGTCCACTAGGCGAACATCGCGCTGGTTAAGCAGCAACTGTGCTTGCTCCGGAGTGACCTCGACCCGGTACATGAGCAAGCTGTCCAGATTGATTCTGTCGAGCTTCTTGATGTGCTCGGCGGCTAGCCAGGTCTCGAAAGAGGTCGTGAGCTGAACACGACTTGGGTGATGCGCCACCTGGATAGGCCACAGTTCGACATCGAGCTTGAAGGTGGGGGTGTCTGGCAACCCAATATTCTTAAGAGCCCAACTCTTCCGATCTTCTGCGGACCACGCATCAACACCTGCAATAGCCTCGAGAATCTGGCGATGGGTCAAGTTGGCGTCCATGACACCCAGATTTTGCAGATGGGCGGTAAATTTGGCCAAACCTTCTTCGCTCGCGAACACTACGCAGAGTTGCTTGCCTTCTTGGCTGATAAACTCCAACCCATGCGTATTCAGGTTGGCGAAGGTCAATGCGCCCTCGTACTCCAGCTTTAGAACGTAAGGGGATTTGTCTGACGAGCCGATTTGTTTCTTGGCCAGCCCCTCCGCTGTGGCGAAGTAACCGTTGAGCTTTTGACCGTGACCACGTCGATCTTCGCGAGTGACGAAGTGAGGGGAGCTTTTGGTCCGACGCGAGTTATCTAGAACTTCCCGTGCAATGCTCAGATGCTTGTAGGTCGCCACTGCTTCTTCCCTGAAGGTTTATGTTTTAGGACTTTCTGAGGTCCTCCCGAACAAGGGCGCTTTTTAGCTCCTTGATGGTCAGAAACTCTTGCTCTCGCAGGATCATCCGTTTGGCGGCGCGGCGGATAACCCGCTCGATATCCGCGCCGCTCTTACCTTTAAACTCCTTCAATACTTCTTTGTCGTCAATCTCGAATTGACGACGGATCCCTCGCAGTTTGAGCAACAAGATCTCCTTCAACTGCTTTTCATCCGGAAGCGGAAACTCGATCGACTCATCGAATCGCCGCCAAATGGCAGAGTCTAAGATATTTTCATGGTTGGTAGCCGCCAGGATCAAACTAAGACCTTCGTATGAGTCCATCATCTGAAGGACCGCGTTCACAACACGTCTTAGTTCGCCATGGTCGCCACTATCACCACGCTCCTTACCGATTGCATCAAACTCATCGAAGAGAACAACAAACGGATGTTGGGCAATAAAATCGAAGACCTTACGTAGGTTGGCTGCCGTTTCGCCTAAGAAAGAGGACACCAATGCATCCAAGCGGACGATCGCCAAAGGTCGATCAAGTTCGAAGGCTACGACCTCTGCGGCTAGCGTCTTTCCGCAGCCGGGCGGGCCGAAGAAGATCACCTTGCCTGCGGGCTTCATGCCATAGCTGCGCAGCACATCAGCACGCCTGTTCTCCTCGAGGATTTCCTCCAATGCAGCAGAACTGCCGGGCGGGAGTATCACTTCATCAAGAGACCGCTTTGGAGTTCTTATATCAAGAAGTGGTAAACCACGCTCCTTGTCTACGGGTACGTCGTAGTGAACTCGAGACGCATTACTGGATGACTTGAGATTCAAATCGCTGCCGTAGAGGATTTGCTCCAGATCGTTAGCCAGAAGGTGATGCTGCTTCTGCCGCTCCTCCTCGATAACTGCTTTAGAGGCAAGACGAAACGCATCGGCATCGCCAGCGGTTCCTGCTCGGAACAACTGACGGAGAATTTTACCATTTGCCATAATCACCACCTTCTAAGTTATTGATTTACATACCCATATAGACTTTGACTCTCCTGTCACGACTACATAATTACCAATAACTTTTCTCGCATTTTGATTTTCATAATCAGGCACTCCATTCCCAATTCAACACCTGTAGACACACGTGCTAACACTTGGAGCCGGGCATTTGCATGGCGGCGTAGCCTAGTTCATGTGGGGGTGGTCTTAAATGGCCCCTCCCGAAATTCCGCCGAGCTGCAACCTGTCATCCCACCTCTCGACCGATTGCAAGAGCCATCCAAGATGGCAATATCGACCGCACCGAGCTCAACGCATGCCAGTCGCTGGGAGTCAGCTGTTTACGCAGCGCTTCCATTACCTCACCTATACGCCGCTCTCCCAACCAAGCCAAGGCTCGAATTACAGCACCGGCGGTCGTGGAACCAAGCGCTAACATCCAGTGGGGGGCGTGTCTGATCTCAGCCGTTACTTCTCCCACTTGAAGCGTCCGAGCGCGCCCATTGGTGAGAAACGCGTCCCCACGGGGCACCTGCGCCAACAGGCCCAGCATCTTTGCGGAACGCGCCCCATCAAGGACGATCTGTTCCTGATTTTTCGAGGCTAGAGCACTGACAACCTTGTCTATCGCTGGCGCTAGATACCTACCTTGATCGGTGATGGCCGCTAGGTAAAGCCCACGAGTCGCACGGATAAGCCGCCCAGCCTTCGCCAATCGTGACAGCGCCTGGTCTACGGCGGCCCGGCTTCCCAAGTGCAGAAACTCCTTGGCGCTCATCAAGCCGCCCTCAGGCAGACGTCGGCTGTGCTCTACGATCGATTCAGGGAGGGTCTTCATAGAAATAAGCAACTCTCGCGACTTTCTTTAATGTCAGAAGCTTGTATCTATATCTGACATTGGTCAAGTACTGATCATTCCCGACCATAAATCGGCTCAAGGCGTCTGGAGCACTACGGCCGCCATATGTTTGCGCTGACTCGGAATTGCCCTTAAGGCCGTGATGTCACTGACATAGAGCAACTCTCAAAACGTTGCAAGTCCGGGCGTTACGCCACTTTGGAAGTGCAGCAGTGAGCTGGCAATCGGATAAATTCGGCATAGACCTCGGCAAGAGTACGGCGGACGCAAACCCGCCTCTCACTCGATCTGCTATTGGCCCCACCAAGGCGGTTATCCAAGCCAAATCATAAAAGGTAGTGCATACCGTCATTTTGTCGCTATTATGCCGACAAGCAAGCAAAATGCCCTCAAAATGACAGCGAGTATCGTCCATGGCCAGATTAAGCGTTCGCGATTTTCCTGATAACTTGCACCAGCTGCTGCTACAGTCAGCTGCTAGGCATGAACGCTCGCTAGAGGGGGAAACCCGGTTTGGTCTGGCGCGCTACCTTGAATCTCTCAAAGCGCCCGAGCCTGGGGCGGCCTCCTTGTGCGAATCCTGGCAGCGCTCTACAGGCCAGCGATTGCAAAAGCTATTTGCGCGCTTGCGCGAAGACAACGTTTTTTCCTGGAGCGAGCGCAGCGATTTGCCTCACTTGGCCTTGGCCTTGGGGGAACCGTCGCCGGCAACGCTAATGAACTGCATCGACGGTCGTGAAGCGCTGCCATTTGATTTGGCGAGACGTATTGCCGACCGCTACGGGTGCAGTCTGGAGTGGCTTATCAGTGGCTCTAGCTCTATGTTTCCATACCCAGAAATTGGCAAGGACTATCGCGAGTTTTTCGAGCCTGCTAGCAGAGGCACTGGTAACAATATCAAGCTGGTCCGACTTTGCCCCCCTGAGGATGCCGAAGGTAATTTAAGCCGGCATGACGGTACCTTACTGATGTTCAGATGCAAGGACGACAAACTAAGCATTGCCGCAGGGTATAGCGGGCGCTTTTATCTAAATGGTCGTATGGGTGGCGGTGGCCATAGCTGCCTAGAAGGTTTCGTCAACTTTCTTAATGAGAATCAAAACTTGCAGTTCAACGAATACAACTGTGAAGCGCCGATTGATGAATCTGCGATGTGGGACCACCACCCCAATTATTACCTTGATCTCAAGCACTGCAGTAAGGCGTCCTGGCTATACCCACTGCGCGCAGGTAAGTCGCCTTCCAGCATTGACTGGAAGCAGCAACACGCCTTTATGAGCCCAAAACAAAGCGATCAGCTGCTTTCATAATGTAAGGCTCGTCTGCTGCGCGCTGGCATAGCCGTTGAACTCGGCTGCCTGAGGGCTCAAAACGAATTGATGCTGATGGGCTAGGCCGCGCAAGTGTTGCCTGCGCTATGGCAGGCGACACCCTCGAGATAAAGCTCAGTGTGTGCGATTGCTTTCACAGCGCTTACTTTGCAGGCCCTCGAGGCTTAGGCTCCCCCTTAGACTCGAATAGCAGCCGGCTGTACGCATCCTCTAAGCCCTCCCGAGTTTGCTTAGGTAAAGCCGGTTTCTTCTGACGCTCTGGCTTCGAAGAAGGATTGGAAGCTGAACCTGGTGGATAGATCTGCTCGAAGTTCTTACGCTCCTCGACCGTCAATGCTGCGACGAAAATCTTCTCGCTGACCCGGGCGGCACGATCTTGCTTAGTGAAGGCTAAGACGTTCGATTGGACCGGAACGGGGAACGGACAACGAAGGTCGGATCTGAAACCGGGTTTACATCTCTGAAGGTTGAGGAGGAATAGATCCTCGACGTCGCGCCTGCTGCTGGAGTAGGAGGCTGAGAGATATGCTCTGTTGATATCCTCAATACCGACCGTATAGCGATGTTCTGCGCGTGCTTCAAGGTAAGCCGTTTTGATCAGATGCACTGTCAAACGCTTTATTCCGAACGTACACCGATACAGCTCATGCTTGAGTGCGGCTGGATCTGCAGATACACGCTGCCCAGTAACCCGGATACATTCACCAACATATTCCTCCCAAGTCTTCGAGTCAGGATGGTCCGGCAGCATTACGCGGGGATCGGAAAGAAGCCGTTGCTTGTCCTCACTGTTCCTCGTCAACAATTTGTGACCCAAGCTGTAGTTCGCCACATAGATCATCGGGACCCCAAGCCCTGCCATGGTGAGGAGGATATCGGTAACCCGGGCTACGCCTTGACCAGTGCTCTGATGCTGCATCTCTTCGAGCATCATTAGTGACACCCCGTCACGATTGACCCTACGCCGGCACTCTGTCAGCAGCTTTGACGTGTTCGCTCTAACTCCCGTCGCGTCGCCGCCGAGGAAGTCTTCCAACAACTGCCTGCCGCCAGCCTTACCCCGTGCGCTGGCGTACCAGTACGAAATTAAGGTATGTGGTTCATGGTAATGGGCGGATGAATAAGGCGCAGGTCCAGGCATTACTTTCATCAGCGCACTGATAGTTTGGCTCTTCCCAACGCCAGCAAGGCCGGTGAGGCATATAGGAAACGCCTCATCCTCAGGGGGATGATATAGCCGCCGCTGATATTGCTGGTCAGTGGAAAAACTCCCGGCGGAAAAGCTGCGCGCACGATCAACATTGTCTTTGATGAAGTCCAAAGAAAACTGGTTGGGAAGAAAAATCGTCTTCAGGGCCTTTGACAAACGCTCAGCGGCCAATGCGGGGCTCAACTCCTCAAGACCGGTCACCGGATCAGGACGCACGGTAACCAACCGTCGGATATCAGCCAGCGTGTCCGGTCCGTCAAAGCGCGTAGAAAAGATGTTAGTCATGGCCTTTCCCCATCAACCGCTTCTGGTCAGCGGCATCACGCTCGGCCGCTCCGCCCTTCGCAGGACGCCCCAGCTTGCGAGTACCACTGTCCCAGGCTTTGCCTGTTGCGTGAAGAAACTGGGCATTGCGATCCTGGAGAATCGCGGGTTGTTCTTCACGAAGCTGCGCCTTGCCGCGCAGCCGATTCTCATTGAGCACTTGAAGATCCGACAGCGAAATGTCGACACTGCTGGGGTGAACGCTCGCCGGCTTTACAAAGTCGAGTTCGTACAAGACGCCTTCTAACTCGATCCAGATATGTCTGACACACATGGTCATCACGTACGCTGTGACAGATATCTGGCCATTGAGCGCAATCCTGTCAAAAACTTCGGTATCAATCAGCTTTGAAGAGTTGTACTTGCGGCCATAAAAATAAACCCCGCTCCTTTTGATGTGCGCCGGATGAGGAGTCAGGAATTCTCGCACGGCGTAGTCAAAGCTAACTTCCGTTCCCGCATCATAGCCAAGATCACTATAGAACTTGTAAATATTATGTGGGGTTGGACTGAAGCCCACCTCAAACATATCAGGCGTCATCTTCCCCTCAGCATCTGAAGCATGGTTATCGTAAATAGCTTGAAGAATATGCCGTTTGGACATTTCGACAAAGTTGAGCGAGCTATGAAAATGCGTTGGCTGGTCATTGTCAGACTTGGTCCGAGGGTGTGACGATTCAACCGTCGCTTTCGACTGACCCGAGTGGGTAGGAGTCAGCTCAAGCCTGGATAACCAACTCATCATTTCGCCACGAGCGACTGCTTCTGAACGGATCGGTACGCCCATGGTAGAGCCGGGCCCACGGTCGAAGACAATGTTTTGCGGCAAACCGTAAGTGGGCCATTCTTCTTCTCTAATGATCAATCCGAACAATGAGGCAAATTTGACCTTACTAATGGCCATCGAAAAAAGGGCCATTCGGTAAGCTTCCATGTTCTCTTTGTTTTCGGAGAATCCCAAGGCGACGACGGCTCCAGACTGACCACATACTCCCCGAACCACACAGGCCGAATCTATAGCGGATCCTTCGAGCAAGCCAGATATCTTGCCTTTAGGGTTATAACCGTCAAACTCAACAAGTTGATTTACATTGACCAAGTCATGAGAAAAACTTCCAATAAAACCGGACTTCGCTCGAGCCCCGCTCGGACCTCTACGTGCTTTCCTATACGCCTTGGTGCTTATCACCTGACCAAGATAGTAATCGTACTGCCCTTTTGTGGGAAATGGCTTCCCGTCGGGTTGATAGAACTTCTTTTTTCCTTTCGATGTTGTTAAAGGAAAACAACCGAACTCACCCACCAGCACGTCACCAAAGATCTCAGCGTCAGTTTTGGTTTTATCATTGTATTTAATGAATCCATTTACGATAGAAGCTTGCATTTCGGGCGTGGCAGGGAATCTGGACTTTAGTCCCGACTTAGGCGGCCTTCCCAATATTTTCCCGTCTGCTCCTTGTGACCTTTTGCCTTTCCCGCAGCGGCCGAAATTGGGCATAAGCGCCCATTTCGAGCGGCCGAACACCAGATAGGTAAAAAACCAAAACCTCAACCGGGCTCCAACCAATTTGGGGGACTGCTGATCGGCATAGGCGTTGATAATCGATTCAGGCTTGTCGCTCGAGAGAATATGCTCCGCATCTTCGACCAGATTAGCTATGGCGAGGTAACGCTTGTTAACCATTTCATCGTAGCTTTTCTTCGGCCTAACTCGATCTTTTTCCAATTGATCCACTGAAATGCCGCTGATGGCCTTCAACCAGGGAGGTGTGGCGTCACTGCCACATTCGACAAGATCACCATTGGTCAAAGCCAGATCAAATTCAGGCCGGGAAAACGTTAGCAAGCTCGCAGTGGTGCCTTTTTCATCAAAAAATACAAGGCGCGCCCTGTTTGCCTTGCCGTCACTTGCAAGGAAATAGTACTCGACATCCTTCGTCAGCCCTTTAAATCCCTCAGGTGCTTTCAGCTTGGAGCCAGTGATCATTTGGGCAGTCCGGCAAAAAGTGAGCCATAGACTTGCAAAACATCCGGCGCATCCGTCACCAATGGATGATTGATTAGAATCGGGTCAAACAAACTGACCTGTAGCTTGCGCTCCCATATGTCTTTGTAGATCTTCGTCAGAAACAGATCACGCCGGCCCCACCGCTGACCGTACGTTAAGGCAACAGACGCTACTGGCCTCCCATGAGCGACGCAGTCACCGACATCGTGCGAGAAGTCCTCAAGAAGATTAGATTCGAGGCTGATTTCGCGATCATGATAGCCATATAGAAGGTCCAAGTTGGCCACCAAAACTGGGTCCAGCAGGTCCCTAGAAACCCTGACAGTCCTGATACCTGCACTATGGTAGTACGCCTCCTCCAAGGCATGACGCAAGCGAGCTTTCTCGCGGTCGTCTTTCTGTTTCGCTAGGCTCTTCAAGCTTCCCCGAGCGACCTCATGAAAATCCATCGCGCTCAACTTCACTGTCCAATTCACAGCGTAGGGGACTGAGCCTTGCGGTTGAATATAGAGAAGCAGATCGCCCAGGTAGGGATGGGGAACCCTCTGGCGCTCACCATCACCGTACGTCACGACTACAGTCGCGTGTTTGAGCCTGATTTCCTCTGCTACTAAAGATGTTCCCTTCACTGGCAGCAGTTCCAGTCCAGCAGCTAAGGGGTGCCCTTGAAGTGGATGAACGTGTGGAATTGGGCTGAGCATCTTCTGCTCGTGCAACTCAAATACATCGGGATTATAAAGAGCCAGTTGGGCGAAGATCCTTTCAGGTGTAGAAAGAAGATGCAGTGCTCGGCCAAGCTTCCTGCTATTAAGGCGGCAAATACGAGAACCCTTGGGAGCCTCACCAGGAACTGCGTAAATTCCGGATAAGTAGTTATCCCCCCATTTGAAGCTGCCCTGCCGACCTATAATGCGAAGTAAAGACTTTTTAAAATCCACAAATTTAATCCATCGTTCATTCATCCTTAGCAGGCAACGTATAACAGCCCTCCTGAATCGGATGAATAAGTAGTCCAATAGCGCGCAGGCCCACCGATGGCCGCATCACGCGCAATTTACTTTCCTCGGGATGAGCGGAGCCGTGCAGGGCTTGACGCCCTACGCTAGTGAATGGACAATGGATAAGTCAGGTGTCGAAAGCTGACTTATCCTCAGAGGCCCAAGGTCACACTTGGGCCTTTGTCTATCTGGCTCCTGGGTCTTCTATCCGGTTTCCATTTTTGCTTTCCTCAGGGCCTGATTAATAGGCCAGCAACTATCTAATTTTAGATGTCCGCACTTTGGCAGCTGCCTCTCCGTTAATTACGGCAGAGTTTTGATCGCTTGTTTACCGTGCACTTCCAGTCCCAGTAATGCCTTTAGTAACCGTTACTTAACGCTGCATGGTAACGCCGAAAAATGGCAATTGACAACCGGAATAAATCAGCTAAGTTCCGCCTCCGACGGCGAATTCATGCTGAATTTCCAGTAATTTCGGTGCCTGGACGGCTAAAAACTGGCACTCCTAGATGATAAAGAAATTAAAATCTAGCGGTAGATGCCTACGGTTATGAGCCCTCGGATTAGTGAATAATCATCCGCTGTTTAGGCCAAATGGATACAAAGCACGAGATGCCGGCCGATATACTAATCTCTTCTGACCCCACATAGGAGGTCGCATGAGCGCCGCTTCAGGTCAGGAATGGGTGACAGGGCCATTCCCTCGACTGGACTGGCTACCCGACGAAACACTGTTCAGTTTATGCAGTCGTCAGCATCTGGTGATGGGTAACGTAAACGCTGCGACGACATCCAACGCAGTGTTGGGCCTGCGTCGACAATTTATAAAACATGATATCCCCTGCGGAATTTCAACGTTAGAACGAAATGGGTTCGACTACTGGGGCAGCGCAGAATCTATTCTTCTTAATCACACAATACTCCCGCTATTTGTTCCATTTCAAAATAAAGTTAAAATTGAAGACGCGATAAGAACTGTAAAAAGCGATCGCCTTGATTCAATTAAATATCGACTTGGCTTGGTATCAAGCGGCTTTGGCGCTGAACACCCGTTGAAAGCATGTCCGTGCTGTATGCGCGAGGATGTGCACGCGCATGGCATAGCGTACTGGCACCTCAAACACCAATATCCAGGTGTGATGATCTGTCCCCGCCATCAAACTTGGCTCATGGCATCTACCAAAAGTAGACGGTGGTCGGGTCGGTTCGAATGGTCGCTACCTACCGAAGAATTCTTGATCGAACAGGGCTCATCTCAAAAACTCTGGTCACGTCCAGTTTTTTTGGCTTTGGCGGACAATGTCATCGACCTAGCATCCATCGGCCGAGCGACGTCCTTCGAACCTCGCGCCGTCGCCGCGGCCTATCGCACAGCTGTTCTCCACGAGAGCAGATCTGTATCACTGCTCGACCGCACAGAGGCGCTTCGCCGCTTTCATCTTTTTGAATCATTGCCTGCAGACAAAAAAAGCTCAGAGTCATTTGTGAACCAGCTTGTCCGTACCCCCCGCAGAAGTATTCATCCTCTGAAACATCTGATTTTGATTGATTGGCTATTTGATGACCTGCACTCGTTCCTAGAGGCCTACGAAGCTGAAGTGGCCAGATCAACTCAGCAAGTGGCGAGCACTCCATCGCGGGCGCCTGATAAGCGAGTCTCGCTATCAATCCCTCCAGCCAAAAATGCTCTCAGGCCCAAACGACTAAAAGGCAAGCTCAAGGAAAATCTGCTTTCAAAACTGGCTGAAGGCGTTTCTAAACAGGTGCTTTGTGACGAGTTCCAAATCTCTGTTTCCACGATCAATAAGCTACTACGTGCCCATCCAGCGACCTACGCCATGGCACTTAAGGCGAGGCACTGCCGCGAGACTGATGAGCACAGGAGTCAGTGGCAATATTTGCACAGTTTGTATCCTGACTTGGGCGTTCAGGCTTTGAGGAACACAACGCCTTCTCTCTACGCCTGGCTTTACCGAAACGACAAAGCCTGGCTGATAGCCGAAGAGCGAACCTTCGCCAAACCAGCGCACGTGAACAAACACCCTGTTGACTGGGAGGCCCGAGATTATCGGCTACTGAGCATGTTAAAAACGGCGTGCGATTCGATCGCTTTACCGCAGCGCGGTCCGGTCACAATAGCCCAGCTGTACGCCGTGATCCCCATGCTCTCGACTTGCCTGGAAAATCGAAGCCAATACCCCGAATCCAGAGCATACCTGTCTAAGGTGCTGGGTCGCTCCAAACCGCAAGACCTCCTCGACCAGGAATAGGCATTAATGCATCCGAACGTAGCTAGCTAAAGGTCGAACAAGCTCGACGACTACTATCTCTGAACTCGCAATCACTCGACATTTTCCAAGAATCAACACGGCCGTTTTCAGGGCAGTGATCTGTTTCGCTGGCCGTTTATTGAGATGCTGCGTCGCTACATGAACGCAGGCCTGCTCAAGGGGGATGGCTTTGCCGTGGACGCCAGCATCGTCACAACAGATGCGAGTCGGCAGCGCGGCGTACGGGGTGAAAAACCAGTTGTTACCGCCAGCACCTGAATGATCCATTTTCCGAAACTTTACTGATTCTGGTTCCTAGTTTGTAACCATGACCAGAGTTAGATTTTTACCGATCGGGTTGGGTCAGCATGGTGTCGGCCACTGGTTCAATGCGGCATCAGCCTGCGGAGCAAGCCTTGATGAGTCGTTTTGACATATGGAAGAAACACTCTCAACATCAATCTGAACGACATCGGCGGTTGCTCTAACACGACTGTTGACGCACAAAGAAATAGATATCCAATCTCCAAGAGGGCATTGCGCACATGGACCTCGCACGACTCGAGCAACTCGTAAGCGGACAGGGTGAGTGCGTCAACGGCTGCGACCTGTCAGCTGAGGATGCTGCCATCTTTGTGCAGAACAAATTTTCGCATTATTCGTTTTGCCTAGTCCAAAACTGGACGCTGCTCGAGCTGGAGGCCTGCGACGAAGAGTGCGATGCTCTTCGTTCCCGTGGCTTCGAGCCAATGGTCGTCTACGCGCGCAGCGTCGTACTCGACAGTCGCGCGCGCTTTAATCCTGGAGATTGGGTACGTAGCTCCTTCCAAGTGAGCTACGACGACGCAGGACTCTTTTTTACCAAAAACACGTTGTATGTTCTGCTCGGTGACGGCTCCCGACAGAAAATCACACTTAGGGATCTTTTGAGCTTGAAATGAGTTTCCCGGCAGCGCGAATCCGGTGCACAACTCTTGGACACGAAAGGATTGAACGATAGGGTCGGCACGTGGCAGCGCCCCCGTCACCAGTCACGTCAAATACTGCATAGACCGCTTGTCGCAATTTCGGGTCGAACACTTCCTATAGCTCTTTTACTCCATGACAGGATCCGCTGCGCGCGCGAGCATTGAATATCCTTTTTTCTGACGACACGTTAGGTGGCCGGTTATGAATCAAAGCGGATGCTGGAAAGTTCAGGCTCAGGCCACCAACGATGGCAGCGGAGATGTCATCGTCGATTTGCCAGCCGCCTTGCTTAATGAGATGGGCTTGACGATCGGGGATGATCTGACGATCAATACCGTCGGAGACTCGATCATCCTGACGCCGATCCGCAAACCTGCGCAAGGATCTCACAGAATCCCCAACCATTCGCGCGCTCAAGCCGACGGCAATTATCGAAGCCGCATGAAGGTTTTGCTCGGCATCCCCGAGGACGCGACTTACCAGCACATTCACGAAATGATTGATGCCGGCCTGATGGCGAGCATTATCCCAGCAATGCGCGACTTTGGGCTCATCAGCGTTGAAGCTCAGGACAAAATCATACCTGCCGACGCGCTCACGACTAAAGTGGCCAACTGCGAGCGATTGACCGCCAGTGAGAGCGATCACTTGTTTCGGCTGGCGCACACAATTGCGGTGGCCGAATCCTTTTTTGGTGACACTGAGAAGGCCTTAAGCTGGCTGTCCAAGCCAAAATCTCGCTTTTCAGGCAAAAGCCCAATTGAAATGCTCTCCACTACACCTGGGTTGCGTCAAGTGGAGGACCTGCTAGCTCAAGCTACAGAAGGAATGTCAGCCTGATCCTTTGCGCCATGATGATGAAAAATCGATCAGCATGGCTCAACCGCAGCCTTAAGACCTGCGGAAAGTCGATACGTATAGCTATTACGAGCTGGAGGGTATAACCGCACGCTCCATCTTGTTGGTGTTGGACTACTGCCCGCCCCGAAACAGTGTAGGACATCCACAGTTGACCTACTGCTGCCAGTCGCGACAGCCAGAAAACGGCCAAGAGCTGCCGCCTACCGACGTCCGCTTTCGGCCAATAGCGGACGTTTGAGAGCTGCACCTCCCGGCCATAAGTGGACGTTGGCAAGCGTCACTATTGGCCAGGAGGTGATGGTCAGCCCAGGCGGCTACAGGTTACTAGTAGCGGTGGACAGCGTGATGGCAAATCAGTAGCGTGTCCTAGGCTGCTGCCGAATTCATCGGTAGACATCACGGCTTTTACGAAACTTCGCTAAACGTATAAGTGAAGTACGAATAGCTTACGTCGGGCCTAGCGTTAATCTGTAAAGCGTTTTTTCAAAAGAAACTATAAGCTAAATGTACGAAGGCTGGGCGCATAGCGAAATAGAACCTATAGGTATACCAATAACTAAATTCAATGATTTCGAGGTGAAAATTGAATACTGACACTACCGTACTATTACCTCAAGCTGCGAGAGGCATCATTGGGGATACCGCCTCGTACTGGGCATCTTTTTACTGCGCGATATTGAAAACTGTGCGCTATCAGAAAAACCTTCCTTTTAATTGGGGTTATAGTTCAAGCTTG
>NZ_CABVHJ010000001.1:480407-521833 GCF_902497745.1 Pseudomonas fluorescens
ACAAGACTATAAGGGCGCACTTAGAGAAAGTGGCTTCTTCGGAAAAATGGAAAATACGGTCTTAAACCATGCATTCGAATATGTCATGGTTGACTTCCTTAAAACAAAAACTGGAATCTCATACTTCAAAGAGTTATGTGCGAGCGTATTGAGCGAGTATGAAATTAAAGAATTTAACATAACCAAAATGAACATATTTAAGGTAGGCACTGATTCTGAGTTTCATTTTGCCCAAAGAAACTATAACAAAACAAGAGTTTTGATGCTTCTACCTCGGGGGGTGAAGGCTTATCCAAAAACTAAAACCCCCGGATTGAGTCTGGATGAAACTTTAAAGAATTCCGATTTGTTTATATTGATTTCAAATGATGAAGAGACGATCGGATTTGTTGGAGAAGTTGAAGGGAATCACGGCGAATCCTTATTCCTGCCCTCGTACTACAAAGATAAACCAATGAAAGACAAGTATTGCACATTTGGCATTGGTGTATCTGACAAGAACAAGCATGGAGATGATTCGATCAAAGGTGAAATAAGTCTAAATCGAAGCGAGGCTGTAGAGCGTTGGATCCTGCACTTTTCAAAATCTAATTGCTTTACGAAAGATTATCGGCGCGCAGTTCGTAGTATCAAGGGTTTAGTCGATGGACATTTCGGCCACCTTGAGGATATCGAGGATTCTGGTCACCAAAAAATACTCGACATGATCAAGTCGGGGTGGCACAAAGATATACTTGAATTAATTTCAACTCTCGAATTATTTGTAGACTATATATCTCCAGCGAACAATTACTACTACCAAGAAGTTGTAGGCGAAAAAATTCTGTATAGACCGTCGCCTCTGGTGATGCCCGATCAGTTCCCCCTTTATTCTATTGATGAAGAGGCTGAGTCTCCTCAGTCAAGCTCCATTATCGTAATCTAAACTCTGTTGAATGCTTAATATGGCCGAATCTCGATCTTTAGAGTATCGGCAACCATCGCCATGACAATACGATTAGCAGTAGTAAGAACGCGACCACCATGCGCAACAGTCTGCTTTTGGCCGAAAGCGGTCACTCGAGAGCGGCAGCAATCTGCCAATAAGGGGAGTTCAGTGGGCTGCTCATACAGGTCCAAAACTGCTCTTGCGCGTCCAAGACACGCTCCACCCGGCGCTGCTGTTCGGCGGTTCGCCGCTTTTCCGAAAATCCACCATCGTCAGTCCTTCGTTGTCAGTAAGCCACCAGTGTATTTGGCTGCTGACGGGCATTTAGCAGGGGTTTCCGTGCGCAGAGTTACATTGGCTTAATGTACGATTTTGTCCGTATTCTGCGGGCTGTCCTAGGACAGTTGTCTTTAACGCTGAGCCGATAACCATAGACCAGCTCCGCCACCCACCCAGACACCGCCGATGATCTAATCGTTTGAAGATACAACATCTACAACATGCGGATCAGGAGCGAGTCGAGCTTGTGCCCGTGTTGATTCTGGGTATGCCTGGTAAGGGCACCACCTGTTCGGGCTTCATGCGCCTCGCGCTACCATTGATCGGGGCAGAATTGCAGCATGGATATACCTTCGTCCGTAGAGTGTGAAAGCCATCCCGGGTGATGGCGGACGCAGAATGAGGATTCGGATTAGGACAAGACCAGTGTCCAATCCCACTAAGGTAGTCCTCCTCCACAAAATGTGGATAGAACGGTCCTGCGGCCTGATAGGTATTCCAAAGCGAATCTACAGTTCGCATTTGGTGATCATACGAGGCCGAATCGACCAGGAAATCATCACAGGACTCGTAGACGAGGATAATCGCCTCCAAGATTCCCTCAATCTCCCATGAGGCTATGTCAGGTGAGAGAGCAATTGGCGCACCCTCCGGTGGCTGGAGTACGCGGCCCAACTTCTTCTGGAGCTCCTGAATTTGAAGTGCAACGTCTCCGGTCCTAGTCGGTAAAACGGTTTCCGCCTTCTCATGCAGAGCGCGAGCAGCGGCCTGATACGAAATGACCTTCTGCGTCGAACATAGCCGATGGAATGTCACAGCACGTCGAAGCGCCAGCGCATCCGAATTTGGAGTTGAAGGAGCTTCACAGAGTTGCCTGCCTTTACACCCTCTCCACATCACATCCAGGCTGTGCCCCCTATAGGAAAAGGGCCTGTCGCAGAAGTGGCAACGCTCCAGAAGGACCGTGTTGTGTTTGTGGCAAACCGTCACATCAGGGTAGGTGTAGCGCCTCCAATAGGAAAACCCCCGGGTCTCCAGATCCTCTCTGACGCAGTCCGGGCAGTAGGCAGAGCTGTGCATGTTTAGGCAGGACGCCTTCGAAGCGTACAGCGGTCCAGAATAGGAGATGTCCTGGTCGCCCTTGATAACATGCTTCGCTGGCAACATCGTGTGGTTGTGAACCAAGCGGTTGAACCCATAGCAGCCTGGCCAGCCGATAAGTCCAGCAATCTTGCGCAACTGCTCAGTGTCGAAGGAGCTACGAGGAGTCAGATCATCGAGTAGCGAGCGCTTTGGCGAATACTGATTGATATGAATTGCTCGTATCACAAACGAGATGAGGGACTCATCGGGCTGGATCTGCAAAAGCATCAGAAGGACCTGAGGTTGGCTGCGGCCGAGTAGGCAGCAAACCAAAAAAGCCGTTGCATGAGGGATGCCGTGAAACGGCTCCCTGAGCGCTGCGACCGGTTTTAATCTTTAACACCACCGGAGAAAGCGTCACTGGTTACTCCACCGGAGAGTCGGAGGCGCCAGCGACAGACTTTATTTAGTTCCGACAGACTTTATTTCGTAGCTTCAGTGCGTAGGTCAGCTGTGGATAACTTATTCCACCGTCACCGACTTCGCCAGATTACGCGGCTGATCGACGTCCGTGCCCTTGAGCACCGCCACGTAGTACGACAGCAACTGCAGCGGAACCGTGTAGAGGATCGGCGAGAGGATGTCGTGGATGTGCGGCATCTGCACCACGTGGGTGCCTTCGCCATTGGTCATCCCGGCTTTCTCGTCGGCGAACACGATCAGTTCGCCGCCACGGGCGCGGACTTCCTGCAGGTTGGATTTGAGCTTTTCCAGCAGTTCGTTGTTTGGCGCAACGGTAACTACCGGCATGTCGTTATCCACCAGCGCCAGCGGGCCGTGTTTCAGTTCGCCGGCCGGGTAGGCTTCGGCGTGGATATAAGAGATTTCCTTGAGTTTCAGCGCACCTTCCATCGCCACCGGGAATTGCGCGCCACGGCCAAGGAACAGAGTGTGGTTCTTCTCCGCGAACAGTTCGGCGATCTTCTCCACGGTGCTGTCCATGGCCAGTGCTTCGCCAAGACGAGTTGGCAGGCGACGCAGTTCCTCGACTAGACGCGCTTCAACGCCCTCGGCTAACGTGCCGCGCACTTGGCCCAGCGACAGGGTCAGCAGCAATAGGCCGACCAATTGCGTAGTGAAGGCTTTGGTTGAGGCGACGCCAATTTCGCGGCCAGCCTGGGTCAGCAGAGTCAGGTCAGATTCGCGCACCAGCGAGCTGATGCCGACGTTGCAGATGGCCAGGCTGGCGAGGAAGCCCAGTTCCTTGGCATTGCGCAGCGCCGCCAGGGTGTCGGCGGTTTCGCCGGACTGCGAGATCGTCACGAACAGGGTGTCCGGCTGTACCACGACTTTGCGGTAGCGGAATTCGCTGGCGACTTCGACCTGGCACGGAATGCCGGCCAATTCTTCAAGCCAGTAACGCGCGACCATACCGGCGTGATAACTGGTGCCGCAGGCGACGATCTGTACGTTGCGCACTCTGGCGAACAATTCGGCCGCTTGTGGGCCGAACGCTTGTACCAGCACCTGATCATTGCTCAGGCGACCTTCGAGGGTGCGCTGCACAACGGCTGGTTGCTCGTGGATTTCCTTGAGCATGTAGTGGCGGTATTCACCTTTGTCGGCGGCTTCGGCACCGTCGCTGTACTGCACGGTCTGGCGCTCGACAGCGATGCCGTTGACGTCCCAGATCTGCACGGTATCGCGGCGAATTTCGCCGATATCGCCTTCTTCCAGGTACATGAAGCGGTCGGTGACCTGACGCAGCGCCAACTGATCGGAGGCGAGGAAGTTCTCGCCCAGACCCAGCCCGATCACCAACGGACTGCCACTGCGCGCGGCCACCAGACGATCCGGCTGCTTGGCATTGATCACTGCCAGACCATAAGCACCGTGCAATTCCTTGACCGTCGCCTTGAGAGCGACGCTCAGGTCAGGCTGATCCTTGAGCTTGTGATTGAGCAGATGGGCGATAACTTCGGTATCGGTGTCCGAAGTAAACACATAACCCAGCGCTTTCAGCTGTTCACGCAGGGCTTCGTGGTTTTCGATGATGCCGTTGTGCACCACCGCGATGTCGCCGGAGAAATGCGGGTGGGCGTTGCGTTCGCACGGTGCGCCGTGAGTAGCCCAACGGGTGTGGGCAATGCCCAGACGACCCACCAGCGGGCGTTCGGCCAGCGCCGCTTCAAGTTCGCTGACTTTACCCGGGCGACGCATGCGCTCGAGGGTTTCGTCGTTGGTGAAGACCGCGACACCGGCGCTGTCGTAGCCGCGGTATTCAAGGCGCTTGAGGCCTTCGAGCAGGATGGCGGTGATATTACGTTCAGCAACTGCGCCGACAATTCCACACATGCTTATTTCTCCTGACTGACAGCCGCGCAAATCACGGTGATACCGCGGGCCTGTATCTGATCGCGCGCTTCGATAGGCAGGCGATCATCGGTAATGAGGGTATGGACGCTGCTCCACGGCAGTTCCAGATTGGGAATCTTGCGACCGATCTTGTCGGCCTCGACCATGACGATGACTTCTCGCGCCACCTCGGCCATGACCCGGCTCAGTCCCAGCAATTCATTGAAAGTCGTCGTGCCGCGCACCAGATCGATACCGTCGGCGCCAATGAACAACTGGTCGAAGTCGTAAGAGCGTAGTACTTGCTCGGCAACCTGGCCCTGAAAGGATTCCGAATGCGGGTCCCAGGTGCCGCCGGTCATCAACAGCACCGGTTCGTGCTCGAGTTCGCTCAAGGCGTTGGCGACGTGCAGGGAGTTGGTCATCACCACCAGGCCTGGCTGTTGGCCAAGTTCCGGGATCATTGCAGCGGTGGTACTGCCGCTGTCGATGATGATGCGCGCGTGCTCGCGGATGCGTTTCACCGCCGCGCGGGCGATGGCCTGTTTGTACTTGGAAACGCTCTGCGCGGTTTCCGCGACCAGTTCCTGCGGCATGGTGATAGCACCGCCGTAACGGCGCAGCAACAGGCCATGGCTTTCAAGCGCAGCGAGATCCTTGCGAATCGTAACTTCGGAGGTTTCGAAGCGCTTGGCCAGTTCATCCACACTGACTTCGCCCTGCTCGTTGAGCAAGGCGAGGATGTTGTGGCGGCGTTGCGGCGTGTTGCGTTTCGACATGGCGACTTAAGTTTCGTTTCGAAAGATAACGGAAGCAATCAAAACCTATCGGCTCTAAATCGTCAAGCGCAAGTCAGACTTTTTTGAAAACGACACAAACAAAAAATGTGGGAGCGAGCTTGCTCGCGAAGGCATCGTGTCAGTCAACATCAATGTTGAATGATCTATCGCATTCGCGAGCAAGCTCGCTCCCACATTGGATTTTCGTCGCTAAAAACCGCTGTGGATAACTCAGCTCTTCTTGATCTTCTCCGGCCGCTTCCAGCCGTCGATATTCCTCTGCCGCGCTCGGCCCACGGCCAACTGTGCGTTATCCACATTCTGCGTAATGGTCGACCCGGCCGCCGTGGTTGCACCGTCGGAGATATCCACAGGCGCGACCAGCGAATTATTGGAACCGATGAACACGTCAGCACCCAGCACGGTTTTCCACTTGTTGGCGCCATCGTAGTTGCAGGTGATGGTGCCGGCGCCAATGTTGGTACGCGCACCGATTTCGGCATCACCCAGATAAGTCAGATGACCGGCCTTGGCGCCTTCGCCCATGCGGGCATTTTTCAATTCAACAAAGTTACCCACATGCGCACGCGCTTCGAGCACGGTGCCTGGACGCAGACGCGCAAATGGTCCGGCATCACTGCCCTCGCCCAGAACGGCACCTTCAATGTGCGAGTTGGCCTTGATCACCACACCTTTGCGCAGGGTGCTGTCCTTGATCACACAGTTCGGGCCGATCACCACATCATCTTCGATGACCACGTTGCCTTCGAGGATCACGTTGATGTCGATCAGCACGTCACGGCCCACGGTGACTTCGCCTCGCACATCGAAACGCGCCGGGTCACGCAGAGTCACGCCTTGAGCCATCAAACGACGGCCAGCGCGCAACTGGTAGTGGCGCTCCAGCTCGGACAGTTGCTTGCGATCGTTGGCGCCCTGCACTTCCATCGGGTCGTGCGGTTGCTCGGTGGCGACAACCAGGCCATCACTCACCGCCATCTCGATCACGTCGGTCAGGTAGTACTCGCCTTGGGCATTGTTGTTCGACAGGCGACTCATCCAGTCGGCCAGACGATTGGCCGGGACGGCGAGAATGCCGGTATTACCTTCAGTAATTGCGCGTTGCGCTTCGCTGGCATCTTTGTGTTCAACGATGGCTGCGACCTTGCCGTCGGCATCACGCACGATACGGCCGTAACCGGTCGGGTCGTCCAGTTCAACGGTGAGCAAACCCATCTGCCCGGGCACGACGTGCTTGAGCAGACGCTGCAGAGTTTCGACTTCGATCAGCGGCACGTCACCGTAGAGGATCAACACGGTGTCGGCAGTAATGAACGGCACCGCTTGAGCGGTGGCGTGACCGGTGCCCAGTTGCTTGTCTTGCAGGACGAAATTCAGATCATCAGCGGCCAGACGTTCCCGCACCACATCGGCGCCATGGCCGATCACGACATGGATGCGCTGTGGATCGAGTTGCCGGGCGCTGTGGATAACATGTCCCAGCATGGAATTGCCGGCAATCGGATGCAGTACTTTCGGCAGTGCCGAACGCATACGGGTGCCTTGACCGGCCGCGAGGATAACGATTTCAAGAGACATGACTGGCTACCAATCCTGGGTGGTCAGCAACTGCGACCGGGGGTTGAATTCGGAAAAGAAAAAAGGGTAGCCGAGGCTACCCTTTTTTATCAATCGCACAACAAGCGGCTGACGGATTAACCGCCAAACTTCTTGCGGATCTGCTGGACGGTGCGCAGCTGTGCTGCAGCCTCGGCCAGACGTGCGGACGCAGCTCCGTAGTCGAAATCTGCGCTCTTCTCGTGCAGAGCAGCTTCGGCAGCCTTGAGAGCTGCCTGGGCTTGAGCTTCATCCAGGTCGGCGGCGCGTTGCACGGTATCGGCAAGCACCTTGACCATGTTCGGCTGAACCTCGAGGAAACCACCGGAGATGTAGAACACCTCGGCTTCCCCGCCTTGCTTGATCAGGCGGATCGGACCTGGCTTCAGATTAGTGATCAGCGGCGCGTGACCCAGAGCGATACCAAGATCACCCAGTGCACCGTGCGCAATCACCATCTCGACCAGGCCGGAAAAGATTTCCCCTTCCGCGCTGACGATATCGCAATGGACTGTCATAGCCATCTGATTGCCTCAACCTAAATGAGCGCCCGTTGCCGGGCGCCGGGATTACAGTTTCTTGGCTTTCTCGATCGCTTCTTCGATGCCGCCAACCATGTAGAACGCTTGTTCTGGCAGGTGGTCGTAGTCACCGTTGAGGATGCCTTTGAAGCCAGCAATGGTGTCTTTCAGGGAAACGTATTTACCCGAAGCACCGGTGAAGACTTCAGCCACGAAGAACGGCTGCGACAAGAAGCGCTGGATCTTACGAGCACGGTTTACCAACTGCTTGTCGGCTTCCGACAGCTCGTCCATACCCAGGATCGCGATGATGTCCTTCAGCTCTTTGTAACGTTGCAGAACGTACTGAACGCCGCGAGCGGTGTCGTAGTGGTCCTGGCCGATTACGTTCGGGTCCAGCTGGCGCGAAGTCGAATCCAGTGGATCTACCGCTGGGTAGATACCCAGGGAGGCGATGTCACGGGACAGAACGACGGTGGCGTCCAAGTGGGCGAAGGTGGTCGCTGGCGACGGGTCGGTCAAGTCATCCGCAGGTACGTATACCGCTTGGATCGAGGTGATCGAACCTTCCTTGGTCGAAGTGATACGTTCTTGCAGAACGCCCATCTCTTCAGCCAGGGTCGGCTGGTAACCTACTGCCGAAGGCATACGGCCCAGCAGTGCGGATACTTCAGTACCGGCCAGGGTGTAACGATAGATGTTGTCGACGAACAGCAGAACGTCGTTACCTTCGTCACGGAACTTCTCGGCCATGGTCAGGCCGGTCAGTGCTACGCGCAGACGGTTACCCGGCGGCTCGTTCATCTGACCGTAAACCAGTGCCACTTTGTCCAGAACGTTGGAGTCCTTCATCTCGTGGTAGAAGTCGTTACCCTCACGAGTACGCTCACCCACACCGGCGAACACGGAATAACCGCTGTGCTCGATGGCGATGTTACGGATCAGTTCCATCATGTTTACGGTTTTGCCTACACCGGCACCACCGAACAGACCGACTTTACCGCCTTTGGCAAACGGGCAAACCAGGTCGATAACCTTGATGCCGGTTTCCAGCAGGTCGTTGCCGCCTGCTTGCTCAGCGAACGAAGGCGCTGGACGGTGAATGCCCCAACGCTCTTCGGTGTCGATCGGGCCAGCTTCGTCGATCGGGTTACCGAGGACGTCCATGATCCGGCCCAGGGTCGCTTTACCGACCGGTACGGAGATGGCTGCGCCAGAGTCGGTAACTTCCAGACCGCGCTTCAAGCCTTCGGTGGAACCCATCGCAATGGTGCGAACCACGCCGTCGCCCAGCTGCTGCTGAACTTCCAGGGTGGTTTCAGCCGCGCTCACTACTTTCAGCGCGTTGTAGATGCTCGGTACGCTGTCGCGTGGAAATTCCACGTCGATAACGGCGCCGATGATTTGAACGATACGTCCGCTACTCATAGCTGGATCCTCTGAATATTTGAACCGTTAAACCGCGGCAGCGCCGCCGACGATTTCCGAGATCTCTTGGGTGATCGCAGCCTGACGCGCCTTGTTGTAGATCAGCTGCAAATCGCTGATCAAATCACCGGCGTTGTCGGTAGCGTTCTTCATCGCGATCATCCGCGCAGCTTGTTCAGCCGCGTTGTTCTCGACCACCGCCTGGTAGACCTGCGACTCAACGTAGCGGACCATCAAGCCGTCAAGCAGCTCTTTGGCATCCGGTTCGTAGAGATAGTCCCAGTGGTGCTTGAGATCCTGATCCGGGGTCGCCACCAGTGGAATCAACTGCTCCACGGTAGGCTGTTGCGTCATGGTGTTGATGAACTTGTTGGACACCACGGACAGGCGGTCAATACGGCCGTCCAGGTAGGCATCCAGCATCACCTTGACGCTGCCGATCAGATCATTGATCGACGGCTCTTCACCCAGGTGGCTGATAGCTGCAACGACGTTACCGCCGAAGTTGCGGAAAAAGGCCGCACCCTTGCTACCAACGACACACAGATCAATCTCGACGCCGTTTTCGCGGTTTACCGCCATGTCCTTGACCAGGGCCTTGAACAGGTTGGTGTTCAAGCCGCCGCACAGACCACGGTCACTGCTCACCACAACATAACCAACGCGCTTGATTTCGCGGTCGATCATGAACGGGTGGCGGTATTCCGGGTTGGCGTTGGCCAGATGCCCAATTACCTGGCGGATACGTTCCGCATAAGGACGGCTAGCAGCCATGCGCATTTGTGCCTTGCGCATTTTGCTGACCGCCACTTTTTCCATGGCGCTGGTAATCTTTTGCGTGCTTTTGATGCTCGCAATCTTACTGCGAATCTCTTTTGCGCCTGCCATGTAACACCTATCAGGTTAGCAAGCGGGAGCCTCGCGGCTCCCGCTGCGGCTTACCAGGTTTGGGTGGCCTTGAACTTCTCGATACCGGCTTTCATGCCAGCGTCGATTTCGTCATTGAAGTCACCTTTAACGTTGATCTTGGCCATCAAATCGGCGTGATCGCGGTTGAAGAAAGCAATCAGCGCTTGTTCGAAGCTGCCGATCTTGGCGATTTCAATGTCAGTCAGGAACCCACGCTCAGCGGCATACAGCGACAGCGCCATGTCAGCGATCGACATTGGTGCGTATTGCTTCTGCTTCATCAGCTCGGTAACGCGCTGACCATGCTCAAGTTGCTTACGGGTCGCTTCGTCCAGGTCAGAAGCGAACTGGGCGAATGCCGCCAGTTCACGGTACTGAGCCAGAGCGGTACGGATACCACCGGAGAGCTTCTTGATGATCTTGGTCTGAGCGGCACCACCCACACGGGATACCGAAACACCGGCGTTCACTGCAGGGCGGATGCCCGAGTTGAACATGGCCGATTCCAGGAAGATCTGACCGTCGGTGATGGAAATCACGTTGGTCGGAACGAACGCGGAAACGTCGCCAGCCTGGGTTTCGATGATCGGCAGTGCGGTCAGGGAACCGGTTTTGCCGGTCACTGCGCCGTTGGTGAACTTCTCTACGTATTCTTCCGAAACGCGGGATGCGCGCTCCAGCAGACGGGAGTGGAGATAGAACACGTCGCCTGGGTAAGCTTCACGGCCTGGTGGACGGCGCAGCAGCAGGGAAATCTGGCGGTAAGCCACTGCTTGCTTGGACAGATCGTCATAAACGATCAGCGCGTCTTCACCGCGGTCGCGGAAGAATTCACCCATGGTGCAACCGGAGTACGGTGCCAGGAATTGCAGCGCAGGAGATTCCGAAGCACTGGCAGCCACGATGATCGTGTTGGCCAGGGCGCCGTTTTCTTCCAGCTTGCGAACCACGTTGGCGATGGTCGATTGTTTCTGACCGATGGCTACGTAGACGCAGAAAATGCCGCTGTCTTTCTGGTTGATGATCGCGTCGATCGCCAGAGCGGTTTTACCGATCTGACGGTCACCGATGATCAGCTCACGCTGGCCACGGCCGACAGGGATCATGGCATCGACAGCCTTGTAGCCAGTCTGTACAGGCTGGTCTACCGACTTACGCCAGATCACGCCCGGTGCAACTTTCTCGACCGCGTCGGTCTCGGTGTTGCCCAGTGGACCTTTGCCGTCAACAGGGTTACCCAGTGCGTCGACTACGCGACCCAGCAGTTCCTTACCAACCGGAACTTCGAGGATGCGGCCGGTGCACTTGGCGCTCATGCCTTCAGCCAGAGACTGGTAAGCGCCCAGTACAACGGCACCTACGGAGTCTTGCTCCAGGTTGAGGGCCATACCGTAGACGCCGCCCGGAAACTCGATCATCTCGCCGTACATAACGTCGGCCAGACCGTGAATCCGCACGATGCCGTCAGATACGCTGACGACAGTGCCTTCGTTACGGGCTTGGGAGGTCACATCGAGCTTGTCGATGCGGCCCTTGATAATTTCACTTATTTCGGAAGGATTGAGTTGCTGCATTGCTCTGCTGCCCCTTCAAACTCAAGATTTCAATGCTTCGGCAAGTTTCGCGATTTTGCCGCGAATCGAGCCATCGATAACCAGGTCGCCGGCGCGGATTACGACACCACCTATAAGGGCAGCATCCTCCGCAACTTGCAGGCGCACTTCCCGGTTGAGTCGTGCACTGAGAACCTTGGCGAGTTTGTCTTGCTGTTCTTGGTTCAATGCAAAAGCACTGGTCACTTCAACGTCTACCGACTTCTCTTGTTCGGCCTTGTACAGGTCGAAAAGAGCGGCAATCTCCGGCAGAAGCGGGAGACGGTCGTTTTCGGCAACGACATTGATGAAGTTCTGTGCCTTGGCATCAAACTTGTCGCCGCACACGTCAATAAACGTGGCGGCCTTTTCTGCGCTCGTCAGTCGCGGGGCCTTGAGCACGCGCTGCATGGTGTCGTCTTGCGACACCGCTGCAGCCAGGCCGAGCATGGCTGACCAATTGGCCAGTTGCTGGTGGGCCTGAGCGTGCTCGAAGGCCGCCTTAGCGTAAGGTCGGGCCAACGTGGTCAGTTCTGCCATGATCGCCCTCGCTTAGATTTCAGCAGCCAGTTGGTTAACCAGCTCTGCGTGCGCGTTTTGATCGATTGTGGCACCCAGGATCTTCTCGGCGCCGCCGACAGCCAGCAAACCCACTTGGGCGCGCAGCTTGTCTTTGACACTGTTCAGTTCCTGTTCGATCTCGGCTTGAGCCTGAACCTTCACACGGTCAGCGTCGACACGGGCCTTTTCAACGGCCTCTTCGACAATCTGGTTACCGCGTTTCTTGGCTTGCTCGATGATTTCAGCTGCCTGAGCTTTCGCTTCGCGCAGTTGCTGACCCGCTTTTTCTTGGGCCAACTCCAGGTCGCGAGCTGCACGGCTGGCAGCGTCCAGACCATCAGCGATCTTCTTTTGACGTTCGTGCAGAGCAGCGATGACCGGAGGCCATACATACTTCATGCAGAACAGTACAAAAATCAGGAACGCAACGGACTGGCCAATCAGGGTCGCATTAATGTTCACGCCAACACCTCGCAGTTACGTTGTCCATCACATCAAATTACTCGGAAGAATCCGGGTAATTAGCCAGCGATCTGACCAACGAACGGGTTCGCAAAGGTGAAGAACAGAGCGATACCAACACCGATCATGGTTACGGCGTCGAGCAGACCGGCAACGATGAACATTTTAACTTGCAGCATTGGAACCATTTCTGGCTGACGCGCTGCGCCTTCCAGGAACTTGCCGCCCAGCAGGCCGAAACCAATTGCGGTACCCAGTGCGCCCAGGCCGATCAACAGTGCAACAGCGATAGCGGTTAGACCAACTACAGTTTCCATCTTTCCTCCCGACTTTTACGTCGTATGGTTTAGGTTTTTTAGATTAAAGCGGTAAAACAAATCGTTTCAGGTGCCCTGTGAAGAGCCCCTTCCCGTTTGACCGGGAAGGACATCAGACTAGTCGAGACTGGCCTTAATGGTTTTCTTCGTGCGCCATCGACAGGTAGACGATGGTCAGCATCATGAAGATGAACGCCTGCAGCGTGATGATCAGGATGTGGAACACAGCCCACGCCCACTGCAGAACAACGCCCAGGCCGCTCAGCCAGAGCAGGCCGCTGCCGAACATCACAGCGATCAGAATGAACACCAGCTCGCCGGCATACATGTTGCCGAACAGACGCAGAGCCAGAGAGATCGGCTTGGCGATCAGGGTCACGAATTCCAGCAGGAAGTTCACCGGGATCAGCAGGGCTTGAACGAAGATGTTCTTGCTGCCGAACGGGTGCAGGGTCAGTTCGCCGATGAAGCCGCCGAAGCCCTTGACCTTGATGCTGTAGAAAATGATCAGTGCGAAAACCGAGAACGCCATGCCCAGGGTCGCGTTCGGGTCGGTGGTCGACACGGCGCGGAACGGGATGTGGTGGTCACCGGAGATCAGGATGGCCAGCTGAGGAATCCAGTCGACCGGTACCAGGTCGACGGCGTTCATCAGGAACACCCAGACGAAGATGGTCAGTGCCAGCGGTGCAATCACCGGGCTACGGCCATGGAAGCTGTCTTTCACGCTGCCATCGACGAATTCGACCAATACTTCAACGAAGTTCTGCAAAGCACCCGGCTGACCCGAAGTCGCTTTCTTTGCCGCCATGCGGAAAAGAAGTACGAAGATCAGACCCAACGCGACCGACCAGCCGAGAGTATCGACGTGGAAAGCCCAGAAGCCCATTTCTTTGGCTTCTGCTGCGGTATGGGCAAAGCCCCAGCCGCCGTTAGGTAGCTGACCGAAGGTCAGGTTCTGCAAGTGGTGCTGGATATAGCCCGAAGCGGTTGTTTCTGCCATGGTTGCCTCAAACGCCCTAAGGTCTCGAAAGTCTTGTTCTCATCAGCAGGGGAGCGAACCAGCTGACCGACTGAGTCAGCACGAACGCGCCGAATACAGCTATCGGCGCCAGTGGCTTCACACCTGCAAACACCAGCGCAAAGAGCACTGCTGTCAAAATCAGTTTGCCTGCCTCGCCGGCATAAAATGACCGGACGATGGACTGGGCTGCTCGGGCGCCGGAAAACCGAAATGCCTTGTGAGCGAAATAAACATTGGGCAGCAAGGCTATCAGGCCTCCGCAAAGTCCCGAGTATCCGGCAACGACTCCATGCCATTGCCAGAGCGCCAAAGCGGCAATGAGCAAAATGACAAATTGAGCCATCAACACCGGAAAAACCGCCAGGCGATGGAACGGCAGGCGGTTTGGCTTGCGGGTTTCCATCACGTTTGCTCTCCAATGGTCGGCTGCCAGAATTCAATAACTTGGCATAATTTGTGCCGACAAAATGCGCGCAGAGTATAGGGGCGGTTCTGCCCCTATTCAACTGTCAGGTAGTGATTTCCGACTGCGCGCTACATGAGGAAATGTTTCAGCGGATGTGTGCGAGCACACCTTGAAGCTCATCGAGGGAGTTGTAACCGATCACCAACTGACCCTTTCCCTTCTTGCCGTGGCGAATCTGCACCGCAGAGCCTAGGCGCTCGGCCAGACGCTGTTCGAGACGGGCGATATCCGGGTCGGGTTTGGTGGCTTCCACAGGCTCCGGTTTACCACTCAACCACTGGCGAACCAGTGCTTCAGTTTGGCGCACGGTCAGACCGCGTGCGACAACATGTCGCGCCCCTTCAACCTGTTGATTGTCCGGCAGACCGAGCAAAGCACGGGCATGGCCCATTTCCAGGTCGCCATGGGACAGCATGGTCTTGATGACTTCCGGCAGCGCAATAAGCCGCAACAGGTTAGCCACAGTGACGCGGGACTTACCCACAGCCTCGGCAACTTGTTGCTGAGTGAGCTGGAATTCCTGCTGCAAACGCTGCAGGGCCACCGCTTCTTCGATCGGATTGAGGTCTTCGCGCTGGATGTTCTCGATCAGCGCAATGGCGATTGCGGTTTCATCCGGCACATCGCGGACCATCGCCGGGATGGTTTCCTGCCCGGCTTGTTGACTCGCGCGCCAGCGACGTTCACCGGCGATGATCTCGAAGCGGCCCCCGCCAATCGGGCGCACCACGATCGGCTGCATCACGCCTTGCGCCTTGATCGACGCTGCCAGTTCTTCCAGCGCCTGCGGATCCATGTCGCGGCGCGGCTGGTATTTACCGCGCTGCAGCAGATCCAACGGCAAGTGCTGCAGCTCACGGGTGTCAGCTTGCGCCGCTTGTTCTTCCAGCGCGCTGACGGTCGGACCACTCAGCAGTGCATCCAGTCCACGTCCGAGACCTCGTTTCTTGACGGCCATGGGGATTCCTTAAGTTGCCTGAGCGGCGGCGATGCGTGAATTTTTGCGCTGACGGCGAACCATCTCGCCGGCCAGGGCCAGATAAGCCAGGGCGCCACGCGATTGTTTGTCGTACGCCAGCGCCGGCATGCCGTAGCTCGGCGCTTCGGCCAGACGGATGTTGCGCGGGATCACCGTGTCGTACAGCTGATCGCCGAAGTGTTCCTTGAGCTGCGCCGAAACGTCGTTCATCAGGCTCAGGCGCGGGTCGTACATGGTCCGCAGCAGGCCTTCGACTTTCAGGTTCGGATTGAGCAATTCAGCGATGCGCTTGATGTTATCCACAAGGTCGCTCAAGCCTTCGAGCGCAAAGTACTCGCACTGCATGGGAATAATTACCCCATCGGCGGCGACCAATGCGTTCAGCGTAAGCATCGAGAGCGACGGCGGGCAGTCAATCAGAATGTAATCGTAATTTTCACGGATCGGCGCCAGCGCGCTGCGCAGACGGCTTTCCTTCATCTGCATTTCCAGCAGGACCACTTCGGCCGCCGTCAGATCGCGGTTGGCGGGCAGCAGCTGATAACCGCCGTGCTCGGAATAGTGCATGGCCTGGGCCAGATCGCATTCGCCGATCAGCAGGTCATAGACCGAATTCTCCAGGCCGTGTTTATCCACACCGCTACCCATGGTGGCGTTGCCCTGTGGATCGAGATCGATCAACAGCACCCGGCGCTTGGTCGCGACCAGGGATGCTGCGAGGTTGATGCAGGTGGTGGTCTTGCCCACACCACCCTTCTGGTTCGCTATCGCGAATACCTTAGCCATTCTTGCTTGTGTTCCCAATCATGCCGTGCGGCGCAGTATCAGCAGATGGCGTTGGCCTTGGCAACCGGGTACGGCCAGGGCGTGTTCGCTATCGAGTTTGAAGTCTGCCGGCAATGCTACCAGCTCATCGGCCGGATGAACGCCCTTCATTGCCAGCCAGCGTGTATCGGCATCGCCGAGGTGGCGAGTCCAGTTGGTGAAGTTTTCCATGCTGCTGAACGCTCGGGAAATGATCCCGTTGAACGGTTGCGCAGGTTGGAACGCTTCGACACGACTGTGGATAACTTGCAGGTTATCCAGTTTGAGTTCGAGTTTGACCTGGGTCAGGAAGCGGGTTTTCTTGCCGTTGCTGTCCAGACAGGTCACTTGCGAGTCAGGATACAAAATCGCCAACGGGATTCCCGGCATGCCGCCGCCGCTGCCAACGTCGAGCCAGCGACCGTTTTCAATGAACGACATCACGCTCAGACTATCGAGCAAGTGCCGCGACACCATTTCGTCCGGATCACGCACGGCAGTCAGGTTGTAGGCCTGGTTCCATTTGATCAACAGGGCCAGATAACCCAGCAGCAATTGGTGCTGGGTTTCAGTGAGGTTGACACCGAGCTCGCGGGCTCCTGTGGATAACTCTTCGGCATGTTGCGAAGTGACCTTAGAACTCAAGCGCTTTGCTCCAACTGACGGCCCGCGCCGCGTTTTTTCAAATGAATCATCAACAGCGAAATCGCTGCCGGGGTCACGCCCGGGATCCGCGAAGCCTGGCCCAGCGTCTCTGGACGCGTGGCACCGAGCTTGCTCTGGATCTCCTTGGAGAGACCGGAAATGTTGGTGTAATCGATATCCACAGGCAATTTCGTGTCTTCACTGGCGCGCAGACGGGCGATTTCGTCCTGTTGACGATCAATGTAACCGGCGTATTTGGTCTTGATTTCAACCTGTTCGGCGACCTGTGGATCTTCGGCGCCGTTGCCGGTCACCTCGACCAGACCAGCGTAGTCGATTTCCGGACGGCTCAAGAGGTTGAGCAAGTTGTATTCGTGAGTCAGCGGCGTGCCGAATTTTTCGGCAATCGCATCGCCCTGCTGCGTATTCGGGCGAACCCAAGTGCTTTTCAGGCGCTGCTCTTCGAGTTCGATGCTTTCGCGTTTCTTGCAGAAGGCCGCCCAACGCGCATCATCGACCAGGCCGAGTTCGCGACCTTTTTCGGTCAGACGCAGGTCGGCGTTGTCCTCGCGCAGAATCAGGCGGTACTCGGCACGGGAAGTGAACATGCGGTACGGCTCTTGGGTACCGAGGGTGATCAGGTCGTCGACCAACACACCGATGTACGCTTCATCGCGACGCGGACACCAGGCTTCTTTGCCCTTGGCGCGCAATGCGGCGTTGGCACCAGCGAGCAAACCTTGGGCGCCAGCTTCTTCGTAACCGGTGGTGCCGTTGATTTGCCCGGCGAAGAACAGACCGCCGATGACTTTGGTTTCGAGGCTGTACTTCAGGTCGCGCGGATCGAAGTAGTCGTACTCGATCGCATAACCCGGACGCACGATGTGCGCGTTTTCCATGCCGCGGATCGATTGCACGATCTGCAATTGCACGTCGAACGGCAAGCTTGTGGATATCCCGTTCGGGTACAGCTCATGGGTAGTCAAACCTTCCGGTTCGATAAACACCTGATGGCTTTCCTTGTCGGCAAAGCGGTGAATCTTGTCTTCGATCGACGGGCAGTAACGCGGGCCGATGCCTTCGATTTCACCGGCAGCGGAATACATCGGCGAACGGTCGAGGTTCGCGGCAATGATTTCGTGGGTGCGGGCGTTGGTGTGAGTAATCCAGCAGCTGACCTGGCGTGGATGCTGTTCTTTGTTGCCCATGAACGACATCACCGGAATCGGCGTATCGCCCGGTTGCTCGGTCATCACCGAGAAATCCACAGACTTGCCGTCGATACGCGGCGGTGTACCGGTTTTCAGGCGACCAACACGCAATGGCAATTCACGCAGACGGTGAGCCAGGGCAATTGACGGCGGATCACCGGCACGACCGCCGGAAAAATTCTGCAAACCGATGTGGATAAGTCCGCCAAGGAACGTACCGGTGGTCAACACCACGGAATCGGCGAAGAAGCGCAGACCCATTTGCGTGACCACACCACGGACTTGTTCCTGCTCGACGATCAGGTCGTCAGCGGCTTGTTGAAATATCCACAGGTTCGGCTGGTTTTCCAGAATTTCGCGGACAGCAGCTTTGTAAAGAATGCGGTCGGCCTGAGCGCGGGTTGCACGCACGGCCGGGCCTTTACGGCTGTTCAACACGCGAAACTGGATGCCGCCTTTATCGGTAGCCATGGCCATCGCGCCGCCGAGGGCATCGATTTCCTTGACCAGATGGCTTTTGCCAATGCCACCGATGGCCGGGTTGCAACTCATGGCGCCGAGGGTTTCCACGTTATGCGTCAGCAACAGGGTTTTTGCCCCCATACGTGCTGAGGCCAGTGCTGCCTCGGTACCGGCATGACCGCCGCCGATGACGATCACTTCAAAACGGGAAGGGAAATCCACCACGCACCTCGTGCCTGCTTAAGTAGGTAATTCAGGAATAGTTTGAGATCAGGTTTCTGGACCTGGTCGACAAGTATAGGGACTTCGCCCTTCCTAAAGAACCCTTTGCACAAAATTTAACCAGCTGTGGAGAACTCAAGGTTAAAAGAATAAAAAAGAGAGAAATTTATAAAACCTTTGTTTTTATGTTTATTCTTACTGAGCCACCTATCTGTGGATAGATTGCTACAGGCCTTTATATTCAATATGTACAGAGATTTGAAACCCTGTGTTCATGTGCCAACGAGGCCCTTGGATAACCGCTGTAAGCCTGTGGATGAAAGGGGTGGTTATCCACAGAGGGGTTTATATCCAGCTTTGAAGCCCTGTTATCAACCGACCTCAGTGGCAGTTATTCACAGGGCTTAATCCACAGAAAATCGACCAAATGGTTTTTTCTGGGTGCAAAAAAAAGCGCCATCGAAAGATCGGTGACGATCAGGAAGCCGATAGAGGAATTTGAAAGGGCTATTGTGAGAGAACGTAACAGAGGCTAATAATAGCCATTATCATTAACTCGTCAGTTTCTCCCATGTCCCCACCCACCCATAACGCTGCGATCGAGCAAATCTACGTGCAACACCATTCGTGGCTATACGGGTGGCTCAAGGGAAAATTGCATGACGCCTGCGATGCCGCCGATGTCGCGCATGACACCTTCGTGCGGATTTTGGCGGCACGTAATGCCGCACAGATTCGTGAACCACGGGATTATCTGGCCACCATTGCACGCGGCCTCGTCATTGATCGCTATAGAAGACAGGCCATCGAAGTCGCCTACTTGCAGAGCTTGGCGGCTCGACCAGAAGCGACCGCCATCAGCGAAGAAGACAAGGCGCTGATCATCGAAACCCTGGTCGCTGTGGATAAAGCCTTGGCCGGGCTCGGCGCGAGAAGCCAACAGATCTTCATGCTGTCGCAGATCGATGGCCTGACTTATCAACAGATCGCCCTGCAGTTAAAGGTTTCACTGACCACCGTAAAGAAGCACATGATCCGCGCCCTGACTGAATGTGCCCTGATCATGGCGCAACGTTGATGGCCATCACTCCCAATCGCCAGATCTTCGAAGCAGCCGCCAGCTGGTATGTGCAGTTTCAGGCGGATCCACCAACGCTCGCTGAACAAAAGGCCTGGCAGATGTGGATAGATAGCGACCCGGCGCATCTGGCGGCGTGGAACCAGATGGAACAATTGCAGCGCCACCTAGGCACCCTGCCGCAGGATCTGAAACGTCGTGCGCTAAATACCGGTCAGCAACGTCGCCAAGTGCTGAAATTGTTGATGCTCGCAGCGGGGACGGGGTTTGTAGGATGGAATGTTCAGCAACACACTTCCTTGGGAAATGTCTGGGCCGACTATAAAACCGGCGTTGGCCAGCGTCGCAATATCACATTGGCGGATGGCAGCCAGATTCAACTCAATACCGACACTGCCATTGATGTGTCTTTCGACCCGGCACAGCGGCTGATTTACCTGCGCTCCGGCGAGATTCTCATTCAAACCGGAAAGCTGGGTGATCAACGGCCCTTTTTCGTCGAAACCCGGGATGGCCGGATTCAAGCACTCGGCACTCGTTTCTCCGTTCACCAGTTATCGAGATCAACCCGTGTTGGAGTGCTGGAAGACCGGGTCAGTGTTCAGCCCGGTGATACTTCAACGGCCGCAAAAATCTTGCAGGCAGGCGAAGGCGCTGATTTTGATCGTCAGCACATAGGGCTCATTCATCCCTTCAGAACCTCGGAAGTGGCGTGGATCAACGGCCAATTGATCGTCCTCGATGCACGCTTGGGTGATGTTATTGAAGAATTGGGCCGTTATCGCAGCGGGATTTTGCATTGCGACGGGCGTGCCCGGGAGCTGCGGGTTTCCGGGACATTCCGCCTCAATTCAACCGACGCTGTCCTGGCGAATCTTCAGGCGTCGCTGCCGATCAACGTGCGCTATTTCACTCGATACTGGGTCTCGATCAGCCACAACACTTGATCGAAATTTCGCCTTGGGGAAAATAAATCGAAAACAGGGTTATCTTTTTTTGCCCTGACCCGGCCCTACAGGTAATCGCGATAAACGCGGCTCTTCGCCACCTTCAGGGCTTATCCACACATGCGTCTTCCCACGTTCCGTCAGCGTTTTTCCTACCACTGCATTACTTACAGCCTACTGATGACCAGCGCCGCGTCCGGTCTGGTGATTAGCCATAACGCCGTCGCTGCATCGGTCACCCAGCGTTATGCGATTGCAGCGGGCCCGCTGGACAATGCACTGAGCCAGTTCGCCTCGGCCGCCAACGTGATTCTGTCGTTCTCGCCGCAACAGACCAGCCGCTTGCGTAGCGCCGGGTTGAACGGCAACTTCACCGTCGACCAGGGTTTCGCCCAACTGCTGCAAGGCTCGGGTTTGCAAGCCGCACCGCAGGCGCCGGGCAGTTACATTCTGCAGGCGCTGCCGAACGATGATTCGCTGGAGCTGGCCCCGACCAACATCAATGGTCAGTTGGCCAACCCGATGAATCTGGATTACGCGGCGGACGTCGGATACAAGGCGCAGAACAGTCGAATCGGTACGAAAACCAGTACGCCGTTATCGGAAACGCCACGTTCCGTGTCAGTCGTCACCGCACAACGCATGAAAGATCAGAAATCTCAGACACTCACCGAGGTGCTAGGCTACGTGCCGGGGATCTTTGCGCCACCGTTTGCCGCTGGCGACAGTCTGGCCGGAGACCTCTTCTATATTCGCGGTTTCAACGCCACCGATTATGGCTACGGTCTGTTGCGCGATGGATTACGCGTACAAGGCAATCGCTACGACACCAGCACCGAGCCCTACGGACTGGAGCGCGTCGAGATTTTCCGTGGCCCGTCTTCTCTACTGTATGGGGAAAACGCTCCGGGCGGGCTGGTCAATCTGGTGAGCAAACGACCGACCGCTGCACCGCAAGGTGAAGTGCAGTTGGGTTATGGCTCGAACAATCGCCGGCAGATTGGCGTTGATGTCTCCGGCCCGCTCAATGACAGCGGCAACGTGCTCGGACGGGTGGTGATGCTTGGGAGAAAATCCGACACTCAGACCGACCACGTACCAGATGATCGCATCTACATCGCCCCTTCGCTGACCCTGAATTTCGATGATTTCAACACGCTGACCCTGCTGGCCAACTACCAGAAGGATCACACCAACATGGAACTTGGCCTACCGGCCGCCGGGACTTTGCTGACCAACCCCAACGGCAAGTTATCCAAAGGCACCATGCTCGGCGATCCGGACTGGAACACCTTCGAGCGGGAAACCTGGAGCACCGGCTACGAATTCAGTCACTCGTTCAACGACGATTGGCAGTTCCGGCAGAACTCCCGCTACATGCAGTCGCGCATCACCCGCCACGAAACCTGGCCAGGCAACCTCAACAACGCTGGATTCGGTACGCGTCTGAACATGACCGCGTACGATCGCTTCAACAAGTCGATGGTGTACTCGCTGGATAACCAACTGGAGGGCAAATTTCAGGTCGGCGGTCTGGAAAACACTGTGTTGTTCGGTGCCAGCTACGACCGCACTTCGTTCAATCAGGACTGGAATGCCGGCATCGTCGGGCCGATCGATATCTACAATCCGGTTTACCTGCGTGATCCAACCACCCCGATCGCAGTGCAAAACACCTTGCTTGAGCAGCAGATGAGAGGCGTTTATGCACAGATCCAAAGCAAATATGACCATTGGTTATTCCTGCTCGGTGGCCGGCAGGATTGGGTCGACAGCGACTTCCGCGACAAGGTGGCCCAGTCGAGCGACATCAGCTCCGAGGATAAGAAATTCACCTATCAGGGCGGCGTGATGTACCAGTTCGACAACGGCATGACGCCGTATGTCAGCTATTCCACCTCGTTCGTGCCGGTGCAGCAGATTTCCAATGCCGGCGCACCGCTCGATCCGATCACCAGCAGCCAATACGAAGTGGGCCTGAAGTACGAACCGATCGGTTGGGACACCGCCTTCACTGCATCGGTGTATGACCTGCGTAAAAAAGACGACACCTACTTCGACGCCACCACGTCGAGCTATCGCCAAGTGGGTGAAAGCCGTTCCAAAGGTGTGGAACTGGAACTCAACAGCAACCTGACCCAGAACCTCAACGTCACTGCGGCTTATACCTACACCGACGCGCGAATCACCAAGGATGCCGCGACGTCATTGGTCAAAGGCCATCAAATGACCGGCGTGCCGCGTAATCAGGCTTCGGTCTGGGCGAAATATCGATTCCTCGATGGCGACTTGAAAGGTCTGTACGTCGGCGGTGGTGTGCGTTACTTCGACAGTGCCTTCGCTTACACCTCGCCTTCTCTATACGGGAAGCTGGATGCCGGCGATGTCACCTTGGTGGATGCGGCCATCGGTTATCAGATCGATACCCACTGGAGCATCGACCTGAATGCGAAGAACCTGTTCGACAAAGAATATGTGTCGGGTTGCAACGATGCTGGCCGCTGCTATTGGGGTGAAGACCGCACCTTGCTCGGTACGGTTTCCTACAACTGGTAAATGAAAAAGGGGCTGTGGATAAATTGTCCACAGCCCCTTTTTGTCATTTGCCGATACAGAAACTGGAAAATATTCGTCCCAGCAGATCATCAGAGCTGAAGGCTCCGGTGATTTCGCCGAGAGAATGCTGGGCCTGACGCAAATCTTCGGCGAGCAACTCCCCAGCGCCAGCCAATGTCAGCTGGGCTCGGCCGTGTTCCAACGCAGCACTGGCATGACGTAATGCCTCCAGATGTCGACGACGTGCGCTGAAGCTACTTTCCGAGGTTTGCTCGTAACCCATACACGCCTTGAGATGGTCGCGCAGCAGATCCAGACCTTCACCGGCCGACTTGGCGCTGAGACTGATCGTGACATGGCCGTCTTCACTGGTTTCCAGGACAATCGCTTCGCCGGTCAGATCCGCTTTGTTGCGAATCAGGGTAACTTTCGCCGGATCCGGGCGGGTTTCGAGGAATTCAGGCCACAGGGCAAACGGATCCAGTGCTTCCGGAGCGGTCGCATCGACCACCAGCAACACTCGATCTGCCTCGCCAATGGCTTTCAACGCCCGTTCAACGCCGATCTTTTCCACATGATCATCGGTATCACGCAGACCTGCAGTATCGACAACGTGCAACGGCATGCCATCGATGTGGATATGTTCACGCAGAATATCGCGGGTGGTGCCGGCAATCTCGGTGACGATCGCCGCTTCCCGGCCGGCTAACGCATTCAACAGGCTGGACTTGCCGGCATTCGGACGACCGGCAATCACCACGGTCATGCCATCGCGCAACAACGCGCCCTGCCCGGCTTCACGCAGTACTGTGGATAACTCATCACGGACTTTGTCGAGCATGCTCAGCACATGGCCATCGGCGAGGAAGTCGATTTCCTCTTCGGGAAAGTCGATGGCGGCTTCGACGTAGATGCGCAGACCTATCAGTTGTTCGGTCAAGTTATGCACACGCTGGGAAAACGCCCCCTGCAAAGAACGCAGCGCATTGCGTGCAGCCTGTGCCGAACTGGCTTCGATCAAATCGGCAATCGCCTCGGCCTGGGCCAGGTCGAGTTTGTCATTGAGGAAAGCACGTTCACTGAACTCTCCCGGACGGGCCAAACGGCAACCCAATTCCAGACAACGTTTGAGCAACATGTCCAGAACGATCGGGCCGCCGTGACCCTGCAATTCCAGCACGTCTTCGCCAGTGAACGAGTTCGGTCCCGGGAAATACAGTGCCAGACCTTCATCGAGCACTTGCTGGTCGTCACTGAAAAACGGCCCGTAATGGGCGTAACGCGGTTTCAGTTCACGGCCGCTAATAGCTTTCGCGGCAACGCTGGCCAGCGGCCCGGAAATACGGACGATGCCCACACCGCCACGACCTTGAGCGGTGGCGACAGCGGCGATGGTTTCACGCGGTGTGCTCATAAACCGGAATCCAGACAAAAGTGGCAGATAGCAAAACGCCCCACTAGGGGGCGTTTTGAGTGGTGTTATCCACAGTGCAAGTTACGCCTCGGCTTTTTTCGTCGCCGCTTCGATCTTACGCGTGATGTACCACTGTTGTGCAATCGACAGGCAGTTGTTCACAACCCAGTACAGCACCAGACCTGCCGGGAACCACAGGAAGAAGAAGGTGAAGATGATTGGCATCATTTTCATGACCTTCGCCTGCATCGGATCCGGCGGAGTCGGGTTCAGCTGCTGCTGGATGAACATGGTTGCGCCCATGATGATCGGCAGAATGAAGAACGGATCCTTGATCGACAGGTCAGTGATCCACAGCATGAACGGCGCCTGGCGCATTTCCACGCTTTCCAGCAGAACCCAGTACAGCGAAAGGAAAACCGGCATCTGTACGAGGATCGGCAAGCAGCCGCCCAGCGGATTGATCTTCTCTTTCTTGTACAGCTCCATCATGGCTTGCGACATTTTCTGCCGGTCATCGCCATGTTGCTCTTTCAGAGCAGCCAGTTTCGGCGCGACAGCACGCATACGCGCCATCGATTTGTAGCTGGCAGCCGACAGAGGGAAGAAAATACCCTTGATCAGCATTGTCAGGAAGATGATCGACCAGCCCCAGTTACCGACAATGGCGTGGATATGTTGCAGCAGCCAGAAGATTGGCTGGGCAATGAACCACAGAATGCCGTAGTCGACGGTCAGTTCCAGACCTGGGGACAACTCTTTCAATACAGCCTGGCTTTTCGGACCGGCGTACAGCACAGCGCTGGTTTCAACTTTGGCACCCGGAGCAGCGGTCAGTGTAGGACCGGTGTAACCGATGATGTAGTTGCCTTTGCTGTCTTTACGGGTCTGGACGATGTTGTTTTCGCCCTTGGCCGGAATCCACGCAGTCACGAAGTAGTGTTGCAGCCAGGCTACCCAACCACCGGTGACGGTTTCTTTCAGCTGTGCCTTGTCCATGTCCTTCATGGACACTTTCTTGTACGGCTCCGAACTTGTCCACAGGGCTGCGCCCAGGTAAGTCGCGGTGCCAGTAGCGGTTGTGGACGAAGGATCAGCGCTTGCATCGCGCTTCAACTGAGCGAACATTGCGCCGTTCCAGGGCTGAGCGCTCTGGTTATCCACAATGTAGGAAACGGCTACGTCATACAGGCCGCGTTTCAAAGTGAAACGCTTGATGTAATTGACGCCATCCTTGCTGAACTTCAGGTCTACGACCAGTTGGTCCTGACCGTCAGCCAGTTGATAAGTCTTCTTCTCCGAGGAGTAAACCGGACGACCGGCTGGATTTGCATCCGGGCCATTGGTGCCGATCAGACCGCTTTGTGCCAGATAAACACGTTCGCCACCGTTATCGAACAGCTGGAACGGCACATCAGGACGATCCTGACGACGTGGATACAAAGGCAAGGTCAGTTGAGCAACATCGCCACCCTGTGGATCGATCGCGAGATCGAGCACATCGGTTTTGATCTGGATCAGATCCTTGCTGGCGGCTACCGGAGTTTCGGCAGGTGCGCTGGTATCGCTAGCGGCGCGCGGAATATCGTCACTGGCGGCAGCATTATTGCCAGTGGCGGTGTCCGGCAAACCGGATGTAGTCGTACTGGAAGCAACATTCTGAGTCGGCAGGGCAGCCTGGCCATAGTCCTGGTTCCATTTAAGAACCATAACGTAGGACACGATTGCCAGGGCGACGATCAGGATCGTGCGTTTGATATCCATGATTACTCGGCCATCGAAGAAGAACGGGAGGTAGGGATAGGTGGAACCGGGTCATAACCACCGGGATTCCACGGATGACAGCGACCTAAACGACGAAAGGCCAGCCAGCCACCGCGCAGAAGGCCATGATTTTCGATGGCTTCTAACGCGTAGCAGGAACAACTGGGGTAGAAACGACAGTGGTTGGCCATTAAAGGACTAATGGCATAGCGATAAAACTGGATCGGAACGAGGGCCAGTTTACGCATCTGGACTGTCTACCCCTACAGTTTCGGTTTTGACTTCTGGAACGGGCTTGCTGCGTGCAAGACGCTTCCAGAGTTTGCCGAAATGCTGAATCAATTCGGGGTTTTCTACATCGCCCAGACCTTTGCGCGCGACGATAACGATATCCCAGCCGACCAGTGAATCCTGGTGCAGACGGAATGATTCGCGCATCAAACGTTTGAGGCGATTGCGCTCAACGGAGAGCTTTACGCTCTTTTTCCCGATAACCAGCCCGAGACGGGGGTGATCAAGATCGTTGTTGCGTGCAAGGAGCAGGAGATTTTTCCCCGGAACCTTGCCGGTAGGGGAGTCAAAGACTGCCTTGAAATGCCGGGGGGTAAGCAGACGCTTTTCCCGACTGAAGTCCTGACTCACCTCCAGTACCGGATTATCAAACTGCCAGACGCGCACGACCTTTGGCGCGGCGACGCGACAGGACAGCACGGCCGTTCTTGGTAGCCATGCGAGCACGGAAACCGTGGGTACGGGCGCGTTTGATAGTGCTTGGTTGGAAAGTACGTTTCATGTCGTGTTACCTGGTTCGTCCACAACGGGCCGGAATGGCCCCCGTTTTAAGAGACCGGGGATTCTAGAGAAAGCAAGCCTTCAGGTCAATTTCCAACCAACGTTTCCTTATAAATAGATCTCGGGGCTCTCTCTGCCTGAAAGCTTGTCTGCCAAACATAAAAATAAAGAAGGGAATTATTTAAAGCTTTTCTGTAAAGCTTATAAAAGCTAGGCACGCCTTCTTCTGTGGATAAGTAACAGCAGCCCATGTGTTACCTGCTGTACAGAGAATGACAACTACAGTGGAAAACCGTGTTCAGCCTGTGCTGCGCTGTCGGATAACCTGTGCGTGGAATGGGCTGTTATCCACAGGCGGGTTATCCACCGAGTTCAACCCCCAGTTGTCCAGTGCCCTTAGAGGCGGTTATCCACAGAGCTTATTCACACACCGTTGGTCGCCTTTTTCTGATTTAACGCATTGATAAATCATGGTCACCGGGCAACCTGCATGTGGATAAGTGGACGGCTCGCCGCTACAATGGCCGCTTGTTTTTGCCTCACCGGCTTTCAACTTAGGGGATATCCGTGTCAGTGGAACTTTGGCAGCAGTGCGTGGAGCTTTTGCGCGAGGAGCTGCCTGCCCAACAATTCAACACCTGGATCCGTCCACTACAGGTCGAAGCCGAAGGCGACGAGTTGCGCGTCTACGCACCGAACCGCTTTGTGCTGGACTGGGTCAACGAAAAGTACCTGGGCCGCGTCCTTGAACTGCTGGATGAGCATGGCAACGGCATGGCGCCGGCGCTTTCCTTGTTAATAGGCAGCAAACGCAGTTCGGCACCGCGTGCGGCACCGAATGCACCGCTGGCCGCCGCGCAGGTTTCCCAGGCCCAGGCAAATGCCGCGCCTGTGAACGCGCCGGCACCTACGCAAGCGCCAGCACCGGCAGCCAAGCGCTCGACGCAAAAAAGCCCCGAAGTCAGCGATGAGCCGTCTCGCGACAGTTTCGACCCGATGTCCGGTGCGGCCTCGCAACAGGCCCCGGTTCGCGCCGAACAGCGCACCGTGCAGGTAGAAGGTGCGCTCAAGCACACCAGTTACCTGAACCGCACCTTTACCTTCGAAAACTTCGTCGAAGGTAAATCCAACCAGCTCGCCCGTGCGGCAGCCTGGCAAGTGGCGGACAATCCCAAGCACGGCTACAACCCACTGTTCCTTTATGGTGGTGTCGGCCTGGGTAAAACCCACTTGATGCACGCGGTCGGTAACCATCTATTAAAGAAGAACCCGAATGCCAAGGTCGTGTACTTGCATTCCGAGCGTTTCGTGGCCGACATGGTCAAGGCGCTGCAACTGAACGCAATCAACGAGTTCAAGCGTTTCTATCGTTCGGTGGATGCCTTGCTGATCGACGATATTCAGTTCTTCGCCCGTAAAGAACGTTCGCAGGAAGAGTTTTTCCACACCTTCAACGCTCTGCTTGAAGGTGGCCAGCAGGTCATTCTCACCAGTGACCGCTACCCGAAAGAAATCGAAGGCCTTGAAGAGCGCCTCAAATCCCGCTTCGGCTGGGGCCTGACGGTTGCCGTCGAGCCGCCGGAACTGGAAACCCGCGTGGCGATCTTGATGAAGAAGGCCGACCAGGCCAAAGTCGAGTTACCGCACGATGCAGCGTTCTTCATTGCCCAGCGTATTCGTTCCAACGTCCGTGAGCTGGAAGGCGCGCTGAAGCGTGTGATCGCTCACTCGCACTTCATGGGCCGCGATATCACCATCGAGTTGATTCGCGAATCCCTGAAAGACCTGTTGGCGTTGCAGGATAAATTGGTCTCTGTGGATAACATTCAGCGCACTGTCGCCGAGTACTACAAGATAAAGATTTCCGACTTGCTGTCCAAGCGTCGTTCGCGCTCGGTCGCTCGTCCGCGTCAGGTAGCCATGGCGTTGTCCAAGGAACTGACCAACCACAGCCTGCCGGAAATCGGCGATGTGTTTGGCGGCCGCGATCACACCACCGTGTTGCACGCCTGCCGCAAGATCAACGAACTTAAGGAATCCGACGCGGACATCCGCGAGGACTACAAGAACCTGCTGCGTACACTGACCACTTGATGAACACCAGCGCAGCTTATTAAGGCAAGGGACTAGACCATGCATTTCACCATTCAACGCGAAGCCCTGTTGAAACCCCTGCAACTGGTCGCAGGCGTCGTCGAGCGTCGACAGACCTTGCCGGTACTGTCCAACGTGCTGTTGGTAGTCGAAGGCCAGCAACTGTCGCTGACCGGTACCGATCTGGAAGTCGAGCTGGTCGGTCGTGTGCAACTCGAGGAGCCGGCTGAAACAGGTTCCATCACCGTGCCGGCGCGCAAGCTGATGGATATCTGCAAAAGCCTGCCCAACGATGCGCTGATCGACATCAAGGTCGACGAGCAGAAGCTGGTGGTGAAAGCCGGCCGTAGCCGTTTCACCCTGTCGACTCTGCCAGCCAACGATTTCCCGACCGTTGAAGAAGGTCCTGGCTCGCTGACTTGCAGCCTTGAGCAAAGCAAACTGCGTCGTCTGATCGAACGCACCAGCTTCGCCATGGCCCAGCAGGACGTGCGTTACTACCTCAACGGCATGCTGCTGGAAGTGTCCGAAGACATCATCCGCGCCGTGGCCACCGACGGTCACCGTCTGGCCATGTGCTCGATGAAAGCCGATATCGGCCAGCCGGATCGCCATCAGGTGATCGTGCCGCGCAAAGGTATTCTCGAACTGGCGCGTCTGCTCACCGAGCCGGACGGCAATGTCAGCATCGTGTTGGGTCAACATCACATCCGCGCCACCACCGGCGAATTCACCTTCACCTCGAAACTGGTCGACGGTAAATTCCCGGATTACGAACGCGTACTGCCGAAAGGTGGTGACAAACTCGTACTCGGTGATCGTCAGGCGCTGCGTGAAGCGTTCAGCCGTACCGCGATTCTGTCCAACGAGAAGTACCGTGGTATCCGTCTGCAACTGGCCAGCGGTCAGTTGAAGATCCAGGCCAACAACCCGGAGCAGGAAGAAGCGGAAGAAGAAGTGGGCGTTGAATACAACGGCGGTTCGCTGGAAATCGGCTTCAACGTAAGCTACTTGCTTGACGTGCTGGGCGTGATGACCACCGAGCAGGTTCGCCTGATCCTGTCCGACTCCAACAGCAGTGCGCTGGTGCAGGAGTCCGACAACGACGATTCGGCTTACGTTGTCATGCCGATGCGTCTGTAATCAGCTGACTCTGGATGTCCTTAAGTCGTGTTTCGGTCACCGCGGTGCGCAATCTGCACCCGGTGACCTTCTCCCCCTCTCCCCGCATCAACATCCTTTACGGCGCCAACGGCAGCGGCAAAACCAGTGTTCTGGAAGCCATTCATCTTCTGGGGCTTGCCCGTTCGTTTCGTAGCACGCGGCTGTTGCCGGTCATCCAGTATGAGCAGCTCGCCTGTACCGTGTTCGGTCAGGTTGAATTGGCCGAGGGTGGCCACAGTGCGCTGGGGATATCGCGTGATCGTCAGGGAGAGTTTCAGATCCGTATCGACGGACAGAACGCCCGCAGCGCAGCGCAACTGGCGGAGATCCTGCCACTGCAGTTGATCAACCCCGACAGCTTCCGCCTGCTCGAAGGCGCGCCGAAGATTCGCCGGCAGTTTCTCGACTGGGGCGTGTTCCACGTCGAACCACGATTCATGACCACTTGGCAGCGTTTGCAGAAGGCCTTGCGCCAGAGAAACTCCTGGCTGCGACATGGTACACTTGACGCCGTTTCGCAAGCGGTTTGGGACAGAGAACTGTGCCAGGCCAGCGCTGAAATCGATGAATACCGCCGCGCTTACATCAAAGCCTTGAAACCAGTCTTTGAACAAACCTTGAGCGAACTGGTTGAGCTCGAAGGTTTGACGCTCAGCTATTACCGAGGCTGGGACAAAGACCGGGAATTGAGCGCCGTACTGGCCGGTTCCGTGCAACGGGACCAGCAAATGGGTCATACCCAGGCCGGGCCGCAACGAGCTGATTTGCGTCTTAGATTGGGCGCACACAATGCCGCGGACATTTTGTCCCGGGGTCAGCAGAAGTTAGTGGTCTGTGCATTGCGGATTGCCCAGGGGCATCTGGTCAGCCAGGCCCGACGCGGTCAGTGTATTTATCTGGTGGATGACTTGCCGTCCGAACTGGACGAGAGCCACCGTCGCGCGCTGTGCCGCTTGCTGGAAGACTTACGCTGCCAGGTGTTCATTACCTGTGTAGATCACGAATTATTGAGGGAAGGCTGGCAGACGGAAACGCCAGTCGCTCTGTTCCACGTGGAACAGGGCCGTATCACCCAGACCCACGACCATCGGGAGTGAAGGCATTGAGCGAAGAAAATACGTACGACTCAACGAGCATTAAAGTGCTGAAAGGCCTGGATGCCGTACGCAAACGTCCCGGTATGTACATTGGTGACACCGACGATGGCAGCGGTCTGCACCACATGGTGTTCGAGGTGGTCGACAACTCGATCGACGAAGCCCTCGCCGGCCACTGCGACGACATCAGCATCATCATCCACCCGGATGAGTCCATCACCGTTAAAGACAACGGCCGTGGCATCCCGGTAGACGTGCACAAAGAGGAAGGCGTTTCCGCCGCCGAGGTCATCATGACCGTCCTCCACGCTGGCGGTAAGTTCGACGACAACTCCTACAAAGTATCCGGCGGTCTGCACGGTGTAGGTGTGTCGGTAGTGAACGCGCTGTCCGAAGAACTGGTACTGACCGTTCGCCGCAGCGGCAAGATCTGGGAACAGACCTACGTCCACGGCGTACCTCAGGCACCGATGGCCATCGTTGGCGACAGCGAAACCACCGGTACCCAGATCCACTTCAAGGCTTCCAGCGAAACCTTCAAGAACATTCACTTCAGCTGGGACATCCTGGCCAAGCGCATTCGTGAACTGTCCTTCCTCAACTCCGGCGTCGGCATCGTCCTCAAGGATGAGCGCAGCGGCAAGGAAGAACTGTTCAAGTACGAAGGCGGCCTGCGTGCGTTCGTTGAATACCTGAACACCAACAAGACTGCGGTCAACCAGGTGTTCCACTTCAACATCCAGCGTGAAGACGGCATCGGCGTGGAAATCGCTCTGCAGTGGAACGACAGCTTCAACGAGAACCTGTTGTGCTTCACCAACAACATTCCGCAGCGCGACGGCGGAACCCACCTGGTTGGCTTCCGTTCGGCACTGACGCGTAACCTGAACAACTACATCGAGCAGGAAGGTCTGGCGAAGAAGCACAAAGTCGCCACTACCGGTGACGATGCCCGTGAAGGCCTGACTGCGATCATCTCGGTGAAAGTGCCGGATCCGAAGTTCAGCTCGCAGACCAAAGACAAGCTGGTCTCCTCCGAAGTGAAGACCGCGGTCGAACAGGAAATGGGCAAGTACTTCTCCGACTTCCTCCTGGAAAACCCGAACGAAGCCAAGCTGGTCGTCGGCAAGATGATCGACGCGGCGCGTGCCCGTGAAGCGGCGCGTAAAGCCCGTGAGATGACCCGCCGCAAAGGCGCGCTGGACATCGCCGGCCTGCCGGGCAAGCTCGCTGACTGCCAGGAAAAAGACCCGGCGCTGTCCGAACTGTACCTGGTGGAAGGTGACTCCGCGGGCGGCTCTGCCAAGCAGGGACGTAACCGCAAGACCCAGGCCATCCTCCCGTTGAAGGGCAAGATCCTCAACGTCGAGAAAGCCCGTTTCGACAAGATGATCTCTTCTCAGGAAGTGGGCACCTTGATCACCGCACTGGGCTGCGGTATCGGTCGCGACGAATACAACATCGACAAGCTGCGTTATCACAACATCATCATCATGACCGATGCTGACGTCGACGGTTCGCACATCCGTACCCTGCTGCTGACCTTCTTCTTCCGTCAGTTGCCGGAGCTGATCGAGCGCGGCTATATCTACATCGCCCAGCCGCCGCTGTACAAGGTCAAGAAAGGCAAGCAAGAGCAATACATCAAAGACGACGACGCCATGGAAGAGTACATGACGCAGTCGGCCCTGGAAGACGCGAGCCTGCACCTGAACGAAGAAGCCCCGGGCATTTCCGGTGAGGCGCTCGAGCGTCTGGTGAACGACTTCCGCATGGTGATGAAGACCCTCAAGCGTCTGTCGCGCCTGTACCCGCAGGAGCTGACCGAGCACTTCATCTACCTGCCGGCCGTGAGCCTGGAAAAGCTCGGCGACCACGCAGCAATGCAAGAGTGGCTGGCCCAGTACGAAGCGCGTCTGCGCACCGTGGAAAAATCCGGTCTGGTCTACAAGGCCAGCCTGCGTGAAGACCGTGAGCGTGGCGTGTGGCTGCCAGAGGTCGAACTGATCTCCCACGGCCTGTCGAACTATGTCACCTTCAACCGCGACTTCTTCGGCAGCAACGACTACAAAACCGTCGTCACCCTCGGCGCTCAACTGAGCACCCTGCTCGACGAAGGCGCGTACATCCAGCGTGGCGAGCGCAAGAAAGCGGTCACCGAGTTCAAGGAAGCTTTGGACTGGCTGATGGCTGAAAGCACCAAGCGTCACACCATCCAGCGATACAAAGGTCTGGGCGAAATGAACCCGGATCAGCTGTGGGAAACCACCATGGACCCAAGCGTGCGCCGCATGCTGAAAGTCACCATCGAAGACGCCATTGGCGCGGACCAGATCTTCAACACCCTGATGGGTGATGCGGTCGAACCTCGCCGTGACTTCATCGAGAGCAATGCGCTGGCGGTTTCGAACCTGGATTTCTGATCCTCTGTCCTATCGCAAACGCATGAAAAAAAGCCAGCGCAATGCGCTGGCTTTTTAATTCCCGACCATTTTGTGTTGAATGAAACTCTCAAATAAGAAGACTATCCCTTCGCGCTGACGAGATTATTCCTACATATATTTACACCGGTTCTATTTATCTTACATGCGCTTCGCAATTGTCTTACGACAAGGGTGAAGCGTAATGAATATCTAGAATAAAATGGGGGATTTTGTTATGCCAACACCAGCCTATTTAACGATTAGTGGTAATCGACAAAACTTGATCAGCGCTGGAGCTTTTACAGCGGATTCAGTCGGTAATACTTACCAAGAAGGGCATGATGACCAGATATTGGTTCAAGCCTTCAGCCATCAGGTCATCATTCCACGCGACCCTCAATCTGGCCAGCCAACGGGTCAGCGGGTCCATAAGCCTCTTGTCATTACCAAGGTTTTCGATAAAGCATCTCCTCTGATCTTCAATGCGTTGACCAGTGGGGAAGTCTTGGATAACTGCCATATTGCCTGGTATCGAACTTCCGCTGTAGGTACACAAGAACACTATTTCAGTATTGAACTGGTGGATGCCGTAATAGTAGAGGTGCACTCCAGAATGCCGAACTGCCAAGATCTGGATATGGCGCATTTCACGCAGTTAGAAGATGTATATTTCACTTATCGTAAAATCATCTGGACCCACGAAATTTGTGGCACGACAGGTTCAGATGACTGGCGTGCGCCGATCGTGGCGTGACATCCCCTGAGTTGGCTGGAAGATCGACCAGTGTGACTGGTCGATTCAGCTAATGATCCGTTGTATCACCAGACATCGCGGTCACACACTCCAACCGATACCCATACCCATAAATCGTCAGCAACTGCCAACCCCGATCCGCCGTCAGCCCCAGCTTATTCCTCAACCTATAGACATGCGTATCCAACGGTCGCGATGACGCCATCTCCTCATGCGGCCAGAACCGCTCGTACAGATAATCCCGCGACAATGGCCGCCCGAGATTGCTGAACAGGCAACGGGCCAATCGATACTCTCGCTCGGTCATGACAATGGGTTTGCCCTCGCGAGTGACGGTCAGTTCAGCGTCATCAAACGTCAAATCATTGAAGCTCAGCACTTCCGTCGCAGCCGCCCGTTGCTGGCTGTGTCGACGCAGTACTGCGGTAACCCGCGCCTTTAGCTCATTCGGCCGAAATGGCTTGCTGACGTAATCATCAGCCCCGGCATTCAATGCCTGGACGATATCGCTTTCGCCATCGCGACTGGTCAGCATGATTGCCGCCGGTGGTGCTTCCATATGCTCGCGAGTCCAACGCAGCAGCGCCAGTCCAGTGAGGTCTGGGAGTTGCCAGTCGAGGATCAGCAGGTCGAAGGTTTCCCGGCGTAATTGCCGCAGCAGGTCTTCACCGCGTTCGAAGCTATGCAGTGACCACGGCTGCTCGCCGGCATCGGCCATTTGCTGCAGGGTTTGCTCGACCCGGCGCAGTTCAGCGGGTTCGTCGTCCAGTATCGCAACGCGCATACGCGATGGTTCCTTGTTGCTGGGGCAGTTGGGCGTCAACCATAGTCGCTTGGTCATCACCTTGAAAGTAAGCGGCCCGCCGTTGGTCGACGTCCGCTATGATTCTTCGGGTCTACGTCTCAGACCTGTGGCCTATGAAACCATTCACACTGCCCTGCCCTTTTTCCCTATGAACAATCAGCGTCGGCGTGAAAGCCGTGAACCGAGCCAGGTGCAGCGACTGTTTCGTCGGTTGGTGCGCGAATGGTTGTGGATAAGTCTAGTGCTGTTGCCGCTGACTGCGCTGCTGTCTTATCGCGCGCAGGTCAACTTGCACGATGCGCCTCCTACCATGGGCGCCTTGTTGTCGGTCGCCTTGGTGGCCGGCAGTCTTGGCTTGCTGTTATGGCGTCCGCGCTGGGCGCTCTGGGTCACATTGATCGGCATGGCGTGCGCGCTGGTGGTCAGTGCAGGTTTAGCGGAAATTCACCGCTGGTGGTCACCGACGCCAGCGGTGTTGGGGATGTTGTTCGGTTATCTGATCTGGAACTGGCGGCGCCTGAGCGTGGTGCTGACGTACTTCGGCTGGGAGCTGGCACGACTGGACAGTGAACCGAAGGTTTTTCCCGAACGTCGTCGCTCGCAATTCACCGGTGCTGATCGCTTGCAGGGTCAGATCATGGCGCTTGAGCAGGCCATGAGCCGTACCCGCGATACCCGACGGTTCATTGCCGATGGCCTGGAATACCTGCCCGTCGCCACGCTGATCAGTGATCCCAAAGGGCAGATCCTGCTGGGTAACCGCAAGGCCCGTGCACTGTTTGATCATGTTCTGGTGGGGGATGACGTGCTTGATCAGCTGGCGCGCCTGGGTTATCCGGAATTATCCACAGAGGCGCGACCGACATTGTCTGCCCTGCCGCTGTTGGAGTTTCGCGATAGCAAGGAACGCAGCCTGCGGCTCGAGCGTGCCGCGCTGCTGCCGGTCGATGGCGACACCCCGATCGGATGGCTGCTCAGCCTGACCGACCTCAGCGCGGAACGCGCGGCCGAGGAGCAACGCGGAGTTTTGCTGCGATTCCTCTCGCACGATCTGCGTGCCCCGCATTCGGCAATTCTTGCTTTGCTCGACGTGCACCGACATCAGGCTGGCACCGATACGCCGCTGTTCGAACAAATCGAACGCCAAGTGCGCCGGGCCCTGGATCTCACCGATGGTTTCGTTTTACTGGCGAGGGCCGAATCCGAGGCGTATCAATTCCAGCCAAGCCTGTTCGCGATGTTGGTGATGGACGTGCTGGACCAGGCGCTGCCCATCGCCCAGCAGAAACGTATCGAACTGCTCAACACCATGGATGATGAATCCCAAGAGCGGCTGATTTCGGCTGACCAGGGCTTGCTGACCCGTGCACTATTCAATTTGCTGGAAAACGCCATCAAGTACAGTCCGCCAGATACTACTATTCAGCTGCGTGTGAGCTGTCAGGAAGAATGGTTACGATGCGAACTGTCGGATCAAGGCAAGGGTATCGCCGCCAATGAATTGCCCGAGCTGTTCAGTCAATACCGACGTTTTTCCTCCGCGCAGGGCATCGACGGGGTGGGCCTCGGCTTGTCGATGGTCAAAGCGGTGGTCGATCACCATGGCGGCAGAATCGAATGCCGCAGCACGGTCGATCAAGGCACCACGTTCCTGCTTGAGTTACCGTTGATCCCCGAATGATCAGGCACAAAAAAACCGGCTATATCAGCCGGTTTTTTTACTTCCGAAAAAAACTTATGCACCTTTTACGGTGTTTTATGAGCTTGAGAAATATATAAGTAAATCAATCACTTAATTTCAATATTCAAGCGTTTTCAACAAAACCGTACACAGGTTATCCACAAAATCTCAGACAGCGATCTGATCGCTTGCCGCCGGTGCCTGCGGGATGGGTGGCAGCGAACCCATTTCCCGCTGAGTCTTCTCGTTCCAGGCTTGTACCCGGTCGTTCAGTTCGGCGATGGCGCGCGGGCCCGTTCCTTCGGCATACATCGGTTCGCCGATGATCACAGTGATGACCCCGGACTTCTTGCCCCAACCGATTTTCGGCCAGAACTTGCCGGCATTGTGTGCAATCGGCAGCACCGGAAGCGCCGCATTCACCGCTAAAGCACTACCACTGCGGGAGAACTTGCCGACAGTGCCGTAAGGAACGCGTGTACCTTCCGGGAAAATCAGCACCCAAACGTTGTCTTTGAGCAGCTCGTCACCTTTGGCAGCGACTTGTTTCAGGGCCGCTTTCGGGTTGTCGCGATCAATCGCGATCGGCCGCAGCATGGCCATGGCCCAGCCGAAAAACGGCACGTAGAGCAATTCGCGCTTGAGCACCTGGCTCAACGGCGAGAAATAGGCAGAGAGAAAGAAAGTCTCCCAAGTGCTCTGGTGGTTCGACTGAATCACGCAGGGCCGGTCAGGCACGTTTTCCGCACCTTTGATTTCGTAACGGATACCGAGAAATACCTTGGTCAGCCACAAGGCGCAACGGCACCAGTACACGTTGATAAAACGATAACGCGCCTTGAATGGCAAAAACGGCGCGATGAAAAAACTCAAACTGCACCACAGCAGGGAGGTGGTGCCCAGCAGCAGGTAAAAGAGAAAAATCCTGATGGCCCGCAGTATCGACATAGTGACGTTTACCGTGACGGGGCAATGCCCGAGTGTTCAAGCGCACTCCCGATCAATCCCTGGTCAGGAACTTCAGAAGTACTCTAGTTGTGGATAAGTTCTGCGGCAATCGCCGCCAGATCGTCAAAAATCAGAGTGCCAACCGGCAGGGTTTTGCCCTGAGTGTTTGCGCCTTTTCCGGTCTTTACCAAAACTGGCTGTGAATCGACGGCTTTGGCGGCCTCCAGGTCACCAAGGCTGTCGCCGACGAACCAGACATTCGTCAACGCCACGTCGTAATGCGCCGCGATGGTTTTCAACATCCCCGGTTTCGGCTTGCGGCAATCGCAGCCTTCGTCCGGCCCGTGCGGGCAATACACGATCAGCCCGACTTCACCGCCCTGCTCCGCCACCAGCTCGCGCAACCGCGCGTGCATGGCATCCAGGGTGGCGAGGTCGTAATAGCCGCGAGCAATGCCCGACTGGTTGGTGGCCACCGCCACCGTCCAGCCGGCCTTGCTCAACTGCGCAATCGCTTCGATCGAGCCGGGCAACGGAATCCACTCCGCCACTGACTTGATGTAAGCGTCGGAGTCGTAATTGATCACTCCGTCCCGATCGAGAATCAGCAGTTTCAACAGCAATCCCTCAACCTAGCAGCGAAATGTCGGCAACACCGAGAAACAGACCACGCAGACGCGCTAGCAGCGCGTAACGGTTGGCCCGCACATTGGCGTCGTCGGCATTGACCATCACCGCGTCGAAGAACGCATCCACCGGCTCACGCAATGCCGCCAGGCGTGCCAGCGATTCGTTGTACTGGCGCGCCGCAGCCATCGGCTGCACCGCTTGATCCGCTTGCTGGATCGCCGAGTACAGCGAGAACTCGTTGGCGTTGTCGAAGTACTTGGCTTGCACCTCGGTCGGTACCGCGCCTTCGAGTTTGCTCAACAGGTTCGATACACGCTTGTTCACCGCCGCCAGTGCTGCCGCTTCCGGCAGTTTGCGGAAGGCCTGCACCGCTTGCACACGCTGGTCGAAGTCCAGCGCCGAACCCGGTTTCAGGGCACGTACCGACAGGTAAGTGGCCACTTCGACGCCTTCGTCTTCGTAACGCGCACGCAGGCGGTCGAAGATGAATTCCAGCACGGACTCGTTGAGGCCGGCAGCCTTGACCTTGGCACCGAACGCATTCACCGCGAAAGCCACGGCGTCGTTCAGATCCAGATCGAGTTTTTTCTCGATGAGGATCCGCAGCACGCCGAGTGCCGCACGGCGCAGCGCATACGGGTCTTTGCTGCCGGTTGGCAGCATGCCGATACCGAAGATACCGACCAGGGTGTCGAGCTTGTCGGCGATGGCAACGGCTGCACCGGTCAGGGTCGCTGGCAGTTCTGCACCGGCACCGCGTGGCATGTACTGCTCGTTGAGCGCCAGCGCGACGTCTTCCGGCTCGCCATCATTGAGGGCGTAGTAGTAACCGGCGACGCCTTGCATCTCCGGGAACTCGCCGACCATCTCGGTGGCCAGGTCGCACTTCGACAGCAGGCCAGCGCGGGCAGCCCACGAAGCGTTGCCGCCGATGCGAGCGGCGATGTACGCGGCCAGCTTGGAAACGCGCTCGGCCTTGTCGTAGACGCTGCCGAGTTTTTCCTGGAACACCACGTTCTTCAGGCGATCGTTGAAAGCTTCGAGTTTCTGTTTCTTGTCTTGCTTGAAGAAGAACTCGGCGTCGGTCAGACGTGGGCGAACCACTTTCTCGTTACCGGCGATGATCTGCTGCGGGTCTTTGCTTTCGATGTTGGCCACTGTGATGAAACGTGGCAGCAACTTGCCGTCGGCATCCAGCAGGCAGAAGTACTTCTGGTTGTCCTGCATGGTGGTGATCAGCGCTTCTTGCGGCACGTCGAGGAAGCGTTCCTCGAACGAGCACACCAGCGGCACCGGCCATTCAACCAGCGCGGTCACTTCGTCGAGCAGTGCCGGCGGAACGATTGCCGTGCCTTCCTGACGGGTGGCCAGCTCTTCGGTGCGCTTGCTGATGATCTCGCGACGCTCGTTGGCGTCGGCCAGCACGTAAGCGGCACGCAGGTCGGCGAGGTAGCTCGACGGCGAACCGATGCGCACGCTTTGCGGGTGATGGAAACGGTGGCCACGGGAATCACGGCCAGCCTTCTGCGCGAGGATGGTGCAGTCGATGACCTGGTCACCGAGCAGCATCACCAGCCATTGGGTCGGACGCACGAACTCTTCTTTGCGCGCTCCCCAACGCATGCGTTTCGGAATCGGCAGGTCGTTCAGCGAATCTTCGACGATGGTCGGCAGCAGGCTCGCGGTCGGCTTGCCGGCGATGCTTTGGCTGTAACGCAGTTTCGGGCCGCTCTGATCGATTTCGCTCAGATCGACGCCGCACTTCTTGGCAAAACCCAAGGCTGCTTGCGTCGGATTGCCTTCAGCGTCGAACGCCGCCTGACGTGGCGGGCCGTCGAGGTTGATGCTGCGATCCGGCTGTTGAGTGGCCAGCGCGGTGATCAGCACGGCCAAACGACGCGGCGCAGCGTAGACGGTTTTAGTCTCGTAGTTCAGGCCAGCGGCTTGCAGGCCCTTGTCGATACCGGCGAGGAACGCTTCAGCCAAGGTGTTCAGGGCTTTCGGTGGCAGTTCTTCGGTGCCCAGTTCAACCAGAAAATCTTGCGCACTCATTGTGCAGCCTCCAGCTTGGCCAGTACTTCGTCACGCAGGTCCGGGGTCGCCATCGGGAAGCCCAGCTTGGCGCGTGCCAGCAGGTAGGCTTGCGCAACGGAACGCGCCAGGGTGCGTACGCGCAGAATGTATTGCTGACGCGCGGTCACCGAGATCGCCCGGCGCGCATCCAGCAGGTTGAAGGTGTGCGAAGCCTTCAACACCATTTCGTAGCTCGGCAACGGCAGCGGCTGGTCGAGTTCGATCAGGCGCTTGGCTTCGCTTTCATAGAAGTCGAACAGTTCGAACAGTTTGTCGACGTTGGCGTGTTCGAAGTTGTAAGTCGACTGCTCCACTTCGTTCTGGTGGAACACGTCGCCGTAGGTGACTTTGCCCATCGGGCCGTCAGCCCAGACCAGGTCGTAGACCGAATCCACGCCTTGCAGATACATGGCCAGACGCTCGAGACCGTAAGTGATCTCGCCGGTCACCGGGTAGCACTCGATGCCGCCCGCCTGCTGGAAGTAAGTGAACTGAGTCACTTCCATGCCGTTCAGCCAGACTTCCCAGCCCAGACCCCAAGCGCCGAGGGTCGGCGATTCCC
>NZ_CABVHJ010000001.1:521853-601563 GCF_902497745.1 Pseudomonas fluorescens
TTCCCAGTTGTCTTCGACGAAGCGAATGTCGTGAACCAATGGGTCCAGACCGACATGCTTGAGCGAGCCCAGGTACAGTTCCTGGAAGTTGTCCGGGTTCGGCTTCAGGACGACCTGGAACTGATAGTAATGCTGCAGACGGTTCGGGTTTTCACCGTAACGGCCGTCAGTCGGACGGCGGCTTGGCTGCACGTAAGCGGCGTTCCAGGTTTCCGGGCCGATGGCGCGGAGGAAGGTCGCGGTGTGGAAAGTGCCGGCGCCTACTTCCATATCGTAGGGCTGAAGTACCACGCAACCTTGCTCGGCCCAGTATTGCTGGAGCGCGAGGATCAAGTCTTGGAAGGTACGCACGGCTGGCGTAGGCTGGCTCACGAAATTCACCTGTTTCTTGGGCTGCGATTTAAAGAGCGGGAGTATACCCGATTCATTGCTGCGCACGCCCCCTGGAGCCTTATGCCACGCTGCTTTTGGTGTACCGAAGATCCGCTGTACATGGCTTATCACGACCAGGAGTGGGGCACGCCGCTACGCGATGCGCAGGGTTTGTTCGAGTTGCTTTTGCTCGAAGGGTTCCAGGCCGGGCTGTCCTGGATCACCGTGCTGCGCAAACGTGAGCGTTATCGCGAGGTGTTGTTCGGCTTCGACGTGCAGCGTGTGGCGCAGATGAGCGACGCTGAAATCGACGAGTTGATGCTCGATCCGGGGATCATCCGCAACCGCCTCAAACTCAATGCCGCCCGCCGTAATGCCCAGGCCTGGCTGCGCTGGAGGATCCGGTGGGGTTCCTCTGGTCGTTTGTTAACGACCAACCGATCATCAATCATTTCAAGGATCGCAGCGAAGTCCCGGCGATCACCCCCGAAGCGCTGGCGATGAGCAAAGCCCTGAAACAGGCCGGGTTCACGTTCGTCGGCCCGACCATTTGCTACGCACTGATGCAGGCCTCGGGCATGGTCATGGACCACACCCGGGACTGCGACCGCTACGCGCAGCTCGTCAACGGCGGTTAGAATGGCCGCCTCGCGCACCGCACAAGATCAGGAGTGACCTGTGGAAAAGTTTAAAGGCGCCTTGCTGGTAGGCGCTCTGCGGCTGTTTGCCCTGCTGCCATGGCGGGCCGTGCAGGCCGTGGGTTCGGCGATCGGCTGGATCATGTGGAAAACCCCTAACCGCTCCCGCGACGTGGTGCGGATCAACCTCGCCAAATGTTTTCCGCAGATGGATCCGGCCGAGCGTGAGCGTCTGGTCGGGCAGAGCCTGAAAGACATAGGCAAGTCGCTGACCGAAAGCGCCTGCGCGTGGATCTGGCCAGCGCAGCGTTCGATCGATCTGGTGCGCGAAGTCGAAGGCCTCGACGTGCTCAAGGACGCGCTGGCCTCGGGCAAGGGCGTGGTCGGCATCACCAGCCACCTCGGTAACTGGGAAGTGCTCAACCACTTCTATTGCAGCCAGTGCAAACCGATCATTTTCTATCGTCCGCCAAAGCTCAAGGCTGTGGATGAATTGCTGCGCAAACAACGCGTGCAATTGGGCAACAAGGTCGCTGCTTCCACCAAGGAAGGCATCCTCAGCGTCATCAAGGAAGTGCGCAAAGGTGGTGCAGTGGGCATTCCCGCTGACCCGGAACCGGCCGAATCCGCCGGGATCTTCGTACCGTTCTTCGCCACGCAGGCGCTGACCAGCAAATTCGTGCCGAACATGCTCGCCGGTGGCAAAGCCGTCGGCGTGTTCCTGCATGCGCTGCGGCTGCCAGACGGTTCTGGTTACAAAGTGATCCTCGAAGCCGCGCCAGAAGCCATGTACAGCACCGATACTGCCGAGTCCTGCGCAGCCATGAGCAAAGTGGTCGAGCGTTATGTCGCGGCGTATCCGAGCCAGTACATGTGGAGCATGAAACGCTTCAAGAAGCGTCCGCCGGGCGAAGAGCGTTGGTATTGAGCTGATTGGCATGATCTGTGGATAACCTCTCTGGGGAGGTTATCCACAACCGTTCATTCAAGGGCGCAGCAGATGTCCGAACACCGCAAATCGTTTCGCATCAAGATCACCCACCACAGCTTTGGCGAATGCCTCGGGCAGACGCGCAACCTGTCGCCTACCGGGGTGTTTGTGCAGCATCCGGTTTTGGCTTCTTTGCCCAAAGGCGCGGTGGTTTACGGCCAGGTGCAGGATTTACCCACAGGCGCGCCGCGGGTGCGGATGGAAGTGGTGACGGTAGATGCCGACGGTATCGGTCTTCGCTACCTTTGACTCATTGCGCCTGACGATCGAGTTTCTTCAGAAACACTGTCATTTCCTTCTCGGCCTGCTTGTCGCCATGGGCGCGGGCGGCTTCCAGACCTCGTTCCCATGCCTGACGCGCAGCGGCGATATCGCCCAGCGCCAATTGCGCCTTGCCCAGCAGTTTCCATGCTGCCGAATATTTCGGATCGAAGCCGACACAGCGCTGGAAATGCTCGGCCGCTTTGGCGTTTTCGCCCAAATCCAGATAACCCTTGCCCAGGCCGAAGCGCAGCAGGGAGTTATCCACACCCTTGGCGAGCATTTTTTCCAGGGATTCGAGCATCGGTGGATTCCTTTCTTGGGCGTGTCAGGTGTTGAAGGGGTTTATTGAGGCCGCCTTCGCGAGCAGGCTCGCTCCCACAGGAGAAACGCATTCCAAAGGTGGGAGCGAGCCTGCTCGCGAAGGGGCCAGTGCCGTCAGCGCAAACCTCAGAAGAAGCTCAACCCCACATGAAACAGCTTCTCCACATCGCGAATATGCTTTTTATCCACAAGGAACAAAATTACGTGGTCGCCCGCTTCGATCACCGTGTCGTCGTGGGCAATGATCACTTGTTCATTGCGGATCACCGCACCAATCGTGGTGCCCGGCGGTAGGCCGATCTTCTCGATCGGCTTGCCAATCACCTTGCTCGACTTCGCATCACCGTGGGCAATCGCCTCGATCGCTTCGGCGGCACCGCGACGCAATGAGTGCACGCTGACGATATCGCCACGCCGTACGTGGGCCAGCAAGGTGCCGATGGTTGCCAGTTGCGGGCTGATGGCGATGTCGATATCGCCGCCCTGGATCAGGTCGACATAGGCCGGATTGTTGATGATCGTCATCACCTTCTTCGCCCCCAGCCTTTTGGCCAGCAGCGACGACATGATGTTGGCTTCGTCATCGTTGGTCAGGGCGAGGAAGATGTCAGCGTCAGCGATGTTCTCTTCCAGCAGCAAATCACGGTCGGAGGCGCTGCCCTGCAACACCACGGTGCTGTCGAGGGTGTCGGAGAGATAGCGGCAGCGCGCCGGGCTCATCTCGATGATTTTCACCTGATAACGGCTTTCGATGGCCTCGGCCAAACGCTCGCCAATTTGCCCGCCGCCCGCAATGACGATGCGTTTGTAGGTTTCGTCGAGGCGGCGCATTTCGCTCATCACTGCGCGAATATTCTCACGGGCAGCGATGAAAAAGACTTCGTCGTCGGCCTCGATCACCGTATCGCCCTGGGGCAGGATTGGCCGGTCACGGCGGAAAATCGCCGCGACGCGGGTTTCGACATTCGGCATGTGTTCACGCAACTGGCGCAGTTGCTGACCGACCAGCGGCCCGCCGTAATAGGCGCGCACCGCCACCAGTTGCGCCGCGCCTTCGGCGAAGTCGATCACCTGCAAGGCGCCCGGATGCTGGATCAGGCGCTTGATGTAGTTGGTCACCACTTGCTCGGGGCTGATCAGCACGTCGACCGGAATCGCTTCGTTCTGGAACAACTGTTCCTCGCGATTCAGATAAGACGCTTCGCGCACCCGGGCGATCTTGGTCGGGGTGTGAAACAACGTGTGGGCAACCTGACAGGCGACCATATTGGTCTCGTCGCTGTTGGTTACCGCCACCAGCATGTCGGCGTCGTCGGCGCCGGCCTGACGCAGCACCGACGGCAGCGAGCCACGGCCCTGAATGGTGCGGATGTCGAGACGATCACCGAGATCGCGCAGGCGCTCGCCGTCGGTGTCGACCACCGTAATGTCGTTGGCCTCGCTGGCCAAATGCTCGGCCAGCGAACCGCCGACCTGTCCCGCACCGAGGATGATGATTTTCATCCAGTCACTCCGTTGAATCCGTTTAGCCGCGCGCGGCAGCGATCTTGATCAGCTTGGCGTAGTAGAACCCGTCATGCCCGCCCTGCTGGGCCAGCAATTGGCGACCATGGGGCTGCTTGATCCCGGCGCTGGTGGCCAGATCCAGTTCGCGGGCACCCGGGGTGCGCTCGAGGAACGCGGCGATGACTTCGGTGTTCTCGGTGGGCAGTGTCGAACAGGTGGCGTACAGCAGAATGCCGCCGACTTCGAGGGTTTTCCACATCGCGTCGAGCAGTTCGCCTTGCAGTTGCGCGAGGGCGACGATGTCATCCGGCTGACGGGTCAGCTTGATGTCTGGATGGCGACGGATCACGCCGGTGGCCGAGCATGGCGCGTCAAGCAGGATGCGCTGGAACGGTTTACCGTCCCACCATTTTTCGGTGTCGCGACCGTCGGCGGCGATCAGTTCAGCGTTCAAGCCGAGGCGCTCAAGGTTTTCCTTAACGCGCACCAGACGCTTGGCTTCCAGATCCACCGCGACTACGCCGGCCAGCGCCGGTTCGGCTTCGAGGATGTGGCAGGTCTTGCCACCGGGCGCGCAGCAGGCGTCGAGCACGCGTTGGCCCGGCGCCAGATCGAGCAGGTCGGCGGCCAGTTGCGCCGCTTCGTCCTGCACGCTGATCCAGCCTTCAGTGAAACCCGGCAGGCTGCGCACATCGGCGGCGGCTTCGAGAATGATGCCGTCGCGGCTATAGATGCATGGCGTCGCGGCAATGCCGGCCTCGGTCAGCAAGCCGAGGTAGGCGTCGCGGCTGTGATGGCGACGGTTGACTCGGAGGATCATCGGCGGATGCGCGTTGTTCGCTTCGCAGATGGCTTCCCACTGTTCCGGCCAGAACGCTTTCAGGGATTTTTGCAGCCAGCGCGGATGGGCGGTGCGCACCACCGGATCGCGTTCCAGTTCGGCGAAAATCGTTTCGCTCTCGCGCTGAGCATTACGCAGCACGGCGTTGAGCAAACCTTTGGCCCAAGGCTTTTTCAGCTTGTCGGCGCAACCGACGGTTTCGCCGATGGCGGCGTGAGCCGGCACGCGGGTGTAGAGCAATTGGTAGAGACCGACCAGCAGCAGCGCTTCAACATCGGCGTCAGCAGCCTTGAACGGTTTCTGCAGCAATTTCTCGGCCAGCGCCGACAGGCGTGGCTGCCAGCGCGCGGTGCCGAAGGCCAGATCCTGAGTGAAACCGCGATCGCGATCCTCGACCTTGTCTAGTTGCGTCGGCAGGGAGCTGTTCAGCGAGGCCTTGCCGCTGAGGACGGCGGCGAGTGCCTTGGCGGCGGCCAGACGCGGATTCATTGCGCCTCCACCGCTGCGCCGAGCACGGTGCCGACAGCGAATTTCTCACGGCGGCTGTTGAACAGATCGCTGAAGTTCAGCGCTTTGCCGCCGGGCAATTGCAGACGAGTCAGGCACAGGGCTTGTTCGCCGCAGGCGACGACCAGACCGTCCTTGCTGGCGCTGAGGATTTCACCGGGGGCGCCTTTGCCGTCGGCGAGCGTCGCCGCCAGCACTTTCAGCGCTTCACCGTTAAGGGTGCTGTGGGTGATCGGCCATGGATTGAAGGCGCGCACCAGTCGCTCCAACTCAACCGCCGGACGGCTCCAGTCGATGCGTGCTTCGTCTTTGTTCAGCTTGTGCGCGTAGGTGGCGAGTTCGTCGTTCTGCACTTCGCCTTCCAGCGTGCCTGCGGCCAGACCGGCAATCGCTTGCACCACGGCCGGCGGGCCCATTTCGGCGAGGCGGTCATGCAGGCTGCCGCCAGTGTCTTCAGCGCTGATCGGCGTGACGACCTTGAGCAGCATCGGCCCGGTATCGAGGCCGGCCTCCATACGCATCACCGTGACGCCGCTCTCGGCATCACCATGTTCCACGGCACGTTGAATCGGCGCCGCACCGCGCCAGCGTGGCAGCAACGAGGCGTGACTGTTGATGCAGCCCAGACGCGGGATATCCAGCACCACTTGCGGCAGGATCAGGCCGTAGGCGACCACCACCAGCAAGTCCGGCTTCAGTGCGGCCAGTTCTGCCTGAGCGTCAGCGTTACGCAACGTCGGCGGCTGCAACACCTGGATATTATTTTCCAGGGCGAGCTGTTTGACCGGGCTCGGCATCAGTTTTTGCCCGCGACCGGCCGGACGATCCGGTTGGGTGTAGACCGCAACGATCTCGTAAGGGCTGTTCAGCAGGGCCTTGAGGTGTTCGGCGGCGAATTCCGGGGTGCCGGCAAAAACGATGCGCAGTGGCTCAGTCATGAAGGGCGTCTCTTGAAAAGAAAAAGGCTTGCCGCAGCAAGCCTTTGAAGGAGGGGCATCAAGCGTTCTGGCGGTGCTGCTTTTCCAGTTTCTTCTTGATCCGGTCGCGTTTGAGCGTGGACAGGTAATCGACGAACAATTTGCCGTTGAGGTGGTCGCATTCGTGCTGGATGCACACCGCGAGCAGGCCTTCGGCGATCAGCTCATAGGGCTTGCCGTCGCGGTCCAGCGCCTTGATCCTGACCTTTTGCGGGCGATCGACGTTTTCGTAGAAACCCGGTACCGAGAGGCAGCCTTCCTGGTATTGCTCCATTTCCTCGGTCAGCGATTCGAACTCGGGGTTGATGAACACCCGCGGTTCGGTGCGGTCTTCGGAAAGGTCCATCACGACGATACGTTTGTGCACGTTGACCTGGGTCGCGGCAAGGCCGATGCCCGGCGCTTCATACATTGTTTCAAACATGTCATCGACCAACTGACGCACTTCGTCGTCCACTACAGCCACAGGCTTGGCAATAGTGCGCAGACGCGGGTCCGGGAATTCGAGGATGTTTAAAATGGCCATAGGCTTTGATTGCTGCACACGTTGAGTAAAGTCGGGCGATGGCCTGGCAGGTCCGAAGATGCAGGCTACCGTTGTGAAGCGTAGCTTGTGCATTTTGCACAAGCGAGCCACGGGGGCTCTGACGGTTCACGCGAATGCACATGATAAAGGGATTCACTGCATGAGGAAAACACTACTCGCCCTGCTGCTGTTGGCTTCGGCCGGCGTGGCGCAAGGGCAAGTGCAACTCAGGGATGGTTTTCCACAGCAATACACGGTGGTTTCGGGGGATACGCTCTGGGACATTTCCGGCAAATACCTGCGCGAGCCCTGGCAGTGGCCACAATTGTGGCGGGCCAATCCGCAAATCGAAAACCCCAACCTGATCTATCCCGGTGACACGCTGACCCTCAGTTATATCGATGGCCAGCCACGTCTGACCGTCAATCGCGGCGAGTCGCGCGGCACCATCAAACTGTCGCCACGGATCCGCACCAGTCCGGTGGCCGAAGCGATTCCAAGTATTCCACTCAAGTCCATCAACAGCTTTCTGCTGAGTAACCGCATCGTCGACAAGGTCGAAGATTTCGACAAGGCGCCGTACATTGTCGCCGGCGATGCCGAACGCGTGCTCAGCGGCACCGGTGACCGGATCTTCGCACGTGGCCATTTCGACCCGAATCAGCCGGTTTACGGGATCTTCCGTCAGGGCAAGGTCTACACCGATCCTGAGACCAAGGAGTTTCTCGGGATCAACGCCGATGACATTGGCGGCGGTGAAATCGTCGCCACCGAAGGCGACGTCGCCACCCTCGCCCTGCAACGCACCACCCAGGAAGTGCGCCTCGGCGATCGTTTGTTCAGTGGCGAAGAACGCTCGATCAATTCGACCTTCATGCCCAGCGCGCCCACTAGCAGCATCAACGGCGTGATCATCGACGTGCCGCGCGGCGTCACCCAGATCGGCGTGATGGACGTGGTCACCCTGAACAAGGGCAAGCGCGACGGTCTGGCCGAAGGCAATGTGCTGGTGGTGATGAAGACCGGGGAAACCGTGCGCGACCGTGTCACCGGTCAACCGCTAAAGATCCCCGACGAACGCGCCGGGTTGCTGATGGTGTTTCGCACCTACGACAAACTCAGCTACGGCCTCATTCTCAACGCATCGCGCTCGCTGGCGGTGCTCGACAAGGTACGAAATCCGTAAGCAAGCTTCACAAGTTACCAACAGAGTTATCCACAGCTTGTTCCGAATGGTTCGGGGCTTATAACGATCAAGGATGATCCATGATGATGTCTGCCTCCACGCCGGTTTCCCCGGCGGAACTGGAAGCGCGCCTGCGCCTGCACCGCTTGCCGGATGTCGGCCCGAAGCGCTTTGCCAAATTGCTTGAAGCTTTCGGCTCGGCCTCCCAAGCCATCAGCGCTCCGGCCAGTGCGTGGCGTTCGTTGGGTTTGCCGGCGACGTGCGCCGAAGCGCGGCGCTGTCCAGACGTTCGCGACGGTGCCAGCCATGCAATGCGCTGGCTAGAGCGGCCAGAGCATCATTTGCTGATGTGGGATCAAGCCGATTACCCGGCGCTGCTGGCGCAGATTCCTGATCCGCCGCCACTGTTGTTCGTTGCCGGTGATCCGCTGATTCTTGAGAAACCGCAACTGGCGATGGTGGGTAGCCGTCGCGCGTCGCGTCCGGGAATGGACACCGCCGCAGCGTTTTCTCGCAGCCTCGCCGGGGCCGGTTTTGTCATCACCAGCGGGTTGGCGTTGGGTATCGATGCCGCTGCGCATCAGGCCGCTCTGGATGTTGGCGGGCTGACCGTGGGCGTACTCGGCACGGGGCTGGAAAACTTTTATCCACAGCGCAATCGACGATTGGCTGATGCGATGATTGCCTCCGGCAGCGCGGTGCTTTCGGAGTTTCCACTGGACGCCGGGCCGACCGCGAGCAACTTCCCGCGCCGCAATCGCATCATTAGCGGTTTGTCTCTCGGCGTGCTGGTGGTCGAGGCCAGCGTTGCCAGCGGATCATTGATAACGGCAAGGCTGGCGGCGGAACAGGGGCGCGAGGTTTACGCAATTCCCGGCTCGATCCATCACCCCGGCGCGCGGGGTTGTCATCAGTTGATTCGCGATGGCGCGGTATTGGTGGAAACCATCGAACACATCCTCGAAGCGCTGCGCGGCTGGCAGCATTTGCCGTTGTCCACAGACTCTCCGAATGTCGATCATCCGTTGCTCGCCTTGCTCCATGCCGCGCCGCATACCAGCGAGGGCTTGGCTGACAGCTGCGGCTGGGCTTTACCCAAAGTCCTGGCCGCTCTGACCGAACTGGAAATGGATGGCCGTGCGGTGTGCGAAAACGGTCGCTGGTTGGCCAGGACGCGCTAGGTTTTACAAGGAAGATCGGTAAACTGCGCGAAACCTGTTTGCGGAGAGTTTTTTCATGGTCAACAGTTGGCGTGTGCAACAAGCCGCACGAGAGATTCGCGCCGGGGCGGTGATTGCCTATCCAACCGAAGCCGTCTGGGGGCTGGGTTGCGACCCGTGGAACGAAGAGGCAGTGGATCGTTTGCTGGCGATCAAGAATCGTTCGGTGGTCAAAGGACTGATCCTGGTCGCCGACAACATTCGCCAGTTCGATTTCCTGTTCGAAGACTTCCCGCAAGAATGGATCGACCGCATGGCCAGCACCTGGCCAGGGCCGAACACCTGGCTGGTGCCGCATCAGGGCTTGTTGCCGGAATGGGTCACCGGCGTGCACGACACCGTGGCACTGCGGGTCAGCGATCACCCGCAAGTGCGCGATCTGTGCTCGATGGTCGGGCCATTGATTTCGACCTCTGCCAACCCGCAGGGTCGCCCGGCAGCGCGCACGCGTTTACGGGTTGAGCAATATTTCCGTGGCCAGATCGATCTGGTGCTGGGTGGCAGTCTCGGCGGGCGGAAAAACCCTAGCGTCATTCGCGATCTGGCGACGGGTAAGGTCATTCGTCCCGACTGACCTGTTTTTCTGCCTTCTGCTCTTGAACTCCTCGACTGTTTAGGCGAGGAGTTTTTTTCTGTCTGCGATTTATCCTTGGTCAGTCTTCATAACTTAAACAATCTGTTGTTTATGTTGTGCTGCTGCGTGTCAGATAAGTCGATAAGTTAGAAGTTTCAGTAACTTTTCCCACGTCATTATCAGAAGTCGCGCAGTGGCGATATTTCTAAAAGCATCCATTATTTCAATGCGCTCAGAAACTTCGATAAGTTAACGTCTGCGGAGAAGGAATGGATACTACGAACTTACAACTCAAGGATTTTCTGCAGGGGCTTCAAGAGACATTAACCAGGCAACATGCCGATCATCGGATTGTTATTCTCGATGCGGGGGCAGATGCCAGCGAGTTTGAACGATTCCTCGGCCGGCAGTTTCGTCTGCGATTAAAGCACTACATGCTGACGTCCAGAGCCCGGGCACTTGAAACAAGGCTGGCGATTTCATCGCGCAGTACGCATTTCCTGTTGTACCAGCGCGATCAACTGACGGCGGTTTTGCGAGTGACCCCTTCGCCGTTCGAATGGGCTTCGCTGGCGCACCAGTATGTTTCTCCGACCGTGGCGCTGGCGCGGCATGTCGAGTTCAGCCGCCTGATCACTCATTCACAGCAACACCGGCCAGTACCGATAAATGCGCTGCTTGCCGCCGCCACCGAATGGGCGATCGATCGTGGCTACCAAGGCGTTACCGCGTTGTGCAGATCGCCACAACGGCGTCTGTTCCAGCGTTTCGGCCTGACTCCGATCACCTCCAATTCACTGCATATCGAACAACGCGCTCGTGGTGATTACTGGCTGTTGTCTGCCGAGTGGCGGCAAATCCTCACGGCGCTCCAACAACCCTTTCCCATAAATGCCAATTCCCCGGAGAATCGCGATGAATGCGCCCGTCAGTTTTGAACAACAGTTGATTCTGCTCGATCAACGCATCGAAAAAGCGTGGGCCGATATTCTGGATAACTCCCGGCTGGTCAAGGCTATCCGCGAGGGCAGTGTTTCCAGAGCGTTATATGCGATTTACATGATCGAAACCTTTCATTACACCGCACACAATGCCCGCAATCAGGGTTTGGTCGGTGTGCGACATGCCGATAATCCTGTTTATGCGAAGTTCTGTTTTGAACACGCTGCGCAAGAGGTCGGTCATGAAAAAATGGCACTGCACGATGTCATGAGTCTGGGATTGAAGAATGAGGTATTTGATATACCGCCGGCACTTCCAGCGACGGAAGTATTGATCGCTTATTTGTACTGGATTTCTTTTACCGGTAATCCGTTACAACGGCTGGGATACAGTTACTGGGCGGAAAACGCTTATCACTTTATTACTCCGCTGATCGACAAGCTGAGTGAAACGCTGGCGCTGAAACCCGCTCAACTGACGTTCTTCATTGCTCATTCGGATATCGATGTCGAGCACTTCATTGAGATCAAACTCATCCTGCAGCGAACCTGCAAGCGTCAGGCTGACTGGGATGCCATTGCCACCGTGATGGAAACCAGTCTGCGCCTGACCGGCAACATGCTCGAAGCCGTTTATGAGCAGTATGAAGCCTGGCAAAACGGCCTCGCGCCCCGTTACGAATTCCTCCATGCCCTGGATAAATCATGACGCCTTCACGTTTATTTTCACGTAGCTCAGGCGGAGGTCAGGATGGCTGATTATTTCGAACGGCTGAACTACGCGTTGGGGGATGAAGACACGGCGCTCGAGTACGCCATTCTGCCCGAGCATGCCTGGCACGTGTTGGGCGTTGCCGGCTGCGGCGGTCGGCTTCTACCGTTGCTGGCACGCCACCCGGCCCGCATGACTTGCGCAGATATCAGTGGGCCGCAGCTGGCCTTTACCCGCTTGCGTTTAGCTTTGCTTGAGCAGACCGATCGCCAGTCGTTCATGGATTTCATGGGCTACCGGCCGGAAACGTCGGTGACACGGCGCAAATCCATATTTCGCCTTCTGGATCTGCCTCCGCTTGATCGCCGCTGGCTGGCGGATTTGCTTCATTCCCGTCATTGGCAGGCCCCGATTTACCAAGGGGCCTTCGAGCAGACTCTGCAGCGGTTGGCGAAGGTCAATGGATTGTTCACCGGCAAGGCGGGGCGAGCGATTTTCCAGTTCCGTGATCTGGGAGAGCAATCGGCTTATTACCAAAGCCGGTTTCCCCTCAAGCGCTGGAAGGCTGTGATCGCCTTGTTGGGCAACGCGGCGGTGCTCAATTCGCTGTTGTACAAAGGGGCGTTTCCCCGCAACAACCTGGGTATCAGTTCCCGCGAGGTGTATCTGGATATTTTCCATACCTTGTTTACCACCCAGGTCGTGCGCGAAAGCTTTTTCCTGCAGATGCTGTTTTTCGGTGAACTGCGCTATCCGCAGGGCTTTCCGCTGGAGTGCGATCCGCAGGTTTTTCAACAGGCACGCAAGGCGCTGCAGCAATGTCAGCTGACCGTGGTGCAGGGCGATATTTTCGACTGTGCTTCCAGGTGCACGGATGTCGACTTTGTCTCGTTTTCCGACGTGCCTTCATTCCTGCCGGCGGAGGTTGGCATCGATGTTCTGCAGCGGCTCCGACCCGCTCTGAGCGAGGATGCACTCACGGTTATTCGTGGCCATTTGCATGTGGTCAGGCCCGATTGCGAAGGCTTCTGCGACGTTACCGCGCAGTTTCAGGACGCGATCGCACGAGAAAAAACCCAACTCTGGCGAGTACAGGTCTACCGCCAGACATCATCTGTACAGGTATCTCGATGAATACACCTCATCCGACCGTCAATTGGGTCAAGAACCGTGTCCGTCAGGCGCGTGACGATCAGCAGCAACTGTTCGACGCCGGGCTCAATGGGCTGAACCTGGTGCAGCGCGATGGCAAGGTCATAGAGTTGAGCAGTGGCGAGCAGTTGACCGAGTTTCTCTCGTGCTCCTATCTGGGACTCGAGAGCGATCCCCGTCTGGTTCAAGGCGCAGTACAAGCCGTCGAGTCTTTCGGTGTGCAGTTTGCTGCCGCCCGCACCCGAGCGCTGCTACCGCCGATGCGCGAACTCGATGAGCAGTTGAAGCGCCTATTCCAGGGACATACGGTGACATTCAACTCGGTGGGCAGCGCCCATCTGGGATGTCTGCCGCTGCTGGGCTCCGGTGAATTGCCGTCGTATCCCTTGCGCCGTGGCCCAGGCTGGATCGTTGACCGCGCGGCCCATGCTTCGATGCAGGTACTGCAAGGCATTCTGTGGCAGTTCGGCCCCGTCCAGCGCTGCGATTGCAGTGATCTTCAGCAAGTCGAGGACGCCTGCTCCACGGCCGTCGCTGCCGGCAACACACCCATTATGCTGACCGACAGCATCGGTTCGATGCGCGGGCTTTATCCCGTTAACAGGCTGCTGCAACTGGCTGAGCGCTTTGAGGGTTATCTGTATGCGGATGACGCTCACGGCACTTCGATCCATGGCCAGGTCGGGGGCGGTTATGCGCTTGATGTCGCTGCTGAGCCGTTGCGCGATCGTTTGATCCTGCTGTCGTCATTGTCCAAAGCCTTCGGTGCTACCGGCGGTGCAATTACGGTGCTGACGTCGGCCGATGCCGAGCTGATTCGGCGCCATGCGTCGACGTATACGTTCGGGGGGCCACTGTCCATGGGCGGTGTCGGTGCGGCAGTCGCCTCGGCAAGCATTCACCTTTCTGCACAGTTGGGGGAGTTGCAGGCGTCGTTATGGAGAAATGTCGAAGCTATAGATGGTCTGCTCGGGCCGGTACTGGGCAACCATCAGATTGCTTCACCCATACGTTTCGTCCGGGTCGGTGCCGAACGAGACGCCATCAGCCTGGCGTTGCACCTGCGTCGGCACGCCATCGCGGTCACCACGGCCTTGTTTCCGGTGGTGGCCAAAGGTGAAGCAATCCTGCGACTGGCCATCAGCGCCAATCACAGCGAGGTTCAGTTGGAGCATCTGGCCAGTGCCATCAACGAAGGATTCGCTGAGTTGGGCATTCGTCAGGGAGATCCACATCATGTGCAGTGACCTGATGCAACGGAGCTGTGCAGAGACCGTTCAGGCGGCAGCCGCAAAGGCCTTCGTGCGTAAATTGGACTATGCGCGGTCGCTGCCGTGGTTCTGCACGCTATGTCCGCAGATTCAACACATACAGAGCGCAGAGGATCTGCATCGGCTACCAATCCTCGCCGTGGAGGACGATCAGGGCGGGTTGCTGTTTACCCACCTCAGCGAAGCGTCACATCGCGCACCGGGCGGTGGGCTGACCCTGACTTCAGGTGGCAGCACCGGCAATCGCAAGCACATCACCCATTCCTGGGCATTCAACGAAAGCATCGTGCCCTTGGGGGCGCGAATGTTCGCTACAACCGATGAACTGCCCCGTGTTGTCATCAATTGCCTGACGCCTGGTGAAATGCAGGGAGCCTTTCAATACGCGGCGGCCATCGTCCAGCACATTGGCGCACGCCTGCTGCCTGCAGGCGCGCTGATGGGCATGCAGCGCATAGCCGGGTTGATTCATTCACAAGCGGCTGATGCACTGATCTGCACGCCCTCTTTCGCCGAGGCGTTGTTCAATCATGCCGATGTCGATGGGGTGCAACTGCGCAGTTTGAAATGGCTCTACTACATCGGCGAACCTTGCCGTCAGCCGCTACGCGAGCAACTGGCCCGAGACTGGCCGGCCCTGAGCATTCGATCATTGGGTTATAGCTCGACGGAGACCGGCCCGATCGGTTTCCAGTGCGCGCACCTCGAGCATGGTTTCTACCATTTGCATGCAGACGCCATGTTGCTTGAGGTAGTCGATCCCTTCAGCCTGCAAGCGGTGGTGGACGGTGAACCCGGCGAGTTTCTGTTGACCCCTCTGCTGCCCGATCAGGTGCCTCTACTACGGTATCGCATTGGTGATCGTGGGCGAATTTTGGACAGGCAATCCGGTTGTGCCTGTGGCAGCGCTTTGCCAATACTGGAACTGCAGGGTCGAATCGAAGCTTCGATCAAGCTGGGCGGTGCGATCATCACTCAGCGACAGGTCCTGAGTGTGCTCGCAGAAACGTTGCCCGAGCTGCACGCTTCGGATGTGCAGGTGCAGATTGATCGACAGGCCGACGGTGCGCACCTGCGGCTGCTCATAGCTCAGGATCGATTACCGGCCGCTGCTGAACGTGTCATCGAACAGGCTTTGCACAACGAGGCGCAAGCGAGCGCATTGCTCAGATTGCCCGGAGTGTTGGGCATGCAGGTACAGCGTCTGCCCCGTGGTGATTTCGCAACCACCCTGGCAGGCAAGACGCCGTTCTTTGTCGAGAGGTGAGACGTCCCGGGCGAGCCTCGTGAGGCTCGCCCGGGTGCTTCGTTTGATGGCAGCGTTTCAGGGTTGCAGAACGGTGGAGCCGGTAGTGCGCCGCGCCGACAGCTCGGTTTGCGCCTTCGCTGCGTCGGCCAGTGGATAACGCTGGCTGACGTCCACTTTCAATTTGCCGCTGATGATCATCTCGAACAATTCATCGGCCATCCGCTGCAGATTCTCGGCATTGTTGGCATAAGTCGCCAGCGTGGGCCGGGTCACGTAAAGCGAACCTTTAGCGGCCAGAATGCCCAGATTGACCCCGTCCACCGCACCGGAAGCATTGCCGAAGCTCACCACCAGACCGCGGGGCGATACGCTGTCGAGCGAGGTCAGCCAAGTGTCCTTGCCGACGCCGTCGTAGACCACCGGGACTTTTTTACCGTCGGTCAACTCCAGTACGCGTTGTGCAACGTTTTCGTGGCTGTAATCAATGGTTGCCCAAGCGCCATTGGCCTTGGCCAGTTCGGCTTTTTCCTTGGAACTGACGGTGCCGATCAGCTTTACGCCCAACGCCTTGGCCCACTGACAGGCCAGCGACCCGACGCCACCGGCCGCTGCGTGGAACAGAATGGTTTCGCCACCCTTGAGTTCGTAGGTCTGGCGCAACAGGTATTGCACGGTCAGGCCCTTGAGCATGACCCCCGCTGCCGTTTCGAAACTGATTTCGTCCGGCAGGTGCACCAGATTGTCCTGGGGCAGCACATGCAATTCGCTGTAAGCCCCCAATGGGCCGCTGCCATACGCCACGCGATCACCAACCTTGAAGCGGGTGACGTCGCTGCCCACTGCATCGACGATGCCTGCACCCTCAGCTCCCAGGCCGGATGGCAAGGCGGGTGGCGCATACAGCCCGCTACGGAAATAGGTGTCGATGAAGTTCAGGCCGATCGCCTTGTTGGCCACGCGCACCTGATTCGGGCCGGGCGCGGCGGGTTCGTAGTCAACATACTCGAGCACTTCGGGGCCGCCGTGGGCGCGGAACTGGATACGCTTTGCCATCTGCCTGCTCTCCTTGGGTCTTTCGTAAGCCCCCTATCCAACTCTCATGCTTGATCTTCGTCAACTGCGGCGCGCTGTTGTGCGGTGGTATGCTACGCGCCCATTTGCGTCGCCCGCCTGCGGGGCGCCGCCCGATTCAAGGTGAAGCCATGACGACCCGCACCGACGCCGTAAAGGCCTATCTGCTCGACCTGCAAGATCGTATCTGCGCCGCCCTCGAAACCGAAGACGGCGGCACGCGCTTCGTCGAAGACGCCTGGACCCGGCCCGCTGGCGGTGGCGGTCGCACCCGCGTGATCGAGAACGGCACGCTGATCGAAAAGGGCGGCGTCAACTTTTCCCACGTCTTTGGCAGCGGTCTGCCGCCTTCAGCCAGCGCCCACCGTCCTGAACTGGCCGGTCGCGGTTTTGAAGCCCTCGGCGTGTCGCTGGTGATTCACCCACACAACCCGCATGTGCCGACTTCCCATGCCAATGTGCGCTTTTTCATCGCCGAGAAAGAAGGTGAAGAGCCGGTCTGGTGGTTTGGTGGCGGCTTCGACCTGACCCCGTATTACGGCAACGAAGAGGACTGCATTCATTGGCACCGCGTTGCCGAGCAGGCTTGCGCGCCGTTCGGCCCGGACGTCTACCCGCGTTACAAGGCCTGGTGCGACACCTACTTCCATATCAAGCATCGTCACGAGCCGCGCGGCATTGGCGGTTTGTTCTTCGACGACCTGAACGAGTGGGACTTCGATACCAGCTTCGCCTTCATGCGGGCCATCGGCGATGCCTACATTGATGCGTATCTGCCAATCGTGCAGCGCCGCAAACACGATGCCTTCACGGCTCAACAGCGTGAGTTCCAGGAATTCCGCCGTGGCCGCTACGTCGAATTCAACCTGGTTTACGACCGTGGCACGCTGTTCGGTCTGCAGTCGGGCGGGCGTACGGAGTCGATCCTGATGTCGCTGCCGCCGCAAGTGCGCTGGGGTTACGACTGGAAGGCCGAGCCTGGCAGCGAAGAAGCGCGCCTGACCGAGTACTTCCTGCAAGATCGCGACTGGCTGGCCCAGGACTGAGGATTTCTGATGGATCGTTACGTCGTTTTCGGTAACCCGATCGGTCACAGCAAATCGCCGATGATTCACAAGCTGTTTGCCGAACAGACCGGCCAGCACCTCGATTACAGCACCCTGCTGGCGCCGCTTGATGATTTCGCTGGCTGCGCCACGGCGTTTTTCCGGGAAGGTCGCGGCGCCAACGTCACCGTGCCGTTCAAGGAAGACGCCTTTCGCCTGGCCAACAGCCTGACCGCGCGCGCGCAGCGTGCCGGTGCGGTGAATACACTGAGCAAACTGGGCGACGGCTCGCTGCTCGGTGACAACACTGATGGCGCCGGGCTGGTGCGTGACCTGACGGTGAATGCCGGCTTCAGCCTGACTGGCAAACGCATTCTGTTGCTGGGTGCTGGCGGTGCAGTGCGTGGGGCTCTCGAACCGTTGCTGGCCGAGAAACCCGCATCGGTGATCATCGCCAATCGCACGGTGGACAAGGCTGAGTTGCTGGCGGAGTTGTTCTGCGACCTTGGTCCGGTGTCGGCCAGTGGTTTTGATTGGTTGCGTGAGCCGGTCGACGTGATCATCAACGCCACGTCCGCCAGCCTTACCGGCGACGTACCGCCGATTGCGCCGAGCCTGATCGAGCCGGGCAAGACCCTGTGCTACGACATGATGTATGGCAAAGAGCCGACGGCGTTCTGCCGTTGGGCCAGTGAGCAGGGTGCGGCGGTGGCGATGGATGGTTTGGGGATGTTGGCTGAGCAAGCGGCTGAGGCGTTCTTTTTGTGGCGCGGTGTGCGCCCAGACACCGCGCCAGTACTCGCCGAGTTGCGTCGACAACTAGCTCTTTAAAAGCTTCGCGAGCAAGCTCGCTCCCACATTTGATCGCACTCCACTGTGGGAGTGAGCTTGCTCGCGAATGGCCGCACCGCCGGTCTTTGATCAATCCTCAAAGCGGATCGGGCATTTCTCCGGCCCTTCGAGCTTCCTCAACTCCTCCACCACCTGCGGCCGCGCTCGGCGCAGGGTCAAACTGCGATTCTGGCTCAACAAGCGTCGCGCCTCCTGATGCAACATCTCCACCCCTGAATAGTCGATGAAGTTGATCTGCTGCGCCTCGATCACCACCCGTGCGCCATGTACGCGCTGCAGGCGAACCTGCAGGTAATGGCTGGCGCCAAAAAAGATCGACCCACCGACGCGCAACACATCGTCCTCGCCATCGCGCCAATGTTGCACTCGCGGTTGCGAGGTGCGCTTGAGATAGAAGAACAGCGAGGCCAGTACACCGGCATAAATCGCCGTCTGCAATTCCAGCAGCAACGTGGCCAGGCAAGTCAGGGCCATGACCACGAACTCGGCGCGGCTGACCCGCAACAGGGCACGAATACCGCGGTGGTCGACCAGCCCCCAGGCGATCAACAGAATGCTCCCGGCCATCGCCGGGATCGGAATGTGCGCAATCAGCCCGGCGCCAAAAATCGCAAACAATGCCACCCAAATCGCTGAAAACACCCCGGCCAGCGGCGAGCATGCGCCCGCCTCGTAACTGAGGCCCGAACGGGTAAACGAGCCTGCCGACAATGATCCGGAAAAGAACGCCCCGACAATATTCGATAAACCCTGCGCGCGGACTTCCTGATTGGCATCGAGCAATTGTTGCGACCTCGCCGAAATCGAGCGCGCAATCGACAGACTGGTGACCAGCCCGAGCATGCCCACCGCCACGGCACTCGGCAGCAGGCGCAGAATCAAATCCAGGTCCAGCGGCAACGCACTGAACGGCGGCAAACGCCCGACGAATGCGCTGACCAGATGCACATGGCCGAACATCGCCGGCCACAGCCACACCAGCAGACTGGCCAATGCGAGGGTTATCAACAGCGTCGGCCAGCGTGGCAGCAATTGTTTCAACACCACACCGACGACCACCGTTGCCACACCGAGCACCAGCGAAGGTTTATCCACAGCCCGGAAGTGTTGCAGCAGATCCACCAGACTCGCCAGCGCCGTCGCCTTGGCCGGCAGGTCCAGCCCCAGCAGATTCGGCAATTGCCCAATGGCAATCACCACCGCCGCGCCGAGGGTGAACCCCAGCACCACCGAGTGCGAGACGAAATTCACCAAAGCGCCGAAGCGCAGCAAACCGAGCAGCCATTGGAAAATCCCGGCGAGGAAGGTCAGCAGCAGGATCAGCGTGATGTAGTCCTGCGATGCCGGTACGGCCAACGGGCTGACACTGGCGTACAGCACGATCGAAATGGCCGCCGTCGGGCCGCAGATCAGATGCCACGATGAGCCCCACAGGCAGGCGATCAATACCGGGATGATTGCCGCGTAGAGGCCGTATTCAGGTGGGAGCCCGGCGATCAGCGCGTAGGCAATCGACTGGGGTAACGCGAGAATCGCACCGCTGAGGCCGACGATCAGGTCCCGTCCGACGCTGGCGCGGGTTTGCCGCGGTAGCCAGGTGAGGAAGGGCAAGAGAGAGTGGCGGCTGGGGAAGGCCATGGGTCCTCGCGGTTGGGGTTTTGTTCAAGGTTATCAGGGTGTCAGGGGAAAAAGCCCCTCACCCTAGCCCTCTCCCAGAGGGAGAGGGAACTGACGAAGTGATTGTTAGAGATTCACCGACCTGCAATTTCAGAGTTGAACGCGAGTTCGAATTCAACAACGATCGGCTCCCTTCCCCCTCGCCCCCCTGGGGGAGAGGGCTGGGGTGAGGGGGCAAAAATCTCAAGCCAAAAACCGATTCCAGCTACCCTACAATCAAAGCTTCGCCTTCACCGCCACCAACGCATCCTTGCCATCGACGGTCTTCACCCCATCCAGCCACTTGTCCAGCACCGCCGGATTCGCCTTGATCCACGCCTTCGCCGCCTCGGCATTGGTGACCTTCTTGTTCACCACCTCAGCCATGATGCTGTTCTCCATTTCCTGAGTGAACGACAGATTGGTCAGCAACTTACCCACATTCGGACACGCCTCGGCGTAGCCCTTACGCGTCAACGTAAACACGCTGCCGGTGTCGCCAAAGTACTTCTCGCCACCTTTCAGATAATGCATCTTCAACTGCACGTTCATCGGGTGCGGGGTCCAGCCGAGGAAGGTGACGAATTTCTGCTTCTTCACCGCTCGCGACACTTCAGCCAGCATCGCCTGTTCACTGGATTCGATGAGCTTCCACTGACCCATGTCGAAGTCATTCTTCTTGATGATTTCCTGCAACGAGATGTTGGCCGGCGCACCGGAGCCGATGCCGTAGATCTTGCGATCAAATTTGTCCGCGTATTTGTTCATGTCGGCAAAGTTATGCACACCCGCGTCCCACACGTAATCCGGCACGGCGAGGGTGAATTCGGTGCCGTCGAGGTTTTTCGCCAGTTGCGTAACATCGCCGGTGGCGACGAACTTGTCGTAGAAGCCCTGCTGCGCCGGCATCCAGTTGCCGAGAAACACATCCACCTGGCCGTCTTTCAAACCGCCAAAGGTGATCGGCACCGCGAGGGTGTCGACCTTGGCCTTGTAGCCCATGCCGTCCAGCAGAAACCCGGTGATGGCGTTGGTCGCGGCAATGTCGCTCCAGCCCGGGTCGGCCATCTTCACCGTGTCGCAACTCTGCTCGGCGAAGGCTGAGGCGCTGCTTAGTGCGATCAGGCCGACTGTCACTACTGTGGATAACTTACGCATGAACTTCCCCTTAACATTATTGGTTTTGGCAGGGTTGTGGATAACGTGCTTTGCGTTCCAGATCATCGAGGTCGATGTGGTTGCGCATGTACTGCTGACTGGCGTCCACCAGCGGCTGGTGATCCCAGCTCTTCAGCTTGCCGATGGTTAACGCGTCGGCAACAAAACGCCGACGGCGCTGGCTGGCAAGGACCTCCCGGTGAATCGCCGGAATGTCCCACTTGGCCCGCGCTTCGGCGAGAAAATCGTCGAACAGCTGGCGATGTTGCGGCGATTGGCTGAGTTCTTCCAGTTCATGGGGGTCGTTGTCTACGTCGAAGAGTAGGCAAGGGTCGCTTTCACTGTAGATAAATTTATAGGCGCCGCGACGGATCATCATCAGCGGGCTGACGGTGCCTTCGGCCATATATTCGCCGAACACTTCGTCATGGCCGCCCTGCCCTTGCAGATGCGGCACCAGCGACCGGCCATCCAGTGGCAGGCCAGGTTCCAGCGTGCCACCGGCCAGTTCAACAAAGGTGGGCAAAAGGTCAGCGGTCGATACAGCAGCGCTGACGCGCCCGGAATCGAATTGGCCTGGAGCACTGATCAACAGCGGTACGCGGGCGGCCATTTCGAACCAGTGCATTTTGTACCAGAGACCCTTCTCGCCGAGCATGTCGCCGTGATCACCGGAGAACACGATAATAGTGTCATCGATAAGCCCGGTTTCTTCGAGGGTTTGCAGAAGTTTGCCGACATTGGCGTCAATATAGCTGCACGCACCAAAGTACGCCCGGCGCGCATCGCGAATCTTATCCACAGGCAGTGGTTTATCCCACAGGTCGTAAACCTTGAGCAGGCGCTGCGAGTGTGGATCGAGTTCGTGTTGATCCGGGGTTGTAGGCAACGGGATATCGGCATCGTCGTACAAGTCCCAAAAAGCCTTGGGAATTGTGTACGGATCGTGTGGGTGGGTCATCGACACGGTCAGGCAGAACGGCTGGTCGCCGTCCTCGCGAATATGATCGAACAGATATTGTTGCGCCTTGAACACCACTTCTTCGTCGAAATCGAGTTGGTTGGTGCGCACGCACGGCCCGGCCTGTAGCACCGAAGACATGTTGTGATACCAGCTCGGGCGCACATCCGGCTCATCCCAGTTCACGGCCCAACCGTAATCGGCCGGGTAGATATCACTGGTCAGGCGTTCTTCATAACCGTGCAACTGGTCCGGACCGCAGAAGTGCATCTTGCCGGATAGCGCGGTGCGGTAGCCGAGGCGGCGCAAGTAATGGGCGTAAGTCGGCACATCGGCAGGGAAATCGGCGGCGTTGTCGTAGGCGCCGATCTTGCTCGGCAACTGGCCGCTGACCAGGGTGAACCGCGACGGCGCGCACAACGGGCTGTTGCAGTAAGCGGCGTCGAACACCACGCCTTGGGCGGCGAGGCGGGAAAGATTCGGCAGTTTGATCGGCGAAGGGCCGTAAAACGGCAACATTGGCGCGGCCATCTGATCGGCCATGATGAAAAGAATATTCTTGCGCTTCATGTGATCGCGGCATTCCATAGTGAATATTTATGCGACATTGCTGCGATCGAGCATGGAGTCCATGCTGTATCCGGTAAAGCCCGCGCCGGACAATGACTAGGATAAGCACAGCTTATGTATGAAGCCTTGGGTGATTTGTCCCTCGACCTGCTCCGCGCCTTCGAAGCGGCGGCGCGCCATCGCAGCTTTACCGCCGCTTCGGTAGAGCTGGGCACGACGCAACCGGCAATCAGTCAGCAGATCAAACGGCTGGAAGAACAGCTCGGCACGCGTTTGTTTGACCGAATCTATCGAGGTATCGAACTGACGGAAGTCGGCGTGATCCTGTTCGAGCAAGTTGCCTTGGGTTTGCAGAATATCGACGCAGGATTGAGTGCGATCAGCGCACAACAGCAACATGAGGTGCTGCAGGTCGCTACCGATTTCGCCTTCGCCGCGTATTGGCTGATGCCCCGCCTGCATCGCTTTCACGAAGCGAATCCGCACGTCGACGTCAGCCTCGTAACCAGCGAACGCAACCACAACATGCTGCGCACTGACATCGACGTGGCGATCCTGTTTGGCGACGGGCGTTTTAAACAGGGTGAAAGTCATTGGCTGTTCAGCGAAGAAGTCTTTCCGGTGTGCAGTCCGCAGTTGCTCAAGGATCACGCCCTGCCCTTGCCCGCTCCGGCGTTGCTGGAGTTTCCGTTGTTGCACCTGCGCGGGGAAAACAGCAGCAACTGGTTTGACTGGAGCGGCCTGTTTCGCCAACTCGGTATCACCACTCCTCCGGCGCCGGGGCAATTGCGCTTCGACAACTACACACTGCTGATTCAAGCGGCGATTGGCGGCCAAGGCGTGGCGATCGGTTGGCGGCACCTTGTGGATAACTTGCTGGGTCAGGGTTTGCTGTGCCGACCCATAGCCGAAACGACCCTGTCGCGCCTCGGTTATTACGTAGTGCTGCCGCAACGCAAACGCCGGGGTGCGTTGATTCAACAGTTTGTCGACTGGTTGATGGCAGAACAGGCGAGCAGCGCGGAGTCCTTGAGTGGGCTGGCGCTGCCTTCGATTGCGGTTTGAAGGATTTACGAATCTGAAGCCGCCACAAAATTCACATGCTGCCCCACATGCAAATTCAGCCGCAGCTCATCGGCAATCCCCACTGCTACGCGGTTCAGCCGCTCCAGCGGCTCGGCCAGACCCGGTTCCAGATTGCCGCCGACCTGACTGAAATGCTCGATCGTCAGGCCTGCGACGCCATGGGGCGCATTGACCAGCGTCCAGTGCAGCGGACTGCTTTGCACGGCTTCACGTATTTCCTCGGCGGCGTGACGTTGCAGGCGATCATCGACATCCGGCTCATCGAGCACGGCAAAATCCCCCACCAGAAACAGCCGCGAAACGTTGGCCGCTTGCAGCCCATCGACCAACGCATCGACGGCCAGCACCTGCTCGACCGGCCCGAGCACGACAGCGCGTTCCACCTGATCGCTACTGAACGGCAACCCCGGCGCATCCAGTAAACAGATGACCGCCGAACTACCGGCCACGCTCTGATTGATACGCTCCGAGTCGAACAAATCACCCGTTTTGGTTCGCAACCCCGGCCGCGGCGCGAGTGCGGTCAAATCGTCGAGGATGGCAATGACTTCGTGCTGACGCCGCAGCAATTCAGCCATCAACGCGCTGCCCAGGCTACTCATGGCACCATAGAGCACCACTTTTACCGCCGGGGTTTCGGCATTTTTCATGGCTGATCCCTTTTCTTATCCCTTGTATGGCGTGTGACATACGAGCAACGCCGAGGGTTCGAACCGATTTCCGAGGGTTTGTGATGCAAGCAATCAAGGGCTACCACGCCCACGTCTATTTCGACGCCAATACCATTGAGCAGGCGCGGGCCTTGTGTGAGCAGGCTGCGAAGCTGTTTCCGTTGAAGATGGGCCGCGTCCACGAGCGCCCGGTCGGGCCGCATCCGGACTGGAGTTGCCAATTGGCCTTCGGCCCCGAGCTGATCGGCGATGTGCTGCCGTGGCTGGCGCTGAACCGTAAAGGCCTGGTGGTGTTTCTGCACCCGGACACCGGGGATGATTTGCTCGACCACACCGAGCACGCGATCTGGATGGGGGCGATCCGGCCGCTGAATCTGTCGGTTTTTTGATTAGATCGTTTCTTCGGCTTCGCCCGGCAGATGCTCGTCCAGATGCAGCCAGGGCAATTGGCTGTCCGTCCAGATATGTCGCTCGGCCGGTGCCAGTTGCGGCTGATCCAGCGTGGCGATGGTCACGTCGATGCTCTCGGGGCTGAGCAATGTCACCAACGCCAGTTGCGCACCGCAGTTCGGACAGAAGAACCGCGCACAACTGGCCGACGAGTCGTACCGCGATGGCGCCCCGGCCAGCCACTGGAAATTTGCCGCCGGCACGGTGATCCATGTGGTGACGATGCCGCCGCTGACTCGGCGACAAATCGAACAATGGCAATGGGCGATGTCCTGCAACGCCCCGCTGAACTGATAACGAATGTGTCCGCAATGGCAGCCGCCGCTGTGCAATTCGCGCATTTCAAAGCTCCCCTTCCCGTGTTTATTGACTCTGGTTCGCATCCGACGGCCGGTTGACCGTTCATTCAAAGCTTTCTCAAGCGAAAGGTAGCTGAAAGCTTCCGCGATTAGGATCGCCTCCACTTCCGGCAACAGACCGGTTGGCCAATGCGTGTGATACCTCGCACGAACGGCCCAATTAACAACAACAATGGTGATTCTGATGTCCTCTGTAACCCGCCTCTTCGCTGTCACTCCGCCCGTACGTTTCGTGCTTCCCGTTCTGCGCTGATCCCGCCCGATCTGCTCATTTAACTAGCCGCGCTACGCCTGGAGTATTCCCATGCTGACTTTCCTTGGCTTCGCCATGGTCATCACGTTCATGTTCCTGATCATGACCAAGCGCCTGTCCGCGCTGATCGCTCTGATCATCATCCCGATCGTCTTCGCCCTGTTCGGTGGTTTTGCACCGAAGATCGGTCCGATGATGCTCGAAGGCATCACCAAGCTGGCGCCGACCGGCGTGATGCTGATGTTCGCCATTCTCTATTTCGCCCTGATGATCGACTCCGGCCTGTTCGACCCGGCCGTGCGCAAGATCCTCAAACTGGTCAAGGGTGACCCGCTGAAGGTTTCGGTCGGCACCGCCGTACTGGCGCTCGTCGTTTCCCTCGATGGTGACGGCGCGACCACTTACATGATCTGCGTGGCCGCCATGCTGCCGCTGTACAGCCGCATTGGCATGAGCCCGCGGATCATGGCCGGTCTGATCATTCTCGCCGGCGGCGTGATGAACATGACCCCGTGGGGCGGCCCGACTGCCCGTGCCGCGAGTGCGCTGCATGTCGATCCATCGGACATTTTCGTGCCGATGATCCCGGCGATGGCTGCCGGTGTCGTGGCGATTCTGCTGATTGCCTACTTCTACGGTAAACGTGAGCGTGCGCGTCTCGGTGAGCTGCATCTGGTTGGCGATGATATCGATCACAGCGAAATCAGCGTGTCGCAGTTCCCGGATGCCCGCCGTCCAAAACTGATCTGGTTCAACGGCGCCCTGACCTTCGGCCTGATGTGCACCCTGATCGCTGGCCTGCTGCCGCTGCCGGTGCTGTTCATGGTCGCGTTCAGTATTGCCATGATCGTCAACTACCCTTGCCTGCAGATGCAGAAGGATCGCGTCGCGGCTCACGCCGGTAGCGTGCTGGCAGTGGTCGGGCTGATCTTTGCGGCGGGTATCTTCACCGGTATCCTGAGCGGCACCGGCATGGTCGATGCGATGTCGAAGAGCCTGTTGGCGGTGATTCCGGATTTCCTCGGCCCGTACTTGGCCGTGATCACGGCGCTGGTGAGCATGCCGTTCACCTTCTTCATGTCCAACGATGCGTTCTATTATGGCGTGTTGCCGGTGTTGGCCGAAGCTGCCAGCCACTATGGGATCACTGCAGTGGAAATGGCCCGTGCCTCGATCGTCGGTCAGCCCGTCCACTTGCTGAGCCCGTTGGTGCCATCGACCTATCTGTTGGTGGCCCTGGCCGGTATTGATTTCGGTGACCACCAGCGTTTCACCCTGAAATGGGCGATCCTGGTTTGTATCTGCATTCTGATTGCTGCACTGCTGTTGGGGACTTTCCCGGTGTTCAGCACTCTATAAGCCCAAGACTCACCGTTTCGGGTCCTGGCTTCGCGGTTTGAAGCCCGGACCTTTTTCGGTTTAACAATCGCTCAAAGGAATACACATGGAATGGCTGACCAACCCCGAAATCTGGGTTGCCTTCTTCACCCTGACCGCCCTGGAAATCGTCCTCGGCATCGATAACATCATCATGATTTCGATCCTGGTCAGCCGCATGCCCAAACACATGCAGCAGCGCACCCGGATCTTCGGTCTTGGCCTGGCCATGATCACGCGCATCCTGTTGCTGCTGTCGATCACCTGGGTCATGCGCCTCACCGCCGACCTGTTCGAAGTGTTCGGCCAAGGCATTTCCGGCCGCGACCTGATCCTGTTCTTCGGTGGTCTGTTCCTGCTGTGGAAGAGCTCGCAAGAGATGTACCACGCGCTGGAAGGCGAAGACGAAAGCGACGACACGCCTGGTGGCAAGGGCGGCAACTTCCTCTACACCATCATCCAGATCGCGATCATCGACATCGTCTTCTCGCTGGATTCGGTGATCACTGCCGTGGGCATGGTTTCCCACGTGCCGGTCATGGTGGCGGCGATCGTCGTGGCGGTACTGGTGATGATGCTGGCCTCGGGCAAGATCAGCGAATTCATCGACAAGCACCCGTCGTTGAAGATGCTGGCGCTGTCGTTCCTGCTGGTGGTCGGTACCGTACTGATTGCCGAGTCGTTCGACGTGCATGTACCGAAAGGCTACGTCTACTTCGCCATGGCGTTCTCGCTGGCGGTGGAAGCGATCAACATCAAGCTGCGCGGCGCAATGGCAAAGAAGAGACAGCAGCAAGACCCGGTGAAACTGCGCAAGGACATCCCGGGTCAGTAACCCGGTAATCCAGACGCACGCAATACCCCTGTGGGAGCGAGCTTGCTCGCGAAGACGGAGTGTCAGTCGACAGAAATGTAGGCTGGCCCACCGCTTTCGCGAGCAAGCTCGCTCCCACATTTATTTTCGGTAACACAGGAGGAACGTGTCGGATTCGAATGGGTGAATGAACCTGTTTTCATGACACTTTTGTTTCAATCGGCACTTTAGCTGTGCAATGCTGGCGCCCAGACCGTTAGCCAACTACAGCTTAAGTATCAAAAACGTAGAAACCGCGCGGTACCGTCAACTTGCCTCTCTGAGGCACTGCTAATACAGGGGGTCTGCATGCTCACCCTGCTCAATCTGCTTTCCGCCGTCGCCCTGCTGATCTGGGGCACGCACATCGTCCGAACCGGCATCCTGCGGGTGTACGGCACCAACCTGCGCCATGTGATTGGCCAGAACATGTCCAGGCGCTGGCTCGCCTTTGTTGCTGGCATCGTCGTCACTGCGATGGTGCAGAGCAGCAACGCCACCGCCATGCTCGTCACTTCCTTCGTCGGCCAGGGCCTGATGGCGCTGACCCCGGCGCTGGCGACCATGCTCGGCGCCGACGTCGGTACCGCGCTGATGGCGCGGGTGCTGACGTTCGACCTGTCGTGGCTGTCGCCGCTGCTGATTTTCCTCGGGGTGATTTTCTTTCTGTCGCGCAAACAAACGCGGCTCGGGCAGATGGGGCGGGTGTCGATCGGGCTGGGGCTGATCATTCTCGCGCTGCAATTGATCGTTGAGGCCGCCGCGCCGATCACCCACGCTCAAGGGGTGAAGGTGATTTTCGCCTCGCTGACTGGCGATATCCTCCTCGATGCCTTGGTCGGCGCGTTGTTCGCGATGATTTCCTACTCGAGCCTCGCGGCCGTGCTGCTCACCGCGACCCTGGCCGGCGCCAGTGTGATCAGCCTGCCGGTGGCGATCGGTCTAGTGATTGGCGCTAACATCGGCAGCGGCATTCTCGCTTTCATGAGCACCAGCATGCAGAACGCCGCCGGCCGGCAAGTGGCGTTGGGCAGTCTGTTGTACAAACTCATTGGCCTGCTGCTGATCATCCCGGTGCTCGACCCGCTGGTGCACTGGATCGACAGCCTCGATTTCAGCCCGCAGGAAATGGTCATCGGTTTTCACCTGCTCTACAACACCGTGCGCTGCCTGATTCTGCTGCCAAGCGTCGGGCCGATGGCGCGCCTGTGTGCGTGGTTGCTGCCGGAGCGGCCGGAGGTCAACGGCACCGCCAAACCGCGTCACCTCGACGCCACCGCACTGGTAACGCCGAGTCTGGCGCTGGCCAACGCCGCACGGGAAACCCTGCGCATGGGTGATCTGCTGGAGAACATGCTCGACGCCACCCTTGATGTACTGCGCGGCAAGCAGACCGCTGTCACCCAGGAAATACGTCGGCTGACCGATGACATCGAATCCTTGTACAGCGCGATCAAGCTCTACCTGGCGCAGATGCCCCGCGAAGACCTCGGCGAGCAGGACAGTCGACGCTGGGCCGAGATCATCGAACTGTCGATCAACCTGAAACTGGCCAGCGACCTGATCGAACGCATGCTGCGCAAGATCCAGCAGCAGAAGACCTCGCAGCGCCGCTCGTTTTCTGAAGAAGGTCTGGAAGATCTCGCCGGATTGCAGCAGCAATTGATTGCTAACCTGCGTCTGGGGCTCTCGGTATTCCTCAGCGGTGACCGCGAAAGTGCCCGGCAGTTGCTGCGTGAAAAACGCCGCTTTCGCGCACAGGAGCGCCGTCTGGCGCATGCGCATGTCAGCCGTTTGCAACGCAAGATCGTCCAGAGTCTGGAAACCAGTTCGTTGCACCTGGAGTTGATTGCCGACATGAAACGCTTGAATTCACTGTTTTGCGGCAGTGCGTACGTGGTGCTGGAAACGGCGGATACCGGGGCGCTGGCGGCGGATGATATTGCCGACATTACGCATTCGCCTTGAACGTCTGGGGCTCGGTTTAGTCAGTTACATTGATTCAGCCTTCAGGCCGCTATCGCGAGCAGGCTCACTCCTACAGGGAGACGCATTCCAAATGCAGGAGTGAGCCTGCTCGCGATGGGGCCCTGACTGACGACACGGATCTCCAAATCAGCCGTACGGAAGCCTGTTATGCGTTGCCTGTTGTTCGCCTGTCTGTTGCTCGGTTCCCTGCCCGCCTTTGCCCTGGATCGCTTTCAGGTCGAAGGCTATGCGCTGCCCAACGGTCTGCAGCTGATGCTCAAGCCCGGCACCGAGCGCGGACATGTGGCGATCCGGCTGGTGGTCGGCGTCGGTCTCGATGATTTCGATTGCGATGACAAGGAGCTGCCGCACCTGCTTGAGCACTTGTTGTTCAGCGGCATCGACGCCACTGGCGAAGGGGGTCTGGAAGAACGCATGCAAGCGCTGGGCGGTGACTGGAATGCGTTCACCAGCAACGCCGATACCACCTTCGTCATCGAAGCCCCGGCGAAAAACCAGCGTAAAGTGCTCGACCTGCTGCTCGCTCTGCTCACGCAAACGCGTATTGACGACAACGCCATCAATGCGGCCAAACGCGTGGTCGAACGCGAGGACGGCGGCCATTACACACGCCTGCAACGCTTTCTCGATCGTCAGGATCTCGGCCACACCGCGAGCAATCAGCTCGCCGTCGAACTGGGCCTGAAATGCCCGCAACGCGCCGAGGTCGGCCACCTGACTCAGGAGCAATTGGAGAAGGTGCGCAAGGCTTGGTACGCGCCGAACAACATGACCCTGATCGTCGTCGGCGAACTCGACAAACTGCTGCCGGCCTATCTGGAACGCACTTGGGGCGCACTCGAAGCGGTCGATCCGAGCGAGCATCGGCCGCTGCCGGATATCCGCACCAGCGCCGCCCATGAGCGCACCCTCACCCGTGGCTTTATCGGCGACAGCGCCAAGCTGCACTGGCTGGTGCCGGAGCCGGTGATCGATGATCAGTACGACCAGACCTTCGACATTCTCAAGGATTACCTCGACTGGGCGTTGTATCGACAGATCCGCCTCAACCACGGTTTGTCCTACGGGCCGTGGGCTGAGCGTGAGGTGTTCGGTGGCGTCGGTTTCATGAGTCTGAATGCCGATCTGGATCGCGACGATGTCGACGAAGCCATCCAGGTGCTGGAAGACCTCAAGGCCGATTTGCTGAAAAACGGCCTTGACCCGGACACCTTTGCGCGGATCAAACAGGCCTCGATCGCCCATCAGGCGTGGGCGGTGCAGGGTAATAGCGCGATGGCGGATTACTACTGGAGTGCACTGAGTGATTACGAGGATGGCCGCTTCGCCAACCCGGCGCGGGAGCTGCAAGGGGTGACGTTGGCGGCGGCGAACAAGGCCATGCGTGAGTTGCTGTTGCAACCGGGATATCTGCGGATCGAGAAGCCGTTGATCAGTGATGATCAGGTGTTGTGGTTGAGTGCGGGTGGGTTGGGCCTGGTGTTGTTGATCCTGATTGGCTGGCGTTTGCACCACCGCCGAAAACCCGCCGAACACTGACCCCTGTGGGAGCGAGCCGGCTCGCGAAAGCGGTGGGTCATACAACAAATGTGGTGACTGACCCACCGCATTCGCGAGCAGGCTCGCTCCCACAGGGTGAGTGGTGAATTTACTGACCGGCAGCCTCGCCACAGCGCCCGGCGGGCGCTACTCTGTCGAGGTTTTTTCCTATCCAGTCGTGAACCGCCCAAATGCCAAAAATACAGCTCCTGATCCAGCGCCTTCTCGAACTGATGAAGCGCTATCCCGGGGTCATTGCGCTTGGTGGTTTTATCTCTGGGGTCGGCAGTTTCATCATGGTCGATCGTCAGCAAGGCCTGGCGAGCTGGATCACCGTGATCATGCTGCTCAGCTGGATCTGGCTGATGCTGGAAAACACCCTCACCGGTCTCTTCACCCGCGTGTTCAAACGCGAGATTCCCCAGCCGCTGCTGCGTTACGCGACGCAGATGATCCATCAGGAAAGCCTGTTTTTCGTCCTGCCGTTCTTTTTCATCACCACGACCTGGAACAGTGGCCAGTTGTTCTTCACCGGCCTGCTCAGCGTCGCGGCACTGATTTCCATCGTCGATCCGCTCTACTACAAATGGCTGGCGCCACGGCGCTGGGCGTTTCTCGCGCTGCACACCCTGACCCTGTTCGCCGCCCTGCTTACCGCGTTGCCGGTAATCATGCACCTGACCACGGCGCAGAGTTTCAAGTGGGCGCTGGGCATTGCCGTGCTGTTGTCGTTCCCGAGCCTGGCGTCGATCTTCCCGATCCGCACTGTGCGCAATGCCTTGGCGATCCTGTGCATCACCGTCGGCATTGGCGGTGTCGGTTGGGCGCTGCGTTCGTGGGTGCCGCCGGCGACGCTGTGGATGACCGACGTGGCGATCAGCACGCAAATGCAGGATCGCACCCCCGGTGCCAGCCTCGACACGGTCAGCGCCGAACAGATTCGTGGTGATGGCCTCTACGCCTACACCGCGATCAATGCGCCGCGCGGGCTCGATGAGCGGATTTATCACGTCTGGCAATTCAACGGCAAAGAGGTCGACCGCATTGCCCTCGACATCCATGGCGGGCGCAAGGAAGGCTACCGGGCGTGGACGCACAAGCAGAACTTCCCCGGTAACCCGGCGGGCAAGTGGCAGGTGCGGGTGCTGACCGAGGATGGCCAGGTGATCGGCGTGCTGCGCTTCGAAGTCACGGACAGCACAGCGATCAAAGAAAAGTAACCCGGTTCGTGCTATTACGTTAGTTCGCCTAATAGCCGAACAAGCACGGAGCTTATGACCAGCAGCTCGATCAGCGGCAATGCCCATCTGGACACGTCGATCAGCCCTGCCCGCCTGCGGGTCACGGGGGACTGGACGCTTGTCCATTACGCCGAGCTCAAGCACCTGAGCGAAAAGCTCCACGGCCAGTACGACGCCAACACGCCGATTGATCTGAATAGCCTCGGCGCCCTCGACACGGCTGGCGCTTCGTTGCTGGTCGAACTGCTCGGCTCCGAGCGTCTCGGCAAATCCGCCGAACACCCCGATTGCACGCTCTCCTCCGCCGACCGCGCGCTGCTGCAAACCGTTTATCAATCGATGACTGATTTCTGCGTGCCGATCAAGGAGGCGGAAGTCAGCGTCAGCGTGCAACTGCTGACCCGGATCGGTCGCGCCGTGGAAACGGTCTGGCAAGACACCCTGCAGGTGCTGGGTTTCATCGGCCTGATCCTGGAAACCATCGCCCGTGGCCTGTTCCGGCCCAAACGCTGGCGCATCACGCCGATGATCGCGCACATCGAACAGACCGGCCTCGACGCCGCGCCGATCGTGGCGTTGCTGACCTTTCTGGTGGGTGCGGTGGTGGCGTTTCTCGGGGCTACGGTGCTGGCCAGTTTTGGCGCGACGATTTTTACCGTGGACCTGGTGGGCTTCTCCTTTTTGCGTGAATTCGGCGTGCTGCTCACGGCGATCCTCATGGCCGGGCGCACCGCCAGTGCCTTCACCGCGCAAATCGGCTCGATGAAGGCCAACGAAGAAATCGACGCGATCCGCACCCTCGGCCTCGACCCGATGGAGCTGCTGGTGGTGCCGCGTGTGCTGGCGATGCTGGTGGCGCTGCCGATGCTGACGTTTCTTGCGATGCTCTGCGGGATTATTGGCGGCGGTGTGGTCTGCGCGGTGTCGCTGGATATTTCGCCAGCGATGTTCCTGACACTGTTGCAATCGGACATCGGCATCCAGCATTTTCTGGTGGGGTTGGTGAAAGCGCCGATCTTCGCTTTCCTGATCGCTGCGATTGGCTGCCTGGAAGGCTTCAAGGTCAGCGGCAGTGCCGAGTCGGTCGGCGCACACACCACGTCTGCCGTGGTGCAATCGATTTTCGTGGTGATCGTGCTCGACGCGGTGGCCGCGCTGTTCTTCATGGAGATGGGCTGGTGAGTCGTCTACCCCGCGCGCCCTCGGAGGCGGTGATCGAAGTCCGTGGTCTGTGCAATCGCTTCGGCAGCCAGAGCGTGCACGAGAATCTCGATCTGGATTTGTACAAAGGCGAGATTCTCGCCGTGGTTGGCGGTTCCGGCAGCGGCAAATCGGTGCTGTTGCGCAGCATCGTCGGCTTGCGCCGGCCCAGCGAAGGCATGGTCAAAGTGTTCGGCAAGAACCTGCCGAGCCTGTCCGAGCATGAGCGTTCGCTGGTCGAGCGACGCTTCGGCGTGCTGTTCCAGAAAGGCGCGCTGTTCTCCTCGCTGACGGTCACCGAGAACGTCGCCCTGCCCCTCATCGAGCATGCTGGCCTCAGCCGCAACGACGCCGAGCACCTGGCGGCGGTGAAACTGGCGCTGGCCGGGTTGCCGCTGTCGGCGGCGGACAAATACCCGGCATCGCTGTCCGGCGGCATGATCAAGCGTGCAGCGCTGGCGCGGGCCTTGGCGCTGGATCCGGATATTCTGTTTCTCGACGAACCGACTGCCGGCCTAGATCCGATAGGCGCTGCGCAGTTCGACCAACTGATTCTGACCCTGCGCGATGCACTCGGCCTCAGCGTATTTCTGGTGACTCACGACCTCGACACGCTCTACACCATCACCGACCGCGTGGCGGTGCTGGCGCAGAAAAAAGTGCTGGTCGCAGGTCCCATCGACGTCGTCTCGGAAACCAACGACGCATGGATTCACGAATACTTCCACGGCCCGCGCGGCCGCTCGGCGCTGGACGCCGCCAAATTGCTCAACGAGGTCTGACATGGAAACCCGAGCCCATCATGTGTTGATCGGCCTGTTCTCAGTGATTGTCGTGACAGGCGCCCTGCTCTTCGGCCTGTGGCTGGCCAAGTCGAGCGTCGACACTGAGTTCAAGGATTACGAAATTGTCTTCAGCGAGGCGGTCAGCGGTTTGTCCAAGGGCAGCCCGGTGCAGTACAGCGGGATCAAGGTCGGCGACGTGATCAACCTGCGCCTTGATCCGAAAGATCCACGGCGCGTGCTGGCGCGGATTCGTTTGGCCGGTGACACGCCAGTCAAAGAAGACACGCAGGCCAAACTGGCACTGGCCGGGATCACTGGCACATCGCTCATCCAGCTCAGCGGTGGCACGCCCGAGAGTCCGCAGCTTCGTGGCCACGACGGCAATCTGCCAACCATCGTCGCCTCGCCCTCGCCTATCTCGCGACTGCTCAATGACTCCAACGACTTGATGACCGGCATCACCGCGCTGCTGCAGAACGCCAATCAGATGTTCTCTGCCGAAAACGTCGAGCGCGTGAGCAAAACCCTCGCCCATCTGGAGCAGACCACCGGGACGATCAACGATCAGCGCGGTGACATCAAACAGGCCATGCAGCAACTGGCGACCGTCGGCAAACAGGCCGGCAGCATGCTCGAACAGACGTCGCTGCTGATGCGCAACGCCAACGGTTTGATCAACGACCAGGGCAAACAGGCACTGGGCAGCGCCGAGCAAGCGATGAAGTCGCTGGAACAAAGCACGACCACCATCAGCACCTTGCTGAGCAAAAACGAAAACTCCCTCGACAACGGCATGCAGGGCCTCAATGGCCTGGCCCCGGCGATCCGCGAACTGCGTGAGACGCTGACCTCGTTGCGCGCCATCTCGCAACGCCTTGAGGCCAATCCCAGCGGTTACCTGCTGGGCCGTGACAAGAACAAGGAATTCACGCCATGAAGCTGACTCGACTTGCCCTCTTCGCTGCCGGTTTTGCCTTGATCAGCGCCTGTTCGATTCTGCCCCAGTCCGAGCCGTCGGATGTCTATCGCCTACCGAGCGCCCAGGCACCCGCCTCGGCCAGTTCGGCATCGGCTCAGTCGTGGTCGCTGCGGCTGAACAAGTTGCAGGCCAGTGAGGCATTGAACCGGCCGACGATTGCGGTGATTCCGCAGGGCGATGTGATCAGCAGCTACAAGGGCTCGCGCTGGAGCGATCCGGCGCCGGTGCTGGTGCGTAATCGTTTGCTCGACGGGTTTGCGCGTGATGGTCGGGTGACGTTGCTCAGTACCGATGACAGCAACTTTGCTGCAGATCTGGAATTGGGCGGGAGCTTGCAGGCGTTTCAGACCGAGTATCAGGGCTCGCAGGCCAGCGTTGTGGTGCGGGTCGATGCGTTGCTGGTGCGTGGCTATGACCAGCGGATTCTGGCCAGTCGCCGCTTTGAAGAGCGCCAGCCGTTGAGTGATGTTCAGGTGCCGGCGGTGGTCGCCGGGTTTGGCCAGGCCAGTGATCGCCTTACCGCGAAAGTCGTCGCCTGGGCCGTGGACCAGGGCCAGAAGCTCGCCCCCCCAAAAACCTGAACCCCATACAAGACCCTGTGGGAGCGAGCTTGCTCGCGAATGCGGCGGGTCAGTCGACTCAATGCAGACTGACGAACCGAATTCGCGAGCAAGCTCGCTCCCACAGTGGATCTGTGGTTAGCCGAAGAACCAGTAGCAGACGAAGATCGCACCCACGACACCAGCAAACTCCGCCAGCAACGCACACCCCACCGCATGCCGCGCCCGCTGAATCCCCACCGCACCGAAATACACCGCCAGCACATAGAACGTCGTCTCGGTACTGCCCTGAATCGTCGCCGCGACCAGCGCCGGGAAGCTGTCGACGCCTGAAGTCTTCATCGTTTCGATCAGCATCGCCCGCGCCGCGCTGCCGGAGAACGGTTTGACCATCGCTGTCGGCAGTGCATCGACAAACCGCGTGTCCCACCCAGCCCATTCGACCAGATGGCGAATGCCGTCCAGCCCAAAGTCCAGCGCCCCGGACGCACGCAGCACGCCCACCGCGCAGAGCATCGCCACCAGATACGGCAGCAGATTCTTCGCGACGTCGAAGCCTTCTTTGGCGCCCTCAACAAACGCCTCGTAAACCTTGACCTTTTTCAACGCGCCGATCAGCAAAAACAGCATGATCAATCCGAACAGCGTGAGATTGCCGAGGATCGACGACAATCCCGCCAAAGCGGTTGCTGACAGGGTGCCCAGCAGCGCCATGAAGCCACCGAGAATCAGCGCGCCGGGAATCAGATAGGCCAACACCACCGGATCCCAGATCCGCAGACGCTGCATGAACGCCACCGAAAGGAAGCCGACAATTGTCGAGCAACTGGTCGCCAGCAGGATCGGCAGAAACACCAGTGTTGGGTCCGGCGCGCCTTGCTGGGCGCGGTACATGAAGATCGTTACCGGCAGCAGGGTCAGGGAAGAGGCGTTGAGCACCAGGAAGAGGATTTGCGCGTTACTGGCGATGGTGGCACTGGGATTGAGCTCCTGCAGCGCCTTCATGGCTTTCAGGCCGATCGGCGTGGCTGCGTTGTCGAGGCCCAGACCGTTGGCGGCGAAGTTCAACGTGATCAGGCCGAGGGCAGGGTGACCGGCCGGGACTTCCGGCATCAGCCGCAGAAACAGCGGGCCGAGCACCTTGGCCAGCCATTCGACGATCCCGGCCTTTTCGGCAATGCGCAGGAAGCCCAGCCACAAGGTGAGAGTGCCGAACAGCAGCACCATGACCTCGACCGACAGCTTGGCCATGGCGAAAATGCTTTCCACCATCGCCGCGAAGATCCCGGCGTTGCCGCCGATCAGCCACTGCGCCAGCGCCGATACGGCTGCCACGATGAAGAAGCCAAGCCACAGGCCATTAAGCATCAGTCAAATCCCCCGAAGAATGCGGCGAATGATAGCGGGGTCGCCAGAAACGACAAACCCCGGATTTCTCCGGGGTTTGTGTGTGCCTCATTTGTGGCTTGGCTCACATCCCCTGTGGGAGCGAGCCTGCTCGCGAAAGCGTCCTGCCAGTCACTTCAATGCTTAATGACACTCCGCCTTCGCGAGCAGGCTCGCTCCCACAAAAAAGCCAATCTCCACAGGGTTCAGCAATCAGTTCTTGGAAATTTCGCCTGCTGGCAGTTTTTCCTTGCTGCGCCAGTGCGGCAGGGAGTTCCAGTAGCGCTCGCCCTTGGCATCGTCGTACATGCCTTCCCAACGTGCGATAACCAATACCGCCAAGGCATTACCAATCACGTTCAGCGCAGTACGGGCCATGTCCATAATGCGGTCGACACCAGCGATGAACGCCAGACCTTCCAGCGGGATACCGACGCTGCCCAGGGTCGCCAGCAGCACCACGAAGGACACGCCCGGTACACCGGCGATGCCTTTGGAGGTAACCATCAGGGTCAGGACCAGCAGCAGCTGCTGGCTGATCGACAGGTCGATGCCGTACAGCTGAGCGATGAAGATCGCGGCGATGGACTGGTACAGGGTCGAACCGTCGAGGTTGAACGAGTAACCGGTCGGCACCACGAAGCTGCAGATGGCTTTCGGCGCGCCGTAGGCTTCCATCTTTTCGATCACGCGTGGCAGCACGGTTTCCGACGAGGCAGTGGAGTAGGCCAGTACCAGCTCATCCTTGAAGATGCGCATCAGCTTGAACACCGAGAAACCGAACATCTTGGCGATCAGGCCCAGCACCACAAAGGCGAAGAAGGCGATGGCGAAATAAACCAGGATTACCAGTTTGGCCAGCGGCAGCAGCGAGGCGAAGCCGAAGTTGGCCACGGTCACCGCGATCAGGGCGAACACGCCGATAGGCGCGTAGTTCATGATCATGTGGGTGACTTTGAACATGCTTTCCGAGACGCCCTGGAACATCTTCACCAGCGGCTCGCGCAGGTCCGACTGCAGGCTCGACAGACCGAGACCGAACAGCACGGAGAAGAAGATGATCGGCAGCATTTCGCCGCGGGCCATGGCCGCGAAGATATTCGACGGGATCAGGTTGAGGATGGTCTCGATGAACGCGTGTTCATGTTGTACTTCGGCAGCGGTTGCCTGGTACTTCGAGATGTCGACCGTACCCAGGGTGCTCATGTCGATGCCGGTGCCGGGGTGGAACACGTTGGCTAGCACGAGGCCGACTACGATGGCGATGGTAGTGACGATCTCGAAATAGATGATCGTCTTCAGGCCAATCCGGCCGAGCTTCTTGGCGTCGCCCACGCCGGCGATGCCGACGATCAGGGAAGAAATGACGATCGGGATCACGATCATCTTGATCAGACGGATAAAGATATCGCCTGCCGGTTGCAGGACGTTGCTGATCCACCAGGCTTTCTCGGCACTGAAGTGGTTGAGCAACGCACCAATTGCAATACCCAAAACCAGACCGATGAGGATCTGCCAGGCGAGGCTAATTTTTGCCTTCTTCATTATCTTTACCCTTACTTGCGTTTGACTCAGGCACATGCAGGAACTGGAACGCTCTTTAGCGGAAAAGTCTGTGCATCTGCCTCCGTATAAGGTGCCCCGAAGCGCGTGATTACGGCTCTTCGGCAGGCGAAAAAAGGCGCAACTATTCCGATGCAAGGTTGCGCCGTCTAATGCCGTAAACGCCTACCCTATGCCGAATCGGCATGAGCTTTTTTTATTGAAACTGGCGTCCCAACCGGTTCGATTGTGACATTTCGGCCGGCATAAGTGCCGTGAACCGGCCATCACAGAGCAGGTTGATTATTTTTTGAACGAGAAAAATCGACAAAAATTTTGGGAAAATGCCTACGTGGCAAGACTAGAAGTCCTACTGTTCAAGCGGTTTTTTTGTCGATATACGGTCGCCAGGAAACACCGCGTAATGTTTTCGCGCGCAGTGTCAGCGATAAAAACAGCGAGCTGGACGCTCTGGATCAATGTTTTGTCTGATTGAAAGCTCAGCGCAAGTCCGTCGAACCGCTGTGGGTCGGCGAACCTGCGGCGCAGCTTTTACCCTGACCCGGCCCTTGCGCAGGCACTCCCTGTACCCGTAGGTCACTCCGACCCTGCAACAGTCAGAACGTCCCGGCCCCCTGGTCATGCGCCGGCCTTCCTCAGGTTGGCGCAATGGAAAGCAGCAGGGCTGCTGCCTTCATGTTCAGATCAGTACCACTTCGGATCTTTCTTCAGGGTTTCCATCAAAAGATCCTGCATGCCCTGGTCGGGTTTGCCGAGGAAACGGTAGGTGGCATGGCGCGTTGGCGACTTGTCAGCTGGCAGTCCCTCGGGCACATCAACGAGCATGGCGTAAGCATCTTTCTTGTCGAAACTGAACGCGACGATCAAGCGGTGGTTAAGGCACTTGTCTGCGGATTCGCAGAGCGGGCCGACCAGATACTGGTCGCCATCTTCAGTCACGGCATTCATTTGTTGGTCAGGCGTGCCGGACAGGTTCATCACCCATTCCGGCAGGCGCTCTTCCTTCTTCACCACGCCTTCCCAGGTTTCCCGGTATTGCGGGTCGGAACTCAACAGTTCGTTGACCCGCGTCTGGCCGTCATTGGCCGCCATCGCCATGGCACTACCGCCCAGAAGCAGGGCGGCTGCCAGTGTCTTCAAAGCACTCATCGTTAACCTCGGCCGCGACGGCCAAAGAAGAAGGAAGCGATGAACATCACCAGGAACACGACAAAGAGAATCTTGGCGATACCCGTGGCGGTGCCCGCGATACCACCGAAGCCCAGTACTGCAGCGATGATGGCAATGATCAAGAATGTAATTGCCCAGCTCAACATGGTGATTCTCCTTACTTCTCTATTTAGGGGTGTTGCGTGTCCCGGCGCTGCGCGCCCGAATTCATTCAATCAGTCAGAAAACCCAACGCTCTTCACGTGGCAGTTGATCGAGCGGCTGTGCCTGATCGACATCCATCATGCGCATCGAGGCGCTTTCGGCCTGGCTGCTGCTGACGGCGCTGAAGTGCGTTTGTGTGCTGTGCTGGATCGAGATCAGCGGCTCAACCTGCTGGCTGTTTTCCCAGCGCAGGTATTGCTGGCAGACGATCAGGGTGATCAACAGCGCAAGTACGCCAAACAGGCCTTGCTGGATATGCAGTGGCGAGATACGCACTTGGGCGGCACGTTGGCGAGTCATCCTGGGTTCCTCACTCTTATTCGGTTGGGGCAGTTCTTATCTGCCCGGGCTGAATGAGGTATTGCAGCCTGCATGCCAGTTTTTTCAATGGAAAATATTCAATAAAATCAACGTGTTATAAGAGTGGCGAAAAGAGATAGCGACGCATCCTGCACGATGGGTCATCTGGGATCGTGCGCAATGCACGATTTTTTCGTAGGAGATTTCATTCTTATGGAATTGAGAGCAGGGCGCAGATGTCAGAAAAGTACGCAGGGAATGCCCTGCAAATCGGAATTTGTTTAAAAAACCAACAAAATCAACGTATTGGCCGTAAAGGCAGGGAAGAGCTACCCTCCTATGGCTGGCATCGTTCAGAATCAACCATGCAACTTGCCCGATTTTTCCGGGACTAACCCAAGACCAATCACTATGGAGCGTAGGAAAAATGGAATCTGCCACTGAGCATCAAGGCCGCATTCTGCTGGTGGACGACGAATCCGCCATCCTGCGTACTTTCCGTTATTGCCTTGAAGACGAGGGCTATACGGTGGCCACCGCCAACAGCGCGGCCCAGGCTGAGGCGCTGTTGCAACGTCAGGTTTTCGATCTGTGCTTCCTTGATTTGCGTCTGGGCGAAGACAACGGGCTCGACGTGCTGGCGCAAATGCGTATTCAGGCGCCATGGATGCGCGTGGTGATTGTGACCGCGCATTCGGCCGTCGATACTGCCGTGGATGCGATCCAGGCCGGCGCTGCTGATTATCTGGTCAAGCCATGCAGCCCGGATCAGTTGCGTCTGGCCACCGCCAAGCAACTGGAAGTGCGCCAACTGTCGGCGCGCCTCGAAGCGCTTGAAGGCGAGATCCGCAAACCGAAGGACGGCCTCGATTCCCACAGCCCGGCGATGAAAGTGGTACTGGAAACGGCTCGCCAGGTTGCCAGCACCGACGCCAACATCCTTATCCTTGGCGAGTCCGGCACCGGTAAAGGCGAGCTGGCGCGGGCGATTCACGGCTGGAGCAAACGCGAGAAGAAATCCTGCGTAACCATCAACTGCCCGTCGCTGACGGCGGAATTGATGGAAAGCGAGCTGTTCGGTCACAGCCGTGGCGCCTTTACCGGGGCCAGCGAAAGCACGTTGGGTCGGGTCAATCAAGCAGATGGCGGCACGCTGTTTCTCGACGAGATCGGCGATTTTCCCCTGACCTTGCAACCCAAGTTGCTGCGTTTCATTCAGGACAAGGAATACGAGCGGGTAGGCGATCCGGTCACCCGTCGCGCCGACGTACGCATTTTGGCGGCCACCAACCTCAATCTCGAAGACATGGTTCGTGACGGTCGTTTCCGTGAAGATCTGCTCTATCGTCTGAACGTTATCACCCTGCACCTGCCACCACTGCGTGAACGTGCCGAGGACATCCTGACTCTGGCCGACCGTTTTCTCGCGCGCTTCGTCAAAGAGTACGCACGCCCGGCAAGGGGCTTCAGCGACGAGGCACGTGAAGCACTGCTCGGCTACCGCTGGCCGGGCAACATTCGCGAGCTGCGCAATGTGGTCGAGCGGGCGAGCATCATCTGCCCGCAGGACCGCGTGGAAATCAGCCACCTCGGCATGGCCGAGCAACCCGCCAACAACGCCCCTCGCGTCGGCGCGGCGCTGAGTCTCGACGAGTTGGAAAAAGCCCACATCGGCGCGGTTCTCGCCACCGCCGGCACGCTGGATCAGGCGGCGAAAACCCTCGGCATCGACGCTTCGACCCTGTACCGCAAGCGCAAGCAGTACAACCTGTGAGTGCCGGGCGATGAAACTGGCGATGAAGTTGCGGACCCGCTTGTTCCTGAGCATTTCCGCGCTGATCACAGTGGCCTTGCTCGGGCTGCTGCTCGGGCTGGTCAGCGTGATGCAGATGGCCGGTACTCAAGAAGCTTTGGTGCGCAGCAACTTCGTCACTCTGGATCTGGGGCTCAAGTTGCGGCAGACGCTGGGTGATCAGCTGATCATCATGCTCGCGGAAAAGCCTGATCCCGTGGCGTTCGAAGCGTCGAAACAGCATTACTTCGAGTTGCTGGATCAAGGCATTGCCCAAGAGCGAGAGGGCGATGGCCGGCCATACGGCTTCAGTCGGGCAAGAGCGGATTATCTGAGCTTCCTGGAAGCTTTCGATTTGTCCCGTGACCCGGCCAGTTCGATGAGCAGCAGCGCCGACTTTCGAGAGCGCTTCAACACGCTGCGTAACGGGCTGATCACCGAACACAAGCATGCGCTGGACAACATCAACGCGGTACAGCGTGAGGCGCGTGACCGTGCCTTGTTGATCGCGGGTCTGCTGGGATTTGTCGGATTGGCGGTGCTGATCATCGGTTTCATCACGGCCCACGGCATTGCCCGGCGTTTTGGCGCGCCGATCGAGGCTCTGGCGAAAGCGGCGGACAATATCGGCCAAGGCAATTTTGAAGTAACCCTGCCGATTTCCTCGGCGATGGAGATGAATCTGCTGACCAAGCGCTTCGGCCTGATGGCTGAAGCGCTGCGTGAGCATCAGGCGACCAACGTCGATGAATTGCTCGCGGGCCAGCAACGCTTGCAGGCGGTGCTCGACAGCATCGATGACGGCTTGCTGATGATCGATCGTCAGGGGAATCTGGAGCACCTCAATCCCGTCGCCCAGCGGCAGTTGGGTTGGGACGATGATCGTCTCGGCCAGGGATTGGGTACGGCGCTTGGGCGGCCCGAGCTGGATGCGCAACTGCAACTGGTCTTGCGCGGCGGCACGCTGGAGCGGGCGCCGGAAGACTTGAGCATCGAGGTCGATGGCGAATCACGCCTGCTGACCTACAGCCTGACGCCCGTCAGCCACACGCAAGGTCATATCCTCGGCGCTGTGATGGTCTTGCACGATGTCACCGAGCAGCGCGCCTTTGAGCGGGTGCGCAGTGAATTCGTCTTGCGCGCCTCCCATGAGCTGCGCACGCCGGTCACCGGCATGCACATGGCGTTCGGTTTATTCCGTGAGCGGGCGAAGTTTCCGGCGGAGTCGCGCGAGGCGGATCTGCTCGACACGGTGAACGAGGAAATGCAGCGCCTGATGCAGTTGATCAACGACTTGCTTAACTTTTCGCGTTATCAGAACGGTCTGCAGAAACTCACGCTGGCGCCGTGCTCCATCGAAGATTTGCTGGAGCAGGCGCAATTGCGTTTTGCCGATTCGGCGGCAGCCAAGGGCATCGCCCTGAATGTCGAAGTACAGGCGCCGCTGCCACGTTTGCAGGCCGATCAGGCGCAGCTCGATCGCGTACTCGACAACCTCATCGACAACGCCCTGCGCCATACCGCCCGTGACGGTCAGATCCGCTTGCAGGCGCGTCGGCATGGTGAGCGGGTGATCATCAGTGTTGAAGACAATGGCGAAGGTATTGCTTACGGCCAGCAGGGGCGGATCTTCGAGCCATTCGTACAGGTCGGGCGCAAGAAGGGCGGCGCCGGACTGGGTCTGGCGCTGTGCAAGGAAATCGTCCAGCTGCATGGCGGGCGGATGGGAGTCTATTCGAGGCCGGGGCAGGGCACGCAGTTCTATATGGCGCTCGCCGTCTAGGCTTCATCATCCATACGGCGCCCGGCAAGGCGTCGCCCGCGCGTAATCAGCTCAATGAACTGCACTGCGCTCAGGGCATGGGCGAACAACCAGCCCTGGCCGAACTTGACGCCTTCGCTGCTGAGCAACTGGGCCTGTGATTCCAGTTCGATGCCTTCGGCAATCACCTTCAGATCCAGTGCCTGGGCCATGTGAATGATGTGCGGGGCGACGCCGCTGCTCGCTGCGTCATGGCCGAGGGCGTCGATAAAGGCCTTGTCGATTTTCAGGCAGTCGACCGGCAGAGTTTGCAGGTAGGCGAGGCTGCAATAGCCAGTGCCGAAATCGTCGATCAACACTTGATGGCCAACATCGCGCAGCGCTTGCAGGTTTTCCCGCGCCACCACCACATCAATCAAGCCACGCTCGGTGACTTCGAAGGCAATCTGCCGTGCGGCCACCCGGTGCAGTGTAAGCAGCCGCGCCATGACTTGGCCGATGCGCGGCACCATCACGTCGCAGGCCGCAAGGTTGACCGAGATGTACAACTGCGGATTGGCGCGCAGTAACTGGCCCAGTTGCTCCAGCAGGCGCTGCAGAACGAAGTCGGTCATCTGGCGGATTTGCCCAGTGTTTTCTGCCATGGGGATAAACAGATCGGGGCTGGTCAGCGTGCCATCCGGGCGGCGCCAGCGCAGCAATGCTTCGGCGCCGACGCAGTTGCGACTGTCGAGATCGAAGATCGGCTGATAGAGCACTTGCAACTCGCCTCGACGAATCGCGCCGTGAAGTTCCGCGTCCAGCGACTGGCGCTGGCGCACCAGCAGGAAAACGAAGAACCCCAGAAATGCGCCGAGCAGCACACACGCCGGGATCATCCACCACCAGATAGCAGGAATATGCATACCGGTTCTGGGTGTTATCAGTACCAGCTGATATTCCGGGTTGTCGGTGGGCATGCGGTAGATCAGCCGGGTTTGCGTGACTTGCAAGGCATCGCGGCTTTTCGGTGGCCAGTGTTCCGTGGGCGGCCAGGCTTGCGCCATGCCGAGCACCGGGATGGCGCGGGTGCCGTGATCGAGTACCACCAGCAGGCTGCTCCCGGGAGAGAGATCAACCATGTCGGTCAGGTGCCCGCGCGAGGTGGCCACGCGGAAGTTGCCGCGCCCGAGCATCAGGGCTGCGCGGTTTTCATCCGGTTCAGTGGTGGTGTTCAGCCAATAGCTGTAAGTCGGGCCTTTGATGTCCGGCGCGCGGACAACCGACAGGCCTTCCTGACGCGGACGGTTGGAGCAGATCCGCGAGGCGTCCATATAAGCCGCTTCGTAGACGAAGCGATAGTTGAAGGTGACTTGCTGCAAGGTGGCGATCATTTCATCGTCACAACTGCGCAACGGCTGCGCTTCGAGATCGTCGAGACTTTCGCGCAACTGGCCGAACAATTGTTCGAGGCGGGCGAGGAAACGCTCGCCTTGCGCGTTCATTTCCTGGCTTTCGCTTTGCTCGACCTGACGCATCGCCACGAACATACCGCCGGCGATCAGCAGGCTGGCACTGAGGACAGCCGCGATCATCGCCAAAAACCAGGGGCGATAAAACCAGCTACGCAGCGTCTCTCGGGTAGCAACCATCATGGAATATCCGAAGAATTACCAATGAGTTATAGCTGCTGATTGCGATTTCGCCCTGACCGTCGGGCGGGCGTCATTATTTTGTCTGATTGAGCACGAGCAAGAGTGCTGCCGTTTGCGCGTCCGGCGTGCCGTCGAAGCGTGTCGGGCGGAAGTGCATCTGGAAGGCTGCCAGGACGTGGCGGGTGGCAACGTCCAGTTCGCCAGTCTGCGGCGTGTCATAACCCAGGTGCGCCAGTTGTGCCTGGAACCAGCTGATGCTTGGCAGTTCATTGTTGTTGAACAGCGCTTGCTGGCGCGCTACGGCTTGTTCGTTTGGCCACAGGCCCAAGCCCTCGGCGGCGAGGCGTTTCCACGGGAATAACGGTCCTGGATCAAGCTTGCGCAGCGGCGCGATGTCGCTATGGCCAATGATGTGACGCGGGCTGATGCCGTTGCGTTTGCTGATGTCCTTGAGCAGGACGATCAACGATTGAATCTGCGCTTCGCTGTACGGATACCACAGGCGTCCGGTCGGCGTGTCCTTGAAGCCCGGGTTGACGATTTCAATGCCGATGGAGCTGGAGTTCAGCCAGGTGCGGCCCTGCCATTGGCTTTCGCCGGCGTGCCAAGCGCGCTGGTTTTCGTCCATCAGCTTGTAGATGGTGCCGCTCTTGTCGTCGCCGATCAGGTAATGGCTGCTGACTTCGCCGTGGGTCAGCAATTGCAGCGAGCGCTCCAGCGAGGCCGACGTGTAATGCACGACCACAAACTGAATGCGGCTGTCGTAATTGGCCGAAGGATGGCTGGTGTTGTAGCGCGGGCCGCTGGCACAACCGGCCAGAACGAGCAAAGAAGCGAGGAGGGCAAAGAATTTCATGGCAGAAGGCAGTACACGCAAGACAGTAATGCAACAGTGTAACGTACTGCCTTGCATCTCGACGGTCAGCGGGCGGATTTAAACAAAATGGAACAATTTGCTCAGCCCAGCTCGACCCGATTGCGTCCTGCATTTTTTGCGCGGTACAGCGCCTGATCGGCTCTTTTCAGTACCAGATCGCTGTGTTCTCCAGCGCGGAATGTTGCCAGTCCCATGGAGATGGTGATCGTCACTCGCTCACCCTTGAAGTGAAACGGGCAGGCTTCGATTGCCGCTCGCAACGTTTCCAGCAATCTCGCACCGATTGCAGGCGGAGTGGCTGGTAGCAGCAGAACGAATTCCTCACCACCAAAACGCGCAATGAAGTCGGAGCCGCGCAGGCGTTTGCGCAGCACCGTGGCAATGATCTTCAGCACCTTGTCACCGGCCAGATGGCCGTAGTTGTCGTTGATGCGTTTGAAGTGATCCAGATCGAGCATCGCCAGGCTCAGGGTGTTGCCGTGCTGTTGCCACTGCTTGATTTCATGCTCGAGGCGTTCGCTCCACGCAGCGCGATTGGGCAGACCGGTGAGCGGATCGATCAGGGCTTTCTGTCTTTGTACTTCAAGATGTTCGCGGAAACCCTGGGCTTCCTGCTCCATATGCGCCACGCGCTCGGACAGGCTTTTCAGCCGCGTTGCGACTTCTTGCTCGCGGGCATCGCGCTGCTTCTGGTGCTGGTCCATGGTGCCGAGCAGGCCCTCGAGATGGTTCTCAAGCACGTGTTTGAGGTCTTCCAGATCCGCCGCTTCCTGCACGCTGGTCTGCAAACCGTCGACTTGCTCGCGGATCTGCGTGTCCATTGCCCGCGCCGCCGAGCTGTTGTCGGCATGCCCTTCGCTGGCGGCTTGCAGATTGCTCTGGAACGCTTCGAGACGTTCGTTGAGCTGTTGCAGGTAGGCTTCGAATTCGTGCTGGCCGCTGTCGGTGATCGCCAGCATTAACGTCGCCAGATCGTCGAGGATCGGGATCAGTTCGTACCAGTTCAAGCCATGTTTCAGCCTTTCACGCATGGCTTCGGCTTGCGGGCGGTGGCGCTCCGGCAGGGTCAGATCGTCGAGGAGGCCGATCAGGGTGTCTTCGATGTGCTTGGCCACGGAACTGTAGGACGGCTCCGGGGTGTCCGGCAGGGCGAACAGGATGTCGTGCTCGGGCTGTTCCGGGTCGATGGCGGCTAGCGCCTGAGCGATCGGTTCGGGCAGTGGCAGGCTGTCGAGGATCAGCGGTGCCGGGTCGCCGGGGTGGATCAATTCGTCGGGGTTGAAGCTGGAGACCGTGACTGGTGTCAGCGTGACACTGGGCGCCATGGCAACTTCAGCTTCGGCCTGTGCTGCTTCAGCGGCAATGGGCGCCGCTTCGCTGGCGAGGGGTTGTTCAAACGCAACCACGTCAGGTTCCGGCTGAGGTTTCGAGAGCGGTGAGGGTATCTCAGTCGCGGGCTCGGGTTGTTTGATCACGGGAGTGGTGATGACCGGCTCTGCCACAGCGGCAGTCTGCAAGGGCGCTGGTTCTGGCTCGGCTTCTGATGCGGCAGGCGCTTGCGCATCACGTGGTGCCGGAGCCGGCGCAGGCGCTTCTTCGCTGTCACGGCTACCAAACAAACGCTGCAACAATCCTGGGCGTCCCGGTTCGGCTGGCGTTTCCAGCTGACTCAAAGCCTTGCCCTGCAAGCCGCTGAGTTCACTCAGCAACAGTGGCATTTCCCGCGCCGACCCGACGCGGCTATCCAGTTGTTTGGCGAACTTCTTCAAGGGCTGGGCGACTTCACGCGGCAGCGGCAACGCCTGCAACTGGGTAACCAGTGATGTCAGCGCGGTGCTGACCTGATCGATGCGGGTTTCGCGGCGCTGCTCGGAATCGAGCACGGCTTTTTCCAGACGCGGCAGGAGGGCGGCGAGGCCGGCGTCCATGTCATCGGTGCGCACCACGTCGCGCATCTCTTTCATGCACTGATCAACGACTTTATCGGTGCCTTCGGCCGCCAGCGTGCTGCGCACCAGGCCGCGACGCAGCAAATCGAGCCTGGCGGCCCAGCGGCGTTCAAGTTTGTCCTGTTGTTCGATGCTTTTGAGGTACTTCTCTTTCCAGCGCTGGGCGTCATCGCTCATTCAGGGGTTCCGCGAGGGGCAGGACTCAACGCGGGCAATGCATCGGCCGTGAGCGAACCTGGCAGACGAATCTCTACCGCGACCGGCAGGTGATCGGAAATAGGTTGTGCCAGCACTTCGACCTTTTCCAGGGTCAGGGTCGGGCTGAGCAAAATATGATCAAGGCAACGCTGTGGACGCCAGCTGGGGAATGTCGCTTCCACCTGCGGGGCCAGCAGGCCGAGATCGCGTAACGGAGAATGTTGTAGCAGATCGCTGGCATGGGTGTTCATGTCACCCATCAACACTTGGTGTTTATAGCCATCAATCAACTCACGAATATAGGCCAGTTGCAGGCTGCGGGTTCGCGCGCCAAGGGCCAGGTGCATCATTACCACCACCAGCGCTTCCGGGCCTTCGCCGAAACGCAGCAGAATCGCCCCGCGACCTTTCGGCCCGGGCAGCGGGTGATCTTCGATCGCCGACGGTTTCAGACGACTGAGCACGCCGTTGCTGTGCTGAGCGAGTCGGCCGAGGTTGCGATTGAGTTGTTGATACCAGTAGGGAAAGGCGCCGAGCTGCGCCAGATGTTCCACCTGATTGACGTAGCCCGAACGCAGGCTGCCGCCATCGGCTTCCTGCAGGGCGACCAGATCGAAGTCGCCCAGCAGGTCGCCGATCTTTTGCAGGTTGCCTGAACGCCCGTTGTGCGGCAGCAGATGCTGCCAGCTGCGGGTCAGGTAATGCCGATAGCGCTCGGTGCTGATGCCGACCTGGATATTGAAACTGAGCAAGCGCAGACGCTGGTCTGCGGGCAGGCCCGTGGACTCCAGGTGATGCTCGTTGACCTGCGGATCATGCAGGCCAACGATGCGTTCAGACTTCCAGCGGCGCATGGCGGTTGCCGCGCTTAATTGGCAGCAGCCTTGGTTGCCGCTCGCTCTTTGGCGACCAGTTGGTCTGCCAGTTTAAGCGCCTGCTCGGCACCACCGGCAGAGCCGATGTCGAAGCGGTACTTGCCGTTGACGATCATGGTTGGCACGCCAGTGATTTCATACTTCTTGGCCAGTTCGCGAGCTTTTACGATCTGACCTTTGATGGCGAAGGAGTCGAAGGTGGCGAGGAACTTGTCCTTGTCCACGCCTTGGGTGGCGAGGAAGTCAGCCATGTCGTTCTTGTCGGTCAGCTTCTTGTGTTCTTTCTGGATCGCGTTGAATACCGCGGCGTGAACCTTTTGCTCGACACCCATCGCTTCCAGGGTCAGGAACATCTGGCCGTGAGCGTCCCATGGGCCGCCAAACATGGCCGGGATACGCACGAAGTTGACGTCGGACGGCAGTTTCTCGACCCAAGGGTTGATCACGGGCTCAAAAGCGTAGCAGTGCGGGCAGCCGTACCAGAACAGCTCGACCACTTCGATCTTGCCAGGCACTGCAACCGGAACCGGGTTGGCCAGCTCGACGTAAGGGGCGGCAGGTGCTTCGGCGGCTTGAGCGGTCACGCCGAACAGGCTGGCAGCGACGAGAGCGGCGCTGATGATCAGATTACGCATGCTTTACTCCTGGACAATTTGGGTCGCCTCGCGCGACCTGTTTTCAGACAGATCCTGGCGGGCATGAGTTCTGTAGTGTAACGGCAGCGGCCACAAAAAAGGGCGGCCAAAGCCACCCTTTTTATACTTGCTGCGGCGGATTAATCGAGCGTTAACGTTGCAGGAGATGTCCATCGCCTGCAGCGCTCGATCCGTAAGCCTTAGTGCAGACCTTGAATGTAGCTGGAGACCGCAGCGATGTCTTCGTCGCTCAGGCGTTTGGCGATGGTTTGCATGGTCATGGTGTCGCCGTCGTTGTTACGGCCGCCTTCTTCCTTGCGGAAATCAGTCAGCTGCTTGGCGATGTATTGAGCGTGTTGGCCACCCAGATGCGGGAAACCGGCAGCGGCGTTGCCGGCACCGTTCGGCGAGTGGCAGCCGGTGCAGGCTGGCAAGCCCTTGGCCAGGTTGCCGCCACGGAACAGCGCTTCACCGCGAGCGACGATCTTCGGATCGGCGGCGCCGACGCTGCCTTTCTGGCTGGCGAAGTAGGCGGCGATGTCGGCCAGGTCCTGATCGCTCAGGTTGGTCAGCAAGCCAGTCATTTCCAGAACGGTGCGCTTGCCCGACTTGATGTCGTGCAGCTGCTTGGTCAGGTAGCGTTCACCTTGACCGGCCAGTTTCGGAAAGTTTGGCGCCATGCTGTTGCCGTCCGGGCCATGGCAGGCTCCGCAAACGGCTGCTTTTGCCTGGCCCGCTGCGGCATCACCGGCAGCATGGGCGAAGCCTGAGATTCCCACGGTCAACAGCAGACTCACGATCAATTTGTTCATCAGCTAATCCAACTACGGCTAAGGGTTAAGTTATGGACCGGGTTTACTCGCTCATCCAAAGGATGATGGCTTGGTAATCCTCGGCACTGCAGTCCATGCACAAACCACGCGGCGGCATCGCCTTGAAACCCTGGGTCACGTGTTGCACCAGCGTCCCCATACCTTTCGCCAACCTCGGCGTCCAAGCTTCCTGATCGCCTCTTTCGGGCGCCATGGGTAGTTGGCCGGAATGACAGGCACCACAAACACGGTTGTACACAGCTTCCGGATCCTGTGTAGCCTGTGCGCTGTAAAGCGGCATCAAGACTCCGGCAGCCAGCAGCCATTTCGTCATAAAACGACCTTTTCAGGGTTGAGAGCGTTCTGCGTTCTAATGCGCAATCAAGGTCTGTCGCTCTCGTGAACTTCATCCTACGCTGGGACAAAGCACACACAAAATCTGCGGCATTATATACTGGCGTCACTGAAACGGAAGCGACACCGCGTTCCGCGCCCAATCCCGGCGCCGCCCACATCGGAAATCCCATGCAACTCAAGAATCCCATCCTCGGCCTGTGCCAACAGTCCACGTTCATGCTCAGTGCCGCCAAAGTCGATCAATGCCCTGACGACGAAGGCTTCGAAGTGGCGTTCGCCGGTCGTTCCAACGCCGGCAAATCCAGCGCACTGAACACTTTGACTCACGCCAGCCTGGCGCGCACCTCGAAAACCCCGGGTCGCACACAGCTGTTGAACTTCTTCAAGCTAGACGAAGATCGCCGTCTGGTCGACCTGCCGGGCTACGGTTACGCAAAAGTACCGATCCCGCTGAAGATGCACTGGCAGCGTCACCTTGAGGCTTACCTCGGTGGCCGCGAGAGTTTGAAGGGTTTGATTCTGATGATGGACATCCGTCATCCAATGACCGACTTCGACCTGCTGATGCTCGACTGGGCCGTTGCCGCCGGCATGCCGATGCACATCCTGCTGACCAAGGCCGACAAGCTCACCTACGGCGCAGCCAAGAACACCCTGCTCAAAGTGCAGTCGGAAATACGCAAGGGCTGGGGCGATCTGGTCACCATCCAGTTGTTCTCGGCACCAAAACGCATGGGCCTGGAAGAGGCCTACACTGTACTGGCCGGCTGGATGGAACTCGCAGACAAAGGCGCCGAGGCGGCAGCCGAGTAAGACAATTTCAAAACTGTCTGTGGTGCTGTCAGGCAAGGCGAAAGCACCGCTAAAAAGCGGAGTTTAGGGTACCTAAATGAGCATTTTTAGCGGTGCTTTTAACGCAGCATGACGGCATCACAGCCAGTTTTGGGGCAAAAAAAGCCCCGGACTTCATTGGGGAGGGAGAAGTTCCGGGGTTTAAGTTCCGAACCGCTAGGGCGGGGTTCAGATATCTGCCAACACTTAACACAACATAGGAGCATCGAAGGGCTTCACCAGCCATTCAGTATCTCTGAGTAGTGTCCTTCCAGATTAGTTCAGATTTTTTTCAAAAAGCTTTGGAATAATCTCAAGCGCTTTTCGAAATAAGCAGGTTTTACCCGGCTTGCCGCGACAACAGGTCGCGGCAAACCGTGTTCAAAAGGCTCAGTGAGCCTCATCCCAATTGCTGCCCACACCCACTTCGACCAGCAGCGGCACATCCAGCTTCGCCGCTTCGCTCATGTGCACGCGGATCTCGGCGCTGACCTGCTCGACCAGATCCTCACGAACCTCCAGCACCAGTTCATCGTGCACCTGCAGAATGACTCTGGCGTCCAGCCCGGACGTCGCCAGCCAGTTATCCACCGCGACCATGGCTTTCTTGATGATGTCGGCAGCCGTGCCTTGCATCGGCGCGTTGATTGCCGTGCGTTCGGCGGCGGCGCGTTCCTGCGGCTTGTTCGAGTTGATCTCCGGCAGGTACAGGCGACGACCGAAGAAGGTCTCGACATAACCCTGATCCGCCGCCTGTGCGCGGGTGCGATCCATGTACTCGCGAACGCCTGGGTAACGGGCGAAGTAAGTGTCGATGTAAGCCTTGGCGGTCTTGGTATCGACGCCGATGTCCTTGCCGAGCTTCTGCGCGCCCATGCCGTAGATCAGACCGAAGTTGATCGCCTTGGCGCCACGGCGCTGGTCAGAGGTCACTTCGTTGAGCTCAACCTTGAACACTTCGGCAGCGGTCGCGGTGTGCACGTCGAGATTGTTGCGGAAGGCGTTCATCAGTCCTTCGTCCTTGGACAGGTGCGCCATGATCCGCAACTCAATCTGCGAATAGTCCGCCGCCAGCAGTTTGTAGCCTTTCGGCGCGACGAAGGCCTGACGGATGCGCCGGCCTTCAGCGGTACGCACCGGGATGTTCTGCAGGTTTGGATCGCTGGAGGACAAGCGACCGGTCGACGCCACAGCCTGATGATACGAGGTGTGGATACGCCCGGTGCGCGGGTTGATCTGCTCTGGCAGGCGATCGGTGTAGGTGCTTTTCAGCTTGCTCATCGAACGGTGCTCCATCAGCACCTTCGGCAAGCGGTGATCGTCTTCGGCGAGTTTCGCCAACACTTCTTCGGCGGTGGACGGCTGACCCTTGGCTGTCTTCTTCAGCACTGGCAGGCCGAGCTTCTCGTAGAGAATCACGCCCAGTTGCTTCGGCGAGCCAAGGTTGAACTCTTCCCCGGCAATCTCGAAGGCTTCGCGCTCCAGCGCGACCATTTTGTTACCCAGCTCGATGCTCTGGATGCCGAGCAGCTCTGCGTCGACGAACGCGCCTTGGCGTTCGATGCGGGCGAGGACGGGCACCAGCGGAATCTCGATGTCGGTCAGTACGCTGGCGAGGCTCGGGATGGCGCTGAGTTTTTCGAACAAGGTCTGGTGCAGACGCAGGGTAATGTCGGCGTCTTCGGCGGCATACGGCCCGGCCTGCTCCAAAGCGATCTGGTCGAAAGTCAGCTGCTTGGCGCCTTTGCCGGCGATGTCCTGGAAGCTCACGGTGGTGTGATCCAGGTACTTCTGCGCGAGGCTGTCCATGTCGTGGCGGGTGGCGGTGGAGTTGAGCACGTAGGACTCAAGCATCGTGTCGAAGGCGATGCCGCGCACGGTGATGCCTTGACTCTGATCGCCACCGATGGCGCAGTTGGCCAGAATATTCATGTCGAACTTGGCGTGCTGGCCGACCTTGAGCTTGCTCGGGTCTTCGAGAATCGGTTTCAGCGCGCGCAGAACGGTGTCGCGATCCAGTTGCTCCGGTACGCCGATGTAAGAGTGGGTCAGCGGGATGTACGCGGCTTCGTTGGCCTGCACGGCGAACGACAGACCGACCAGTTGCGCCTGCTGCGCGTCAATGCCGGTGGTTTCGGTGTCGAAGGCGAACAGCTTGGCGTTGTTCAACTTTTCCAGCCAGACATCAAAACGCGCCTGATCGAGGATCGTCTCATACGCGGCTTCGGTCGGAGCAGCCGGAGTTTCGATATCAGGCGCGCTGAACAGATCGCCGGCCGGCGCAGGTTCGCTGGCCGCGCTCAGTTCCAGACGCTTGGCGTCGCGATCCAGATCATTGATCCAGCTTTTGAATTCCAGCAGCGAGTACAGCTCGTAGAGTTTGGCCGGGTCTTCCGCGCCCATCTGCAAGTCATCGAGTTCGATGTCCAGCGGCACGTCGACCTTGATGGTCGCCAGTTGATAGGAGAGGAACGCCATCTCCTTGTGCTCTTCAAGCTTGGCCGGCAGGGTTTTTGCGCCGCGAATCGGCAGGGTCGGGACGATGTCGAGATTGGCGTACAGCTCGGTGAGGCCACCGTTGACCCCGACCAGCAGCCCGGACGCAGTTTTCGGGCCGATGCCCGGAACGCCTGGAATGTTGTCGGACGAATCGCCCATCAGCGCCAGATAATCGATGATCTGCTCCGGTGCGACGCCGAATTTCTCCTTCACGCCTTCCACGTCCATCGAACTACCGGACATGGTGTTGACCAAGGTAATGTGGCCATCGACCAATTGCGCCATGTCTTTATCGCCGGTGGAGATCACCACCGGGCGATCCGCCGCCGCGCTGCTGCGGGCAAGGGTGCCGATGACGTCGTCGGCCTCGACGCCTTCCACGCACAGCAGCGGGAAACCGAGGGCGATCACGCTCTGATGCAGCGGCTCGATCTGCACGCGCATGTCGTCGGGCATGCTCGGGCGATTGGCTTTGTATTCGGCGTACATCTCATCGCGAAATGTCCCGCCCTTGGCGTCGAACACCACGGCGAACGGGCTGTCCGGGTACTGCTTGCGCAGACTCTTGAGCATGTTCAGCACGCCTTTGACCGCACCGGTCGGCAGGCCTTTGGAAGTGGTCAGTGGTGGCAGTGCGTGAAAGGCGCGGTACAGGTAAGACGAACCGTCCACCAGGACGAGGGGGGCTTGGCTCATGAGCAGGATCAACCTTTTCGGCGGGTCCGGCGCTAGAATAGCGGGACCGTTGACGACAAAGGGACAAGGTTATCATGCGTACGTTAAATCGCTTGCTGCTGGTCGGTCTGATTGCTGCCTCACCGTTGGCCGCGATGGCGGCGGATGATGCACCGTCGGGAGATCCTGAAGTCACCATTCGCACGGAAGGCGACAAGACGATTCAGGAGTACCGTCAAAACGGGTTCCTGTACGCGATCAAAGTCACGCCGAAGGGCGCGCCACCGTACTTTCTGGTGCGTGCAGACGGGACGGATGCAAACTTCATCCGCTCGGACCAGCCGGATATGCTGATTCCGTCGTGGAAGATTTTCGAATGGAAGTAGATTTTTAATTCACCCGGCGCCGCAATTAGCGGCGCCCGTACTGGCAGTTAAAACATGTCTGTGTTCACTCCCCTGGCTCGGCCCGAGCTGGAAACCTTTCTCGCCCCTTACGGGCTTGGCCGTCTGCTTGATTTCCAGGGGATCGCCGCCGGCAGCGAAAACACCAACTTCTTTATCAGCCTGGAGCAGGGCGAGTTTGTCCTGACCCTGGTTGAGCGCGGCCCGGTGCAGGAGATGCCGTTCTTCATCGACTTGCTCGACGTGCTCCACGAAGCCGATCTGCCGGTTCCTTACGCACTGCGCACCACCGACGGCGTGGCGTTGCGTGAGCTGAAAGGCAAACCGGCGCTGCTGCAACCGCGGCTGTCCGGCAAGCACATCAAGGTCGCCAATGCCCAGCATTGCGCGCAGGTCGGCGAGTTGCAGGCGCACCTGCACCTGGCGACCCAGGGCGAGCGCATGATCAAGCGCAAGACCGATCGTGGTTTGGATTGGATGCTGGAGGAGGGCGAGGAGTTTCTTTCGCACCTGAGCGATGAACCGCGTGCCTTGTTGCAAAAGGCGCTGGATGAAATCACCGAGCGCAAAGACAAGATTCTCGCGCTGCCGCGGGCGAACATTCATGCCGACCTGTTTCGCGACAACGCGATGTTCGAAGGCACGCACCTGACCGGGCTGATCGACTTCTACAACGCCTGCTCGGGGCCGATGCTCTATGACGTGGCGATTGCCTTGAACGACTGGTGTTCGGACGAGGACGGTTTGATCGACGGGCCGCGTGCCCGCGCGTTTCTCGGCGCCTATGCGGCGTTGCGACCGTTCACGGCGGCGGAGGCTGAATTGTGGCCGACCATGCTGCGCGTGGCCTGTGTACGGTTCTGGCTGTCGCGGTTGATCGCGGCGGAGCAGTTTGCCGGGCAGGACGTGTTGATTCACGATCCGCAGGAGTTTGAACAGCGCTTGGCGCAGCGGCAGCAGGTCAATACACCGCTACCTTTCGCCCTTTAAAAGCTTCGCGAGCAGGCTCGCTCCCACAGGATTTCGGTGATCCTGTGGGAGCGAGCCTGCTCGCGAATGGGGGCAACACCGATGCCGGGGGTTACAGAGATTCCAGGCATCCCGCCAGATCATTGCCCAACTTCTCCAGCACTTGCTCATAGCCCTGAGCCGTAGCCGGGGTGTACCCGCCCAGCGCATCCAGCTCAGCCAGTTTCACCGGCAAACCCGCCACCAGGGTTTCGGCCAGACGCGGACGCAATGGCGGCTCACTGAACACACAAGTCTTGCCCACTTCCTGCAAACGCTTGCGCATCGCCGCGACATGCTGCGCGCCTGGCTGCACTTCGGCCGCCACGCTGAACACGCCGGTGTGCTTCAGGCCATAAGCTTTTTCGAAGTAATCAAACGCCTCGTGGAAAACGAAGTAAGGCTTGCCTTCAACACTGGCCAGACGCTTCTTCAATCGCTGGTCCAGTGCATCCAGACGCTCGTCGAACGCCTTGGCGTTGCTTTGATAACGCTGCGCATTCGCCGGATCAACAGCGCTCAAGTCTGCGGCCATCTTGTCGGCAATCACCCGCGCATTCACCGGCGATAGCCACAAATGCGCATCCAGCGTGCCGGGACGATGATCGTGATCATGCTCGTCAGCCTCTTCGGCGTGGGAATGGCTGTCTTCAGCGAAACGGCGCAGATGCATCCCCGGCAAATCCTGCACCGCGACGCTCGGCAGCGTACGACCATTCAGCACGCGCGGCAGGAAACCTTCCATGTCCGGGCCGATCCAGTAGAGCAGATCGACCGACTGCACCTTCCGTACGTCGGATGGCCGCAACGCGTAATTGTGCGGCGAAGCACCCGGCGGCAGCAGCACTTCGGGAATCGCCACGCCGTCCTGCACGGCCGCTGCAATCAGCTGCAGCGGTTTGATGCTGGTGAGGACTTTGACCTCGGCCTGAGCCGAACCGATCAGCAGAAAACTGGCGACAAAAGCCACAAAAACAGAAAAAAGTCGGGACACGATGACCACTCAAGGAGGCGAGAACGGGTAACATAATAACGTCTCTATCAAAACTCGTCGCCGCCCATGCCTATTACACCGATTGCCAGCCGTCCCCACGACCACTCACATTGCGTGCACAGCGCTTTGTCCGAGGCCGATACCTTGTGCGCCCAGAAAGGCTTGCGCCTGACCGCGTTGCGCCGCCGGGTGCTGGAACTGGTGTGGCAGAGCCACAAACCGCTGGGCGCCTACGACATTCTTGCCGTGTTGAGCGAGCAGGACGGCCGCCGCGCTGCGCCGCCAACGGTGTACCGCGCGCTGGATTTCCTTCTGGAAAACGGCCTAGTGCACCGCATCTCCTCGCTGAACGCCTTCGTTGGCTGCGTGCACCCGGAACACGCGCATCAGGGCCAGTTCCTGATTTGCCGCGATTGCCACGCTGCCATCGAGCTTGAGCAAAAAGTGATCAGCGACGCGATCATCAACAGCGCCAAAGATGTCGGTTTCATCGTCGAAGCGCAGACCGTCGAAGTCGTCGGCCTGTGCTCTGGTTGCCAGGGGGCTTGATGAGCAATGCGCTGATCCGTCTGGAGCAGGTCGCCGTCACGTTTGCCGGGCAGGCTGTGCTGGACAACATCGAGTTGAGCGTCGAGCCGGGGCAGATCGTCACCCTGATCGGCCCCAACGGCGCCGGCAAAACCACGCTGGTGCGCGCCGTGCTTGGCCTGTTGAAGCCGGACAGCGGCAGCGTCTGGCGTAAGCCGAAGCTGCGTGTCGGCTATATGCCGCAAAAACTTCACGTCGATCCGACCTTGCCGCTGTCGGTGCTGCGCTTTCTGCGCCTGGTCCCGGGCGTTGATCGTCCGCGAGCGCTGGCCGCGTTGAAAGAAGTTGGCGCCGAACACGTCATCGACAGCCCGGTGCAAAGCGTTTCCGGCGGTGAAATGCAGCGTGTGCTGTTGGCGCGGGCACTGCTGCGCGAGCCGGAATTGCTGGTGCTCGACGAGCCGGTGCAAGGCGTCGACGTCGCCGGCCAAGCGGAGTTGTACAGCCTGATCACCCGTCTGCGCGACCGCCATGGCTGCGGCGTGTTGATGGTGTCCCACGATTTGCATCTGGTGATGAGTACCACCGACCAGGTGGTCTGCCTCAACCGTCACGTCTGCTGCTCCGGGCATCCCGAGCAGGTCAGTGGCGATCCGGCGTTTGTCGAGTTGTTCGGCAAGAACGCGCAGAGCCTGGCGGTCTACCACCACCATCACGACCACGCTCACGACCTGCACGGTTCGGTGGTCAAAGGGCCGGTTATTGGCCAACCTCACGTTCACGGAGACAACTGCAAGCATGGCTGATTTTCTGTTGTATGCCCTGCTTGCAGGTCTGGCGTTGGCGATCGTTGCAGGTCCGTTGGGTTCGTTTGTGGTCTGGCGGCGCATGGCCTATTTCGGCGATACCCTGTCCCACGCCGCGCTGCTCGGTGTGGCGCTGGGCTTTTTGCTGGATGTCAGTCCGACGGTCGCGGTGACCGTAGGCTGTCTGTTGCTGGCGGTGCTGCTGGTCACGCTGCAACAGCGCCAACCGCTGGCGTCTGACACGCTTTTGGGAATTCTCGCACCGAGCACGCTCTCTCTCGGTCTGGTGGTACTAAGCTTCATGCATGAAGTGCGGATCGACCTGATGGCCTATCTGTTCGGCGACCTGCTGGCGATCAGCCCGACTGATCTGGCGTGGATCCTCGGCGGCAGCGCGGCGGTGCTGGTGTTGCTGGTGACGCTGTGGCGGCCATTGCTGGCGATTACCGTGCACGAAGAGCTGGCCAAAGTAGAAGGCTTGCCGGTTGCAGGTCTGCGCATGGCGCTGATGTTGTTGATTGCGGTGGTGATCGCGGTGGCGATGAAAATCGTCGGTGTGTTGCTGATTACGTCACTGTTGATCATCCCGGCGGCTGCGGCACAGCGTCACGCCCGTTCGCCGGAGCAGATGGCACTGGGCGCGAGCCTGCTGGGCATGCTCGCCGTGTGTGGCGGGCTGGCGTTGTCGTGGTTCAAGGACACCCCGGCCGGGCCGTCAATCGTTGTGACGGCGGCCGCACTGTTTCTGTTGAGTTTTGTTCTGCCCCGTCGTGGGGTGTAGACTTGGCCGCTTTTTGCGCAAATAGAGAGTCGCAGGAATGAAGCCGTTCGCCTCCCGTTATCTGCTCCTTGTCGCATTTTCAGTGCTGCTGGGCGCCTGCCAAAGCACGCCGCCGGTGGCCGAAGTCCCCGATGCGCGGGCTACGGCCATCGCACAGCTGGAGCAAAGTCTGGCCAGCAGCGAACTGGCCACTGCCGAAGATCAATTGGCTGCTTTGCAGAAAGACACCCCAAACGATCAGTCCCTTGAGCAATACCAGCGGCAGCTTGCCGAAGCGTATCTGCGTCGCAGCCAGATCGTGCTGCAAAAGGGCGATGTGAATGCAGCCGCCACGGCGTTGAGCCGTGCCCGTGCGTTAATGCCGAAAGCGCCGGCGCTGACCGGTGGCGTGAATGGCGCCATCACTGAAGCGCGCAAGGCTGAGCTGGAAAAGGCTGAAGCGGCACTGTTGGCAGCCGAAGCCAAGCCGAAAGCCAAGGTGATCGATCCGACTGCCGAGAGCACTACGGTGGCGTTGAATATCACTGATAGCCGCAAACTTCGTCGCCAACTGGATGCGATCGCCGCTGATGTGGTGAATTATGAGTGTGCCGTCACCATTCAGGCGCCGCGTACCAATGACTATCCGTGGCTGGCGACGTTGCTGAGCAAGCGGGTCAAGAAACTGAATCCGGATTTTGAGCTGAAGATTGTGAAGCAGACCGTGCGCACCGTGCCTGCGCAGATGGTTCTGAGCCCGCATAAACCGTAAAAAGATCGCAGCCTGCGGCAGCTCCTACATGGGATTGAGGTACACCCTGTAGGAGCTGCCGAAGGCTGCGATCTTTTGCTTTTAAGCCGGAATGGCCTTGGCCTTAGGCTCCCGCGCCCAAACCCGATGCTGCCCGATCGCCGCAAAGAACGGCTTGGTCAACGACGGCACATCCTTGCCCTGCAGCAAACCAGCATCCGCCTCAAGCTTCAGCAAATCCTGCAATTGCTTGGCATCACCCTGCAGCGCAATCGCCTTCAGATGCTTGTACGCCTCCAGCAGGTAATGCAGCGCAACGCCGTCACCGCTCAACGCCTTCACCGATGCCGCGCCACCCGGCACGAACACCGCGTCAAAAATCACCGACGGCATGCCTTCCATCGAAGCATCCACTGGCAACATTTTGCCGTCAGCGGTCTTCACCGGCGCTGAAGTCGGGCCGAGCAACTTGGCATGCGCACCTTCTGCCTCCAATGCTTTCTTCATCGCATCAATCGCCGCACCATCGACGCCGTTGGCAGCAAGAATCGCCACTTTTCGGGTTTTGATGTTCTCTGGCAGCAAGTTCGCCTGACTCAACGACGGCGAATGATCGAACGACACCTTGCGCGCATCCACCGTCCCTTTAGTAGGCGCTGGCAGACCCAGATTGGCCGCCACACGCTTGGCCAGTTCCAGATCGATGTTGGCCAGAATCTCGTTCACTTCCCGCGCACGGATGAACTCGCGCTCAACCTTGCCCAGCTCGAAGCTGTAAGCGGCAATGATGTGCTCCTTCTCGTGATCGCTCATGCTGTTGAAGAATAGCGTCGCCTGGGAGAAGTGATCGCTGAACGACTCGCTGCGCTGTCGGATCTTGTTGGCATCGATGCGCTCTGGATAACTTTCGAAACCACCGTCCTGCGCGGCCGGCGGCGTTTCTTTCGGCCAGCCGCCATCAATCGAGTTCGGCTCGTAAGACGCGCGGCCCTTATCGATCACCGTGCGGTGCTGCGCATCGCGCTGGCCGTTGTGGAACGGCGCCACCGGGCGGTTGATTGGTAGCTCATGAAAGTTCGGCCCACCGAGTCGGCTGATCTGCGTATCGGTGTAGGAAAACAGTCGGCCCTGCAGCAGCGGGTCATTGGAGAAGTCGATGCCCGGCACGATGTGGCCAGGGCAGAACGCGACCTGCTCGGTCTCGGCGAAGAAGTTGTCCGGGTTGCGGTTCAGCGTCATTTTGCCCAGCGGTGTGATCGGCACGATCTCTTCGGGAATCAGCTTGGTCGGGTCGAGGATGTCGAAATCGAAGTCGTGCTCGTTTTCCTCCTCGATGATCTGCACGCCGAGTTCCCATTCCGGGTAGTCGCCCATCTCGATCGCTTCCCAGAGGTCGCGACGGTGGTAGTCGGTGTCTTTACCGGCGAGCTTCTGCGCTTCGTCCCACACCAGCGAGCAAGTACCGGCAGTAGGGCGCCAGTGGAATTTGACGAAGCGCGATTTGCCTTCAGCGTTGATCAACCGGAAGGTGTGTACACCGAAGCCCTGCATGCTGCGCAGGCTTTTCGGGATCGCCCGGTCGGACATCGCCCAGATGACCATGTGCGCCGATTCCGGCACCAGCGAAACGAAGTCCCAGAAGGTGTCGTGAGCAGAGCCACCGGTTGGGATTTCATTGTGCGGCTCGGGTTTCACCGCGTGGACGAAGTCGGGAAACTTGATCGCGTCCTGAATGAAAAACACCGGCATGTTGTTGCCGACCAGATCGAAGTTGCCTTCATCGGTGAAGAACTTCACCGCGAAACCACGTACGTCGCGCACGGTGTCGCCGGAACCACGCGGACCCTGCACCGTGGAAAAGCGCACAAACACCGGCGTCTTTTTCCCCGGATCCTGCAGGAAACCGGCCTTGGTCAGCTCCGAATGGTTCTCGTAGGCTTGAAAAAAACCATGGGCGCCAGTGCCGCGGGCGTGAACGATGCGTTCCGGGATCCGCTCATGGTCAAAATGCGTGATCTTTTCCCGCATGATGAAGTCTTCAAGCAGCGACGGCCCACGTGGGCCGGCCTTGAGCGTGTTCTGGTTGTCAGCGATCTTCACACCCTGGTTGGTGCGCAGGGCCTGGCCGGTGGCATCGGAGCGAAACTTCTCCAGGCTATCGAGTTTGGCGTTGGTGTTGGCACGATCCGGGGTATCGGTTCCGGCCATCTGGCTTTTGTCGGACGTAGGCTTCTTGCTCATCAGTCGTAAACTCCTCGGTAACCCCGTTGTTTGCCGGGGACTCTTGAGTGGTTCCCGGGCACGGCACCCAGGGTTTTCAAGTCGCTTACTTAGTGACTGATGGGCTGCTTTGGACGTTCCTTTTTTATGACCTTTGATCTTGTTATTGCCAAATCGAAGGTTAATTGCGAAATAAATGCTAAGAACCTCTATACGGACAGGCTAAAATGCGCGCCCGGCTAACCGCTGATCCTTTTCTAACGCGCCCCACAAGGTTCGCTACGTGATCGAGTTTCAAAACGTCCACAAGACTTACCGCGTCGCCGGTAAGGACATTCCCGCGCTGCACCCGACCAGTCTCGCCATCGAGAACGGGCAGGTGTTCGGCCTGATCGGCCATTCCGGTGCGGGTAAAAGTACCCTGCTGCGTCTGATCAATCGCCTGGAGAACTCCAGCGGCGGCAAGATCATCGTCGACGGCGAAGAAGTCACCGCGCTGGACGCCAACGGCCTGCGCCGTTTCCGCCAGCAAGTCGGGATGATCTTCCAGCACTTCAACCTGCTCGCCTCCAAGACCGTAGCCGACAACGTTGCGTTGCCGCTGACCCTGGCCGGCGAATTGTCGGGCAGCGAAATCGACAAGCGTGTTGCCGAATTGCTGGCGCGCGTCGGTCTGTCCGACCACGCCAAGAAGTACCCGGCGCAATTGTCCGGCGGTCAGAAACAGCGCGTCGGCATCGCCCGCGCCCTGGCAACCAAGCCGAAGATTCTGCTGTGCGACGAGGCCACCAGTGCACTCGATCCGCAGACCACGGCGTCGGTCCTGCAACTGCTGGCCGAGATCAACCGCGAACTGAAACTGACCATCGTCCTGATCACCCACGAGATGGATGTCATCCGTCGTGTCTGCGACCAGGTGGCAGTGATGGACGCCGGCGTGATCGTCGAGCAAGGTTCGGTGGCCGATGTGTTCCTGCATCCAAAGCACCCGACCACCAAGCGCTTTGTTCAGGAAAGCGAGCAGATCGACGAGAGCGAACAGCGTGATGACTTCGCTCACGTGCCGGGTCGCATCGTGCGTCTGACCTTCCAGGGCGAAGCGACCTACGCGCCGCTGCTCGGTACCGTCGCCCGGGAAACCGGCGTCGACTACAGCATCCTCGCCGGTCGCATCGACCGCATCAAAGACATTCCGTACGGGCAATTGACCCTCGCCGTCACCGGTGGCGACATGGAAGCGGCCTTCGCCCGCTTCACCGCCGCTGACGTTCACATGGAGGTATTGCGCTAATGGAAGACCTGATCAGTTTCTTCACCAATATCGACTGGTACGAAATCTGGCTGGCCACTGGCGACACCCTGCTGATGCTCGGCGGTTCGCTGTTGTTCACTGTGTTGCTCGGCCTGCCGCTGGGCGTGTTGCTGTTCCTTTGCAGCCCGCGTCAGTTGCTTGAAAACCGTGGCCTCTACGCATTCATGTCGCTGGCGGTGAACATCCTGCGTTCGCTGCCGTTCATTATTCTGTTGATCGTGATGATCCCGTTCACCGTGCTGATCACCGGCACGTCGCTGGGCGTGGCCGGTGCGATTCCGCCGTTGGTAGTCGGTGCCACACCGTTCTTCGCGCGTCTGGTGGAAACTGCGCTGCGTGAGGTTGATCGCGGCATTATCGAAGCGACCCAGTCGATGGGCGCGACCACGCGGCAGATCATCATGAACGCCTTGTTGCCGGAAGCACGTCCGGGCATCTTCGCGGCGATTACGGTGACGGCGATTACACTGGTGTCCTACACGGCGATGGCCGGTGTGGTTGGCGCTGGTGGTCTGGGTGACCTGGCGATCCGTTTCGGCTACCAGCGTTTCCAGACTGACGTGATGATCGTCACCGTGGTGTTGCTGCTGATTCTGGTGCAAGTGCTGCAGATGGTGGGCGACCGTTTGGTCGTGCATTTCTCGCGCAAATAACCGGTTTTGTATTGAACAGATGAGCCGGCCATTCGCTGGCAGGCGCCAGACGGGCGCCTCAAAAGGAGTTAGCTGAATGAAAAAACTGATCGCTGCTTTTGCTGCCGTTGCAGCATTCTCGGCCCACGCCGAAACCCTGACCGTTGCCGCCACTCCAGTGCCGCACGCGGAAATCCTCGAGTTCGTGAAACCGGCGCTGGCCAAAGAAGGCGTGGAGCTGAAGGTCAAGGTCTTCACCGACTACATTCAGCCGAACGTACAGGTCGCGGAAAAGCGTCTGGACGCCAACTTCTTCCAGCACCAGCCGTACCTCGATGAGTTCAACAAGGCCAAGGGCACCAGTCTGGTTGCCGTGACCGGTGTGCACCTGGAGCCGCTGGGCGCTTATTCGAGCAAGTACAAGAAGCTCGATGAACTGCCTGGCGGTGCCAACGTGGTCATCCCAAACGACGCCACCAACGGCGGCCGTGCGCTGTTGCTGCTGGCCAAGGCTGGCGTGATCACCCTGAAGGATCCGACCAACATCCTGTCGACCGTCAAAGATATCGCGCAGAACCCGAAAGACCTGAAGATCCGTGAACTGGAAGCCGCGACCATCCCGCGCGTGCTGACCCAGGTCGATCTGGCGCTGATCAACACCAACTACGCGCTGGAAGCCAAGCTTGATCCATCCAAGGATGCGCTGGTGATTGAAGGTAACGATTCGCCGTACGTGAACATCCTTGTGTCCCGTGCGGACAACAAGGACAGCGAGGCGATGAAGAAACTGTCGGCAGCCCTGCACAGCCCGGAAGTGAAGAAATTCATTACCGAGAAGTACAAGGGCGCGGTATTGCCGGCGTTCTGATTGGGGTTGCTGCAACGAAATAGGGGACGCCATGAGCGTCCCCTTTTTTGTGTCTGGCTTTGGACCTGCTGTGAAGCTTCCCCTCACCCCAGCCCTCTCCCGAGGGAGAGGGGGCCGACCGAGGTGTCTTGCGTTCTACATCGACCTGAAAGATCCAGTCGATTATGGATTCGGCACAGCACATCGACCTGAAAGATCGAGTCGATTATGGATTCAAAGAAGCACGTTCATTTCGGCGTAATTCTTGAATATCCCCCATTCAGTCCCCTCTCCCTCTGGGCGGTCCGACGTTTCGGGAGGGCTAGGGTGAGGGGCTTTTCGCTCTTCAGCTTTTATTTGCGGTCAAGCATCACCGGCAGTTGCGCAACCAGTTTGGCGTTATTCAACGGCGCCCGAATAAACCCCCGCTGCGTCCCGTCCGGGCCGATCACCGCGAGATTGCCGCTATGATCGACGGTGTAATTCGGCTTGCTGGTATCCGCCGGAATAAACGGAATACTCACCGCATTCGCCACCTTCTGCAGCTCTTCAATCGAAGTCGGCGTCAGGCCAACAAACTGCGGATCAAAGTAGCCCAGATACTGCTTCAACTGCTTCGGGTTATCACGGTTCGGGTCAACGCTGACCAGCACGATCTGCAACTTGTCCACAGCGTCTTTCGGCAATTCACTCTTGATCTGCCGCAGCTGCGCCAACGTAGTCGGGCAGATGTCCGGGCAAAAGGTGTAGCCAAAAAACAGCAGGCTCCACTTGCCTTTGAGCTCATTGATCGCCACCGGTTTGCCGTCCTGATCGGTCATCGTCACGTCCGGCAGATTGCGGCTCTGCGGCAGCAGGATGATGCCGGCGTCGATCAGCGCCGTCGGGTCGCCCTGGCCCTTGCCGCTCAGCACTTTGTTGACGGTAAGTCCCAGGATCAGCGCGATCACGGCGACGAGGATGAAGACGGTTTTCTGGGTTCGAGTCATAGGTTCAACAGTAAGTAGTGGTCTACGAGCAGGGCGATGAACAGCAGAAACAAGTACCAAATAGAGTACTTGAAGGTGTTGATCGCCGCGTGCGGCCGAGTGCCACGGTACAGCACCACGGCCCATTGCAGAAACCTTGCGCCGAGAGCGAGCGCGCAAATCAGGTAGAGCACGCCGCTCATGTGGATCACGTACGGCAGCAGACTCACCGCCAGCAGCGCGAAGGTGTACAGCAGAATGTGCACCTTGGTGTAGTGCTCGCCGTGGGTGACCGGCAGCATCGGGATGTCAGCCTTGGCATATTCCTCTTTGCGATGGATCGCCAGCGCCCAGAAGTGCGGCGGCGTCCAGGCGAAGATGATCAGCACCAGCAACAACGGTTCGGCGCTGACGTGGCCAGTGGCGGCGGTCCAACCCAACAGAGGTGGGGCGGCGCCGGCGAGGCCGCCGATGACGATGTTTTGCGGCGTCGCGCGTTTGAGGAAACCGGTGTAGATCACGGCGTAACCGAGCAGCGAGGCCAAGGTCAGCCAAGCGGTCAGCGGATTGGTGAAGGTTAGCAACAAGGCCTGACCGAGCAGCGCCAATACCAATGCAAAGGTCAGCGCCGCGGCCGGTGAAACCCGTCCTTCGGCCAATGGCCGTTTGTGCGTGCGCGCCATCACCGCATCGATGCGCCGATCCACCACATGGTTAACCGCCGCCGCGCCGCCGGCACACAACGCAATCCCCAGATTGCCGAACACCAGCACCGTCCATGGCACCCCGGCGCGGGTCGCGAGAAACATGCCGACCAGCGAGGTGATCAGCATCAGCACCACGACTTTCGGTTTGGTCAGTTCCAGATAATCTCGCCAGATCGCCTGATGCGGGCGTTCGCCAATCAGAATCGCCACGGTGTTTCTCCTTTTATGGTGATGGGCGCGGCCGCGTGTTTACGCGGGCTCAGGCGCCAGCGTGCGAGCACCGGTTGTTTGACCCGGACCAGACTGGTGCGCGCGTGGTAATTGACCAGCACCATCGTCAGCAACAGCGCCGCGCCGCCAGCGTTATGTGCAACCGCCACCGGCAGCGGCAGATGGAACAGCACGTTGCTGATGCCGAGGGTGATCTGTGCGGCGAGGGCGATCAGCACCAGACCGGCCAGCCGCGTCATGCCGACCACTTTCAATTGCCACGCCAGACCGAGCAGCACCAGCGTCACCAGCAAAGCGCCGATCCGGTGAGTCAGGTGAATCGCCGTGCGCGCATCACTGTCCAGTTGTCCGCCGAGATAATTCGGGCCGATGTGTTGGGTCAGGTGAAAACCGTTGGCGAAATCCGCTGGCGGCAACCATTGCCCGTGGCAGGTCGGAAAATCAATGCAGGCCACCGCCGCGTAATTGGAACTGACCCAGCCGCCCAGCGCGATCTGGCCAATCACCAGCAACAATCCCGCCGTCGCCCAATACTGCAGACGCTTGGGCACGGTCAGCGCCGGCAACACTCCGGACAATCGCAACGTCAACAAAAACAGCAGACTCAAGGTCGCAAAGCCGCCGAGCAAATGCCCGGTGACCACCTGCGGCCAGAGCTTGAGCGTCACCGTCCACATGCCGAACGCGGCTTGCGCGAACACCACCGCCAGCAGAAACAGCGGTAGCTTCAACGGCTGTCCCGGATGACGTCGATTGACCCACGCGCGCCCGGCGAGAATCGAAATCAGCAGGCCGAGGGTGCCGGCGAAGTAGCGGTGGATCATCTCGTTCCAGCCCTTGTGCGCCTCCACCGGCGAGTCGGGGTAATGCAGTTCGGCATGGGCCAGTTGCGCTTCGCTTTTCGGCACACTGATAAACCCGTAGCAGCCCGGCCAGTCCGGACAGCCGAGGCCGGCGTGGGTCAGGCGCGTGTAGGCGCCGAGCAGCACCACAATCAGTGCCAGCAGGGTGGCAAACAGCGCGAGGCGAAATCCAGGTTTGGCCATGACGATGCCCTTATCCGATGTTCGACAGTTTCAGCAGGTGCCGCAGGTCGTTGAGCAGATCCTTGCCTTTCACATTCGGCTCGTAACGCAGCACGAGGTTGCCGTGCGGGTCGATGATCCACAGTTGTGGCGTGGCTTTGTCGCCAGTGGTTTTGCTGAACACACCAGCGTCCAGCGGATAGCGTTGCAGCTGTGGATATTCACGGGTCAGCTTGGCCTGGTAATCGGCGCTCACCGGTTGCGCAACGGCGAGGGCGTGGCTGGCGCGCCCGGCTTCGCGGCCTAGACCGATCTGGATCTGCCGCGCCAGATACACCAGTTGCTGGCAATCCACCGCGCAATCCTTCGGCGCGGTAACCAGCATCTGCCAGCGTGCTTCATCGGCTTGCACGCCGAGGTCGGCGCGGGTCTGGCCGTTGCCGATCAGCTCACCGTGATAGCTGCGACCTTCCGGCACCCAGAACTGCAATTTGTACATGCCGGTGGCAAGCAGCATCGGGCCGACCACGCCAAGCACAATCAGCAACAATTGAATGCGCCCGCGACGGCGGCTGGCGGCAGGTTTCGCCTCAGACATGCTGGGTGGATTCATGGCCGTTCCCATGGTGGTTCTCCTTTGCGTTGTGCAAGCCCAAATAGATGTAGAGGCCGAGCAGGGCGGTGGCCATGGCGAACCACTGCACGGCGTAACCGAGGTGTTTTTCCGGGCCCATGGCGACTACCGGCCAATCGGCCTCGTAGCTGGCCGGGCCGGGTTCGGCGCGTAATTCGTAGGTGAAGCCGTCGCGCTCAAGGGTTTTCCACAGCTTGGCGGGTTCGACGGCAGTGATGGTTTGCGGCCACGTGTTGCTGACCGGATCGGCGTGAAGTTGAAAAGTGGCGCCGGGGGCGACGTAGACCCAGGCATCGACATTCAAGGTTTCGGAAGGCGTGGTGAATTGCGGCGGCACGCGGCGGTCCGGCCACGGCAACCAGCCGCGATTGACCAGCAGCCACTGGCCGGTGCGTTGATCCTGAAACGGTTGCAGCAGCTCGACGCCGACCTTGCCGTTACGCTGGCGGTTATCCAGTAGCAGGCTGTGCGCGGCATCGAACTGGCCGTGCAGATGCACACGGCGATAAGCGGGGTCCGCGCTATTGAGCAACTCGCTGCTGGCCATCGGTTCGGCGGCGCGGCGTTCGGCATAACTGGCGAGCAGGGCGGTTTTTTCGGCGCCACGGCCCAGTTGCCAGAAGCCCAGCGACACCAGCAGCGGCAGCAACAAGGCCACGACCACGGTGGGAGTTACGCCCGGACGAAAGCGCTTCATGGCTGCGCCACAAAGTCAGTCGTTGCGATCGCTATACTCAACTGCATCGCCTGTCCCCCGGAGTTCTTCCCATGCTCAAAACAGCGATCGTCCTGATGCTGATTGCCACGGTGATCAGCCTGTTCAGCGGCCTGTTTTTCCTGGTCAAGGACGACAGCAGCTCGAATCGCCTGGTCATCGCCTTGAGTGTTCGGGTGGCATTGGCCGCTATCACCGTCGGCTTGATCGCCTGGGGTTTTTACAGCGGCCAACTGGTGTCGCACGCGCCTTGGTAATGCTGATCCTCAGAGTACGTAAACGAAGATAAACAGGCCGATCCACACCACGTCGACGAAGTGCCAATACCAGCTCGCCGCTTCGAAGCCGAACTGGTGCTCGTTGTCGAAATGGCCCCTCATGATGCGCATCAGCATCACAAACAGAATGATCGTGCCGATGGTCACGTGGGCGCCGTGGAAACCGGTGAGCATGAAGAACGTCGCGCCATAAATGCCGGAACCAAGGGTCAGGCCCAGCTCGTGGTAGGCGTGGATGTATTCCTCAGCCTGGAAACCGAGAAACGCGCAGCCCAGCAGCACGGTGATCGCCAGCCAGATTTTCAGGGCACCGCGATGGCCCTTCTTCAAGGCGTGGTGGGCGATGGTGATGGTCACACTGGAGCTGACCAGCAGGATCGTATTGATCAGCGGCAGGCCCCACGGGCTGATGACTTCCTTTGGCGGCGGAAACAGTTTCGGGTCTGGCGTGTGCAGCAGCGGCCAGGTGAACTGGAAGTTCGGCCAGAGCATGTGCGCGATGCCTTTCGGGCCTTCGCCGCCGAGTGCCGGGCCGGAAATGTGTCGTACGTAAAACAGCGCGCCGAAGAAGGCGACGAAGAACATCACCTCGGAGAAGATGAACCAACTCATCCCCCAGCGGAACGAGCGATCCAGCTGTGCGCTGTAAAGTCCCGCGCGGCTTTCCTTGATCACTGTGCCGAACCAGCCGAACAACATGTACGCCACCAGCAGGCCGCCGATGAAAAAGATCAGCGGGCCGTGGGATTCCGGGCGCGCGGCCTTCAGATCGTTGAACCAGGTGGCCAGGCCGTACACGGTGACGAGCATCCCGACCGTGGCAATGATCGGCCATTTGCTCTGGGCCGGAACGAAATAATGCTCATGAGTTGCCATTTATTGTTCTCCTTATCGGGCACGCTCAACCGCCAGTGTTTACAGCCACCGGCGGATGTCGGGCGGTGATATCGAACAGCGTGTAGGACAGCGTCAGGTGCTTCACATCCTTGGGCATGTCGCGGTCAACAATGAAGCGCACCGGCATCTCGATCTGCTGACCGGGCTGCAGCACCTGCTGGGTAAAGCAAAAGCATTCGGTCTTGTGGAAATACGCCGCCGCGTTGCTCGGCGCGATACTCGGCACGGCTTGCGCACTCATCGGTTTATCGGTGGGATTACGCGCGATGAAAATCATCTCGTTGACCGCGCCGGGGTTGGCGGTGAGTTCGTCGTGCTTGGGATAGAAATCCCATGGCATATCGGCGGTGTTGGTCGACAGAAACTGCACGCGCACCTGGCGCGAAGTGTCGACCACCTGTTCACCCTCGTACTGCCCGGCAGTCTTGCCGTTGATGCCGAAGGCCTTGCACATCACGTCGTAGATCGGCACCAGGGCAAAGCCGAAGACGAACATCGCCACCACTACACCGAGCAGGCGGGTGACGAGCTTTTTCAGCGAGATCGAGTCAGCCATGGTTCATGCCTCCCTCCAGATCCCTTGTGGGAGCGAGCCTGCTCGCGAAGCAGACAACTCGGTGCATCAGATGAACCGCGTCATCGTTCTTCGCGAGCAGGCTCGCTCCCACAGTCATTTCACTTCCGGCGGTGTGGTGAAGGTGTGATACGGCGCCGGCGACGGCACGCTCCACTCCAGACCTTCCGCACCGTCCCACGGCTTGGCCGGCGCAGGCTCGCCACCGCGAATGGTCTTGATCACGATGAACAGGAAGAAGATCTGCGTGGCGCCAAACATGAACGCGCCAATCGACGAGACCATGTTGAAGTCGGCGAACTGCAGGTTGTAGTCCGGGATCCGTCGCGGCATGCCCGCCAGTCCCACGAAGTGCATCGGGAAAAAGGTCAGGTTCATGCCGACGAACGACAGCCAGAAATGCAGCTTGCCGAGGGTTTCGTCGTACATGTGCCCGGTCCATTTCGGCAGCCAGTAATAGGCCGAAGCGAAGATCCCGAAGATCGCCCCCGGCACCAGCACATAGTGGAAGTGCGCGACCACAAAGTAGGTGTCCTGGTACTGGAAGTCCGCCGGCGCAATGGCCAGCATCAGCCCGGAGAAGCCACCAATGGAAAACAGGATCACGAACGCCACGGCAAACAGCATCGGTGTCTCGAAGGTCATCGAGCCTTGCCACATGGTGCTGGCCCAGTTGAACACCTTGACCCCGGTCGGCACCGCGATGAGCATCGTCGCGTACATGAAGAACAGTTCGCCCACCAACGGAATGCCGACCACAAACATGTGGTGCGCCCAGACAATGAACGACAGGAAGGCGATGCTCGCCGTGGCGTAGACCATCGAGGTGTAACCGAACAACGGTTTGCGCGCGAAGGTCGGGATGATCTGGCTGACCGCGCCGAACGCCGGCAGGATCATGATGTACACCTCAGGGTGCCCGAAGAACCAGAACACATGCTGGAACAGCACCGGGTCACCGCCACCGGCAGCACTGAAGAAACTGGTGCCGAAGTGGATGTCCATCAGCATCATCGTCACGCACCCGGCCAGCACCGGCATCACCGCAATCAGCAGGAATGCGGTGATCAGCCAGGTCCAGACGAACAGCGGCATTTTCATCAGGGTCATGCCGGGGGCGCGCAGGTTGAGGATGGTCGCGATCACGTTGATCGCACCCATGATCGAACTGATCCCCATCAGGTGGATGGCGAAGATGAAGAAGGTCACGCTTTCCGGCGCGTAGGTGGTCGACAGTGGCGCATAAAAGGTCCAGCCGAAATTTGGCCCGCCACCCGGTGTGAACAGGGTCGAAACCAGCAGCAGAAACGCCGCCGGCAGCAGCCAGAAGCTGAAGTTGTTCATCCGTGGCAGGGCCATGTCCGGCGCCCCGACCATCAGCGGAATCATCCAGTTGGCGAGGCCGACGAATGCCGGCATCACCGCACCGAAGACCATCACCAGACCGTGCATGGTGGTCATCTGGTTGAAGAACGCCGGCTCGACGATCTGCAGACCGGGCTGGAACAGCTCGGCGCGGATCACCATGGCGAACGAGCCGCCGAGCAGGAACATACAGAACGCAAACCACAGGTACAGCGTGCCGATGTCCTTGTGGTTGGTGGTCAGCACCCAGCGCATCAGGCCTTTGGCGGGGCCGTGGGCGTGGTCGGCGTGACCGTGGTCATCGATGACAGCACTCATGGCCGGTCTCCTTTACGTGAGTGGGCGGGGCGGGCCGGGGCGCGTTGCCCCGACCGGTTCACGAGGTACGCGATAGACCGGCTCATTTGCTTTCCGCCTGTTTCAGCTCCAGCACTTCTTTTGGCGTGACCATGTCGCCCTTGTTGTTGCCCCAGGCGTTACGTTCGTAGGTCACGACCGCCGCGATATCGACTTCCGACAGCTGTTTGCCGAACGCCGCCATGGCGGTGCCGGGCTTGCCGTGGAAGACAATGCTTAAGTGGCCTTCTTTCGGTCCGGTGGCGATTTTCGAGCCCTTGAGTGCCGGGAACATCGGCGGCAGACCCTGACCTTCGGCCTGGTGACAGGCCACGCAGGTGGTGTGATAGATCTTGTCGCCACGTTCCTTGAGTTCGTCGAGGGTCCATTCCTTGCTGGTCAGCTCCTTAAGCTGCGCGGCCTCGGCTTTGCGCTCGGCGAGCCACTTGTCGTAGTCGGCCTTGTCCTTGACCTCGACCACGATCGGCATGAAGCCGTGATCCTTGCCGCACAGTTCGGCGCACTGGCCACGGTAAAGACCGGGTTTGTCGACACGCGTCCAGGCTTCATTGACGAACCCCGGGATCGCATCGCGCTTGACCGCAAAAGCCGGCACCCACCAGGAGTGGATAACGTCGGCGGAGGTCACGAGGAAGCGCACCTTGGCCCCGGTCGGCAGTACGAGCGGCTTGTCGACCTCAAGCAAGTAGTGCTCGCCCTTGGCTTCCTTGTTGTGGATCTGTTCGGTGGGGGTGGCCAGGTTGCTGAAGAACTCGACGTCCTGGCCCAGGTATTTGTAGTGCCACTTCCACTGATAACCGGTGACCTGGATATCGATATCCGGCTCACTGGCGTCGTACATCTTGATCAGGGTGGCGGTCGCCGGTACGGCCATGGCCACCAGAATCAGCAGCGGCACGACGGTCCACATGATTTCGACGCCGGTGCTTTCGTGGAATTTTGCGGCGACCTGCCCGGTTGAACGGCGGTGCACCATCATCGACCAGAACATGGCGCCGAAGACGATGATCCCGATCACCACACAGATCCAGAAAATGGTCATGTGCAGGTCGAATACTGCGTGACTGATTTCAGTCGCTCCAGGCGCCATATTCACAGTCCAGGCAGCGTGCGCCGGACTGAAAATCGACCACAACAGGAGGCCCATCCAGACGTGTGGATGTCGCATCATTGCGGGTTCCCCTTATCGTTCTTGTTATCCCGCCGGCTTTCGCCTGCGGCAAGGGAGCGGCTGCATCAGACTACGAACTTGAATCGCCGGGCCTTGCTGCGGGTGCAGTCGGGCGTCATCAGCTAACTCCATTCAATGGCGAGTATAGACAGCGGCGGGAAATTGCAATGTGCGTACGTAAATGAACTGAAACAGCTGGCACTTGCGTTCAAGGGCACGAATGGAGAAGGATGCAGACGAGTGGTGGCAAACCGATATAACGCAGTTGCATCAAGGATGAAATAATTATGACAAATGCGTCTTAGCATTTTTCGTAAGCCAGCTAAGTTATGTCTTCCCTATTTCATTGCCTTGTTCCCTGGAGTTTTCATGAACACCGCCGCATTGCGCGAGCAGATCCAAAAAGCCCAACAACACGAAAAAGAAACCGGCCTGCTGACCCGTCAGCTGGAAAGCAAGCTGCCTCATTTACACCCGGCGATTCAATTGCCGGAAGCCGACGCCAATGGTGTGCTGACGCGTTTTGTCGCCGCCTACATCGAAGAAGTGCCAGACCTGCTGGATGCAGCCAATGAAGTTGCCAGGGAAGCGGGAATCGAATCGCAGATCAAACCGGTGCTGAAAATCGCCGAGCAGTATTTCCTCCAGCCGCCAGCCATCATGGCCGGGCACGTTGGTCTGGACAGTCTGCTCGACGAAGCCTATCTGGCGCACCGTTTTGTCGAAGAGGTCAACGACCTGTACATCAAGCATTTCGGCCAGCCACTGATCCCCCTGGACATGACGGTCGCCAACTTGATTGCTCACCAATTGATCGGTGAGGAATTTGCCAACCAACTGGACGAAGCGGTGCATCACGCGATCGACGAGATGCTCAACGATGAGAGTTTTGCCCTGGAATCGGTAGAAGTTTACCGGGACAAACTCAGCAGCCCGGACACCGGCGCCGCGTGGAAACGCTGGCCGTGCATGGGCCGGCGACTGGGTGTGGGCCTCGAGCTCGACCAGCCCGCCGCGTAATCCTCATACACCATAGATCCAATGTGGGAGCGAGCCTGCTCGCGAATGCAGTCGATCATTCAACATCTCTGTTGGCTGATACACCGCTTTCGCGAGCAGGCTCGCTCCCACAGGGTTTGTGTTCATAATGGATTATCTAGCCGGCCGCACCGATGCCAGTGTTAGTCCGAACCCGCCCCTCAAGCCGTCGCTTCAACCCGCGCGACTCAATCAACAGCTTCGAACCCTTCGCTGCATTCGCCCGGCCCCACTCCTCCAGCAGCTCCAGACACGAATGGTCGATGTAGCTCAGATTATTGAGCGGCACATGCACCGTCGTACCTTGCGGAATACTGCCCAGCACTTGCGTCAACGCCGGCACCTTGAGGAAGGTCGCCGCGCCGACCAGACGCAACTCCATCTCACCATCCTGCGGCAGATCGATCAGGCTGATCTTCAGGCGCGAAGCCTTGAACGCCAGTTTCAACATCGTCAAACCGAAACCGATCAACACACCTGTCAGCAGGTCAGTGAAGATGATTGCCAGCGCTGTCGCCGCGTAGGTGAACATCGGCATCCGTCCATAACGACTCAGACCTCGAAACGCTTTGAGATCTACCAGTTTGAAACCGGTGTAAACCAGCACCCCCGCCAGACTCGCCACCGGAATGCTTTGCAGCACACTCGACAGCAGCAACACGAACGCCAGCAGCCACAGACCATGAAAGATCGTCGAGTAACGCGTGGTCGCACCGGCCTGAACGTTGGCCGAGCTGCGCACGATCACCCCGGTCATCGGCAGCGCGCCGAGCAGACCGCAGAGCATGTTGCCGACACCTTGCGCCGACAGTTCCCGGTCGAAATCCGAGCGCACGCCGCTGTGCATGCGATCCACCGCTGCGGCGGACAACAACGTTTCCGCGCTGGCGATAAACGCCACCGCAAACGCAGCAATCAGCAGAGTCGGATCGGCAAGGTTGAGCAAGTCTGCGGGTTTCAGCCAATCAATGGCTTCCGCCAGATTCGCCGGCACTTCAACACGCTTCACCTGCAGGGCCAGCAGCAGACTTGCCCCGGTCGCCAGACCCACACCGAGCAATGCCCCGGGAACGAAGCGCAGCGAATGCGGGCGAAACTTCTCCCACAACCACATCACCGCAATCGTCGACAGCCCGAGCAACCCGGCCTGCCAGCCAAACGACGGCAAGGCCTGCGCCACCGCCGCCGGGAACGCCGTGAGGTTATCCAGTCCCGAAGGTTTCGGTGACGCATCAAGCATCACATGCACCTGCGACAGCACGATCAACACGCCAATCCCCGCCAGCATCCCGTAGACCACCGCTGGCGCCGTGACTCGAAACCAGCAACCGAGCTTCAAGCGCCCGGCGACCAGTTGCAGAAAACCGGCGAGCAGCAGAATCGGCCCGAGCATCTCGATACCGTGCTGGCGCACCAGCTCAAACACCAACACCGCCAGACCCGCCGCCGGGCCACTGACCTGTAACGGCGAACCTGCCAGCCAACCGACCACCAGACCACCGATGATGCCGGTGATCAGCCCTTTGGCCGGCGGCAACCCTGACGCGATCGCAATACCCATGCACAGCGGCAGGGCGACCAGAAACACAACCACTGAAGCAAGCAGCTCCCGTGGCAACACCGCTTTCAATTGAGCCGCACGCATGGCGATTCTCCCGAAGTTTTCTTCAGGCATGGCTTCGCCGAACCGCTGAAACAGCGGCCGGCGTCAAACCACACAGATTGTTAGGAAGATTTAGAAGCGCGCTTTGGGTGTCGCCACCGGGATCGGATGGCTACCGTCGAGCGGCAGGAAACGTCCCTGATCCGCGTCGTAAGCTTTGATTTCGCTGGTTTCGATGTTGTAGACCCAGCCATGGATGAACAGATGACCGTTCGCCATGCGCGAGGCTACCGAAGGATGGGTACGCAAGTGCTGCAGTTGGGCGATGACGTTTTCCTCGGTGAGGATCGGCATGCTTTCTTTTTCGTCGGCGCAGTGGCAGTTGTCATGCACCATGGTTTTCGCGACTTCGGCGTGGCGCAGCCAGGCTTTGACCGTCGGCATTTTTTCCAGGCTGTCCGGATTGAGCACCGCACGCATGGCGCCGCAATCGGAGTGGCCGCAGATGATGATGTGCTGCACGCCGAGCGCCAGCACCGCGTATTCGATCGCGGTGGAAACGCCGCCGTTCATCTGGCCGTAAGGCGGCACGACGTTGCCGACGTTACGGGTCACGAACAGATCGCCCGGGGAGCTCTGGGTAATCAGCTCGGGGACGATGCGCGAATCGGCGCAGGTGATGAACATCGCTTTTGGCGCCTGGGCCGTGGCGAGTTTCTTGAAGAGTTCTTCCTGCTGCGGGAAGACCTCATGATGAAAATGCAAAAAGCCGTCTACGATCTGGCGCAGCGCTGCATCGGCGGATTCCGCTTCAGGGGTTTGCCCCGACGCAGCCAGCGGCTGTTTATCCTTGTCACTCATGATTCATCCTCTTTGGCGGATTAGGGGAGTCGTTCCCATGTATTCCGGTATGAAGCCAGTGGCTGTTTAAAACATCCGGGTCATCCCGACCCGTCAGTCACTCGATGAACAAGGTAGCCGCCGAAACTTAACTCAAACTGAATCAAACGCTCTAGAACGTGTGTTCCAGGTCACAAAAAACGTGACTGGGTGATTTCGGCGGAAGGATTCCAACCCCTCAACCATAGGCCAATTGTCGCTAAATCAACGACATCTGGCGACCCGGCGGACAGAAGGCCGTGCAATCGAGGTTATAGCCTTCGCGATGATTCATGCCAAGACGCTTGATGGCTTTGGCAAAACGCTGCGCGAGCAGGTCGGCAAACACCCCTTCGCCGCGCATGCGTGCGCCAAACCGACTGTCGTAGAGCTCGCCACCCCGGCTCTGGCGGATCAGGCTCAGCACATGCGCGGCGCGTTGCGGATAGTGCGCCGCCAGCCATTCCTCGAACAACGGCGCCACTTCCAGCGGTAGGCGCAGCATCATGTACGCCGCGCTCTGCGCCCCGGCGGCGTGGGCTTCGTCGAGCAGGTTTTCGATTTCGCTGTCATTGATCATCGGAAGTAAGCGCTCCATAAACCCCACCGATTTCAGGATGGGGTGAGCGCTCAGCCAGGTGATACCGGCGAGCAGTTCCACGGCAACAGGGCTTCGTAATCCTCAACCGAGGACGCCAGTGGCAAACGCTCCAGTGCGTGGCGCAGCCACGCATAGGGTTCTTGGTCATTGGCTTTGGCCGTCTCGACCAGGCTGTAAAGCTGAGCGCTGGCCGTCGCGCCTTTGGGCGTGTCGCTGAACAACCAATTCTTTCTACCGATGACGAAGGGCCGGATCGCACGTTCGGCGGCATTGTTGTCGATCGGCAAGTAGCCTTGCTCGACATACCGCTCAAGTTTGTTCCAGTTGCTCGCCAGGTAACCGACGGCTTTACCCAAGGCATTCTGAGCCGTGACCTGCGGCCGCGTCTTTTCCATCCAGCTTTTTAGCTGAGCCAGCACCGGCAGGCTGCGTTCATGGCGACCGGTCTTGCGATCTTCATCGACGTTATCCTTGAGGTCGCGCTCGATGCCGTAAAGCTTGTTGATCAGGTTCAGCGCGATATCCGCACGTCCCGTCTTGCCCTTGGGTTGCACTTTTTGCGCTTCGACAAACTTGCGCCGAGCATGCGCCCAGCAGCCCAAACGCTCAACTCCGGCCTGTGCGCCCAGCGCGTTGTAACCGGCATAATCGTCAGTCATCACGTAGCCGCGATAGCCATCGAGCAGGCGCGTCGGCACCTCCTGCGCCCGGCTGGTGGAATAGTCAAAAAGGATCACTGGCCTGTCAGGCGGGCCACCGGTTTGCACCCACATCCAGGACTGGCTGCTTGGCTCCCGATCCGGCTCTTTGAGCACCTGCACGCGCGTTTCATCGCAGTGGATGATGCGGCTGGCCAACAGGCTATCGCGCATCAAATTGAGCAGCGGCTGAAAGTGCTCACCGCACTGGATGACCCAGCGGGCCAGGGTCTGGCGCGGGATATCGATGCCATGACGGCCCAGCACCTTTTCGAAACGGTGAA
>NZ_CABVHJ010000002.1 GCF_902497745.1 Pseudomonas fluorescens
TGCATGCGCCCAGCAGCCCAAACGCTCAACCCCGGCCTGTGCGCCCAGCGCGTTGTAACCAGCATAATCGTCAGTCATCACGTAGCCGCGATAACCATCGAGCAGGCGCGTCGGCACCTCCTGCGCCCGGCTGGTGGAATAGTCAAAAAGGATCACCGGCTTGTCAGGCGGGCCACCGGTTTGCACCCACATCCAGGACTGGCTGCTTGGCTCCCGATCCGGCTCTTTGAGCACCTGCACGCGCGTTTCATCGCAGTGGATGATGCGGCTGGCCAACAGGCTATCGCGCATCAAATTGAGCAGCGGCTGAAAGTGCTCACCGCACTGGATGACCCAGCGGGCCAGGGTCTGGCGCGGGATATCGATGCCATGACGGCCCAGCACCTTTTCGAAACGGTGAAGCGGTAGACCGTCGACGTATTTGGTCGTCAGCAACATGGCCAGCACGCTCGGACTGGCCATGCTTTTTTCAATCAGTTGGGCGGGTTTATCCGCCGTCACCGGTGCCGACTCACAATCGCGGCAGCCATAGACCTTGCGTACATGCTTGATCACGCGGATCTGCATCGGGATGATTTCAAGCTGTTCGCTGACCTCCTCGCCGATGGCGTGTTTACGGCAGCCGCAGGCACACGTCAGCTCATGCTCGGGAAGTTCATGGATGACTTCGATTCGGGGCAGGTCGGTGGGCAGCGGCTTACGTTTGCCGCGACGTTTGGTCGGCACGACAACTTCTTCTTCGCAGGCTTCATCGACAGGCTCTGCAACACTTTCTGCTTCATTGAAGAGCGCCAGCTGCGGCGTTGCCGGATCAGTCGTTTGCTCGGACTTACGCCCGAACAATCTTTGGCGCAACAGCGCGTTCTCTTCTTCAAGATGAACAATCTTGCCTTTGTCAGACGCCCGCTCACTGATCATTTGCTCAAGCAATTGCCTGAGCAAAACAGGATCATCAGGAAGGTCTTTGGGCATGGAAATCATGCCGCGGATTATACCGAATCAGGCGACGTATCGAGGCGTCAAAACCTGATGAGGGCGGTTGCGCCAGAGGTCGAAGCCGTCGAGTAGCCAGTTCAGTTCCTGGACTGTCAGGACAATCGCCTCGTCGCGGGCTTCGGGCGATGTTTTGAATCGCTCGGACTCCAGGCGCTTGAGCCAAAGGCAGAAGCCGTTGCGTTCCCAATACAAAATCTTCACGCGGTTTCGGGACTTGTTGAGGAAAACGAAAAGCACAGGGTCGAACACGGCGACCTTGATATCCAATTCGACCAGCGCGGCCAGACCATCAATGGATTTTCGGAAGTCCACGGGTTTGGGGTAGAGATAGACTTTTTCGACTTTGGCGTCGGGTCGCATCATGAGTTGCTGGCTCCGGAAGGGATCGGGAGCACAGCATCCGGGATCATCTGGCCGCTTTGAATGTGGGGTTCATGGAGCGCTTACATTTAAACTCGTTGTCGCATATGTTGCATTGCCATGAGTAGCTATGCCATTTTCCGTACCATGCCGTTTCTTTCACACTGAGGTTATGTTCATCAGCCAGTGCAAGCAGCTTTTTTTGGCCATTCAGGTTGAACAATGGGATGTGAGATAGCAGCAAAGGCTCTTGAACAACACACTGCTGTTTCAGAAAAACCTTATCAAGGCCTTCCAGAATCTTCTTTCTTACATCTGCAGCCTCAAACGGGTACATGAACTCGTTTATTACAATTAGTTTGATTTCCAGCTCTTCGCACATCACAGCCTTCTGCTCATCTCGCTGAATTTGGCGCTGGTAGCTCGCCTCCGTACGGTGCCGAGCCCTTTGGGAGTGCCATGCGCCTTGGTATTCAAACGCAACTTTGTACTGCGCATTGTATCCATCCAGTTCGAGGCTGGCGTGGGGCTGAATCAAGTGAGGATGATCTTTCTGCTTAAATCGCCGTTTCTGTAGCGAAAATCCGAAGCCCTCTTCAAGAATACTGCGGGTAATTGCCTCGCCAACGAAAGGAGAGCAATTTGGGCAGCTTCGACCACTAAAAATCTTCTGCGGGACTACGTTTACCTCATGGCCTTCATTGCAGCGAACCAACATGGGTTCACCTTGGTTCTTGTAATCATGCTCTGGGGTGAGGAGGCTAAAACCATGTTTGGCCAATTTTGCTTGGACTTCGATGTAAGGTTTACGGTAGCGCAGTCGAGAAACGTCTCCCTTGCAACGCTGGCATCCTGAGGGTGCTCGGTTGCCTGTTTGTACGTGCGCCGCTGCAGACGGTGTAAACGTAAAATCATGCTGCTTGCAGTAGGCAGTGATTTTGCTGACACGTGTGACTAGCTCCTCCTCTAAGTTAGGATATTCGTACTTTCCAGAGTGGGCCGCGAAAGCCGCCTCTCTAAAGGCTTGGAGCAAGGCATGGTGTTTAGCACGGCGGTTTTGTTCGGTGGTCAACGCCCGCGATTGGCTCTTGCAAACCCCGCAAAACGGCGTGCCACGCAGATGTAGTTCGGCGCTGATACTGCCGCGAACATCATGCTCAACGCAGAGGATGCTGATTTTTTCTTGGCCACTGGCTTGGCTGAAATTCGTTTGGCCATAATCGAAACGGTCAGCGAAGCGTTGGCGTGCCGACCTGATGAACTGGTCTTGGTAGGCGCAAATATGGCAACCCGTGCCGCCCAGATGCTCTTCAGGCTTTAATTTGAAGGCTCCGTGGGTGTGGCAGATCACTTGGCACGGTCGGGAAAACGAGATAAAGAGGTTTTCCTCGTAGCGGTACTGAGCTCGGTGTTTGCGCGTGGCGTCGATGCTAAATCTCAGAAAATCAGGGTTTCGACTGGTTTCCAAATAACGTAGTTCGGGGGGCAAGCTGCTCACCAGCGCTGCTAAAGCAGGCCGATTTTTAAGTTCGTTTACACAGTGACGACAACCACCGCCCGAGAGCAGGGCACTCGCAGTCAAGCTCCAGCTATGTCTATGTCGACTGCAGAATGCCTGGACAATCGTTTTGAAGCCTGACCAGACACCGAATCGGACCGAAAGAATCGAGCCAAATTTCTGCTCGATACGCGCCCGAAGTACTGGCTCGGTGATCTTGAGGTTATCAGCCACGCACTTCTTGCACTGACTACCGCTCGCATGTCGCTCGGCGCGTTGAGAGAACACGCCGTGCTTGGGGCAAATGATGCGAATATTCTTGCTAAAGCCTACATAGCTTTCGGGCTGATACTGGTAGTAACCGTTATGCGTCAAATTTGCCCTAGTCAGGAACTCCTCATATTTGACGCTCCGCTGGCTGTACAACTCCGCATTGCTCTTTTTTAACTTTGCACTCTTGCAGGCAGGGCAGCCACTGCCCTTCAAATGGACCTCGGGAAGTTGCCAGAACTCGATGCAGTGCTCAAGGCAGTATATGAGTAATTTTGTCTTGGCATTGAGATATACCAATTTGCCGTAATCAAAGGCGTCCCCGTGCCTGGCTTTGGCCTCGGCGACGAAGACCTCCCGAGTCTTGCCATGTCGAGCCCTTACGCTGTCAGCCTTGCATTGCCTGCAGCCGCCCTTCTTGCTCAGATGCTGATCGGGATTTATCTCAACTTTTTCGGGGGGGGTGTGCCTCAGGCAATGAAGAACTACAGGTGCGCGCGCCGAGTGCCAGAGGGTCTCGGAGTAACTGAACTGCTGGCCAAATTTCGCCTTTGATTTGGCGATGAAAGCCTCGGTGTCCTTAATACGGCTGATGACTTTTCTCCTTGAAATCAATCTGAGCGGCAAATCTTAGCAGAGCATTGAGTTGGCGGCTGGACGGCAGTGTCGCCAGAAATACAAGCGGTGGCAGCGCTGCTGTCGTCCGCTTATTCCATTCACACAGCGTGTGTCCAGGGCCAGGTGGTTTTTGATAGACAAATATTCTCCAATCCACAGGTATTATGGAAAGTACATATTTGTACATGCAATATTCCCGAGGGGCAGTGCTGTGCGGCACAGATGCGCTCAGTAGACTGACCATGGCTGCGGTAGATCATGGTTTTTGGTTTGTCTTGAAGTAAGGATGTGCTAACGCAGTTGCCTATCCAGAAGACCAGCGAAACCGGGCAACTGCTGCCGCATCAGTGGACACCTGACTTACAAAAGGTGAGTTGGACGCTTGCTTACGTGGGCCTTCAGGCTGGGGGCATCCTTTTCAAACCATCCATAGCATGCCCTCAAATATGCCCCCAATGTAGCAATCCTCTGGAAGTGAATGGAGCTCCATGGTTTGTGGAAAGGCAGAAATGGTCAGCCGAATAGCCTATCCGGCGGCGCCTAAAGACTCTCAGGATCGCCAAAAAACATTTTGACTACGCTCTAGAACAACATTTTCAGGCAGAAAAATTTCAAATATGCCCCAATTTTGCCCCCAACTGCATAAGGTTTACGAGCGATCGCGAGTGGCGTTTTCTGATAGAGACCAAGATGGATTCAGATGGCTTTCAGTGTAACTTCTTATTGCATCTGGAGGGAGGGTGCAGGGCTCATCAAGGACAAGCTAATCCTCTCTCGGTCGAGAGCAGCAACTCCGATCGGCTGTGTTCGACCCAATATTTGCATCCGCGTAATTGGTTTGCTGGGCTTGGAGGTGTCTACGAAACCAGAGGCGATTCAGGAGTACCGCGATGACGACCACTATCTCGATTCCGATTTGAAGGCGCGACTGGCGAAGACGCAGGTCATTGATGGATTGTTTCGCGTGATTTGAGCGAGGAGGGCACCGATCGTCTTGCCTGAACTGTAACCTTGCGTCGCACCGAGTGTTGTAATCGATTGGAAGGCTGCAAAAGTAAGTGTTTTTGCCCCCCTGGTGGAGCCCACGGACGATCAACGCATCAACGCATCAACGCATCAACGCAACATGGAACCCCGCAGATCCGAGCTAGCAGGATACTCCGCGCCGAGCTTTCTACGGCTGCGCGGTTATCCAGAGGCCATTCGAACGGCATACATCTCTGCAAGTTGAATAATCTCCAGCCAAGTTCAAGCAATTTCCGGGCGCAATCTCGAGTTCGACCATCAGATCGTCATAGTGTCTTCCAGGCGATCTTTATACTTTGATCGCCTGCACCTCCCAGGGCAGATGGATCTTCACCCTGTTTTACGGCATCCCACTCGTAGACCGTTTTGCCATTGATCTGCAGCGTGTAGTTGGGAAATCCGTCATGTATGCCGTCGACACTGAACTGCACGTCACCTGCGGCCTTGCGCAGGCCGACAATGATCGTGGCATCGATATGGGGTGCCACGGCCAATGGATTGCCACCGTCGATGATGAATTTCACAGCATGGCTGGCGCCGTCGAAAGGCGTCCAGACCGCGTTCAGGTTGTCCGTCGTTCGCGCCAGGGTTGCCGTCCCGATTGGCTGCGCGCCCGGGCGCAGGGAGCGGAACCACGCCGGCTTTCCTGCGCTGGCAGCCAGTACATCGTCACTGTCGTACTCGCGGGTGGTGCCCCAGGCCAGCGCGGGAACCTTCAACGATGTCGGGCCCGCCTGGTCGAGGTCCAAGGTCACACTTGGGCTGCACTTGGTGCCGCCATTGTAGGCATATGTAAGGTAATAAACGATTTCACTGGGGATGCCGATGGTGAGTTTGACGGCGATGTTGTTGGCCACGGGATCATTCCTTGAAAGTCGACACGTTCAGGAAATGTAGCCAAAAAAAATTTGTTTGCTTGCATAGCGCGAAAGAAAACGACGACTAGCATTGTGCTATCAATGCAGCGTCTGTTCCAGCAAACAGCCGAGGCGCCCGAACACGCCGTTCTTTGGCAATTTTCCGGGCTCACAGGGAGGTGGACAATGTCTGACCGATTTCTGGCGTTTCGTTGTTTCGGTACGTTCTCATGGCCGCCATTGAGGTCGGTCAAGCCCGAAGTACCGGCAGCGGAGGGGGTGGTCGAGATTCATTACGTTCTCGATGCCAAGAAGGCCGCAATGGTGGGATGCGCGCGCTGGGTACCCAAGGACGCCTGGAAGCCAGATCTGGAATTCACGGACTCACTCACCAACATTCAACCCGTGCCGAAGAGCTCTGATGCTGCCAAGGCCGTGTTGAAACATGCCGCCGACAAGACTCTTTCGTGGCGTTTCGATCAATCGAGTGCCGTGCTGGCGTTCGAAGGCGTGCAGGTATTCGAGCAGTATGCGGTGCGCAAAGACCAGGCAGGGGCATTTCATCAGGAACTGGACCTGCGGGTTCCTGTGGTCCGAGAGCATTTTCCTTCCGGTTCTACGAGTCACTACAAGAGCCGGGTACTGATAGGTCAGGACAGCAATCCTCTTTTGCGGTTCGACCTGGCGCTGCCTCTGCTGTCCCCCCAGGATGATGAGCAGTTCAAGGCGGAGCGAGCGTTTGTCGCGTTTTCCGCGTTGTATAGCCCCCGGGTGGCCATGTCCAGTTTCACAGCGATTGCGCAACCGTTGCTCGTGGAAAACATGGAGTTCGGTCGCCAGGACCGCTCGACCGGTAGTGTTGGAGAGAACGGCATTTCATTCAGCTCGTTGCGACCACCTTCGATGAAGGCTATTGGCCGCTTCGGCTTCGCGTGGGACACCTGGCCGAAAACCAGGAACGTAGAGTCCTGGGTCGAAATTAGAAAACCGGATTATTGGCCCTCTGCGAAATCGATCCTGGGGCATTTGCTACCTGCCCTGGGTGTGCGTACACCCCCCGATAGTGCTAGTTTCGACGTTCGCTTCGAAGAGGGCGATATCGGGCCGCTGTTGCCCGCGCTCGGCATTGCGATCAGAAGTTCAGGGAACGGTGACCGCCTTGGTTATCGCATCGAACAACGTTTTGCCTTGAACTCCCAGCTTCCATCTACAGATAACGACAAAGTTGCAGATATCCGGGTAAGAAGCAGACTTATCGAGCTGCGTGCTGAAGGCATGGATGGTACCTGGCTCAGCTTTGGCAAGCAGTTGCATATCACCGTGGTCCTTACCGGAACAGTTACTGATGTCTGGAGCGAAAAGCACGAAATCTCCGTGCAAGCGAGCATTGGCGGTATCACGGAGTACAACTCCATCGATTTGGGGAAGGTGAGCGGCAACTTTGCCCCAAGAACTCAGGGCACGGGCTTTCTGGAACTGATCCATGCCTCCATTTCCTCCATGAACCGTGCACGGTTTTCACTACACCAACTAGCGCCGGACCAGCCCCAGTCGAGTCTGCCAAAGCTTGAAGTGGCGTCCCCCTCAGGCAACGGGCTGATGCATTTCGGGCTGTACGCCAGACAACGCAGCGGTTCCCTGTCCGATGGCAGGCTTGAACTCGAGAAGAAACCGTGGATCTGGTCGGCGATGCTGTCGAATCCCGAAGACACGAGCATCTTCAATGACCGCGTAATGGCCGAGAAGCAGACACGTATTCCATTGCGGGTCAGTTGGCCTTCATTGCATCGGCAATCCATTTCATTGGGATGCTATTTGGCTCATGAGACAGACGTTAAGGGAGACGATCTTCGCGGTATCTGTTTGAAGCTGGTACAAATCGAAAACCTCACCGGCAAGGTCCCACTCACCGCCTCGCTGGGCGGCCTGGAACTGGTCCACGACAAGCCCGTTTTCATCGAATCGACCTCGATCCGCATACGTCTGCGCGACGATCCGGGCGTCAGCGGCACCCCCGCAATGCTGGGTATCAAGGTAGCGTTGACCCTCGCTGTGGCGAGAGTCGATCCGTTGGCCGTGGACGTCCTGCGTGGGGACCGCAGCGGGCGTGCCCAGCCATTGTTGTACCGCGAGCCCGGTGCCACGGCCGGCAGCGGCCAATACCTGCTCAAGTGCACCGAAGAAATCCGCGGCGATCGCCAATGGCGCCTGCTGGCCAATCTGGATGAAGACATCGAGAGCAACTCGGGGGCGCAGAAGAGCCTGCTGATCGGCGAGCAACCCTTCACCATCCAGCGTTTCTATTCCACGCCGCTGGAAATGCTCGGAGGCGAGGACAGCGCGACCATCGCCAGCTACGACAGCGACGACCGGGGTTGGAAGTTCAGGCAGTCCACCGGGCTCTATCACTACGTGCTGCCCCCGCAGGTCATTGGCGAGAGCATGGACAAGCCGCGCCGGCTCGAACTGCAGGATGCCAAGGTCGAGACAGAATTTGCCGCCAATGGGTTCGTTCGCCCGATCGATGCAGACCAGGACCCGACCGTCACCCGGTCACACCGGCGCGCCGTCGAATTCCGCCTGACGCCCGCCGCCCACCTGTGGATCCAGCCGGCGGATGTGGAGCGTAACTACGTGCTGCCGGAGTGGGCCGCGGGCGATCTGTTCAACCAGCGCGGCGAGCTGGGTCTGGGTTGCGCGCTGACCTCGCTGCATGGGGAGTTCCTTTATGGCCTCGCCTTCGGCGTGACGCCGAGACTGGAGCAAGGCACAGCGCGACGCACCCGGGTCGCGGAAATCGAGGCACTGACCGGGCGTCCGGTGCCCCTCTACGAAGAGCGCGATCAAGACCGCTGGAACCTGCTGCACAAGGCGATGCAGACACGCCCCCAGCGCCTTGAACTGTGGGCGGACAATCCTACGCAGCAAATGCAGTTCGCGCCGGTGCGCTTCAGCGCTGGCGCGCGCTTCGCCTTGCGCACGACGGCGCTGCACCGGGCCGCCCTGGCAGCGCTGGAGGCACCGGTCGACGCGGACACAGTGCCGGGTTCGCCAACCCAGGAAACGCCCGACCTGTCGCCGCGCCTGCACCCGAACGGATTGTCCGGGGGCGCGTTGTGGCCGATCGAATCAGCCAACGTGCTGCGGCTGGTTCTGGCCCAGCCACGAGCCAGCGGCGGCTCGATCGAAACCATCGCCTTGTCGCCCCTCGGTGGCGATGCCGACCAGACGGTCAAATTCAACAACAACCGCGTGTCGATCATCAGCGAGACCCGCGGCGGCTTCGTCCAGCGCCAGAAGGTCGAGGTGCTCGGGCGTATCGCGGTGTTCTGGCACCGCGCCAAGCATGTGGTGGTGTACGAACGCACGGTCAACCCTTCGGCGCAGTTCACCCCGGAAGGCGGGTTGGGAACCCGGACCCGCCGGCCGGTGCTGCGCAAGATCAGCGAATACATTGAGATCCTCGAGCCAGAGCGGCAGTATCCGGACATGCCCACTGCCGCCGCGCACACCAGCAGCTTCCTACGGGCATTGCGCTTCAACAAGCGGATCATTCCGGTGGACAGCTTCTGGGCCGAGGACGTGGGCACCAGTGGCTGGATCGTCCCGCTGTGGAACCGCCATGCCGCCAGGCAGCGGCCGCAGGTCTATGCGATGCCTGACATCGCTTTCGTCACCGCCGCCGAAGGCGATGGAGACAATCCCCTGGCTGCCCAGGAGTGCCTCAATCCCGACAACCTGTACTTCTTTGCCGATACCACCCCGGAGCAGACCGACGATACCAACGCCTGGGCCGTGCGTCGGGGCATCGACTACGCCGACCTGCCTCCGCCACGGAACGATGACGCCACGATCAAGGTGCCGACAGGCTTTGCCCGATTCACCTGGCGTCTGGCAGCGGCGACGCAACGCACCACGATCAATGCCGGACGGGCCGACAAACCGGTGTATGTCGGACTGGAAACACTGACCTTCATGCGTGCCGGGCGGCAGGAAAGCCCACTGAACCTGCCGGAGAACGCTACGCGGATACTGCTGGATAAGCTGCCCACCGCCCTGAAGCAAGGCGACCTTACCCAGGAATTGTTCGAAGGGGTGCTGAGTAAGGGGAGAGTGGTTACGGGGCCGTTGAGGGAGTTGTCCAGCTGCCTGGCGAACGTTGGCGATCTGCCGGCGAAACGTCCGACGGATGCTGCGGAACGGGACGCCCTGAAGGCGCGCCTGGTTGCGCTGGGTGCTGCGGCAACACAGGATGCCATCGCCCAAAGTGGCATTGAGCAGCACTTCGATAAACTGAAAACCGGTTGCGACAAAGTCTTCAAGGCTCTTGACTCGCAATTCGTACAACTGGACGGTTCGGTACCTTCGCCCTGCGCCGCCTTGCAGCAGAACCTCGGCAGCGCTATCACAGCCAGGCGCATGGCCATGGTTCAGGAACTGGATGCCTGGCGGCAGGAACAGATTCAGATGCTGTCCCAGGCGTTACCCGGCGAGTTCGCCCTCCGTAGCGACTTTGACTTGTACCTGCAAAGTGAACTGAAAAAGCTGCTGCTGCCCCTGTTCGAGTCGACCACGGCAGAACTGGGCAAGTTGCGGCGCGGTATCGAAATCACCCGTCTCACCGTGAACGGGGCAATAGCTGCCGGGCATGACGGGTTTGACCGGGCACGCGCCGAACTCGATGCCCTGAGTAAGACCATCGACCAGGCCAAACCTTGGTCAGCCAGCCGAGGGCAAGACCTGGAGCAACAGATCGCTTGTGCGCTGACGCGCATAAGCGAGGTGCTTCGGGGAGAACTCAACAGTGCCCGGCAGCGTCTGTCCGTGGAGCTCGACGACTTTGCCCAGCGTATCGGGGCGGTCGCTACCCGGATGATCGAACAGGCTCTCAAGGGGGCAATGCAACTGCAATTGTTGGCCCGGTTCCTGGCTAGCGTGAAAAGCGTTTTGCCTGACGCAGCCGTCGTGACGGCATACGTGGCGAACGTCGAAAACGTACTGCTGAAAATCGAGACGACGCCCGAGCGGGTCGAGGCGCTCAAACCGGTCCGCAGCGCATTGAAGTCGATTGGCGAAGGGTTGGACAACGCTGTAAAGGTTTTCGAGGAGCTCGCCAGGAAGCTTACCAAGGAAGCTTCTGTGTCGGGCAAACTGCTCTCGCAAGAGACAGTGGCAATCGCCGGCCAACTGGTGGATGCGCGGGAGCGTCTTAAAACGGGGGCGAACACCCTGAGCGACGATCTGAAGAAGGCGGTTTCCGACGTCGGCGATGATTTGCTTCAGGCGTTCGACACGGCGCTGACCTCGGTGTCGATTTCCGTTCCGGCCGAGGTCGAGAAATTGCTTTCGGTATTTCCGCAGGCAGAGAAGTGGGCCGACCATCTGTTCGAGCAGGCCAGGATTTCCCTTGATGACGCCGAGCAATGGCTTACAGGCCAGACCAGGCCGTTGAATGAGGAGCTCGAAAAGGTTATCGAGACAACCCTTGGAAAAGTGAAGGAGGCGGAGAACTCTTTAGGCAGCAAAGTGCTGGTAGAGCAACTGGTCAAGGGCCTACTGGGTTTGCCGGCAGTCGTACTGGTTCTGGACCGGGTGGGGCCTCCGGTGTTCGACACTGCGCAAGCGATCGAGAATCGTCGTAAAGCGGCCATCGACCTAATTGACACTTGCACCGACGAACTGATCAGCAGTCTAGACAACGCGGCGGCGTTGTTCGGGGGCGTCAATGATGCGGTCCAGGACGCTTGCCGAAACGTGGCTAGCGGAATCAGTGGGTTGCGGGATCGACTTGTCCAGGAAACTACAGTCACATTGCAGCCTCTTAAAGATCGCCTGGAAAAGGCAAAGACAGAACTGTTCGACAGCCTCGACGACATGCTGGGTGATGACGAAAAGTACAAGACACTGCTGAATCAGGTCGAGACCTTCGGCCACGACGTCCGCGGCCTGTGCAACGACCTCGCCGCAACCCGCAACCTGGTCGAAGGCTACGGCGACCGAGTGATCGACGCCGTCGGCCGCCTGGGTGAGGGCGGCCTGCTGGCTGTCCCCAACAACATCCTGCGGGCCATGGCGGCCTTTGGCTCCACGCCTGAATTGCCCTACCTGGATTTCTCGCGCCTGAACTCATCGTACTTCTTCGGCTGGGTCGAGGATCGGGTGGACATGCCGCAGATCAATGCCTGGTTCGGTCGACTGGGGGATGATCTCAAGGCACTGGGCCTGGACATGCAGATCGACGGACTCGGTGAACGCCTGATCCCGGTCGACCTGTCGAAGCAGGACATCGGCAAGGTCCTGCAGAACCTGGCTGGGCTCGACCTGCGCAAACTCCTGCCCGGATACACGCTACCGGCCGCGGCCAAGGATGCCATCCGCGTCACCCATGAGTTCGACAAGAAGAACCTGCGAGCCTGGGTCCAGGTCGATGTCGACCTGCCATTGCCTGAGCGTCGCTCTCTGTTCAGCGTCGGGCCGGTGACTCTGGACCTGCTCAACACGAAGATCTCTGCGGTTGTACGCCTGGAGGCCTCGAAGGACAGCGCCGAAGTCGAGCAAAGCGGCACTGCGACGCTGTTGACCGACTTCGATGCAGTGGTGGCCGGTACATCCATGGTCACGCTGAGCCAAGTGGCCGTGCGTTTCGACAAGAGGGGAGGCCTCAAGGTCGATTTCGACCCGCGCCAGATCCGTCTCAATCCAAGCTTCCAGTTCATTCAGAACACCTTCCAGTCGATCTTTGGCGACGAGATCGGCGGGCTCAAGATCATCAAGGACAACGGCATTCCCGTCGGATTGGAACACCTGTTCGCGCTGCCCCCGATGGGCATGATGTTCGGCACAAGCGGGGTGCAGAACATCCAGATCAGCAACGCTTTCCGCCTGCTGGCGTTTCCCGATTTTCTCATCAGCAACAGCTTCGCCCTGGCCCGCGCCGACCTGCCGTTCTTGTTCTCGGTATTCATCATCGGCGGCAGCGGCTGGCTCACCGTCGACCTGAACTACCGGCCGTTCAAGAACGAGCTGGCGGTAGTGGTGGACGCGGCGGCTGGCGGCTCGGGCTCGCTGGGATTTTCCTTCTGCGGTGTGTCGGGGACGGTTTCGATTTCGCTCAACGTCGCGCTGACCTATCGCAAGTTGATCGGCCAGCCCGGCGGCGGGCTGACCGTATCGATGGTGGTGGTCATCGTCGGCGTGGTCGATGTACTTCGTATCGCCAGCGCCTACCTATCGGTGGCCCTGCGCCTGAGTTACCAAGACAACAGCGATATCGATGCTACCGGGTCCTTCAGGGTGAGCATTCGGATTTCGCGATTCTTCACCGTGAGCGCTGGAGGGCAGGTGCGCTATCGCATGACCGGAGGGCGTAGGGAGGTTACGAGCAACAGTGAAAGCCAGGTGCGTTCCGAGAGCCTTGAGAAGGCCCGAAAACTGATTGATGGACAGGGGAGGCTGAAAGGATGAAGCGGACCATCATCTGCATGACCGAGGAAGAGCTCAAGGGATTCCAGGACGAACTACAACGCGGGTTTTCAGTTCGGCTCGCTTTTAAGGCCGAGACAGAGGAAGGAGAAACGGAGGAACAGGCCCGACAGGCGTACCAGGCGTTCTTCGATATGCTGAAGGGCGGAGGCTTGAAGTTTCGTGCCTATACCGTCGTTAACGGCCAGCCTCCCCAGGCGATTGCGGACCTTCAGCCATCCGGCGTGACCACGGCTCTTCTTGATGATTTCAGGCGCTGGTTCGAGAGCCACGCCCAAGCCGCAGCCAACCTCAATGCGCCAGGCTTTTGGGCCCTGCGCAATCTGTATCTCAATGGCATCGATAACACCGCAAGTCTCGATGCCCATGCCGTGCTGGTGGGCGCATCCAGTTGGGTTGCTCCGGTCCCGCAGTGCCTGGGGCTCGCGTACGTCCTGCACATCGACTACGCAGGTAGTGAGGATGTGGTATTCCAGCCCCTTATCGATGACGCTCTTTCACCTGGGGACACCGAAGGTCGGCTCGAGGCGGATGATGTGGAGTTTGCCTATGCATCTGGAATAGCGGATTTCTGTAGTTCTAACCGCGCTATACGCCCGGCGATGGGTGACATGCTGATCGATCCGGAGACGGGTTTCGTTAACTTCGGAAAAGATGACTCTGAACAGGCTGCCTATCGAACGCTGACAAGGATCGAGCAGCGGGCGGGCTCGCTATTCACCGGTTTTTTTGCGGTCAGTGAGGTGCAGTGGAAGGATCAACCCTCGCTGGTGCAAAGGGTGCGTCGCGAGTCCTGGCGTGCCCTGGCCACACTGGCCACCAGTCTGGACACCCTGCTGCTGGCGCTGATGATGCCTCACGTTGGCCAAGTGGCGGACAGTCCACGGGAGGGGGGCCTACTCGGGCCTTTGCTTGATGTGCTGATAGAGCGCCTGAAAAAGGACGGCATGCCCTCCGACACCCCTCGCTCTGTGCTGCGCAAGGCCATCCGAGGAGGAATTCAGCAAAACCTGATATCGGTGGACATGAAAGCCTATATCGATGTGTTGCTGGACATCTGCCGGCCGCAAGGCGGACAGGGGACATCATCGTTTGCCGCTACTGACTCGATGCTGTATCGATTACTGCAGGCCTGCGTCCAACCGGCTGCGCAGAAATGGAAAGAACTGGAGGCACTCCCGTTTGAGACGCTCAGCGCCGAATTGGCACCCCTGCAGGATGCGGTTCTCAGTGAAAACGGTTTCGAATCGACGGTGCTGCGCCTGTTGCACCAGATTCGCAAGACAGTTTCCGATAGTCTCAAGCAGTACGTCGATGGTGACCCGGAAAAGGCCCTGAAGGTTTACGATCAGGCAGTGCTGGATTTCGAAGGACTGCTGAACACAGGACTCAACGGCGCCGATGCCGCCCGTCAATCGGTAGGCAAGCTGATCTGTGACACGGTGCTGCATCAGTCGAAAGCGACTACCCAGACGCTGGAAAAAGCAGCCGAAGGGCTTGAGTTCTGGAATTGGCGGCTGGGCGGCCGTGGAGCCGGGCCGACGCCGGACGCCACACAATCAATGCTCGATTGTCTGGCGTTCATCCCCGCTCCCGAAGATTTTTTCACAGACCTCCCCAAGGGCCAGCCCACGGAACTTCCGGCAGATAAGGAGGCATTGGCGGCCCTGGCGTTGGTCAGCGAACATATGCAGAGGACCGTGCAGCGAGAACTGTTCGTTCCGGCCAGTACCCGCTTTTCCCCTGACCTCGCTCCCGGTCCCCTGGCGATTCCGCTCACCGTTGACCCGGTGGTCGACGACTTGGAGCAGGACGAATTCTCCGCCGCCTTTTCCGGGATGGCGCTGGCCCTGCGACGAACTATTGATGGCCAGACTTATACGCCGTGGGCTTACGCCAACCTCGCCGATTTCCATCATCCGGCCAGCCCGTCACCCGCCGCACTGGCCGAAGCGATTACCGTACAGCCGGTCCCTACAACCATCAATGATGGCCGTCGATCCTTGTTCCTGCACTATGACGGACTCCCATTGGCCTGCAGCGCTTTTGACGAAAGCCTGCCGGGTGCCGGCTTCGATCCCCTGGGCAAGGCGTTTTTTGGTACGGACTATCCGGCGACACTGCTAAATGGCTTCCAGCCTTTGCCAACGCTCGCCTACGGTGCGCGGTATGAGGTCTGCGCCCATGTCGTCGGGCGTAGTGGAAGCTTGCCGAGGTGCATGCAGGGTAGCGCCCCCTGGTTGCCCGCAGCGAAGATCGAGGTCGACGGTAAACCGAAACTGAGCCTGATGTATTCGCGCCGCACGGCGATTGGTCGCACGACCATCAACGACAGTGAAACTGTCCAGCGCCTCGGCGTGATCCCTGCAGGCCTGCAACCCTTGTCGGCGGACTATCCACGACTGGGCCTGCACAGCGATGCGAGTCTGCCGCTGGATCTGTTCCGCCAGGTGGATGGCAGCGGTGCGTTGCATTTCGATGCGGCTCAACCGTCCAGGGAAATCTATCTGGAGGATTTCCGCTACTCGGGGCCGGACGGCGGCAAGTTAACGCTGAGTATTTACCATGGTGCCACCCTCCACACAGTTCCGGCAGTACCGATCTCGGGTACATCAGCGAAGAAGGCACTGTCGATTGTGCTGGAGGGCGACACGTTCCAGATCGATTTCGAAGGTAAAAAAATCAGCATTGCGAAGGAGCACGGAGTCGACTCGTTGTCGTTACGCCTGGGTTTGACCTCACCAGGCTTGGCAACCGTCAGTTTCGCCGATCCTGCCGCGTCGGTAGAACGGGCCACGGGGCAGGGCCCAAAAGCGGAGAACCTGCTCCTGCTGGGGGCGTCGTTCACGGGGCTCGCCGGCGGTGGATGGCGGGCTCCTTTCGGCAATGACGCCGCCCTCAAGGTCAACTTCCCACGGGTGCCCTACAGCGACTTCGTGCGCTGGATCGCCAATCCGGACCTTCGCCGTAATGTGTTCACAGGCCTGCAGGATGACCAGCAGATCAAACTCTTCTTATGTCTGCTCGAAGCCGCCAACATCGACCGTTCGCGCGATCTGGAGCTTGGCAAATTACTGGACGCACTGCTCGATCCCGCAGTAAGCAGTCTGCGCCTGGACGTGGTGGTACTGGATGGGCTGATGGATTCCACCGAGCGGCTGGGTCAGCGGCCGGAGCTCAAGCCCCAGACGGTCTATCAGAAGAAGATTCCATCACTGGGCGAGATCCTCGCGAGTCTTGGAGCCCGCCTTGGTACGCTACTCGATAAGGGTCGCATCAAAGATATCCTGACGCTGGTAGACAAGGAATGCCGGCACTCCCTGAGCGTCCGCAGCTTCGCCGCGAACACCGGCCAGGCACTTTCGTTCGATGGCCGCGTATTGCATGTCCCCGCTGGTACCTGTGTCCAGTTGCTCGCAAGACCACAAGTCGAATCCGGACTGTTCAGCGCTCAATCGGGAGTGCTCGACAGCCGCCTGGAGACATTGGCCATAGGCAGAAATGGCAATCTCGTGGTGTTCGATGGCGCAAGGGTACTGATCGAAAGCATGCAGGTGTTGTCAGCGAGTCGTGAAGAATGGACAACACTGGCTCACTCCGATATCCACTATGAGGCAGCCGGAACCGCGCGCAGCTATATGCTCAAGGCCGACCCCTCCTACGCCAGGGCATGGCAATGGCGGCAACTGGGCGCGATCACCGTACTGACCCAACGCTGGCGCTTCGACGGTCGGCCGATCTATGCCTGGATCAACCCCAAGGAGAACGACGTCAGGGTCGAAAAACCCGGGCGCGCTTCGCGTTTGCTCACCGGCAACAGCCAGTTGGCCAATTTCGAGATACAGGCCTTTGCCGGGCGCGACAGGGATGGTCAGTCGTCCACGATCAACCTGCTGCCCGCGCCGGCCAGCACCACCCTGCGCACCGTTCATTGGGAAAAGCCCTCGGCTACCGTGTTCCGTCATCGCTTCACTCTGCATTCTCGCTACACCGCTGCGTTCCAGCGCGAGACTGACGGGTGGTGCCAGGCGTGGTCCGACGACCTCGAGCGGGCCTGGCTGCGCGTGGCGATGCTTGCCGAAGCGGCCCGAATCGAGCTGACCCGGCCGCAGTTGCGCGCCCTGATTCCGCTGACTCAGTCGCCGGAGGAGGGCGAGGGACGCACGCCGCCGCTGATGGCCATCCTGCAAGAGCGGCCCTTCGCCCATGGCGGGCTGGCGGACCGTGTCATCGCTGAGGTTCGCTCGGGTGTCGGGTATGCCATGTCTGCCGGCGCCAGCGGAGTTGTCCACCCAGCCGACGTACGCAAGGAAATCGGCCGCGATCCACGCCTTGCCTATGAAGCCTATGACGAGGCCAAGGGGAAGAACACGCTGCTCTCCATTGAGGGGCCGATCGGTCTCACCTTTGAATCAGATGCGGTCTCGGCGCCGGCATTCCCCAATACCGCGCTGGTGCTCGATCCGGTGAGCCTAGAGGTCGACACCCACGGCGTACCGACCATGCAGTCACTGGAACTGGAGGAACATTTCCTCAGCGTCGGCTTGCGGCGCTACCTACATCCGCATTGGCTGGTCAGTGGCATCGATTGGCAGAACCCGCCGGACCTGACCCGCAACTGCTGGATTCAACTGCCGGGCATGCAAGGCTCTCTCTCTCTAGGCTCAGGGGGAGGCGCCATGGACCTTGTAAAAATCGACATGTCCGCAACGGCATGGGAGGTGACCCTGGATTGGCGGATAATGGACATCACGGCGACCGGGGACCAGCGCATGTCGTTGCTGCGGCTGCCCACGGCCAAAGCATTCACCGGCTGGCAGTGCGCGCTACTGCATGCGCCAATGAGCGAGCGGCGAGCATTGCTTTCGGTCTTCCTGGTGCCGCCGACGGCCGAGGAGCGAGGCGCCGGCAATGCTCCGAAGTTGCTGGCAAGTATCGAATGGACGTTGCCGGCCGGTCATGGCTTCGCTGACGTGCAGGTCCCTGCGCAGGACAAGCACATGTGGACGTGCGAAATCTGCCTCAGCCAGAGCACGTCAATGCACTGGGCTAGAACCAACCGCAACTTCGCCACCGTTTTCGTTGCGGATGGCAATCCACTGGAAATGGGCAAGCCCCGGCAGGTCAAGGATTTGCAGGCGCGTCTGGAGGATGGTGCACTGAAGTTCAACGCCAGGGAATCTGCCAACGGGCGCTTGTGGCTCAGGCCCGCTCAAGGGATGCAGCCGTTCCCAACCCACACCCAGCGTCATCTTGCCTTGTTATTCAGTGAGGTGCGTTCAGGCCTAGGTCGGCCGCTGGAGCGGCCGACGGCACTGTACATGCTTGGCTCGAACAGCCTCCAAGGGATTTCTGGCGTCGTGCCTGACGTCAAAAACGGGCGGGTGCGGGTGGTCGAATTCGAGACCCCGGCCATCATTATTGGCCGTGGTGCCGTGAGCATACCGGATCAATACAAGTTCGGTTATCTGGACCTGGTCGCACCGGGTATCGCAGTACCGCCGGCGTCCGGGGCACGAACGCTGCTGTCCCTGAATATGCGGCTGGTCGCAAATCTGGAGGCGCGCTCCAGAGTGGTGGAGCTTCGCCTGGGCCTGCGTCCCGAGAGCACGAAGACCAGCGAGGTCGGTGTTTTAGAGTTGAAGAGCACCTCCGTCAGCGAGTGGGCTACGTTCGGCGTGGATCTCAGTGTCGATGGTACCGGAAAGGTCCAGGTCTTGGCAGCGTGGGCCGTCGACCGCGACGGTATGCGGCAGGCGGTGGACGCTCAGTGGCTCGGAATCCCATGGAACACCGACGCGATGCAGGGGCTGGTCATGACCGTCGAGCCGGCGAAATTCAAGGACGGGCTGGACCGTGAGCTCTGGCTAGAGGTCGCGATGCTCGCCACCTCGCTGACCGAAGGCAACAGCGCTCGCCACGGTTTCAATAGCACCCTGGATCTGGACTGGTTCTTCGGGGCCGACCCGCTGTCGCCCGACACCGCCGCAAGCGAAGACGCGCTGCGTGGATTGCATGAGGTTCAAGCAAGGATCATCTCGGTATCACCACTGATTTCCATGAACGGTTGAGGTGGGGCAAAGGGACATGCAGGTCGCGGGCGCATTGCCTGCGGCTCATCGAAAGAGGAGGGCGATTGCGATGATGAAAAAGCTGTGGGGACTCACGGGCGCACTGCTGGCGCTGAATCTGTTTGCCGCCGGCGCGGCGGCCACGGAAACGCCGCAACTGGCGACAAAATGCATAGTGGTAAGAGATTCAGGGCTTTTTGAAAGCAGATTGGCCGACAAAAAGAACGCGACACTCAAGACAGGCGAGAGCAACCGCGAACCGGCTTGTGCCACCCTGGGTAGCGACGCTCGTCCGTTGGTCGGCACCGGCGACTTGGTCATTGCCGTGGACAAGGCGGCGTTCACTGCCTTGCAGACGTCGCAGGAAGCCTTGAACGGGGCATTCGTGCTGTATCTCAATGGCGTGCCCTTGCCCGACGATGCCGTGCTGATCGCCTCAGAAACGGTGGATCAATATGTCCAGCTCAGGTTCCGGATCCGCCAGGGGCCGGAAACCCAACGCCTGTGGTCCATGCTGTATGCCGACGGGGCCCTGTTTGCCCCGACGGACCTGTATGCGGCACTCGGATGGCAGTCCAGCAACGATGCCGCGCTGGCGATGATTCCATCACGTGGCCAGGCCACATCAGTGAGCATCACCACCGGAGCCAGGCTGGCGCTTGCGCTTTTGCTGGTCGTGCTGGCCATCGCCGCCATCGTATATGTCGGAAGGGCGACGGACACCCTGCGTGACGAGCCGGACTCGACGATCCCACCGTGGTGGAAGGAAGCACGCAAGCTCCGGACCAGGCTGGCGCAGTTTCGGGACGATACGACCCGGAACCAGTACCTCAAGGAATACCCCGGCTACGACGGAACCGATGTCCTGCGCTACGACGACCTGGCCAGCAAGGCACTTGCTGGGGAGCCGGTCGAGGCGGCGGACGTCGATGCCACATGCTTTGGCCTGGCGCTGCGCAAGCCCGACTGGAAACCCGTGCGCGCGTCCTTCAGCCTTAGCCGCACTCAGATGGCACTGTGGTTCACTTTCGCCGTTGCCACCGGGCTGTTCCTGTGGCTGTTGTATGGGGACCTGCGTCGGATAGATGGATCGCTGCTGGTCCTGCTCGGCATCAGTATCGGCACGGCGGGCCTGTCCTGGATCACTGACCGCAATGCCCCGAGCGGCCGCAGCTACGTGCCAAGTCGTGGGTTCTGGTACGACCTTCTAACCGGCTTCGACGAGCGCAAGCAACTGCATCGCTACCAGGCGGTGGTGGTGAATATCCTGCTGCTGGTGGTGGGAATCTTCCATGTACAGCAGCAGTTGAGCTATCCGGTGTTCGATCCGACCTGGTTGATTTTTCTGGGGATCAGCGGGACGGCTTATGGGGTGGGCAAGCAGGTGCTGGAGAGCAGGTGAGGGGGTTAGGTGCTTCCCTGAGATGTATCCGCGAAGCAGTATCATTCCATCACCACCAGCATTTCTGGTAGGGGCATCCTTCTCAAATCATCCAAAGCATGCCTTCAGATATGCCCCGAGTGTGGGAATCCTCTGGAGGTGGGTAGATCTCCATGGTCTATGAAAAGGCATAAATGATCGCCTGAACAGCCTGCCCGACGAAAGCTAAAGACTCTCAGGGTAGCCGAAAAACATTTTGACTGGGCTCTAAGACGGTTATTTCAGGCAGATAAAAAAGAGTTGTGCCCCAAGCTGTGCTCCACTTGCACCGGCTGTGCTAGCGATCGTGAATGGCGATTCCTGACAGCTGTCGTGGTGGTGCACTCTGGACGTCAGAGTAGCTCCATGGCGGGATAGTCAGAAGCAGGGCGAGGCCGTGTCTTAAGGGGGCCGCTTGTCTCAGCGGTAGCTATATCCACCCTGACTGTGTGGTAACTACCCCGAGTACTTCGAATAGGAGGAGAGATGGACTTAGTCCTATGGATCCAGCAGCTGAAGCGCGGATCATTGATAAACATTCGTCGATGGCTGGCTTGAACTTGCCGTTCCAGCGACGACGGCGCCGCCCTTGACAGTGATAGTGGCGAAATGCAATTTTTCGGGTCGGGTTGGATCCAGCCAGCTTCAAGGGCGGATACAAAGGAATTGTCCGTTTTAGAGGTGTCCGGGTGTGTTGCTAAATGCTTTTCTGACCGAGTACGACGAAAGCCTCGGTAATGAACTGAATATCGATCCCTTGGGGTTGCAGGTGATCTGGTCTGGATTCGGCCAGCAGATTTTCCAGAACCGAATCAGCTCCATTTCCAACGATATCCGTAATTTCACCCTGAACCTGTTCAATCACTTCTTGATCAAGAGCCTAGTCGAGGACGACTCAATTGCGCTAGGCAGCGGATTGAAGAGGGTCTACGATGGCAAACACGATCTCAGGTTCAAACATGCCTGTTTGGTGTACCTGGAAAATCTCTACGTCTACAGCGTCATCGCCCATGAAAATACCGCGGGTCTGGAAAGCACCGGCGTGCTGGGGATCAGCAAGGCGCGAAGAGGGTGGTTCGACAGTACAGGGAACCCTTCGCTCACCTTCAGCCATGTCCCGGAAGCGCAGGTACTGGCTCGGCAAACCCTGCTAGGCGTAAGCGGCCGCTACAAGACGCCGTTGGTAGAAATGGGCTTCTTCGACCGTCACTATCGCTACAACCTGCCCACGGCGACGGTACTGTGGAAAGACGCAGACGCGTTGATCAGGATCACCCCGACGCTTTCCCGCCTCTACAACCTCCTGCGTCCTCACCTGCAAGACCTGCTGGCAAACAGTCGCAGCCAGCCGAAGATAAACTTCCAGGACATACCGGCAACGCTTCCCGAGGCTCTGGTCGAGGCCTTTCCGTCATCGGCGGCGGTAGGTGCCAGAACATGCGGTTTCTGGTTGTCCACCACGGACCTGGATCGGGGTGCCCCGGGAGCCTTGTATAACGTGTTGTCTTCGCCCAAGCACGGCGACGGGGCGGTTGCGAATGTCTTTGAGGAGGCGATGAAGCAGCCGCTGCCGAAAGACGCACAGCGAAAACTCGTGCACGTGCGCTTGCTGGAACCGCTCCTCAGCGAGCTGGATCTGTTGTTCCACCTGATGCTGGCCGAGAAATCCCAGCCCGTCAAAACGGTCTGGCAGCGCTGGAAAGCCCTGGGGCGTAATGCCTCGACCCTGGCCGCCTGTGCGGCTGCCATCAAAGCCGACAGCTCCATGACGACGGTGCTTTCCACTACTGGGCAAGCACGCCTCCAGGGTTTGTTGAACGTGGCAGGCCAAGGCGACGCCGACGCACAGATGGACGCATTGTTGAGCTATCACGCGTTTATCATGGAAAACCGCGGCCAGTCGCCGTGGGTGACCCGGGCCGATAGCAAGCAGCTGAAGATCCATGTGCGGCCCCGCAGTGAGCCGACCCTTGCCGAGCGTCCGTTGGGTGGCTGGGTGCACCAGTACTACATTCCCCAGTTTCGGCACTTTCTTGCGGGCTTGCATGGGGTGGCCGCATGAAGCTGATCGGAGCCTTCAAGCAGCAACTGAAGGAAATGGGCGAGCTCAAACGGGTCTGGCTGACCACGTTCAACCTCAACCTCGGTTTTGTCGAATCCCACCTGCTTCCGGCAGTGCTGAACATGGACCCGCCGCGCAACCGCATGGACTTCGAAGGCTTTCAGGCACACCTAGTGGAGAAAGATATTGACTTCCGGGTGTTCTGCGACAAGCGGATGCTGGGCGCCGACCAGTACAAGCGCACGGCCATAAACGTTCATTGTGTGTCTGCTCGCGCTCTGAATTCTTACCATGGTTTTACCGATCAGACGTTGTTTCACCCCAAGCTCATCTTTCTGGAGAGCAAGAATGGGGAGATGGTGTTGGGGGCAGGCAGCGCGAACCTGACTGTCGGCGGCTGGGGACGCAATCAGGAGGTGTTCACCTTCCAGCGCGTCTGCAGTAACGACCAATATAGGCAGATTCAGAAGTTCTTCGATGCCTTGGCCGAGCCTCTGGAACTGGAGCTCCGCTGGCGCACCCGGCCTCGCCTGGCCGAAGGGCCTGATTGGCAATTTGTGCACAGTTTCGACAATCGCACCTTCCTTGAGCATCTCATGGCACAGGACCGCATCACCTCACTGCAGATTTGGTCCCCCTACCTGGCGGCCGACGTGCCCAACTTGCTAGAGCGGCTCCAGGAGCAATCAGGTAATCCTGATTTGAAGGTGGCTCTGGTCGCGGACCGCTTAGAGGGGCGGTACTTCCGGACGCCTTGGAGTGAGGCGTTGGCGGCCTGCATAGAGACGGAAACGCTGGCGTTCCACAAAAACCCGTCTCCGCCTGATCTGCTCACCGAAATCACCCATGCCAAGGCCTGGCTGTGTCGCGCCCCCCAGGGGAGCTGCCTGGCAATCGGCTCATGGAATTTCACCCATGCCGGTACCAGCAGTTTCGAGCAGCGCAATATCGAAGCCGGTATCGTGCTGAACTTCAAGCGTGATGCAGACATGCTGGGAGCGCGCATTGACGTCACCGAAGCCGATTTTGCCAGCGAGCAGTTGTTGTCCGACGATCGTCTGAATGTGCCGGAAGAGCTGCCTTTCGACCTGCAGGTGCTCTATGACTGGAAGCGTGCCTGTTTTTCAGTATCAGGCAACTGGTGGGTAGGCAAACCCCGTGATGGTTATTGGCTGAAGTTACCGGGTGTGAGCGAACCGATTCCGCTGCAGTGGCGCACACGGCGCCATGAGGGTATGTGGTTGCTGATACCGATCAAGCAGGTGACACCCGATAACGAAGCCATGCTCGCCGACCATAGCTACGGCATTCTTCTGCGCAAGAACACCCCTGCGGTGTTCAGGGGCATCATTGTTGAGAGCGGTCAGTCTTTCCGACGCGCACAAAGTTTCGAGTCACTGAAGGACCTGCTCGACAGTCTGTTGGCCGGAGTCGATCCGAACAGCGACACCAACACGGTGTTGCGCTCTTGCCTGCGCAATGGTGCCGGGCCGGATGAGGACCTGACAGCGCCCTCAACCGTTATCGAACAGGACGCGTTGTCTTACTTCCGGTTGTTCCACGCAGTCGAACAGTATCGCGAGCGTTTGCGTGCAGCTTCCGATACGGTCCAGCTCGAGTTGTGGGTATTCGGTCATCCGGGCTGTCTCCAGGAACTGGCGGCCAAGGCACGACAGCAGATTAACGGCAGCCCGCCCAGCGTGTTCAACTGGTTCCTCGCCCAGGAGGTCAATTCTCTTCACCAACTGGCAGCCGGGCTGTACCGCAAGGCCGGCCACCGTACGGCGGGAGACGAGTTGTGGTCGACACTACAGGTGCCGACGCCACGCTTGCCGAAGGAACTGCAAAGGAAGCTGGCTTATGTTCGCCGTGTTCAGAAGGAATGTGGTTATGCGTGACACTGGTTGGGGTGGGTTGAAGCCGGAACAGGTCGCGAACTGGATCAACTTCGACGCTGGCAATGAGGCGTGGCAATACTCGCCTAACGACATCTCCATGCCCACCCGGCAAATCGAGGGTGTTGCTGGCTTGTGGAACAAGTTGTCCATGCACAATGTGGCATTGCTGGCCGACGAGGTCGGCATGGGCAAGACGTTCCAGGCATTGGGCGTCATCGCGTTGCTGTGGAAGCTGAAGCCCGACGCCAAGGTGCTGGTCATGGCACCCCGGGAAGACATATGCCACCAGTGGGCGCGTGAGTATGCCGCGTTCCTGCGCGACCACTACAAGGGCGGTACGCACCTCACCTGCGACGGGCCTGAAAAAAGCCCGCTGCACGAGGCGCAGATTCACAAGCGGCTCAATGATCTGAGTGATGCAGTGGCGCAGGGTAGCGGGCAGTTTTACTTCACCACTATCCATTCGCTCAGCAACTTGGTTGAGCGGGAGGATAAGCAATCGGGTGATGTGTCCGTCAAAGCCCAAGAAGAGGCTGGCAGGATTCACCGTGCGCTCAAGTCATCGTTGGGGAACAAGGGCTTTGACCTGGTCGTGGTGGATGAAGCTCATTATTTCCGTAACGCCGATGGCAGCTCTCAACGCGCCAAGGCCGCACGGAAGTTCTTCGGGGAAGTAGGCGGCCGGCTCGGGCAGAAAGTCTTGTTGCTTACCGCCACGCCTAGCCATTCTTCGCTCCGGGATATAGCCTCCATTCTCGGGTATTTCATCGACCCGTCTGCTGACGGGCCACAACCTGCTCCGGATGAGTTGCTCGCCAAGTATGCATTGCGCCGTTTGCGCCTTATGCAGGGCGCTGAGGGTTACCGCAACAAATACAACTACCGCCATGAAAAGACGCTGCCGGCCAGTTTTCTGGACAATCCTGAGGCCGAGATGTTTTTTGCGTTGTACCAGAAGAAGCTGGTGCAGCAACTAGGCCAGAGGGGTAGCGGCCGCAGATTCCTGTACGGCTACCTCGAAGGGTTCGAATCCGTTGGCACGCAGCCGGGTACCGCAGCCAGCGCGACCGCATCACTGGAACAGGAACACTCTGCACAGGCATTTTCCGGTGCCCCGGATACCGGGATTTTGACTCAGCTCACTCAATTGCACCGTGAGTATTTCAAGAGCCATCCCGATCATCCCAAGTACGACACGCTGATGGTCGAGTGCCAGCCTGAGGATGTCTTCGACACTCGTATGCCGTTGCATGAGCACAAGCACCTGGTATTTGTGAGGCGGATTGCTTCGGTGCGGGAGATAACCCAGCGCATGAACGCAGCCAGTGACCTGATGTTGGCGCGGCGTATCGTCCAGGCCTGGCACCCGGGAGATCCGAAGAAGTTGGTGGAGGGGTGGCGGAAGGAGAATTGGTCGCGAGCCTTCTTCATTCGATATGTCTCCCAGCAGGTGGCTGAAGAATCGGGCTACCATGATTTTCTTCAAGATGAAGATCTGACTGAGGTCCGTGATGGCTTGGGTGGCGATGAAAAGCTGGCCTCGCACATTGCTGACTTGTTCGTGGTCAAGAAACAGAGCAAAGACCGGACCACGGACTGCTCGAATTTCAGCTTGCGCTTGCGAAAGCCGGAGAGCCTGTTTTCGTTGTTGCTGGAGCCTGCAAGTGACTACCGCTGCGGCGGATATACCGGATATGACCGCAAGCGCGTGGGCGAGCGGGATCGGGACGATTACGGGGGCGCAGCGCTGCGGGCTCGTCTTGCTCTTCACGAGGAGCGCACGCGGGGAGCGGGTGAACAGTACGAAAAAACGATGCCGACTTTGTGGGGCTTGATGTATGAAGGATTGCCCGAAACTACACGCCAGCGGCTGGAAACGTGGCTGGGCCTTGGGCCGCAGGGCCGAGCTATCGCCGAGAATTTTGGCAATTATGTGAAGGTCGGTTTCCTGTTTGCCAGCCCGGTCATCATTGAACTCTACAGTTGGTTCACCGAGTTTCGTCGTAAGGATAAGGGGGGCGATGTTCAAAGTCGTTACCTGGAATTCATCAAGTCGCTGAGACCACGCCTGCACGATTCGCTGCTTCGGCAGTACTTCATTGCAGCGCTGGATTCCTTCGAGCAGATCTGTGGAAAGATCACCGCCCACGGGCTATCTGACTGGAAGAAGGACTGGCGCATCCTGACCAGCCTACAAAGCCCTGCGTGGTACGCCAGTAGTCATTCCGGCGATCGCAGACGGTTGATTCTCGGTTTCAACAGCCCGTTTTACCCCAACGTGCTGGTGGCAACTTCGGTCTTCCAGGAGGGGGTGAACCTGCACCTTCAATGCAGCAAGGTGCACCATTACGGAATTGCCTGGACACCCGGTGATAACGAGCAGCGTGTAGGGCGTGTGGACAGGCTGTTCGGTCGGGTGAACCGGCAATTGCAAGAAAAGGGCGAGGCTGAGCTCGCGATCCACTATCCCTATCTCGCCCGGTCGTTCGATCAGGAGCAATTGGCTTCATTTGTACTTCTCAAACATGCGGTTGAGGCGCGCATGGATGCCTGTCGACATACGTCGTTCAATGATGAAATCGACCTGCGCCATGTCGCGGATGACTGGGAGCGATACCTGCGAAAGCCAGTGAAGGGGATGAATTCGACGGACCCGTTTCCTGCGCGTTTCGGAACTGGGTCAGTTCCATTGGAGGCCTATGATCCGAGTGTGTGAGATTCTGCAAAGTAAATGCTGCCCCAGGCCCTGACTGGCGACTTCTGGGGGGGCTGGCTTGCCCGCGACCACAGGGTCTTGCTGAACATCGGGTCAGGTTTGGTTTTCTGTTGGAATCTACCAGGCCACCTTGATCATTTCGAATTCGTTCGTGGCATAGTGTCATTTTGAAATCAAGGTCGAGTCAGTGAGTTTCAAACAGAAGCGAGACGCCTATGCATATCCAATGGTCGGCCTCTGTGGCACGTTAGCGTTGCATCGTGAGGTGGCGTTCAATACGTCTTCGAAACTCGAAGCGCATCACGCCGGGTTGATGTGCTCGGCTGTGGATGACGAGGTGTTGCTTGGGTATCTGAGTACCCTTTACTGGGGGCATTACGCAGGTGCTGCTGGGCGCACGACCGCCAATCGTGCGTTATCTAGGGTACAGTTGGCGTTGGTAGGGTCCAGCTTCGTGCGCAATGAAAAAGTCTGTCAGAGACCCGGTATCAATCACTTTGGTCGTGGCAAGGCTGTTGCCTTGATCAGAGATGCCAAGCGCCTTCTCGACGACCATCAGTATGGTGAAGCAGTGAAGCTACTTTGTGCTTTGCCACAATTGGGCTTTGCGTTTGCATCCAAAGTCGCCGCTTTCCTTGCCCCCGATACTTGTGGGGTCATTGATTCTGTCATCGCAGAAAAACATCCGAACTTCGGATTCAAATTGCGCGGAGGATATGTGAGCGATGTAAAAGAAAACGTTGCACGCTACCAAGCCTATTGCCAGGCACTTTGCATCGAGGCAGAAAAGCAGAACCAACTGGGCGAAAGCGCTTACTGGAAGGAGCGTAACGGCGAGTTGCGCGCTTGGCGTGCTGTCGATATCGAGCGTGCGTTGTATAGCCTGTGAAAAGTGGTGAGTGACCACAGCCCTTGTGGGAACAGCCAACCCCTGCAAGCCTGCAGTCACAGGCAACCCTGGCTACTTTGCCTGCCCGCGGTGGTTGAATCAATTGCACTAGACCTCTCTGCGCCCGGCATGACACCTGTGCTTGCGATCGAGCATGCTCTCGAAGCACATCTGCATGAGCGATTCGCAGGAGCTTTCTCGGACATCCTGGTTAAGCCGTTTTGGGTCAAATTCCACAGGATGTACTTCAAGCGACCGTACGCTTCGCTGTCAGTCTTTGAACTGAGGTGATCTGATAGCATTCAACGGCGGTAGGGAACTGTCGCAGGTGATTTTTCGAGAAGAAGATTGTTGAGCCTCAGGCTGGGGGCATCCTTTTCAAACCATCCCAAGATGTGCCCCCAATGTAGCAATCCATTGGAAGAGAATGGAGCTCCATGGTTTGTGGAAAGGCAGAAATGATCAGCCGAACAGCCTGCCAGACGACGCCTAAAGACTCTCAGGATCGCCAAAAAACATCTGAATCCGCGACCGCAACCACCGCTCACCCGGATCATTATCCTGCGACCCCCGCCAGGCCATATGCAGCTCAAACGTACGCGTCGGCAAGGGCGGATCTTCCGCCCGAACCCCTCCAGCCGCCGTCAGCGCATCAGCCGTGTAATCCGGCACGGTCGCCACGATGTCAGTGCCCGCCAGCAACGTACTCAAGCCATTGAACTGCGGCACGGCCAGCACCACATGCCGTTTGCGCCCGAGTTTCTCCAGCTCTTCATCAATAAAACCACTGAGGTCGCCAGCAAACGACACCAGCGCATGTGGACGTGCACAGTAGTCATCCAGACTCAACGGCCCCGGTACGGTATCGGCGCGCAGCAGTTTTGGTGCGCTGCGACGCAGGACTTTGCGCTTGGCGTTGGCCGGCAGGTCCGTGGTGTAGCTGACGCCAATGGAGATCTCGCCGGAGGCCAACAGGCCCGGCATCAATATGTAGTTGACGCGACGGATCACCAGCACGATGCCCGGCGACTCAGCGCGCAGGCGTTTGAGCAGCATTGGCAGCAGGGCGAATTCGACGTCGTCGGACAAACCGATCCGAAATACCGAAGTGCTGGTGGCCGGGTCGAATTCGGCCGCGCGGCTGACGGCGGTCGAAATCGAATCGAGGGCCGGCGAGAGCAGGGCGAAGATTTCCACTGCGCGGGCGGACGGTTCCATGCTGCGCCCGGTGCGTACGAATAGCGGGTCATCGAACAGGCTGCGCAGGCGCGAGAGCGCCGCACTGATCGCTGGCTGACCGAGAAAGAGCTTTTCTGCCGCCCGGGTCACACTGCGTTCGTGCATCAATGTTTCGAATACGATCAACAGGTTCAGGTCGACACGACGCAGGTCATTACGATTCATCTGGAGTCCTGGCAGAGTCATCAAGCTTGACGAGAGCGGCCATATGAGAACAATGGCCGGCATGAATCTTACGGGGAAAGGCTGGTACTCTGCACCGGAAAATTCAGCTTTACTGAGACGGTGGCAGCAGTTTTTCATGGATTTTGCCAATGCCGCCCCTGCTGCGGAATCAATGACAGGCATGTCGACTATTAATAGCCACTGATAGTCTTGGGTCAAAAGCCCAGATAGAGTTCATGGCATTAGAGGTTACTTTGACGAGGTTTGCGATGTCCCGCACGATCCGTTTTCACAAGTTTGGTCCGGCCGAGGTGCTCAAATGCGAAGAGCATGCGGCCGCTCAGCCAGGTCCTGGCGAAGTGCAGGTGCGCGTCGAGGCGATCGGCATCAGCTGGTACGACACTCTCTGGCGTCAGAACCTGGCCTCATCGCAGGCGCGTCTGCCGTCGGGCCTTGGCCATGAAATGGCCGGTGTGATCACTGCTGTCGGCGACGGTGTCGATGATCTGGCAGTGGGTGACAAGGTTGCCAGCTTTCCGGCCGAGAGTGCGAACGACTACCCGGTCTACGGCGAGTCGATCGTGCTGCCGCGTACCGCGCTGACCCGTTATCCCGATGTGCTTAGCCCGATCGAAGCCAGCGTGCATTACACGCCGTTGCTGATTGCCTACTTTGCCTACGCCGATCTGGCGCGGGTCAAGCCGGGGCAGTTTGCACTGGTCACTGACGCCAGTCATTGCGCCGGTCCTTCGTTTGTCCAGTTGGGCAAGGCGATGGGCGTACGTGTGATCGCCGCGACCAAAGAAGCAGAGGAGCGCGAATACCTGCTGTCCCTCGGCGCAGAAAAGGTCATCGTTACCGAAGAGGAAGATCTGTTGATGCGAATCAACAAGATCACCGACAACCGTGGCGTCGACGTGGTCTTTGACGGACTCGGCGGCCCGCAGATGTCGCTGCTTGGCGACGTGCTGGCACCGCGTGGCAGCCTGGTGCTGTACGGTTTGCAGGGCGGCAACCAGACGCCGTTCCCGGCTTGCGCAGCGTTCCAGAAGAACATCCAGTTCTTCGTGCACTGTATTGGCAACTTCACCGGCAAGCCGGAATTGGGCATCACCCAGGATCACGTCGCTTTGCAGCGTGCCTTGCGTGACATCAACCAGTTGACCGCTGACCGTGTGTTGCTGCCGCTGAAGACGCGTGTATTTCCGTTCAACGAGTTCGTCGAAGCGCATCGCTACATGGACGAATGCCCGTGCCGCGAGCGGGTAGCCCTGCAAGTCGAACCGGCGTAAGCCCTGTCATCAGAGTCCGTGGCCCCACGGACTCTTCTGCGTTTAGCTTCCCCCCTGAAAAAACAGCGCACTGTGATAATGCCCCATGACCGTTCAGCAACTGAACTGGTTTTTGCTCGCGATCTGTATCTTCTAATCACAATGTAAGCCCTGATAATTGAATGATTACTTTCATCTCAAGGAATGAGCCATGTCTGTGCATTCAATTTGCCCTGTGCGATATAAATCGGCTAAATCTGTTGGTTGTGCCTATTTCTGTTTAATTGTTGTAGGCCTATTCGGAAACCGCTTCTCTTTTTCTTGTACTCACTTGTCGTGGGACCTTGTGGGAAGTTTCCTAGGACTGCGTCAAGAAAAAAATATCCCAGTAATTACAAGGGGTTGAGGCTGTCATTCAGCGGCTGAAGGGGTTTTGTCAGCTCAAGTGTTTCAAATAACTTCAAACTTGTAAGTGTTAGCATTCGAACGTCTATTACTTATTGATGAATTGTCGCCTGACTGATGTTTCAGTGCGTGCGGCAGGAAACTTTCGATACTGGGTAAATACCGATGAGCACGATCCATGATCAGGCAATGAACTATGTCTACCAGCAAGTGTTGCAACGTTTGCTGAGTTTCTTTTCCCGCGCGGAGCGCACGGCGCTGCAGTTGCTGATCCAGCGACTGGCAGTCGCGGCGGGCGGCATGGAGAACATCGGTCATTTCAAGGTGCTGGTGAACCAGTCCGGGTCGCGCGACAGTTGTTACACCCTGGCGTTGCTGCGGGCCGCGCAATTGAGCATTGCTGGCCGTTCGCCTGCGACCTTTCAGCTGCGGGTGGCGACCTTGCGCTGGAACGGCAACAGTGAGACGTCCCTGCAAAACATGCACCGCAGCTACAGTGCACTGTTTCTGTATGACGACCCTCGGGTAGAGCTGGTGATGGTGGATCACCGCGAGGTTTTGCCATTTGATCATCAGGCTCCCATTGGCGAAGCAGGTCGCGAGACCAATCGTATCAATCTGCTGTTGATCGGACATCGTCGAGCCTGGAATGAACCGCTTGAATTGTGGGATGACGCTTATCTGGCCACCGCCGAGTTCTACGGTCAGGTTGCGCGCTGGAACAATGGCGTTGACGCGATGATCGGCAGTGAGTCCGCACGTCGTCAGCGGCACTTCCTCGACGGCCTGGAGCGCGCCACGCACAAAGCCGCGATTGCCGCGCCGCAGATGAGCACCGCCGGTTTTGAAATGCTGTTCCCGCTGCTCGACGGGCTGGGCGGCGATTATTACCGCGAGTTTTACTCCGAAGAGGAGCGGGTAACCTGGCGCCCGGAAGGCCATTTCGAGGCCTGTCGGCGCACCAGTTTTATCAATATCAACGACATGATTGTCGGCAAACTCGAAGAACGCTGGCCTTTGTTGAGTGATTTTCTGGGTTTTCAGGCTGACGACGTGACGCTCTATCAAGGAGACGATGAACACGTGGAGCCAGTGGTGGCCGCGCATTTGCGAGGTTTGCAGGCGCAATTCATCGAGGGGCGGGCCTATGAGGCCGGCGTCAGTGATTACCTGACCAGTCTGCTGATAACAATGCGGCAAAAACAGGTTCCTGAGCCTGTTTGCGAACAATTGCTGGCGAGCTTCGGCGATCTGCAGGCGCCTGAGCATCTGCGGTCGCAGGCGGCAAACGCCCTGCAGGCCAATTTCGAGCTGAATGAAATCCAGCTGACGTGCCTTTTGTTTGCGCCTTTTATCAACGCCGGTGCCGGGCTTGAGCGGTTCCTGCGCAATTGTCATCCGGGGATGCTGGTGGCGTTGCCGGATCTGCATCGGGCAATGCAAGGGCTGCATGCTCCGGAGCAGGTACTGAAATGGATGACGGATGTCAGCGGGCTGCCCGTCAGGATGGTTGTGCGTCTGTATGCAATGGGGCCTGTGCGCATGCCTGAATCCAGCGAGGGTGCAGCGCAGAACGAAAATGAGCACGACACGCTGGCTGAGCCTCCCGCCGATCGATCGGCGGAAGGTTGATTGTGCGCTGCCTGTCCGGAGGTGAGCCTGTGTCCATGGTCGCGGGCTCGTGAAAACATCGAGAGAGAATGACTTCGTTTACCAGGCGGTTTATCGCTATCTGAAGTTACTGATAGACGAGGCGGGGAGTAGTTCACCGGTGCGCTTGCCTTCGCTGCGACAATTGGCTGATCGGCTCAATGTGTCGATCTCGACCGTCCAGTACGCTTATTCGCTGCTGGAGAAGGAAGGGCGGGTCTATTCGATTGCCAAGTCCGGTTACTACGCGCAGCCGCTGCACGTGATGGATTCGCCCGACAGCGGCAGTGATTTGCTGGAAACCGTTTACGTCAACGCCAGACGACCCGGCATGTGTGTGTTGAGCAGTGATGAACCGGCCTCGCTGCAACCACTGGACAGTCCATTGCTGATGCTGGAGCGTGAACTGCTGCGCCAGTATCCTCGTCAGCCGCAAGCGCTGGTGCAACCTTGCGGAGAGCTGGAGCTGCGCACGGTGCTGGCCGCGCGCTACACCTCGTCCACCGCCAATTACTGGCGCGCGGATGACGTCTATATCGGCGCCGACCTGCGCGGTGTCCTGGAAATACTGATTTCGGTGCTCGAGTTGCGGCGGGCCACCGTGATCGTTGAATCGCCTTGTGACTGGGTGATCCTGCGTCTGCTGGAGGCCGCTGAAGTGCGCGTGATCGAGCTGCCCCTGCTCGCCGGTGGCGTGATCGATTCGCAGCGGCTGGAGTCGTTGCTCCAAAGTGAACCGGTGCGTTTGATTCTTTTGTCAGCGGCGTTGAGCATGCCCCGGGGCAGCTTGCGCCCACTGAGCAACCAGCAGGCAATCGCGCATCTGCTCGGGCATCATGGCACATGGGTGCTGGAAAACGATTGTTACAGCGAACTTCATGAAGGCGGTGTCGCCCAGCGATTGCGCGACTGCCTGGACCCTGATCGTTTGCTGGTGTTCTCTACGTTCGAGAAATTCATCGGTGCCGAAGCGCCTTTCGGTTTTTTGCTGTCGCGTCATTGGCGCAACGAATTGCAAAGGCATTTCCTGTTGCGCGCGTTCCGCTTGTCGCCCATCCGCCAGAAGGCTATCGCCAGGCTGCTTGGCGGTGGTCGGCTGGATCAGCATCTGGCCATATTGCGGCGGATGCTCAAGGAGCGGCGCACGCAACTGATCGACCTGTTGCGCGAGCGCCTGGGTGATGCGTTGCAGATTGTCGAACCGCAGGGCGGCGCAACCGTCTGGGTGCGTTCACTGCGACCGGTGAACATGGGGTATGTGTTTCAGCGCCTGCTCAGGCAGCAGATCGTTATTGCGCCAGGCGAGCTGTTCAGCCTGCAAGGTCTGCATGCACACCATCTGCGTTTAAGTCCGCTGACTCATGCCGATCATGACCTGGCCAGTGTGGTCGGGCTGATCGGTGACGCATTGCGGCTGGCACCCGCTGACTAACGTTAAAAAACATCGGGAGAGTTCCGGATAGATCCCATCGCACTGCGGTCAAACTGCCAGTAAACTGCGCTCCATTCCTGAACCACTCTATTTCAGAGGTTTTGCATGACACTCAGTCCTTTTGCGGGCAAACCGGCACCGGCAGAATTGTTGGTCGATATCCCGCGACTGGTAACGGCTTATTACACCGGACAGCCCGACGCCTCGATTTCCACTCAGCGTGTGGCGTTCGGTACATCCGGACATCGGGGCAGCTCGTTCGACTTGAGTTTCAACGAGTGGCACGTTCTGGCCATCAGCCAGGCGATCTGCCTGTACCGCGAAGCCCAGGGGATCACCGGGCCGCTGTTTGTCGGCATCGACACGCACGCACTGTCGACCCCGGCCGGTGCCAGCGCGCTGGAAGTGCTGGCCGCCAACGGTGTCACCGTGATGATCGCCGAAGGTGATGAATACACGCCGACACCGGCCATTTCCCACGCCATTCTCTGCTACAACCGTGGCCGCACCTCGGGCCTGGCGGACGGCATCGTCATCACGCCGTCGCACAACCCGCCACAAAGCGGTGGTTACAAGTACAACCCAACCAATGGCGGCCCGGCCGACACCCACATCACCAAGTGGATCGAAGCCAAGGCCAATGAACTGTTGGCCAACAAACTGGCCGGAGTGAAACGCATCAGCTACGAGCAGGCGCTCAAGGCCAGCACGACCCATCGTCACGACTATGTGAACACCTACGTCGCCGACCTGATCAACGTGATCGACTTCGACGCCATTCGTGATGCCAAGCTGCGTCTGGGCGTTGATCCGCTGGGCGGAGCAGGGGTGCGCTACTGGTCGGCGATTGCCGAGCATTACCGCCTCGATCTGCAAGTGGTCAACAAGGAAGTCGATGCGACGTTCCGTTTCATGACCGTCGACTGGGATGGCCAGATTCGCATGGACCCGTCGTCCAGCCATGCCATGCAAGGCCTTATCGGCCTCAAAGAACGCTTCGACGTCGCTTTCGCCTGCGACCCCGATCACGACCGCCACGGTATCGTGACGCCGTCCGGTGGTTTGCTCGCGCCGAACAACTATCTCGCGGTGTCGATCGATTACCTGTTCCAGAACCGCCCGCAATGGCGCGCGGACGCTGGCGTGGGTAAAACCGTGGTCAGCAGCGGTCTGATCGATCGTGTTGCCAAGCGTCTGGGTCGTCGTCTGTACGAAGTCCCGGTCGGTTTCAAATGGTTCGCCGATGGCCTGTTCGATGGCTCGTTGGGGTTCGGCGGCGAAGAAAGCGCCGGCGCATCGTTTCTGCGCAAGGACGGTGGCGTGTGGAGCACTGACAAGGATGGTCTGATCCCGGCATTGCTCGCCGCCGAAATGACCGCGCGCACCGGTCGCGATCCGAGCCAGGCTTACAAAGCGTTGACCGATGAGCTGGGCGAGCCGTTCTCGGTGCGCGTCGATGCCAAGGCCAATCCGGAGCAGAAAGCACTGCTGAGCAAGCTGTCACCTGATCAGGTCACCTCGACCGAACTGGCCGGCGAGAAAATCCAGAGCATTCTCAGTCATGCACCGGGTAACGATCAGGCCATTGGCGGTCTGAAAGTGATGACTGAAAACGGCTGGTTCGCCGCGCGTCCGTCGGGCACCGAAGACATCTACAAGATCTACGCCGAAAGCTTCATCGGTGATGACCATCTGAAACAATTGGTTGTCGAAGCGCAGACCTTGGTGGATGGCGCCATCTCCAGCAAGTGATGTTCGCAAGCGTATGAAAAAAGGGGCAACCATAATGGTTGCCCCTTTTTTTTGCCCGCCATTCAAGCAATCAAGCCAGATCCACCAGCACAATCTCGCTGTCCTCAATGGCCGTGACGGTCAGCACGCGCTCCTGTGCCACCGCGACACCGTCTCGAGCCTGTGCGCGCAAGCCATTGACTTCAATCACGCCGGTGCTCGGTACCAGATACGCACGACGGCCTTCATCCAGATGATATTCCGCCGTTTCACCCGCCTTGAGATTGGCCGCGACCAATCGCGCATCAGCGCGAATCCGCAGGCTCTGGTCATCACCATCCTTGCCACTGGCCAAGGTGACAAAGCCTTCGCGCTCACCTTTCGGGAATGGTTTGGCACCCCAAGATGGCGGTGCGCCGGTTTCTGTCGGCAGAATCCAGATCTGGAAAATCTTGGTGTCTTTCGCTTCCAGGTTGTATTCGCTGTGCGCGATGCCGGTGCCAGCGCTCATCACCTGGACGTCGCCAGCCTCGGTGCGGCCCTTGTTGCCCAGGTTGTCCTGGTGAGTAATCGCGCCTTCACGGACATAGGTGATGATTTCCATGTCGCGATGCGGATGCTGTGGGAAACCAGTGCCGGCAGCAATCACATCATCGTTCCACACCCGCAGGTTGCCCCAGCTCATGCGCTGCGGGTCGTAGTACTCGGCGAACGAAAAGTGGTGATGGGCATCCAGCCAGCCGTGATGGGCGCCGCCCAGCGAGCTGAAAGGTCTGAGTTCAAGCATGATCGTCTCCTCAAAAGGCTCGTCATAGGGTGTGAATGGTTGACACCCGACGCGACACCGGTGGTTTATGACGGCCATCATCTATCAGTTAATAATCGATAAAAAGCGTAAAAAATGCGGCGTTATGATCGAGATTTCAGATAGGAAAACAGCTCGAAAGCGTTTCATCTCACCTTCAGTTCATCGCCTAAACCAATGACCTGTAAGCATTTCGCTAGAACTGAGCGGCAAATACAGACACCATAGCCGCAACAGCCTCACACACTGGAGCCCGTCAGCGTGGCGCAACACACCCCCGATCTTCCTCCCGAACTTCGTCCCTTGGCCGAGATGCCTTGGTTCAAACGCCTGGCTGCACGCTTCTTCGGCCATGGTTTGACCCGCTTGCGCGCGCAGCACCGTGCATCGTGGCTGCATGGTCAGGCCGATGGCTTTCGCAGCGGCCATACCGCTGGTGTCGAATATGGCTTTAACGAGGGCAAACTTGAGGGGCTGGAAGAGGGCCGTCAGGTACTGCTGATCCGTGACAGTCGTAACACTGAGCATCGCCCGCCGAGCGTTGATAACCATCTGTTCGATGATTGGCGCCTGCCGCTGACGGCCGAGCTGAAAAAACGCATGAAGGCCGATGTCGCCCGTTTGTTGCCCGAGCACGCGCAGCCGAGCACCGCGCAATGGAAGATGATTTTCAGCGAAACACCGTCAACTTCAGTGGTTGCCGGCGCTGGCGCGGGCAAGTCCACCACGCTGGTGCTGCGCATCCTGTTGCTCAACCACTATCTGGGGTTCGAGCTGGATTCGATGACCGTGGTGACCTTCACCCGCGAGTCGCGCAAGGATTTCATCAATAAACTGATCGAACTGTTCGCACTCTGGGGTCTGGCGCTGAACCTGCGCCAGGCGCGAGAACTGGTGCGCACCTTCCACTCGCGCATCCTGCCGATGGTGCGCAGTCTGCCGGGTTTTGAACGCTTGCAGGCGTTTGAGAACCTGAGCAATCGGCCACAAGGTGCTGACGAGGAGGTCGACAGCAATCCGTTCGACTTGCGTATCAACGACGCGCAGCGCCAGCAACTCAACGGCTGTTATCACCGCCTGTTCAACGAAGACGAACGTTTCCGTCAGCTGATTCAGCCATTGTCCCGCGCCGGTCTACAGCTCAAGGAACTGGAACGCGATCACCCGGACGTGCAAAAACGCGTAGCGGTGACGCAGTTGGCCTCCCAGCGCGATGAAGAGCTGTGCGATGCCATTGAAGATCTGTGGTTCCGCGCCGGAGCGTGGCCGATCAAAGGCATCGAGCCGAACCGGCAGAGTTTCGATATCAACGGCGCGAAGTTTCATTGCCATGGCTACATTCCGAGCCTGGATGCCTGGGTGGTACTCGGTTTCGATCCACGGGAAAATCCGCAGGTCAGTCGGCCAAACGCCAAGCTCAGCGTGCGCGCAGAGTGGGCGGTGAAGCGCACCCTGTTTCAAGCTTTCTGTCGCAAGCCTTTGATTTGGCTCGATAGTTATGATGCTTCAAAGCGTGTTCTTGCGACTTTGGCAGGCGATGCCAGTGCCGGGCCGGGCTTCGATTACAAGGTCAAAGGTGAGTTGGCATCGGCGCCGTTGCTCGACTGTTTTGTCGCGGCAGCAGGCTTCATCGAGAACCTTGGCCTGGACGTGCCTGACGCGGTCGGTCGCATGAGCTTTGCCAAGGATGACCCGGACCGGTTTTTCTTCGAGTCGTTGAGTCTGTTCTGGCGCGCCTTTGAAGATCATCTGCTCGATCAGAAACCGCCGGTCATGACCTACAATCGAATGTTCGCGTTGTTCAGCGAGCATTCGCCGGAGAACCTCAAGCTGTTGAGCGATGAGCTGCTCAGGCCGCTGTCGCACCTGATGATCGATGAATTTCAGGACGTTTCACCGCAGATCGTTTCGTGGATCCGCGCCAGCCTCACGGAAATCCGCAGTCGAGGCCCGGCGATGCATGTCGGACGGGGGGCGCAACGCTCGTCGCTGTTGTGCGTCGGTGATGACTGGCAGTCGATCTACGGTTGGCGCGGCAGTTCGCCGAGCTACTTCATGGCGTTCGACAAGGAATTCCCGTCGCCGAGCACCACGCGGGTGATGCTTAGCGACAACTACCGCAGCCATCAGCACATTATCGACGCTGCCGAGCACATCGTTCGCGCCGCCCCGGCGATCCCCGGCAAGAAGGCCAAGGCCAGCGGCGCAGTCAAGCCACTGCAACCGGTCAACGTGCTGGAACGCGATGATCAGGCATTGGCGCAGCGCCTCGCCGAACACTATCGGCAGGGTCATTCAATCTTGATGCTTTATCGAAAAATCAGTGATAAGTCATTGATTGCAGAGCATATTCAGTCTGTAGTTAATGTTGATTCGAGCTTGCCATACGAAGCGCGACGGCTTAAGCAACTGACCTACCACAGCGCCAAAGGTTTGCAGGCCGACGCGGTATTTCTGCTCGGTGACTGTCAGCACCTGACCAGTTCGCCCTACAAGAACCAGGTCTATCGCATGGCAGGTTTGGGCAAGTCGGGCGACAGCGAACCGTATGACACTGCGCAAAAAGATGAAATCCTGCGCCTGGCGTATGTCGGCATCACCCGCGCGGTCAGCCATTGCTATTGGTACGTCGAACCGCAGGAAGCGCAAGCGGTGAACATGCCCCGGGCGTCTGACCGGGTGGCCAAGGGCAAGCCGTTCTTCGTTGATCATCGCATCGCCAAACAAACCGCATAAGCACAAAAAAGCCCACATCGCTGTGGGCTTTTCGTTTTAAATCAATAGCTTATGCGTAATTCCTGAGGGACTCCGGAGGTACGAAAGCTTCCAGCTCGTCCTCCACAGCCTCGATAATTCGTTCGACATCCGCTGCATTCATCACCGTCGCACACGGGATGCCCGCGATGGCGATCATGGTTTCGCCACTGGCGCGATCAAACAGTCGGGCGATCATGCTGCCCGGCGCGTCCATCGTTGCCTCGAAACCCATGGGATGAAAATGCCAGCGCATCAGCTGGCATGCATTGGGGAACGTGACTTTGCTTGACCCTTTATTCATGTGTTGCCCGCCTTCTTCATCGAGCGCTTCCATTTGCTCATGTTAGGTGGGAAGAGCCTTCATTGGCTCAACCGGTGACTGACATTAAAAGTAGCATTCGGATGTGAAATTACTGTGAGATTTTTCAGTTCATTTTGCGATTGCTTCGCATTTTTTGATGTAAGTCACGGCCTACGCAATCATCGCCAAATGGCCACTACGGATTAGCCATTGAAGCCCGCGCCGAACTTCGGCAAGCTCGATTCTTTTTCGCCGAGCCCTTTATGCACGCCGACGACGACGGCCCAGAACAGACCAAAGCTACGGCGGCCACGGTCATGCGCTATCACCTGAGCTGGAAGCACCGCGACCTCGACAGCGTCATGGCGCTGTATCACCCGGACATCCAGTACAACGATTTCTTCCAGAACCGCGTGCTCGGCCTCGACGAATTGCGCGAATACGTGCGCGTCAGCATGCCGCGTGAATCCGACGAACTGCTCGAGCATTGCGACCGCATTCGTGTCGACGGCAGTACTGCGTTCATTCAATACGAAGTGACTTTGCGCGGTGGCGACGGTTTGGTGTCGTTCCGCTCAAGCGAAGCGATCACGGTCAAGGACGGGCTGATCTGGCGCGTCAACGAATACGCATCACTGGTGCGTACACAAACCGACGGCAAGAGTCCGCCAAGTCAGCGCCCGGCGGTCAGTCGCCTGGGCTTGTCGCCGCGTCAATTGAGTTTCATGGCTGAAGACCTGCAACAGTACTTTGAAAAGCAGCAGCCGTATCTCGATGCCGAACTCGACTTGCAGCGTGTGGCGAAGGAGTGCGGCTACAGCCGCAATCAGATTTCCTACCTGCTCAATCAGGTGCTCGGGCAAAGCTTCTATCGCTACGTCAATCAGGCGCGCCTGCAACATTTGCTGCGTGCACTGGATAACGCCGCGCCGCCGGTGCGCATTGATGAGCTGGCCTTCGCTGCCGGTTTCAACTCGTTGTCGGCGTTTTACAGCTGTTTCCGTCAGCACACCGGCCAGTCTCCGAAGGCTTACGTTAAACAAATTTCTTTGCGGGCACGCGCGCAAGACTTCTCCTGAGCCCGCGCACTAGGATCGACGCCATCGAAGAATTTCAGTGGCGGAGTCTTGCATGCCGGCGTGGCGCACTATCAGTTTGTGGATGGATCAACTCGACGAGCCGCTGACCGCACGGCCCGAGCTTGAGCGAGATCTGGACGTCGACGTGGCGATCATCGGTGCCGGCTACACCGGGCTGTGGACTGCGTACTACCTGAAGAAACTCGCGCCGGGGCTCGACATTGCGATTGTCGAGGCGCAGACCGCCGGTTTTGGCGCGTCCGGACGCAATGGTGGCTGGCTGATGGGCAATCTGCTCGGCGATGATCGCTTGCTGGCCGGGCTGTCGCCAGCGCAGCGCCGCTCTTCTTTCGATCTGCTGCACAGCATTCCCGATGAAGTGAAAATCGTCCTCGAACGCGAAGGCATCGATTGCGATTACCGCAAGGGCGGCGTGCTGTATTGCGCGGCGCGCTATCCAGAGCAGGAAGCCACGCTGCGTGAATATCTGGCCAAGCTGCACGCCCAGGGCCTGACCGACGACGATTACCGCTGGCTCAGCCCCGAGCAACTGGCGCAGCAGATCCGCGTGGCCAAACCGTATGGCGGGATTTACGCGCCGCATGTGGCGACCGTCCACCCGGCGAAACTGGTGCGGGGTCTGGCGCGTACCGTGCAGAACATGGGCGTGAAGATCTACGAAAACAGTCCGGTCACCCACTGGCAGTCGGGCAGCTTGCGCACCGCCAAGGCCAGCGTGCGCAGTCGCTGGATCGTGCCGGCCGTCGAAGGTTATTCGGTGACCTTGCCGCCGCTGGGCCGTTATCAATTGCCGGTGCAAAGCTTGATTGTCGCCACCGAACCCTTGTCTGCCGCGACCTGGGATGAAATCGGCCTCAATCGCGGCCAAGCCTTCAGCGAATTCAGCCGGCAGGTCACTTATGGCCAGCGTAGCGCCGACAACCGTCTGATCTTCGGTGCACGCGGCGGATATCAGTTTGCCGGCAAGTTGCGCCATAACTTCGATCTGACCCGCGATGAGGTCGAGCTGCGCCGCTATCTGTTCGGCGAGCTGTTCCCGCAACTGAAAAACGTGCAGATCACCCACGCTTGGGGCGGCAACCTCGGCATGTCGCGGCACTTCAAGCCGCACATGCTTTGCGATCGCGCCAACGGCATCGCGCTGTCCGGCGGTTATGGCGGGGAGGGCGTCGGCGCCAGCAATCTCGGCGGGCGCACCCTGGCCGATCTGATTCTTGAGCGTGACACCGAGCTGGTTCATCAGCCCTGGGTGCTGCCGGACGGCGGTATTCATGCGCTGCGGGCGTGGGAGCCGGAACCGTGTCGCTGGCTCGGCTACAACGCGATCATCAAAAGCTTCGTCCACGAAGACCAGACCCTGGCCAACCCGGCGACCGCGCCATGGCGGCGCAAACTCGCCAGCCAGGTCGCGAGCTTCATGGAAGGTTTCATGCACTAAACGCCGATTTACTTGAAGAAAGCCCAAAAGACAGGTCAGACCATGAGCATTACCCAGTTCAAAAACACCGCAACCTTGCCACTCGACGAATCCAGCCCGGTCGCCGTGCCGCTCGGCGAACCGGTGGCGATTGCTTCGACCACCAGCGTCGAGCGCGATGACGGCGTTGAAACCGGCGTTTGGGAATGCACGCCCGGGCGTTGGCGTCGGCAGATCACCGCGCAGGAGTTCTGCCATTTCATTTCCGGGCGCTGCACGTTCACCCCTGACGGTGGCGGCGAAACCCTGCACATACAAGGTGGCGACGCACTGATGTTGCCGGCCAACACGCTCGGTATCTGGGATGTCCAGGAAACCGTGCGCAAGAGCTACGTGCTGATTTTCTGATTGTTTGATCCTTTGATTGCCTGCCAACAAAAAAGAAAACCCACACAGGAATCGATCCATGATCCGCAAGACCCTCGCTCTGGCACCGCTGATGCTCGCCGTTTCCCTTGCTCAGGCCGCGGAAACGGTCAAGGTTTACAACTGGTCCGACTACATTGCGCCGGACACCACCAAGAACTTTGAAAAAGAGACGGGCGTGGGTGTCACCTATGACGTCTACGACAGCAACGAAACCCTCGATGGCAAGTTGATGACCGGTAAATCCGGCTACGACGTGGTGTTCCCGTCCAACCACTTCATGGCCCGGCAGATCCAGGGCGGGGCGCTGAAGAAGCTCGACAAGAGTCAGCTGCCGAACTGGAAAAACCTCAATCCGGTGCTGCTCAAGGCGCTGCAGACCAACGACCCGAACAACGAACACGGCTTCCCCTATCTGTGGGGCAGCACCGGCATCGGCTACAACATCGCCAAGGTCAAAGCCGTGCTGGGTGATAACGCGCCGGTGGATTCCTGGGACTTGATCTTCAAACCTGAGTACATGGAAAAACTGCAGAAGTGCGGCGTAGCCATCCTCGACAACGGCCCGGAATTGCTCCCGGCGGCGCTCAATTATCTGGGTCTGCCACACCACAGCAAAAATCCCGAGGACTATAAGAAAGCCGAAGCGTTGCTGATGAAAGTGCGGCCGTACGTCAGCTACTTCCATTCCTCGAAATACACCAGCGATCTGGCCAATGGCGACATCTGCGTGGCGGTTGGCTTCTCCGGCGACATCCTGCAAGCCGAGAACCGCGCCAAGGAAGCGAAAAACGGTGTTGACATCGGTTATGCGATTCCCAAGGAAGGCGCGGCGATCTGGTTCGACATGGTTGCGATGCCGGCGGATGCCCCGGATGAGAAGGCCGGTTACGCGTTCATGAACTACCTGCTGCGCCCGGACGTGATGGCTGGCATCAGCAACTACGTACATTACGCCAATGGTAACGAGCAGGCCGACAGCCTGATCGACCCGGCGATCAAGAACGACACCAAGGTTTATCCGAGTCCGGAGATGATGGGCAAGCTGTTTGCGCTGGAAGCGATGCCGTTGAACATTGACCGGATCCGCACGCGGGTGTGGAACAAGATTCGTACCGGTAGCTGACCCGCTTTTCCCCTGTAGGAGCTGCCGCAGGCTGCGATCTTTTGATCTTGCTTTTGAAAGGCAAAGTCAAAAGATCGCAGCCTCGTTTCACTCGTCAGCTCCTACAGTTTGGGTGAGCCATTTGGTTGATATCAATACACTGGCATCGCACTAATAAAGTGCGGAAAAGTGAGAAGCACCTAACAAAAAACAACTTACCCATATTTAATATTTAAATAGAAAATCGTCAGACAATTAGGCAAAAGCCGCGCAACTAAAACATTCTTTGATCCCCGCACGCTTTGTTTACGGCAGTTTTACGAAACAGTCCGATTTGATCTCAAAAAAATCCTTTACGGCAGATTTCAAATTGTGTCAGGTTTCTTACGCCTTCATTGGGCGAGTGATAGGACGACCTCGCCAGAGATCGTCCTGTCGGACAAAAACTGTTCCATTGCTAAACAAGGAAGTGTGTTTATGTCGAAAGTTAAAGCGAATGCTATTGATGCCGCCGAACAGGCTTTTCAGCTGTCTGCCTTCAGCTCGGCGTACAACCAGATCAATAGCTTCAGCCATCAGTACGATCGTGGCGGCAACCTCACGGTCAATGGCAAACCCTCCTTCTCCGTCGACCAGGCCGCCACCCAGTTGCTGCGCGACGGCGCTGCCTACCAGGACAAGGACGGCAGCGGCAAGATCGAACTCACCTACACGTTCCTGACTTCGGCATCGTCCAGCACGATGAACAAGCACGGGATCACTGGGTTCAGTCAATTCAGTGCTCAACAACAAGCCCAGGCCAAGCTCGCCATGCAATCCTGGGCTGACGTGGCCAATGTAACCTTCACCGAGAAAGCCTCGGGTGGTGACGGCCACATGACCTTCGGTAACTACAGCGGTGGCCAGGACGGCGCTGCAGCGTTCGCGTATCTGCCAGGCACTGGCGCCGGTTATGACGGCACCTCGTGGTACCTGATCAACAGTGGCTACACGCAGAACAAGAATCCGGATCTGAACAACTACGGTCGTCAGACCCTGACTCACGAAATCGGCCACAGCCTGGGTCTCGCTCACCCTGGCGATTACAACGCCGGTAATGGCAACCCGACCTACAACGACGCGTCCTACGGGCAAGACACCCGCGGCTACAGCGTCATGAGCTACTGGAGCGAAAGCAACACCAATCAGAACTTCAGCAAGGGCGGTGTCGAAGCGTATTCGTCCGGCCCGCTGATGGACGATATCGCTGCCATCCAGAAACTCTACGGTGCCAACACCACCACCCGTACCGGTGACACCACCTACGGTTTCAACTCCAACACTGGCCGCGATTTCCTCAGCGCTTCGTCGTCGAGTGACAAAGTGGTGTTCTCGGTGTGGGATGCCGGCGGCAAGGATACTCTGGACTTCTCGGGTTTCACCCAGAACCAGAAGATTAACCTCAAAGACGCCTCGTTCTCTGACGTTGGCGGCATGGTAGGTAATGTGTCCATCGCCAAGGGCGCGATTATCGAGAACGCCATTGGCGGTTCCGGCAACGATCTGCTGATCGGCAACAGCGTCGCCAACGAGCTCAAGGGCGGTGCTGGCAACGACATCCTCTGGGGTGGCGGTGGTGCTGACAAACTGTGGGGCGGCGCGGGTTCGGACACTTTTGTGTTCGCAGCCAGTTCCGATTCCAAGCCGGGTGCGATCGATCAGATCCTCGATTTCGTCAGCGGTCTGGACAAAATCGACCTGACCGGCATCACCAACGGTGCGGGCCTGCACTTCGTCAGCAGCTTCACCGGTGCTGCCGGTGACGCAGTCCTGACGTCGTCGGGCGGCAACAGCCTGCTCTCGGTGGACTTCTCCGGGCACGGCGTGGCTGATTTCCAGGTCAGCACCGTTGGCCAGGCAGCGACCAGCGACATCGTGGCGTGATGTAGAAGTGGAAGCGGCGCGTGATGCGCCGCTTTCTTTGCTTGCATCGTCTTGTCTGGTGGGCAAGGCTACGAGCCGGAGTGAAATTTCCTATGAGTCGAAACGTTTTTACCTACAAGACCGTGGCGTGGATAACAGCAGCGCTGTTGATGACTGGAGAAACAAGCATGGCAAGCAGCCTCAGACTCGAAGACCCATCGTTTTTTGCCGGGCAATGGCAAGCTGTTCTGACTGCACGTGACGACGCTCCACAGGCGCAGGCGTTGCAGGACAAGCCCTCGAATACCTGTCTGATTGATCTTGAACCGAACCAGACTCTGGGCAAGGGCGCCGACTGCCTCGGTGCATGGCTCGAAGAAACTCCGATCGGCTGGTTTCCCGATCCTGACGGCCTCTCGATTACCGGCAAGGAAGGTTCAAGAATCCAGTTCTTCAGCCGACAACGTGACGGGCTTTACCTGACTACTTTGAAGTCGGGTCTGGTGATCACGTTAACGCACACAGCGAAACAGCCTTGATTATCGAATCCGCGACAAAGTTTTAATATAAAGCGCCACAAGCTGGTTATAAGAGACGGCGAATGACAACTGCACCGCTGTTAATTGTGCAAGTTGTTATGAAAGTGTAAGCGGGTACTTGCAAGTCATCTTTCGCAGGTAAGCGGAACATTAATTGAAGCCTCGCCCAAGTGTGGCGAGACCGAACATTTCAGGAAGAATCAATGAAGATGGCGAAGGCCCCAGCCACCGCTCCGTTATTCAAGGCTTTGGGTGACTATAAGAGCATCCTGATCAGCGTCGGCTGCTTTACCGCACTGATTAACGTGCTGATGCTGGTGCCCTCCATCTATATGCTCCAGGTCTATGACCGGGTGCTGTCGTCGCAGAACGAAACGACCCTGGCGATGCTGTCGCTGATGGTTGTCGGTTTCTTCGCCTTTATCGGCCTGCTGGAAGTGGTGCGCAGCTTTATCGTGATCCGCATCGGCAGCCAGTTGGAGCGCCGCTTCAACCTGCGTGTTTATCAGGCGGCGTTCGAACGCAACCTGTTCAAGGGCGAAGGTAACGCCGGGCAGTCGCTGGGTGATCTGACGCACATTCGCCAATTTGTCACCGGGCCTGCGCTGTTCGCGTTTTTCGATGCACCGTGGTTCCCGGTCTATCTGTTTGTGATCTACCTGTTCAACGTCTGGCTCGGCGTGCTCGCTACTGCGGGCGCACTGTTGCTGATAGGGCTGGCCTGCCTGAACGAATACATGACCAAAAAGCCGCTGGGCGAAGCCGCCGGTTATTCGCAGAAGTCCAGCCAGTTGGCCACCAGCCATTTGCATAACGCCGAAACCATTCAAGCGATGGGCATGCTCGGTTCCCTGCGTAAACGCTGGTTTCAGGTGCACTCGCGTTTCCTCGGCCTGCAAAACCAGGCGAGTGATACCGGTGCGGTGATCAGCTCGCTGAGTAAAACCCTGCGCCTGTGCCTGCAATCGTTGGTGTTGGGCCTGGGTGCATTGCTGGTGATCAAGGGCGACATGACCGCCGGGATGATGATCGCCGGTTCGATCCTGATGGGCCGCGTACTCAGCCCGATCGACCAGTTGATTGCCGTATGGAAGCAATGGAGCGGGGCGAAGCTGGCTTACCGCCGTCTCGATGCGCTGCTGCAAGCCTTCCCGCCGAGTGACGACGCCATGGCGCTGCCGGCGCCGAAAGGCCAGATCACCTTCGAACAGGTCAGCGCCGGCCCACCGGGGCAACGTGCGGCGACCCTGCAAATGGTCAATTTCAATCTGAATGCCGGCGAAGTGCTCGGTGTACTCGGGGCTTCCGGCTCCGGCAAATCGACGCTGGCCCGTGTGCTGGTGGGTGTCTGGCCGACCCTCGGCGGCACTGTGCGCCTCGATGGCGCGGATATTCATCGCTGGAACCGCGATGACCTTGGCCCGTACATCGGCTACCTGCCGCAAGACATCGAATTGTTCAGCGGCAGCATCGCCGAGAATATCGCGCGTTTCAGCGAGGCCGATCCGCAGAAGGTCGTTGCCGCCGCGCAACAGGCGGGTGTGCACGAAATGATCCTGCGTCTGCCGCAAGGCTACGACACGCAACTGGGCGAGGACGGCAGCGGTTTGTCCGGCGGCCAGAAACAGCGCGTGGCCCTGGCGCGCTCCATGTACGGCACGCCGAGTCTGGTGGTGCTGGATGAACCGAACTCCAACCTCGACACCGTCGGTGAAGCGGCATTGGCCAGCGCCATCGCTGCGCTTAAAGCCCAAGGCACCACGGTGGTATTGGTGACGCACCGTTCTTCGGTGTTGGCCCAAGCCGATAAATTGCTGGTCCTGAATGACGGGCGTCTGCAAGCCTTCGGTCCGAGTCAGGACGTGCTCAAGGCACTCTCCGGCCAACAGGAGCAACAACGTGAGAAACCTGCGCAAGCACCGGGCGGGCTCAGCATGAGCCGACAGTATCAGCCCTCGACAAGGAATACGGGTGTATGAGCAGCGCCAGCATGAACACTGAAAACGAAGCGAGTATGGAACACGCCTACATCACTGAACGCCCGGAGCGCGATGCGAAATTCTTTGCGCGCATGGGCTGGATTCTGGCGATCGTCGGCGCCGGCAGTTTCTTCACCTGGGCCGCTCTGGCGCCGCTCGATCAAGGCATCCCGGTGCAAGGCACGGTCGTGGTCTCGGGCAAACGCAAAGCCGTGCAGTCGATGAGCAGCGGCGTGGTCAGCCGGATCCTGGTGCGCGAAGGCGAAATCGTGAAGCAGGGCCAGCCGCTGTTCCGTCTCGATCAGACGCAAGTTGCCGCTGATGTGCAGTCACTGCAAGCGCAATACCGTATGGCCTGGGCCAGCCTCGCGCGCTGGCAGGCCGAACGTGACAACCTCAAGCAAGTGACCTTTCCGGCCGAGCTGAGCAATGATCCGGACCCGCGTCTGGCACTGGTGCTGGAAGGCCAGCGCCAACTGTTCAGCAGCCGCCGCGAGGCGTACTACCGCGAGCAGGCCGGGCTGCGCGCGAGCATCGAAGGCGCCACCGCGCAACTGGCCGGCATGCGCCGCGCCCGTACCGACCTCAACGCCCAGGCCGACTCGCTGCAACAACAGCTCAGCAACCTGCAACCGCTGGCGGACAACGGCTACATCCCGCGCAACCGCTTGATGGAATACCAGCGGCAACTGTCGCAAGTGCAGCAGCAACTGGCGGAAAACACCGGTGAAAGTGGCCGGGTCGAGCAGGGCATTCTTGAATCGCGCCTGAAACTGCAACAGCACGCCGAGGAGTATCAGAAGGAAGTACGCACGCAACTGGCCGACGCGCAACTGAAAAGCGTGACCCTGTCGGAGCAACTGACTTCCGCCGGTTTTGACCTGCAACACAGCGAAATCATCGCCACCGCTGACGGTGTGGCAGTCAACCTCGGCGTGCACACTGAAGGCGCTGTGGTGCGTCAGGGTGAAACCCTGCTGGAAATCGTCCCGCAAGGCACCCGGCTGGAAGTGGAAGGGCACCTGCCGATCAACCTGATCGACAAGGTCGGCGCGCATTTGCCCGTGGACATCCTGTTTACCGCGTTCAACCAGAGCAAAACCCCGCGCGTTCCGGGTGAAGTCAGCCTGATTTCCGCCGACCAGATGGTCGACGAGAAAACCGGCGTGCCGTACTACGTCCTGCGCAGCAGCGTCAGCGACCAGGCCATGGAAAAACTCAATGGTCTGGTGATCAAGCCCGGCATGCCGGCAGAAATGTTCGTGCGCACCGGCGAACGTTCACTCCTCAATTATCTGTTCAAACCGCTGCTCGACCGGGCCGGCTCCGCGTTGACCGAGGAATAAGGATGTTCGGCTGTATGAATAAGCTTTCCCTGCTCGGCGCGGCAATGATGCTGCTCGCGAGTCACTCAGCAGTAGCGGCCATGGGGCCGTTCGAGATCTACGAACAGGCGTTGCGCAATGACCCGGTGTTCCTCGGGGCGATCAAGGAGCGTGACGCCGGCCTGGAAAACCGTGCGATTGGCCGTGCCGGATTGCTGCCGCGCATCGGTTACACCTACAACAAGGGCCGCAACTCGTCGAAAGCCACGTCGCTCGATGAGCGTGCGCGTAATCGTACTGATGACCGCAACTACAGCAGTTACGGCTCGGCCTTGACGCTGCAACAACCGCTGCTCGACTACGAGGCTTATGCCGCGTATCGCAAAGGCGTCGCGCAGTCGTTGTTTGCCGACGAGAACTTTCGCGGCAAGAGCCAGGAGCTGTTGGTCCGCGTGCTGGATAACTATACCAAGGCGTTGTTTGCGCAGGACCAGATCGACATCGCCCAGGCGAAGAAGAAGGCTTACGAACAGCAGTTCCAGCAGAACGAGCACATGTTCAAGCAGGGCGAGGGCACCCGTACCGATATTCTCGAGGCCGAGTCGCGCTATGAACTGGCCACCGCCGAGGAGATCGAGGCGCGCAATGAGCAGGATGCCGCGCTGCGGGAACTGGGCGCGCTGGTGGGCACGCCCGCGGTGGATATCGGCGATCTGGCACCGCTGGGGCCAAACTTCCAGACCTTCGCGCTGATGCCAGCCAATTACGACACCTGGCACGAAATGGCGGTGAGCAATAACCCCAATCTGGCCTCGCAGCGTCAGGCCGTGGAAGTTGCGCGTTATGAAGTGGAACGCAATCGCGCCGGGCATCTGCCGAAAGTCAGTGCTTACGCGTCGATGCGCCAGAACGAATCGGAAAGCGGCAACACCTACAACCAGCGCTACGAAACCAACACCATCGGTTTTGAGGTCAGCGTGCCGTTGTATGCCGGTGGCGGGGTGTCGGCGTCGACGCGTCAGGCCAGTCGCACGATGGAGCAGGCCGAGTACGAGCTTGATGGCAAAACGCGCGAGACGCTGATCGAACTGCGTCGGCAGTTCAGCGCTTGCCTGTCCGGGGTGAGCAAACTGCGGGCTTATCAGAAAGCGTTGAGCTCGGCGGAAGCGCTGGTGGTGTCGACCAAGCAGAGCATCCTTGGTGGCGAACGGACCAACCTCGACGCGTTGAACGCCGAGCAGCAACTGTTTACCACCCGCCGCGATCTGGCGCAGGCGCGGTACGACTACTTGATGGCCTGGACCAAGTTGCATTACTACGCCGGGACGCTGAACGAGCAGGATCTGGCGCGGGTGGATGAAGCTTTTGTGGTCGCTCAACAGCCCTCACCCTAACCCTCTCCCAGGGGGAGAGGGGACCGATTGGGGGATATTGCAGAAGTACACCGACTTGAACGAGCGTCACTGAATCCAACATCGATCAGCTCCGTTTGCCTTGGCGAGGCAATGCTCTACCGAATCCATAATCGACCCGGTTTTTCAGGTCGATGTAAGACGCAAGACATCGCGGTCGGCTCCCTCTCCTGGGGGAGAGGGCTGGGGTGAGGGGAACAGGCAACACCGCAGAAGACCCTGCATAAAACAATAAAAGTGAGTGGTGAACATGGAAGTAAGTATCAAGCCGATTTCGGTCGGCACCCTGCTGCTTGTGATTTCTGCAACCCAGGCCCAGGCGCAGTACCTCGAAACAGGCAAGCCCGGCGATCCCGCCAGTTGGCGCAGCGCTGAATTCCTCCGCGACTGGGGCTTGGGCCGCATGCAGGCCGAGCAAGCCTACGCCGCCGGCATCACCGGCCAAGGCGTGAAAATCGGCGCGCTCGACTCCGGTTTCGATGCCGCCCACCCGGAATTCGCTTCGGCCCGCTATCACCCGGTGCTGGCCAGCGGCAGCTACATCGACGGCGCACTGTTCAATGTCGACGGCACCCTCAATCCCAACAACGATTCCCACGGCACCCACGTGGTCGGCACCATGGGCGCCTCACGCGATGGCAGCGGCATGCACGGCGTGGCGTACAACGCGCAGATCTACGTGGGCAACACCAACAAGAACGACAGTTTCCTGTTCGGCCCCAACCCCGATCCGCGCTATTTCAAAGCGGTGTATGACGCCCTGGCCGATGCCGGCGTGCGCGCGATCAACAACAGTTGGGGCAGCCAGCCGCCGGATGTCAGCTACCGCACACTGGCTGATATGCACGCCGCTTATGCGCAGCACTGGAACAAAGGCACCTGGCTCGATGCCGCCGCCGATGTCTCCCGACGCGGTGTGATCAACGTGTTCAGCGCCGGCAACAGCGGCTACCCGAATGCCAGCGTGCGTTCGGCGTTGCCGTATTTTCAGCCGGATCTGGAAGGTCACTGGCTGGCCGTGTCGGGCCTTGATCAGAGCAATCAGCAGAAGTACAACCAGTGCGGCCTCGCCAAATACTGGTGCATCACCACGCCGGGAGCGAAGATCGACAGCACCATTCCCGGTGGCGGTTATGCGATCAAGTCCGGCACCTCGATGTCGGCGCCGCATGCGACCGGTGCGCTGGCGTTGGTGATGGAACGCTACCCGTACATGAACAATCAGCAGGCGCTCGAAGTGCTGCTGACCACCGCCACGCAGCTGGATGGCTCGGTCACCGATGCGCCGACCGAACGAGTCGGCTGGGGCGTGGCCAATCTGAACCGGGCGATGCGCGGGCCGGGGCAATTGCTCGGTGCGTTTGATGCCAACCTGGGGGCAGGGCAGCGCGATGTCTGGAGCAATGACATCTCTGACAAAGCGCTGATTCAACGTCAGGCCGAAGATCTTGCCGAGCACAGCGCCTGGCAGCAAACCCTGCAAGACAAGGGCTGGCAGAATGGCGTTCCTACAGGCGCGAGCCAACAGGATCAGACCGATTACGCCGTTGGTACTGCCCGTGATGCAGCGGCGGCGAGCCGGGTGTACCAGGGCAGCCTGATCAAATCCGGCGGCGGGCAGTTGTTCCTCTCCGGTGACAACACCTATCGCGGTGCAACCACGGTCAATGGCGGTTTGCTCACGGTCAACGGTTCGCTGACTTCCGCCGTGACGGTCAACGACAGCGGTACCCTCGGTGGTTCCGGGCGGATCGGCGCGTTGATCGCCAACAGCGGTGGCCGCGTGGCGCCGGGCAACTCCATCGGTACGCTGAATGTGGCTGGCGATGTGAACTTCGCGCCGGGCTCGACCTACGCCGTTGAACTGTCGCCAACCAGCAGCGACCGCATCGTTGCCGGCGGTACGGCCAGCGTCAGCGGCGCCACGGTCAGCCTCTCGCTGGAAAACAGTCCGACGCTGCTCAGCACCACCGAGGCGCAAAGCCTGCTCGGGCGCCAGTACGACATCCTGCAAGCGGCTGGCGGCATTCAGGGCCAGTTCGGTGCGGTGCTGCCGAATTATGTGTTTATCGGCGGTAGCCTCGACTACGCCGCCACCGGCATTCAGCTCGATATCGAACGTAACGCGACAACCTTCGCCAGCGTCGGGCAAACGCCGAATCAGCGCTCGGTCGCCGTTGCCGTTGAAGGTCTGGGCGCGGGTAACTCGGTGTACGAAAGCCTGTTGCGTTCACCCGATGCGAGTTCCGCGCAACAAGCCTTCCAGCAGTTGAGCGGCGAGATCTACCCGGCGTTGAGTTCGATGCTGATCAATGACAGCCGCCAGTTGCGCGACGCGGTGGGCGAGCGTCTGCATGACACAAACGCTGCGCAAAGCAACGGCTGGATCAAGGCCCTCGGGGCGTGGGGCACGACCGATTCTAGTCACGACACGGCGGGCTACAGCACCTCGATTGGCGGATTGCTGGCCGGTGTCGATGGCGCGCTGGACGAGCAGACCCGCATCGGTCTGGTCACCGGTTACAGCGACAGTTCGCTGAGCATGGGTTCTGGCACGCATTCCTCGGCCAAGGTCGACAGCTATCACCTGGGCGCGTACGCCGGCCGTGAAATCGGCGCCTGGCGCTTGAGCACGGGCGCGGCTTACAGCTGGCATCGCGCCGATGTGAAACGCGACCTGCAATACGGCGACGTCAGCGCCAAACAGAAAGCCAAGGTGGATGCAGCGACCACGCAAGTGTTCGGCGAAGCGGCTTATCGCTTGCACCTGCAACCATTGGCGCTGGAACCGTTCGCCAACCTGGCCTACGTGCATCTGGACACTGAAGGCTTGACCGAGAAGGGCGACGCCGCCGCGCTGAAAAGTTCGGGCGATCAACGTGACGCCGTACTGAGCACCCTCGGCGTGCGGGCGATCAAGACCTTCAATCTTTCGTCTGCGCAATCACTCGACGTCAGCGGCCACCTCGGCTGGCAGCACAGCCTGAGCGACATCGACTCCGAACAGCATCTGCGCTTTGCCAGCGGCGGTACGCCGTACGCGGTGGAGAGTTCGGCGCTGGTACGCGATGCCGCGCTGGTTGGCGTGCAGGCCAGCCTCGCGCTCAGCAAAGACGTGCGCGTCAACCTTGATTACAACGGACAACTGGCCAATCGCGAACAGCTTCATGGCGTTGGCTTGAGCCTGAACTGGCAGTTTTAAGCAAGATAACCCGGTCCCTGTAGGAGCTGCCGCAGGCTGCGATCTTTTGCCTTTGCTTTTTAAAGGCAAGATCAAAAGATCGCAGCCTGCGGCAGCTCCTACAGGTTATGTGAACACCAGCGTGCAGCGTGTTTACAGCTAAAGAGACGGATTTTTCGCAACATCACTAAGGAAGGTCGCTGGATGAATAACAACAATACCCCCGCGCAAACGGGAGGCCGTTTTGCCCTGAAAACCCTCACGCTCGCTGTGCTCTGTGCCATCGGCACCGCCCATGCCGCGCCCTACGTGGAGAGCGGTCGCACGGGCGATCCGACGATTTGGCGCAGTGCCGAGTTTAAGGCCGATTGGGGTCTGGGCGCGATTGGGGCTGATCACGCTTACGCCGCCGGTTATACCGGCAAAGGCGTGAAACTGGGGATCTTTGACCAGCCGGTGTATGCCGCGCACCCGGAGTTTTCCGGCAGCAATAAAGTCGTCACTCTGGTCACCAGCGGGATCCGCGAATACACCGACCCGTACATCCCGGTCAAAGCCGGCGATGCGTTCCGTTATGACGGTTCGCCCTCGGTCGGCTCCGACGGCAAACTCGGCGCCCACGGCACCCACGTCGGCGGTATCGCCGCAGGCAGCCGCGACGGTGGGCCGATGCACGGCGTGGCGTTCGCTGCGCAGATCATCAGCGCCGACAACGGCGACCCGGGCCCGGAAGACGGCATCGTTCGCGGTAACGACGGCGCGGTGTACAAGGCCGGTTGGGATGCACTGATCGCCAGCGGCGCGCGGATCATCAACAACAGTTGGGGCATCGGCATCACTGACCGTTTCGACCTCGGCGGCCGCGATCCGGCGTACCCGCATTTCACCGTCAATGACGCGCAGTTGCAGTTCAACGAAATCCGCACACTGCTCGGCACCAAACCCGGCGGCGCCTATGACGGCGCAATTGCCGCCGCACGCAGCGGCATCGTGACGATCTTCGCCGCCGGCAACGACTACAACCTCAACAACCCGGACGCCATCGCCGGCCTCGGCTATTTCGTTCCGGACATCGCGCCGAACTGGATTACCGTCGCCGCGTTGCAGCAGAACCCGGACCTGGCCAGTGCCAACCCGTACATCATGAGTACGTTCTCTTCGCGCTGCGGCTACACCGCGAGTTTCTGCGTCTCGGCGCCGGGCACGAAGATCTTCAGCTCGATCATCGAAGGCACCAACGCCGACAACCTGACCACCGGCTACAAAAACTACAACGGCACCTCAATGGCCGCACCGCACGTCGCCGGTTCCATGGCGGTGCTGATGGAACGCTTCCCGTACATGACCGGCGATCAAGTCGCCACGGTATTGCGTACCACCGCCACCGACCTCGGCGCGCCGGGCATCGACGCCTTGTACGGCTGGGGCATGATCAACCTGCGCAAAGGCATCGATGGCCCGTCGATGTTCGTTACCGAGCAGGACATTCCGGCGGAATTCCGCATCGACGGCGCTTACGGTTCCGGCCAGTTTGTCGCGGATCTGCCGGGCATCGGCGCGATCATCGATCAGGGCAAACCGACCGAGCGCGTGTGCACCGACATCACTTGCGGCCTCGATACCTGGCGCAATGACATTTCCGGTCACGGCGGTTTGACCAAGCAAGGTATCGGCACGCTGGTGCTGACCGGCAACAACACTTACAGCGGCCCGACCCTGGTCAATCAGGGCCGCCTGGCCATCAACGGTTCGCTGCAATCGGCGGTGACGGTGAATGACGGCGGTATCCTCGGCGGCAATGGCCACATCGGCGCGCTGTCGGTGAACAGCGGCGGTACGGTCGCACCGGGTAACTCCATCGGCACCCTGAACGTGGCTGGTGACGTGACCTTTGCACCGGGTTCGACCTACGCCGTAGAGCTGTCGCCGACCAGCAGCGATCAGATCATCGCCACTGGCAAAGCGGTCATCGAAGGCGCGACGGTGAGCATGTCGCTGGAAAACAGTCCGACCCTGTTGACCACCAACGAAGTGCAAAGCCTGCTCGGCACTCAGTACAACATCCTGCAAGCGGCGGGCGGCATCGAAGGGCGCTTCGGTCAGGTGTTGCCGGATTACGCCTTCCTCGGCGGCACGCTGGCGTACTCGGCCACTGGCATTCAGTTGGCAGTCGGGCGTAACGATGCCTCGTTCGCCAGCGTCGGTTTGACGCCGAACCAGCGCGCCGTGGGCGCTGCGGCTGAGCGTCTGGGCGCGGGTAACGCGCTGTTTGAAACCCTGTTGCTGTCGCCGAATGCGGCGTCGGCGCAGCAAGCCTTCCAACAGTTGTCCGGCGAGATCCATCCGGCCATTGGCACGATGCTGATCAACGACAGCCGTTACCTGCGTGAAGCGGTGGGCGAGCGTCTGCGTGAACGTGATCTGTTCAACGCAGGGGCACCGACTGATGACCGCAGCAACGCCTGGGTCAAGGTCTTGGGTTCGTGGGGCAAGAGTGATGGCGGGCATGACAATGCCGATTCCAACAGCTCCATCGGTGGCTTGCTCGCCGGTGTCGACGGCTTGATTGCTGAAGATACCCGTCTGGGTTTCGTTACCGGTTATAGCGACAGCTCGTTGAGCATGGGCAGCGGCACGCATTCGTCGGCGTCGGTCGACAGCTACCACTTGGGTGCGTACCTGGGGCATCAGATCGATGCGCTGCGTCTGACCGTCGGCGGCGCCTACAGCTGGCACCGTGTCGACGTCAAACGTGACCTGCAGTTCGGGGACGTGAGCAGTAAACAAAAGACCAAGCACGATGCCGCAACCACTCAAGTGTTCACCGAGGCCGCTTATGATCTGGGCCTGCAACCGATGAACCTGGAGCCGTTCGCCAATCTGGCTTACGTGCACCTCAATACTGAAAGCTTCACCGAAAAAGGTGACGCGGCAGCGTTGAAGGGTGGTGAGGACAATCGCGACGTGGTGCTGTCGACCCTCGGCGTGCGCGCCAAGCGTTCGTTCGCCTTGTCGGATCAGCAGCAACTGGAACTGGGCGCGAGCCTCGGCTGGCAGCACAACCTGAACAACGTTGATGCCGACAGCCATCTGGCCTTCGCCAACGGCAACAGTGCGTTCACCGTGCAGGGCGTGTCGATGGATCGCGATGCGGCGGTGGTCGGCGTGCGTGCGGGTCTGGCGCTCAACCGCGATGTGCGGGTGAACCTGGATTACAACGGACTGATCGGTAGCAACGAGAAAGACCACGGTGTGGGTCTGACCCTCGACTGGCAGTTCTAAGGCGTACCGGCAGTTCTGCAAGGAACTGCCGGTTTTTGAAGGAAGAGAGAGCACAACATGGGACTGTTCGATTATAAAAATGCCGATGGCAAAGCGTTGTACAGCGACGCCATCGCACTGACGCTGTATGCCTACACGCCGACCGGCAAGCCTCTGCCGGCCACCGCTTGGGCGCCGGTCACAGCGACGGCGCTGGGCTATCAGGGCAAGGTCGGGCCGCAAGGCACGTTCTTCGGCGAGAAGGACGGCTTTACCAGCGCCGAAGCCGAAGTGCTCGGTAAATACGACGCTGCCGGAAAACTGATCGGCATCGGCGTGGCCTTTCGTGGCACCGGTGGGCTGGGTTACAGCGACACCTTCGGCGACTTGAAAAACAATCTGCTGGCGGCTATTGGTCCATCGGACTATGCGAGCAACTACGCGAAAAATGCCTTTGACAATTTGCTCAAGGCTGTCGCCGCGTTCGCGATTGCCAACGGCATAGGCGCCAAGGACGTGCTGCTTAGCGGCCACAGCCTCGGCGGGCTCGGCGTCAACAGCGTGGCCGAGTTGAGCGCGAGCAACTGGGGCGGCTTCTTCAAGGACGCCAACTACATCACCTTCGCCTCGCCAACCCAAAGCAGCACCGGCAACAATGTGCTGAACATCGGTTTCGAGAACGACCCGGTGTTCCGTGTGCTCGACGGCACCACGTTCAGCACAGCCTCGATGGGCAAGCACGACAAACCCCACGATTCGACCACCGACAACATCGTCAACTTCAATGACAACTACGCCTCCACCGCGCAGAACCTGGTGCCGTTCAGCATCGTCAATCCGCTGAACTGGTCGGCCCACAGCTCGCTGGGCTATGCCGATGGCTTGAATCGGGTGATCGATTCGAAGTTCTACAACCTGACGCATAAAGACTCGACGATTATCGTCTCCAACCTGGAAGAAGCTTCTCGCGGCAAAACCTGGGTCGAGGATCTCGGTCGTAGCGGCGAACCGCACACCGGCAGCACCTTCATCATCGGCACGCAGAGCAACGACTGGCTCAAGGGCGGCGCGGGCAACGACTTCCTTGAAGGCCTGGGCGGCGATGACCGTTTCCGTGATGACGGCGGCTACAACATCCTGCTCGGCGGCCAGGGCCACAACACCTTTGAACTGCAGAAACCGCTGCAGAACTTCAGCTTCGCCAACGACGGTGACGGCACGCTGTACGTGCGCGACGCTTACGGCGGCATCAGCATGACCCGCGACATCGGCGCGCTGGTGAGCAAGGAGTCGGGGTCGTGGTGGGGCAGCAAGGAAATCACCTGGGGCGTCACCGCCAAGGGTTTGACCAACGGCAGCGAGCTGACCCAGTACAACCACTCGCTCAGCGGCGATGGCTACGGCAATGCGCTGCACGCCACGGCTGACGGCGACTGGCTATTCGGCCTCGGTGGCGATGACAAGCTGATCAGCGACAAGGGTCATGTGACCTTCGTCGGCGGCGCCGGTAACGACGTGATGACGGCGGTAGGTGGCAACAACACCTTCCTGTTCAGCGGCGCGTTCGGTTTCGATGCCATCAACGGCTATCAGGGCAGCGACAAACTAGTGTTCATGGGCGTCGAAGGCGCGGGGCAGGGCTACGACTACAAGCAACACACGTCGCAGGCCGGCAACGATACCGTGCTGAAGATTGGCGATTTTGCCGTGACCCTGATCGGGGTGGGAGTGGCTAACCTGTCGGACTCCAGTTTCATGTTCGCGTAGATCCAATGTGGGAGCGAGCTTGCTCGCGAATGCGTAGTGTCAGTTGAAGTACTCGTACCTGACGCACCGCTTTCGCGAGCAAGCTCGCTCCCACAGTAAACAGCAGTAAGTAGTACTGAAATGCTCCGGGGCGTCCCCGTGGGGCGCCCTGGCTGTGAGCTATCTCTAACAATTCCAACAAGAGAGAGGCAATAGCAATGGGTGTGTATGACTACAAGAACTTCGGCACAGCCGATTCCAAGGCGTTGTTCAGCGATGCCATGGCAATCACGCTGTATTCCTACCACAACCTTGATAACGGTTTTGCCGCCGGTTATCAGCACAACGGTTTCGGCCTTGGCCTGCCCGCTACGCTGGTCACGGCGCTGCTCGGTGGCACCGATTCGCAAGGAGTGATTCCCGGCATTCCGTGGAACCCCGACTCGGAAAAACTCGCCCTCGAAGCGGTGAAAAAGGCTGGCTGGACGCCGATCACCGCCTCGCAACTGGGCTACGACGGCAAGACCGATGCGCGCGGCACCTTCTTCGGCGAGAAGGCCGGTTACACCACCGCCCAAGTGGAAATTCTCGGCAAGTACGACGCCCAGGGCCATCTCACCGAGCTCGGCATAGCTTTTCGTGGCACCAGCGGCCCGCGTGAGAATCTGATCCTCGACTCCATCGGCGACGTGATCAACGACCTGCTCGCGGCGTTCGGCCCCAAGGATTACGCCAAGAACTACGTCGGCGAAGCGTTCGGCAATCTGCTCAATGATGTGGTGGCGTTTGCCAAGGCCAACGGCCTCAGCGGCAAGGACGTACTGGTCAGCGGCCATAGCCTCGGTGGCTTGGCGGTCAACAGCATGGCCGACTTGAGTGGTGGCAAGTGGGGCGGTTTCTTTGCCGATTCCAACTACATCGCCTACGCCTCGCCGACCCAGAGCAGCACCGACAAAGTGCTCAACGTCGGCTATGAAAACGACCCGGTGTTCCGCGCCCTCGACGGCTCGACCTTCACCGGCGCCTCCGTCGGCGTGCACGATGCGCCGAAAGAATCGGCCACCGACAACATCGTCAGCTTCAACGATCACTACGCCTCGACCGCGTGGAATCTGCTGCCGTACTCGATCCTCAACATTCCCACCTGGATCTCGCACTTGCCGACCGCGTATGACGACGGCATGAACCGCGTGATCGACTCAAAATTCTACGACCTGACTAGCCGCGATTCGACGATCATCGTCGCCAACCTCTCGGACCCGGCGCGGGCCAACACCTGGGTGCAGGACCTCAACCGTAACGCCGAAACCCACAAGGGCAGCACTTTCATCATCGGCAGTGACGCCAATGACCTGATCCAGGGCGGCAGCGGCAACGATTATCTGGAAGGTCGCGCCGGCAACGACACCTTCCGCGACAGCGGCGGCTACAACGTCATTCTTGGCGGGCAGGGCAGCAATACCCTCGATCTGCAAAGCGCGGTGAAGAACTTCGACTTCGCCAATGACGGCGCCGGCAACCTGTACGTGCGCGATGCCAACGGCGGGATCAGCATCACCCGTGACATCGGCAGTATCGTCACCAAGGAGCCGGGCTTTCTCTGGGGCCTGTTCAAGGATGATGTGACCCACAGCGTCACGGCCAGCGGTTTGAAGGTCGGCAACAACGTCACTGCTTACGAGTCCAGCGTCAAAGGCACCGCTGGCGCCGACACGCTGAAGGCGCATGCCGGTGGCGACTGGTTGTTCGGGCTGGACGGTAACGATCACCTGATTGGCGGCGCCGGCAATGACGTGTTTGTTGGCGGCGCCGGTAATGACCTGATGGAGTCGGGGGGCGGGGCGGATACGTTCCTGTTCAACGGCGCGTTCGGCCAGGACCGGGTGGTGGGTTACACGTCCAACGACAAACTGGTGTTTCTCGGCGTGCAGGGTGTGTTGCCGGCGGAGGACTTCCGCGCCCATGCCGCTTCAGTGGGCCAGGACACGGTACTGACGTTTGGCAGCGATTCGGTGACGTTGGTGGGGGTGTCGCTGAATAGCCTGAGTGCTGACGGTGTTGTGATCGCCTGAGGTTGATGGGGCGCCTGTAAGGGCCTCTTCGCGAGCAAGCTCGCTCCCACACTGGATCTGTGTCGTTTACAAATCCCCTGTGGGAGCGAGCTTGCTCGCGAAGAACGATAACGCGGTTTAAAAGTGACTCGACAGCCATTCCCTGACTCAAACCCCTGCAAACAGGAAATGCGGCCTAAAGCCAGCACGTGCACACACGTTCTATAGCTAGCCGCCATTGAGTACAGGAGATTCAAACGTGAAAGGTTTCAAGGGGTATGTCGGGTTCGTCGCACTGGCGCTGTGTTCAGCCAATGTCTGCGCCGATCTGCCTCAAAGTTCGATTCTGAGCCGTTACGGCATCACCACCGACCAACTGCCGAGCCCGGCGAAAACCGAGGCGGTCGAGCCGGTTGAAGAGAAGAGCCGCTTTCAGATTCAGCCCGAACAACCGTTCGTGACCCTGCGCCTGGGTGACGGCAAGCAGCCGAAAACCACCGGCAATCTGAGCATCGATCGCATGGCGCAGCAGGATCTGGAACGCTGCCGGCGTTTGCAGGGAGAAGTGGTCAAGCGGGGCGGCAAGTACATGCCTTGCGATGGCAGCATTCCGGGCATGCCAACCTTCGAATAACACGCAATGATCGTTCCCACGCGCAGCAAAGGAATGCCTCAACGGACGCTCCGCGTTCGGCTTTGAAGGGACGCAGAGCGTCCGGGTCTGCATTCCCACGCAGAGCGTGGGAACGATCGACGCGGAGCGTGGGAACGAGCGAAACCTAGTCTTCCTCGCGGACCGTCGCGACTTCATCGGCACGGACCTTCACCTTGGCCCCGGAAATATCCTCGAACTCATAGAAGCCGTCCTTGGTTTTGGTTTTCGGCATGTCCTTGGTCAGATACTGGGTACCGTTCTGCAGGGTGACCACCGTCGGCGTCGAGCAACCGGCCAGCGCCAGTGCGGCAACGACGGCGAAAGGGATGCCCAGTGACTTGATTTTCATACCCACTTCTAAATCCTCATTCGATGTGATGCCGAGCATTGTCGGCCTTCTAACGCGGTTGGTGCTATCTCCGTGAGAAAAGTTCGATAGCCCGGCGAAAAAATGCCATTGATCATTTTCCGTTTGCACCGGGCAGGGCACAGCTGTTATCTGTACGCATAACCAGTACTCGCTCGCCATGGCCCCAGAATTCCCGTGACTGCCAATCCCCTCGACGACCCGTTCTATTACCTTAACAACTTCCGGCAAGTGCTTGATTGGCTTGAGCTTCGCTATGCCGATGTGATGAGCGAAACGGAACACGCGTTCATCCGCGACTTCAAGGCCTTGCCCCGTGCTTCGCAAGGTTTGCTGGTGCGGATGGTGATGCGCAAGGGTGTGCATTTTCGGGCCGGCAAACTCAATTACGTTGAAATCGGTGACATCGCTGCCGCCGCGCAGCCCTTACTGGAACGTGGCTGGATCGACGAACACGCACCGCTGGCCCTCGCCGAGTTGTTCGACGTGTTGCTCAAGGCCGAGATCCTGCAAGCGTTTGCAGCCTTCATCGAGCAGCCCAAGGGGCGCAAGGACGATTGGCTTGCGCTACTCGCCGAGCAGTTTGCAGACACTCGCAGCCTGCGCGATTGGGCGCCGCAGCTCGATGACCGGCTGTTCAGCCTGACCCTCATGGACCTGTGCGACCGCTTGCGGCTGATGTTCTTCGGCAATCTGTATCAGGACTGGTCGGAATTCGTCCTCGCTGACCTTGGCATCTTCACCTATGAAAAAGTCGAGTTCTGCGCCGACTCGCGGGGCCTGCGCAGCCGCGAAGACGTCGACGCCTGTCTGTTCCTGCACCACTGCCAAATGCGTTTCGAGGCCGGCGAGCCGCTGCAAACCATTGTCGAGCAGGTGAGTGCGTTGCACTTCGACAACCCGTGGCTACAACGCCGGCGCGGCAAGGTGTTGTTCCAGATCGGCCAGTATTGCGAGCGCATCAGCGAATTTGCCCTGGCCCTGAGCATTTACCGCGACTGTGCCTATCCTGGCGCGCGTTTGCGCATGATTCGCGTGCTGGAGCGCAGCGGCGAATACCCATTGGCGCTGGAACTCGCGACGCTGGCGGAACAGGCGCCGGAAAGCGCCGCCGAACAGCAAGGCCTGCAACGGATATTGCCACGATTGCGGCGCAAGCTCGGCGGCCCGCCGCTCAAACGCGCGACGGCCAGACCGGTCGAGCGTCTGGACCTGCAATTGCCGCGTACCGATCCTGCGTTGTCCGTGGAGTTTTACGTGCAGGCGCATCTGCACGATGACGATGGCCCGGTGCATTACGTGGAAAACAGCCTGATCAACTCGCTGTTCGGCCTGTTGTGCTGGCCGGCGATCTTCGCGCCGTTGCCCGGGGCGTTCTTTCACCCGTTCCAGCGTGGCCCGGTGGACCTGCTCAACGAAGACTTCCAGCAACGCCGCGCCGAGCTGTTTCAGGCGTGCCTGAGCGAACTCGATGACGGTCGCTATGCGGCGACCATTCGCCAGCGCTTCATTGACAAGTGGGGTATCCAGTCGCCATTCGTGTTCTGGGGCGCATTGAATGAAACGTTGCTGGAGCAAGCACTGGCCTGTTTGCCTGCCGAACACCTCAAGCACTGGTTCAGCCGCTTGCTGCTCGACATCAAGGCCAACCGCGCCGGCATGCCCGACCTGATCCAGTTCTGGCCACAGCACAAAACCTACCGAATGATCGAGGTCAAAGGCCCCGGCGATCGCCTGCAGGACAACCAATTGCGCTGGCTGGAGTTCTGCCACCAGCACCAGATGCCCGTGGCGGTGTGTTACGTGCAATGGGCGGAGCAGAGCGCTTGAGCTACAACATTGCCGTGCGCGCACTGTGTGAGTTCACCGCCAAGACCGGCGACCTCGACCTGCGCTTTACTCCATCACCGACGGCGCTGGAAGGCATCGCTGGCCACCGCACCGTGGCCTCGCGACGCAGCGAAAAATACCAAAGCGAAGTGGCGCTCGAAGGCGAGTTCCGGCAATTGAAGGTCAAGGGCAGGGCGGACGGCTACGACCCGGCGCAAACCTGCCTGGAAGAAGTCAAAACCTACCGTGGCGACCTGAGCAAGCAACCGGCCAACCACCGCCAGTTGCACTGGGCGCAGGCGAAGATCTACGGCTGGTTGATGTGCCGCAAGCTCGAACTGGAACAGATCAATCTGGCGCTGGTGTATTTCGATATCGTCAGCGAGAAAGAGACGTGTCTGGTCGAGGCTTTCAGCGCCGATAGCCTCAAGGCCTTTTTCGAACAGCAATGCACGCTCTTCCTGCAATGGGCCGAACAGGAAATGGCCCATCGCGAGGCGCGCAATCTGGCCGCGCAACAACTGGCGTTTCCCCATGCTGACTTTCGTCCGGGCCAGCGGCATTTGGCCGAGTCGGTGTTCAAGGCTGTCAGCACCGGCCGTTGCCTGATGGCCCAGGCGCCGACCGGCATCGGCAAAACCCTCGGCACGCTGTTCCCGATGCTCAAGGCTCTGGCGCCGCAGCAATTGGATAAGGTGTTCTTCCTCACCGCCAAGACACCGGGGCGCAAACTGGCGCTGGATGCCAGTCAGGTGTTGTTCGATCAGTCGCCAGCCTTGCCCTTGCGGGTGCTGGAAATGGTCGCCCGGGACAAGGCCTGCGAACACCCGGACAAAGCCTGTCACGGCGAGTCCTGCCCGCTGGCCCAAGGTTTTTATGATCGCCTGCCGGCCGCGCGGGAAGCGGCCAGCCGAATTCGCCTGCTCGATCAAGCCGCCATGCGCGAGGTCGCCGCGCAACACGCGGTGTGCCCGTATTACCTGAGTCAGGAAATGGCCCGCTGGGTGGACGTGGTGATCGCCGACTACAACTATTACTTCGATTTCAGCGCCATGCTGTTCGGCCTCGCGCAACTCAACCAATGGAAAGTAGCGGTGCTGGCGGACGAGGCGCACAACCTCGTCGAACGTGGCCGGCAGATGTACAGCGCCAGTCTTGATCAGTTCACTCTGGGCAGCGTGCGCAAAACCGCGCCCGCCGCGCTGAAAAACACCCTGCAACGGATCAGCCGTGAATGGAACGCCTTGCATGCGCCGCAACTGGCGGCCTATCAGGCGTACGACAAGGCTCCGGAAAAACTCCTGCAGGCGATCTCGCTGTGTTGCGCGGCCATTGGTGATTACCTCAATGACCACCCGCAAGGTCTCGACAGCGCCTTGCAGAACTTCTACTTCGACCTGCTGCAATTCGCCCGGGTGGCGGAGCTGTACGACGAGCATTACCTGTTCGACATCAGCAAGCGCGACCTCGACCGCAAAAAGCCGCTGTCGCAGTTGTGCCTGCGCAACGTGGTGCCGGCCGCGTTCATCGGCCCGCGCCTGAAAGCGGCGCGCAGCAGCGTTCTGTTCTCGGCAACCCTCAGCCCGCGCCACTATTACGCCGATTTGCTCGGTACGCCCGCCGACACCGTGTGGATCGACGTCGAATCGCCGTTTTGTGCCGAGCAGTTACAGGTGCAGATCGTCAGCCGCATCTCGACGCGCTTCAACCATCGTCAGGCCTCGCTGGAGCCGATCGTCGAATTGATCGCGCGACAGTTCAGTGAGCGTCCGGGCAACTATCTGGCGTTTTTCAGCAGCTTCGATTACCTGCAACAAGTGGCGTCGCTGCTCGCTGAGCGGTACCCGCACATCACCCTGTGGCAGCAATCGCGGGGGATGCTCGAAGGCGCGCGGCAGGCGTTTCTCGATCAATTCACCGCACACAGCCAGGGCGTCGGCTTCGCCGTGCTGGGCGGTGCGTTCGGCGAAGGCATCGATTTGCCCGGCGCGCGATTGATCGGCGCGTTCATCGCGACACTGGGGCTGGCGCAGTTCAACCCGGTCAACGAACAACTCAAACTGCGCATGGCGGCCATCTTCGGCGCCGGTTATGACTACACCTACCTGTACCCCGGCGTGCAGAAAGTGGTGCAGGCCGCCGGGCGGGTCATCCGTACCCGCGAGGATCGTGGCGTGGTGCTGCTGATTGACGATCGCTTTGCCGAAAGCCGGATCAAACAGCTGCTACCGCGCTGGTGGGCGATCAATCATGAGACGGCCGCTTCCCAATTCGCTGGATTACCGCATACTTCTGCTCATGACAACGGCTGGTGAGTGTGATGAGCGAAAAGAACAAGACCGCGGCGATCGAAGAGATGCGTTTTCGTCTATTGATCGATGCGGTGGTCGACTATGCGATCTACATGATCGACCCCGACGGCATCATCACCAGTTGGAACTCCGGCGCCAAACGCTTCAAGGGCTATGAAGAAGCGGAAATCCTCGGCGAACATTTCTCCCGTTTCTATACCGCTGACGATCGCGCCGCCGGTCTGCCGCAACGGGCGCTCGATACGGCGATCCGTGAAGGACGCTTCGAAGGCGAGGGCTGGCGGGTGCGCAAGGACGGCACCAACTTCTGGTCGCACGTGGTGATCGATCCGATCATCGACCCCAATGGCAAGCTGCTCGGTTTCGCCAAGATCACCCGCGATCTGACCGACCGCAAAATGGCCGAGGAAACCCTCAAGCAAAGCGAGCAGCAATTCCGCTTGCTGGTACAGGGTGTCACCGACTATGCGATCTATATGCTCAGCCCCGAGGGCCGGGTGAGTAACTGGAACCAGGGCGCACAGCGGATCAAAGGCTATTTGCCGGAAGAAATCATCGGTCAGCACTTTTCGATTTTCTATACCCCCGAAGACCGCGAACTCGGCGAGCCGCAACGGGCGCTGGAAATCGCCACCCGCGTAGGTCGTTTTGAAAACAAGAGCTGGCGCATGCGCAAGGACGGCACGCGGTTTCTTGCTCATGTAGTGGTTGATGCGATTCGTGGCGATACCGGCACATTGCTCGGGTTTGCCAAGATCACCCGTGACATCACCGAAGCCCATCAGGCCCAGCAGGCGCTGGAGAAAACCCGTGAAGCGCTGTTCCAGGCGCAGAAGATGCAGGCTATCGGTCAGCTCAGCGGCGGTATCGCCCATGACTTCAATAATCTGCTGACGGTGATTCTCGGCAATCTGGAAATCGTGCAAAAACGCATGGGTGACGATGCGAAAATCAGCCGCTTGCTGGAAAACGCCACTCAGGGCGCATTGCGCGGCGTGTCGCTGACCCAGCGCATGCTGGCGTTCGCCCGTCGTCAGGAACTGAAGACCGAGTCCGTCGATATCCCGCAACTGGTGCAGGGCATCACCGGTTTGTTGCGCAGTTCCCTGGGGCCGGGCATCCGCGTCGAAACGCAGTTCCCCGAAGATCTGGAGCCAGTGCTGGCGGACACCAATCAGCTGGAACTGGCCTTGCTCAATCTGGCGACCAACGCCCGCGACGCCATGCCCGACGGCGGTACGGTCAGCATCACTGCTGAACCGCAAGTGGTCCTTGAGCTGGGGCATTCGGATCTTCCGGCAGGGCGCTACGTCTGCCTCAGCGTGATCGACAGCGGGGAGGGCATGGATGCGCACACCCTGGCCTCGGCCAGAGATCCGTTCTTCACCACCAAAGGCCTGGGCAAGGGCACTGGATTGGGCCTGTCGATGGTCCACGGCTTCATGGAACAACTCGGTGGGCGTTTCGTCCTCAAAAGCGAAAAAGCTCAGGGCACCACTGCAGAACTGTGGATTCCGATGGCCGGCGAGGGTGCGGTCAGCAAGCCGCTGCAGCCACACGCCGAGCCTGTGGTGGTGCCACGACTCAGCGTGCTGGTGGTGGATGACGACTCACTGGTATTGACCAGTACCAGTCTGCTGCTCGAAGACCTTGGCCATCGGGTGGTCAGTGCGACATCCGGTGCGCAGGCGCTGGCGCTGTTCGATCAGGGCGAAGTCATCGACCTGATGATCACCGACATGGCCATGCCGAAGATGAGCGGCGCGCAACTGGCCCATGCCGTGCGTGTGCTCAAACCGGATCTGCCGATCATTCTGGCCACTGGTTATGCCGAGCGTCTGGAAGGTTTTGCCGCGCAACTGCCACGGTTGCCCAAGCCGTTTACGCAGATGAATCTGGTGACGATCATTGCCCAATCGATGAAGTGAGGCACCGGTCAATCGGTCTGAACTTGCGCGCCGAGGGGGGCTTCTAAACTGTTTCCCCACTCCGGAGCGTGCATCTTTTGTCTCGCATACTGACCGAGCCCACGGCTGAAGAAACCCTGACCGAACATGACGCCAAGATGTTCGGCTCACCCAAGGAACGGCTGGATTTCTATCGGCGGGAGATCCAGTACGAAACCAGCATCCTCGCCAATCGTACCGATGCCTATCTGGCCGCGCAGTCGTTCCTGGTGATTGCCTTTGCCTCGTGCATGGCCAACCTCAACCCGGAGTGGGGCAAGTTGTTCACGTTGGTGGTGCCGCCGTTTCTGGCGCTGCTCGGGCTGCTAAGTTCGCTGAATGCCTGGCCGGGGATTCGCGCGGCGTACGACATCATCGATCACTGGCATTTCAAGCAGAGCCACTTGCTGCACAGCGAGCCGCTGATGGGCCTGGCGTACGACGAATCGCCGCTGTTCAGTGAGATGGAGTCGAGCCACAAGGGCTATCGCAAGTCGCTGCTGTTTTCGGTGCGCACGCCTTGGATCTTTGCGACGTTTTGGGTGTTGCTGGGGAGTTATGCGGTGTTTATTCAGGTGACCAATCCGGGGGGATGATTGATCTTCACGTAAAAGCCCGGCACATGTAGCCGGGCTTTTCATTTTGGCTGGATTTTGTGGTGCACTTTAGATCGATCCCCCTCACCCCAGCCCTCTCCCCCAAAGGGGGCGAGGGGGAAGGGAGCAGATCTTCGTGCAGTTCAAAATCTGCGTTCGACTTGGTATCTCAGGTCAAAGTCTGCGTTCGCCTCGGTATCTCAGGTCGGCGTATCCCGACCATTCACTCGGTCAGGTCCCTCTCCCTCTGGGAGAGGGCTAGGGTGAGGGGCTGTCAGGGTTCACTCGGAAGGGAGCCGATCTCTGTCGCGGTCAAAATCTGCGTACGACTCGGTATCTCAAGTCGGCGTACCTCGACCATTCACCTCGGTCAGTCCCCTCTCCCTCTGGGAGAGGGCTAGGGTGAGGGGCTGCTCTGGCTCACTCCACGGTCTCAAGCTCTCGACGCAGCGCCATCGAGTTCTGCGAAGACATCGGGATCGGCGGGAAATCTTCGTTCAACACGCACAAATGGTCGATGGCATCTTCAAACATCAAATCGGCTTTCTTGCGCAGTGCGCGGTAGCGCTCGAACTGTTCGATGTCCAGATCCTTAACGTCAAGCAGCGCATTAGCCGCTCGATTAAGCGTGTGAGCGTTATCGAACAATTGACGATTGCGTTCCAGAGCCAGTGCTCTGCAAGCCTTGATTTGTGCCGGAGTCGAGCATTCTTTCATGACCGTAACCTTATTCTTCAAGGATTCCTTTAAAAGGCTTGAAAGCCGCAGTGGAACCGAACCTGCCGGGCCCCGCCTGATGTTTCCGGCGAGGGGTTATGCTTGTGACTGCTGGCCATTGCGCAGGGATCCATTTTTTTATAGAAAAAAGTTCGATCGATTGCTGGATAAAAATCGCTACCAATAATCAGGATTTTTGTTTCTTATGCTGCTCATAGCGAGCGAGGATCGGTTGCGTGCTGATACCGTGAAGCAAAATGCTCAGCGCCACCACTGACAAGGTCAGGTCGGTACACAAGGTGGCCACTGTGTCGGTCAGCCCATGATTCAAGGCATAAAACAGATAGAACAGGCTACCGATCCCGCGAATGCCGAACCAGCCGATCAACAGCCGTTGCCGCCCCTCCATCAGTGCACCCCAAGGCATCAGTGCGACGCAGATCGGGCGGATCAGGCAGAACAACACGCCGCCCACCAGCAACGCCCGCCAATCCCAGTGCGCCACCAGCACCACGCCAAGCAGGGTCACCAGAAACACCTCCATGGCGCGCTCGACCAGGCTGCCGAACGACAACATGTCGCCCATCATGATCCCGGCAGCAACCTGGCTGCTTTCCAGTCGTTCGGTGTCGCCGTGCACCGCGTGTTGCGGTTCGACGTTCTGATGCCCGACTACCGGTTGCACCAAATGCTCGGCGGGCGGTTGGCTGGCGCCGGTGGATTTGACTTCGACCTGACGCAAGCCCAGCCCGGCCGCGAACACCGACAGAAAGCCATAACCGCCAATGGCTTCGGCAACGACGTAGGCCAGGGCAATCAACGACAACGCCAGATAATCATTGGGGCTGAGCGTGCTGTCGTCATTGTGAATGCGCAGCGACAGGGTCACGCGGCCGATACCACGGCCCATCCAGTAACCGGTGAGCAAACCGGCAGGCACCGCCCACAAGACGTTACGCAACACCCATCCCTGCCATTCAGCGGCGCTGCCATCGCCGTGCAGTAACAACAGGCCGAGAATCACAAACGGGAAGGCGATGCCGTCATTTAGCCCAGCTTCACCGGAAAGCCCGAAACGCACACTGTCGACATCCCGCGCATCGTTGACCTGCACCAGCGCCGCCAGCACCGGGTCGGTCGGCGCCAGAATTGCGCCGATCAACAACGATGGCCCCCACGGCAAGCGCAGCGCGAAGTGCAGCAGCAGACAAACCCCGGCGATGGTCAGCACCATCACCGGTCCGGCGAGGCCAAAGGCGATTCGCCAGCGCTTGTCACGCAACGGCAAGCGTAGCTTCAGGCCACAGACGAACAGGGAAAAGAGCACCGCGACTTCCGTCAGGTGCTCCATCCACAGCGAGGCGTTTTCCAAAGACAGTTTCAGCAGGTCGAGGCCGCTGGGGCCGATGCCGATCCCCAGTAACAAACACACGGCCGAGGTGGTAACTGGCATCCAGCGCAGGTACGACGAGGTCAGCGCGAGGGTCAGCAGGACAGCACCGAGCACGGCAACCCAAACGATAAAACTCATGATCTGCCGCCCTCAAATGGTCGATGTGACGGCAATCGCACCGGGTCAGCCCACGGTCGTGCGCAGGTACTCAGGAATGAGCACGTTGAACCACAGCAGAATCATCGACACCAGAATGGTCACCATCACCAGCAAACCGACGCCCCAGACGCACGCCGCGTTGAGCAGGCCTTGCTCCTTGCGCTCATGCATAAAGGTCGGCAGCCCGACGAACAACAGGAACGTCGAATACACCGAGGCCGCGCCGAGTACGAGAATCGCCAGCCAGCGGCTCGGGTACAGCCCGGCGATGCCAGCAACAAAGAACGGCGTGACCGTGTATGCGGCGAATCCGATGCATTGATTGAGCGTCGGGCGCGTGTCGAACGAACGTGACATCCAGCGAATGAAACCACCCATAACCGCGACCCCGGCAACGATGGCGATGTACAGCAGAATGCTCAACTGCAGAGCACTGGCGCTGCTTAATCGCACGGTTTCACCGGCCGCCAGACTCCAACCGACATAGGTGGTGCCGATGAACAGACACACTGCCGGTATTAGCGCCAGTATCAGCAGATGGGCGAGGTAATGCCGGGGATGGGCTTCTTCTTCGCGGCGGATATCGGTCCAGGCGAAGTTGGGTTGGGTGAAGAGCTTGATAAGAGGGGCAGACATGACGACCTCCTGATCCTGACGACCTATTGGGGCTCTTAAAGGTATGGAGAGGTCTTGGGGACGGCAGTTCAGTTTTTCTGCACACCACGGATTTTACGGGCTCACACCGTCCAGTAGGAGCTGCCGAAGGCTGCGATCTTTTGATCTTGAATGAAGAACAAAATCAAAAGATCGCAGCCTTCGACAGCTCTTACAGAGATATGGAGGCTGGCAGTTAGAGCATCGGCTTACCGCCGGTCACGCCATAACGCTGGCCAGTGATGTAACTGGCTTCGTCCGAGGCCAGCAGCACATAGATCGGCGCCACTTCCACCGGTTGCCCGGGGCGGCCGAGCGGGGTGTTGCCGCCGAAGTTCTGCACTTCTTCATCGGGCATGGTCGAGACGATCAGCGGCGTCCAGATCGGACCGGGCGCCACACTGTTCACGCGGATTTCCCTCGGGCCGAGCATCTGCGCCAGTCCACCAGTGAAATTGGCAATTGCGCCTTTGGTGGTGGCGTAGGCGAGCAGGGTCGGTTTGGGCATGTCCGAGTTGACCGAACTGGTGTTGATGATCGACGAACCGGGGCCCATGTGCTTGATCGCAGCCTGACACAGGCGGAAGATTGCGGTGATGTTGACGTCGAAGGTCATCACCCACTCCTCATCGGGAATTTCCTCGAAGTTTTCATGGGTCATCTGGAACGCGGCGTTGTTGACCAGCACGTCGATGCGGCCAAAGCGTTCGACGGTTTTGTCGACCAAGGCCTGGCAATGGGATTTCTGCGCGATATCGCCCGGCAGCAGAATGCACTGACGCCCGGCCTGTTCGACCCAGCGTGCGGTTTCCTGGGCGTCTTCGTGTTCATTCAAATAGGCGACTGCAACGTCGGCGCCTTCACGGGCGAAAGCGATCGCCACTGCACGGCCGATGCCGCTGTCGGCGCCGGTGATCAGGGCAATCTTGCCGGCCAGTCGCCCGGAGCCGACGTAGCTTTGCTCGCCGCAATCTGGATAGGGTTCCATTTTGCGTTGCGAACCGGGCACGGCTTGGGCTTGTGCGGGGAAGGGTGGTTTTGGATAGTCAGTCATCGTGGGTCTCCGAGGTCTCATGGCAGGTATGGGCGGTTGACCCGGTGCGTTTGCCGTGAGTTCGATCGGATTTACGCCGCATTTTCCGACTTGGAAATGCAAAACCAATGTGGGAGCGAGCTTGCTCGCGAAGGCGGAGTGTCAGCCAACGTCAATGTTGACTGAACCACCGCCTTCGCGAGCAAGCTCGCTCCCACAGGGGATCATCTGAGGTTTCAGGTATTGCGTGTAGTCAGGGCGCGCTCCATGCGGGCAATGCCTTCTTCAAGCAACGAACGCGGGCAGCCGAAGTTCAGGCGTACGAACTGCTGGTGCTGATCGCCGAAGTCCAGACCGGCGCTGAGGCCAATCTTGCCCTGCTCGAGGAAGAACTGCTGCGGGTTGTCCAGATCCAGCGCCGAGCAATCCAGCCAGGCCAGATACGTGCCCTGCGGCACGTTGATGGTCAGGCCCGGCAAGCGGCTGCGTACTGCTTCAACCAGCCAGTCGCGGTTGGCCTGCAGATAGGTTTTCAATTCGGCCAGCCACGGCGCGCCTTCGCTGTAAGCGACGCGGGTGGCTTCCATGCCCAGTGGGTTGACGCTGTCGACCATGCCGCAGCGGGCATGGTTGACGCGCTCACGCAGGGCAGCATCTTGAATGATCATGAACGAGGTCTTCAGGCCGGCGATGTTGTAGGCCTTGCTCGCCGACATCAGGGTGATGGTGCGCTTGGCAATCTCCGGGCTCAGGGAGGCGGTCGGAATGTGCACGCGACCGTCGTAGCACAATTCGGCGTGGATTTCGTCGGAGATGATCCACGCGTCCTGCGTCGCACAGATATCCGCCACTGCTTGCAGCTCTTCACGGCCAAACACCTTGCCGATCGGGTTGTGCGGGTTGCTCAACAGCAGCGCGCCGCCACCGTTCAGCGATTCACGCAGCACATCCAGCGGCGTCAGGTAAGTGCCGTCGGCCTGCGCAATGAACTCCAGCTCGACCTTGTTCAAACCCCAGTGGCCCGGCGCGTGGCGCAGTGGCGGATAGTTAGGCACTTGCACCACGACGTTTTGCTGCGGCTGCACCAGCGCCTTCAAAGCCATGTTGAAACCGGACTCGACGCCTGGCAGAAAGATCAGCTCTTGCGGTTTGACCTTCCAGGCGAACTTGTTCCACAGGTCGGCAACGATGGCTTCACGCAGGTTGTCCTGCGCCACGCTGTAGCCCACCAGTGGATGCAGCAGGCGCTGTTGCAGCGCCTCGATGATCACCGGTGGCGCGGCGAAATCCATATCAGCGACCCACATTGGCAACACATCGGCCGGGTAGCGGCTCCACTTGGTGCTGCCGGTGTTGTGGCGGTCGAATAGCTGATCAAAATCGAAAGTCATGCGCGGTCTCGTGAAGGCGGGAATGGTCCTGCGGGCATGATAAGCCCATGGCCGTGCTGGAGCACACAAAACCTGTGGGAGCGAGCCTGCTCGCGAAAGCGGTCTGTCAGTCAATATTTGTCTCAACTGACAGGGCCTCTTCGCGAGCAGGCTCGCTCCCACAGGTTTTCCAGTGCATGACCGATTGTCGCCGACGGTCGGTTTTCACACAGATCGTGTGGTCATTGTCTACAGTGAAAAGGTCGGCAGACGTTTGCCGCAACCGTGATTGTCCAGATAAAACCCGGCACAAGTACCGGGTTCCACCTGATCAGGAGTGCACGATGGATCTCAGCCGTCGTCAGTTCTTCAAGGTCGCCGGTATCGGCCTTGCAGGCTCGAGCCTGGGCGCGTTGGGCATGGCCCCGACGCTGGCCTTCGCCGAGCAGGTGCGCCACTTCAAGCTTGCCCACACCCATGAAACCCGCAACACCTGCCCGTATTGCTCGGTCGGCTGCGGTTTGATCATGTACAGCCAGGGCGATACCGCGAAGAACGTAGCGCAAAGCATCATTCACATCGAGGGCGACGCCGACCATCCGGTCAACCGCGGCACCCTCTGCCCGAAAGGCGCAGGCCTTCTCGACTTCATTCACAGCCCCGGCCGTTTGCTCTACCCGCAAACGCGCAAACCGGGCAGCAGCGAATGGACGCGAATCAGTTGGGACGAAGCGCTCGACCGCATCGCCGACCTGATGAAAACCGACCGCGACGCCAACTTCATCGAGAAAAATGCCAATGGGCAAACGGTGAATCGCTGGCTGACCACCGGCTTCCTCGCCGCGTCGGCAGCGTCCAACGAAGCCGGTTACATCACCCAGAAGGTGATTCGCAGTCTCGGCATGCTGGGGTTCGATAACCAGGCGCGTGTCTGACACGGCCCGACGGTGGCAAGTCTTGCCCCGACGTACGGCCGTGGTGCCATGACCAATACCTGGACCGATATCGCCAACGCGAATCTGATCCTGGTGATGGGCGGCAACGCAGCAGAAGCGCATCCGTGCGGCTTCAAATGGGTGACCGAGGCCAAGGCGCACAACGCTGCGCGGCTGATCGTGGTCGATCCGCGTTTTACCCGGACTGCTTCGGTGGCCGACTATTACGCGCCGATCCGCACCGGCACCGACATCGCCTTCATGGGCGGGCTGATCAATTACCTGCTGACCGAGGACAAGATCCAGCACGAGTACGTGCGCAATTACACCGACGTGTCGTTCATCGTCAAAGCAGGCTATGGCTTCGAAGACGGCATCTTCAGCGGCTACGACGTGGCCAAACGCAGCTACACCGACAAATCCGGCTGGGGTTACGAGTTGGGCGAGGACGGCTTCGTCAGAGTCGACCCGACCCTGCAAGACCCGCGCTGCGTCTATCAATTGATGAAGCAGCATTACAGCCGCTACAACATCGACCTCGCCAGCCAGATCTGCGGCATGCCGGTCGACGCCATGCAAAAAATCTGGGAAGAGATCGCCACCTGCTCGATTCCGGGCAAGACCATGACGATTCTCTACGCCCTCGGCTGGACCCAGCACTCGATCGGCGCGCAGATCATTCGCAGCGCGGCGATGGTGCAACTGCTGTTGGGCAACGTCGGCATGCCCGGTGGCGGGGTCAACGCCTTGCGCGGTCACTCGAATATTCAGGGTCTGACCGACCTTGGCTTACTCTCCAACGCACTGCCGGGTTACCTGACGCTGGGCAGCGACAGCGAGCAGGACTACGGTCAGTTCATCCACAAGCGCACGCAGGTTCCGCTTAGACCGGGGCAGTTGTCCTACTGGCAGAACTACAGCAAATTCCACGTCAGCCTGATGAAGTCGTGGTACGGCGCCAACGCGACCGTCGAGAACAATTGGTGCTACGACCATTTGCCGAAACTCGACATCCCCAACTACGACGTCCTGAAGATGTTCGACCTGATGAGCCAGGGCAAGGTCAACGGCTACTTCTGCCAAGGCTTCAATCCGATCGCTGCACTACCGGACAAGAACCGCGTAATGGGCGCACTGGCCAAGCTGAAATGGCTGGTAGTGATGGATCCGCTGGCGACAGAAACCTCGGAGTTCTGGCACAACGTCGGGCCGTATAACGATGTGAAAACCGACGAAATCCAGACCGAAGTCATTCGCCTGCCGACCACTTGTTTTGCCGAAGAGGACGGCTCACTGGTCAACAGCAGCCGCTGGCTGCAGTGGCACTGGAAAGGCGCCGACGGCCCGGGCGAAGCGCAAACCGACATTCGCATCATGAGCGAATTGTTCCTGCGCCTGCGCAAGCGCTATCAGGCCGAGGGCGGCAAATTCCCTGATCCGCTGCTGAAACTGACGTGGCCGTACAAGATCCCCGACGAGCCTTCGCCGGAAGAGTTGGCCAAGGAAATCAACGGCAGTGCCGTGGCTGATTTCACCGATGCCGCGGGCGTTGCGGTCAAGGCCGGTTCGCAACTGGCCGGGTTTGGCTTGCTCAAGGATGACGGCAGTACCGCGTCCGGTTGCTGGATCTTCGCCGGCAGTTGGACCGAGGCCGGCAACCAGATGGCCCGCCGCGACAACGCCGACCCATTCGGTATGCATCAGCATCTGGGCTGGGCGTGGGCGTGGCCGGCCAACCGGCGGATTCTCTACAACCGTGCTTCGGCGGACGTCGCCGGCAAACCGTGGGATCCGAAAAAACGCCTGGTGTGGTGGAACGGCAAGGCTTGGACCGGCACCGATGTACCGGACTACAAAGCCGATGTACCGCCGGAAGCCGGGATGAACCCGTTCATCATGAATCCCGAAGGCGTCGCGCGGTTCTTCGCCGTCGACAAGATGAACGAGGGGCCATTCCCCGAGCACTACGAGCCGTTCGAAACGCCGATCGGCATCAACCCGCTGCACCCGCAAAACAAGAAAGCCACCAGCAACCCGGCGGCGCGGATCTTCGATTCGGTCTGGGAAACCCTCGGCGAGGCCAAGGACTTCCCGTACGCCGGCACCAGTTACCGGCTCACCGAGCATTTCCACTTCTGGAGCAAGCACTGCAAGTTAAACGCGATTGCTCAACCCGAGCAGTTCGTCGAAATCGGTGAAGTGCTGGCGAAAGAGAAGGGCATCGCTGCCGGTGATCGCGTGCGCGTCAGTTGCAAGCGCGGCTTTATCGAAGCGGTGGCGGTGGTGACGAAAAGGATCCGGCCGCTGCAGGTCAACGGCCAGGTCGTGCATCAGATCGGCATCCCGCTGCACTGGGGTTTCACCGGCCTGACGCGTCACGGTTACCTGACCAACACCCTGGTGCCGTTCCTCGGCGATGGCAATACACAGACCCCGGAATCCAAGTCATTCCTGGTCAACGTGGAGAAACTGTAAATGGCCAGCCAAGACATTATTGCCCGCTCGGCCACCACCACGGTGCCGCCATCGGTGAGGAATCAGGAGGCGGTCGCCAAGCTGATCGACACCACTAAATGCATCGGCTGCAAGGCCTGTCAGGTCGCCTGCTCGGAATGGAACGAGCTGCGCGACGAGGTCGGCCACAACCACGGCACCTACGACAACCCGCAAGACCTCAGCGCCGAAACCTGGACGTTGATGCGTTTCACCGAGCACGAAACCGACGCCGGCAACCTCGAGTGGCTGATTCGCAAGGACGGCTGCATGCACTGCGCCGAGCCCGGTTGTCTGGCGGCGTGCCCGAGTCCCGGCGCAATCATCAAGCACGCCAACGGCATCGTCGATTTCGATCAGGATCACTGCATCGGTTGCGGTTATTGCATCACCGGTTGCCCGTTCAATATTCCGCGCATTTCGCAGAAGGATCACAAGGCTTACAAGTGCACCTTGTGTTCGGATCGGGTCGCTGTAGGGCTGGAACCGGCCTGCGTGAAAACCTGCCCGACCGGCGCCATCGTCTTCGGCACCAAGGAAGACATGAAGGAACACGCCGCCGAACGCATCGTCGATCTGAAAAGCCGTGGCTTCGAAAACGCTGGTCTGTATGACCCGGCCGGTGTTGGCGGCACGCATGTGATGTACGTGTTGCACCACGCCGATACACCAACCATCTACGCCAACCTGCCGCAGGATCCGGCGATCAGCCCGTTGGTGGGCCTGTGGAAGGGCATCAGCAAACCTCTGGGCCTGCTGGCCATGGGCGCGGCGGTGTTGGCCGGGTTCTTCCATTACGTGCGTATCGGGCCGAACCGGGTCGAGGAGGATGAACATCCGACTCCACCTGACACCTCGGTGCACGTTGTCGATCCGGCCGTGCACACCTTCGATCCACGCGGGGAGGAGCGGCCATGAGCAACAAGACGATCCTGCGTTACACCGCCAACCAACGCACCAATCACTGGCTGGTGGCGATCCTGTTTTTCATGGCCGGGCTGTCCGGACTGGCGTTGTTTCACCCGTCGCTGTTCTGGCTGAGCAACCTGTTCGGCGGCGGGCCGTGGACGCGGATTCTGCACCCGTACATGGGCATCGCCATGTTCGTGTTTTTCCTCGGTCTGGTGCTGAGTTTCTGGCGCGCCAACTTCTTTATCAGCAACGACGGCAAGTGGATGCGCCGCATTGACCGGGTGCTGGTCAATGACGAGGAAAGCGTGCCGCCAGTGGGCAAGTACAACGCCGGGCAAAAGCTGCTGTTCTGGACTTTACTGCTGTGCATGCTCGGTTTGCTGTTCACCGGACTGGTCATTTGGCGCGCCTGGTTCAGTGCGTATTTCGACATCACCGTGATTCGCTGGGCGATGCTGTTGCATGCGCTGGCCGGGTTCATTCTGGTGCTGAGCATCATCATTCACATCTACGCCGGGCTGTGGATCAAAGGCTCGGTGGACGCGATGATGCATGGCTGGGTCAGCCGCGCCTGGGCGAAGAAACACCATGAACTCTGGTATCGCGAGGTGACCCGCGATGAACGCCAAGCGGACGTGCCGGAGCGACCGATCACCAAAAAGGGCTGACTTTTGCCAACCATTCTTGAGCCTGGGGAAATCGAAGCGGCGGCGAGTTCGCCGCCGTTTCTGCATCTGCCACCGCATAACCTGTTCACCCTGCGCGCTGATCGTCTAGAGTTTTTGGCGCAAGGGCATCCGTTGGCCGAGTACTTACGCTTGATCGCCGGGTTGTGCCGGATTCAGCAACAGGTATTCGACGATCCGCCGCTGACGGCGCCGTTTGATCAGCAACGGATCGAGGCCTGTCAGCAGCATGGTTTGCCGCCGTTTGCGGCTGACACCTTGGTGCGTGAAGAGGGTTGGCAGGCTTATCTTGATGCTTTATTGAAACGCTATGCGCCGGTTGAACAACCCGCCGTTGTAGATGCAGTGGACACCTTGCGTTCCGCCAGTCCCGGCCAGTTGCGCGCGTGGGCCGTGGCGTTGGTCAGCGGGCAATATTCGATGGTGCCAGCGCAACTGGTGCCGTTTCTCGGCGCCGCGCTGCAAGTGGCGTGGAGTCACTGGCTGCTCAGCACGCCGAATCTGCAACTCAAACCGGGTGACAGCCTCAGCCAATGCCCGGCCTGTGGTTCGCCGGCGATGGCCGGGGTAATCCGCCATCGCGGCAAGCACAACGGTTTGCGTTATCTGGTCTGCTCGCTGTGTGCCTGTGAATGGCATGTGGTGCGGGTCAAGTGCGTGTACTGCGAGTCGAGCAAGGGCCTCGATTATCTGAGCCTTGAGGACGATCGCCATGCTGCGAATCAGGCGCCGCTTAGGGCAGAGGTCTGTCCGGGCTGTAACAGTTATCTGAAACTGGTGTATCTGGAGAACGATGCTGACGCCGAAGCCTTGTCGGCGGATCTCTCCAGTTTGCTGCTGGACATGCGACTGGCGCAGGACGGTTATCAGCGGCTGGCACCGAATCTGTTGCTGGCACCGGGAGACGATTGACGAGAGCAAAACTGTGGGAGGGAGCCTGCTCCCGAAGGGGCCATTTCAGCCACATCAGCTTTGACTGACTTACCGCTTTCGCGAGCAGGCTCGCTCCCACAGTGCGTCTACACTTCTGAAACCCTTGTGGGAGGGAGCTTGTTCCCGAAGGGGCTGTTTCAGTTGAATCAGGAGTGGCTGATGTCTTCCAGCGTTGCCCTGCGTTTGCCGTCTATTGACGGGTTGTTGCGTCACCCGGCGTGCGCGCCGTTGGCCGAGCGTTACGGCCGGGATTCGTTACTGACGGGGCTGCGTCAGTTGCTCGATGAGCTGCGGCCCGGCGTGTTGAACGGGCACTTGTCCGCCGTTGAAATCGGCGCCGAAGTCCTTGCCGGCCGAGTCGGCGAACGCTTGGCGCAACAGCAGCGCAGTCAGGTTCGTCGGGTGTTCAACCTCACCGGCACCGTCCTGCACACCAACCTCGGCCGCGCCTTGTTGCCCGACGAAGCCATCGAAGCGGTGCAAATGGCCGCGCGTTATCCGCTCAATCTGGAATTCGATCTGGCCAGTGGCAAACGCGGTGATCGTGATGACCTGATCGAAGGCCTGATCCGCGAACTGACCGGCGCCGAAGCCGTCACCGTGGTCAACAACAATGCCGCCGCCGTGCTGCTAACGCTCAACAGTCTGGGCGCGCGCAAGGAAGGCATCATCTCGCGCGGTGAGTTGATCGAAATCGGCGGCGCTTTCCGCATCCCCGACATCATGGCCCGCGCCGGTGTGCGCCTGCACGAAGTCGGCACGACCAATCGCACCCATGCTCGCGACTACGAAGCGGCGATCAGCCCACGCAGCGGTTTGATCATGCGCGTGCATGCGAGCAACTACAGCATCGAAGGATTTACCGCTCGCGTGCCGACCGCTGAACTGGCGGAGTTGGCGCATCGGCATGGCTTGCCGTTGCTGGAAGATCTGGGCAGTGGCAGCCTTTTGGATCTGACCCGTTGGGGTTTGCCGGCGGAACCGACCGTGCGGCAAGCGCTGCTGGATGGCGCGGACATCGTCACCTTCAGCGGCGACAAGTTGCTCGGCGGTCCGCAGGCGGGGTTGATCGTCGGGCGCAAAGAGCTGATCGCGAAGATCAAGAAAAACCCGCTGAAACGCGCGCTGCGGGTGGACAAGTTGACCTTGGCGGCACTGGAGGCGGTGCTGGGTTTGTATCGCGATCCGGATCGACTGGCTGAACGTTTGCCGAGTTTGCGTCTATTGACTCGCCCGCAGGCTGACATCTTCGCCCAGGCTTCACGCCTGCAACCAATGCTGGCTCAAGTATTAGGCGAGATCTGGCAGGTCAGCGCAGTCGAGGCCTTGGGCATGATCGGCAGCGGCAGCCAACCGGTGGCGCGTTTGCCGAGTGCGGCATTGTGTATGCGGCCGCAGGTCTCCAAGCGTTTGCGCGGGCGTTGCCTGCTGAATCTGGAAGCGGCGTTGCGCGCCTTGCCGATCCCGGTGCTCGGGCGGATTGACGACGATGCGCTTTGGCTGGATCTGCGTCAGCTCGACGATGAACCGGCGTGGCTCGGGCAATTGCCCCACCTGCAGGTCGACCCGTGATCGTCGGCACGGCAGGGCACATCGACCACGGCAAGACCTCGCTGCTGCAAGCGCTGACCGGACAAACCGGCGACCGCCGCCCGCAGGAACGCGAGCGCGGGATGACCATTGACCTTGGCTATCTCTATGCCGAACTCGAACCGGGCGCGGGGTTGACCGGGTTTATCGACGTGCCCGGTCACGAGAAATTCACCCACAACATGCTCGCTGGCGCGCAAGGCATCGATCTGGTGTTGCTAGTGGTCGCGGCGGATGACGGCGTGATGCCGCAAACCCGTGAACATCTGGCGATTGTTGAATTGCTTGGCATCCCGCGCGCCGTGGTGGCGGTTACCAAATGCGATCGCGCCGAAGCGGGCAGGGTGGAAGAAGTGCAACGCCAGGTGCTGGATCTGCTCGCCCCGGGGCCGTTTGCCGAGGCGCCGGTTTTTACGGTATCGAGTGTGAGCGGGAAGGGGGTTGATGAATTGCGCGCGGCGCTGATGCAGGTGCAAAACGAGGTGCAGGCGCGCAGTTTTCAGGGCGGTTTTCGTTTGGCGATTGATCGGGCGTTCAGCGTCGCAGGTGCGGGGATTGTGGTCACGGGCACAGCGTTGTCGGGGACGGTTGCGGTTGGCGACAAACTGGTTATGGCGCCTTCCGGGAAAACGGTGCGAGTGCGCGGCCTGCATGCACAGAATCAACCCGCCGAACACGCCGTCGCCGGCCAGCGGGTGGCGTTGAACCTCACCGGCGAACGCCTCGAACTGGCGCAGATCCATCGCGGGCAGTGGCTGCTCAGCGAATGGCTGCATGCGCCGACACAACGGGTCGATATTGAATTTCAACTGCTGCCCGGCGAGCGCACCTTCGAACACTTCCATCCCGTGCACGTGCACCTCGGCACGCAGGATGTTATCGCTCGGGTGGCTCTGCTCGAAGGCCCACGCTTGAGTCCTGGCGAGCGGATGTTTGCGCAACTGCTGATCAATGCGCCGGTGCACGCGGTGAAGGGGGATCGACTGATCCTGCGCGACCAGAGCGCGCAACGCACCTTGGGTGGCGGCCAGGTCCTCGACCCGTTTGCCCCGGCGCGACAACGCCGCAGCCCCGAACGTCTGGCGCAACTGCGCGCCTTGAACTCTGGCGACAAACTCGAACACGTCTTGGCCGTGCTGCTCAACTACAGCGCCGGTGGCCTCGATCCGCTAAGGCTAGAACGTCAGTTCAATCGCCCGCGCTCAACCTGGGCGTTAGCGGAAAACGTGCGCCTGATCGATACCCGCCAAGGCCCGGTGCTGTTCAACGTGCAGCGCTGGGCGCAACTGAAGTTCACCCTGCTGGAACAACTCGCACAGTTCCATGAACTGGAACCCGACCAGATGGGCCCGGATCGCGATCGCTTGCGGCGCTTCAGTGGTCTGATGCTGGAGCGTCCGACGTTCGTGAGTTTGCTGGATGAATTGCTGGCGGCCGGATCGATTCAGGCAAGCGGCCCATGGCTGCACCTGCCAGATCATCAGGTACGCCTGAATGCCGAGGACGAAACCCTCTGGCAGGCATTACGACCGCTGTTCGAAAACGCCGGATTCGACCCGCCGTGGGTACGCGACATCGCGAAAATGTTCGGTCAGGACGACGCCGTCGTACGCCTGCTGCTACGCAAGCTGGCGCGGCTCGGTCTGATGCATCAAGTGGTGCGCGACCTGTTTTTGAGTGACGTGCAACTGCGCCAAATGGCCGACGTGCTGCTCAAACTGGCCAAGGAAAATCCGCAGATCCAGGTGACAACCTTCCGCGATGCGCTAGGCTTGGGACGCAAACGCTGTATTCAGTATCTGGAATATTTTGATCGCGTCGGCCTGACCCGACGCCTCGGCGAATCCCGCCAGATCCGCCCCGACAACGCGCTGGCCCACGCCGACGCCCAATGAGTTCAAGGAAGGCAATCGCGCCCGGTGGCGCGGCCGGGCTTCAAACCCGGTTGGGGACGGCATCCGTTCCCGGGCAGGTTCGACTCCGGCTGCCTTCCGCCAGTTCTTGTTCAGGACGACCGCGATCCAGTGTGGGAGCGAGCCTGCTCGCGAATGCGGTTTTTCAGTCAACATCTCACTGACTGACCTAGCGCCTTCGCGAGCAGGCTCGCTCCCACAAAATTGGCGGTAGAACCTTAGCCGCGTTAGCGACAGAAATCCCCTGTGGGAGCGGGCATGCCCGCGAAGACGTCAGCAGCCACAAAGCCTCATTCAGGGCTTGTCACAGAACCGTGCTACTGCGGCAATTCCAGATTATCCATCACCCGATTCACCGCCAGCTCGCCGAGCATGATCAGCTGCGCAATTCCCAACAGCGTCCTGCGCTGCGATGCGGGGATGAGGTGGGCGAAGTCATGGGCGATGGTTCTGGCCGAAGCGAGTGTTTCGCTGGCATCGGCCAGCAGCTCCTCATTTTTGAAGTCCGCGGTGACGGCGTACATACGGCGGGTTTTACGGGGTGGTGGGGTGGAGCCGGGTGGGCAGAGGTAGTGATCGAGAGCGCGGTCGGCGGCTTCGTGGAGTTTTTTTGAATCGAGGGATTCGTAGGGGGAGGTGAGATCGGTTTCGGGTGGGTTGGGTGTTGGTTTGATCATGGTGAGACTCCGTGGTTGATTTAGCCGCCACGGCTCATCGCTAAACAAGTAAAGGTGGCGGCTGTACGCAGGTTAGCGATCCGGGTCACAGAAACCCCGGGTAGACCCGAAGGTCTCCCACGCACAGCCACCATGACGCCAAGTGCAGATAGACAAAGCTGCAATTGAGACAGGGGATTGAGCGTCTGTAAGGTATCGGATCGCTAAACCCGATCGCTGATTCGTCAGCGACCGACCCACAATAGAACCCGACCCCAAAGCGCACAAGCCGGCGGATTCTGGCGTAGCTGTAGGCAATGGCGCAAGAATTTGTAGCCTGAAAGGCGTGTCTGAAGGTGTCTTTTAAACGCCTGAGTTTAAAAGCCGATTTGCGCTGACCTCACTGGCCCTTTCGTGAGAAAGCTCACTCCCACACTTGGAATGCGTTTCCCTGTGGGAGTGGGCTTGCCCGCGAAGACGTCAGCCGCTGCACCGACTCATTCAAGGCTTGTCACAGCCCGTGCTACTGGGGCAACTCCAGATTATCCATCACCCGATTCACCGCGAGTTCGCCAAGCATGATCAGCTGCGCGATGCCCAGCAGCGTCCTGCGCTGCGACGCGGGTATGAGGTGAGCGAAGTCATGGGCGATGGTTCTGGCTGAGGCGAGTGTTTCGCTGGCATCGGCCAGCAGTTCCTCGTTTTTGAAGTCGGCGGTAACGGCGTACATCCGGCGGGTTTTGCGTGGCGGAGGGGTGGAGCCGGGTGGGCAAAGGTAGTGATCGAGGGCGCGCTCGGCGGCGTCGTTGAGCTTTTTTGAATCGAGGGATTCGTAGGGGGAAGCGAGGTCGATTTCGGGCGGGTTGGGTGTTGGTTTGATCATGGGTAAAGCTCCTTGATTGCTGGAGCTGACACATTTCGCTGCGAAACGAAGAGAGGTGGCAGCTGTACGCAGGTTCGCAGACCGGGAATCAAGGTACCCGGCATACCCGAAGGTATCCCGCGCACAGCTGCCATGAAGCACCGTTGCATAAATCTTGATAGCAACGATTGGGAGCGCTGTGCGCCTTGATTGGTCCGGGCTGCGAAACCCGATCGCTGATTCGTCAGCGACCGACCCACAATAGAGCCCACCCCCATGGCGCACAAGCCGGCGGATTCTGGCGTAGCTGTAGGCAATGGCGCAAGAATTTGTAGCCTTGAAGGCGTGTCCAGAGGTGTCTTTTAAACACCTGAGTTTAAAAGGTGATTTGCGCTGATTTCACTGGCCCCTTCGCGAGCAAGCTCGCTCCCAGGGAAACGCATTCCAGATGTGGGAGCGAGCTTGCTCGCGAAAGGGCCATCCCGGTCAGCAGAAAACGTCGATCAAGCCCCACTGTTTAAATCACTGGTTAAATAAATCTTTACCCTTTTCTCTGGGAGCAAACGGGGTCTGTCCCTGATAAAGGGCTCGCTCCCACAGGGGGTTGCGTTGTTCCAGTTGAATCCGCGTTCATCCCGTCACGGCTGATACGGAATCACCTTGTCTTTGTCCATTTCCACTAGCAACTGATCAAGCATCTGCCGCTTGTTTTCAAACGCTGGAATCGGCACGTACCAGGTGATGACACTCCAGCCTTCGCGCGAGTAGTTGTAGGTCTTGAGCAGTTCGCCGTCCTTGAAGACGGAGCCGCGCAGGTTGTCCTTGTAGTGGTAAGGCATAGGGAAGGTGAACAGGGTGAAGACGTTCATCAATGCCAACCAATTGACCTTGCCGTCGTTGGGTTCGGTGATCAACAGGCTGTAGCCGTTGCGGCTGTAGCCACCATCGAGCATGGAAAAGGCGCCGGTGTTTTTCAGGGCGCTGATGGTTTCGCGTTGATGCTGTTCGTCGATTCGGCTGTAGGCCGGGCCGAGTCCGAGTGTGACCGGTACGTAGGCGGTGCTGGCCTTATAGTCGAGCGGTTGCAGGGTGTTGGCGCAGCCACCCAGCGTCAGCAGGGCGAAGAGCAAGGCGGCAGACTTGATGACGTTGAGGTTCATTGCGCAGCCCCGTCGGCAGGGATCAGACGATCATGCTGGACGTCCTGGGCAAACGCGCGGGCGATGCGACTCAGGTTCTGGCCTTCCAGTTCGCCACCCTGATCCAGCAGCCACGTGTATTTCTGCGTGGTGTTGCGATAGCTGTATTGCTTCAGACGCTTGTCGCCCTGATACACGGAGAACTGCGCCTCAGTGTTGTATTCCTTGGACAACGGCAGTGTGAACAGGGTTAGGCAGCTGAGCATCACCAGCGGAAACGGCGGAAACTCACGCTGCATGTTCAGTTTGATCTGCACGCTGTACTCGTCACCTTTGGCGGTGCCGGTCTGGATTTCGCGGAACACGCCGGTCTGGCGCAGATAGTTGCGCAGGGTCGACGAGTTCATCGGGTCATCAACCATGACGTGGATCGGTGCCAGATAATCCTGACCGTCGGCGAGGGTGCGCTCAGGCAAGGTGTTGGTGGCTGTGCAGCCGGTTAACAGCGCGGCGGTACTGAGGGCGATGATTTTTTTCATGGTTTGACGTCCACGGCCACACTCGGAGTGGGGCCGGTAAAGATGTAGGGTTCGGCGCGTTTCAGATCGAGTTTCAGCGGTTGCAGCGTTGGCAACCCTGGGGTCATGCGCTGAGCGATCACTGCGTCACGGGCGTTCTGATCGCTCCAGCGGAACGCGCAGAACCCGGCGGTCAGGCAAAACGAGCGAAATTCGCCGATGTAGTAAGCCTTGCCGCGCTCAAGGCGCATCGGCAGGTTGAATTTTTCTCGCGCCTCGGCCGAGGTGAAAACCGTGCCGAGCCCAGGCTGGTAGCGGGCGGAAAAGAACTGGAAGTCATAGAACTCGTAGTCGCCCGGTTTCAGGGGCAGCACGAATACGCTCGCTGCGCCGACACCATCCTGAATGTCCTGAGGCGTCGAGTAGGCACCGGCCAGTTTCCAGATACCGGCGGCGCCGTATTCGGAACCGCGTTTGCGGAAGAAAATGCGCTGGTTGTCAGCGGCAGGGAATTTGACTGACTGCGGCCCGATCGAGCCGACGAGGTAGCTGACCGGCTCGTTGGCTTTAGGTTGCAGAGGTTCGCTGACCCATGAAGCGCTTTCGGTAATGCAGCCGCTGAGCGTCGCGGCCAGCACAAGCGCGGCGCCGAGTTTGAATAACTGGAACATGTACATCCCTGAATCTGCGTGTGTTGATTAGCGGCAAACAGGAAGGTCAATTGATGCCTTCCTGGCTTGGCGTTTTTGGCGGGTGCGCAGAATAAGGGAGGTGATGGCATTTGGCTAGCCGTGAAAGGTGTGTTGCGTACACGGATGTTTGGCTGAAACTCAAACCTGTGGGAGTGAGCCTGCTCGCGATAACGGTGCATCAGTGAGCATGAATGTTGCTGAAAAGACGCCATCGCGAGCAGGCTCGCTCCTACAGGGGATAGCGTTTCAAATCGGATAGGCGGTGGGTTAGAAACCCAGCGGGTACTGGATCACCACGTAGATCCGGTCGATGTCATCGCCAGCTTGCGCTTCATTGGCCCGGTGCGATACATGCGAGAGCTGCACCGACAGATCCTTCGCCGCGCCCGACTGGACGATGTATTTCAAATCGATATCGCGTTCCCAGTGCTTGCCGCCGTCACCTTGCTGCGGCTGATAACTGTCGCTGTCAGGATCAAACGGGTTGTAGGCGCCGCCCTTTGGTGCGTGGGTGCCGTCGATGTGGCTGCCGCTGACGTAGCGGGTCATGAAGGTCAGGCCGGGAATGCCCAAGGCGCCGAGGTCGAGGTCGTAGCGCGCTTGCCAGGAACGTTCGTTGGCGCCGTTGAAATCGGCGTATTTGATCGAGTTGGCGAGGTAGATCGAGTCGCCGCCGACGAAATCGAATGGCGTGTCGCCCTTGATCCGTTGCCAGCCGAGCATCACCGCGTGGGGGCCGAAGGCGTATTTGCCGGACAGGCTGAACGCGGTGTTATCGATGGAACCGGCCAGCGCTCGGCCGGTGTCGCGGGTGTGGTAGAGGTTGGCGTCGAGCAGTACGCCGGATTGCTTGAAGTGCAGATTGCCGTAGTACTGATGCCAGGTGTCTGTGAGTTCCGAGGCGTACAACGCGCCGCCGACCGGGCTGTCGGTGAACAGGTCGGCGCCGAGAAAACTGATCCCGCCAGCCTCGGTATTGGCGCCATAACCATAGAAGTCGCCTCTGCCGGATGAGCTGTCCTGATTCTTGAACGCGGTGAAATGCCCGGCGACCAGATTGACGTGATCGAACTCGGCGCTGTTGAGCAGAAAACCGCTGGCGTACTCCGGTTGCAGGCGTTTGTCGGAGGTGTCGAACACCGGGGTTTCCACGGTCATTTCACCGAAGGCGAGGGTGGTGCGCGAGGCTTTCAATTTGAGCGCACCGCCGGCACTGGAGTAATCGTTTTCGCTGCGGCCATCGCTGTCGACCGGCAGCAGGCCCGTCCCGGAATGGCCCTTGCCGCCGTCCAGTTTCAGTCCGGCGAAAGCGTGGGCATCAATGCCGAAGCCGACCGTTCCGGATGTGAAACCGGATGAGAAGGTGCCGATAAAGCCCTGAGCCCATTCCTGTTTGTAGTTTTTGCCGGACGCTGAGGGCGAGCGGTAATCGTTGCTCAGGTAGAAGTTGCGGCTGAGCACTTCACTTTTGGCGTCGTCGAAAAAACCGCTGGCGTGGGCGGTAGTGGTCAGACCGCAGAGCAGCGCGAGCAGGGTGAGGCGCGAGGGGTTGCGGTCGATCATGGTCGGTGGCCAGCGGCAATTAAGATGCCCGGGATGATCGAGGAACTGCAGGACAGGGGATTGAGTGGATGTGCTGAATTTACGGGCTTACACAAAACCTGTGGGAGCGAGCCTGCTCGCGAAGGCGGTGTATCAGTCAAATTTATCGAGCCTGACACATCGCCATCGCGAGCAGGCTCGCTCCCACAGGGATTTGGGTTGAATGAGGATTTTGTGGCGGGAGCTGAAACCTGTGGGAGCTGGCTTGCCAGCGATGGCGGCGTGTCAGTCAAGTTTATTCAGGCTGACACACCGCTATCGCGAGCAGGCTCACTCCTACAGTTTTAAGCGTGTTACGCCAGCGGCGGTGTGCGTGGCGGGATCTGGCGTTTGCTGCCGGTCGATTCAAACGCAGCGGCGAAACGCAGCAGGTTCGAGTCGTCGTAGGCGCGGCCGGCGAAGGTCAGGCCGACCGGCATGCCGATGTCGGCCATGACGCCCATCGGCACAGTGACGGTCGGCACGCCGAGGTGGCGGATCGCGAGGTTGCCGTTGGCCACCCAGATGCCGTTGCTCCAGGCGATGTCGGCTGACTCAGGATTGACATCGGCGTCCGCCGGGCCAACATCAGCGACCGTCGGGAACAGCACGGCGTCGAGGCCCAGCGTGTCCATCCAGTCCTCAAGATCGATACGTCGAGTCTGCTCGAGACCGCGCAGGCCGTCGGGCACTGTGGAAATTTCATTCCACGGCGTGATGCCGCGCTCGGCCATACGCACGTATTCATCCATGCCCGCCACCAGATCACCTTCACGGTTGGGCAGGGTGCCCGGTTCGTGCGGGAAGATCTTTGCCCCGTCGACGTCGACCAGACGATTCAGCTTCGGGTCACCGTTGGCTTGCAGGAAATCGTCGAACGCCCAAGCGGTCAGATCCCATAACTCATGGTGAAGGAACTCTTTCGAGACCAGACCACGGGTGAATACAGTCGGCGCACCGGGGCGATCGCCTTCGCAGTTGGAGACCAGCGGGAAATCGGTTTCGACGATTTCGGCACCGGCGGCTTCGAGGGCCTGACGCGCCTGCTTCCACAGATCGATCACCGACTCGCGAGTGTTGATGCGCTGGCCGGTCGGGCCACCGATGCCCGGTGCTTCGCTGGTGCCGGCTTCAGGGTCGGCATTGATGAACATGCGCGGCACGGCGAAACGCTTGCCGGCGAGTGCTTTGGCGTCGGCGGCCAGATCGGCGTAGGCGGCGGGGCGCACTTCGTTGACGCGAGGAATCGGCACCCACGGTTGCAGGCGCCAGAGGTCGCCACGGGTGTCCGGGTCTTCGGCGACGACGATGTCGAGGACTTCGAGCAGGTCGGCCATGGTCCGTGCGTAAGGCACGACGACGTCCATGGTCGGCGTCAACGGCCAGTTACCGCGCACCGAAATCACCCCGCGCGACGGGGTGTAGGCGCACAAACCGTTGTTCGACGCCGGGCCACGCCCGCTCGACCAGGTTTCTTCAGCCAGACCGAACGCGGCAAAGCTCGCGGCGGTGGCGGTGCCAGCACCGTTCGACGAGCCGGAGGCAAACGGCGCGGTCAGGTAGTCGGTATTGTAAGGGCTTTCAGCGCGACCGTAGACGCCGCGCTGCATGCCGCCATTGGCCATCGGCGGCATGTTGGTCTTGCCCAGGCAAATCGCCCCGGCTGCGCGCAGGCGCTCGATGGTGAAGGCATCACGATGGGCGACCAGATCGGCGAAAGCCGGGCTGCCGGACGCGGCGGTCAGGCCTTTGACCAGATAGCTGTCCTTGGCGGTATAAGGAATGCCGTCGAGCGGGCCGAGGGTTTCGCCTTTGGCACGGCGAGCATCGGAGGCTTTGGCTTCGTTGAGCGCTTCAGGGTTGCGCACGACCACCGCGTTCAGCGCCGTTGGCGTGTCGGCGCCGTCGTAGGCATCGATACGCGCCAGATAGGCCTGCACCAGCTCGACTGCGGTGGTCTGCCCGGATTCCAACGCGGCACGCAGTTGGGCAATGGAAACTTCGGTGACTTCGATCATGCGCTCACCGCTGTTTGAATTTGGGTGTTTTTCCTGGAATGGGTGTTCATATCGGTTCTCGTTGCACAGCTATAAGCGACAAGGTTAAGACTGGCGCCTATTTAACACCAAGCGGCGCGCGGAGTAATCGGCGGGATCAATCTGCCACCGATTTTCTCTCTGACTGGCCTCTTCGCGAGCAGGCTCGCTCCCACAGGGATCGCATTTCAAACAGGCTACCAGGCTGCCAAAGTGGAATGCATTCCAAATGTGGGAGCGAGCCTGCTCGCGAAGGCGTCAGCCCAAACAACCCATCATTCCATTTACAAAACCCCGTACTCCCGCGCTGTCCGATCCACCGCAATCCGCGTCTTGTCGATCAACTCATCCAGCTCCGTACGCGTAGCAACCAGCGCCGGCGCCATGATCATCCGCCCCAATGTCGAACGAATGATCAGCCCTTCCTCAAAACCAATCGTGCGGCAACGCCAGGCGATATCGTTTTCATTGGCAAAACGCTTGCGCGTCGCTTTGTCCTCAGCAAACTGCAACGCCGCCACCAGACCAACGCCCTGAATCTCACCGACCAACGGGTGATTGCCGAACACCTCGCGCAGGCAATTCTGCAGATACGGTCCGGTATCGGATTTCACCTGCGCGACCACACCTTCATCACGCAAGGCCTTGAGGTTGGCAATCGCCACGGCGGCCGCAACCGGGTGCCCGGAATAGGTCAGGCCGTGGGCAAACACGCCACCTTTCTCGACCAATGCTTCGGCCATGCGCCGCGACAGAATCAGGCCACCCATGGGGATGTAACCGGAGGTCAGGCCCTTGGCGATCGACAGCGTGTCCGGTTCAAAACCGAACGTCTGATGGGCGAACCATTCACCGGTGCGGCCAAACCCGCCAATCACTTCGTCCGCACACAGCAGCACGTCATATTGACGACAGATGCGCTGAATCTCCGGCCAGTAAGTCGCCGGCGGAATGATCATCCCGCCCGCGCCCTGAAACGGTTCGGCGACGAACGCGGCGACCTTGTCGGCGCCCAGTTCGAGAATCTTGTCTTCCAGTTGTCGCGCGGCCTGCAGGCCAAATTCTTCCGGGCTGAGGTTGCCTTCATGGGCGAACCAGTACGGCTCATCGATGTGCGCCACATCAGGAATGGTGCCGCCCATCTCGTGCATGAATTTCATCCCGCCCAGCGCCGTCGCGGCCAGGGTCGAGCCGTGGTAGCCGTTCCAGCGGCCGATCATGACTTTCTTCTCGGGCTTGCCCATCACCTGCCAGAACTTGCGCACGGTGCGGATCAGCACTTCGTTGGCTTCGGAACCGGAGTTGGTGTAGATCGCGTGGCTGTAGTGTTTGGGCAGCAGGCTGAAGAGCAGCTCGGACAGCTCGATCACCGCCGGGTGAGTGGTGTGGAAGAACATGTTGTAGTAGGGCAGTTGTTCCAGCTGCGCGGTCGCGGCAGCGGCGAGATCCTTGCGCCCGTAGCCGAGGTTGGTGCACCACAGACCCGACATGCCGTCCAGATAGCGATTGCCGTCGTTGTCCCACAACGCCAGACGATCACCGCTGACCATCACCCGCGGGCCTTCCTCGTTGAGGGCCTTCTGATCAACGAACGCGTGGATGTGGTGAGCGGCGTCAGAGGCTTGGTAATCGCTGGTACTGCGGGTCGAATCGAATTCGGCGGACATGGCGGATCTCCAGAGAAAAGGGCAAGTGAGTGCGTTCGTCGCAGCGCTGCACGGACAAAGTTTTGTCATCTAAAAATATTTTTGTAAAGAAAATATTTGTCGATGAAAAAAGATATCCGTAGGCTGAGGACCATTGGCAAGTATCATCAGAGGCAACATGAGCGGACTCAGAGAGCGGCAGAAGGAACAGCGCCGGCAGGTGATTGCCGAGGCGGCGCTCGAGTTGTTCAAGCGCAACGGCTTTGCGGCTACCACGCTGGACCAGATCGCCGTGCAGGCGGGGGTTTCCGCACCGACGGTGGTGAATTACTTCGGCGGCAAGCAGGAGATTCTGCTGGCCTTGCTCAAACAACCCGACGAGCAAGCCATGCGCGAGGCGAGGGCGAATCTGGACGAGGACAGCGATCCGCTGGAGGCGTTGTGCGAGTTCGAAGGGTTGATGACCGATTACCAGCTACAGGCGATGCCGGCGTCGCTGTGGCGGGAACTGGCGCCGTTTCTGTTAACCGGAGAATTGGCCGAGGCGATGAGTCCATGGAACGCGGCCGTGATCGAAGAAACCAAAGCGCTGCTTCTGCATTTTCAGCAAGCGGGAAAAGTGCGCGAATCGATCGATATCGACGTGGTGGCGACGCTGTTCAACCAGTACGCGAACATGGCGTTTATTCGCCTGGCCACGCAGGAAAATCCGGACCGCCCCGCGCATGCCTTGCACATGCGCGGGGTTTTGAATCTGTTGTGTCACGGGATGCTGGAGCTCTAAGGCAAAAAGACGATGTGCCGGAAGTGAACTAGGCTCAGAGCGGTTCATCGATGGCCCACCCAGGAGCGCCGACATGGAAGACAAACCGCTGATCACGTTTAACAGTTCCAGAGCGCTGCTGGACGTGCTCATACGCGCAGGTCTGATCACTATTCTGGTGCTGTTCTGCTACGACATTTTTCATCCGTTTCTCAATGTCATGCTCTGGGCGCTGATCCTGGCCGTCACGCTGTATCCGCTGAATCAGCTGCTGGGCGCGAAACTCGGTAATCGCTACGGCTGGGCGGCAATCATTCTGGTGCTGGTGGGCCTGGTGATTCTGATGCTGCCGTTGAGCCTGCTGGGTGCTTCGATCGCCGATTCGATCAAGGGCAGCATGCACACGTTCGAAGCGGGGCAATTCGAGATACCGCCGCCACCGGCCAGTGTCGAAGGCTGGCCGCTGATTGGCGCGCCGCTGTACGGCATCTGGACGCATGCGTCACAGGATCTGAGCTGGGTGTTTCAGGAACTGGCGCCGCACCTCAAGGACTGGAGCAAAGTGGTGTTGCATCAAGCCGCCGGTGTCGGAGCGGGCATTGTGGTGTTCGTGGTTGCCTTGATCGTCGCCGGGCTGATCATGCACCACGGCGAGCGCGGCCACCGCACAGCGGTAGCCATCACCACACGTATTTCCGGGCCGGTGCGCGGCCCGCAGATCGCCGAACTGTGCACGGCAACCATCCGCGCCGTGGCGCAGGGCGTGGTTGGCATCGCCTTTATTCAGATGCTGCTGGTGGGCGTCGCGTTGGTGATCATGGGCGTACCGGCGGCCGGCATTCTCGCCTTGATGGTGCTGCTGCTGGGCATTACCCAATTGCCGGTGCTGCTGATCACGCTGCCCATCGTGATTTATGTCTTCGCCGTGGACGGGGTCAGCGCTGGCACGATTATCTTTGCGGTGTGGATGGCGATTGCCGGGCTTGCCGACAACGTGCTCAAACCGATGCTGCTGGGGCGCGGCGTCGCGGTGCCGATGCCGGTCGTGCTGATCGGTGCGCTCGGGGGCATGGTCACCAGCGGCATTATCGGCTTGTTCACCGGGCCGGTGATTCTCGCCGTCGGTTATGAGTTGTTTATCGGCTGGGTGTATCAACCGGCAGATGTCACCGAGCTTCTGGAGAGCCAGCGCAAAGAAAATCTGCCGTGACACTCATCCCTCTCGCTGACGCATTGGCGTACCCCCACACTGAGGTCTAGGCTGGTCAGTCAGTCGCCTTCGGGCGCAACGCCCACGCAGGGACAGGAGCGGAACCGATGAAAGCCCCAGCCAGTATTGTCTGCCTGATGTTCACGTTGGTTCTCGCGCCGGGAGCCCGTGCTGAAGACCCGCCGGTAGCGACCGCTGCCGAGTCCACGGACGATGCGCCGTTGATCAACCCGCAAGTGGTCGACAAGCTCATCGACATGGGCAACTACCTGCGCAGCCTGCCGAAATTCCAGGTCGATGCCCAAGTCTCGCGGGACACGGTTCTGGAGTCAGGGCAGAAGATCAAGACCGAATCCGCCAACACCCTGAAAGTGGTCGGCCACGATCGTTTGTATGCGAAAAGCGAAGGCGACGTGCGCACCCGCGAGTTCTTCTACAACGGCAAGAAACTCACCCAGTATTCGCCTTATCTGAAGTACTACACCACCGTTGATGCGCCGGCCACCGTCGCGGAAACCCTGCACAAGGTCGAGAACTTCTACGGTGTGCAGGTGCCGATGGAGGACCTGTTTCTGTTCGGCAGTGATCAGGCGCAGATCGATGCCTTGAAAGCCGCCTTGTACGTTGGCCCGTCGGTCATCAAGGGCCAGCTCTGCGACCATTTGGCGTTTCGCCAGGAAGGTATCGACTGGCAATTGTGGCTCACCCGCTCCGACAAACCCTTGCCGTGCAAACTGGTGATCACCACCACCGACGATAAGAGCTTTCCCGAGTACAGCGCGGTGTATCAGTGGAACCTCAAACCGACCATCCCGGACACGCAATTCACCTTCAAACCAGGCAAGGGCGATGTGGCGATTGCGTTTAAAAAAGCCAGCGATCAGGGAGGGCAGTGACATGAACAAGTCGATGACGTGGAGTCTGTTGTTGTCGCTGGCCGCCGCCACGCTGCTGACCGCCGGTTATGTCGCCGAAGCTGATGCCCGGGGGCAACGCGCTCAGGGACATGCCCGCGCCAACGTCAACCGCGCGCCGGCGCCGAATGCGCAACGGGCGCAGCGGATCAATGCGCCGCAACGCACCAACAATGTCAGTGCCGGCAACCGGGTCAATTCGGGCAACCGGGTCAATGCCGGCAATAACGTCGGCAACCGCACGAACGTCAATAACAGCAACCGTAACGTCAACATCGATAACAGTCGCGATGTCGACATTGATGTCGACGGCCATGGCCGTTATGGCTACGACGATCACTACCATCCGGTGGCGGCCGCAGTGGCGGTAACGGCAACCGTCGCGGCCACTGCGGCGGTGGTAGGGGCGATCTTTACCCCGGCGCAAATGCCCAGCAGTTGTGTGCAGGTGATTCAGTACAACGTCGCCTATATGCAGTGCGGCTCGACCTGGTACCAGCCGCAGTATCAGGGCAGTGATGTGACGTATGTGGTGGTCAACGCGCCTTGATCAGGCTTTCGCCACCCAGGGTTGCATCCGCACGAGCATGCCACGGCCGCCACGGCGTAAGCCGGACCGGATTCAAGGCTAGCTGATAAAAATCTTGAGCCGGGTGGTGAAAGCGGTTCGAATGGCCCACTCCCGTTATCCATCAATAGAACAACGAGCCAGATACATGACGACAGCCCAGCCGCTGGTGCCCGATCAAGAGCAATGGCGACCCTGGACACCTGAGGAGTTGGCGACACATCTGAGTACTGTCAATCGCCCGTGGTGCGTGGTCGGCGGTTGGGCGCTGGACTTGTGGCATGGGCGGCAAACCCGGACTCACAGCGATCTGGAATTCACCGTGCTGCGGGCGGATTTCGCCTGTTTTCGCCAGGCGCTGAGCGATCTCGATTTCTATGCGGTGAAGGACGGTAAGTTCCAGTTTCTGTCAGCGAATTGCTTGCCCGCCGCAGACATTTTTCAGGTCTGGGGATACGACCGCGCCGCACAGGCGTGGCGCGTGGATGTGATGATCGAACCAGGCACGCCGGACACCTGGGTTTATAAACGCGATCTTTCGATTACCTGTCCACGCGCCGACATGGTGCTGTGCAGCACGGCCGGCATTCCGTATCTGCGACCTGCTGCCGTTCTCTTGTTCAAAGCCAAGCACACGCGCGCCAAAGACCGCAGCGATTTCGCCATGGCTTTACCGCTGATGTCTGCGCAGGAGCGCGTGTGGTTGCTTCGACATTTGACGCTGTTGCACCCGGAGCACGACTGGCTGGACGCTGTTCAGGCTTTATCAGCGCCGCCAGCTGCCCAAGGGTAATTCGACCTCGCGCTCGGCAGCCGCCAAGGCTATCTCCAGCCCGGACTTGTCCAGCGGCGCGCAGTAAGCCGGTTTCGCCCGCTCGAATCGCCAGCTCTCATCGAGGCCTCCGGCGTCGACCGCATCGAAGCCGAGTTCGTCCAGCAAACCCACGACCAACGCCTTGGCCTGCGCGTCATCCGCAGCAATGGGCAAGGCACGCCGCTCGCTGGAGCCGTGCGGGCGGGCATCAGTAAGCAAGTCCGCCGCGAGGATGGCATTGAACACTTTGACCACCGTGGCGCCCTGCAAATGTTCGGCGAGCAAACGGCTGGTGGTGGTCTGAAAGGTGTCGAGCGCAGCGATATGGCCGTCGCGATCCGGGTAATAGTTGTTGGCATCGAGCACGGTTTTGCCCTCGAACCAGGCTGGCGGCAGGCTCGGCAGGTGCTCGTAGGGGATGGCCACCAATACCACGTCGGCAAATTGCGTGGCCTGTTCGGCTGTGCCTATCTGGCAGCCGGTGATGCCGGCGAGCACGCTGCTCATTGTTTTCGGGCCGCGCGAGTTACTGAGCATCACTTCATGCCCGGCAGCGAGGGCGATTTGCGCGACGGCACGCCCGATGAAGCCGGCTCCAACGATTCCAATGCGCATGGTGTGTTCCTCTGTCAGGTGGGAAGCCACTATGATGATTGCTGACCAGATGCAGATAAATCGCACTCTGTTACTTACTTTCGCTAACAGGAGTTTCGAATGGATCGGCTGAGCAGCATGGCGGCTTTTGTGATGGCGGCCGAAGCCGGCTCCTATGCCAGCGCCGCGCAACGCCTCGACATGTCCGCGCAAATGGTCGCCAAACACGTGGCTGCCCTTGAGCAGCGGCTCGGCGCACGACTACTCAATCGCACCACGCGCCGGCAAAGCCTGACCGAACTGGGCCAAGCCTACTATGAGCGCTGCAAGCACATTGTCAGTGAGGCGCAGGCCGCTGATTCGCTGGCGCAGATCATGAACGATACGCCGCGCGGCAAGCTCAGGGTCAGTGCGCCAGTGACGTTTGGCTCCTACACCCTGATGCCGTTTGTGACCGCGTTCTTGCGCGAGTTTCCCGAGGTGGAAATCGACCTGCACTTGACCGATCGCGCCGTGGATCTGGTGGAGGAGGGGTTTGAGGTCGCTTTTCGGATTGGCCCGTTGGCCACGGCCAGTCTGACCGCCAGACCGTTGGCTGCGTACCGCTTGATCGTCTGTGCGGCGCCACGCTATCTGGCCGAACATGGCACGCCGCAAGTGCCCACCGATCTGCAACAGCATGAGTGCCTGGGCTATGCCTACTGGTCACGGCCCGCCGATCACGAGTGGTCGTTTTTCAACGGCGCACAGGTCGAGCGCGTGCCGGTGAGCAGTCGCTTGCACGTCAACGAGAGCAAGGCGTTGTTGTCAGCGGCGGTCGATGGTTTCGGGATTGTGCTGGGGCCTGCCGATTTTCTTGAACCGGCGTTGCGCAGGGGGGAATTGGTGAGGTTGTTGGAGGGCTTTGAGGCGCCGAGCAGAGCGATGCATTTGCTGTACACGGCGCATCGGCAGAAGACGGCGAAGGTTCGTCAGTTCATCGATGCCGCGGTCAGGCGCTTTGCCTGACCGGGCATCCTGCTCAGTTAATGCGCGGGTGCTGCTGCACCAGTTCCTTGCGCTTGGCTTCCAGCGCGGCGATTTCGGCGTCGATGTCTTCGATCTTCTGCTCGATGTTGTCGTGGTGCTCTTGCAGCAGTTCTTTCGCTTCCTCAAGGTCAGAGGCCGCCGGCGCGGCACCACGCAACGGCTTGTTGGCGGTTTCCTTCATGGTTAAGCCGGTGGCCAGACCGACCACGGCAATCACCATCAGGTAATACGCCGGCATGTACAGATTGTTGGTGCTCTCGACCAGCCAGGCGACTACGGTCGGGGTCAGGCCGGCGATCAGTACCGAGACGTTGAAGGCTGCCGCCAGCGCGCTGTAGCGAATGTGCGTGGGGAACATCGCCGGCAGGGTCGAGGCCATGACGCCGATAAAGAAGTTCAGCAACACCGCCAGCATCAACAGGCCGGCGAAGATCAAACCGATCTTGCCGCTGTTGATCAGCATGAACGCCGGAATCGCCAGAATGAACAAACCGATGCTGCCGACGACGATGAACGGCTTGCGGCCAATCTTGTCGCTGATAAAACCAATCGCCGGTTGCACGAACAGCATGCCGACCATGATCGCGATGATGATCAGCACACCACGGTTTTCGCTGTAATGCAGGTTGTGCGACAAGTAGCTCGGCATGTAGGTGAGCAGCATGTAGTAGGTGACGTTGGTCACCGCCACCACGCCGATGCAGGTCATCAGGCTGCGCCAGTGTTTGGTCGCGACCTCCTTGAACGAGACTTTCGGGCCACCAGCGAGGCCTTCGCGATCGCCTTGCTCAAGTTTTTCGACGTGCTGCTGGAATGCAGGGGTTTCTTCCAGGGCGTGACGCAAGTAGAGCCCGATCATGCCAAGCGGCAAGGCGAGGAAGAACGGCAGACGCCAGCCCCATTCTTCGAACTTTGCTTCGCCGAGCGTCGTGGAAATCAGCACCACCACACCGGCACCGAGGACGAAACCGGCAATCGAGCCGAAGTCGAGCCAACTGCCGAGGAAGCCGCGTTTGCGGTCCGGCGCATATTCAGCGACGAAGATCGACGCGCCAGTGTATTCGCCACCGACCGAGAAGCCTTGGGCCATTTTCGCCAGCAACAGCAGGATCGGCGCCCAGATGCCGATCGAGGCATAGGACGGGATCAGGCCGATGGCAAACGTGCTGAGCGACATGATCACGATGGTCGCGGCGAGCACTTTCTGGCGCCCGTACTTGTCACCCAGCGCGCCAAAGAACAAGCCGCCCAGCGGCCGGATCAGGAAGGGCACGGAAAATGTCGCCAGCGCGGCGATCATCTGCGTGCCGGGGTCCGCGCCGGGGAAGAACACTTTGCCGAGCACATAGGCGACGAAGCCGTAGACACCAAAGTCGAACCATTCCATGGCATTGCCCAGTGCGGCGGCGGTGATCGCCTTGCGCATCTTGGCGTCGTCGACAATGGTGATGTCTTTCAGGCCGATCGGCTTGACGGTTTTCTTGCGTGATTTCATCCGGGTCTTCTCTTTGCTGATCCATCGTGCCGCGTAGATGCCATCTATTTGATGGCGCGTACTCTTTGGCTCAGATACATGAGGACACGAAATAATTCACTGCCCGGCGCTTTTTTTCCTAGCGCACCTGTTTAGGCGCTGCCGAAGGCTGCGATCTTTTGATCTTGCTTGATCATTCACACGCTCTGCGTGGGAATGCAGCCGGGGACGCTCCGCGTCCCAACAAGATCGCAGCCTTCGGCAGCTCCTACAGGGGAATGCCGCTACCGGCGAAGGCTGGCGTAGGATTTGCCGAGGTCACTGGCCCAGCCATCCAGCACGACCTTGACGTCGTCGGCAGTCAGTACCTGCTTGTCGTTCTCCAGTGGCACGCCGGTGCCTTTGCGCACCACTTCGGCAATCACTTCGCCGGTCGAACCGTCCTCGAAGGACACCTCGGTGGCAACCTCACTGTCTTGATCACGGATTCCGGTCGCCGTGCTTACGCCCGCAGCGACGAGGGTGACCGGCAGCCACTCATAAAAGCGCAAACCCTGAGTGCTGGTCGCCACCTGAGTGATAGCGGGGCGCACTATCAGGGTGTTCGGCCCGGGTTGATTGACCAGATGCATCACTTTGCTCAATTCCAGACGCAGCGCCGCGTCGTAATAGTCAGTAACGCCAGACAGCGTGCTCAGCGGAATCCGTTGCGTCGGCTCGGCACTCGGGTAGAACTGACTCGGCGCCAGATAAACCTGCGTGTATCGACCCCGGGCGAGGGCCGGGCTGACCCACGCCAACACGGGCTGACCGGACGGCGACCGGCGCTCGGTCAACACGCTGTAGTCACGCAGAAAGCCGCTGTGTTCCGGCGTTTTGCTGCTGCACGCCGCCAGGCTCAGCGTGGCGACAATGGACAGCGACATTGAACGAATGCGCGACATCAAACGGCTTCCTTGTTTTGCGTCATGTTGTCCGAGCATTCGATGTGCAATCGACCGTGGGCCATGATCCAGTTCATGAGATCGGCGGTGTTGACGCTATGCACGTATTCCACCCAGTGCGCATTGGTCGGGCTGAAATGCTCGAAGTACCGGCGCAGCACTACCGTGCTCTGATCAGTGGAAACCCCCAGGCACGATTCCTGAAACACTACCGGTGTATCCGGGCCGAGCGCGGCGGTGCGCTGGCTGAGAATCAACGGCCGATTGCCATTGTGCTGAGTGATCCCCGGTTTGCTGTTCAATACCTTCATGCCAATCCCCCTGCTTGAAATAGCTGCAGAATGCCCGCGAGGTTTTGCCAGAGAATGTCCGCTTGATGTCTGGCGCGTAGAAATGTTGCTCGATTGAAATAAATGACCCGGGCGGCGAAATGGCTTTAGATTGGCTTTTTTTCGCCGCATGGATCTGTAACTGTGAGCAGACTGCTGTTCGTCGACGACGACGTGGAAATCCTCGCGCTGCTGAAGAAGTTTTTCGTGCAGCACGCCTATGAAGTCGACGTGGCGTCCCACGGCGAAGCGATGTGGGCGGCAATCGCGCTGAACCGTCCGGACACGATCATTCTTGATCTGATGATGCCCGGCGAAAGCGGCCTGAGCCTGTGTCAGAAGGTGCGCGCGCAGTTGGGCATTCCGATCATCATGCTCACGGCCATGGCCGAGTTGAGTGATCGCATTGTCGGGCTGGAACTGGGCGCGGACGATTATCTGACCAAGCCTTTTGCCCCGCAGGAATTGCTCGCCCGGGTGCGTGCCTTGCAGCGTCGCGCCGGTGAACAGCGCCAGGCAGTTGAGCCTTCACGCCCGGTGATCGGCTTCGCCGGTTGGCATCTGGACATTACCTGTCGCGAACTGCGCTCCCCGGAAAACGTGATGATTCCGCTGTCCGGCGGCGAGTTCGATTTGCTCGTGGTGTTCCTCGATCATCCGCAGCGCATCCTCACCCGCGAGCAGTTGATCGACCTGACTCACGGCCATGGCCATGACGCCTTCGACCGCAGCATCGATGTGCAAGTAAGCCGTCTGCGTCGCAAGATCGAACCCGACAGCAAACGCCCGGACCTGATTCGCACCGTGCGCAATGGCGGTTATCTGTTCACCGCCAAGGTCAGCCGTTCGTGATCCGCCGACTGTTGCGCGGCGACACCCTGAGCCGGCGCATTGCCCTGACCATCATTGCCGCGATGGTCGCTTCGCTGGCGTTGAATGCGCTGTTCGTACAAGTCGCCGGGATCTGGGCGCGGCCGCCGATCGAACGCACCGGCCTGCTGGAGCAGATCGCCGCGACCTCGCGGGTGATCGAAGCGGCCCCGGCCAGCCTGCGCCCGCAACTGGCCGCGGCGGCGAGCAGCGCCATGCTGCATGTGTCGTGGCAAGCGCAGCGCGCCGACTTCGACCTGCCCAATGACGGCCTTCGGCTGCCAGCGAGCAGGGTGCCGGTGCTGCAACAACTGCTGGGCAATGATCGAAAAATCGAGGTATTCAGCCCAGGCGACTGGCCGAACGGCAGTCCCCAGGCGCATTACGCCGCCGTTGTGCAATTGGTCGATGGCAGCTGGTTGTCATTTATCCCGCCGGAGCGCAGTTGGGGCCTGGAGTTTGGCGTGCGTATCGCGATCGTCATCGCCTTGGGACTGATTGCCACGTTGCTGGTTGCCTGGGTCGCCACCCACCAACTGGCCAACCCTTTGCAGCGCTTCGCCCGCGCCGCCAGACGCTTCGGCACCGATCTACGGGCACCGCCGATCAAGCTCGAAGGCCCCGACGAAATCCGTCAGGCAATCATCGCCTTCAACACCATGCAGGCGCAGATCCAGCACTTTATCGCCGAGCGCACGCACATGCTGGCGTCGATCTCCCACGATTTACGTGCGCCGCTGACACGCATGCGCTTGCGCAGTGAGTTCATGGAAGACCTCGATCATCAGGGCAAACTGATTCGCGACGTTGAAGAGATGCAGTCGATGATCAACGCCGCGCTGGCGTTCTTCCGCGAAGACACGCACCGCGAGCAGACCACCGCGTTCGATCTGTCGGAGCTGCTGCAGACCATCGTCGACGATTACCGCGATCAACACCTGCACATCGACTTCGAAGGCCCCGCGCATCTGGTGTACGAAGGTCGACCGCTGGGGATCAAGCGGGTGATCGTCAATTTGCTGGAGAATGCGCTGAAATATGCGCAGTGTCCGGTCATTACGTTGAGGCGCGACGACCATTCGATCCGCATCGAAGTCAGCGACGAAGGCCCCGGTATTCCCGAAGCGGCGCTGGAGCAGGTGTTCGATCCGTTTTTTCGTCTGGAAGCTTCGCGCAATCGCGACACGGGTGGCGTGGGACTAGGTCTTTCCTCAGCACGCGCGATAGTCCGTGAACAGGGTGGTGAACTGACGCTGAGCAATCGCAGGAGCGGAGGGTTGATAGCGAACGTGGAGTTGCCTGTGTGAAATTTATTCTGTAGATTTTCATGAAATTATAAGAAATAAATTTCATGAGGTCGCGAATGTTTCAGCAATCCAGCCAACACGTCGACAGCTATTACGCCCACAGTTGCGCCGAAATTCTGAGCCATCGGCCGGGGCTGGAAGGTGAGCACGACGCTGACGTGGTGATCATCGGTGCCGGTTTCAGTGGCCTGCACACGGCGCTGCGCCTGGCCCTGGCGGGCAAACGTGTGATCGTGCTGGAGGCCAGTCGCGTGGCTTGGGCGGCTTCCGGGCGTAATGGCGGGCAGGCGATTCTCGGCTGGTCGTGCGATATGCCGCCGCTGGAAGCTGCGCTTGGCCATGAACTGGCCAGACGGCTTTGGGACGGCATGCGCTGGGCGGCCGACGAATTGCGCGAGTTGCCCGGACGGCATGGTTTCGATTGCGACTATCGGCCCGGGCATTTATGGACGTCGGTGATGCCGCGCCGGGTCAGCCTGCTCAGCGAATGGCAACACGAAGCCAGCCACAAGTGGGGCCACGATGGGTTGCAGTTCATCCCTCGTGAACAACTGTCGGAATGGGTGGCCACCGATCGCTATCAGGCTGGGCTTTACGACCCTGAGGGCGCGCACCTCAATCCCTTGAAACTGGCGCTGGGCCTGGCAGCCGCCATCGAGCGCGCCGGCGGGCGCATTCATGAACAAAGCAAGGCGTTGAGTTATCAGGAGCAGGGCGGTGGTTTGCGGGTCAACACCGAGCGCGGTTCGGTGCGCGCCGATGTGCTGGTGCTGGCGTGCAACGCCTATCTCGATGATCTCGATCCGCAACTGTCCAGCTGCATTCTGCCGGTGGGCACTTATCAAGTCGCCACCGCGCCACTGACACCCGAGCAAGCCAACGCACTATTGCCGCGCAACGTCTGCGTCACCGATAACCAGTTCGTCCTCGATTACTTCCGCTGCACGCCGGATAACCGTTTGTTGTTCGGCGGTGGCTGCACTTATCTCGGCGGCATGCCCAAGGACATTGCGGCGGCGACGCGGCCGTTTCTTGAGCGGGTATTTCCGCAGCTCAAGGGCGTGGACATCGAGTTCGCCTGGGGCGGGCACATCGACCTGACGATCAAACGCACGCCGGATGTTGGCGGCGAGGGTAATCGTTATTGGCTGCAAGGCTATTCGGGCCACGGCGTGTTGCCGACCCTGGCCGCTGCGCGCGCGGTGTCTGACGCGATTCTCGGCGAGGCGGATGAACTGGCGTTGTATCAGAGCTTGAGCAATGGCCGTTTCCCCGGCGGCAAGCACTTCGCGGCACCGCTGGAAGCTATCGGCAAAGCCTGGTATCGACTGCGCGACAGCATTTGATGAGACTTTTTTCGGAATCGCGACCATGAACAAGCAAGAAGAAATCGCCGCGCTGGCGATCCTCATCCACGACCTGCGCAAGCATAAGAAATGGACGTTGAAAGAACTGGCCGACAAGATCGGTCGTTCGGTGGGGTTTCTCTCGCAAGTCGAACGCGGCATGTCGCGGCCGACGGTGGCGGACCTGACCGCGATCAGCGAAACCTTCGGCGTGCCGACCACCTATTTTTACAGTCTGCCCAAGCCCAAGGAGCTGCCGTGGGTGACGCGCCCGGACGAGCGCCGCACGTTGTATTACGCCAACGGCATCACTGACATTCTGGTGTCGCCGCAAATGCGTGCGTCGTTCTCGATGCTCGAAAGCCATCTGAACGCCGGCGCGAGCAGCGGCGACCGGCATCTGACCGACAGCTCGGAGCAGGGCGGTTACGTCCTCGAAGGCGAACTGACGTTGTGGCTGGGCGACGATGAAGAACCCGTCACGCTGAAGGCCGGCGACAGCTTCCAGTTCGACAGCCATACCCGCTGCCGCTACGGCAACCTCACCGAGCAGCTCACCCGCGTGCTCTGGGTCTACACCTGATAACCACAAAGGATGAACACGATGGACGCTGTCTGCGCTGACCTGCTCGCCGAAGTACGAGCGTTTCGCCAACGCTACCCCGAGGTGCGTTATGTCGACCTGATTTCCCTGGACATACCGGGGCACTTTTATGGCAAACGCTATCCGGTCGACATGCTCGAAAAAGTCGCGGCGGGCAGTGTGCTGAAACTGCCGCAGAACTGCGTATTGCTTGGCGTGCAGGGTGGTTTGTTCCCGATCGGCGATTACTGCTTCAACGACGGCGACCCGGATGCCGTGCGCCGACTCGTGCCGGGCACACTGAAGCCGGTGACGTGGGAAGCGAGCCCGCTGGGGCAGATGCTGATCACGTCGGACGGCACCGAAAAACCGATCGAATTCGAACCCCGTGAAGTCCTCGCGCAAGTGCTCAAGCGCCTGGCGCGCAAAGGCATTTATCCGGTGGTGGCGTTCGAGCTGGAGTTCTACCTGTTCGACAAAAAGCTGCGCGATGGCTTGCCGCAATTCCCCCGCGACGACCTGACTGACGACGTCGATGATCAACCGAACCTGCACATCGAACGCCTCTCACGCTTTGCACCGGTGCTGGATGACATGGTCGAAGCGACGCGGGCGCAGGGTATCGACGCCACCGTAATTACGGCTGAACTCGGCCCCGGTCAGTTTGAAATCAATTTCGGCCATCTCGACGATGGCCTGCGTGCGGCGGATTGGGCGGCGTTGTTCTGCCGCAGCACGCGCGGGGTGGCACTCAAGCATGGCTATCGCGCCAGTTTCATGGCCAAGCCGTACTTGCAGCATCCGGGCAGTGGCATGCATGTGCATGTCAGCCTCTACGATTCGGCGGGCAATAATCTGCTGGCCGCGAATCAGCAGCAGCCGCTACGCCATGCGGTCGCTGGGTGCCTGGAATTGCTGCCGCACAGCATGCCGATCTTTGCGCCGAACCAGAACTCGATGCGCCGCTTGGGCGGTACAGTGAACACCGCGACCAACGCCAGTTGGGGCTTTGAGGATCGTGATGCGTGTTTGCGGATTCCGGAGTCGGACGCGCAGAATCTGCGGGTTGAATATCGCTTGGCGGGCGCGGACGCCAATCCGTATCTGGTGCTGGCGGCGATTCTGGTGGGGCTGGAGCATGGACTTGAGTCTGGCAAGGAACCGATTGCACCGCTGAATGAAGATCGCAACAGCGGGATCGATTTTCCCAAGGAGATGTTCGAGGCCGTGCGTGCGATGCAGCATCAGCCGCAGTTGCGTGAGGGGCTGGGCGCGGAGTTTGTCGATGTGTATTGCGAGAATAAACGCCAGGATCATTTGGCGTTTATGCAGGAGATTGGGGCGAGGGAGTATCGGTGGTATTTGTGAGGTGCGGGATGGATGAACGCGATTGTTGGCGCGAAATCAGGCGCTGGGAACGGCTTGGCCGTCGAACCGGTCATTGGCGCTAACCCGTAACCATCGCTATGCTGAATCGACTCATACAAGGAGGAAAGGGTATGTACAACGAAGCCCAATTCGACGAGGCCATTAAGCAAGGATGGGACTACTTTTCTACACTGCAACCGAACTACTATGAGAATAATTTTTACGGACAAGTTCGAGCCATCGAAGGCTACAAGAGATTATCTGTAGAGGACAAGAACTCCTATTTCAAGGAAGGAAACCAGAAATCTTACGCAAGTCAGTATGGTTGGGTGATCTACCAGAATGCCTACAAAAACGCACTCAACGCATTAATTCTTGGCGGCTTGAAGAAACTCAGGAAAGAGGGTGGTGCGTCATTGTTTACCAATTTCGGTACGACGTCTTATACCCCGGACAAGCACACCGCCGATTTTTTTTCGACGCCTGGAAGCTGGGAAATTCAGCACGTCGGCAGCATATTGTCCGAAAAGTTCTGGTGGCCACTGATGAATGACTGTTGGCTACTGGGAGGTGTCCATCGCCTTTGCGTATTTTATCTGGCTTATAAAACCGGGCTGGATAAAAGTTTTCTGTGGAGCACTAAGGGAGGCGGCAGGCCAACCATTCTTGGACGCGAAATTATTGCACTCGAAGCTTGTGGCTACAAACGTATCCGGCATCGTTTTGAGGCGAGTCTGGGATTTATGTTCGGTGTGGTCAATGGAGATGCCGCACTTAACGCTACATTCGATACGATTCGCGTTGCCGCTGAAGCTTGTGACTCGGTGGACAAGATCCTGAAGTTTATGACACATGAAACCGTTGATGGGTCCGCTACCATTGAACTAAGTGAACCTGTCGTCGCTTGGGATATTAACAACCTGGAAAATATTTACTGGAAGTACGAACTCAGCGGTGTTGCACGGATGACCGGCCGAATTGTCAATTCGCAACGTCGGGACGATCCTCAAGGACAATATGTTGAAATTCAGTTGATCAATGGCAGGCAACTGTGGCAACGCCGCGGATTCCCTACCGAGTCCATGTTTACCGCTCACTGGAATAAAGTCTACGTTCGCCGAGAAATCGTAGAGGCTATTCTGCGCAGGGCCAACCGGGAGCTGGTGCTCAGCGTATAGCCTATCGTCGGGTGCCGTCTCCATGGTGATAACCAGGGTTCGATTCCCTTCACCCGTTCCATTATTTTCAAGTCCTCCAGCCTGGCCGGGCGGTTAATGCCGAACCTCAAGACGATTGCCAACTTCCGAATGTATGTCCAGCGGGAGAGCTGCTAATATGGCGCTTCTCCGGCGTCGAGAAACTTCAGGTAATTTGATAGAAGTGCTTAACAAACGACCCAGGTAACAAGTGGAACAGCATGCAAGAAATGAACACTGGCTCACCAAAGAAAAAATTTAGGAAGCAAGCGATTGCAGCTATTGTGTGTTTGCTTGCGGGGGGTTGGATTTATTATTTTTGTTGGGCCGCTGGCATTTCAGCACGAACCATTTTAATGCCGGAACTCCCCGAGTTTACGACATGCCTGATTTTTGGTGCTCTTGTCGGTATCGTTTTTGCGGGTCGGGCAATCCGCGCCGGCGAAACAGCAAAAGGGGCAATACAATCTTTTGGGGGTGGGTTTTGCATTAGTTTGTTTTTCTCTATAAATTTTTATGATGTCTGTGCCTATCTGTTGCCTGGCAAAGTTGTTAGTTATGAGTCAGAGTATGAAGTTACCTATCCGGGGCCGTCCAGATATTGTGAGGCAGGTCTATGGATCAACGATCCAAACACCCATCGCAGGATTGAACTCTGCACAAACAAAACAGAGCTGAACGAGCGAATTGGTCGCGGTATATATGCCGTATGGGTCACGGCTCGCACTAATAAACTAGGCTCTTACATTATCGGCTATACATTTTTCCGCAAATAAATCTGTCAGCCAAAATGTTTTATAAATGTGGTCTGTACCTGGAATCTCTTTGCAGCCCACACTGAGCAGTTTTCGTGGATACGAAAATTAGTCGCGGTGTCATTTTTATCAGCTTTGGCAGTTGCGCTTTTTTCATCCCTCTTGCGGTCGACACGCTGTTTTCCATCTTGGCAGCTCCCGCGATTGTCAGCGGATCAACTACGCTCCAGAAACAACCCCGCAGATCGAAGAAACAATGCGCACGGTCGAGACAACCAAAACGATGGAGGGAACCAACAGGCCCTGCCAGCGAGCGTTTCGGCGTTCGGTCGTTCTATCCAGGCCCAGGCCGCTCCTCATCAGGGGCAATCGGGCTTTCGCTTGTTATCCGAGAGTGCCGAGGCGTTCTCGGCCCGCGCTGAATTGATTCGCAACGCGCAAAGCAGCCTCGACTTGCAGTACTACATCGTCCACGACGGCATCAGCACGCGGATACTGGTGAGCGAGTTGCTCAACGCCGCCGACCGCGGCGTGCGCGTGAGGATTTTGCTCGATGACACCACCAGCGATGACCTCGACCGGATTATTGCGACGCTGGCTGCGCACCCACTGATTCAGGTTCGAGTGTTCAACCCGTTGCACCTGGGCCGCAGCACCGTCGTGACACGAACGATGGGCCGACTGTTCAATCTGTCGCAGCAACATCGACGCATGCACAACAAACTGTGGGTGGTGGACAACTGCGTGGCCATCGTCGGCGGGCGCAATCTGGGCGACGAGTATTTTGATGCGCAGCCCGACAAGAATTTCAAAGACATCGATATGCTCAGTGTTGGTCCGGTTGCAGAGCATCTGGGGCACAGTTTTGACCAGTATTGGAACAGTGCGCTGAGCAAGCCCATCGAGCAGTTTCTCTCGATCAGACCGTCGATCACGGACCTGAAAAACAGCCGCACCCGGCTGGACGAGTCCCTGGAGGAAACGCGCAAGCAGAATCATGCGCTTTACCAGCAACTGATGACCTACACCACGCATCCACGTCTGCATATCTGGCGTCAGGAGCTGATCTGGGCCTGGAACACAGCGATGTGGGATGCACCGAGCAAGGTCTTGGCGAAGGGCGAACCCGCCCCGCACTTGCTGTTGGCCACCCAGTTGGCGCCTGAACTCAACGGGGTCAGTAAGGAGCTGATCATGGTGTCAGCCTACATGGTGCCCGGTCAGCCGGGCGTGGTGTACTTGACCGACCGCGCCGACGCCGGCGTGTCGATCAGCTTGCAGACCAACTCACTCGAAGCCACTGATGTGCCCGCCGCGCATGGTGCGTACGCCCCGTATCGGCAAACCTTGCTGGAGCATGGCGTGCAGTTGTTCGAGCTACGGCGCCAATCCGGCGCCAATGGTGACAGCGACGACAGAGGCGGCGGGCCGCGCCTGTTTCACAGCGGATCTTCCAACAGTTCCGACTCCAGCCTGCACAGCAAGGCGATGATTTTCGACCAGCAGAAAGCATTCCTCGGCTCGTTCAATTTCGACTCGCGCTCACTCTTGTGGAACACCGAAGTCGGGGTGCTGGTCGATGATCCGCAACTCGCCGGACGGGTGCGTGAACTGGCCCTGGAAGGTATGGCTCCGGCGCTCAGTTACCACACCGTGCTGGAAGAGAATCAAATGGTCTGGGTCACCGAGGATGACGGCAAACAGCATACGTTGACCAAGGAACCGGGGAGTTGGTGGCGGCACTTCAATGCGTGGCTGAGCGGCACGATCGGGTTGGAGCGGATGTTGTGAAGGCTATGTCCGCTGTGCTCCGTGGCAGTGGTTGGCGGTCATCCTGATGCTTTCACGGTCAGAAAGAGGGTGTGGCGATGAGGTGCACGACGCGGCTTTTCAGCCTGTTGCTAGTGGTTGCGGGCAGCGGCCTCATCGCCATCGTCCCGGATGCGCTGAGTCAAACTACCCCTCAAGCCACCCAAGAGATACAGGCCTTGCTGGATTTTGTCGAACGCAGTGAGTGCCAGTTTGTGCGCAACGGACTTGAATACCCGGCATCCCGCGCTCGGGCGCATCTGCAGCAGAAGCTGGAATATCTGGAAGGCAAAAACAGAGTGAGCACTGCGGAAGATTTCATCGATCTTGCAGCCACCGAAAGCAGCCTGAGTGGCCGCGCCTATGAAGTGCGATGCCAGGAAAGCCTGGAGCCGGCGAGCACCTGGTTGAAGAGGGAACTGCAGAGGCAGCGGCAACTGCATTGATCTTGTCTCCGGTCCAATAACAGCCAGAATGAAGGATTCCGGCATGACTTAACGCATGAACCGGCTATCGACCCTGTAGGCAATGATGGCAATATGGCCACTTCAGGAGAAATAGCATTCAGGGATGAGGAATATGGTTTCGATTCAGGTGGATGGTGAGGACAAGACCGCAAAGATCAGCGACTGGGCGATTCGCTGGAGCGACAAGGACGAATTTCTGCAACTGACCTGTCAATTCCCCTCCAGGAAAAAATACACCCGCCCACTCAGTAATTGTCTGGTTTCGCCCACCCGCGAGTTGACCAATGTATTGCTGCACAAGCGCGGCAGCACCAAGCCCATTGCCAACGCTACGATTTACGGCGAACGCTATGCCGTCGTGCACTATCCGGGCAGCAAAAAGCCCTATGTCTACAAGATGGACAGCATTGGCTTTAGCGCTCCGACACTGATGAAGGACACGGCAGTCTTCCGCTATTTCACGACCGTGGCGAATGCCCGACAGGATCACGCTGAGTCGCAGACGGATCGTGAAATTGCCGAGAATGTGGTGCGCCAGCTCGGAACACTGCCCGCCATCGCTGGCACTGCCTTGCAAGCCTATTGTGCGGGGCGCAACAGCACGCTGGCGCCGGGTCAGGGACTCATCTATCCGTTCGGGCTCAACGAGAGTCAGCTTCAGGCAGTCGAACGGGCGTTCAGCGCGCAAGTCAGCGTGATCGAAGGCCCGCCAGGGACCGGCAAGACCCAGACGATCCTCAACATCCTCGCCAATATTCTGTTACGCGGGCAGACGGTAGCAGTGTTGTCCAACAACAACGCTGCCGTGGAAAACGTCTACGAAAAGCTGGAGAAATACGGCCTGGGCCACTTGGTCGCCAAGCTTGGCAACCAGGACAAACGCAAGGCCTTCTTCGCAGACCTCCCTGCGTGGCCATCCAGTGCGACCGAGCCAGAACCGTCCCTGGATGAGATCCAGAACTTGCTCGCCCGCTTGAAGCAGCACCTGCAAGACCACAACAGGGCGGCGCAACTGCAAATCGAGCTGGACGAGCTGGTCATCGAGCGGCGCTACCTGCAACAGTGGCAGGCAGAAAACGATGTGCAGGCCACAGGCTCGCTCGACAAGTACGGCCTGACTCCGCGCAAGACTGCGGACCTCATGGCCTACCTGGCTTACCTCGGCGAGCAGCGCATTCATCTCAAAGACCGGATCGAGCTACTGTTCAAATTCAGGATATTTCGCACCAAGCCGTTCGCCGGGGGCGAGGCGCGCATGGCCGTTTTCCATGCACTGCAAATGCATTATTACGACAAGTCGCTGCGGGACAAGGAAGCGCAGCTGCGGGCGTGCCGTGATTCGTTGGCGCGCGCGAACTTCACGGCCCTGCTGAAAGAGCTGACAGTCGCATCGATGCAGCATCTGAAGCGCCATCTGCAACTTCATGTACCGCAGTCGGACAGCTTTGATGTCAAAACCTACCGCGAGCATTTCGATGCCTTCATGCAGCGCTTCCCTATCCTGGGCAGCGGCACGCACTCCATCGTCAATTCGATCGCGCCGGGAGCGGTCCTCGACTACGTGATCATCGACGAAGCCTCTTTGCAGGACATCGTGCCGGGTATCCTGCCACTGGGCTGCGCCAAGAACCTGATCGTCGTAGGTGACAACCGCCAGTTGCCGCATATCCCCGTGGCACTGGGACTTCAAGCGCCGGCCGAGGCCTACGATTGCGAGCGCTACAGCTTGCTGGATTCGTGCATTGCCGTGTTTCAGGACGCGGTGCCCAGAACCCTGCTGAAAGAGCATTACCGCTGCCACCCCCGGATCATCCAGTTCTGCAACCAGCAGTTCTACGACAATGCACTGGTGCCGATGACCGAGGACAACGGCGAAGAGCCTCTGCGCCTGGTGGTGACCGCCAAGGGCAACCACGCCAGGAAGAACACCAACCTTCGGGAGCTGGACTCCCTGCTGAAGGTGCTTGAGGAGGAGGGGCAGCCCGTCGGAATGGACGGCGAAGGCCGCGGTTACATTGCCCCGTTCAGGGCACAAGTCAACTTGTCCGGCACGCACTTGCCGACAGACTTCGTCAAGGACACCGTGCACAAGTTTCAGGGGCGCGAATGCGACGAGATCGTTTTCTCCACCGTGCTGGACAAGAAACGCTACAACCAGGCGCGTACACGCCTGGATTTCGTCGACGACCCCCGCATGATCAACGTGGCCGTTTCGCGGGCCAAACAGCGCTTCACCCTGGTGACCGGCGACGAGGTGTTCACTGACAACAATGGCCACATCGCCGCGTTGATCCGATACATCAGCTATTACGCGCAGGACCAGCACATCGTGCGCGCGCCGGTGGTGTCGGCATTCGACTTGTTATACCGCGAGTACGATCAGTCTCTGGCACGCCTGGACGCCCGCCTGCGGCCTGAGGATTCGCGCTACAAGTCCGAACAGATCGTGGCGCAGTTGCTGCGCGACGCGCTGTGCGCCCCGGCGTGCCAGGCATTGAAGTACCACACACAGATCCAGCTGGATAAGCTTGCATCGCCGGCTGGCCTCGACTGGACGGAGCCCCAGCGGGCGTTCATGCGGCGTGCCAGTTGCGATTTCGTGATCTATTTCAAAGTGGGCAAGCAACCGATAGGAGTGATCGAGGTCGATGGCGGGTACCACGACCACCCCGTACAGGCAGCTCGGGACGCCATGAAAAATGAGATTCTGGCTAGAAGTGGCATTCCCATTCTGCGGCTGCGCACAGTTGAGAGTGACATTGAGCGCAAAGTTGGCGGCTTTATCGGGCAGTGGGCCAGTCCTCTGCATGGCGCATAAGCACTGGGGCAAAGGTCGTCAACTCTGATGGTCTGGCCCAATGTTTTCTTGATGTGGTCTGTCCCTGAAATTTCCTCTGAAACCTCAAAAATCGATGTCTCAAAACTGCAGCTCATCACACATTCTTTGCAAGAACTCGTCCCCGGCGGCGCACTCGGAAAGCAGGTGATACCCTGACCAGATGTCCCAACCTGCAGCAAGCGTCAGATCTGCGCGCTCGAAGTCGGGACAAATTGTTTCGTCCAGGCCTACAACGACTTCGCCAACACGTCGAAAGCCCCAGACATTAACCAGTTTGCTTTCCAGCGCCTTCCAGTCGGCATCCGACAACTCACCGAACTCGATGAGTAAATGGCCATTTGCAGCTTGCAGGACAATCATAGGTTCGCGCCGGGGAAGGGGTATAAGGTCGATGGGGGGCTAGCATTCAAGCAACTGCACAACGTTAGCAAGGAACATACATGTTGGTCATAGGCATTGATCGGGATAGCGTGCATGCAGGGGATGATCTGGACAGTCACAGGACAACAATCGGGCTTGATCCGACTCTGACACTGCGCGCATTGTTCGAAGCGATCCAAGGTATGGGTTACTTGCCTGCCATCAGTGGAGGCGAGGCGACGTGGATTATTTGCTCGTCGGGCAAACACATAGGTGTTTTAGCTCAGCAATGGCCTGAACCCCAATTGACGATCCCCGCCGAAAGCAGTCTGAGTCAGTATTTTGCAGATTCCGAACCTCGCCTACTGTTCAGATATTGGTGCCAGGCAGACCCTGCCTATGTCTTTTCACAGATAAATGCTGGACATGAACCACCGCCCCGATTTTAGGACTGGCAAGATGTTTTCTGCTCATCAAGAAGCTGCGTCGGCGGTATTTCTCGAGCGACTGCTTTCGGCTGTTGATTCAGCCCTTCAACGACATCGGTTTTTCCCCACCCGGAGGCAAGCCAAACAGCCTCCGCACCCCGTTAAGAAACGCCCCATAAGGTCGACCCAGCACCAGCATCATCACCGCCGCACCCAGCGTGCCGCGCACCAGACCTTCTCCCGATGCACCACTGAAGGCAATGATTGCCGCATAGATCGGCACCTGAAAACTGACCAGGGCGATGCTGTCCCAGAGCAACCTCGACAGCCGACCCTGACCGGCGCGCGTCATCAGCCAATCGCGCCAGACACCGTACGGTCGTGCGACGGGAATCATCAGCGCCGCGCCCAGCAGGCGCGCCTGCAGAACCTGATCCCAGGTCATGCCGGCAATGAAACGTTCATTGATGATGCCTGTGGTGGTGAAAAACAGGATCAGCGCCGTGGTGTCTGCGATAAATGCAGTCCGACGCGTTAGGCTTTGCAGGCGTTGCGGCACCTCGATTCTCCTTTCATGGCTTCAGCTTTCCTCAGCTAAACGCCGGCGCTTCATCGTGCTGTGACAGCGGCTGCACCGCGAGGTGCGGCGATTCGCCGAAGTACTCGATCAGCAGATCAGTGAGCACGCGGATCTTGCGCGCGGGATGCGGGCCTGGCGCGCGGAGCAGATAGGCACCGGCCGGGGGCGGTGGATGGTTGGTCATGATCGGCACGAGTGCACCCGAGGCGATGTGTTCGTGGGTGAGGCAATCGGGCAAATAGGCGACGCCGAGGCCGGCAACTGCGGCCGCAGCGAGCGCGGTGCCGTTGTCAGCCTTGAAGCGTCCTTGCGGGCGAACCGTGATGACCTTGTCAGCCGCCATGAATTGCCAGGCTTCGGTGCCTTGCATGAGCGCTTGATGGGCGTGCAGTTCGTCCGGGGTTTCGGGGGCACCGTGTGCTTTGATGTAGTCCGGGCTTGCGACGAGCTTGGTGTAGACCGGGCCGATACGCCTTGCGATCAAGTTGGAGTCCTGCAGATATCCCACGCGAATGGCGCAATCGTAGCCCTCGGTAATGAGGTCAACGAAGCGATCGCTGTAGCAGGTTTGCATGTGCAATTGCGGGTGACGGCGTGCCATTTCCGCCAGCACCGGGGCGAAGTGCGTCGGCCCGAACGACAACGGCACTGCCACGCGCAAGCGACCGCGCAGCGCGCCGGCGGGCAGGATGGTTTCTCTGGCGATATCGATTTCGCTGCAGACTCGGGCGGCGTAATCGCGGAACGTCGCGCCGGCCTCGGTGAGCGATGCCCCACGAGTGGAGCGAGCCAGCAGTTGCACGCCCAGTTCTGCTTCAAGCCGGGCCAGCCGACGGCTGACGATTGATTTCGAGACCCCGAGCCGTAGCGCCGCTTGTGAAATACCCCCGGCATCCGCTACGTCCACGAAGGTTTGCAGTTCTTCGATATCCATTTCCGCGTTCCCCTTGGCGCGACACAGTTCGCCTCGGGATGCTACTACTGCCGCGAATAGGGGAACAGCACAATGGGTTTCCAGCCACGGCTTCACTTACGTGCGTTCTGGAACCATTAGCCGCACGGGCTTCCGCCGTTCACCCACGTGCGTTACCCCTACAAAAGGACCTGCAAATGGCAAGCGAAGCAATCCGCAACCCCCACACCGATCAACTGCTGACGCCCGAGAATTCAGCGTTGATCATCATTGACTATCAACCGGTTCAGGTGTCTTCGATCCGCTCGATGCCACGGGATGAACTGGTCTTCAACATCACCAGCGTCGCGAAGGCAGCGGTCAATTACAACCTGCCGATCATCCACTCGACCGTCAATGTCGCGACAGGCCGCAACAAACCGCCGATTCAAGAGTTGCAAGCGGTACTCGGCCATCTGCCCACCTATGACCGTACGTCGATCAACAGTTGGGAGGACACCGAGTTCAAGCAGGCGGTCAAAGCGCTCGGGCGCAAGAAACTGATCATGACCGCGCTGTGGACCGAAGCCTGCCTGACCTTCCCGGTGCTCGACGCGATTCAGGAAGGCTATGAGGTTTATGTGCCGGTCGATGCGGTGGGCGGCACTTCACTGGCCGCGCACGAGGCGGCGTTGCGCCGAATGGAACAGGCGGGGGCGAAGCTCATCAGCCGCGTGCAGATGTACTGCGAACTTCAGCGCGACTGGGCGCGAGACGTGAGCGTGCCGGGCTTTATGGGCGTGTTCGAAAACTTCGATGGCTTCAACGCTGAAAAGGCGCTGCAAGCGTCGGGCAACAAGGCCTGATTAAGCGGCTGTTGCTGAAGGTGGCGCTGGGGACAATCGGCGCTGCCTTCATTTGGCCTGTCTCGACACCTGAAAATAATCTGAACGGCCTCGGAACCTGCTCGCCTAATGATTAGCTTGTGGTCAATCGCACAGGCGCTGTGTCAATAACGGCACACTCCGAGAGGTGGTCAACGTGGCTAAAGACGAAAAGAAAAGCAAAGACAAAAAAGGTGACGCTTCGAAAGCCAGCAAGGATTTGAAAGACAAAAAGTCATCACCTGAAAAGAAATCAGCGGCGGCTTCGGCGCTTTCGAAGTCCTCCGACAAGGACAAGAAAGACAAGAAAAAAGATACCGAGCCCAAGAAGTCTGCGAAAAAAGCGGACAGCAAGCCTGAGAAGGCCAAGGATTCAAAGAAGGCGGAAAAGCCGGCTAAAAAGAAAAAGTGACGTCCGCTATCGGCCAGGGCTTTACGCCCTGGTTTCCTCCCCGGCGACCATTCAATGACAGGATCCCGTGCGGCTTAAGCGATGGAGCGGTCATTCCTCTTTGGCTTTGCCTATCCTGTTCTCCCACAGCCCATGCGAGTGTGCAGTCATAAAAAATCCATGAAAGATAAGGTTGAATGCAACCTGTGAAGCCTAGGATGGATTTCATGCGGGTTACTTTCTGGATAGGGATATCACGATGAAGCACAGCGATGACTTCACTGTCGCTATAAATCTGCCGGGGAGGTGCGTCCGCACTCCGTACGGCGCCAGGCTCCGCAAACACGCCAACGCGGATATATCAGCCGACACCATAAACCCCCGGCCTGCCGCAACGGCGAATGATCGATGAGGCTGGAAACCGAATCTCCTCGCCCCACTCGATACGCAGACAACCGACCAGAAAAAGAAGGCGCAGAACCTGGACAGGAAGGTGGGGCACAAGCCGCGCTGATCGACACAGGCTTGCTGTGCCTGGCCATGCTCGCCCGATACCACCTTGTGGCAGTCGACGTTGACCAACTGGCGCATGAGTTTCGCCTGGATGGTCGCGCTTTCGGCACGACCGAGGTGTTGTTGGCGGCAAAGAAACTCGACCTGCGTGCCCGTAAGTCGAACACGCGCGTTGAACGTCTGGCGACGACTCCGTTACCGGCCATGGCGCGCGACCATCAGGGAAACTTTTTCATCATCGCGCGCCATGATGCTGACAAGGTATTGATTCAGGATCCACGCCAGACCAGCCCCGTCGAGCTGACAGTGCAAGCGTTGCGTGAGCGCTGGTCTGGCGAGTTGATCCTGATTGCTTCACGCGCCTCGATCAGTGGCGACCTGGCAAAGTTCGACTTCAGCTGGTTCATACCGGCAGTGGTCAAGTATCGCAAGTTGTTGCTTGAGGTATTTGTCGTGTCGTTTGTGCTCCAGCTCTTTGCGCTGGTCACTCCGCTGTTCTTTCAGGTCGTGATGGACAAGGTGCTGGTGCATCGCAGTTTCACCACACTGGACGTGATCGCTGCCGGGTTGCTGGTGGTAGTGATCTTCGAGGTGCTGCTCAACGGCCTGCGCAGTTATGTGTTTGCCCATACTTCCAGTCGCATTGATGTCGAGCTGGGCGCACGCTTGTTTCGCCACTTGTTGAACCTGCCGCTGGCTTATTTTCGCGCGCGTCAGGTAGGTGACTCTGTTGCGCGGGTTCGAGAACTGGAAAATATTCGCTCCTTTCTCACCGGCAACTCCATCACGGTGGTACTGGATCTGTTTTTCTCCATCTTGTTTCTTGCCGTCATGGCTTACTACAGCGTCTGGCTGACGTTGATCGTGGTGGTATCACTGCCTTGTTATTTCTTGCTATCTCTGGGATTCACTCCGGCTCTACGCGCCCGGCTGAATGAAAAATTCAACCGTGGCGCGCAGAATCAGTCATTCCTTGTCGAGACCATCAGCGGTGTTGAGACGCTTAAGGCAAGCGCCGTCGAACCTCAATGGATACGCAAGTGGGACAACCAGTTGGCCGCTTACGTCAAGGCCGGGTTCCGGACTACCGCGATTGGCACAGTGGCCAATGGCGGGGTCACCCTGATCAGTAAGCTGGTCACCGTAGCCACCATGTGGCTGGGGGCAAAACTTGTCATCGATGGCCAACTGACGGTCGGGCAGCTCATCGCTTTCAACATGCTTTCCGGGAATGTCGCTGGCCCTGTCATGCGATTGGCCCAACTGTGGACTGAGTTTCAGCAGGTGGGCATTTCAATGCAACGCCTGGGCGATATCCTCAACACCCGCACGGAGGTGCACACCCCCCGGCCCGCATTACCGCCGGTGAACGGCACCATATTGTTCGACAAGGTCGAGTTTCGCTATCGGCCCGGCGCGCAACCGGCATTGCGCGGGGTGAGTCTGGCCATATCAGCCGGTGAAACCGTCGGCATCGTCGGGCGCTCGGGTTCAGGGAAAAGTACCCTGACCAAACTGGTGCAGCGCTTGTACCAGCCAGAGCAGGGTCGGATCCTGGTCGACGGTGTGGATATTTCAACCATCGATGCGAGTTCACTGCGCCGCCAGATCGGTGTGGTCCTTCAGGAGAACATTCTGTTCAACCGAAGCATTCGCGACAACATTGCGCTGAACGACCCCGGTACCCCTCTGCAACAGGTCATGGCGGCTGCGCGGCTGGCCGGAGCCCATGAGTTCATTGCTCAGTTGCCCGAAGGCTACGACACGATGGTGGGCGAACAGGGATCCACGCTGTCGGGAGGACAACGGCAGCGTATCGCCATTGCGCGGGCATTACTGACCAACCCTCGTATCCTGATTTTTGATGAGGCGACCAGTGCGCTGGATTATGAGTCCGAACGCATCATTCAGAACAACATGCGCCAGATCAGTCACGGCAGAAGCGTACTGGTCATCGCCCATCGCCTTTCGGCGGTGAAAGATGCCGACCGTATCGTGGTCATGGACAGCGGTGACATTGTCGAGCAGGGCACCCATGCTCAATTGATCCAGCTGGAACATGGGCACTACGCGGCGCTTTATCGTATGCAGCAGGGATAACACATGGACTTGGGGCATACCTTGCGCGCCTGGGGAGATTTGCTCAGGCGCTATAACGTTGTATGGACAACGTCCTGGCGACAGCGCAAATCCTGGGAGCGCAAACGGCATGATGCCGAGGAGGCAGAATTTCTGCCCGCCGCGCTGTCCTTGCAGGAAAAGGCGCTGTCACCCGCTCCGAGGGTCGCGATGTGGTTACTCATCAGCTTCGCGCTTTTGGCGGTGCTTTGGTCGACATTAGGGCAAGTCGACATTGTTGCGACGGCAGAGGGCAAGATCATTCCGAGTGAAGGCACGCAGGTGGTGCAGCCGTTCGGGACGGCGACTGTCCAGGCCATTCACGTGCGCGAAGGACAACTTGTGCATGCGGGGGATTTACTGATCGAACTCGACGGCACAGTGGCCGGGGCGGAAGCGCAGCGCATCATCAACGAATTACAGACCTGGGCTTTGCAGGTAGGCCGTGCAGAGGCCATGCTCGCCGCCATCAACGGCGAACGCATGCCGCTGCTGGCGCCCGCTGAAGTCGATCCGCTTGCGTTCGCCGACGGACAGCGACTGGCCGAAGCAGAGTTTTCGTCTTTGCAAGCCAAACTGAGCGGTATCGGGGCGCAACTCTCTGGCCGTCAGGCCGAACTTCAGTCCACGCGCATGCTGGTCAGCAAGTTAGAGAAAACGTCACCCATCGCCCGACAGCGTGCCGAGTCTCTGAAAGTCTTGGTCGCTGAGCAATATGTGGCGCGCAATACCTACCTGGAACGCGAGCGCGAGCGCATTGAACAAGAGGCAGAACTGGCGGTGCAACGCAGCCGCCTGAAGGAAATCGAGGCTTCTATCTCGCAAGTCAGGCAACAGGGCGAGACCCTGCGGGCAGATGCCCGACAGACAAACCTGGAACGTTTGAATGAAGGCAATCAGCATATCGCCTTGCTACAGCAAGACCTGATCAAGGCGCGGCAGTCCGCCCACCTGACCCGGTTGACTGCACCGGTATCCGGCTCTGTCCAGCAACTTGCGGTGCGTACGTTGGGCGGTGTTGTCACCCCGGCTCAGCCTCTGATGCTGATCGTGCCGGAAGAAACAGTTATCGAGATCGAGGCTTTTCTGCCGAACAAGGACGTCGGTTTTGTTCAGCCCGGTCAGGACGCCGAGGTCAAGGTCGAGACGTTCCCGTATACCAAGTACGGCGTTGTTCCAGGCACCGTGATCTCAGTGTCGAGCGATGCAATCAACGACGAAAAACGCGGGCTGATCTATTCCATGCGCATTGCCATGGCGCGCTCGACCATCGCCGTGAACGGCACGAACATTCGTCTGGCGCCAGGCATGGCGGTGACTGCCGAGATCAAGACGGGAAGACGTCGAGTGATCGAGTACTTCCTGGATCCTCTGGTCCAGTACGGCAACGAAAGCATTCGCGAGCGTTGAAGAAGAACAGTTGGCGGACGGGGGCGCAGGGTTTGTGCGAGAGAGGCGGAGTTTTTCTCCGATCACGGTTCGGTCGTGAGCGGCCCGATCAGTCTCATCTGTATGGGCGTCTCGATCACGAGTGCTGCCATGCTGATGAGCAGACGATGACCTGCACCAGGGGCGGGATATGAATAAGTACAGGATTACGGCAGTCGTCTTTTTAACGACGCATATGTTTTGCACCCATGCGTCATCCCGCGAGGTGGAGTGGAGCGGTAATGAGTCCATTGCAAGAACTCTGGAAAGTTCGCAGGAGATCGCTCAGCGGTTAGTTGAATTCAATAAAAGCCTGCACAAAAAAGGTTATCCGGGGCAAATAACGGTTTGTTCGGATATTTACGATCTGCCCGCAGGCATCGCCAACGGTAATCATAGTTATGGCGCTGTCTGCAGCTATGAAGCCAGCGGCGCGAATAAACAAGTATTTGTCTGCAATGATGTAATGGTCGGCCATTTTTTACTGCTGGATGCGTTTGAAGATTCAGATCAATGGAAGTTGAAAACTATTTATGAAAATTGTTACGGCGGCTGAAACGGCGCGCAGGTAACCATAATTATTTTTTACTGTTCACCAGGAGGTGCCTGTGCTCGACAGTCAGCAGTTGCGCGACTTTCTTAAAAAGTCCGTTTCAAGTTCCGAAATCGGCGGCTCGAACCCTTACGTTTCCTCGGTATCCACCGGCCAGAGCGGGCTGTCATTTGGCTCGCTTCAGAATGATGTGGGCAATAGCAGCATCGCTAAAACGGCCTTTCGTGGAATCCTCAACGCCGAAGTTGCGCTCGGCGCGCTGACTCAGGCTCAGGCTGACAGCCTTTATTCAAAGGCCAGCCAGAAAATCATGCTCAACGTCAACGAGACGGCACTGGTTGACCAGGCTTTGTCGGCCCATCGCGATCTTGTCGATGAAGCCGACGCCAAACAACTGGTGCTTATCGAAAAGTATGTAAACGTGGCGCTGGATGCCGCCGCCAACAACCCTAACGGGCCTGGCGGTTTGAACCGAAACGCCCTTGACCTGCAATTTGTTGCCGAGTTGGCCATGTGGGGGAACCGCACGGGTGGTTTGAACGCCACCGCCGAGTACCTGCTGACGGCCTCGGAGGTCAGTAGAACAAACTACGAGTCTTTGTATCTTTCCAATACCGCCCAATTCACCACCACTAATGAAGACTTCGGCCGCTGGCAGGAGCGTGTCGATGAAGCAACGCTTTCCGGGTTCTTGAAAGTAGCCATGGATGCTGCAAACAAAAACCTGATCAATCCGCTAAACCTGCAAACCACCATCGACTATTTCGGCGTAACGTCATCGGCTGTGTCTGGCGCCATCGATCAAAACGCCCTCAAGGTTTTACTCAAAGACATTACCAGGATTTCAATCGACGACATCAATGGTGTCGAAATTGATGCTGATGGAAATATCAAGTTGTCGATTCCGCTGTCGCAGGCAGGTAGTGGCAGCAGCGCTGTTTTATACAAAGGCAGCGGGATCGAAATACAAATAGCCGGGGTCACACTGATCGATGTGCCGAAAGAGGCAAGCGTGACGGTCGGCAAACAAAATGTGTCTGTCCAGCACAGCTATGGTGACCTGTCGGCTACTTACCGTTTGACCGCGCAAGGCATGGCTGTCGCCTGGAAAAATGCGAACGGTCTGTCTGTCGAGCAGACCTACGGTTTTGACGGACGACCGGCCAGCACGACCTGGACTCAAAACGGCAAAACCTTCACGGGGACTGACGCGGGTCTGGCCACTTATCTTTCCCAGACCTCTCAACAAACTATCGGACTGGCAACGGCAACGGCCATGCAGTCCCAACAAGCGCAAACCAGCCTTGTTTTCAACACACCTGCCGAGGGTGTCGCGATGGCGGCCGATAACGCGTCGTCGTTGAAATATCTTCAGCAGCGCCTGGCGTTGGCAGCTGTCTCGGACCGTTGGGCCCCCATCGCCCTGAGTGGCACGATTCCCTCGTCACTGATATTGGCATCCAGTCTGGCGGCGGCCGTTCAGCAAGCGATAACCGCTCAGCAACGCTGGAACACCCGGCCACCCTCGTTGTTCAACGTACAAGTCTTGAGTTATGGCAACGAGCCTCTGGTGCACAGTTTACCGCTGGTATTGGATCTGACCGGCAATGGCATCCAGTTGATTGCGCCTTCGCAAAGCAACGCGGTGTTTGACCATAACGCCGATGGCAGCAAAAGTGCGGTGGGTTGGGTAGGGGCCGAGAACGGCATCCTGGTGTTCGATAGCAACGGCAACGGCACTGTCGACAGTTCTGCCGAATGGTTCGGTGAGTCCTTTGCTGCGCCAGGCCAAACCGCCCAGGCCGGTCAGAACGGCTTCTCTGCTCTGGCGACACTGACTCAGGCGGGAAGCGCTGTATTTTCACGCGAGACCGCGCTGATCGATCCCCGGACCGGTGCCAGTTACTTCGATAGTGTCCAGGTCTGGGTAGACGCCGACCAGAACGGCATTGCGTCGCGCGGCGAACTGAAGACTTTGGCGGCGTTGGGAATTGCCTCCATTGATCTGCATTCGATCCATGATGGTCGGCAAGTGGCTGGCGGACTGATCGATTCGACAGCCCGGTTCACACTCGCCGACGGAACTCGCCGCGAAGTGGCGGATGTCGGCTTGAGCGAACAGCTTGCCAACAGTGCCACTAGCACCGGACCTGTCAGTCCTGGCACCCTGGTATTTGCTGATTACGCGGCAAAAGGCTATGCCGCAATGGCGGCGGGCCAAGCACGCGGCGTAAATGCCGCGCTGGCAGCCAGGGTTCCGAATTTTTCGGCACAGATTGCAACATTGCAAAACTGGATGAACACGGCGCGCTCGCACACGTATCAGGGCTATCCCAACCCCTTGCTGACCGTGAAAGACCCCACGCTGATTACTTCGCATGCCGGGGAGAACCCGGCAGTGCAGCGTGGCAGCAGTGCCGGGAAAGATGTGATGGCGCTGATGCAATCGGGTTCGTCTTACTACAATGCGGTCGTTACCACTTTGCAGTCTGTCGATGCCGGGGCGACGGCACTCGCCAATGCCCAGAGCGCGGCTCTGGTCGCCAATGCGCTTTCCACGCCTGCATATCGTGCAGCGGCGCTGGCAAGTGCGGCATCGGCTGCGGCGTCCTGGGGTGCCGCCGCGACGTCTTATCTGGGTACCGCTGCGGCTTGGGCTACGTATGCCGCGCAACTGGAATACTTGCGTGCGGAATTGAATGTGCTGGTGCCGATCAACACGTCTTACACGGGGCATCTGGCGGGCGGCTATACCTTTTTCTCCCCCCAGGATGCCGGTTTCGCTGCGGACACCTTTGCCGCTTATACCGGGGTTCTGCAATTGTTCCGCGACTTGAAAGTCGGAATCGATGCGTCCTTGGGGGCTTTTGCACAGTCGGCGGGTTATGCCAAAGCCTATGCAGGCGTCAGCGGCAGTACGGTCGCGGTGGGCAACACGTACAACCTGATCCTGGCAGGCCAAGGCGCTCAGCAGTTTCAACTCAACAGTGGCGTCGACAATGTTTTGCTCAGCCTGGCCTCCGGCCAAGTGACTCTGCAAGGCTTTCAAGCGGGCAGTGCCGGTGACCAGATTCAACTTCTCGGTTTGGGCGACGGCGCAAAAATCACCAGCCTTTCGACGGGGGTACGCGTCAGTACAGCGGACGGCCAGCGCTATGCCGACCTGCTCGGCGTGAACGCTGCCGAATTGAATCTGTATGCCAATTTCAGTGGTGTTCGTGCCATGTCGTTTGCCGAATTCAATCAGGCCGGGGTTCGAAGCCTGAGAGCCAACGGCTTGTTCGACGGCCAGGTCCATGTGAACGAAATTACCGCGTCAAACTACGGTGATACGTTGATTGGTGGTGATTGGGCTTCGGTTCTGCGAGGTGGAAGCGGTAACGACACCTTTGTGATCACCGGCGCAGGTTACTGGCTGGATGGTAATACGGGCACGGACTCCGTCAGCTATGCCGAAGCGAACGGTGCGATAAGCGTAAACCTGTCGACCGGCAGCGATAGTCTTGGCAGCACGCTTTACAGCATTGAGAACATTACCGGGTCGGCCTGGCGCGACACATTGACCGGCAGCACGGTCAATAATGTCCTGATCGGGGGCCGGGGCAACGATCGCCTGGTCGGTGCAGGCGGGAATGACAGGTACCTCTTTGATCGAGGCGACGGTCAGGACTCACTGCTTAACGGGGTATCAGCCAATGCGGGGCCCAGCTCCACTTTAGCGTTGCAGGCCGGTATCAAGGCGAGCGATCTGTGGCTAGCGCGGGAAGGAAACAATCTGGTTCTCTCGGTACTGGGTACTCATGATCAGGTTTCCATTCAGGACTGGTTCGTTGCCGACTATCGAAAACTGGCGTCGATCGAACTGAGCAATGGCCTGAAATTGAGCCGGGAGGCGGCGGAACTTGCTGTCGCAACGACAGCGGCGTGGCAACAGACCAACCCCGGGTTTGATCCAATGGATCCGGCGACCATTGCGCAGGCGCCCTCATTGGCGGCTTATTTCAGCACCGTGGTCGATGTGCCCTTGGTGCCCTCAGTGACTGGCGTGGCGCTGGAGACACGACGTCTTTACGAGTCAGGCAGCGTTCTTCAAGGCGCGACCCTGGCCAACGCCGCAGTCAATCAGTCGGCCTCGGCGGTGACCGTTTTGAACAACGCCAACGCGTCTGTCCGCGCATTGTCCGCTCAGGTGTCCTCGTTTTATCTGAATCCGGGCCTCAACAGTTATCGCTATCGAACGAACAGCGACGCCGAGACTTATGTCATCTCAACGGCCAATAATTTTGACTCAACCAATCCGTTGCAGGGACGTCCCGATTATGTGACGAGCTATGAACGGATAACCGCGCTCAATCCCGATGCTTTTTATATCCAGCAAACCATTGAAGTGTCCTCTCCGCAGTCGGTTACTGTCCCTGCCAGTCGCCTCGAACGAGGTGTTGGTGTGGTCAGTGCCTCTATAGCGGATCTGGGTTTGATCACCAGTTCCCTTTCAGCGACTACAACCGCCGGGCAGGCTGCGGCCTCGTCCGCCACCGCTCGACAATTCGCCTTGGGCCAGGCCATTGGGGCCAATAACGCACGCGATCAAAAAAGCATTCAGTCTGCCCGATCCGCGGCCGCAGCCTTTGAACAAGGCTTTGCCAACGCGATTTCGCTTTATCAGAACGCACTCTCGCAATTGTCTGTTGCAGCAGAAGCGGTGACCCGCAATCGCGATCGGTTGGGCAGTGTTTTGCCCGCCAACCGCTCGGTGACGACTCAACGATTTGTTCCAACCAACGTCTTCAAACCAAGCGAAGGCGTATGGGTCGATGTGGTGCAAACCGTACGTTATGACTGGGCTTCCGAGGTTGACAGAAATAAAGCGGCATCGATCCTGATTGCACAGGCTAACGCGCAAAATGCGTACGTCGCAGCGGCGGCCAGTCTGCAGGCCTTGCCGGCGGCTGTGGGGGCAATGCTTGGGTATGCCACTGCACAATTCGTGTCCGCGGTGAATGCCGCAGCGGTGGCCAGTGGCTCCGGTGGCCTGCTGGTGTCCGCAGCAGGCGCGGGGCACGTGCTGGCGGGCGGAGCAGGGCGTGACACCTTTGTGTTCACCGACCTGCCAGGTGCAACGGGCCATCGAGTGAACAATTTCCAGGTTGGACTGTCGGGTGATCGACTCTTGCTGACACCCGGTTCTCAAACCCTTTATGTGGATGAAGATACGTCCGCGCAGACACGGTTGTCGTTCAGGCCAGGGGTGACACTGCTGACGCTGAGTGGTGTAGCCGTCAACAGTCTTTCTCTTTATGACAACCTTCTGGGTGTCAATACGGTGGATTTTTCAGGATTGATGCATGGCGTTGGGGTGAAGCTCGACTCGCTCACGCCAAGAGACTTTGATGGATTCACGCATGTGCAAAATATGTTCGGCAGCGCATTTGCCGACCAGTTGACGGGTGACAGCCAGGACAACCAGATCAGTGGCGGCGACGGCAACGACCGCATCAGCGGAGGTGCTGGCAACAATATCCTTAGCGGCGGTGCGGGCGTTGATACGCTGGACTATCGAACCGTGTCATCGGCCGTCGCCGTCAATCTGGCTTCGGGGACCGCACGTAACGGTGAAGGCGCAACGGACACCCTGAGTGGTTTTGAAAATGTCATTGGCTCCTCCTACTCCGACACGCTCACCGGTGACGCCGGTGCGAACGAACTGACTGGCGCGCAGGGAGATGACCGCCTGGAAGGAGGGGCAGGCAATGACACCCTGGCGGGTAACGAAGGCAATGATGTCCTGGTGGGAGGAAGCGGCAACGACCTCTACCGGTTCGGGCGTGGCGATGGCCATGACCGCATCGTGGAAAGTGACGCGACGGCTGGCAATCGCGATGTCGTCCAGTTCGCGGCCAATATCATTGCCGAACAACTCTGGTTGCAACGAGTCAGCAATGATCTGCGGATGAGCATCATCGGGACCGATGATTACGTTGTCGTGGAAAACTGGTTTTTGGGCACGCAGTATCGAGTTGAAGAGTTCAAGACTGCCGACGGCAAAACGCTGACGGCGGCAGGGGTGCAGAAAATGGTCGAGGCGATGGCAGCATTGCCGTCGCCGGCTGTCGGGCAACTCAGCCTTCCCGCCACGCTCGCGACCGCATTGGCTGCAGCCTTCCAAGAAAACTGGACGGCGCCGAAAGTGCCGGGAATTACCAAAGAAGGGACCTCCGCAAACGATACCCTTGAGGGAAGTGCGGGAGACGATGTGTTGTTGGGCAAGGCCGGCGATGATTTATTGAACGGTTACGCGGGTGACGACACGCTCGACGGTGGCGCCGGCAACGACACGCTGAATGGCGGCTCAGGCGCAAACATCCTGATCGGCGGCGCTGGCAACGACATCTACATCGTCTCCAGCGCTGAAGATTCGGTGATTGAAACGGTGGATGGCGGCTCCGACGCGATCAAGTCCTCAGTGAGTTTTGTCCTCCCTGAATATGTCGAGTTACTGACCCTGACAGGTACCGATGCGATCAACGGAACTGGCAACGACAGCAACAACGTTCTCTTCGGTAACGCTGCCAGCAATACACTGCGAGGCGAAGGTGGCCTCGATATATTGAATGGTTTTGAGGGCGACGATCTGCTGGTTGGCGGCGCAGGCAATGATCGTTACGTCATTGCACGCGGAAACGGCAAGGATCGTATTGTGGAAAACGATCCGAACGAGAACCTCGACACGGTCGCGTTCACCAATTCAGTGTTGGCCAATCAGCTCTGGTTCAGACGTACAGGCGATGATCTGGAGGTCAGCATCATCGGGACTATCGATGGCGTGGTCGTCACCAACTGGTATCTCGGTGAGCGTTATCGGGTCGAAGCGTTTGTATCTTCCAATGGCGGCACGCTGTTGGCGGCGCAAGTCGAGACACTGGTTCAGGCGATGGCCGGACTTGCACTGCCGCCGCTCGGCCAGACAAACCTTTCGCCAGAAGTGAAAAGTGCTTTGCAACCTTTATTGGTCGCGGCCTGGAAAGGCGAGGTATATGAGCCGCTGGTGCTGACAGGAAGTGCGGGTGATGACAGGCTCGAAGGCAGCTACGGTAATGACACGCTTTCGGGGGGAGCAGGGCGCAATACGCTGATTGGCGGGTATGGCGACGATACTTACGAAGTCAGTACTGCGACGGATGTCATTATCGAGAAAGCGAACGAAGGAAATGATCACGTTCGTGCGGGCGTTTCTTTCGTATTATCCGAGAATGTTGAAAGGTTGACGTTGACCGGCAGCGCGGCAATCAATGGAACCGGTAACACCCTTGCGAACATTATGCTGGGCAATGGCGCCGCCAACATCCTGATGGGCCAGGCGGGTGACGATACCCTCAATGGCATGGCTGGAAATGATGTCCTGGCGGGGGGCACAGGCAGCGACAAATATTTATTGACCGCCGGCAGTGGGCGCGACCGGATCATAGAAACAGAGTCTTTCACCGGCGATGTCGATGTCGCATTGATTTCGGCCGCTGCCGATAATCTCTGGTTTCGCCGGGTCGACAATGATCTGGAAGTCAGCGTCATCGGCAAGTCCGATCAGTTGCTCATACAGGACTGGTATCTGGGCAACGAACACCATGTTGAACAATTTACGGCATCGGGAGGAAAGGTGCTGCTGGACACTCAAGTCAATAATCTGGTCACTGCCATGGCAGCCTTTGCACCTCCGGCAAGCGGACAAACAACACTGCCCGCAGCCTACCAGACAGCATTGGTTCCCGTGATCGCTGCCAATTGGCATTGACTTGCCTCAGCCACGGTCGCATCCATCAGCCAGCACCCGGCAGTTGAGACCAATGCTGCCGGGTGCTCAAACCGTCGATATCAGAGTGCTGCTTTTACCTGCAATCCGATCACCAGCGCATTGTCGATATCCTGCCCGGAAAACGCGCCCGGCTCGATGATGTACTGCACATTCGGGCGCAGGGTCAGCCAAGGCGTGGCCTGATAACCGTAACCGAGTTCGATCAATTGCTCGGCGCTGTCCAGGTTCGGGAACGCCGTGCCGTTGTTCAATGCGGCGTCCTGCAAAACGTCACGGCTACGCGAGTTCGGTACGGCGCGGCCATAACCCAAAGCGACGGTGTCACGCGGGCGACCTTCGAACGGCTTGTACAAAACCACGCCGGTGCCGTACCACTTGCTGAACGGCGAGGCTGCTTCGCTGGCCGCCGAGTATTGGCCGAAGGCATGCAGGCTACGGCCTTCGGAAGTTGGCGAGTTCCAGACCGCCTGATCGATCAGCAGGTAATGACCGCCGCGACCGGACACTTCTTTATCGCTGCCAATGCGTTTTACGTCGGAGCTGTCGTAGTAGTAGCCGAGCTTGTATTCGCCGGGCAGGGTGCCTGCGTGTTTGTACACCAACTCGATCGGCACCACGGTGCCAGTGGTGTGTTTCGGCCCAAGGTGCCAGGCACGGCTGGAGTTGCCGTTGCTTTCCGGATCGACGTTGAACGCGGCCACGCGCAGTTGCCAGGACGGCGACAGATCGTATTTCACCCGCACACCCAAATGCGCATTGGGGTAGTTGGTCCAGCCGCTGCCGCCGGACATGTTCAGCGGGTGGCCGCAGAAACCGGCGTTCATGAAGTTGCACAGAATGCCGCTGTCGAGGCCGCCGAGGTCGTTGCCCATGGCCATGTAGCCGAGTTTCACATTGAGCGCCGGGGTAAACAGGCTGCGCTCGTAACTCAGTTCGGTCAGGCGCGTGTACAGGCCACCGTAGTTTTCCTGAATCGGCAGGCGGTTGCCGACGAGGTCTTCGGAGGCACTGTTGCCGCGACGGTCGTTGATGGTCAGCTGGACCTTGCCGGCATTGTCGACGCCGTACAGTTTACTCAGGTCGAACTGCACGCCGAGCTTGATGTTCTGCGAGTAGCGCGCCGAGCGATGCAAGCCGCCATCAGCGTTGTAAGCCATTTCACCGCTGTAATCGCCGGTGAATTTGACGCCTTGTTCATCCATCTGGTGACGCAAGCCACCCCAGTCACCGGTGAGGGTGCTACGGGTCAACAGATCGGAATCGTTGTCGGCCAGCGCGGGGAGGGTGGTGGTGCACGCAATGCCCAGCAACAGGCCTTTGAACAGGTCGGAACGGGAAAAACCAACAGCCGATAGCATGTAAATCTTCCTGCAGAAAACTTGAGCAATAGGGAGAAAGCAGCGCGGCACCCGAAGGTGCCGCGCTTTATATGCACACCGTGATTTACGGCAGTGCGTAAGCCATCACGTAGTCGCCGCGATCGGTCGACTGACGCGCACCACCGGCGGTGATGACGATGTACTGCTTGCCGGTTTTCGGCGAAACATAGGTCATCGGGCCGCCCTGGCTGCCGACTGGCAGACGTGCTTTCCAGACTTCTTCACCGTTGCCGCTGTTAAAGGCGCGCAGATAGAAGTCCTGGGTGCCGGCGATGAAGATCAAACCACCTTGGGTCGACAGCGTGCCGCCGAGGGTTGGCAGACCGATCTTGATCGGCAGGTGCATGCGGATGCCCAGCGGACCGGTGTCTTCAACAGTACCGACCGGAACCTGCCAGGCGATTTTCTGGGTCTTCATGTCGATGGCGGTCAGCGTGCCGAACGGCGGCGCCTGGCACGGAATGCCGGCCACCGACAGGAAGCGGTTTTTGTTCACGGCGTAAGGCGTGCCTTTCAGCGGTACGGCGCCCATGCCGGTGTTCAGCGCTTCGCCACCGCCAGCGGCCTGACCTTTGTTCTGCGACGGAATCATCTGAATCCACAGACCCAGGCGCATGTCGTTGACGAAGATGAAGCCGTGCACCGGGTCAGTGGAGAGGCTGCCCCAGTTCATGCCACCCAGCGAACCCGGGAAGCTCAGCGATTTGTCCATGCCCGGCGCGGTGTACAGGCCGTCGTAGCGCATGCCTTTGAAGTCGATGCGGCACAGCAACTGATCGTACGGAGTGGCGCCCCACATGTCCGATTCAGTCAGGTGCTGAGCACCGATTTCTGGCATGCCCACCGATTTCGGCTGAGTCGGGGAGTACGGTTCGTTCGGGATGTTCGCCGCTTTGACCGGGACCTCTTTAACGTCGGTCAGCGGTTTGCCGGTGGCGCGGTCGAGCACGTAGATCTGCCCGGCCTTGGTGCCGATGACCACGGCCGGTACAGTTTTGCCGTCCTTGGTGAAGTCGATCAGGCTTGGCTGCATCGGCAGGTCGAAGTCCCACAGATCGTTGTGCACGGTCTGGAACACCCAACGTTCTTCACCACTGGTGGCGTCCAGCGCGAGGATCGAAGCGCCGTAGGTGTGATCGAGTTTGCTGCGCTCGACACCATAGATGTCGGTGGACGAACTGCCCATCGGCAGGAACACTGTGTTGGTCGCCGGGTCGTAGGACATCGGTGCCCAGCTGTTCGGCGTGCTGCGCACATAGGTGCTGCCGTCTGCCGGCGCCTTTTTATCCTGCGGGTTGCCCGGGTCGAAGGCCCAGCGCATGGCGCCAGTCATCACGTCAAAGCCACGGATCACGCCGCCGGGCATGTCGGTCTGCACGTTGTCAGCCACGCGACCGCCAACCACCACGGTGGTGCCGGCCATCAGCGGAGCGGAAGACAACTGATAGTAGCTGTCCGGGACATCACCCAGACCGGCCTTCAGATCGACCTGGCCATTGTTGCCGAAACCCTGGCAGAACTCGCCAGTGTCAGCATCAACCGCGATCAAACGGGCATCGATGGTGTTGGTCAGCAGACGGCGCTGGCAGTTGGCAGCCGGCGCCGGTTTGGCTTCGATGATTTTCGAATTGGCTGGCTGAGCAATGGCAGCGCTGGCGTCGAAATAGGCCATGCCACGGCAACGCTGCCAGACTTTCGACTGGGCGTTGATCGCGTTCTTCCACAGCTCTTTACCGGTGTCGGCATCAAGGGCGATCAGGTTGTTGTGCGGGGTGCAGATGAACACCTTGTTGCCAACCTGCAGCGGGGTGAGCTGGTCTTCAGCACCATTGCCATCGCTCTCGGCGACGTCACCGGTGTGGTAGGTCCACGCGACTTTCAGTTTGTCGACGTTGGCGCGATTGATCTGATCCAGCGCGGCGAAGCGGCTGCCACCTTCGGTATTACCGTAGTGCGCCCAGTCCTTTTGCGCCTTGTCCGGCTCGACCGGGGTCAGGCCCGGGCCAGTGCCGGTGGCGGCAACGGTCGGGTGCGCGACGAACATGTTGCCAGCCGCCACGGCCACGCCGACCGCCAGCACCGCAGCCACGGCGTAAGCGCCGCGACCTGCAACACTGCCGTTGGCACGCTTGAGCAGAGGATAAACCAGCGTCACGACCAGGCCGATCACGCTGAACATGAACAGGCGCGAGAACACCGGCCAGAACACCAGGCCGGCATCGCTCACCGCCCAGATCGCGGTGCCCACCAGGAACGCGGCGAACAACCACGCGCCGCTCGGCTTGAAGCGCGCGATCAACAGACCGGAAACGGCCATGACCAAGCCACCCACCAGGAAGTACCACGAGCCTCCCAGGCTGACCAACTTCACGCCGCCCGCAGCCAGCGCCAAGCCGAGCAGGGCGATGACGACGCCCAGTCCGACCAGAATGAATTTTGATATGCCCGAGAGGCGTTGACTCTGCTTCACGTTGAGTGTCCCGTTGAAATGAGGCGCGCATTATATAGTTGGGTAACTACCTAGTTAAATCACTAATTCAGTAATAAAGTGTTGTTGGATTTTTGATAACCCGCTTGGGCCGCAAATAGCGCTCTAACAGGCTTCAGCAGAGCTTTTGAAAACCTGCAAAAGACGCCGTTTTGTCAGAAAAAATCATGGTTATGACAGCATTTCTATTTTGCTGTTTTCAGTCAGCCAACAACGTTCAACTGACGCACGGCCCTAAAACCAGCTTAGCGGGTACGCGACAAATGGCGCGGCCCCGCTCGTTACCAGTTGAAGTGCATGGTTCGACTCATACGGGCGTGGTGAGCGAAAACGGAATGCGCAGCTCTTCGACAGGCCCCGAATCGCGCCCGCACATTTCGTCGTGCACGCATTGCTGCACCAGTACGCAGGGAAAGGCCGGCACGGTCTGTAGCAAGTCCCGCAGGTGGGTGATCGAACGCAGGTGCATCGGCTTGGCCGCGTCATCCAGCAGGGTGAACTGGCCGTGATCCAGGCGGATCCGCGCCAGATAAAAACCACCTTCGAGCGACAGCAGCTCCAGTTCACGTATTTCACTGTTGGCCGCACGTTCGGTGAGGGCTTGCAGGTTCATGCTTCACTCCTTGCCTACCAGGGTAGGCGTTCTCCATCGTAGGCAAAGAAATGGCCGCTGTCGGCCGGCGTCAACTGGTCTATCAAGGTCAGTAACTGTTCAGCGGCAACGTCTGCCGGACGGGCGCTGGAGGCGCCGCGAAAAGGTTGCGACAACCCCGACACCACCGTGCCTGGGTGCAGACTGAGCAAGCGACTCTGCGGGCGCGTGCGTGCCAGTTCGATGGCGGCGGTCTTGATCAGCATGTTCAGCGCAGCCTTGGAAGCGCGGTAGGCGTACCAGCCGCCCAATCGGTTGTCACCAATGCTCCCGACCTTGGCCGAAAGCATCGCCATCGCTCCCCGAGGATCGAGCAGTGGCAGGAAATGACGCAACACCAATGCCGGACCCAGCGTGTTCACTTGAAACACGGTTTGCAGCGCCTCCGGCTCGATCGCGCTGAAGCTTTTTTCCGGCTTGATCCCTTCGCGATGGAGCAGACCGGCCGCGTGGATGATCAGTTGATACGGCGCTTCGCTTGCCAGTTCGGCGGCGGCGCTGGCAATCGTTTCAGGTCGTTCAAGGTCGAGCGCGGGGAGGGTACGGCGCCCCAGCGCGCGAACGTCGGCACAGCGCGGATCCTGTTTCAGCCGTTGGCAAAAGGCTGTGCCGAGGGCGCCACTGGCGCCGATCACCAGCGCGCGGTAACCATCGCCAAACGAGGCCAGGGTCAATGCGCGGTTCACTCGCTGACTCCCGCGCCTTGGCGACGGAAGAACAGTGTCACTTGGCCGACCTCTACGCCGAACTTGGACATGCTGGTGCGGTTGATCAACGTGTCCTCGTCCATCAAGTACATCCAGTCGTCCATGCTCATTTCGTAGGTCGAGTCGTCGACCGGCAGGTTCAGGCGATAACGCCAGTGCAGCGTATTGCCCGCGACCTGGCCCTCGGCGACACCCACTACGTCAGCCGCGCGACCGCTCCAACGCCCCTGGCCTTCGGGCGTGAGAGTCCAGACGCGACGTTGGCGGGTGCCGTCGCTGTACAGGAAGCGCTCGTCGAGAATCAGGTTGTTACCCTCACGCCGGCTGACGATGTTGACCTCAAAACGCTTGGCCACTTCACCGCTGCGCTTCTGAAACATTCCCCAGGCTTTGACGGGCTGGCTGAAAAATCGCTGCAGGTCCAAGGCCGGTTGTTGCTCGGCATAACGGGCAACATCCACGCTGCCGCAGCTTGCGATGCTGAGTGCCAGTGTCAGTAACAGCAGAAATCGGGTCATTGCCTAACTCCCTGAAACGCACAAGTGAAGAGGGTGAGATTCGAACTGGCGGCTTGTACAGTGACTGTCCCCTGTATAGCTTTATCGCCGCCCGATCAGTTGCAGGAATTCCTGCCGTGTCGTCGAACTGTCCCGGAAAGCGCCCAGCATCACGGAGGAGGTCATGACCGAATTCTGCTTCTCAACGCCGCGCATCATCATGCACATGTGCCGGGCTTCAATGACCACCGCGACACCGGCGGCATCGGTGATCTGCTGGATGGCGTCGGCAATCTGCCGCGTGAGGTTTTCCTGGATCTGCAGGCGCCGCGCGAACATGTCTACCACCCGCGCGACCTTCGACAGCCCCAGGACCCGGCCGGTGGGGATGTACGCGACATGTGCCTTGCCGATAAAGGGCAGCATGTGGTGCTCGCACAAGGAATACAGCTCGATGTCGCTGACGATCACCATTTCATCGCTCTGCGACTCGAACAGGGCACCGTTGGTGACGTCTTCCAGGCTCATCGTGTAGCCATTGCACAGGTACTGCATCGCTTTGGCGGCGCGCTGGGGTGTGTCCAACAGTCCTTCGCGCTCGGGGTTTTCACCGACGCCGACGAGAATTTCACGGTAATGGCTGGCTAATAGTGGGTTCATTCAAGGTGCTCGCGGCAGTGCTGTGCGTGAGGCCAATCCATAGCGAAAGAGTTGTACGCGATGAAGTGCTTTGTATAGGTTTTATTGAAGATAGGCTGAAAAAAATCACCTGACAATGAATCGGCAATCTTTTTTATGCAGATGCGAAAACCTCACATCGCAAAATGTGAGGTGGCGCGAGGAGCGGGAAGGGGGGGATGCCAGTGAGCGCTACGGCAGAAGCAGGAACGCGGGGCACAACCAAGCGATGTTGTGCGGCGTTCTGATTGATTCGGGAACCGTCAGACATCCTGACGGTTCCCGATTGTTGCACCTCAAGCGTTCTCTGCAAGTCTGCGCACGTCACCCAGGGAGTCACGCTGCATCGACTGCAGGTTCTTTTCGATGGTTTCGCACAGTGCTTCCATCTGAATCTGATGCTCGCTGTGGCGAAACGGACTTTGCAGATCGGTGCCGATGCGCTCGATGGCCAGCAGCATAAAGCCCACCACGGTCGACGCCAGCGGCGTGAACCAGCCCAGCGATTCCACCAGACCGACCGGGACGATCAGGCAGAACAGCGAGATAAACAGCCGTGGGAAATACACATAAGGGTAGGGCAGCGGCGTATTGGCAATTCGCTCCATGCCACCCTGGCTGTTGGACAGGTCCACCAGCGTCGATTCCAGCCGCGCCAAGCGAATGCTGTCGAGGCGCCCGGCCTTGTATTCCCGCGCGAGCAAAGTCGCCGAGCCGGTGAGGATGTCGTTGGCAAAGTTATTGGTGGTGCCGCTGCGGGCGAACTCCTCGGCGGGAATGAACGCGCGGACTTCCTCAGGGCAAGGCTGGCCTTGCAAATGCGCTGCGAGGCAATTCACATAGGCGACGTGGCGGCGTAATAGAGTCGACTTGACCGGATTGACCTCGTTGTCAGCGTCATCCAGCAACGTCAGCACCTGCCGGGCGAAACTGCGCGAATTGTTGATCATCGAACCCCACAGCGTCCGTGCTTCCCACCAGCGGTTGTAGGCGCTGCTGTTGCGGAAACTGATCAACACAATCAACGCCGAACCCAATAAAGTCAGGGGCATGAGGGGTAAATTCAGCTTGGTGTTGAGAAACAACATGAAGTCGACAGTGACAGCGATGTCCCAGAGCAACAGCCAGAACAAGGCCCAGCCGACGTAGCCCAGCGTTTTGATGATCAATCGGTATTTTCTGACGATGGCAGCTTTCAAACGGAAACCTCGTGGCGAGCGGTAAGCGTTAACGCTTTAGCTCGGACGCTGTTTTCGGGGGAAAGGTTCGCTCATCGATGCAGCGACCGAGTGATCATCGGCAAAGACGTTACACGCTATGTGCTCGATACGCCTGGCACATCCATATTGATCTTGCGCCAGCAAGCTTCCGACAGACTGTAGACCGAGAACGCCATCAGCCCCAGGGCTATTACCATCAAGATCAGCCAGCCAGCGGGTAGATTCTGCAGCGCATCGAGCGCTTCCTTCATACCCGGGGGATCCATGGCCTGATAGGTAGAGCCGCTGATTGCCAGGAGCAATGCGATCTCGATAAACACGACGCCGCGCGCGATCAGGCCAAACCGCGAGACCGGGCGGACGTAGCGCATGACCTCTTCGTCGGCCTCGAAATACTTCTCGAACGACGCTTTCCAGCCCTTGATGATGTGAGCAATGCCTACACCGAGCGGCACGAGGGCGATCAGGTACACCAGCCAGTTCGAATGTTCCCAGGACAGAAGATTCGCCAGCCAGTCTTTGGTTTGTCCTGCGGAATTGCCCGAGCTTTTAATCCCGCTGATGAGCAGGCCCAATGCAAAGAACGCCAGAGCACCGTTGACCAGACCTCCCACAAACAACCCTGTGCGGATCACCAGACCTTTGAGTTTTGTGCCGTGATGATCGACATCACGCGTTGCCTGCAGGACACGCCAAGCGGCAAATGCGAGCAGTCCCGCCACGACAAGTCCAACCAGAAAATAGCCGAATGGCTGGCCTAACAAGGCTTCCAGACTCTTGTGGCTGTCCTTCGGTTTAGTCGAATCCTGGGCTGCCAGCAACGCAAAGATACCGATGATCAGATAAAGCATTCCTCGGGCGGCATAGCCTCCCCGAGCGAGGAGGACGAGGTTGCGTTGCGCGGACATGGGGGTATTCCTGAGAGGTTATAAGAGAGCAGACCCTTCTTGCCGGGAGGGGTTCTATGACCTGTCGAAGAACGCCGTGAGCGGATTTCCATAGATGACTCAGCAATAGCCGGAATCGTCATTTGATCGAAACAACGACCTTGCCCTTGGCGCGTCCCTGCTCGACGTATTTCAACGCCTCTGCTGTAGATTCAAAGGGGAACGTTCGATCAATCACCGGTTTGATGATGCCGGCCTCGACCAGTGCGCTGATCTGCTGCAGTTGGGCGCCGTTGGCGCGCATGAACACGAATGCGTAATTGACGTCCTGCTTGCGTGCCTTGCGCCGAATGCCGAGGCTCAACAGGCGCATGACCTGCTGCAAGGGCCAAGACAAACCTTGCTCCTGTGCGAATTGCGCGGTGGGTGGCCCAGAGATGGAAATCAGCTGGCCACCGGGCTTGAGCACCTTGATTGACTTCTCCAGGACATCAGAACCGAGGCTGTTCAACACCACGTCGTAGCCGTGCAAGACACTTTCGAAGTTCTGCTGTTTGTAATCGATCACCACGTCAGCCCCTAGCGCCTTGACCCATTCGACATTCGCGGTGCTGGTGGTTGTGGCGACAAAGGCACCGAGGTGTTTGGCAAGCTGAATGGCAACGGTGCCGACGCCGCCGGAGCCGGCGTGAATCAGTACTTTCTGGCCTTTTTCCAGCTGGGCGGTTTCGACCAGCACTTGCCAGGCGGTCAGTGCCACCAAGGGCAGGGAAGCAGCCTGTGCCATGTCGGTATTGGCCGGTTTGAGGGCAATCGCATTTTCGTTCACGGCGATCAACTCAGCGAAGGTGCCGATTCGTGCTTCGGGTGGGCGAGCGTACACCTCGTCTCCCGGTTTGAAGCGTGTCACTTGCGTGCCGACTTCAGTCACCACGCCTGCCAGATCGTTGCCCAGAATCAATGGAAACGCGTAGGGGAGGATCAACTTGAATTCGCCGGTGCTGATCTTCGAGTCCAGCACGTTGACGCTGCTGGCATGGACCTCGATCAAGACGTCGTGAGAACCCACTGCCGGGAACGGCGCTTCGCCGATGCGCCCGGGGTGTTTGCCATAGCGATCAATCAAAAAAGCTTTCATCGAGGTGCGGCTCTTGTCGGTGTACGGATGGTAGTCGGTGCGTTGCGGATTCGATGCAGTGCCTTGTGACTGCATCGAATCCGCAACGCATGCTCGCTAGCTGAAGATCACTCTGGCGTCTGGTAGCGCTGGGCAACCTCAGATTGGCGGATTTGCCCGATCAGGCCCAGCCGTGCGCCCTGCAGGGCATCCCAGCGCTCTGCTTCGTGCAGCGGCGGAATGGTCACCGGTTCGCGACGATCGAAGCCGACGAGCGCAGCATCCACCAGATCACCCACCTCCATGATTTCGCTCAAGGTGTTGATGTCGACGCCGGAGCGATCCCAGATTTCCGTGCGTGTGGCGGCCGGCAACACGGCCTGCACGTAGACACCCTGAGGCGACAGTTCCAGGCTCAGTCCTTGGGACAGGAACAATACAAACGCCTTGGTCGCGCCGTAGACCGTCATGCCGAACTCCGGTGCGAGGCCAACTACCGAACCGATGTTGATGATCGCACCGTCACCGGCCTTGGCCAGGCGTGGAGCGATGGCGCTGGCAAGCCGCACCAGTGCGGTGGTGTTGAGGGCGACCAGTTGCGCCACTTTATCGGTGCTTTGCTCGACGAAATGGCCGGACAGCGCCGCGCCAGCGTTATTGACGAGGACGCCGATACGGGCATCGTCGCGCAGGCGGTTTTCAACAGTGGTCAGATCGCCGGGTTGGGTCAGGTCCGCCGGGATCACATCGACGGCGACGTCATGTTCGCTGCGCAAGCGCGCAGCCAGTGCATCCAGGCGCGCCTGATCGCGGGCGACCAGTACCAGGTCGTGGCCGCGTTGCGCAAAGCGTTCGGCGTAGACCGCGCCGATGCCGGTGGAGGCGCCAGTGATCAGAACAGTAGGGCGAGTGCTCATGGTTTATCTCTCTTTGAGGGTGTGAGAAACAGAACGCGCTTAGCTTGCGCTGATGCTTGATTCAGCCAGCGACGATTGAGGTTGTTCCGTGCCCGTTGATGAAGATCGATGGTGCGAGCAATTAGGATGATGATCTAAATCTAAACTGTCAACGGTTTTGATTATGGCCAACATCTATGTATCATCGGACGCAGTATTTCCCCGGAAACACGAGGTATTGCACGTGAGAGTGACCAAGGCCCAGGCGCAGGCCAATCGAGAACACATCGTTGAAACCGCCTCAGAGCTGTTCCGTGAGCGCGGCTTTGACGGCGTCGGCGTGGCGGACCTCATGGCGGCCACCGGTTTTACCCATGGTGGTTTCTATAAACATTTCGGGTCGAAGGCCGACCTGATGGCCGAAGCCTCGGCGTGCAGTCTGGCCAAATCGCTGACAGCCGCCCAAGCGCTGGATGTTCCGGGCTTCATCAACGTCTATGTGAACAGAGAACATCGCGACGGACGCGGCGACGGTTGCACCATGGCCGCGTTGGGCGGCGACGCGGCGCGTCAGTCGGATGAGGTGAAAGCGACGTTTGCCGAGGGCATTGAGCACACCCTGCAAACCCTGGGCGAGAAATACCCGAGCGGGCCGGATGCCGAGGCGGGTGAGGGGCGCAAGCAGATGATTGACCTGCTGTCGCGGGCCGTCGGCGCGATTATCCTGTCGCGTGCCTGCCCGGATGATTCCGCGCTGGCAGACGAGATTCTTGAGGTATGCCGCGCAGAAATGCTCGCTTCGTTGCCTGCCGATAACGCCGTCGCAGAGTAGCAGCGCGGCTCATTCAGCGAGCGCTTTGGCCCTGACGATGGAGAACGCTTGCGGCAGTTGGGCGCCATTCTTCGCCGCAAGAATCTCGGCCATCACGCTGACGGCGATTTCCGCAGGTGTCTTGCTGCCAATGTACAGGCCGATCGGCCCGTGCAGGCGTTCAAGCGACGCCTCGGTCTCGCCAAAATGTTCAATCAGGCGTTCGCGACGCAGCTGGCTGTTGCGCCGCGAGCCGATGGCGCCGATATAGAACGCCGGGCCGTGGAGCGCTTCGAGCAAGGCCAGATCGTCGAGTTTGGGATCATGACTCAAGGCGACGATGCAGGTGCGCAGATCGACCGCGAAGTCCCGCACCACGTCATCCGGCATACCGACAATCCGCTCCACACCGTCTACCGCCCAAGTCTCGATGTACTCGGGACGCGGATCGCATACTGCCACCTTGAAACCGTTGAACAACGCCATGGTCGCCAGATACTCGGCCAGCGCGCCGGCCCCGATCATCAGCATCCGATAGCCCGGTCCCAAGGTGTTGAGCATCTGCACGCCATCGAAGCTGAACTGTTCCGGCGTTGCGGTCGGTTCGAGCATCACCTGACCAGACTCCAACGCCAGACGACGGCGAACCAGTTGCCCGGCGTCCAGTTGCGTCAGCAGTTCATCGAGCGACTGCCACGCCGGGTTGAACTCAAGGATCAGTTCAAGCGTGCCACCACACGGCAAGCCGAAGCGATGCGCCTCATCGGCGCTGACGCCATAACGCACCACTTCTGGCGCGCCGCCACTAAAAGCGCTGCCGCCATGGGCCGTGGTGTAGCGATGGATCAGATCATCCTCAATGCAGCCGCCGGACACGCTGCCCACCACGCGGCCATCGTCACGCAAAGCCATCATCGACCCCGTCGGACGCGGTGAAGAACCCCAGGTGCGCGCCACCGTGGCGAGCAAGACACGCTCGCCAGCGGCAAGCCAGTCCCGCGCCGTGCGCAGGACCAGCAAGTCGATGCTTTCCATCAAAACCTCCTCTTAGCGCATCTGCAGGATGATCGGGCTGCTGCTGGCCGGATCGGTGTGTTCACGCAGTTTACCCACCGTCTGCGCATCTACCGCTGTGCTCTGATTGCCCCAGGTGCTGCGCATGAATGTCAGCACTTCGGCGATCTGCTGATCTGACAGCTGCTCGCGGAAGGCTGGCATGCGATAGGCATCCGGCACGCCAGCCGCGACGACACGCTGCGAACCATTCAGGGTGATGTTGATCGCCGAGGCGCTTTCCTTGGCCAGTGCCGAGGTGGCGCCTGCAAGCGGCGGCATCCATTCGGACTGGCCCTTGCCGTCCAGACCATGGCAGGAAGCACAGCGCGTCACGTAGGTATGAGCACCGGGCGAGTCCAGACGTTGCGCTGCCGACACCGCTTGATACTGCCACGGCGCGCCATCCCGTTCGCGATCCCCGGGCAGCGACTTCAGGTAGTGGGCAATCGCGCTCAGATCGTCATCGCTCATGAACTGCGTGGAGTTGTTGAACGCCTCGGTCATCGAGCCGTAGACGACGGCGTGCTTATTGCGACCGGTCTTGAGGAACTGCACGATTTCCGCCTCACTCCAGCGGCCCAGCCCGGTGTTGTGGTCATCACGCAGGCTCGGCGCGTACCAGCCATCGAGCAAGGCGCCGGCGAGGTACGGTTTACCGGATTCATCCAGTGCCTTCTCGTTGAACGCCAAACCGCGCGGCGTGTGGCAACTGCCGCAGTGCCCGGCTCCCTGAACGAGATAGGCGCCACGGTTCCACTGTTCATCCTGCGACGGTTTCGCCGCATACGGTTCGGCGTCGACAAACACACCGTTCCACAGTGCAATCGGCCAGCGCAGGTTCAGCGGAAACGGAATCGCGCTGGGGATGTTCGCCTGTTTGACCGGCGCCACGCCTTTCATGAAGAACGCATACAGCGCGCGCACATCATCATCACTGAGCTTGGCGTAGGACGGGTAGGGCATCGCCGGATACAGACGGCGACTGTCGGGGGCTACGCCGTGGCGCACCGCCCGGTCGAAGTCCGCCAGGCTGTAGTGGCCAATGCCGGTTTCCGTGTCCGGGGTGATATTGGTTGCATGGATCGAGCCCAGCGGCGTGGCCATTTCCAGGCCACCAGCGAACGGCGCACCGCCCGGCACGCTGTGACAGGCTACGCAATCGCTGAGCCGGGCGACGTATTCGCCACGGGCGACCAGCGCCGGATCGATGTCGGCCACGGCGATCTGATGGGTTTCAAGGCGCGAGACAGGCTCGCGTGTGACATACCAGGCCAGCAGGCCTGCCGCGACCAGGCACGGCACTGCCAGCCAGCCAGCGGTTCTTGCGAATCGGCTGTTATTCATGGACGCTCCGGCGCTGATCAAGTGAAGGTGTGTCGGCTCATGGGCAGGCTGCGCACCCGCTGACCGGTTAGCGCTGCCACCGCGTTAGCGACGGCGGGCGCGACCGCAGGCAATGGCGGTTCGCCGATGCCACCCATTTTTTCCCCGCTCTCGACCACACGCACGTGGACCCGGGCCATCCGCGCAGGCGGCAGGATCGGATACAAGTCGTAGTTGCGCGCCCGGGGTTTGCCATCCATCCACACGGCTTCTTCCACCAGGGTTTGCGACAGCCCCAGCGCCACGGCGCCATTGACCTGCGCTTCGACAATCGCCGGGTTGACGATGCTGCCCGGATCGATCGCCTGCCAGATGTCGTGCACCTTGACCTGACCGTTCTCGATGGACACCTCGGCGATCACCGCCGTCTCTGTACCGAACGGCGAAGCCATGGCCACGCCGCGCGCACGTTTGCTGCCATCCTCGGCGGTAAACGGCCCGCGCTTCCAGCCACCTGATAGTTCACCCACCGCTTGCAGCAGCGTGGTCAAACGCTTGTTGTCTCGCAGCAGATGCAGGCGCAGGTCGAACGGGTCTTTGCCACCCTTGTCGGCCAGTTCGTCGAGGAACGATTCATAGAAGAAGTCGTTGAGCGAATTGCCCACCGAACGCCAGTAACCGAGCATGGCCGGGCCTTTGACGTAGATCTGCGCAATGCGTTTGTTGGGGATCGCATAGGACTTACCCGACAAGCCTTCAAGCGCCGTTGGGTCGAGCTTTTCACCTTGCTTGCCGGCGAGGGCTTCGGTCGGGCCTTCAGTGGCACTGATCGCTTCGATTGCCAGCGGCCAGCCGTCGCTGTCCAGCGCGGCGCGGAAATTCACCGCGGCAACCGGACGGAGCACGTCACGCAGGAACTCTTCTTCGCGACTCCAGATCAGTTTGACCGGACGGCCAACCGCTTTTGCCAGCTCAATCGCCTGAGGGTAGGGACTGGCCGAATCGTAGAGGAAATGCCGACCAAAGAACCCGCCCAGCAGCGGTGAATGCAAGGTGATGCGCGACGTATCGAGGCCCGTGCGTTTGGCGATGTCGGCGCGGAACATGTCCGGCGCCTGATTCGGCAGCCAGACTTCCAGCGAACCGTCCGGATTGAATCGGGCCAGTGCTGACGGCGGCTCCAGTTGACCGTGGTTCAAATACTGGTTGTGGTAAGTGGCGTCGATCCGGGTCTTGGTTTCTTTGAGAATCGCCGCCACGTCGCCTTCATGTTCATCATCTTTGGCCGGGCCTTTGTCTTCAGCGAGGCGCTTGAACCAGGCATCGCTGGAAAAGTCGGCGGGCATCGGCCGCACTTTGCTCTCGGCCGTTGGCTCTTGCCAGTCGACCTGGATCGCCTCGACCGCACGTTTGGCGTGCCACCAACGTTCGGCGACCACCGCCACGGCCCCCGGCAGACGATGCACGGAATGCACGCCTTTCATTGCCTTGACCTGCTCTTCGTTGCGCAGGTTGCCCACGGTCATCCCCAGGCGCGGGGCATGCTGCACGGCAGCATGGAGCATGTCGTCGACCTTCAGATCGATGCTGTACAGCGCCTTTCCCGTGGACTTGTCATAGGCATCGAGGCGCTTCACCGGTTTGCCGATCCAGCGGAACTGACTCGGATCACGCAGCTTCACAGAAGCGGGATCGGGAACCGGCAGATCCATGGCTCGCTCGGCCAGTTCACCGTAAGCCAACGAGCGGCCCGAGTTGGCATGCACGACTTTGCCAGGCTCGGTGCTCAACTCGCTCACCGGCACGCCAAGTTGCTGCGCGCCTGCTTGCAGCAGCATGGCGCGGGCGAGGGCGCCGAGGCGGCGCATGACCGGGTAACTCATGCGCACCGACATGCTGCCGCCGGTGATGCGCATGCCGTTTTCCAACACCACATAGGCCTCGCCGGGCGGGGCGGCCTCGACCAGAAAGGTCGACGGATCGGCATCGAGTTCTTCACCGACAATCTGCGCCATCGCCGTGAACGTGCCTTGCCCGCCTTCCATGAACGGGCAGAGCAGACGCACGCGGTTGTCCGGACGGATTTCGAGAAACGCCGGGACTTGCGTACCGCGCTCGGCCGTCGCTGCCGCAACGGCAGCTTGCACGCGTGTCGTACCCAGCGGAAGACCGAAGCCGAGAACCAGGGCGCCGACGGCAGTGCCGGTCAGAAAACGTCTGCGCGATACATTGATCGGTTCGTGCAGATCCAGCACCGAGGCTTGCTGTGAAGGGTCGATTCGAACGTTCATCACGCGTCTCCCTTGCCGGCCAGCTCATGCACGGCGGCATGAATGGCGTTGTAAGTCCCGCAACGGCACAGATTGACCATCGCCGCTTCGATCTGCGCATCACTCGGCTTGGGGTTTTGCTTGAGCAGCGCGGTGGCGGCCATTACCTGCCCGGACTGGCAGTAGCCGCACTGGGCGACTTGCAGATCGACCCAGGTCGAAACCACCCGTTTGCCCACTTCATCGCTTTCGATGGCCTCAATGGTGGTGACCTCGCGGCCGACCACACCGGCCACCGGCGTGACGCAGGAGCGCACCACATTGCCATCCACCAGCACCGAGCAGGCGCCGCATTGCGCCAGCCCGCAGCCGTACTTGGTCCCGGTCATGCCCAGATCATCGCGGATCACCCACAGCAAGGGTGTATCGGCGTCGGCATCGACCTGATAGGTCTTCTGGTTGATTCGTAGTTCCATGATTCACCCGCTGATCATCGGTTGACGTGCATTGTTATGAGCGGTGACACGCGGCGAGGCGCATTACCGTTTTTCGTTCAATTCGCGACTGCGCCGAGCGCTTCTGCTTCAAATGGCTGCCCGCGCAGAAGGGCAATGTCTCGACTCGGCGCTGTGCCGAACAGCCGGCCATATTCGCGGCTGAACTGCGAAGGGCTTTCATAGCCGACCGCAAACGCCGCCCGCGAAACGTCGAGGCGCTCGACCAGCATCAGCCGCCGCGCTTCGTTGAGTCGCAGCCATTTCTGGTACTGCAGCGGACTCATGCCGGTGAGCTGACGGAAATGATGGTGAAAGGTCGGCGCGCTCATCTGCACCCGTGCGGCCAGATCGTCGATGCGCAGGGCATCTGCGTAGTTGAGCTTGAGCCAGTCAATCGCTTTGGCGATGCGATAACCCTGACCATCGACGGCTGTGATCTGCCGCAGCCGTGCACCTTGGTCGGTGTGCAGCAGCCGATAGTGGATTTCGCGCAGAATCAGCGGCGCCAGCACCGGGATCGCCTCGGGCTCATCGAGCAATGCCAGCAGGCGATCGAGCGCGCCCTGCAGAGCAGACGACAGGCTGCCAATCGCGGCGCCCGTGCCCGTTGTTGGCTGCCGCTTGGCCGGCAGGCCGCTCTTGGTGATGACCTCGGCGAGCATGCTCACATCCAGCTTCAGCACGAGGCCGACACAGGGCTGCTCAGGACTGGCAAGCGTCACTTCGGAGTTGGCGGGCAGATCCAGTGAGGTCACCAGAAACCGCGAAGGGTCATAGCTGTAGCCTTCACCGCCGACCCACAAGCGCTTTTCACCGCGACCGACGAGAATCAGGCTCGGTTCGATCATGCACACCACCGGCGGCGCCGGTTGGTCGCGACGAAACAGCGACAGTCCGGGTATGGCGGTGGCGAAGTCACCCGGTGCGCTCACGCGCGGGTCAATGTGCAACGCCAAAGGCGAGTACTGGGGCAGAGGGGTAGGGATCATGTCGGGTCACTCCTGTTGACCGAACTCTAATCCGCGCGCGAGACGTTTCCTATCCATCACCCTGCATCGCCAGAGGATCAGGCAAGCATTCAAGAGGAATGCACTAGGGAAGGGCCGGATTGACCGGGAGAATGTGTCTATCTGTTACAGGGGCAGTGCTCGCAAGAGCGACAAACTGCTTGCCCCCTCCGCATCACACCCATACGTTTCTTCGCACCACAGGTAGTTCCCATGACCTTTCCTTCTACAGATCCTTCTAAAAGAACAGGCGGCTGGAGCGCTGTGCTGGCCATGTCGCTGGCCGCATTCGCTTTGGTCGCTTCAGAGTTCATGCCGGTCAGCCTGCTGACGCCGATTGCGGCCGACCTGCACATTACCGAAGGCCAGGCCGGGCAGGGGATCTCCGTGTCCGGTGCCTTTGCCTTGATCACCAGCCTGCTGATTGCCTCGGTCGCTGCTCGCGTCGAACGCAAGAAATTGTTGCTGGGCCTGACCTTACTGATGATCGTCTCCGGTACGGTGGTCGCGGTCGCACCGGGTTACCCGTCATTCATGTTTGGACGTGCATTGATCGGGATAGCGATTGGTGGTTTCTGGTCACTGTCGGCGGCGACTGCAATGCGTCTGGTGAAGCCTGAACAGGTTTCGCGAGCGCTGGCCATCGTCAATGGCGGTAACGCGCTGGCGACGGTCATCGCCGCTCCGGCGGGGAGTTTTCTGGGCTCGCTGATCGGCTGGCGCGGGGCATTCTTCTGCGTGGTTCCGGTCGCCGTGCTGGCCGCCGTCTGGCTGCTGATCAGCCTCCCATCCTTCAAGGCTGAGCGCCAGGCCGGTAGCGGCAACGTTCTGCGCCTGATGAAGCAGCCGCCGGTAGCCTTGGGCATGGTCGCCGTCAGCGTTTTTTTTATGGGCCAGTTCATGCTGTTCACCTATCTGCGGCCCTTCCTTGAAGGCGTGACGGGCGTCAGTGTCTCGACGTTGTCCTTGATGCTGCTGGGGTTGGGACTGGCCGGTTTTTTCGGCACCTTTCTGATCGAACGGTTCATGGGCCGCGGCCTCTACCGCACGTTGACCGTCATCCCGCTGATCATGGCGGCCATCGCGCTGGCGTTGGTCAGCTTCGGCAAATCACCGCTGCTCACCGCCGTGTTGCTCGGACTCTGGGGACTGGTTGCCACGGCCGCGCCGGTCGGCTGGTGGACATGGCTGGCGCAGACGCTGCCGGATGATGCGGAGGCCGGAGGCGGCTTGCTCGTCGCCATTGTGCAACTGGCGATCGCCGGTGGGGCAATCATTGGTGGTCTGGCTTTTGATTTGAGTGGTTATAAAGCTACGTTCGAGCTTAGCGCCGCGGTGTTGGTTGTCGCGTCTGTGCTGGCCTGGTTGGCGGGGCGCAATGCCACTGAAGTTCATCTTGTTGAGTCGGCGGCTCATTCGGACGCTGTTCCCGGCGAAGCTGAGTCCCGATTTGTCTGATCAAGCAGGAAGCTGCTCAGTGCGCCAAGGACGGTTGGGTAGCGACCGAGACAGTGAAGACCACGACAAAAAGCACGACGACTGCCCAGAACATCACCATGACTGTGCAAATGACGACCTTAAGGCCTTGATAAAGCCTGCGTAGCCAATGGCCTTCGGGTTTTGCTTCTGCGCGGGTTCTGAGTACGCCTTTCATATAAAAGCCGAGGAGCGCCAATAGCGCGCCATCGATTGCCAGTGCAGGCAGACCGGCTATGGGGAAAATGCTTTCCCACCGATAGAAAGAAGACCGGCTCAGAAAGACCACATAACAAGTCAGACTGCCGTAGGGCAGGGCTCTCCACCATTTGCCGGCCAGCGCGCCGACCATCAGGCACATGATCACCATGAACGGGCTGAGGGGAATATGGAGCATCCACTCCAGTACGTTGGGCAAGTAGTCCGGGGAATGGATGCTGCGCCAGAGGTATTCCAACATTGTTCGGGTTCCTGCCTTCTATGACGTAAGTGCTGCTGCGGTGCTTCCGTGCTGCTGGACGGTATCGGCGTGTTTTTGGGTTTCATAAGGGTGGTGTGTGAATTAACGGCTGTATCCGAATGGTGAGCAGACAGTTTGCTTACAGTTGCAGCTCGGACCTGTCGTCGCTCCAGAACATCGTCTCTACCCAGTGGTAATCGGCTGCCCACTCACTGCGATTTTTTCGCCCATGCGCCGAAAATCATGTCTCCGATATAGATACCTTCAGATTGGGTGCGCTCATCGTCTAACCGCGCTTGCAGGGTTTCCATTTCGACCTCTTCTGCGGTGGCGACGCCATGCGCAAGGATTCGCGGCAGACAGGCTCGTACGATATTTCCCAGCGCGTAGGGGCTGCCGGGCGTTTGGATAAGGCATTCTCCACGGACCGCTTCGACGGCTAGACCGGCCTGGGTAAAGATGCGATGAAGGTTGAAGCCGATATGCAGATCAGCCCCTTCACGCTTGATCATGCGTTGTATCCAGCCCTGGGCCTGTTTGTGTAGCGGGAATCCGTCCAGGCTCGCCGGCACCAGAGTGGTGTCATGCTCTTGAAATACGAGAGTGCCTCCAGGCCGCAGGTGTTGCGCAAGCGCGCGTACAGCCGCGACGGTATCAGCCTGATACATCAACACCCGCCGACCAACGATTGCGTCAAACACGCCAAGCGACTCGGCAAGTCCGAGCAGGTCGCTATCGATAAATTCAGGTTGGGCATGGTCCCGCGGAGCGTTGCGTTGGCGTGCCATGGCAAGTGCATTGGCGTCGTGATCCGCCCCCACCACCGCCCCGGTGCTGCCGACCAGGCGCGCAAGCAAGTAGGTGACATCGCCAGAACCGCAGCCGACGTCCAGTACGCGCATGCCTTCGCGGATTCCGGCATCGACCAGCAAGCGTTCGGTGAAGTCCGGTGAAGTGTTCGACACGGCAAAGCTCCTCAGGTGTGTTGCAAATGTGCGCCGCCCCATCGGTAGGGTCTGGCGGCGCGACTCCACGTCATTCATCGCGTTGCGGGCGAAGGCGCTTTTTGCAGGTGGTTGCACCTGCATGGCGCCTTCGGGTAGCGCTCCGGCAGTTTCCGTTAATCAGCCCGCCGCGAGCAGCGCCTGATCCTTTGCTGCCGCACGTTTATACGCGTCGCGGCCGGTGAGTTTCTCGGCGTAGGCGAGAAAAGCGGCCCTGGGCGGCAAGGTGTTCATTGCCAATCCCCAGCCGATGTGTGAGCCGACATACACGTCCGCCGCAGTGAAGCGTTCACCGGCAATGAAAGGGCTGGCCAGCACCGCGCGCTCGAGTTGGTCCACTGTGCGTTCATAGCTTCCGTAGCCAAAGAAAAACTCTTGCTCAGGCTCAGGGTTGAAGCCCGCGCGGTGGTTGGTTACGGCTTGCTCCACGGGGCCGGCTGCAAAAAACAGCCAACGGTAATAGGCCGCCCGGTCCTCTGGCGCAGGCGCTAGTCCGGCTTCGGGAAAGGCGTCAGCCAGATAGGCACAGATGGCAGCAGTTTCTGTTATGGTCTGCCCGTTGTGCACCAGCGCGGGGATTTTCCCCATCGGATTCACGTCGCGAAAAAAAATCGCGCGTGGATCATCAGGGCTGGTATGCACGGGCACTTGCAGCGCAGCACCGCCCCAGCGGTCAGCTCCACTGGCCGCCTGGTAATCCAGAATGACCACGTCATAGGTGCAGCCGATTTCTTCAAGCATCCAGCGCACCATGCGGCCGCGGGAATTGGGATTGGTATAGAACGTTGTTGCCATGGTGAGCTCCTCAGCTCGTTTCATTAACGACCATGCTAGGCGCGAAGACGCATTCCTTCGTGGACGGTTTGCGCCAGAACACTTGCGAAACGCGCCATTGATTGGCGTTGCATTAAGCGCTGCCACTTACGTGCGGCTCGGAGCCTGTAAATGTCCCAACCTGAGATCCGCTCCGAGCGGTGCAAACTGCCCAAAGTATTCTGGCAGGCGATAGAGCGACTGGGCCTCAGCCCGGTGGCGGTTCAACAACACGCGCAATTGCCAACCGACCTTCACCTGAATGACGCCGTTGTCACGATCCATCAGCTATTTGCTGTTTGGCGGGCCATTGAGGCGTTGTCTGCCGACCCGGCTTTCGCCATAAAAATGGTCCGCGACACGCCCAGCGGAAAGCACAAACTGGCGTTCCTCGCCGCGTTATATGCCGCCGATTTTCGCGAAGGAGTGGCAAGGTACTCCCGCTTCATGCGCCTATGCAGCCCGGACCAGATTTGTGTCGAGGAGCGTGACGGCGAGGTGTCGTTCACTATTCTTTGGCCGGCTGGCAGCGGCCCGCAGCCTCATCTCGCGGTGGAGGCGTGTTTTGCTTTTTTGCTGGAGCTCGGTCGGCGCGGCACGGGGACGCACTTGGTGCCTCTGACAGTAAGCCTGCGACGCCCAGAGCAAAATCTGGAAATCCATGCGCATTATTTCGGCTGTCCCATTCGCTATGGCGCGGCTCGTGACCAACTGACAATCAGCGCCAGTGACTTGAGCCTGCCGTTTCTTGAATATAATCCGGAAATGCTCCACGTCTTGACGCCTGGCATGACTGCCGCCTTGCAGGAGATCGGCGCGCCAGCTGGATTTCGTGAGCAGGCAATCGGATTGCTGAAACGAGCGTTGGCGGACGGACGACCAACCTTGCATCACTTGGCTCAAGAGCTGCTGCAAAGTGAACGGACGCTGCAACGACGATTGGCGGCAGAGGGCACAACGTTCAGCGAGCTGCTCAATGAGGCCCGACGCCAAGTGGGCTTTCACTTGCTTGCTGATACAAGTCTTGAACTGAAAGAAGTGGCCTATCTACTCGGGTATGAGGACGCCAATTCTTACTTTCGGGCCTTCCGGCAGTGGGAAAAGATTTCGCCTGGTGAATGGCGACGTGTTAACGCATAAGGAAGCAGGTCGGTCAGTATCTCTATACTGGCCTTCCAGGATGGTAAATAGAGCGCAAAATATGCCCGTCACAGCCAATCAAAATTCCCCAATCACTTTTGTCATAGCTCAACAAAGCGACCTGGACAATCTTGTAGCCATTCGAATTGAGGCCATGCGCGACAGTCTGGAGCGTGTTGGGCGATTTGATCCGGTGCGTGCGCGTGAGCGGTTTCTTAGCGGTTTTGAAGCTCGCAACACACACTACATCGAGGTATCCGGGGAGAGGGTTGGTTTTGTAGTGGTCAAACATCACCACAATGAACTCTTGCTCGATCACTTGTATGTGAAACCGAGCGCGCAAGGATCAGGTATAGGCTCTGTTGTTCTCACTCAGATTTTCAAATTGGCGGATGCGGCTGCGCTCCCTGTTAAAGTTGGAGCTCTCAAAGAAAGCGCATCAAATCGCTTTTATATTCGCCATGGCTTCCAATTCGTCGAAAGCAGTGAATTCGACAATTATTATGTTCGTCAGAGCGTTCCGGCCGTTGGCCCGGCTTGCTAGCAGGATGTGATGCACCTCAAGTACGTTTTTGAACACTCTGGGCCGAAATCAGCTGCTCCGTGACTAACAGCTATCGCGCCTGTAAACCGTTCATGAGCGATCCTTTTGCCCGACTGAAGTCGATAAAGGAGGGCTTTCTAACGATCACTATTGCTCCAACCACTCTGAATGAATCTGTGGAAGGAGCTCCTGTAACCATTCGACAAACACTTGCACCTGTGGCGCCAAGTGCGTCCGACTGGGGTAGAGCACAGTCACAGGCCGAGGGGTTGGCCGATAGGGCCTTAGTACTTCCACTAAAGCGCCACTGCTCAAATACTCAGCCACGGTGATACCGGGTGCCTGGATTATTCCAAAGCCAGCTACGCAGCACTTAACGTATGCATTGGACTCGGTGACAGAGATGCCAGCGTTACTGATAAATGCCTGATCGGCACCCTTTATCGAAAAGTGCCAAGGCAACGTTCTGTTGTTTTGACCGGAAAGGAAATTGACTCCCCGATGGGCGTTCAGGTCAGCAATCGTCAGGGGTTCGCCGTGTTCTTGCAGGTACTTCGGCGCAGCACACGTCACCATCGTTGCCATTCCTACAGGGCGAGCGATCAATGTGGAGTCCGGTAAATCGCCGATACGCAAAGCACAGTCGATGCCTTCTCCGACCAGGTCAACGGCGCGATCGGTGACGCCCAGAACCACGTTTATACCGGGGAAGGTGTCGGTGAATCCTTTCAGACTATTGATGAACTCCAGTTGCGCGAAAGCGCTAGGGATATCGACGCGAAGTCGGCCTTCGAGCGTTGCGCCGCTGCGGTCAAACATTGAAGTTGCGGTAGAAATATCCGCGAGAATTTCCTGCACTCGCTCATAGAACAGTTTGCCTTCGGTGGTGAGTGCCACCTTTCTCGTAGTGCGCTGAAACAGACGCACCCCCAAGGTTTTTTCCAGTTCTTTAATGTAGCGAGTGACCTGAGGCCGTCCGATGTCCATCGATTCGGCGGCTCTGGTGAAGCTGCCCAGCTCGGCGAGTCTGGCGAAAAGTCGCATCGATTGCAGCAGTTCCATAGATCTTCACCTGGCGATTCTCAATTGTTGCCTCAGAATAGAATAATCATGTCATTTTTTGCGCATTTATTGCGCGCGGCCAAAAGCGAAAGATGCTGCCCTGCGAACCCGTAGCGGTTTGCAGCCATCAAATCGTTTTCGGAGATCTACATGAAAGCCTGGTTATTGAAAGATTTCGGCCTCGAGAACCTGCATCTGGAAGAAACGGCAACGCCGCAACCCAAGGCCGGCGAATTGCTGATTAAGGTTGGCGCCGTATCGCTCAACTTTCGCGACAAAGCAATCGTTGACGGCATCTATGAGCCGCACCTGGTGCCCAAGCCTCTGATACCTGTAAGCGACGCAGCAGGTACAGTCGTAGCCGTCGGAGAAGGCGTCAGCCGTTTCTCCATTGGAGATCGAGTCAACTCTCACCTTTACTCACGTTGGCTGGATGGCATGCCAGGGCCCGATGAGCCGAGCTACTGCTTTGGCTCGCCATTGCCTGGCGGACTGGCGGAGTACATGATCATCCATGAAGACAGCGCGGTACGTGCTCCCGACAACATGTCGGATGAGGAAGCTGCGACCCTTCCAATTGCTGCTCTGACGGCATGGTATGCGCTCGTTGACTTTGGCCGGATCGAGGCGGGTCAAACCGTTCTGGTTCAGGGATCAGGAGGTGTTTCTGTTTTCGCAACACAAATCGCAACGGCACTTGGCGCTAAAGTTATCGTCACCTCCAGTCGAGATCACAACCTGCAAACCCTGAAAAAACTGGGTGCTGTTGCAGGTGTAAATTATCGCAACAGCCCTGAGTGGGCAGAGGAAATCCTAAAGCTCACTGACGGCAAAGGTGTCGATCTGCTGCTGGACGTGGCAGGCGGGGATGGCATCAATCAATCGATTGCGGCGACTAAGGCAGGAGGGCGCATCGCCCAGATAGGCTTCCTGAGCGGCCAGACCACTGCGTTGAACTTGATGCCTTTGATCTTCCGGCAAACCACTATTCGCGGAATCGCCGTTGCTCCTCGCTCCTCATTTGATCGCATGAATGAGTTCTTGAATGAACACAAAATCCGCCCGGTAATCGACCATGTGTATCCATTTGATCAGGCACGCCAAGCGTATGAGCACTTAGCCAAGGGCGCCTTCGGTAAGGTTGTTATCAAGATTTCATAACTCAATAACAGATCTGGGTCATCCGGCGGTTGAGTACCAACGTCACTGCTTAACGTTGAGCGCTTAATCGGATATTCAGCGCAGAAGCACTGCAGCGTCGAACACAATGCCGACGGACGACCCAAGTCATCAAGGCGTTACATGAGTCTGAAAAATCTTGCTGATCACAGTCCACTTGCCATCAACTTTCAGCAGATGAAAAAAGTCGGTGAAGGCGATGCCGGACATATCGTTGGCGTCGATGCGAGCGCTAGCAGCAGTACCGACGATTTCTATGCGGGTGATCGCGGTCTTTGCGTCAGGGGATGGACGGAAGTCCTTATCTATCCCACTGAACAATATTGGAATCGCACCGCCCGCCAGCTTGCCGTCGCCATCGACACTGAACATGGTTGCTTGCTCACTGAAAGCGGGCTTCATGATGCTGCTTTTGGCCTGCTTGCAGCCCTCAATGTACTTGTTAAGTACCTCGGTAATGGCTTGGTATTCTTCCACGTAAGTCGGTTTGCTCATGTGCTTGCTCCTGCTTCATAGGATTAGTGCAACAAAGGCATCAGGCTTTGGTATCGAGCCAGACAGATCCATAACGCGTATAGGCTTTGGGAATCTCAATGATTTCTTTGAGATCATCTGCAGCAGTGCGAACCCAGAAAGGATCTCGGAGCATTTGCCGCCCCACGAACACCAGATCAGCTCGGCCGTTCTGCAAGATTTCTTCCGCCTGACGCCCAGTCTGGATCACACCCACAGCGCCTGTCGCAATATGCAACTCCTTTCGCAGTAATTCAGCGGCCGGGACCTGGTAACCCGGGTAGGTTTCGACCTTGACCATCTTGATCCCGCCGGAGCTGCAGTCGATCAAGTCAACGCCCTGCGCTTTCATCCAGCGACCATATTCGAGGAACGACTCGGGCGTGTTTCCGCCTTCGGCGTAATCAGAACTGGAGATGCGCACGAACAGAGGGCGATCTCCCCAGTGCGTTTTGACCTCTTCCAGCACCTCGCGCAGGAAGCGATAACGACGCTCGGCATCACCGCCATATTCGTCGTCGCGGGTGTTAGCCAACGGCGAGAGAAACTCACTTAACAAGTAGCCGTGCGCGGCATGGATCTCAAGCACATCGAAGCCAGCTTCGCTGGCGCGACGTGCGGCATCGCCGTAAAGCTTTACCAGAGACGGAATCTCATCAGCCGCGAGTTCGCGAGGAACAGGGCTGGTTTGCGTAAATGGAATCGCCGATGGCGCGATGTGAATCAGACCGGGCAGGTCAGCATTGCGCCCCGCATGGCCGATCTGAGCGCCGGCTTTTGCACCAAAACCGTGAAGCAATTCTGTTAGCGCCTTCAAGCCGACAACGTGCTCATCGCTCCAGATGCCAAGGTCACCGGCTCCAATACGACCGTCAGCCTGAATGGCCAGCGTTTCGGGAAAAATCAGTGCTGCCTGACCCAGGGCACGAGCTCCGTAATGAACGCGGTGCCAGTCAGTCACGAAGCCATCATCCGCCGCCATGTGCATGCACATAGGGGACATGACGACCCGGTTTTTCAGGGTGAGGCCCTTAATTTCATAGGGTGATAACAACAAACTCATCTGGCAGATTCCATCGTGGTGAACATGGAATCATGCTAACTTTTGCAGCACATCGACGTAAGTACGCACAATTTTGTGCGGTAGGCACACTTTTTATACCAAGGTGATAACAGTGAAAAAATGTAACCCTCAGGATGAGATTGAGGCTTTCGCGTGTCCCGTCGCCTTCACTGTTGATGTCATTGGTGGAAAATGGAAATCGCTCATACTTTTTCACCTGATGTCAGGCACGAAGCGCTTTAACGAGCTACGTCGGCTGATTCCAGATATCACGCAGAGGATGCTGACACTCCAGCTGAGAGAGCTGGAAACGGACGGGGTGATTCATCGCGAAATCTATCGCGAGGTGCCACCCAAAGTGGAGTATTCGCTTACAGCGTTAGGTGACTCACTCGCGCCATTGGTGAGTGCGATGCGAGAGTGGGGAGCAGTGCATGAACGCACGATCCTGGAACTCAGGCGCTCTGCCGTCTGTGACGACAAGTTGGAATCCCTGGCTTGAATCACGCCGATGTTGAGAGGTGGAGGGGGGATCAATGCGAAGTTTGATGCCCGCTTGGCGCAGGGTGAAACTGCACGAGCGAAATCCCCCGCGCGTGATGAGGCGAATTTTTGAGGTGGCACTGCCGTTACGAAAAATTCGGGCCGCCACCTTATTTCATGTCACGCCATCGGCTTCGGGCGTGGAGATACGCCGTCAAATCGCTGTAACCTAGTTGAGCTGCAATCTCCGTTAATGACTCTCCTTGCAATTCAAGATGCATTTCCAATTCTGCGCGAATCTGATCGAGCAATTGTCTGAAGGTTGTGCCTTGCTCTTCCAGCCGTCTGCGCAACGTCCTTGGCGTCTGGTGCAGCGACTTCGCCAGATTGTCCAGATTGGGAATTTCACGTCTCGCTAGAGATCGTCGCGCTCCTTCAGCAACCTTGGCTGACCAACCACTGAAATTCCGATGCGCGGCAATCCGTCGATCCAGTTCCTGCGTTAATAATTCCAACATCCCGTGATGACGGGTTTGCATTGGCAGGCTTAAGCTTCGAGGATGAAAATAGAAGCAGTTGATCGAGCAATCAAACTCGACTCGATCACCAAACCATTGGGTGTACTGCTTGTAATACGACGGACGCGAATGAGTGAACTTTGCCAAAATCGGCTGCACATTGTGTCCTGTACCTCGTCGTAATTGCGCTATGGACATCACCCCGTAGTGTTCGACGACATAGCGCGCCAACTCTCCTGGCGCATCAACGTTCAATTCGACTCCGGCGCCGTTTTCGTCATTAACCAACCTTACATTGTCTGTGTCCGAGGCAAGAGGTGCGTACCGGGCCCAAAGGTGCATGGCTGACAAAATATCTGGACTGTAAAGGCAAAGATAAGCCAAGACATGCCAGTCCTGGGGTGTGAATAGCGCGAACAATTTTAATCCGATCGCTGGATCGATACGTGCCGCCTCGCGCCACAGTTGATCCAGTTCGATCAGGTTGTAATCCGTACTTTTCCGGGCAACCTGGCTATTAAGGAAGCGCTCCAATACCTGGCCCAACCTGCCGCGATGAAAGCGTTGGGGTGGGCGGTTGGCCGGTTCTAGCTCAATTTTGTCCATTTCGCGCATTGGGAGGACTTGCTCGCAGGTTTCTAATGAAAGGGCATTGCCCGCAAGGGCCTAAATCGAGAGTGCCATGAATACAACAATGCTCGTCAATAACCCCGCTTTGATAGTAGCCGGGATTTTCCTCTCCTTCATTTTACTGGAACTTGCCTGCTCCTCGCTTCGTCAGCCGTCAGGTAGTAAACGTGACGTACTCATTGAAGTCATCGGCTCCGGAATATTAGTGATGGTCACATTCCCTTTAGTCATGTGGCTAAGTGGCATGATATTGAATCAGGCCATCCCGGAAATGAAGGGCGCGCTGTCCTCTATTCCATGGATCGCAGGATTTGCGTTGTTTCTACTGCTGGATGACATGACCCAATACTGGTGGCATCGACTGACTCATCGTATTCCTGCTCTTTATGCATTGCATCGCGCACATCATTCCGCGCCCTATATGAGCATTCGCATCGTCTATCGCAACAATAGTTTCTACTATCTCTTGATGCCGGGCATCTGGCTATCTGGCGTATTGATTTATCTGGGACTTGCACCCGTTTATTACGTCTATTTGATTATAAAAATGACTGTGATCTTCGCCGCACACAGCAGTGTTGCATGGGACGACAAACTTTATCGCATTCGCGCCTTACGGCCGATCATCTGGGTTCTTGAGCGAACCATCTCCACTCCATCCACTCATTCTGCGCATCACGGTTTGACTGCAGAGGATGGCGTGACTCACTACAAAGGCAATTTCGGTAATCTGTTATTTTTATGGGATGTGTTGTTCGGAACAGCCAAAATTACCCGTAGGCGTCCGCCAGCATACGGTATCGAACACTTGTCACCGATAAACTGGAAAGAGGAATTGTTCTGGCCAATCGTTCGCTCCCATCGCACGGCACCCAAGGTAAGTGAAGCTAAGCAGAAGGTCGCACAATGAGTCGTCATATCGTTCTGCTGTCTGGATCGAATAGATCCAACAGTCAATCAATCAAAGTTGCCCATTATCTGTGTGACCGGTTAGAAGCACTTGAGCTTTGTGACTCAAGCGAACTAATAGATCTGGCGTCGAGCCCGCTACCGCTGTGGCCAGAAGAAGACACTCAGAAAGCCTGGAGTGTCCAGCAATCCACCCTCAAAAAAGCAACAGCATTGATCGTGATCAGCCCTGAGTGGAATGGCATGGCTTGCCCGGCTCTGAAGAACTTCTTTTTGTACGCAGGGCTCAGCGAACTAGGACATAAGCCCGCGCTTCTGGTTGGCGTTTCGGCTGGACTTGGGGGAGCCTACCCAATTGCAGAGTTACGTGCTTCAAGCTATAAAAATAGCCGGATCCTGTATTTGCCTGAGCAACTGATTATAAGAAACGTTGAATCAATGTTTAACAGTGAGTGCCCTTCAAATGAAAATGATATGCGCATCCGCGCCCGTGCCGATTGGGCTTTGCATATTCTTTGCCAATACAGTGACGCCTTGCGTACGATACGAACTGCAATAAAACATCCTCCTGAGTTCTCTACGGGGATGTGAGATTGTCGCACCTCAACAAGTTAAAAATGCAACTGTTAAAGCTGAACATTAGTAGCTGCCGGTAAAAGTCAACTATTTTCAACTCAGCCCTGATCAAACCACAGTGGGCCGCAACTCCTGCGCCAGTTCAATCAGTGCGCGCAATCGCGCCGGCACGAAGCGATGGCCCGAGTAGTAGAGCCTCAACCCGCCAAACGACGGGCACCACGGCATCAACACCGGCACCAGGACGCCGCTCGCCAGTTCTTCCTGGATGAACCACTCGGAAATGAACCCAATGCCGAGGCCCGACACCACGGCCTGTTTGATGGCCAGCAACTCGTTGGACGCGAAGCATACCGGCAGATCCATCTGCAGTTTTTGACCATCGCACTCCAACTCCCACTGGTAGAGGCCACCATGGGCCATACGCATGCCGATGCTCCGGTGGGTGAGCAGATCTCGCGGATGCTCGGGCACGCCGTGGCGTTCGAGGTACTCGGGCGTGGCCACCACAAGCATCCGGATGTCACCTGAGAGTGCCACGGCAATCATGTCTTGCGGCACAGATTCTGCGAGGCGAATCCCGGCGTCGAAACCACCGGCGATAATGTCGACCATGCTTGATTCGCTGACGATGTCGATGCGGACTTCGGGATAGCGCTGAGCGTACTGCTTCAATAGCGGATCCACCAGCAGGCAGGCCGCGCCATGCGGTGCATTGATGCGCAATGTGCCGCTGGGTTCATCGGGGCCGACGCTGGCTTCTTCGCCGGCACTTTTGATCTGTTCCAACGCAGGGGCGATACGGGCCACATAGCGTTGGCCGATGTCGGTGAGGGCAACGCTGCGCGTGGAGCGATTGAACAGGCGCACTTTCAGGCGTGCTTCCAGGCCGGCAACCGCGCTGCTCACGGCGGTAGTGGACATCCCCAACTCCTGTGCTGCGCCGCGGAAACTGCTGCGGCGCGCCACGGCCAGTACCACTTCCAGCTCGGTCATTGCTGTTCTGCGCATGGATTGTCCTGAATATAAGGATGCTTCATCAGCCAGAGGATGGCTTATCGGAATAATGAACTCTTCTTAGACTTCATCACAGAGGCTCGATTCAGGCGAGCCATTTTGAGCGAGGAGTCGCCATGCAACGCATTGAACACATCTACATCAACGGCGAGTTCGTCATTCCACACGGTCAGGAATGGTTCGACCTTCATAACCCGAGCACCGAGAAAGTCATTGGTCAGGTTCAATTGGGCGATGCACTGGACGCACAGCGTGCGATCGCAGCCGCCAAGGCTGCGTTCCCGGCGTGGGCTCGTACAAGCAGGGAAGAACGAATTTCGGCATTGCAACGCATGCACCAGGCCGTGGCGGCAAAGGAGGAAGAGTTGCTGGAAGCCATCCTCACGGAATACGGCGCGCCTGCGGTTCGCGGTCGCTGGATGGCGACTTATCCGGCCGAGGTGATCGCGCAAGCAATCGAAGCACTGGAGGCATTCGATTTCGAGGAGCAGGTCGGCATGGCCAGGGTCATTCTGACGCCCGTGGGCGTGACCGGTCTGATCACACCCTGGAACAGCAATGCGGGCTTCATTTGCAACAAGCTGGCCACCGCGCTGGCGACCGGCTGCACCGCCGTCATCAAGCCTAGCGAGATGAGCGCGCTGCAGACGCAGGTGGTGGTCAGAGCGTTGCACGAGGCGGAGCTGCCACCGGGTGTATTCAACATCGTCAACGGGCGAGGCGATGTGGTTGGCGAGGAGATCGCCCGCCATCCCGACGTTGCCAAGATCTCGTTCACGGGTTCGTCCGCTATCGGCCAACATCTAGTCAAAACCGGTGCTGACACGATGAAGCGCGTGACGCTTGAACTCGGCGGCAAGTCGCCCACCGTGGTGCTTGACGATGCGGATTTCCAAGCCGTCATGCCGCTGGTGCTGCAAGCCGGATTTCTCAACAGCGGCCAGGCTTGCATCGCGGGCACTCGCATCCTCGTGCCGCGCCGCCGGCTGGCAGAGTTCGAGCGCATTGCGAAGGAGGGCGTCTCACAGATCCGATCGGGCGATCCACGTAACACCGACACCGACATCGGTCCGATGGTGAGCCAGAAACAATGGGAACGGGTGCAGCGCTACATCCGTACCGGCGAGGAAGAAGGCGCGAGGTTGCTGGCGGGTGGCGAAGGTCGCCCGGAAGGCTTGCATGCCGGATGGTTCGTGAAACCCACGATCTTCACTGATGCCAACAACCGGATGCGCATCGCGCGCGAGGAAATCTTCGGCCCCGTGCTGACGATCATCCCCTACGAGGACGACGCCGATGCGATCAGCATTGCCAACGATACGGACTATGGGCTGAGCGCCCTGGTGCTGGGAAAAAGCGCTGAACGTTGTGTGAATATCGCCCGTCAGATCGACGCGGGACGCGTGCTCATCAACACTCTGGCCCACGAACCACGTGCCCCTTTCGGTGGATTCAAGCATTCAGGCCTTGGGCGCGAAATGGGCAGGTGGGGGATGAGCGCGTATCTGGAGCCGAAGACGTTGATCAGCAATGACCCGGTGAAATGACTGGGTCAGGTTCCTGTCTCGGGGCACTGCATCCGTCGTCCGGGCTATCGGGCACATACTCAGGAGACATTTCATGGACTCATCATCGCCGCCAGTTTCGGATGGTTTTTTGCGTAATACCGCTCGGACTCAGCGTCATCATCCAGGAAGTGCCATATCTTTTTTGATCGCACGGAATACATGACGATAATCAGAAATACCCCGAGATAAAGCCACATCAAACTGGTCGCGCCGGATCTGGACATGATGGCGCCCGTCATAATGAATGAGACCGAGCTTCCTAGTTGACTGATCACTAACGTGGATGCCATCAGTCGCACGCGTACGCCGGAGGGGATCGACATGAGCCTCTTGTCCATTCCGACCATACCTATGCAAGCACTCGCCGCCCCGGCGAAAAACAGGCAAGTACTCAACTGCCAGATTTCGTCGGCTTGTGTCGCTGCACAGAGTGAAAACGTTAACAGTGTCCAGCATCCAAGATACTTGTTGCGCTGATTTTGCTTTCTGGTAATCAGCGGGCTTAAAAAGAACAAACCTGCGACGGCTCCACCCGCGAACACTGCATTGAACAAGCCCACGCTACCTTCAGCCAGACCGCGCGCGTGTATGAGCGCTGGAACCAGCATCGGTACGGTCGCTGTTACGGCCAAACCAAGCAGTAATCCGGAAAAGGTCAAAAATTGTTCTGGCGGTAGAACGCATTTGAGTTTAAGCCCCAAAAGCATGTCATTAACAAGATCGGCTGATGATTTTCCGGGTTGCAGGGCAGGGGCTGCACTCACCGGTAACACCATGGCTAAAACCACAATGAGCAATCCCACTATCGACACAAATAGCAGCGAGATTTCCAGTGAAGAAACCGTAATCACGATAGCCGCCAACAAAGGCCCAGCAACCCGGCCGACAGTAACAACGATGCGCCGGACGCGAAATGCAGCGTCCGTTCTATGTTTATCAACGGTTTCCGCAGGATAGATACCCAAGAGAGGCTGGATCATTCCAAATGCTGATGCAGCGATCACATCGATCACTATCAGTGCATGAAGGGAATACCAGTTTGCGGCAAAAAAGTAGCGCAATACGCTGGCCATCAAGATCGCAAAACAGCCTACCTTGAGCGCCGTGCTGCGGCGCATTGACTCAACACGCGGCGCCAGACACAACATTGAAATGATAGCCGCGAGCGCGAGCGCTGTTTCGTAGGCGGCCAGCTCCAGCAGGCTTCCTTGCTGCACGATGATCAGCGGTAGCGTGGTATTCCAGCAACCTAGGTAGATCCAAAGTAACAAGTCCAGGCAAAGATACTTTCGAAATGTACTCAAAGGGTGACTTCCTTGTTCCGCACCTTGTGTTTGGGATGTCATTCGCACGCGCCGAATTATCCGCAATACAACTGCGCAAATATCAGCTTATACCTGCGCTGACATCCGATGATTCTCCAGCAAGAAGTCCACGAATAACCGCACCCGCGCCGGCATCGCCGCGCCACCGACGAACACCGCATGAATCGGTTCCTGATCCCCCGGATTCCAGGCTTGCAACAGCGCAATCAGATCGCCGCGCTGCAGATCCTCGCTCACGCTGAACTCTCCGATACGGGCAATGCCGGCACCTACTCGCGCGAATTGTGCCAGCGCCTCGCCGCTGCTGCATTCGATGTTGCCGCTGACCTTCAGGGAAAACGCTTTGCCATCGCGGATGAATGGCCAGTTGGGTTCGGCACGCTTGAAATTGAAGCGCAGGCAGTTGTGCTGGAGCAGGTCTTCCGGTTCCTGCGGAACGCCGTGGCGCTGCAGATACTCGGGCGATGCCACCACGACCTGGCCGGTGGTGCCGATCCTGCGTGCGGTCAGCGGGCTGTCGGGCAGAAGGCCAAAGCGCACTGCGACGTCGGCTTGTCCGGCAAGAATGTCGACCACTTCGTCGCCGAGGGTGAGGTCGACGACGATGTTCGGGTAGCGGGCGCTGAAGGCTGCGACCAACGGTACGATGGCCAGGCGTCCATGGCCAAGAGCAGCACTGACCCGCAATCTTCCTCTGGGCACGCCCTGGTCGGCGATGGCTTCTTCGACCTCGTCCATGTCGGCGAGGATACGCCGGGCGCCGCGCAGGAACGCTTCGCCCTCGGCCGTGAAGGTGATCGCGCGGGTGGTGCGCAACAGCAGGCGAGTGCCAAGCCGTTGCTCGGTGCGCGCGATGATCCGACTGACTGCCGAGGGTGTCAGGCCCAGTGCACGCGCGGCAGCCGACAGACTGCCTTCCTGCGCCACGGTGGTGAACACACTCATTTCACCTGACCTGCCGTTGAAATCCACCACTTGTGCCTCCTACGCAAAGGTGATTGCCAAAAATGCTATCTACCGCCTGAAAAGACGGGATCGTAGCATTGGCGGCATAGATAAGGAGTTTTCCATGCGTATCAATCCACCACTTGTTGCACTCGCCATCGGTGCCTTCGGCATCGGCGTCACAGAATTCGCCCCCATGGGCATGTTGCCGGGAATCGCTGCGGATCTGGGCGTTTCCATTCCCGCTGCCGGTTTGCTGGTCAGTGCTTATGCGCTGGGCGTATTGCTCGGCGCGCCACTGATGACCCTGACCACCGGCAGGATTCCCCGGCGCTATCTGCTGATCGGGCTTATGGCGATTTTCACCTTGGGTAATCTGATGTCAGCCTTGGCCACCGATTACTACAGTCTCATGGTCGCCAGGGTCGTGACCTCACTGAACCACGGTGCCTTCTTTGGCGTTGGCTCCGTCGTCGCCGCCACCTTGGTCGCCCCGGAAAAACGTGCCGGGGCGGTTGCGGCGATGTTCATGGGTCTGACCCTGGCGACCATCGGCGGTGTGCCGCTGGCCGCCTGGTTTGGCGAACTGTTTGGTTGGCGCACCGCGTTCTGGGGGATTACCGGCCTCGGCGTGGTGACCATGGCCGCGTTGTGGTTCGCCTTGCCCAACGTGCGGGCGCCGCAAAGCGTCGGTGTCATGGCAGAAATTCGAGTGTTGGGGCGCGGCCCGGTGCTGGCCGCGCTGGCCCTGACCGTCGTCGGCTCGAGCGCGATGTTCACCGTCTTCACCTACATCGCGCCGATCCTCAGCAGCGAGACCCATGCGTCCACCGCCTTCATCACCGCCATGCTGATGCTTTACGGTGTCGGTTTGACGCTGGGCAACATGTGGGGCGGCAAGGCCGCTGACCGCTCGATAGATCGCACCCTGATCGTCTCGCTGAGCGTACTGATTGTCGTGTTGTTGGCGTTCACCGTACTGATGCGCTGGCCGCTGCCGGCGGCCGTGGCCATTCTGATCTGGGGTATCGCCAGCTTCGCCCTGGTGCCGCCACTACAGATGCGCGTTATGGAAGCGGCGAAGGACGCGCCCAATCTGGCCTCGGCGGTGAACATCGGCGCCTTCAACTTCGGCAACGCGATTGGTGCGGCGCTGGGCGGCGCGGTGATCAGCAGCGGGCTGGGTTATCCGGCGATCTCCCTGGCGGGCGCGGCAATGGCTGGCCTGGGGCTGCTGATGGTGTTGGGATTTGCGTGGCGTTCCAGGACGATTGAAGCCGCAGTGGTGTAACACGTTCAACAATGCTCGGCGAGTTGTCAGCCATTGATAGGGTGAGTAAGCTGCCCCCATGAATCAGCCATCCCTAACTGCCTCCTCGCCGAGCACTCGCGGCCCCGCCGAACACGACATTCGTGACCAGATTGTCGCCGCGGCCAACGAGCACTTCAGCCAATACGGCTACGGTAAAACCACGGTTTCCGACCTGGCCAAAGCCATCGGTTTTTCCAAGGCGTACATCTATAAATTCTTTGATTCCAAGCAGGCAATTGGCGAGGCGATTTGCGCCAACTGCCTGGGCCAGATCGCTGCTGCAGTCGAACTAGCGGTTAACGCAGAAGCGCTTTCAGCGACCGAGCGTTTGCGCAGGTTGGTCAAGACCGTGATCGCCACGGGTGTGGATCTGTTCTTCAACGATCGCAAGCTCTACGACATCGCGGCGTTTTCCGCATCGGAGCGCTGGAACAGCGCCCAGGTGTATGAGGCGCAGATCAAGGCCTTTATCCTCGATATCGTGCGTCAAGGTCGAGAGGCGGGGGAGTTCGAGCGCAAGACGCCGCTGGACGAGACCGTCGAGGCGATCAATCTGGCGTTGCGGCCTTTCGTCAATCCGCTGCTGTTGCAACACAATCTGGATTTGATCGAACAAGCGCCCACGCTGACCACCAATCTCATCCTGCGCAGCCTCATGCCTTGACCCATCGCTGAGCAAGGTTTTCAGGCGATTCGAGTCAAACGACATCCCCTCATTACGTTTCCTGCCCACCGGCACATCAGTGCCGGGAGGGCATTGAATTTAGTCTTATGTGACCATTGACTGAATCGGTCACGTGGATAATATGGTTTCGCTGTAGTGCTCGATGTTCTATTCCAGTGATCTCCATAGAGTCCAATAATGAAAAAAACAATGCTCAAGAGCCCCGTGGGCCTGGCCTTCGTGCTTGCGTCTTCCAATGTGTTTGCCGGTGGCTTTGCACTCAACGAACAAAGCATCAGCGGGATGGGCTCCGGTTTTGCCGGGCGCTCTTCTTCAGCCGAAGACGCCAGTACGATCTACGGCAACCCGGCGGGCATGGCGCGGCTTAAACGAGAGCAGGTCAGCGTGGGCGCGGCGACGCTGTTCGCCAAGTCGGATATCAGCCGGACGCGCAGTACGTTCGGCGGCAATGAAGATGGCGACATGGTGCCAACGACCACCGTACCGATGGGGTATTACGTCAAACCGATTGATGACCACTGGGCATTCGGCGTCGGATTTTATGTACCGTTCGGGCTGATCACCGACTACGGCAGTGGTTTTGCCGGGCGCTATTACGCCAACAAGAGCGAAGTCACCACGCTGACTTTCCAACCGACCATCAGCTACGCCTTTAACGAAAAAGTCTCGATCGGCTTTGGTCCGACCATCAACCGTATCAGCGGCGAGATATCCGGCATGGTCCCCAATCCACTCAGCCCGGGGCGTAATGACGGCAAGCTCAAAAGCACGGGCGATGATACCGCGCTGGGCTTCAACGCCGGTGTGCTGGTGCAGGCGACAGACCAGACCCGCCTGGGGCTGACCTATCACTCCAAAGTCAGTTACCACCTGGATGCGAAAACCAAGGTCACCGATGGCATCTTCAGCGTGCTGGGCGTCAGCGGCCGCAGCTATGACGCCTCGCTGGACGTTGACACGCCCGAGTCGGTGGACTTTTCGGTCACGCATCAATTCAATAACGACTGGACGCTTTATGTCGGCAGTACCTGGACGCGCTGGAGCCGTTTCAAGGAGCTGACGATCGAGAACAGTGGCTTGCCGCCGTTGCTGAGTGGCCAATTGGGAACGATCAGCGAAGAGCAGAACTGGCACGACACCTGGGCTCACGCGATCGGTGCGGCCTATCAACTGAATAACCAATGGGTGCTTCGTGCCGGTTTTTCGGTTGATCAGTCACCGGCCAACAACACCAATCGGGGGCCGCGCATTCCGACGGGCGACCGCAAGGTGCTCAGCTTCGGTGCCGGCTGGACGCCGGTGGAAAATGTCACGATCGACCTGGCTTATTCCTACCTTTGGGAGGAGAGCGTCGAGGTTAACGACACCTCGGCATCGAGAGGTGCCTACAGTGCCAGATACAAGAACAGTGCGAGCGGGCTTGGGACTTCTGTGAGCTACCGTTTTTAGTCGGGCCTGTCAGTCGATCCGTAGTCCGATGTTGCTGATGGCCAGGATGCAGTCATTTCTCAAATAGTGACTATTGACGATATTGGTCACAGGACTGAGAATATGATGATCATCCTATTCCTCAGTAAGGGAATCTATGCGCCGGCTCCGACCTTTCCCCATTGCCGCATGCTTGCTGCCTCTCGCCCTGAGCGCCTGTGGCGAATCTTCAAGCGTTGCAGATCCCCGTACACAGGCGCCGCTGGTCAGATCCGCTGTGGTTCAAGCGTCACCCGATGTCGCTCGTTCTTTCACGGGCGTCGTGGCGGCGCGCGTTCAGGGCGACTTGGGTTTTCGCGTATCGGGCAAAGTGCTCGAACGTCTGGTTGATACGGGGGAGGTCGTCAAGCGAGGGCAGCCGCTGATGCGTCTCGACCCGATTGATCTTGGGCTGCAAGCGCGGGCGCAGCAGGCGGCGGTCATCGCTGCTCGCGCCAGCGCCAAACAGACCGCCGACGATGAGGCTCGCTATCGCAAACTGGTCGGCGTTGGCGCCATTTCGGCATCAGCCTACGATCAGTTCAGAGCCGCCGCAGAGACTGCAAAAGCGCAGCTCAACGCCGCGCAAGCGCAAGCCGATGTAGCGCGCAATACCTCGGGTTATGCGTTGCTGGTCGCTGATGCGGACGGCGTGGTGGTGGAAACACTCGCTGAACCGGGACAAGTCGTCAGTCCGGGACAACCGGTGGTTCGACTGGCCCGTGCAGGTCAGCGCGAAGCCATCGTGCATCTGCCCGAAACCCTGCGTCCGGCCGCCGGTTCCACCGCACAAGCCAGCCTCTACGGGGTCAATTCAGCGGCGGTTACGGCAAAGCTGCGGCTGCTTTCGGACTCCGCAGACCGCACGACGCGCACATTCGAAGCGCGCTATGTGCTCGAGGGACCGCTGGCCAACGCACCGATCGGTGCGACCGTGACCCTCAGCATTGCCGAGGGCGCCTCCCAGACACAGGCGTTACAAGTCCCCATCGGAGCCGTTTACGACCCCGGCAAAGGCCCCGGGGTGTGGGCCATATCTGGATCACCGGCAACAGTGACCTGGCGGGCGGTTAAGGTGCTGGGGTTGAGCGATGATTCGGCGCGCATCGCCGGCGACCTCGCTGCCGGTGAGCAGGTTGTAGCGTTGGGCGCCCATCTGCTGCGCGATGGCGAAGAAGTGCGATTGCCGCAGCAGAGCGCAGCCAGCGTTGCCGGGAGTCGTCCATGAGCCACGGGCGATTCAACCTGTCCGCCATCGCCGTGCGCGAGCGCGCGATCACGGTGTTCCTGATTTTTCTGATCGCTGTTGCAGGGACGTTGTCGTTCTTTCAACTGGGACGTGCGGAAGATCCACCGTTTACGGTCAAGCAGTTGACCGTGATTACCGCGTGGCCCGGTGCGACGGCGCAAGAGATGCAGGATCAGGTCGCCGAACCGCTTGAAAAGCGCTTGCAAGAACTCAAGTGGTACGACCGCTCGGAAACCTACACTCGCCCTGGACTCGCGTTCACGATGGTGTCGTTGCTCGATAGCACGCCGCCGTCGCAAGTGCAGGAAGAGTTCTACCAAGCACGGAAGAAACTCCACGATGAAGCCATCAGGCTGCCGGCCGGTGTGATCGGGCCGATGGTCAACGATGAGTTTTCCGACGTGACCTTCGCGCTGTTCGCCTTGAAAGCCAAAGGCGAGCCGCAGCGCTTGCTGGTGCGTGATGCCGAAGCCATGCGCCAGCGTCTGCTGCACGTGCCGGGGGTGAAGAAGGTCAACATCATCGGTGAGCAAGCCGAGCGCATCTACGTTTCGTTTTCCCATGATCGGTTGGCGACCCTCGGCCTGTCACCGCAGGACATCTTCGCCGCGCTCAACAGTCAGAACGTGCTGACGCCCGCCGGCTCCATCGAAACCAACGGGCCACAGGTGTTTCTGCGTCTCGACGGTGCTTTCGACAAGGTGCAGAAAATTCGCGACACACCGGTCTCCGTGCAGGGCCGCACGCTCAAGCTCTCTGATGTGGCAACGGTTGAACGCGGTTATGAGGACCCGGCCACCTTTGTCGTGCGCAATAACGGCGAAGAGGCGCTGCTGCTGGGCGTGGTGATGCGCGAGGGCTGGAACGGTCTGGATCTGGGCAAGGCGCTGGATGCGGAGACCGCGCGGATTAATGCGGAAATGCCATTGGGCATGACCCTCGCCAAAGTCACCGACCAGGCGGTCAATATCGACTCGGCGGTCGGCGAGTTCATGGTCAAGTTTTTTGTCGCGCTGCTGGTGGTCATGCTCGTGTGCTTTCTGAGTATGGGCTGGCGAGTAGGCGTGGTGGTCGCCGCCGCAGTGCCGTTGACCCTGGCGATCGTGTTCGTGGTGATGGCCGCCACCGGCAAGAACTTTGATCGCATCACCCTCGGCTCATTGATCCTCGCGCTGGGGCTGTTGGTCGATGATGCGATCATCGCCATTGAAATGATGGTGGTGAAAATGGAGGAGGGCTACGATCGCATCAAAGCGTCCGCCTACGCGTGGAGCCATACGGCGGCACCGATGCTGTCCGGTACGCTGGTGACCGCAATCGGTTTCTTGCCGAACGGTTTTGCCCAGTCCACTGCCGGCGAGTACACCAGCAACATGTTCTGGATTGTCGGCATCGCACTGATCGCGTCCTGGGTCGTCGCGGTGGCGTTCACCCCGTATCTGGGCGTGAAGTTGTTACCGGACATCAAGAAGGTCGAAGGCGGCCACGCGGCGATCTACAACACGCCGAATTACAACCGTTTCCGCCGGCTGCTGACCGCGGTGATTGCTCGCAAGTGGCTGGTGGCAGGTACGGTGGTCACGCTGTTTTTCGTCGCCGTGCCAGGCATGGGCTTGGTGAAGAAGCAGTTCTTTCCGACCTCTGACCGCCCCGAGGTGATGATCGAAGTGCAGATGCCCTACGGCACCTCGATCGAGCAGACCAGCGCCACGGCCGCCAAGGTCGAGGACTGGTTGCACAAGCAGGAGGAGGCAAAAATCGTCACGGCCTATATCGGCCAGGGTGCGCCGCGTTTCTTCCTGGCGATGGCGCCGGAATTACCCGACCCCTCGTTTGCCAAAATCGTCGTGCTGACAGAGAGTCAGGAAGCACGCGAAACCCTCAAGTTCCGGCTGCGCGAAGCGGTTGCAGAAGGCCTCGCGCCGGAGGCCCGTGTCAGGGCCACGCAAATTGTCTTTGGCCCTTATTCGCCGTTTCCGGTTGCCTACCGGGTGATGGGCCCTGATCCGGCGAAGTTACGCGAAATCGCCGAGCAAGTCCGCGGCGTGCTGCAAGACAGCCCGATGATGAGAACGGTGAACACTGACTGGGGGCCGCTGACCCCGACATTGCATTTCAGTCTCGATCAGGACCGTCTGCAGGCGGTGGGGCTGACCTCCAATGCGGTTGCCCAGCAACTGCAGTTCCTGCTGAGCGGAGTGCCGATCACGGCGGTTCGCGAGGATATTCGTTCTGTGCAGGTTGTGGGGCGTGCGGCGGGCAATATCAGGCTCGACCCGGCGCAGATCAAAGGCTTCACCCTGGTCGGTGCGGCGGGACAACGCATCCCGTTGTCGCAGATCGGCGAGGTCGATGTACGCATGGAAGATCCGATTCTGCGGCGCCGTGACCGCACGCCGACCATCACCGTGCGTGGCGACATTGCCGAAGGCTTGCAGCCACCGGATGTTTCGGGCGTGATCCTCAAGCAGCTGCAGCCGATCATCGAAAAACTGCCGTCCGGTTACCGGATCGAGCAGGCGGGCGCCATCGAGGAGTCCGGCAAGGCGGGCAAGGCGATCCTGCCTTTGCTGCCGATCATGATCGCCATGACGTTGCTGATCATCATGGTGCAGGTGCGTTCGATCGCGGCGATGATCATGGTCTTCCTCACCTCGCCATTAGGTTTGATAGGTGTGGTGCCGACGTTGCTGATCTTCAATCAGCCGTTTGGCATCAATGCGCTGGTCGGGTTGATTGCGCTGTCGGGGATCCTGATGCGCAATACGCTGATTCTGATCGGGCAAATCCATCACAACACGCTGGAAGGGCTGGACCCGTTCCATGCCGTGGTCGAAGCCACGGTGCAACGTGCGCGACCGGTTCTGTTAACGGCGCTGGCGGCGATCCTGGCGTTTATTCCCCTGACACACTCGGTGTTCTGGGGCACGCTGGCCTACACCCTGATCGGCGGCACCTTCGTCGGCACCATCATGACGCTGGTGTTCCTGCCGGCGATGTATTCGATCTGGTTCAAGATCCGCCCTGAGCATAAGGCTCAGACTGAAAGAGTCAGACTGGCCTGAAATCGAGGCCCGCTCCGGCGGGCCTCTTTGTCCCACGTCAAAGCGTGGTGATCTGTCCGTTGCGATCCAGCTCATACACCTTGTTGCCCTGCAATTTCTCCTTTAGCCACCGCTCCGCTTTACCCAGCGGCCGCTGCCGCGCCCATAGCAAATCGACACCAATCTGCCAGTCGGTATGCGGATACGCCGAGAGCTGCAGTTCCACCAGTTCACCCTTGGCCAGTTCACGTTGAATGAGCTGGCGGGGCAGGGTGGCCCAGCCGAGTCCGGCGCGGACCATTTCCAGTAACGCCAGATAGCTTTCCGCTTGCCACAACTGGGTCGAGCGCAGGTATTCGCTGCTCGGCAGTTTGCTCGCGTGGGCACTGAAGGCCAAGCGCCGATGGACGTGCAGGTCGTCGAACGTGACGTTATCGAGTTGCGCCAGTGGATGATCGGGATGGCAGACGTGCAGCATGATCAGTTTGCCCAGTTGCTGGAACGCCAGCTCCTTGGGATAGCCGGGCTGTGAGAACGCCACACCGAGTACCGCTTCGCCGCTGCTGACCAGTTCGCTGACGTCGCCGTAGACCGGATGGCGGATGATCAGGTCGACAAAGGGGAACGCGGCTTCGAAGGCTTTTAGCACTGGCATGATCGGGCCGTACGGCGTTTCAATGGCGAGCGTCAGGCTGGTTTCGACGTTGTCCGCAAGGCAATCGGCGTGGGCTTCGAAGGTCATGCAGCGTTCGAGCACGGCTTCGGCCTGCACCAGCAATTTGTGGCCGCTGGCGGTGAGGGCAGGGCTGCGGTTGCTGCGGTCGAACAGGTCGACGCCGAGGTCGGTTTCGAGGTTGGCAATCGCCGCGCTGATGGTCGATTGGGTCTTGCCCAGTTTGCGCCCGGCGGCGGAGAACGATCCGCTTTTGACCACTTGGACGAACATCAACAGTTGATCGAGTGAGAAGCGCAAGCGGTGAACTCCCGGGTCGAGGATGAGGGTACAAAGCAAATAACCAATGCCAGATTCGTGCCATCGAAAAAAGCGATGGTTGCTAATTTGTTTCATCGTAATAAACGTTCAACCATGGCCCCGCGTCAAACGATCTCCGGGGCGGATCTACCCTTCAAACGCCCCTGAGCATGCCCGCGATCTCAACAGATGCCGCACCTTCAGGAGCGTGTGAAATGACTACACAACGCATTCATCCGGTGGACGAGGTTTTGCCACTGCGACAGTTGTTCACGTTTGGCTTGCAGCATGTGCTGGTGATGTACGCGGGAGCGGTGGCGGTGCCGTTGATTCTCGGCAGTGCGATGGGGCTGACTTCGGCGCAGGTGGTATTGCTGATCAACGCCAACCTGTTGACCTCGGGTGTGGCGACGCTGATTCAAACCCTTGGCTTCTGGAAATTCGGCGCGCGGCTGCCGCTGATTCAGGGCTGCTCATTCATTGCCCTGGCGCCGATGATCATGATCGGCAAGGAATTCGGCCTCAGTCAGATTTTCGGTGCGGTGATCGCGGCGGGCTTTATCACCATTGCCCTGGCACCGGTGTTCAGCCGCTTGCTGCGGTTTTTTCCGCCGGTGGTAATTGGCAGCCTGATCACTATTATCGGCATCTCGCTGATGCCTGCGGCGGCAATCTGGCTGGGCGGCGGCAATCCCGATTCTGCGGATTTCGGCAATCCCGCCAACCTGTTGCTGGGCCTGGCCACGGTCAGCGTGACGCTGGTGATCTACGCCAAATGCAAGGGTTTCCTCGGCAACCTCAGCGTGCTCATCGGCTTGTTTGTCGGCAGTCTGATCGCAGCGGCTTGCGGCATGACTCACTTCAATCGGGTCAGCGAAGCCGCGTGGTTTGAGCTGAGTGCGCCGATGGCCTTCGGCGCGCCGGAGTTCGCGCCGGTGCCGATTCTGATCATGACCCTGGCGATGCTGGTGATCATGGCCGAGACCACCGGCAACTGCCTGGCGATCGGCAAACTGACCGGCAAACCGACCACGCAACAAACCCTCGGCAATGCGTTTCGCGCCGATGGGTTGTCGACCATGCTCGGCGGCTTGCTCAACAGCTTTCCTTACAACGCCTTCACCCAGAACACCGGTTTGATTGCGCTCTCCAACGTGAAAAGCCGCTTCGTCGTGGCCGCCGCCGGGGCAATCATGGTGCTGATGGGTTTGTTCCCCAAACTCGGTGCGTTGATCGCCGCAGTGCCGACGCCGGTACTCGGTGGCTGCGCAATCGTGATGTTCGGCATGACCACGGTGGCGGGCATTCAAGAACTGTCGCGGGTGCAATTCGAGGGGACGCGTAACGGCATCATCGTCGCCGTATCGGTAAGTGTCGGCGTGCTGCCGATGTCCTTTCCGGCGCTGTTCGAATACGTCGGCCCGACCCTGAAACTGGTGCTCGACAGCGGGATTTTCCTCGGCGCGATCACCGCCATCGTCCTCAACATCCTGCTCAACAACGATAAAAAATCCACTGAAACCATCGGCGCTGAACTGGCCGACTGACCTTTGTTTTCCACTGCCCAGGAGTTACCCATGAATCAATTCACTCAGCTCATCCCGGCCGGCGTCAGCGAGCTTGATCTGACCTTGCTGCGCCAGACCATCGCCTTGTCCGAGGCATCGAAACAACGCGGCCGCCATCCATTCGCGGCATTGGTGGCCGATCGCAACGGCAAGGTGATTGTCGAAGCGGGGAACAACTCGATGCCGCCGGAAGGTGATCCAACTCAGCATGCGGAGTTGGTGGCGGCCGCCGCAGCGGCCAAGCTGCTGTCACCGCAAGAGCTGGAACTGTGCACGCTGTACACCAGCGCCGAACCTTGCTGCATGTGTGCCGGCGCGGTGTACTGGACGGGGATCGGGCGGGTGGTTTATGCCTTGTCGGAGCATGCGCTGCTTGGGTTGACGGGCGACCATCCGGAGAACCCGACGTTCTCGCTGCCATGCCGCGAGGTGTTCGCCAAGGGACAGCGCAAGGTCAGTGTGTTGGGGCCGATGCTGGAGGGCGAGGCGGCTGAGCCGCACAAGGGTTTTTGGTCGTAACCAGCTTTGCAGCGAAGCTCGAATGGTGTGAGGTTGTGCTATCCAGAGACGTAAGAGCACTTGTTCGCCGAGAGGGAGAAGGTGCGAAGTTTGGAACTGCCAGCCCTCGGCCGATGCCGAATGAGTAACCAGAACGAGGGCAAAGCAATGACTGAAGAAACAGCACAATTTCCAGAGGAAGAAGTACCGGATCAATCGACGCCGGCGCATTCCACAGAGGAAGAGCAAAAGCGCCTCAAGGATTTTAACAAGGAAGGCATCCCGCCCGGCAGCTGCTGATGGGTAGGCACTGGCTCGGGCCACGTACCTTCGGCGCGTCGCTTTGCGACGCGCCATGAGGCGTTGGCCCGTGCCAGTGCGGCCATCGGCGGGGATTTCAAGCGTGTGTGTCAACGCTGAGTGTCATTTGGATCAATGTTGCCTGCAGCGCGTGGAGGTTGCCAGCGCATACAGAAATCTGATTTTGAATCTCGACTGTTCTTTGAGCCTTCTCTTCTTCTGGCATATTCATTCTTTCGGTTTTAGCCAGCTCTGCTTTGCGAGTTGCAAGTTGCTGCTGTATCTCGGCAATTTGTTTTTTTATGAGCTCGACTGCACTAATAGGCTGTTTGACCGTATTAACACCTTCTTCGCTGGAATCAATTCTAATCTTGTCGTCGCTTGTGGTTTTCTTCGTAAGTGATAGACGGTTTTGCGAATCTGATTTTATGTGTTGGTTGTTCTCTGGTTTTTTCTTATCGATGGTTACGCTAATTGCGCTGATTTTTGGCATGGCTAATTCTCTTGGCTTTCTCGCCTATAGGGCGTTGGGGCTATTGATCTCACACGGTTGCGCGTGAATGCTCACTACGCCTTTTATGGTAATGAGCCTTCTGCGTGTGGATATAGGAATTGTCTTGTTTTTGTGCGCCATGGCTAGACGCGCAGAAACGACAAGGCTCTGAATAAATCAGAGCCTTGATGTTGAAGATTGACGAATTGAACGTGTTATTTCGATGTGTCTACGCTGGTAGAGCAAGAAAGCCGGTAATGCTCATAATTCAAATCCTTCAGTCTTTCTGGAAGCTTGTAAGGGGCGGGGCAACTTTTACCCTGCCACTTGATTGTGATGATGCCTTGATCTTTGGTAACAAGCGCTAACGCCTTGCCGGTGGGGTCGGAAAGTGCCAGTTGTTTACCATCGGCATCCATCAATACCGCTCCGAATGGGAGGGGGTTGCCCTCGGCATCGTAGAGTTCGAACTGGATCCGTCGACCTTTGCTGTCCTCGAAGCGCGCGAGCACTATTGAACCTCGTCTCGGTACGAGTTGTTGAGTGGCGTTGTCCAGTTCTATGTCACCGCCGAGATTTCGTGTGTCCAGTGTCACCCAATTCACGCGATAGGGCTGTGCGTTTGGAAGGACGGCATAGCCGTTGAGGCCGGTTTTCACGCCGGAGTAGCTGCTGACTTCTACCCCTGACATGCCAGGCACTTCCACCATTGCGAATGTTTCGCCGACGGTCTGGCCCATGTTGATTCCCCCCGCGTGGGCCACGATCGATCCGGCCGCGCTCAGGTTCTGTGATTCATAACCGCTGCCTCGGCTGTAGCCCAATCCCAGATCACCCATCGCTGTACGGGTACTCAGGCTAAGCGAGCCGGAGCGATCACCTTGCACACTGCGCCCGGTCTGTACGGAGTAGTAGGTGTCACTGTCTTCAGTCAGATAACCATTGATCCCGGCTTGCGTACTGGTGCCGGTGTTTTGATGATTGCTGGAAATATAGGCGCGAGGCGCGCGAGGTGTCGATCCGAGCGGGAATGAGATCGAAACGCTCAATTGGGTGTCGTGAGTGGTGTCACCGCGTGCGCCGAACTCCTCGGTTTTACTCAAGCTGATGTTGTAGTTCAGGTCGCGCCAATTGTTGTTGTAACCGGCGGAGAAGCTGCGCGAGCCACCGCGATCCCAATAGCGCTGATCACTGGCATTCAAGTACAGCGAGCCGTACTGGCGCGCTTCGCCCAGGGTCTGGTTGACCGTGAGGTCGGTACGGGTTTTGGCGTTACCTGCGCGCCGTGTAGCGCCGGTGCTGGTGTCCTGAACGTGGTCGGTCAGCGTGCGGTAACCCTCGGTGGAATAACGATAGGCGGCGAGGGTGAAGCTGGTATCGGTGCCGGTGAAGGTCTTTGCATAGAGCGCGCGCACGCTGCTGCCCTGGGTCGTTTTACCGAACGCCTTGCTGGACGATTGCGTGACGTCCAGCGACATCGCGCCAATCGAAGTGTTCTTCGCCGCACCGACGGAAAGCGCCTTGAAACCATTGCTGGCCTGAATGCCGGCAATGCCTGTCAGGTTGCTGGTCAAGCCGTAGGCGAAAGTGCCGCCCAGGAAGGCCGGTTTGTCGTAGCCCTCGCTGTTGTTGTTGAATTTGCCGCTCGACAGGCTGTACTTCAACTGTCCCTCACGCACCATCGTCGGCAGGGCGGAGAACGCCTGCCGGGTGACCTTGCGCCGACCATCCGCCTCGACAATGGTGATCTCCAGATCGCCATTGGAGCCCGATGGATAGATATCACTGATCTCGAACGGCCCCGGCGGCACGTTGGTGGTGTAAAGAATGTAGTTATCCTGGCGGACCTCGATCTTCGCATTGGTTTCAGCCACGCCACGAATGATCGGCGCATAGCCGCGCTCGCTGTCTGCACGCATGCCCTCATCAGAGGCCACCTTGACGCCTTGATAGCGCACGCTGTCGAACAGGTCTGAGTCGGAAAAGATTTCACCCGCGCTCAGTTGCCCCTTGATCGCCGTGAGGTCGCGCTGGATGAACGTACGGTTGCTGACAAACCGATTGGGCCGGCCGGTGGCACTGCTCAGGTTGGACTCGTTACGCAAACGCCAGGCACCGAAGTTGATGCCGTTGCGCAGCCCCAGATTATTGGAGATTTGCGTCGAGTAATCGGTTTTGCTGCGGGTGCTGCTCAACTGATAGTTGATGAATCCGGCGGCCACGCCATCGTCCCAAAGCTCTGGGTCAACATAGCCGCGCATGCCGCGTGCCATAGCAACCTGCGGCACGCTGATATTGAGGCGCAGGCGGTTGGCGTCAAAACTGATACTGGCTTGCTCGATCATCGACGCAAGATCGTAGTGATCGGCAGGCCGTTGCTCATCAACCAGACCTTGCTCACGCAGTTTGCGCATGTCCACACCCAGCTGCTGTAACAATTCCAGGGTGATACGTGGCTCGACTTTGCCGTTGAGCGGGTTGGCCGCGAAATCAACGTCGCGACGACCGACCAGCGTGCCGTTGCTGAAAACGTCAACGCGATATCGGCCAGGCAGAACGCTGTTGGCATTCAACAAAGGCTGCAGATCGACCGCCGATGAACCTTCCAGAAACAAGGTATTGAACGCTTCACCCGCTACCGCGGCGGGAGCTTCGGCACCCATGGCGAATCCACAAATGGCCATATTGATGGCAAAGCACAATGGATGCAGGCAGCCCAACGCCGGTTTGTTTTTATGGCGCGCAACGTGATGCTTTACACAACTTGAAGATGTGTGGTGTTGGGAGGAAAACATGCAATTTGCCTTATCAGTCCGTGTTGCTTCAACCGGAGTCCGGAACTCGTAAATAGCTTGTAAATTGGCGGGGTGGGGCGGGGAAGTTATTGGGCGGATGCATCTTTCACGCGCTCGGCATGACTTTCGGTAGCGCTCAGTGGTGCATCGAATCGTTGTTGTGCGCCGTAATCATTAATGGCTGAAAAAGTCAGGTGCGGAGATCCAGGTGGCAACTCTTTCAAGTTGAATGAACGAACTTCGCCGGGAACGATCATCGTCGAATCAATCACCAACTCTGCTTTTTTTCCTGCAGCGACTTTCAGGTCGGCTAGCGATACGTGGTAATTGCTTTGATTTTTAACTTTCAGTACCGACTTGCCAGCTTGCGTGACCAGTTGCCATACCAGTTGCTCCGGCGCTTGCGCGGCGTCACCGGTGAGTCCGTTCGGGCGGAAAAAAACCTTGATGCGCTGACGTACCGCCAGTTGCAGCGTATTGACGTCGGCAGCACTGGCCTGAGGGATTTCCTGCACGTTCAGCCACACCACTGACTCTTTGTCCGCAGGCATGCCGCGGCCTTCATACAGAATCCTCAACAGTTGCTGTTGATTGGGTTCGAGTCGGGCCAGCGGTGGAGTCACCGCAAATGGCGGCGCGCTGCCAGCCGTGTCGCCGGCATCCAGCCACGATTGCGCCAGGATGGTTTGCCCGCCGTTGCGCACGGTGACGTTTGCCTCTTTGTGCGCGCCATCGAAAATGATCCGGGTGGAACTCAAGGAGATGCTGGCGAATGCCGAGTGCGTCATCAACACCCCGGCAAGCCCCAGGCACAGCGGAAAATAGCGACTTAACATAGTTTTCACCGATTGATCTGGTGGGGAAGGACGAGGCACAGCGGCCCCGTCCAGGTATTACGCGCTGCTTATTCGTATTCGAGAACGAACGGCAGAGTGGCGTTACCGGTACCTGCAGTAGCGGTGGTCTTGTCGCCGGTGGTGACGTAAGCGGCTGCGAAGGACAGGGTGCCGTCGCCGCCAGTGGTGCCGTCGCCAGTCAGGCTGGTCTGTACTTTGGCTGTGGCTTCGGAGCTCAGGTCGATCAACTGGCCGTTGCTGTCCAGCAGCGCGATACCTACGCCTTTGGCCGCATCAGTACCTTGCAGCTTGAGAACTTTCTTGCCATCAACCAGGCCCGAACCGCCGTTGACGGTTGGTTTGAACAGCATCGACACCTTGGTGCCGGCGTTGCAGTTCACTTTCAGGTTGAAATCGTTGGCAGCCACGCGACCAGCACCCGGGGCAGAATCGGTGCCCATGTCTTTGATCGATACGCTGCCCATGTCCACAGCGATCATCTTGTCGTTACCCGAAGCGCCATCTACCGAGCACGCGTCGTTGTTGATGACGCCGGTGAAACTGATTTGACCGCTGCCGCCCTTGACGGCTTTAGCGGCTTCTTCTGCAGCCAGTGCGCCAGTGGAGGCAGCCAGTACGGAAAGAGTGAGTACTGCGAAAGCGAACTTTTTCATGTTTATATCCGAAGTTATTGTGAAGTGCTGCATTTGAAATGCCTGGCCATCTTAGGTCGGTGATGGCGGTGGGTCTTTGAGATTTGTCTTAAAGCGTGGCAAGTGCGAGTTATTCAGCAATATCGGAAGTGCGTGTTTATATTTTCAGTCAATTGTATGGCGGACTAAATGAGACAATTCTCAAAGTCGCACGGGCTCTGTCTGGTTAGTATTCGCGGACGCAGAAATTCTCAGTCAATGCAAAGTTTGTGAACGGTCTTTCTGCTTGAAAGATAATTCAGACTTTTTTGCTATTAATGGCTGATAGAAAGAGGTTCCCGGTTTGTGAACACGCTTCGTATATTGGTATTGGAAGATCACGCCTTCCAGCGCACGGCTGCGGTCAGCGCGCTTAATAGTCTGGGTTACAAAAATATCTTTCAGGCAGCTGACGGAAAGGATGCGCTGGCTGTGATCTCCCAGGCAGGAGGTGTGGACGTTGCGTTGTGTGATTTGAGCATGGCCGGGATGGATGGCTTGACCTTTTTGCGCCTGGCGAGAGAGGCCGGATTGATTCGCGCAGTGATCATCTGCAGTTCATTGCCTGAAGACTTGTTGCGCACGGTCGATCGAATTGTCACGTTGCAGGGCCTGGAATTACTCGGCAGTGTCGCAAAGCCGTTGATGGTCGATGTGCTGGCGCCATTGCTGGCTCGCTATCGGCCGCACAGCCAGGTCGATGCCAAACTCGCGGAAAGTCATCTCGATCAGCCTACGGAGAACGAAGTACTGGAAGCGATACGCCGGCAGGAATTTCGCGCGTACTTCCAGCCCAAGTTTCATCTGCGCAGTGGTGAGGTGGATGGCGCCGAGGTACTGGTGCGCTGGCAAAGCCCCAGTCGCGGGCTGCTTTCACCGGGTATGTTTCTGCCAACGATCGAGCGTTGCGGACTGCTCGACGAAATGTTTTTCAGCCTGCTCACGCAAGGGCTGAGTCTGCAGCGTTTTGTGCAGTCCCACGGCAAGCCGTTCAAGCTCGCCTTCAATCTCGACGTCACGCAGATGGCCAACCCGAATCTCGTCGACCGGATCAAGGCGCTGTTGCGCATTCACGGCGCCTCGCCAGCCGGGCTCATATTCGAGCTGACGGAAACCGGTCTGCTGCAGATGCCCGAGATCAGCATGGAAAACATGGTGCGTCTGCGCATGCTCGGCTTCAGCCTGGCGATCGATGATTTCGGTGTCGGCTACTCTTCGCTGGAGCGACTGTGTCAGATGCCGTTCAACGAAATCAAACTCGACGCCGGTTTCGTGCAGAATTTCCAGCAGGCTCGCTACAGTGCGGTTATCCACGGTGCACTGGCCCTGGCGCGCGAGCTGGACATGCGAGTGGTCGCAGAAGGCATTGAAACCGCAGATCAGGTCCATCACCTGGCTCGACTTGGTTGCCAGTGGGGGCAGGGCTTCTTCTATGCTCGACCCATGAATTGGGCGCACCTGGTCGATTGGCGTTTTGAGGGGCAAAAATCGTCCTGGCGCCGGGCAATAGGCACGTCCGACCTTTGATCCGCGCGCGCGGTCTGACTTTTGGGACAAAGCCCTATTTCTTCACGTCTTCAAAACAATCATCATGTGCCGAGAAATCAATCAGATGCACCTGAAAGCTTCGGTGATGCCCGGGATCGGCTGCGGTTGCCAAGTGCTGATGATCCTTCAACCCTCCTCATCATGGAGCTGTTCATGCATTGGTCAGTCGTGAATCCGTTACGCGTTGCCATCCTTGATGATCACTCGCTCATACGTCTGGCGATGAAATCGCGGCTGACGCGCGAAGCCGAGTTCAATGTCGTGGGCGTGTACGCGAGCAGCGCGCAGTTGCTCGCTGGATTGCGCGAGGTCGAAATCGACCTGCTGATACTCGACTACAAGCTGCACGATGGCGAGTTGGACGGGCTTAATCTGATTCGTCTGCTGCGCAAGCAATATCCAGACATGCGCATCCTCGTCTCATCCTCCGAAGAGCGCCCGGCAGTAGTAAACATGGCGATCGGAGCGGGCGTCAGCGGATTCTTCGGCAAGTCCCAGCCAGTCGATGACCTGATCACGGGCATCCGCTGCGCAGCGTCCGGCCAGTTGTACCTGTCGCCGGCAATGGCCTTCGAACTTGATGTGCTGCCTGTATCGGTCGATGAGCCTGCTGGTGCCAATGATGACGGCGCGGCGCACAGCGACGATTTTCTGAGCAATCCTTTGTTGTCGCCGAAGGAGAAAGAAGTCTTGCGCTGCTGCCTTGAGGGCATGGGGGTGACGCAGATCGCTTTGAAGTTCTCGCGCAGTCGCAAAACCATCAGTGGGCAAAAACAGGCCGCTTTCAAAAAGCTTGGCATTCGTGGTGATGCAGAGCTGTTCAAGTTGCAGCACAGCCTGACAGCCGACAACCAGGGATAACTCGCTTATGTTTCATCTGTTGCGCGGTGTTTTGCTCGTCAGTGTGCTTTTCGTATTCGGTAGCGGGTCGTTGTGGGCAGCAGAGCCGCGCACTCTGCAGGTGTTCGGTCGATCGGACTGCAAGGAGGTGCAAGTCGATCTGGGCAATGAAGACTGGAGTTGGCTACGGCAGAAACGCAGCCTCGTATTGGGATCGGCGCTTCCGGATTTTCCGCCCTATGTCATGACCGCAAGCGGTACGCGTTATGAGGGGATTGCCGCCGACATTGCCTGCATTATCGGCCAGGCCTTGCATGTCGAAGTTACCGTCAAGGCTTATCCTGACCGTCGCGACGCCATGGCGGCGCTTGAACGCGGCGACATCGACATGTTGGGCAGCTCCAACAGTTTCGAGTTGATCGACGGCCTCGTCACGCTCAGCAAACCTTATGTCGAAGACGTGCCGGCGATGTTCATGCGCGGCGATGATCGGCGACCGATGCCGGCCAATCTGGCCGGTTTGCGTATTGCGGTTGCCGACGATTACCTGCCATCCAGTCAGTTGCATGGGCTGTATCCCAACGCCGAATTCGTGCTTTTTCCGTCGAACGAGTTGGCACTGGCTGCGCTGGCCTTTGGCAAAGTCGATCTGTTTATGGGCGACACGGTGTCCAGCAATTATCTGATCAACCTCAACTACTTCAACTATGTGCGCCTGCACTCTTTCGTCAAAACGCAAACCAGCGGTTTCAGCTTTGCCCTGCGCCGAGGTAATGATCAATTGCTGCGTCTGATCGACTCGGTCATTGAGTCGATGGGTGAGGGCAAGATAGCCGAAATCTCCAAGCGCTGGTCCGGTGGTGGCGGGGCACTGACACCCAAACGTATCGATCTGACACCCGGCGAAGAACGCTGGCTTGAGCAGCACCCGGTCGCGCGGTTCGTGATCAATGACGATCAGGCGCCATTTGCGTTCTTTGATGGCGATGGCAATTTTGGCGGGATCGGCGCCGATCTGCTGGAGCTGATTCAGCGGCGCACTGGTTTGCAGATCGATGTAGAGCGCACCGACAGCTTTTCCAGCTTGAGCACGCGCCTGCTTGATGGCAGCGCCGATATCTCGTTGCTGACACCAACCGTCTCCCGTGAAGTCGGTATGCGTTTCACCCACCCGTTCCTTGCCAGTCCCTTTGTGATTGTCACCGCCAAGGACGCTGGCGCGCCTTCAAGCCTGCAGGAGCTACGCGGCAAGCGTGTCGCCGTCCCCGAAAGCTCGGCGGAGCGTGAGCTGCTCAAGGATTATCCCGACATTGAAATTGTCGACAGCGAGACCGTGCTGGGCGCTCTGGCTGACGTGAAGGACGGGCGAGCAGACGCGATGATTACCACGTTGCACAGTGCGCGTTACTACATCGCTCACATCTACAGCGACAGTTTGCGCATCTCCAACATCGTCGGCATGAACAAGGGTTTCCTCGCCTTCGCCGCCCGACGCGCCGATACCGAACTGGTCAGCATTCTGAACAAGGCCCTGCTGAGCATTCCACCCGATGAGCTGGACGTGATTCTCAACCGTTGGCGCCCCATCGCTGCGTTCTCGGGCCTGTCATGGCGCGATTACAAGACGTTGATCTACCAGATCAGCGCTGGCGCATTCCTGATCATCCTCGGATCGCTGGCGTGGAATTTCTATATTCGCCGGCAGATCCGCGAGCGCAGTCGGGCAGAGCGCTTGCTCGGCGATCAACTGAAGTTCATGGGGGCGCTGATCAACGGCACGCCGCATCCCATTTACGTTCGCGATCGGGAAGGTCGGCTTGTCACCTGCAATAACAATTATCTGCAGACGTTTGGCCTGTTGGAAAAGGACGTGATTGGCAAGACCGTGCTCGAAAGCGGCAAGCGCAATCGCCAGGAAGCGTTGCAATTTCACGATGACTATCTGCGCGTCATCGAGCGGGACGAACCTTACGAGGTGGATCGCACGCTGCATGTCGGTGATACGCGGCTGATCATTTATCACTGGATTCAGCCTTATCACGACACAACGGGGGAAGTCAGAGGCGTGATCTGCGGCTGGATCGACATCAGCGAACGCCGCGAACTGATCGAGGAGTTGCGTTCGGCGAAAGAGCTGGCCGATGAGTCGAGCCGCGCCAAAACCACATTCCTGGCGACCATGAGCCACGAAATCCGTACGCCGATGAGCGCCGTGATCGGCATGCTTGAACTCACACTCAAGCGCGCCGAGCAGGGCCACTTCGATCGACCGGCGATTGAAGTGGCCTACGACTCGGCCAAAGGCCTGCTGGAGCTGATCGGCGATATCCTCGATGTGGTTCGCATCGAGTCTGGGCATGTCAGTCTTTCGCCCAAACGTGCCAACCTGCGCGAACTGGTCGAATCCGTAGCGCGGGTCTTCGACGGCCTGGCCAGGCAGAAGAGTCTGGTGTTGAAGCTCGATATCGACGCCACTGTCGGCTGTGACGTCCTGGTTGATCCGATGCGCTTCCAGCAGGTGCTCTCGAACCTGGTCGGCAATGCCATCAAGTTTACCGATACCGGGCATGTCAGCGTCTCGATTCGCGGCCAACGCCTTGCTGACGAACGTTTGCAGGTCGACTTGAAAGTCGAGGACACCGGCATCGGCATTTCCAGTGCCGATCTGCAGAACCTGTTCCAGCCGTTTTCGCAAGCCAATCACGGCCCCTCGAACCGGGGCGGTACCGGTCTGGGATTGGCGATTTCACGTTCGCTGTGCGAGTTGATGGGCGGGCGGCTGAACATCACCAGTACGCTGGGCAAAGGCACCTGCCTGGAAGTATCGCTGTTCTTCAATATCCTCAGTCCGCTCGGCGGCAAGGTGCTGCCTGTTTCGGTTGTCCAGGACAAGCCAGTGCCGACGCTGCGGATTCTGGTAGTGGATGACCAGAGTGCCAACCGCCTGTTGCTGACGCAGCAGCTCAGCTTTCTTGGCCAGGCGGTGCGTGACGCTGCCGATGGAGCGCAGGCATTGGCGTTGTGGCGCTCGGAACCGTTCGACATTGTGATCACGGACTGCAACATGCCGGTCATGAACGGCTATGAACTGGCCCGCACCATTCGCCAGGACGAACGCGACAGTGGTGGCGCGCCGTGTATCGTCTTGGGCTTCACAGCCAACGCACAGCCGGAAGAAAAAGTGAAATGCCGAGAGGCGGGGATGGACGACTGTCTGTTCAAACCGATCAGCCTCAGTACCTTGTCGACCATGCTTGCCGGCTGGGAAAAGAATATCGAAACCGAGCCAGTTGAAAGCCCGCCTGCGGCGGGTATCAAGGAGCTGGGATCGATTCGCGAGCGTCTGACCGAGCTCACCGGAGGCGATCTCGACATGATGAAAGAACTGCTGCGCGAGGCGCTGTCGAGTTGCGAGAAGGATCTGGAGGAGCTGCATTCGCTGATACCCGAAAGCGATCCCGGTTTGTTGGCTGACCTGGCACATCGGATCAAGGGCGCAGCGCGCATCGTCGCCGAACATCAGGTCATCGAGGCGTGTAACGACCTTGAGGCCGAGTGCGAAGCGCCGGTCATCGATCCACTGGATATCAATCGCAGCGCGTTGAAGCTTGAGCATGCACAGGCTGATCTGATCAAGAAAATAAAACGGGTCGAGCTGTAACCGTATTGGCACAGGGCCCTGCTGACTGGCCTTGTATTGAAGGGGGACGTTAAAGATCATTTTGCAACGGGCGATACCTTGGTTAATAACCATGGAGTTTCGCGATGATCATTCGACGTCCTTTATTGATTGCCTGTCTTTGCCTGCTGGGTTTTGACACCGTCAGCGCGGCCCAGTCTGCACCGGTGAGCGGAGTGATTCGCTTCAGTGGACGGATTGTCGAGGCAAGTTGCACGGCGAGTGGCACCCGCCATGCTTCTGTCGAGCTGCGTGATTGTCCGCAGGCGAGCACCGGTCAGATGTTCTCGGTGACCAGCGTCAGTGCGGCAGGGCGGAGTGAGCCGCGCCAGCAAGTGTTCGTGAAGATGATTGCCGATACCCACGAGCAGGAAAAATATTACGACCAGCGCCTGCTGCTCACGGACAACAAGGGCCACCCGATAATGACTGGCAATTACGTCGTGACGCTGACGCTGCCTTGATGGACTGAGAAAGAATGAGTTTGCGCCCCTTGTTTCAAGGTTACTGACAACAAGGGGCGTTAATAATGAGAATTGTCTGGTTCGTACACAACCGTCCCGCGCTTCTGGCATTGCGCCGCTCGCCACCGTTGCAAAATCCCTCCTTCCAATAACCTTGAACCAAGCCACGCCGCGCTAGCGCAGGCTTGTCGTCAAGGTGTGCTTTTCGTTCAGCGAATCCTGTGGTTATTTTGAGACAAGTCTCATATCGGACAGGTTGGCCCTTGGTTATTTTCTTGAAAGGAAGAATGGAGCTGCCAAAGGTGTCCGATGTTTCTTGAAAATAACCGAAGTCGATCCTTGCGGATCCTGATCGCCGATAACGACGTGCGGAGAGGCCAGTCGATTGAACAGCAGTTCAACAAGCTGGGCTGTCTCAGCGTCGTGAACGTATGCACCTATCGTGACCTGAGAATACTGACGTATTACTGCCCCCAACGGCTCAGCCTGGTCGTCGTCAATGCCGAGTTGCTCAGCGAGATGGCAATGGATCCGCTCGATTTTTTTGGGGAAAACCCGCTGATTCGTCACCTGCTGATTTTCAACCCCAGTGATGATCATCAGTGGTCGAAGACCTTCTTCAACCCGCATCCGCAACGCTGGATGCGTCTGGTCTCGAAAATCAATCTGCCGCGATTGGCGGATTTTCTGATGCTGGCCGACCCGACGCTCAAGGAACTGGCGGAGCCGGCCTCATCCGATTCCACGCTTCCTTCAGGCGCAAACCGCTAGCTGTTGCGCCTTCCCGCGGTAATCCGCTTGTGCTTTGAGGTGCTATTTCCCAGCGCCTGCTGTGCTGCCCACTCGTTTGCCCCATTGTCTTGAACACACTCTAAGGTAAGGCATCATGCTGCTTCGTAAACTCAATCTCGCGCCGCGTTCGGCGCTGTGTTTTGGCTTGTTCTGTCTCATGATTATCGCGATCGGATTGATCGCCTTGCAGCAAGTCGACTTGCTCAACAAGGCAGAAACCTATGTCGAGACGACCATCGTGCCAAGCATCAAGCTGCTCGGCCAACTGGATCGCGAGTTCATCGAAATCAAGGGCAATAACGCCCGTTTGCGTAACCCTATCGAAACCCCTGAGCGCAAGGCTCAGGCCCTGATGGACATTCAGCAATCGCGTCAGCTGATCAAAAATCATCAACGAGCGCTCATTGATCTGCTGGCAACTGACGCTGGGCGTGAGGCCTTCGAGGCGTTCGCCAAAGCACAAGCGGTCAATGATCAGGCGCAGGACCAATACCTTGAAACCGTGGCGAAAGGGCAGCTTGAAGCGGCCATTGCGCTGTCAAAGAATCAGATGCGTGCCGCCTCGGACGGCGTGCAGGTCGCGCTCAAGAAGCTGATTGCGCTCAACGAGATCGAAGCTTATGAAGCGGGCAAGCAGGCCGACAATGTCTACGAACACACGCTGTTGATCGTCAGTGTGTTTATTGTCATAGCCATCGGTGCTTCCTTGGCCTTGGCAGTGTTGTACACGCGCAGCCTGACGGTGCCGATTGCAGGCTCGCTGAGGGTTGCCGAATGCATCGCCGCCAACGATTTGAGCGAAACCATCGCGCTGGATGGTTCCGATGAGGCGGCGCAGATGCTGTCGTCACTGGCGGCGATGCAAACCAGTTTGCGTGATGCGCTGATCATGATCCGTGACTCGTCCACGCAGTTGGCCGAAACCTCGGAAGCCATGCACGGCGTTACCGAAGATATTTCGCGTATCACTCAGCGTCAGAGTCATGAAATCGAAATGGCCGCCACCGCCGTGACTGAAATGAGTGCAGCGGTGGAACAGGTTGCGGACAACGCCGCATCGACCTCGCAACTGACGTCGGAATCAAGCGCCGCAGCCATTGCCGGCAAAACCCAGGTCAGCGAAACGGTCGCGGCAATCAATCTGATGGTTTCCAGCGTGCATAGCACCTCGGCAGAAGTGCAGGCGCTTTCTACGATGGCGAGCGATATCAGCAGCGTGCTGGACGTGATCCGAGAAGTCGCCGAACAAACCAATCTGCTCGCTTTGAACGCGGCCATCGAAGCCGCGCGGGCGGGGGAGGCGGGCCGTGGCTTTGCCGTGGTTGCAGATGAGGTGAGAGGGCTGGCGCAGCGTACGCAGAAATCGACCGAGGACATTGAATCCATGGTCAGCTCCATTCAGTCGGGCACCAGCAGGGCAGTTACGTCCATGAGCCACACTCGCTCTCAGGCCGAAAGAACACTCGAGATGGCCAATATCGCCGGCGAAGTGCTGACCGACATCACTGGCTCTCTGAATCTTATCAATGAACGAAACCTGCTGATGGCGACCGCTGCCGAAGAGCAGGCTCAGGTTGCGCGCGAAGTGGATCGAAGCCTTATCAGCATTCGCGACCTGTCTTGCGAAACCGCAGAAGGTTCGAAACAGACGGCGGTTGCATCGGCGGAGCTTTCGCAATTGGCGGCCTCGCTGAATAAATTGACCAGAGAATTCAAGCTGTAAAGAGTGAACAGGAAGCCCTGATTATCAGGGCTTTTTTTGATCCGCGATCAATCGTATTGCGCAACGAGTGCCGATTCATTTCTGTGTTGGCAATGCGGTTTGTGCCGTCAGCTGTTCAATGCAGTGGGCGAGTTGTTTTTCATAGCTTTCCAGCACGGCTTCAGCATCAGCTTCGCGCTCATCCCGCAAGCGAAAGAAGTCGTCGCGGCTGAGCTGATCCGCTACGAGGCGGATATTTTGCTCGATGATCGCGCACAGTGAGTCTTCGTCCTCTAAAGCGGCGCTGGTTTGCGCCGCGCGTTGGGTGTTTTCGAGTTCGGTCTTTGCCGCCTCGGCGGCCTTCGCTTGTTCCTTCGCAGTAACCAGGTCGGTTTCCAGGGCCTGCTTTTGTTCTGCCAGACGCTTGAGTTCTGCGCTCATTGACTGGATAGCATCGGCGCGCTGCGTGAGCTGGACCTCCTGTTGCTGCACCACAGCCTTCAGTGGAAACAGTTCATTGAGCTGGTATCCGGCGACCACAGTCATGGCGATCAGCGCCAATGCCAGAATCGTCAGGCAGTAGATGGCGGCGTTGCTCTGGGGTTTTGCGCTATTGAGGGTGTCGAGGGCTCTCACGGAATCGTTTCTCCTATCAAGAGAAGTCAGTGTAATGGCAGAGTTTCGTTGTGCCTTTAAGACGAGTCTTAAATTGGTTGTTGGTTATTTTCGCTGGTAAAGGATGGTTTTCAAATTGGCCTTTTATAGATATTCCGAATTTAGCTAGTTGGCTATAAGTCTATGAGAATTGTCTGGTTGTTGAATAAATAAACCTTTTGCCCAAGTGTTATTTATTCATTATCTTTTCGCTCCGTTTATGGTGATTTTGCTGCCGGTTAAATATTCGCACCATCGTCAATTATTCAGTGTTTGCATGCAACGCAGAGTCAGAGGGAGTGTTATGAAGTTATGCCATATATCAATTGTCGGGCTCTTGTACATGCTGTCGTCAAACGCAACGGCGGCGGTATGCGAATTTTATCCCGACAATTCCATGGGCAACCTCCGAGTTGTCCTTCCGGCCACGATCTCGGTGCCGCGGGACACGCCGAACGGCACGGTTATCTATGAAAGCCCAATCGTGACCCTGGGAGCCATTCCCAGTTCGTTCAGGTGCTCTGCAGTACACAATGAAGGTGTGCGCAATTCTGTGGGCACCACCCAGGCGGGCGCGCAGACTTTTCCCATTGGAAATACCGGCATCGGCTGGCAATGGGTTCGACCGCCATCGGGCAAAGTATGGAAAGGCTTTCCGGGTGACTCCGACGTCGCTGGCGGTTGGGGGTGGAATGGCACTGAGCACATCTTGCGGCTTGTAAAGACGGGTGAGATTTCCGGTAGTGCGACGATACCCTCAGGCCAATTAGGGAAATTTGTCGCTGCTGAAATCGAGCCTCTTGCATTGAATACAAGTGGCACGCGGGTGGTCTCACAGTCTTGCGAAACACCCGATGTAAAAGTTGATATGGGTAGCTATAACTTGAGCGATTTCCCGAAGAACGGTGCCTATGCCAAGGAGCAATATTTTTTTCTCAGTATGAAAAACTGTCCTAGCGGAATAAACAACTTCCGCTACTCCTTTTCGCCCACTGCGGGCAGCCCTGCGTGGGACGCTAATACTGGCATGGTAAATCTGAACAGTAGCTCCACTGCCAAAGGTTTGGCATTGCAGATGCGCTTCAGAGACGGGAAGCCACTCAAGCTGAATCAGAACTACATAACAAAAGCGCCTACATCGGAAGGCGGGAATGCATCTGTAGACTTGCAAGCCCGCTTCGTGCGCATCGAGCCTTCCAATGCGCAAATGCGAGCGGGCAATGCCAATGCCGAAATTGCCTTTGTCGTTGAGTATCTATGAGGAGGCCAACAGCTTCTTCACCTCAGCCACAATCACCGCAATGTCGAAAGGCTTGGGCAGCACCACGTCAAACAGATCCGAGCGCTGCATGCCAATGTGCGCCTGCGCTCCACTCATGAGAATGATCGGCAGGTGTTTGACGGAAGGCTGGGCACGCACGGCTTCGGCAAATTCGAGGCCGTCCATGACCGGCATCATGAAATCAGTGATGATCAGTGCTGGCCGTTCTCTCTCCAGCACTTCGAGCGCTTTCTTGCCATTGCTGGCGGTCACCGTCATGAAGCCTTCATCCTCCAGCGCAAAGCCGAGAATGTCAGCAATCAGATATTCGTCGTCGACTACCAGGATGGTGGTCATGTTATTTCAACCCGCTCGAAGACTTACGATATTGAACCAGGCAATGACTCAGATGAGACGGAAGGTTCATTTCTCAAAGCCTTTTCCAGGAACACATCTTGATCACGGATGACTACCTCGAACCGCGAAGGGTTATAGGAGCTATCACGTATCTTGAGAATGGAAAGCGTCCTGCGAAGTTCAGCGTGATTTTCAAAGAAACGCATGAGAATCAGGTTGTCGGCAATACTGGACAGGTCGGAGTTCGGTGCGCTGACCTCGGAGCCGAACAGATCGCGCATTTCCCAGGAGGCGAAGACCGTAACGCCTCGGGATCGCAGCTCGTTCATCAGTGCACTGAAAAAGTCGGTGATGCGTTCCGGTGTGGTTGAAACCCGAGTCATGCCGCTGAGGCTGTCGATGAACAGGCGTTTGATACCTTTTTCATCGACCAGGCTCAGCAGGCGCGCACCGAGGGCGTCGAGCAAACCCTCGGTGGTCGGCTGCCAGGCAATGCTCAGCGCACCGCTGTGTTCCATTTGTTCAATATCGATGCCCAGCGAATGGCCTTTGAGTCGTAGCCGTTGCGGGCTCTCATAGAAACCGAAATGCAGGCCCGGCGCTTCGGTCGTCGACTGCGCGAGAAACTTCAGACCCAGCGTGGTTTTGCCGATCCCGGAAGGCCCCATGACGAGCGTGACGCTGGAGCTGTGCAAGCCGCCACCGAGGATGTCGTCCAGCGAAACAATGCCGCTGGGAATGCGTGTCATGTCTGCGCTGTCGGGGGCCGAAGGGCGCTTGTACAGACTTTCCAGGCGCGGATAGACCACCAGGCCGTTTTCGGTGATCTCACACTCGTGAACACCGGTCAAGGCGCCGCTGCCGCGGGTCTTGCGCAGGTGAATGCGTCGCACCGATCGCGTGCCGAACAGCTCTTCGCCCATTTCGATGACGCCGTCGACCATCGTGTGTTCCGGGCTGCCGTCGTCCAGGCGCGAGCTAGTGAGAAACAGCACGGTGCAACCGGCGAATGCCGCATGGCCTTGCAGTTCGGAGATGAATTTTTTCGTGTCGATCGGCGAGTCGGCCTTCGAGCGCGCGTTGAGCAAACCGTCGACGACCATGACCGTCGCTTTCTGCCGGCTGATTTCGCGCCGCAGCAATTTCACCACTTCATCGAGGCCTTCGTTTTCCAGCGTATCGAAAGCGCTGACAAACTGTATTTCGGCGCCCACTCGGGATGCGTCGAAAAAACTCATGGTCGACAGAAACTGAAACAGCCGGTCGTGGGACTCGGCCAGCAACGTGGCGACCAGAACGCGACCGCCATTGCGGGCATGATTGAAGCCGAGCTGATTGGCGAGGATGGTCTTGCCGGAACCGGGGCGGCCCTGAACGATGTACGAAGCACCCGCGACCAGGCCACCCTGAAGCAGCGCGTCGAGCCCTTCGATTCCGCTTTGAAGGCGTTTTAGCTTTTCCACTTTGCGACCCTGATCTGAAAAAACAGGCTTGTTAAGCCGAATGGGTGAAATGCTAACGCCATTTCCATTTTTGGGCCATGCCGGTGGAGGGAAAGTAGCGTTGGAACATATCGTTTTGGCGTGTTCCACCCCCCCGTGACTTCTGCCAAACCTTTCGAAAACGGTGCCCATCCAGGGCACCGTCATTAATCGAGAACTCAACCCGTTTCAAATCAAGTCTTCCGGCTGCATCGTCAAAATGATTTTCCCGACGTTCCCGGAAGACTCCATCCGGCGATGCGCATCGGCAGCCCGCGCTAGCGCAAACGTGCTATCGACAACCGGCTCAAGGCTTCCGGCCCCCTCGAAGCGATCCAGCCAGTGCTCGCGAAAGCGTTTGATCATGGCGTGCTTCTCCGGTTGCGTGCGTGACTTCATCACCGTGCCGATGATTTGCAAGTGGCGGTAAAGAATGTCCTCCAGTGCCACCGTGACGTTGCCGCCACCGCCGAGAATTCCCACCTGAACCAAGCGACCTCCGCGAGCAAGGGACGCAACGTTGCGGGCGAAGTAGGGCTCACCGATAAAATCGATGATCACATCGACGCCGCGGCCCTGGGTTTTGTCGGCGATCACCTCAGCGAAATCCTGCGTCTTGTAGTCGATCGCCACGTCTGCGCCCAAATGCTCGACACGCGCCAACTTGCTGCCTTCGGTGGTCGCATACACCGTGGCGCCGGTGGCATAAGCCAACTGCACCGCAGCAGAGCCGACGCCGCCGGCGGCCGCGTGAATCAGCACCGAATCGCCAGCCTTGAGTCGAGCCAGGTGCATCATCGCTTCATGGGCCGTGACGAAGACCTCGGGAATGGCTGCCGCGTGTACATAGTCAAGCTGCGCGGGGATGTGCATGGCCATGCGGTAATCGATGCGGGCCAGTTCGGCGTAGGCACCGCCGCCGACCACGCCCATGACTCGATCTCCGACCTCGAACCCTGTTACCGCGCTACCTTTGCCGATCACTTCGCCGGCGATTTCCAGGCCGATGATCAGCGAGTCGCCGAAATTCGGATGGCCGTAGCCACCGGTCCGGTGCGTCAGATCCGCACGGTTCACCCCGGCGGCATAGACGCGCACCAGCAGGTCGTCAGGACGGACTGCAGGATCGGCGACCTCGACGAGTTCGAGGACGTCTGGCGCACCGAATTCTCTGATGTTGATGGCTTTCATTCAGTTGTTCTCCGTTTCGCTGAACGTGGCGTTGGCGATAGCCGATGCGGTGATCGCGCCAGGGAAGCCCACATAGAACGCCAGGTGCGTGATCGCTGCCGCCAGTTCGTCTTGGGTCACACCGTTGTCAGCCGCCCGGCGCAGGTGAGCAGGCAACTCTTCCGAGTGACCAGCGGCAATCAATGCCGCCACGGTGATCAGGCTACGGTCGCGCGGGGACAGCGCGGGATCGCTCCAGATTTGCGGATAAAGCGTCGAGTCGACGAATTGCGACAGCTTTGGCGTGAACGCGCGCGCGGCTTCGCGAGGACTGCTGAAATTGAGCTTGGACATGGGCGAGTTCCTTAAACCTGGCTGATGAATTTGTGGGTCAGATAGTGCTCGATGCCTTCAATGCCACCTTCGGAGCCGTGACCGCTTTCTTTCATGCCGCCGAACGGAAGCTCGGTAGCGACGATGCGGTATTGGTTGATGCCGATCATCCCGGCCTCCAATCCGTCGGCGACGTCAATGGCCGTGCGCGCGCTGGAGGTGAACGCGTAGGCCGAGAGTCCGTATGGCAGGCGGTTGGCTTCTTGCAGCCCATCCGCCAGCTCATCGAACGGCATCAGCACGGCGATGGGGCCAAAGGGTTCTTCGTGCATGACGCGGGCGTTCATCGGCACATCTGCCAGAACGGTGGGCTGGAAGAAGTAGCCTTCGCCGGACAAGGCTTCGCCACCGACCAATACTCGTGCACCTTTTTCAACGGCATCGGCGACCAGTTCTTCCATTTTTGCCAATTGCCTTGGGTTGGCTAACGGTCCGACCTGAGTGTCTGGATGCAGACCGTCACCGATTCTCAGGGCTTGGGTCGCCGCGACAAAGTGATCGACAAAAGCTTGATAGGCGCCACGCTGGATCAGAAACCGAGTGGATGAAATGCACACCTGTCCGGTGCCGCGAAAGCGGTTAGCGACACCCTCAACGGCAGCTTTTTCAATGTCGGCATCTTCGAACACCAGCACCGGTCCGTGTCCACCGAGTTCAAGGGTGATGGGCTTCACGCCTTCGGCAGCGCGTGCAGACAGCAGGCGACCGATGGGCACCGAACCGGTGAAGGTCACTTTGCGAATGATCGGCGAGGCGATCAGATGGCTGGACACTTGATCCGGTACGCCGAAGACCACTTGCAACACACCCTTGGGCAATCCTGCATCGTCGAGTGCACGCGCCAGGGCCAGTGCTGTGGAGGGACTTTCCTCACCGGGTTTGAGGATGACGCTGCAACCAGCGGCCAGCGCTGCCGAGAGCTTGCGTGCCGGGGTGATGGCCGGGAAATTCCACGGAGTGAATGCGGCCACCGGGCCGATGGCCTGGCGTTTGACCAGTTGCAACACGCCTGGCCGGTTGGCCGGGACCACCCGACCATCGATACGCCGGGCGCTTTCGGCGAACCATTCGAAGTACTCCGCCGCACGGGTCACTTCATCCAGGCTTTCATTCAGCGGTTTGCCTTCCTCCAGGGTCATCTGCGCGGCAATCTGCGGTGCACGTTCGAGGATCAGGTCGGCGGCACGCTTGAGGATCTTGGCGCGTTGGTCAGGCACGGTCTGGCGCCACTGCTCGAAGCTCAGGCGAGTCACTTCCAAGGCGTGATCAAGGTCGCCAGCGGTGGCGAGCGGGATGCGGCCGATTTCCCGGCCGGTCGCCGGGTTGACGACAGCAGCGGTATCGCGCCCTTCGGCACTGATCCATTCACCACCGATGAAAAGATAAAGCAGGTCGTAGGAAGTCTTCATGATGCGCCCTTCAGTTGGTTGTCAGAGATTCGTAAGAAACCCGGCGCCGGTTCAGGCAGCCTGTGCAACCAAGTCTATGGAAGGGGGGGCCGTTGATTTAGACGGGCCAGAGGGAATCATTGTTGTCGCCAGAGGTAATATCGAGCCGCGGGCCGAACGTGTAGCATCCGGAAAAAGTGCGCGCTATCACGGGTAAGCGTCAGATCTACAGGAAGGACGCGATGGATAAACTTTCGAACATGTCGGTGTACATAAAGGTTGTCGAGATGGGCAGTTTCACGGCCGTGGCCAACCATCTGGATTCCACCGTCGGTAACGTCTCGCGTGCTGTATCGGCGCTGGAAAACGTGCTCGACGCACGTCTGTTGCAACGCTCGACCCGACGCCTGTCGGTCACCGATGCCGGGCGACGGTTCTATGAGCGATGCACGAAGATTCTCGCTGATCTGGAGAGTGCCGAAGCCGAAGCCAGCAATGCCGCGCTGGAACCACGAGGTACATTGCGGGTGCATTGCGTTCCTGGGCTGGCCCGGCACCTGGTCACGGGGGCCGTGCTGGAGTACCGCCAGCAATTCCCGGAGGTGACGGTGGATTTATTGCTCTCGCAACGTATGCCGAACCTGTTGGAAGACCAACTGGATGTCTCGATCCTGATCGCCCGCGCGCTCCCCGATTCGGCGTATGTCAGCCAGAAGATCGGCGTCAGCCATTGTGTGCTGGTGGCGTCGCCAGATTACCTGGCCAGGCATGCGGCCCCGGAGACACCTGAAGACCTGCGGGATCACCAGTGTCTGTTGCTGGGCACCGTGGACTACGTGCGGGACGAGTGGCAGCTCAAGAGCAAGGCGGGGGACGCGACATTTGTCCCGACAGGGGCAAGTTTCAGCGTTAACGATATGGATGCGATGGCACATGCCATTCGAGAGGGCGCGGGGATTGGCTTGCTGGCCGGATTCACGGCCATCGATGATTTGCGTTCCGGCAGGCTCGTGCGGGTTTTGCCTGACTACCATACCTATGAGCGCAACGTGTATGCCGTCTATACCTCTCGGCAGTTCGTCGATGCAAAAATCACCCGGTTTATCGGAACACTGAAAGATCGGGTTGGCAGTCAGCTGGCAGCCACGGCCAAAGAACTGATCGATTGAAATACTGCGGAGCAAAAAGGTATTTGCGCCTCGATGAGACCACTCTCCGAGGCGCAATGATTGGCGAACAGCTTGGTTATCCCTGGCTGCAACGGCCCATGACGTTATAGGCCAGTACGTGGCGTTTGCCTTGCGAATCCTGGTAGGTCATGTGCGTCGGTACCACTGCGCAAACATCCGGCACCGGGTCTTCAGAGATGACCTTGGCGACATCCAAGTGGGTACCGTAGCGATATTGTTCGACCTGTTGAGTCTTTGCAGTCCCATCCTGCGCTGCTACTACAGAGCTGAAGCCCAAGAGTGCGACGATGATCATTGCCGTTTTCATGATGTGATTTCCTAAAGTAAGTGTGATGTTGCTGGCAGGACGAACTTTAGGCTTGAGGGTTATGTGGAAACAGGCGTGAATCCGGGAAAGACTTTTATCAATTCCGAACACAATCTTGCGGTGTCTTTCGCTAGGGCGTTTCACAGGGGCCGGCGAGGCGGGACAGTAACCGGGCTTGAATGCCGCGCACCCTTGGATGCGCGGCAGACTATCGTTTCGATACTCACGAAACTGTCGCGAGACGAGCCTCGCTTTTACAACGCAAACGTAGTCCCCCGAGTATTCACAAACAGCGAGTAGATCGAGTGACTACTGGCCATGAACAACCGGTTCCCTTCACGTCCCCCAAAGCACAAATTCGGGCAGCGCTCTGGCAGGGAAATGTGCCCGATGGCCTTGCCCTGCGGATTGAAAACGCGCACGCCGTCGAGTTTTTCCAGGTCGGCCTTGGGATCACCATTGCCGCCCCAGCCGCACCACAGGTTGCCCGCTTCGTCGCACTTGATGCCGTCGATCGCGGCATAGTCCAGCCCTTCGATGTGCTTGCGGCGTTCGCCGAGTGTGCCGTCGTCCTTTACGGTCATCGCCCAGATCAGGCGATTAGGCTTGGCGCGACCTTCGACGACGTACAGGGTTTTTTCATCAGGCGAAAAGCACAGGCCGTTGGGGCCGTTGAGGTCGTCGATGACCCGCGTGACTTTTTTGCTCTCGCCGTCGATGCGGTACACCGCGTGGGGTTGGCTCGGGGTGATTTTGTGGCCTTCGTAGTTGTTGCTGGTCTGGAAGGGCGGGTCGGTGAACCAGATCGATCCGTCACTTTTGCAGACGATGTCGTTGGGCGAGTTGAAGGGCTTGCCGTCGAAGCTGTCGGCCAGCACGGTGATCGTGCCATTGGCTTCGGTACGCGTGATGCGCCGGCCTTCGCTGGTGGTGGTAGAGCCTTCGCAGACGATCAGACGCCCTTGGCGATCCCGGCACATGCCGTTGGAGAAATTGGAGTGTTCGCGGTACACGCTGAAGGTGTCGGTGATTTCGTCCCAGCGCATGATGCGATTATTGGGGATGTCGCTGACCAACAAATAGCGGCCATCACCGACCCAGACCGGTCCTTCGGCCCAGCGCATGCCGGTGGCAAGTTTTTCAACACTGGCGTTGAAAACACGTAGTTCGAGGAAGCTGTCGTCGAGGATATGAATCAGCGGATCTGGATAGCGCTGACTCAAGGGTTCGGCGGCCTCGGCGATCCGCGTCAGTGCGGTGCTGCCGACAGTGGCGAGCGTGGCGGAAACGGCGAGGGATTTTTTCAGGAAGCTGCGGCGGGTGTTGCCTTGCGCTCGGTCAGGGCTTTCAGGTCGAGCGGACAGGGATGAGTCCATGTAGCGATCTCCGTGGTTTTATTTTTTTTCGGGGAGACGTAGTAATACCTTGTGATAGGACATCGTACAAGTTGTTCGTTGTCCGCGAGTTGTAGGGCGCTCGTCCATAAGCGCCCTGATCGGTCAGCGGTCCAGCCAGAGCTTGATCTGCGCGCAGACGGCCTGGGTCGAAATGCCGTAACGATCATGCAGTGTCGGCAAAGCACCCGCGTCCAGAAACGCGTCCGGCAAGGCGATCTGCCTGAACGCTGGCGTGACTCCGTTACGCAGCAGCACCCCGGCAACGGCCTCGCCGAGTCCGCCAATAATCGAGCTGTTTTCTGCGGTAACCACCAGTCGACCTGATTTGCGAGCTTCGGCAAGAATGGTTTGTTCATCCAGCGGCTTTATCGTCGGTACGTGCAACACGGCGACATCCACGCCATCGGCTTGCAGTTCCTTGGCGGCTTCCAGTGCACGCATGGTCATCAGGCCGGTGGAGATGATCAGCACATCGTTACCGGTGCACAGGGTTTTGGCTTTGCCGATCTCGAACTGATAGCCGTACTCGTCGAGCACCAGCGGTACATTACCGCGCAGCAAACGCATGTATACAGGCCCTTGATGCGCGGCGATGGCGGGTACAGCCTGTTCGATTTCCAGAGCATCGCAGGGATCGACAATCATCAGGTTGGGCATGGCACGGAAGATAGCCAGATCATCGGTGGCCTGATGGCTGGGGCCGTAACCGGTGGTGAGGCCGGGCAGGCCGCAGACGATTTTGACGTTGAGGTTTTCCTCGGCGATGGCCATGCAGATGAAGTCATAGGCACGCCGCGAAGCAAACACCGCATAGGTCGTGGCAAAGGGTACGAAACCTTCACGGGCCATGCCTGCGGCTGCACTCATCAGCAGTTGTTCGGCCATGCCCATTTGATAGAACCGGTCCGGGTGGGCCTTGGCAAAGATGTGCAGGTCGGTGTATTTGGACAGGTCGGCGGACAGGCCGACGATGTCCTGGCGTTGATCAGCCAGCGCCGCCAGCGCATGACCGAAAGGCGCGGATTTGGTGGCTTGGCCTTCTGAAGCAATGGAGGCAATCATCGCCGATGTAGTCAGGCGTTTCTTGCCCGGTTCGGCAGTCGTCATGGGTGTTTTGACGGCGTTGTTCATTGGTTTTTTCCTTCTTCAAGATTGCGCAGCGCCAGGTCCCATTCGTGCTCTTCCACACGGATGAAGTGGGTTTTCTCGCGGGTTTCCAGGAAGGGCACGCCTTTGCCCATTTTGGTGTCGCAGATGATCACTCGTGGTTGGCTGCCAGAATGATTGCGCGCGGCATCGAACGCGCTGACCAGCGCCTCCAGATCATTGCCGTCGACGCGCTGGGTAAACCAGCCAAATGCTTGCCAGCGATCAACGATGGGTTCGAACGAGAGAATCTCGCTGGAGTGGCCGTCGGCTTGCTGGTTGTTGACGTCGACGATGGCGATCAGGTTGTCGAGCTTCCAGTGCGAAGCCGACATGACCGCTTCCCACGTCGAGCCTTCGTTCAACTCGCCATCGGACAGCAGGTTGTAGACGAAGGAGGGCGAGCCTTTGCGCTTGAGACCCAGGCAGGCGCCGACGGCGATGCCCAAGCCTTGGCCCAACGAGCCGCCGGTGATTTCCATGCCCGGGGTGTAGGCGGCCATGCCCGACATCGGCAAGCGGCTGTCGTCCGAGCCGTAGGTTTCCAGCTCTTCGAGCGGGATGATTTCGGCTTCGATCAGCGCTGCGTACAGCGCAATGGCGTAGTGACCGATGGAGAGGTAGAAGCGATCGCGCTGCTCCCATTCGGGATCAGTTGGGCGATGATTCATCGCATGAAAGTAAGACACCGCCAGCAGATCGGCAGCGCCGAGAGCCTGGCCGACGTAGCCCTGACCCTGGACCTGGCCCATGCGCAGCGCGTGGCGGCGAATGTTGTGCGCGCGCTCCGTCAGGCTCAGGGATGCAGCGTGTGAAAGATTAGTCGTCATGATGAAACTCCGTTAACTCAACGATTGACCAGGGCGGCGGGGATGCGCAGGACCAGACTGGCACCGAGGAACAGCACGCCCGTGATCAGGTACATGCCGATGGCACTAGAGCCGGTCAGGGTGGTGATCCAGCCGATCAGATAAGGCGAGCAGAACCCGGCGAGATTGGCGAAGCTGTTGACCGCGGCGATGCCAGCGGCAGCAGACACCCCGCCGAGCAGCGTGGTGGGCAGCATCCAGAACAGCGATGTCGCCGACAAAATGCCGGAAGCGGCCAGGCACAGACTGAGGATCGACAGCGTTGAATTGCCGCCCATCATCGCCGCCAGGCTCAAGCCGATCGCCCCGGCAATCATCGGCACGATGAGGTGCCAGCGGCGCTCGCGATGTTTGTCACCACTGCGGCCCACCAACAACATCGCGACGATGGCGCACAGGTACGGCAGGCTGGTCATAAAACCGATGTGCAGCGGGTCGGAAACCCCCGCATTGCGCACCAGTGTGGGCAGCCAGAAGGTGATTGCGTACTGGCCCATCACCACGCAGAAGTAGATGGCCGCCAGCAGCCACAGACGGCGATCGCGAATGAACTCGCCAACCGAGGCGTGGGTGACTTTTTGCTGGTCGTCTTCAGCCAGCTCGCGGGTGATCAAGGCTTTTTCTTCGTCATTCAGCCAGGTGGCCTGATGCACGCCGTCTTTCAGATAGCTCAGCACCAGCAGCCCGACGATCACAGTGGGTACCGCCTCCAGAACGAACATCCACTGCCAGCCAGCCCAGCCGTGTACGCCGGCAAAGTGGTTCATGATCCAGCCGGACAGCGGGCCACCAACCATGCCTGACAGCGGAATGGCGATGAACCACAACACCGTCATGCGTGCCCGACGGTAGGACGGAAACCAGTAGGTGAGGTAGAGCAACAGGCCCGGTGCCAGGCCGGCTTCGGCAATCCCCAGCAGAAAGCGCAGCGCATAGAATTGCCACGCGGTTTCGACGAAGGCGAACAGCGCCGAGACGATGCCCCAGGTGATCATGATCCGCGCGATCCATACGCGCGCACCGACCTTGTGCAGAATGATGTTGCTGGGCACTTCGCAGAGGAAATAGCCGATGAAGAACACGCCGGCGCCCAGTCCGTAGACCGTTTCGCTGAGGGCCAGATCGTTCATCATTTGCAGCTTGGCGAAGCCGACGTTGACCCGATCCAGATAGGCGCACAAATAGCACAGCATCAGAAAGGGCATCAGACGCCAGGCGGTTTTGCGATAGGCAGAGGAGCGCACGGTCGAAACCGCTTCGAGCGACAGGGTAGTCATGATGGTCTGATCTCTTGTTTTTATTGACCGCCAGGCCATCAGGCCCGGCTGCATCATCGATCCAGAACCGCACGGACCGTACAGGCCCGCCCAGAAGTACTCAGTGAATCAGCATGCCGCCGTTCACATCCAAAGTGATGCCAGTCAGATAAGAGGACAAGTCGCTGGCGAGAAACAGCGCAGCGTTGGCGACGTCCTGCGCCTCACCCAGGCGACCCAGCGGAATGCCGTCGATGATGGCGTGACGGCGCTCGTCCTGCATCAGGCCGCCGGTGATGTCGGTGTGAATCAGGCCCGGCGCGATGGAGTTGACGCGAATGTTGTCTGGGCCCAACTCCCGCGCCATGGCTTTGCCCAGACCCAGCACACCGGCCTTGGCCGCGCTGTAATGCGGGCCACCGAAAATGCCGCCACCGCGTTGGGCAGACACGGACGACATGCAGACGATGCTGCCGCAGGCCTGTTGACGCATGAGCGGAATCACCGCTTGGGACATGAGCAGGGTGCCGCGCAGGCTGACGTCCAGCACCTTGTCGTAGTCCGAAGGACGAATGTCGAGGGTTTTGAGTGGCTGGGTGATGCCGGCGTTGTTGACGAGGATATCAATACGACCGAAGTGCTCGATGATGGTGGCAACGGCTTGCTGAACCTGCGCCTCGTCCGCCACGTTAGCCGCCAGTCCCAGGTGACCTTCGCCCAACGACGCGGCGGCGTCGCGTGCTGCGGAGGCATCCAGATCGAGAATGACGACACGAGCGCCTTGTTGTGCGAACGTCGTCGCTGTAGCGCGGCCGATGCCACGGGCAGATGCGGCACCGGTGATGATTGCGACTTTGCCTTGGAGAAGCATGGAGGAATACCTCGAATTGTTTTTATTGGCCCGGTTCGCAAAGAACCGATGACTCAGCTTGTCCTCCAGATCGGCCCTGAGCAATAACGCAAACTTCACTGGGTGCTGAAAAAAATTCAGCACTCGCCAGCGCTGTCTGCCGATGTTTGAATAGCCATAAGCCCGGCCCAAGCCACTTGCAGCGGAAAAACAATCATCATGAGTTCATCTGGCGAAGCACCTGCGACCCTGCCACCCCTGAAAGCCATTCAGGCCTTTGAGCAAACAGCACGCTTCGGCAACGTTGCCCGCGCCGCCGAATTGCTGGATTTGACCCCGTCGGCGGTCAGTCACCAATTGGCCAAACTAGAGGCGATGATCGGGCGTCAGTTATTTCTCAGAACAGCCAGGGGCGTGACATTGACGCCAGTGGGCGAGCAATACCTGACCGAAGTGTCCGGCATTCTGCACAGCCTGGCGGTGGCGACAGAGCGTGCCGCCAGCGATGTCAGTCTCGATTGCCTGCGGTTGCACTCGTCACCCAGCTTCGGGCTGCTGTGGCTGATGCCGCGGCTGGAACAGTTCCGCCAGAGTCATCCCGACATCCAGCTCAATCTGTCGTGTTCTTACGAATCACTGCATTTCAGTCGCGACAAGATCGATGTCGACATCCGTCACGGCATGCCCAATTGGCCAAGTTTCGAAGTCCGTACGGTGCGCAATGAAAAGATCGCGGTGCTGGCGTCGCCGAAATTGCTGCAGCAACGCCCGATCCGCACAGTCGCGGATCTGCTCGACTGCAATCTGATCCTGTCGGAAGCGACGCTGATCAAGTGGCCGCAACTGTTTGCTCAACATGGCCTGTCGCGTCCTGAAAAACCCTATTCAGTCAGCTTTGACCGCTCCTACATGACACTGGAGGCGGCCAGTCACGGGCTTGGGTTCGCGTTGGAAAGCACGCTGCTTGCGCAGGATTATCTGGCGCGCGGCGCGTTAGTCGAAGTAGCGCCAGCGTTGAGCGCGCCCATCACCGCACACCACTTGGTGTTCCCGAGAGCGCATGCCGGCTTTCCTCGGGTCAGGCGATTTCTGGAGTGGATGCAGAATGAGCTGGGGCACGACTTCAACTACTGACAGTTATGTCATGAAGCCTGTGCCCGAATGTCGGGTATCTACTGATGTATCTCGGTCACGGACATGGTGAACACCAACCTGGATCTGCCCGCGTTGGAATAGGAGTGAGGCACATCGGTTTTCGCCACTGCCGAACTCCCGGCAGGAATGATCAGCTCTGTTTCCCCGATCATGCATTTCAACGTGCCTTTCTCTACATGGAACAGTTCAAGCGTGCCTTGAGGGTGCCCCGGTGAAGCGAACGATTCACCTGGATGCATTTCCCAGCGCCATAACTCGATCATGTTCGGGCCGGACGTTCCTGCAAGAAGTCGCGCGGTGCCTCCAAGGTCACCGGTCCAGAGCGTGGGGATATCCTGGCTTTCGATGATATGGGCAGAGGGTGCCTCGGTCACATTGACGATGTCGGCAACCGACAGGCCCAGCGCGGCGGCGATTTTGCAAAGAATGCCGATACTGGGATTCGCGGTGCATTTTTCTATTTCGACGACCATTCCTTTGCTCACGCCTGAGCGCCGAGAAAGCTCGTCCAGCGTGATTTTCTGTGCCTTGCGGGCTTGTTTGAGTGTGCGTGCGACGGCCAGGCTGACGGCTTGAGCATCAGCACCCGGGGTAGTCGACAAGCTGGTATTCATGGTCATTGATCAGGTTCATGAAAAAAGTGCTGGAATTTTCGGCCCTTAACGATCGTGGCGTCAATCGACTCACCCACTGAAGCGGAACATGGCGGTCATTATATTGACTAAATCGGTCATCGATAGATAGCATGAAACACCATTTGAATCCTGGAGGTTTTTGATGCTGTCCGTACTGCCGTTGATCGATCCAGCCGTTGCAGAACTGGCGCCGGAGTTCCGGGCCCTGAGCATTGTGGTGGAAGCTGCACCACTCACCCGTCCTGAAGTTGCCCGGGCCGCCCTGGATCATGCTTGCAAGGCTGTGCAGGCGGGTGGTCCAAGCTGGGGAGACGCTCACCTTGCCGCCTGGGCCGACGCCTTCAGAAAGTTCGGGGCCAAGCCGCAGCGCACGCCTTGTTCAGCCGAAGCGTTGCGTAAAAGGGTTTTACGTGACGGGACCTTGCCGAGCCTCGATACCATCGTCGATCTCTACAACGCCATCAGCATCGAGTACGCCATTCCGGTGGGCGGGGAAAACATAGACGCCTATGCAGGCTCACCGCAGCTTGTTGTCGCCGATGGCACCGAGCCGTTTGACACGATGAAAGAGGGCGTTCCTGCTGTCGAGTATCCGGATGCCGGCGAAGTGGTCTGGCGCGATGACAAAGGCGTGACCTGCCGCCGCTGGAATTGGCGGCAAGGCGTCAGAACCCGTCTCGGTGCCGATGCGCAGAACATGTGGTTCATTCTGGAGAGTTTGCCAGCGATGCCTCTTGAGGCCTTGACTGAAGCAGGGGACAAGCTGATCGCTGGTTTGCAGCAAATGATGCCCGGCGTGCAGATTGAAAGCTCGCTGATTGGTCCCGGGGCCAAATAGTCGACAGACCACTGAACAGAATGATGAACCGCCTTGCTGGAAGAAGGGCACACGTCGGGAATGCCCTTCTGGAGTTCAAGCGTTAGGAGCGATATGGGACTTTAGTCAACCATCACCTCATCCAGCGCCTGCTCAAGCAGGCTGACCGTGCGCTCGATATTCTGCAGCTTCTCCAGCCCGAACAGCCCGAGGCGAAAGGTCTGGAAGTCGGCCGGCTCGTCGCATTGCAGCGGCACGCCGGCAGCGATCTGCAGGCCGTGCTGGGCAAATTTCTTGCCGTTCTTGATATCCGCATCATCGGTGTAGCTCACCACCACGCCCGGGGCTTGAAAGCCGGCTGCGGCGACGCTTTTGAAACCTCTGCCGGTCAACAGGGCGCGCACCCGATCGCCCAGCGCCTGTTGTTCATCGCGAACCCTGTCGAACCCGTAGGCTTGCGTCTCTTTCATGACGTCATTGAACCGCGCGAGGGAATCGCTTGGCATGGTTGCGTGATAGGCATGTCCGCCCTGTTCGTAGGCCTGCATGATCTGCAGCCACTTTTTCAGGTCGCAGGCGAAGCTGCTGCTTTGCGTCTGTTCGATGCGCTCAAGTGCCAGAGCACTGAACATCACCAGCGCGCAGCAAGGGGAGGCGCTCCAGCCTTTCTGTGGTGCGCTGATCAGCAGGTCGACGGCGCATTTGTGCATATCCACCCAAATGGTGCCGGAGGCGATGCAGTCCAGCACAAACAGACCACCCACCGCATGCACGGCGTCGCCAACGGCTCGCAGGTACTCGTCGGGCAAGAGGATCCCGGATGAAGTTTCAACGTGAGGGGCGAAGACCACTTTCGGCTTCTGCGCGGCAATGGCTGCCAGCACTTCGTCCAGTGGCGGCGGGGCGTAGGCTGCCTGGCGACCCGTCTCGACTGGCCGGGCTTTGAGCACCGTGGTGGCCGCCGGAATATTGCCCATATCAAGGATCTGGCTCCAGCGATAACTGAACCAGCCGTTGCGTATCACCAGACACTGTTGTCCGGTAGCGAACTGCCGCGCCACCGCTTCCATGCCGAAGGTGCCGCTGCCCGGAACCACCGCCACCGCTTCGGCGTTGTAGACCTGTTTCAGGGTCGTGGAAATGTTCCTCATCACGCCTTGAAAGGACTGCGACATGTGGTTCAGCGAGCGGTCGGTGTAAACCACTGAGTACTCGACCAATCCCTCGGGATCGATGCTCGGATAGAGCTTGGACATGGTGACTCCTTCGGCAGAGAGGTAAACGTCTTTGGCAAGCAAGTGTAGGCAAAGGGCAGGGAACAGCTCATTGATTTGCGCAAATGAGGTTAGAGTGCTCAGCAATGTCTCGATCGTTGCGTGAACCATGAAGCTGCCGTTGTTTATTTCTCTGGATGGGCCCAAGGGCACCGGCAAAACCACACTGCTGGAGGCTGTGACCGCCGCACTGCGGGCAGACCAGCATAAAGTCATTCGGCTGTGCGAGAGAAAAAGCGATCCCTACAGAGGTGAAACCATGGCCCTGGTCAACCAACTCGCCAGGCATCCCTCGCGGGATCTGGAGTGGGCGGTGTGTCAGCGCCTTGCGGATAGCCGTCGCTGGATTTCTGAGCGGGTGCTGCCCAAACAGCCATTGAACTGCATCATCCTGATCGATCGCTGGTATCCGTCGGATGCAGCATTTCGCCATAGCGTGCCGTTTGCCGAGATTCTGCAGTTGAACATCGAGCGAGGCGTGCGCGTGCCGGATCTGCATGTCGGCGTCGTCACTGCGCCGGATATTTCATGGGCGAGGGCAACTGCACGATCGCGTGGACTGGGCGGCACGGTGATCCAGAAACACGCCGAGCACGTCGTGTGTAGCGAGATGTTCGAGCAGGCGGCTGCCGATCACGGCTGGGTGTTGTGCCGTAACGAAGGAACCATCGAAGCCGCAACGACTCAGGTAGTTGCAGAGATCTATAAAGTGCTTGGCTGATTGTCGATGCACAGGCGCTGGTTGAATTTGAATTTCAGGTTGCTCTGATCTGAGCTAACCGTACTGACGGATCACACGCCACCCATGCTCACAAACCTCTGGTATGTCGTTCTCCCATCGTCACAGTTGACTGATGGATTGATGCCGGTTCAATTGCTCGGACAGCCTTTCGTAGCGTTCCGCGATGACGCGGGTGTCGCTCATGTGCTGTCGGATATTTGCGTGCATCGCGGCGGCTCACTATCCGCCGGCAGCAAAGTGGGCAACAGCGTGCAGTGCCCCTATCACGGCTGGCGGTTTGGCGCTGATGGCGTCTGTACGCAAATACCGGCGCAGCCCGACCTGCGGATTCCCGCCAAGGCGCGAGTCGATGCGTACCCGACGCTGGAGCGCTACGGCTGGATCTGGGCGTTTTTAGGTGATCTGCCGGAGTCTGAGCGTCCACCCTTGCCCACGCTCGACTGGATGGACGATCCCGCCATCCGCGTGGTCTCGGGACACTTTGACTGGCAGGCCAGTTGGGACCGGATTATCGAAAATGGCCTGGACTTCGCGCACGCACCGTTTGTCCATGGTTCAACCTTCGGCGATCCGGATCATCCCGAGATTGAATCATTCGAGGTCGACAGTGATGCGTGGAGCGGCAGCGCCCAAATGCTTATGCGCAGGCCGGCACGCAAAGGGTTGCTGCGGCGTAAATCTTCCACCGAGTTTGTCAGCGTTGCCACTGTTCCGGGGTTTCATCTGTCGGGTCCGTGTACAACGCTTGAGCTTGAGTTGCCCAACGGCTGGCGGATCTACATCGTCTCGGCGCATGTCCCGATTGACGCCAATCGCACGCGTACCTGGTGGATGATGGGCAGAACGTTCCTGCGCTCGCGACTGCTGGATCGCCGATTCATTGCGAGCAATATCCGTATCTTCGAACAGGATCATGCCGTGCTGAAAAACGTCCGGCCCGAACGTGTGCCGGACTCTTTTCAGCAGGAGGTTTCGTTGAAATCCGATGCGCTGCAGATTGCTTTTCGCAAAGATGTGCAGGCACTGGAGTTGCGCGGTTGGCGCATTGATGAAGAGCGTCTTGCGCGAACGTTCACCGGACGCAAGGCTTGCGCGATACCCAGCCCTGAGCGTCGTCAGATTCGCGCTTGGGCGATCGAGCCGATTCCGCTCGTGGACATCACCCACGAACCTGAATAGTGGTGCGAGCCAGCCTGCGCTTGACGCAGACTGGCGCAACCCTCAGCGCGTCTCACACTGCGGCGAAGGCTCGCCGCTCAGTGCATCCACCATCGGCGGATGCTCCTGCACCGCCTGACGCAGATCTTCAGTCACCCGCAATTCCGCCCCAGTCGGCGAGAACGTGGCTGCCGCCGCAAAAGGCGCGGGATTGGCCGGAACCGGGCGTTTGCCACGGCGCCACAGGAAGAAGGTGACCATGCACAGATTGACCAGCGCAAATACCCAGAACAGACCATTGGCGCCGAACGAGTTCATCACTGGCGAGATCATCATCGGACTGATCGCCGAGCCCAGCGAGTTGATCAGCAGCAAGCCCTGAATCATCGGCACCAACGCTTCGGCAGGCGCACGGTCAGCAGCATGGCTGACGGCAACCGGGTACAGCGCGAATACACCGCCACCGAGCAGAAACAACATCACCGCGAGCATTGTCGCGGACAACGGCAGCAGGACGATCAGCAGCGACAACACCGTGCACGCCACTGTCAGAATCGTCAGTACCTGCAAACGATCCTTGCGATCGGACCAACGCCCGACCGGGTATTGCAGGAGCATCGCGCCAAGAATCGTCCAGGCCATCATGCTGCCGACTTCACCGACATTCAGACCGCTGCGCTGCAAGTACAGCGGCAGCAAGGTGTAGATCGCCGCGATGGTCACACCCGAGCCGAAACAGCCGACCAGCCCAGTCGGCGTCACGCCCAGCAGTTGCCGTGGTTTGAGCGGTTCCACCTGATCGAGCAATGGCGACACGCGCGGCAGGATCACGATCGGCAGCACCGAAAACGCGGCAAGCATGCCGGCGACCATAAACGGTGCGCTGTCGCTCAACCCGGTGATTTTCCCCAACGTTGCCTGACCCAGCACACCGGCGCCGTACAAGACGATCATGTACAACGCGAGCAAGCGCCCGCGAATCTTCGCGTCGCCCGCCAACAGCAGCCAGCTTTCGATCACCAGAAACACACCGACCGTGGCCCAGCCGTTGATCAGGCGCAGGGCGAACCAACCCCAAGTGTCATAGAACAAGCCCTGCAGCAGGATGGTCACGGCGATCAGCGAAGCAAAGCTGCCGTAGGCGCGGATATGACCGATGCGCAGAATCAAACGGTCATTGAACACGGCACCTAGGGTCAGGCCGATGAAGTAGGCCGATGAAACGATACCGATCATCGTAGTCGAGGCACCGGCAGCGTCCAGGCGAAGGGTGGTCAGCGACGACATGAAACCGTTGCCCAGCGCAACAATGAACAGCCCGAGCAGGGGCGCCAGCGCCATGGCCAGCAAACGCGGAGACATAAAAACCTCTATAGGACGAACAGCGCAACGTGCGCCTCTGCGCATGCGATTGCCAAGCCGGGGTGTGTGGTGCAGGCGCCCGCCAGACGGGCAGGGCGGTTGGATACGTTTCGGTCACCAGATCCGGCGACTGCAAGAGCGCGCGGATTCTAAGGCTTGTACGGAATTTTCCAATGGCTGTTTGCTGCGACAGTTGGACGCAGGTCAATCAAGGCTGAGTCATAACGACAGCTCATCCTTTGCAGGGCAAAAATGTTCCTTTATTGATCCTCTTGCGCTGGTTAGCCTGTGCGGTCGGTTTGCCATTTTGTGCCAGGAGTCATGATGCTGATCAAAGGTGAGCGGACCGCCACGGCGTGTGGTTTGGTGGCGATCGTTTTGTGGAGTACCGCCGCCGGACTGATCAGAGGCGTCAGCGAGCACTTCGGTGCGCTAGGGGGCGCTGCGTTGATCTATTCGCTGGGCGCCATGCTCTTGCTGGTGTTCCTCGGCCGCCCGCGGATTCGTTCGACATCCAGGCTCTATCTGGTGCTGGGCAGCGCATTGTTCGTCGCTTATGAGGTGTGCCTGTCGTTGGCATTGGGTTTCGCCAGTGATCGGCATCAAGCCATCGAACTGGGCGTGGTCAATTATCTGTGGCCGTGCCTGACCGTGGTGCTGGCGATCGTCATGAACGGGCAGAAAACCCGCTGGTTCATCATTCCAGGCTCTGCGTTGGCGATTTTCGGCATCTTGTGGGTGGTCAGTGGCGAGGGTTTATCGCTGCCGGGAATTGTGCGCAATGTTCAGTCCAACCCGTTGAGCTACAGCCTGGCCCTGGCCTGTGCGATTACCTTTGCGCTTTATTGCAATGTCACCCGTCGCTATGCCGGCGGGCAGAATCTGGTGGTGCTGTTTTTCGTATTGACGTCCGTGGTGCTGTGGTTGAAGTGGTACCTCAGCCTGGAACAGATTCCGCCAAACTGTGTTGGCATGCGACCCGGCAGCGCGACGTACCCCAGACAACACCGATCAAGGTCAGTGTGGGCGATAACCCTCACTGAAGATGCCAATCCTCGTTTCCATCAATGCTGCCAGTGCGTTATGTCTTCAAAAATCTTGCGGCGTAGCTGACGAACAACAGCAGAAATACCAAACCACCCAATGCGATGACCAGCGTACTGAGGTGGGCAACCATGCCGATAAACGCCGGGCCCATGAGAATGCCAGCGTAGCCCATAGAGATGATTGCCGGAATCGCGGTGCGCTGGGGCATGCGCTGTTGTCGACCCGCCGCGGTAAACAGCACCGGGACAATGTTCGAGCACCCGATGCCGACCAAGGCATAACCCAGCAAGGACGCCTGCCAACTCTCGAACACCAGCGAAACCAACATGCCGGCCGCCGCGCAGATCCCGCCCAGCGCCACCACGCGAACGCCACCCAGTCGGCTGACGATGGCATCTCCGGTCAGGCGTCCGAGCGTCATCGCCGCCGCGAAGCTCGCATAACCCAAGCCTGCGTAGCTCGGTTCCATTGCGCGTTGCGAGGCGAGGAAAACCGCGCTCCAGTCGAGCATGGCGCCTTCCGTCAGGAAAACAATGAAGCACAGGCTGCCCAACAGCAGCACGATCCCTCGTGGAATCGCCAACAACGGGCCGTCTCTTTCCGTGCCATAGGTCAGTAAATCTGGCGCAGCCTTGTACAGCGCGGCGAGGATGATCGCCACCAGACACAGCACCGACAACAGCGGATCCAGTCCCAGGCTGAGCATCGCCGTCATGGCCCCGGCCCCGGCGATACCGCCGACACTGTAGAGCCCGTGGAAACCGGATTGCAGGGTTTCGCCGCTGTTCTTTTCAACAATGATGGACTGAATATTGATCGCGCAATCGAGCATGCCCATGCTGGCGCCGAATCCCAGCACCGCAAGGGTCAGGCCCGGCAGCCAGGCGAGATGGCTCAGAATTGGCAGCACTGCGCACAACGCGACAGTTGAGCAGATGATCACCGGGCGGCAGCCAAAACGTGCGGTCAGGTAACCGGCAAACGGCATAGCGACGATCGAGCCGATACCAAATCCCAGCAACAACAGGCCCAGTCCGCCGTCGTCCAGTCCGGTACGGGCTTTGACTAACGGCACGAGCGGCGCCCAGGCCGACATCACAATGCCGGTGATCAAAAATACAATGCGCGTCGACACGCGTTCGCCGTGGTTTGCATAAGCCGGCAGGGATGACGTCGAGGAGTTCATTGAGGCGGACATCCTTATCGGTGTCTCCCGGCTTTTTTGGCGACGAACCGGAACAACAGCTTTTCGAGACAAAAGAGTCCCTTCCAGCATCCGTCGGGATGCTGAAGGGAAGAGGGATGGAACTGGTGAGGAGAACGGATCAGCCAACAGACTTCAAAGGGATGGGGCCTTTGAGCCGATCCATCATGGTCGCGCAGTACCAGTCATCGAACTGACAAACGCCGGTCTCGGCGGTTTCCGAATAAGGACCCGGCTCGTACGAAGGCGAGGTCACGCCGCGCTGGGTGCCTTCGACCAGCGTGCGGTCCTGATCGTTGGTGGCAATCCAGACTTTGGTCAGGCGTTCGAGATCGTAATCCACGCCTTCCACTGCGCTGTCAGGTACCAGCCATTTGGTGGTGACCAGGGTTTCAGTGGCGCTGATCGGCAGCACCCGGAAGCTCAACGCGTGGTCACCGAGGAAGTGATTCCAGGTGGACGGGTAGTGGAAGTACAACAGCGCGCCGATGTCCGCTTCAGCTGTCTTGTCCAGGCGACCGGCAACGGCCGGTTTGCCATCCATGGTGTAGCTGACGGCACCGGATGACAGCGGAATACGGGTCATGCGGAACTGGCCGTTGATATCCATCACCAAACGGCTTGGCAACCCGGCGCTCTCGCACTTGGACCAGTAAGCCGAGAGTTCGGGATCATCTTCGCCACTGACGCCACCCACCGACAGGTTATCGACGAACGAGTGCAGCAGCTCCGGGTGTGAGCCGTCGCAGTGGTAGCACTCGCGATTGTTTTCGAAGACCAGTTTCCAGTTGCCTTTCTCGATGATGTTCGACTCGAACGCCACTTTGCAGTTTTCAAGATAGTGCGGCGCGATGAAAGGACTGACGGCTTTGCGGAAACCCTCGAAGTCCGGGGCCTTGGCGGCCACGCAGACATAAATGTAGGTATCGACGATCTCGCAGTGAACGCTTTTCAGACTGTATTGGGATTTGTCGAAATCCTGGCCCATGTTGCCGGCGAACAACAGGTTGCCATCCAGCTCGTACGTCCACTTGTGATACGGGCAAACCATCTTCGCCACTTTGCCGTGATCGGCCTCGCAGATTTTTGCGCCACGGTGACGGCAGGCATTATGGAACGCCCGGACCTCGCCGTCTTTGCCGCGTACCACTGCAACGGGATAGTCGCCGATCTGCAGAGTGAAATACTGCCCCGGTTTGGTGATCTCGAAGGTGTGGCCGGCGAAAATCCAGTCCTTGTGCCAGATCTGCTCAAGATCCTGGCGGTAAACGCTCTCATTGCTGTAAAGAGCGCCCGGCAGCGAATGCCAGGGTTTGCGCTGTGCGATCAGGTCAAAAACGCTTTCTTTATTCATTATTATCCTCCCAGGGGCGACATAGCCCTCAGCCTATAGGGCGCAGGACAGCGATCACAAACGACATTTGCTGTGGGCAATTCATGCGTTGGCGTTATCGATGGGTTTTGACTGGTGTGCCGGAACGGCGTGAAAAATCGGCGCAAGAGCAGTAATGGCGCAACTGGATTGAGCAATGTGCTTGATCGCTGTTTTCACCGTGGCGCTGCGCTCTACACCTAGACCACTGGCGAACAGATCAAATTTCTGACTCAGCTCCTCAGCGCTAAGGGCCGTTTCGGGATCGCCACGCGCGGCGGTGACCGGACTCACCAGCACGCCGCCGTTCTTCAGGGTGATGGTCAATCTGGAGAGGATTTCGTCGGGGAACCGGGCCGAGATATCGGCGGCTTCGACGACTTCGATACGGCGGCTCAGTGCCAGAATATCTTCGGCAAAAATCGCCGCCCCGGTGACTTCTTCCGGACCGACCTTGCCCCGGACAATCAGTGCAGCCAGCGGAAAGGCGAGGGCGTACTGCGCCTCATCGGCGTCACTCGGCGTATGCCCCTGCAAACACATCGATTCGTAGAACGTTTCCACGCGAACGGTTTCAATCGAGTCGGCATGGAGTTGAGGATTTTCCCGCTGCAGTTCGAGCATGGCGGTCAGTGCCGGTTGCGCCCAGCGGCAGACCGGCCAGGGTTTGAAGTACTGACTGTCGATCTCCCAGCGGGTACCGATGTCGCTCCAGTATTCGGCGACGGTGATGTCTTCAACCGTTTCTGCCGGTGCACCGGTGATGCCTTCCCGGGCCATGAGCAGCGCATTCAATCCCGCAAATGCGCCTGCACCGTGGGCATCGCGCAGCATGGTCGGCGCTTGCACCACGCGCATCATCGGACAGCGTGCACTGAAGTATTCGGCGATGCCCAAGGCGTGGCAAAAGGTCGGTTCATCGAAGCCCAGCATGCGCGCGCCGGCGCAGACAACGCCCAGCGCGGAAAAACCACCCGATGCGTGATAAGTCGGCGAGGTCGCCATCAAGGCCGAACCTGCCCGCAGTGCCGTTTCATATCCGATGCACAGGACGGTCAGTAGCTCATGACCGCTGATCGACTGGCCTTGATGATGCAGCGCATCGGCCAGGGCAAGCATGGCGGGAACAACGGTGGCACCGGCGTGGCCCTTGGATTTGAAGTGGCCTTCGTGGGCGTCGAGGCTGTCAGCGCTGAACCCGCCGGCCCAGGCTGCACCGAGCACATTGACACGCTGCCCGGCAAAGATCAGACGACTGCTATAGGCGCCCACCGGGTAATGCTGTTCAGCGAAACGCCGCATCGCGCTGCTGGTGTCATTGCTGGCCGCACCGGCCATGACGCCGACGATGTCCAGCAGACTGTCCTGCACGATTGCGCGGGTCTTGAGCGGGGCATCGAGGAAATCAAAGTCGCGACAGAATTCGAAGAGTGACATTCAACAATCCCTTCCTGTGAGTTGAGCCGAACCGATCATGGCCGGCGCAGCTCAACAATGAGCCAGGGGGAGGGTGCCGCTCTAGCAACATTTTCGGCGGGCTATTGATAACCAAATCAGCCGACGCCTGTGCGGACTGAATTAACGGCGGGGAAACTTCGCCAGAATCCATTCGCGAAAACGCCGCAGTTCATCTTCGTTCTCGGAGCTTTCGCGACAACTCAAGTAGTGCCAGCTATTGCGCAATTGCACCTGTTGCTCGATCGGTCGCACTAGCAAGCCTTGCTGTACCAATCCCGTGACCAGGTGATTCCAGCCCAGCGCGATGCCCTGATGGGTCAGGACCATGCTGATGAGCAGGTTGTAATCGTTGGCATTGAAGATTTGCGGGCTGTTCGGCGGACGATCATCGATATCGATGGCCTGAAATGCCAGCCACACGCCCCAGTCGACATGTTCGGCGACTTGCGAGCGGCCATAGGGACTCAGGTTGAGCAGGGCCGAATCGCGCACGCCTTCGATCGTCGCAATCTCCGGGTGTTTCTCCAGATACTGCGGGGTGCACACCGGGTAAATCACGTCATGGCACAACGGATAACTTCTATAACCGTCGCGGATGCGCGAAATTTTGGTGATGAAGATGTCCGGCTGCACACCGGGTTCCATGGTCAGAAAGTTCTGCGTGGTGATCAGGTTGAGTTCGATATCCGGGCACTGCGCGAAGAACTCCTGCAAATGATTCGATAGCCACAATGCGGAAAAGGCCGGCGAGCAACAAACGGTGAGGACCTTCTTGGTCGACTGGCTGCTGCGGATGCGTTCGGCGGCCTGGGCGATGTTGACGAAGGACAGCTGCGCGGCATCGAAGAACACCGCACCGGCGGCCGTCAGTTCCACCGCCCGGCCGACCCGGGTAAACAGTTGCGCGCCCAGATAGCTTTCCAGCTCACGGATCTGCCGGCTGATGGCAGCTTGAGAAACGCACAATGCCTCCGCCGCACGGGTGAAGCTTTCGTATTTGGCCGCGGCGACAAATGCCTTCACGGCCCTCAAGGACGGCATTTTCAGCAGGATGGTGTCAGGGTCGACATGCTTGCTCATTCGTACACTCTCCTAACGATACAGCTCCCCAACGAAGCGCGAGGAGGGTAACGGAACCGTGCGGGGAGGGCTACGCGAGCGTCGCTGTGGGGATAGACCCGGTCGCTCATGGTGCTGACGCGGCACTCGGCAATGGCTGTCGTCGCAACCGATAACCCGACGTTATCGAATTGTCCCTGTAAATGTAGTTGGATTAAGCGGGGTGATGCTAATAGATTTGAAACATCCCTTTTTCCTGGGACCTCAAAAATAATAAAAGGAAGCCCGTCGTGAAGACATCTATTCATTACCGCTGCCGCTTACAATTATTTTTGCTCGTTTGCCTGTCGCTTAATGCGAAAGATGCACGATGCGAAGGAGGCAAGGTATGACAAGTTCCGACGAGATCATCTGCGTAAAGAATGTTTTCAAAGTCTTCGGTACGCAGCCAGCACTTGCCATGAAAATGGTTAAAGAAGGCGCATCAAAAGCTGAAGTGTTCAAAAAGACCGGTCAGGCGATTGGTGTTTTTGATGCCAACTTCTCGGTTCGCCGTGGTGAGATTTTCGTCATCATGGGTTTGTCCGGCTCGGGCAAATCGACCATGGTCCGATTGTTCAACCGGCTGATCGAACCGACGTCCGGGCAGATCTTTCTCAATGGCAAGGAAATCACTGGCTTAGGCGACAAGGATTTGTTGCAGGTTCGCCGCAAAGACATGGGCATGGTCTTCCAGTCGTTTGCTTTGATGCCGCACATGAGTGTCATCGACAACGTCAGCTTCGGTCTGGAAATCAGCGGTGTCAGCGAAAAAGAACGCTATTGCCGCGCGATGGGCGCACTGGAGCAGGTCGGGCTTTCGGGGCAGGAGCTCAGCTTTCCTCACCAACTCTCCGGCGGCATGCAACAACGTGTCGGCCTGGCCCGCGCACTGGCCAACGATCCCGCCATTCTGCTGATGGACGAAGCCTTCTCGGCACTCGATCCGATGATTCGCAGCGAGATGCAGGGCGAGCTGATCAAGCTTCAGGCCGAGCAGGATCGCACGATCATTTTCATCTCCCACGATATAGAAGAAGCGGTTCGCATCGGGCACCGCATTGCGATCATGGAAGGCGGGCGCGTGGTGCAAATCGGCACGCCGCGTGAACTTCTGTGCAACCCGGTAAATAAATATGTTCGCGATTTCTTTAATGGCTTCGACACCAGTCGCATCCTGAAAGCGGGCGATATCGCGCAGCAGGATTGCAATGTCGCTTATATACCGGGCGGGCAAACACCGATTAAAGCCGAAGCGTCTCTTCGCGACATCTTTCATATTGTCGCTGCCTCGGCAACGCCTATGCCGGTGGTGGATGAAGTTGGACTTTATAAAGGTTCGATTTCGCAGGGCCATCTTCTGAGCTGCCTGTGTAACAGCTGAACTGCGAATAATCAGCATTGATATGCCGTTTCTGAGTGCGAGGTAGCATCATGTCAGACTTCAACTTTTTAGATCCCTTTCAAAGTCTCAATATTCCTTTGGGATCCTGGGTGGAAACCGCCCTTAAATATCTGGTGCATAACTTCAGGGAAGTGTTTCGCTCGATCCGTTGGCCGGTCGATCAAGTGCTGGACGGTGTGCAGTGGGGCCTGCTGTCGGTTCCGCCGACGGTGTTCATCATCATCGCCGGGCTGATCAGTTGGCAGATTGGCGGCAAGCGCATCGCAATCTTCAGTGTCGCGACGCTCACCGGACTGGGACTGATCGGTGTGTGGAACGATGCGATGGTCACGCTGGCCCTGGTGCTGACCTCGCTGTTGTTCTGCGCAGTGATCGGCATACCGCTGGGCATCCTGTGTGCACGAAGTGATCGCACGGAAATGATCATTCGCCCGGTGCTGGATGCGATGCAAACACTGCCGGCGTTCGTCTACCTGGTGCCGGTGGTGATGCTCTTTGGTATCGGCAACGTCCCCGGTGTGATCGTCACCATCATCTTTTCCGTCGCGCCACTGGTGCGGCTGACCAACCTCGGTATTCGTCAAGTCCCGGCAGACAAGGTCGAAGCCGCCCGAGCGTTCGGTTGCACGGCTACGCAAATGCTGATGAAGGTGCAGTTGCCCTTGGCAGCGCCGACGATGATGGCCGGGCTCAACCAGACATTGATGTTGTCGCTGTCGATGGTGGTGGTCGCCTCGATGATTTCGGTGGGCGGTCTCGGCTTGATGGTGTTGAGCGGCATCGGTCGCCTCGACATGGGCCTGGCCAGCGTCGGCGGCGCTGGGCTGGTGCTGCTCGCGGTATTCCTTGACCGACTGACCCAGGCAATGGGTGAGCGCAGCAGCGATCTGGCCACAGGGCAGCGCTGGTATGAAAGCGGCCCCGTGGGGCTGGTCATGAAACTGAAGAAAAAGAAGAACGTTGCACGTCCAGTGACGAATTGAGTTGGCCTGCTCACCCCATTAAAAATTCCAAGCGTGGTGAAACATGAAACTGACAAATCTCAAGAAAAGCGTGGTTGCGAGCCTGGTGGCTTCGGTGTTTGGCACCTTGCTGTGCTCGGCGGTCTACGCGGCCGATGCCAACAAACCCGGTGCCGGCGTTTCGATTACACCGATTTTCCCGACCATTGCTGAAGAGCGCTTTCGCGGTGAGGTAGTGATCGCCGGCCTCAAGGACCTGGGCTACGACGTCAAACAGCCGAAAGAAGTCGACTACCCGGCGATGTTTCTCGCGCTGTCTTACGGTGACGCGGACTTCACCGTGCATGAATGGGAACACCTGCACCAAGCGTTTTATGAAAAGGCCGGCGGCGATGACGTGATGGTCAAAGTCGGGCAAGTCATGAAAGGCGTACTGCAGGGCTACATGATCGACAAGAAGACCGCCGAGGCTTATCAGATCAAGGATCTGTCGGACCTGAAGAAACCCGAAATCGCCAAACTCTTCGACAGCAACGGTGACGGCAAGGCTGACCTGACGGGCTGCAACCCGGGTTGGGGCTGCGAGATCATGATCGAACACCACATGAAAGCCTATGGCTTGGGCCCAACCGTGGTCGACAACCGCGGTTCGTACTTCGCGTTGATGGCAGACACTATTGCGCGGCTTCAGCAAGGCAAACCCGTGCTGTTTTTCACTTGGGTTCCGCAATGGATCGCCAGTGTGTTGGTGGAAGGGCGTGACGTGGTCTGGTTGCCGGTGCCTTTCACTTCGCTGCCGGATGGCAAGGAAAGCAAGGACACCTTCCATGATGGCAAGAACCTCGGTTTCCCGGTGGACACGATCAATGCCGTGATGAACAGAGAGTTCGCCGAGAAGAACCCGGTGGCGCGCAAATTCCTCTCTGAAGTCAGCATCCCTACGGCCGCTGAAAGTGCGCAAAACCTGCGCATGCAGAACGGTGAAAAGTCGCTGGCCGACATCAAGCGCCATGCTGCGGAATGGATCAAGGCCAACCAGCAAGCCTATGACGGCTGGTTGAGTGATGCACGGGCCGCAGCGAAGTAATCGGTTTGACCACGGTTTGGCGGTCGGCGGTGCCAGTCGCCAAACCAACGAGTTGTCGTTTCAAGTGAAGGTGAGCGGGTGACGCAAGATGGAAACGTTCCAGAGTCCGTTGAAACAACAGAACATCGGCTTTCGCCCATCCACCGTGATGTCGGGCCACGAACGGGTGGTGCGGGTGGCGTTTATCCTGCTCGATCATTTTTCGTTGACGACCCTTTCAACGGCGATGGATGCCTTGGCCACTGGAAACCTGATCAACGGCGAGACGATTTACCAGGTGTCGACCTACTCACTGCAGGGCGGGCTGGTTGAAAGCGATATCGGCGTGTCGCTGGCCTCGCAAAGGCTAGTCGCAGAAGGTTTCAGTCATGATGCGGTGATTGTCGTCGGAGGCCAGCGTGTGAGGCTCGCCACGCAGCCAGTGCTGCGCCGAGTGCTCAAGAAGTCGGCGAACAAAGGGATTGTTGCCGGTTGCTGGAATGCCGCGTTTTATCTGGCCGATGCCGGTTTGCTCGAGGCGGGGGACTTTGCTTGTCACAGCGACAGCTGCGGCCTGATTCATGAATATTTCCCGCAGTTGAAGGTATCGACTCGCGAGTTTATTTGCACACAGCGCCGGGCCACTTGCGCCAACGCTCATTCGGCGCTGGATATGACCCTGGCGATCATGCAGGAACTGGGCGCGCGCAACGATGCGGCACTGGTCGATGAAATAAAACGGGTTCACCAGTCTGGACACCTTCAACCGAAGACTGCCGACAGTCTCCGCTGTTCAGCGATTCCCAAGCCTTTGAACATCGCGCTCGACTTGATGGAACAAAACATTGAGGAGCCGTTGGAAATTGACGTAATCGCCAGTCAGGTCGGCGTGTCACGCCGGCAACTGGAAAGACGGTTTGCCCGCTATCTCAATGCCGCACCCAATCGCTACTACCTGGAACTGCGTTTGACTCGGGCGCGGCAACTGATTGTGCAAAGTGATCGTTCATTGACCGATGTGGCACTGGCCACCGGGTTTGTCAGTTATCCGCACTTCTATAAACGCTTCAAGGACTTGTTCGGCTTACCGCCCATGACCTTCAGGGACTATTACTACGCCAACGACCATGCCAGTAGCGGACGTTACGCCGTGGCGGCCAGTTTTTAAAACAAACAGTCAATCGTCACTGTTTGCGCAAGTGCCAGTTTTACAAGTTTCCGGATCAACGCCACTGCGTGCGTTCGCTTTGTGCCGCGTGCGTTTTGCAACTTCAACGATTAACGGTTCAACACTATGAAAGTCAGTTCATTACCCGCCGATGATGATAGTTGTGGCTGGTTTCACTTGAGCAAGCCACGCAGCCCCGAGCCGGCTCACCGTGGGCACCGTTCCGCCCGCTGGGTGATCATCGGTGCCGGCTTCACGGGACTGGCGTGCGCGCGGCAACTGGCGTTGAATTTCCCCGATGACGAAGTGGTGCTTATCGAAGCGCAGGAGGTCGGACTGGGGCCATCGGGGCGTAATGCCGGTTTTGCCATTGATCTTCCCCATGACATTGGCGCTGAGGATTACATCGGTGACATCGCGCTGGCTCGGACCAGTTTGAAACTCAATCTGGCTGGCCAATCGATACTTCGCGAGCTGGTCGATCAATACCGCATCGAATGTCAGATGAAAGCCTGCGGCAAATATCAGGCGGCGGTGGAGAACCGCGGTATCGCCGTACTCGACGCCTATCGTCGTGGCCTGGAAAAACTCGATCAGCCTTTTCAAATGATTGATGCCGATGAGTTGCCCGAACATCTCGGCACGCGTTTTTACCGTAAGGCGTTGTTCACCCCGGGCGCAGTGTTATTGCAACCGTCCGGACTGGTGAAAGGCCTCGCCGATCATCTGCCATCGAACGTCACGCTGTATGAGCGCACACCGATTCTGGAAGTGGAATACGGCACCAAGACGCTCCTAAAACATGCCCACGGCAGCATCACCGCCGACAAACTGATTCTGGCGAACAACTCGTTCGGTATGCGTTTCGGTTTCCTGCAAGGGCGCATGTTGCCGATCTACACCTACGCCAGCATTACGCGGCCGCTGACTGCAGAGGAACAGGCGCGCCTGGGCGGCAAACCGTTCTGGGGCGCCATTCCTGCCGATCCGTTCGGCACCACGGTGCGCCGAACCCCGGATAACCGCCTGCTGATCCGCAACAGTTTCACCTTCAACCCGGATGGTCGCAGCAACCGCAAATACAACGAGCGCTTCGTGCGCCGGCACAAGGCCTCATTCGATCAGCGCTTCCCGATGTTGCCGGACGTGACGTTCGACTACACCTGGGGCGGCGCCTTGGCCATGTCGCGCAATCACAACGGTTTCTTCGGTGAACTGGCGCCCAATGTATATGGCGCGCTGGGATGCAACGGTCTAGGCGTCACGCGCGGAACCGTCACCGGCAAGTTGCTCGCGGACTGGCTGGCGGGGCAGCGTGACCCACTGATTGACTTCCTGTTGCAGGCGCCAGGCCCCAACAGCAACCCGCCAGAACCGTTCCTTTCGCTTGGGGTGAACATGAACCTCAAGTGGGGGCAGTACCGCGCCGGGAGAGAAAGCTGAGTCTGCGTTGACCGGTCGCTGAAGCGATCACGCTCCTTGTCCTGCTGCTGTCCTGGAGGCTTGCGCCGCAAATAACCACGATCTGCCCGGCATGCCGTCGGGCGCACGGATTGAACATTGAACCACTGGAGAAAGCGCTATGAACTTTGACGGAATTTTTACCCCTGCGATTACCCCGTTGTCCGCTGATGGCCAGATCGACTATTCGGCGTTCTCCGATGTGCTCGAATACCTGATCGAGTCCAGGGTTCACGGCATCGTTATTGGCGGCTCCACCGGCGAGTATTACGCGCACACCGCCGAGGAACGCGTGGCCGTCGCCGAGCGAGCCAAAGACGTGATCCGCGGACGTTTGCCGCTGGTCATCGGCACTGGCGGCATTCGTACCGAAGACTCGGTGTACTTCGCCGAAAAGGCCAAGTCCCTGAAAGCGGACGCCATCCTGGTCGGTTCGCCACCGTATGCCTTGCCCACGCAAAAGGAAATTGCCACCCATGTGCTCGCCGTGGACAAGGCCGCCGGGCTGCCGATCATGCTTTACAACTATCCGTCGCGGATGGGCGTGGCGATGGGCGACGAGTTTTTCGAAGCGATTGCCGGCTGCAAGAACATCGCTGCGATCAAGGAAAGTTCGGGCGAGATGGGCCGCCTGCACCGTCTGGCACATGCCCATCCGTCAATTCAGCTGTCCTGTGGCTGGGATGATCAGGCCCTGGAGTTCTTCGCCTGGGGTGCGCGCAGCTGGGTTTGTGCAGGCTCGAACTTTATTCCGCGTGAACACATTGCACTCTACGAAGCCTGTGTCCTCGAGAAAAATTTCGATAAGGGTCGGCGGATCATGTCGGCGATGCTGCCACTGATGGATTTCCTCGAAAGCGGCAAGTTCGTGCAGTCGATCAAACATGGCAGCGAACTCAGTGGCCTGCGTGCCGGCGGGGTCCGAGCGCCGCTGCAAGCGCTGGAGCCTGCCGAGAAGCAAGCGTTGGAAAGCGTGATCAAAACCCTGCAGAACAACGTCGCGCGTATCGTCGAGGAGGCTTGAAATGGCAGACCTGCTGAGTAAAGAGCAATACTTCGAACTGGCTGCAAAACTCGAATTTCGCAACCAAGCGTTCATCAACGGCCAGTTCTGCGCCTCCAGATCGGGCAGGACATTCACCACGACCAACCCGGCCACCGAACAGGTATTGACCGAGATCGCCGCGTGCGATGCCGACGACGTCGATGCCGCCGTCGCCGCTGCGAAGGAAGCCTTCGATGACGCACGCTGGCATTCACTGGCGCCGTCCGCACGCAAATCGGTATTGCTGCGCTTTGCCCAGTTGCTGGAAGACAACGCCCATGAACTGGCGGTGCTGGAAAGTCTCGACAGTGGCAAGCCGATCCGTGAATGCCAGAACATCGACGTGCCGGAAACGATTCATACGTTGCGTTGGCATGCCGAGCTGATCGACAAGATCTACGATGCTACGGCCCCCGTCGGCTCGGGTGCGGTAACCATGGTGGTGCGCGAACCGATTGGCGTCGTCGGCCTGGTGCTGCCGTGGAATTTCCCGCTGCTGATGCTCGCCTGGAAAATCGGTCCGTCGCTGGCCGCTGGCTGTTCGATCGTGGTCAAACCGGCCAAGGAAACTACCCTGAGCACGTTGCGCGTCGCCGAACTGGCGCATCTGGCGGGGATTCCCGCCGGTGTCTTCAACGTCGTGCCTGGGGGCGGGAAAGAGGCGGGCGAACCGCTGGGGCGTCACCCGGATGTGGCGATGGTCAGCTTCACCGGTTCAACTGACACCGGGCGACTGTTCCTCAAGTATTCCAGCGAATCGAACCTCAAACGCATCGTGTTGGAATGTGGCGGCAAGAACCCGGCCGTGGTGATGAATGATGTCGAAGACATCGACCTCGTCGCTCAGCATGTGGTGAACGGCGCGTTCTGGAACATGGGTGAAAACTGCTCGGCCTCATCGCGTCTGATCGTCCACGCCGACGTCAAGGATGAACTGTTGCAGCGTGTGCAGGTGCATCTGGGCGACTGGAAAATGGGCGACCCACTGGACCCGGAAAACCGCCTGGGCTCGATGATCAGCAAGGCGCATTTCGACAAGGTGCGCTCCTACCTTGATGTGGCCCGCGACGAAAAACTGCGTGTGCTGGTGGGCGGCAAAACCCGCCAGGATATTTTCGTCGAACCCACCATCGTTGATGGCGTGAGCCGCGATAGTCGGCTGTTCCAGGAAGAAATCTTCGGCCCGGTGCTAAGCGTTACCACCTTCCAGAGCGTTGACGAAGCCATTGAGCTGGCCAACGACACGGCCTACGGCCTGGCGGCATCGGCTTACACCGGCAACCTGCGCCATGCCCTGAAACTCTCACGCGGGATTCGCGCCGGGATTGTCACGGTGAACTGCTTCGGTGAGGGCGACGCCTCTACGCCATTCGGCGGCTACAAGGAGTCGGGGTTCGGCGGGCGCGACAAGTCGATCTGGGCGCACGACCAGTACACTGAAATCAAAACCATCTGGATTGACGCTTCCTGATAGTGCCTTGACGCAACAAATCACATCGCCCCGACCACTGAATTGAGTAGCGGGGCGATTGCCACATACCGTAACCCCATCCATGAGCTGGATGGGTTGGTGGCCACGTCAGCAGAAAGCTTTCAGTCATCCGCTTTTCGTCAGACATTTTGAACCTAACTCGAAATCGGTTGCTCAACCGGGAAATGTTCGGGGTGGGCGAAATGAACGCGTTCAAGAATCAACTGACATTCGCACAAGAAACCAGATTACTCGCATTGGCGGCCTGGCAACGTGCACTGGAAAACCTTGAACTGCGCATGGACTGCCCAGACGCCTATCACGATGAACTGCTGCGCCAATCGGATGAAATGGATCGCTTGGGCATACTCAGTTGGGACGAGTGGCGCGACCTGCGCAGAGAAGCAGACGTCGCCTACCTGCGCGCAGTCGCTGGAGACGATTACCATTGAGGTCATGTACGGTCGTTTTGCGGATCCGCTGAATAGATCGAATCAACAAAACAGGAGTTCCCATGCCCGAGCCGTTGACCTCATCAGCCGCACCCGCTCGCTCCTGGTTCGCCCGATTCTCAGGATCCGGGTGGGGCGGGTGCGTCTTCTGGTCAATTCTGATCGGCGTGACCGTCTTCCTGCTGATAAGCGGTTATGGCGCCTTCGTCGGAGCCAACAAACAAAATCTGCACTTCGCCTTTATCGGTGGCATGACCGGCTTCGCTGCGACGGCAATGGGTGCTGTCGTAGCGATCGCGTTGCGAGATATCGCCGCCCGCACCCAAGACATCATGCTCGGCTTCGCCGCCGGAATGATGCTGGCCGCCAGTTCGTTTTCGCTGATTCTGCCTGGCATCGAAGCGGCTCAGGCGCTTTGCGGTAACCCGTTGCTCGCAGCCTGCGTCGTCGTTGCAGGATTGGCATTGGGCGTTGCGCTGATGGTCGGCCTAGATCGTTTCGTGCCTCACGAACACGAGAAAAGCGGACGCCGGGGGCCGGACGCGCAGCGCATCAATCGTGTCTGGTTGTTCGTTTTGGCAATCACGCTGCATAACCTGCCGGAAGGCATGGCGATTGGCGTGAGCTTCGCCAACGGCGATATGAAGGTGGGACTGCCGCTGACGACTGCCATCGCCATTCAAGACATTCCCGAAGGTCTGGCAGTCGCCTTGGCATTACGCGTAACCGGCATCTCCGCACTGCGCGCAGCACTGATTGCGGTGGGTTCGGGGTTGATGGAGCCGATTGGCGCCATTGTCGGACTGGGTATTTCCAGCAGCTTTGCGTTGGGATATCCCATTGCGCTCGGTCTGGCAGCCGGGGCGATGATTTTTGTGGTGTCCCATGAGGTCATTCCCGAGACCCATCGCAACGGGCATGAGACCCCGGCCACGTTGGGACTGATGCTCGGCTTTGGGGTGATGATGTTTCTCGATACGGCTTTGGGTTAATCACGAACCTGACCACTGAAGAGAAACCCTCACGCACTGGCTTTAACCTCAGCCTTGACCACTGATTTACGGTACGTCAGCAAAACGATGCCCGTGACCACAATCACCCCGCCGAAAATCTGTCCTTTGCTGAGCATTTGGTCCAGCACAATCCAGCCCATCAGCAGCGTTGCCAATGGCTCGATGTTCATGACCGGCGCATTGCGCGGCATGTCGAGGCGAGGCACGGAAATGAACAGGACGATAAAACCTGTGCCGTAGAGCACCACCAAAGTGGCGAGGGCCAGCCATCCGGTCGAGGTCGCGGGCAGGTTCAGTCCGCCTGGGAGGGCGCCCGTCAGCCCTGCCAGGTTGACGCTGCTGAACACGATGAAAATGGTCAGCAGACTGCGCACCGAGCCACGTACCTGAGACAGCTTGTGGTCGGTGATCCACAGCGCGCAGGCGAACACGCTGGCGGCGCAGAACGCGAGCGCGACGCCCGTCAGCCATTGCGCACTGACGTCTGTCGTGGTCGAGAGCCGCCCGGGGACGTCCAGCACAAACACCAGGCCCAGTAGAATCAAGCCCATCAAGCTCGCAGTGCGTGCGCTCGGTCGCTGGCCACCCAGCGCCCAGGTGAGCAATGCCAGCAGAATTGGGAATACGTTCGCCACCAGCAGGGCCAGCGCCACTGGCACCCGCGCGACAGCGGAATACAGACACAGACTCTGCGCAGTGATCAGCAACCCCAGCAACAGCTGCCAGCGCCAGGCACCCGCCGGCAAACGCAGGCTTTGTCTTTGCCACAGCACCAGGATGGCAAGCACCAGCAAGGTCCCGCCGGAACGCATCAAAATCGCCAGCAACACACCCGCACCATCATCAAATGCGACTCGCGCCGCCACATGATTGCCGGCAAACGCACAGCCCATGCACAGCAGAATGATTACGGCGAGAAAGCGAGGGAAGGGTGGCGGTACGGTTTGCGCAGCGGTAGGGCGAGGCATGGCAGATCTCAGGATTGTTAGCCGTTCGAACGACTTGGTTTTTATTGGTTGTCGTACAACTAGCCCGTTTTATCGCATTCGGCGACGTCGGGCAATAGACCTGAAAGCGCACAGCTACGCATATGTTCGGCGTTATAGTGGATTTTTACTTATTTGATTAAGTGCAGAGATCGTATGACTTGATAGGGCAGGGGCGCATCGGCCCCTGCTTCCAGGGATTTACACATTCATGAGATGCGAGTGGTCTGCTCCTGCTCAAGCATGAAACGGATAATCGATGTAGCCACGCTGATCCCCGCCAAAAAAGCTGCCGGGGTCTGGCACGTTGAGCGCCAGACCATCGTGCAGCCGACGCGGCAAGTCCGGGTTGGCCAGGAACGGGCGGCCAAACGCGATGATGTCGGCACGATCGGCAATCAGCGCCTGTTCGGCAGATTGCGCATCGTAGCCGCCTGCCAGGATCAGCACGCCGTTCCACGTTTTGCGTAACTGGGCAATGATCGCGTCCCAGCGCGGGTCGAAGTTCTCATCTTTGACGGTGCCAACCATCGCTGGCTCGACCAGGTGCAGGTAGGCCAGATTCCATTGGTTGAGCGCTTCGACGAGGTGGCCGAAGGTGGCCTCCGGGGTGTCATCGCCCATGCCCATGAAACGCCCCATCGGCGTCAGTCTTACGCCGACCCGTTCGGCACCGACTTCTTCAGCCACGGCCTCAACCACTTCCAGCAGAAATCGCGCACGATTCTCCACGCTGCCGCCATAGGCATCGTCACGCTGGTTGCTGTTGCTGTTGAGAAACTGATCGAGCAGGTAACCGTTGCCGGCATGGATTTCCACACCGTCCATGCCCGCCTGCAATGCGTTGCGCGCGGCCACCCGATAGTCCTCGACGATGCCGGCGATTTCCGCGGTTTCCAGCGCGCGCGGCACCGGCACATCACCCCAGACGCCGTTACCGTTTTCATCGACGATAAACGTCTTGCCAGGCACCGGCAGCGCGCTCGGCGCAACCGGCAGGCCGGCATCGGGTTGAAAACTGGGATGGGAAACCCGACCGACGTGCCACAGCTGCATGAAGATCAGGCCGCCGGCCTCATGCACCGCCGCGCTGACGTCACGCCACGCCTCAACTTGCTCAGGACTGTAGATCCCCGGCGTCCAGGCGTAACCCTGAGCCTGCCGGGAGATTTGCGTGGCCTCGGTGATGATCAGTGCGGCACTGGCCCGTTGGCGGTAGTACTCGGCGTTCATCGGCGTTGGCACATCGCCCGGTTGGCCGGCACGTGAGCGCGTCAACGGCGCCATCGCCACGCGATGGGCGAGGGTGTAAGGACCGAGTGCGAGGGGTTGGAACAGACGACGAGTCATGGGTAGCTCCAGATTTCAATAGAAGGAATTCAAGTGCGGCAGCTGAACCGCGAACCAGTGCCGCTAACTTAACCGCGCTCAGCCGGGCTGATAATCGGTGACCGGCGCTACGCTGTTTTGCGCACGGCGCAATGGCGCCCGTGCTCATCAGCGATGAACACGGGCGTGGCTCAGGCGGGCTGGTTTGAGCGTGTGAGTGGCAGGTTCAGCCAGCGCCGGCCGGTGGCGTTGGCGACGGCGTTGCCAAGCGCTGCGGCCATCGGCCCCTGGACGATTTCAGCGGCACCGAGGAAGGGTTGTCCCGGCTGGTCGAGCAAATGCACATCGACTTTTTTCGGCAATTGCGTGAAACGCAAAATCGGATAACCGCTCCAGTCGTAGCTGCGAATGCCCCCCGCGTCGTAGGCGACTTTTTCATACAGGGTCCAGCTCGCGGACTGCACAATGCCGCCCTCGACCTGATTGCGCAGGCCGTCGGGGCTGACGATCTGGCCGACATCCACCGCCGTCACCACGTGGTCGATGCGGATCTCGCCGGTCTGCGGATGCACGCGAAGTTTCACCGCGATGGCGCAGTAACCCATGATGTTTTTGTAGCGGGCAAAGGCGAAACCGATACCGGCGCCGGGCTCGCTGTTTTTTTGCGGCCAGCCGATCTCATCACGCACACGTTCCACGACGGCGCGGGCACGAGGGTCGCTGAGATGGGCCAGACGCAAGGCGACCGCGTCGATGCCGGCCCTGATCGCCAGTTCATCAATGCTCGCCTCGATGGCGAAGATATTGATGTGCGCACCCAGCGAACGCATGGCCGAGGTGCGAAAGGGCATCTGGGTGACGAAGGTCATGTTGATGCGCGTGGAGTTGAGGTCGTACAGCGGCACCGCGTTGCGATCACCATCGCCTTCGGGCTGGGCGATCGGCACGGAGGGCGCCGAGGCGAAGGGCCGCGCGAGCAAGCGTGCCGGCAGCAGACGCCCGGCGTTGACGATGCGTTCGTTGTGCGGCGTGGTCCAGAGTTCGTAGGCCCAGTCCTGCAGGCGGCCCTGGCTAAGGCCAGCGTCGACTTCGGTGACCATCGCCGAGCTGTATGGCTCCCAAAGATTTTCCTGTTCGCGCATCCATTGCACGCGCACCGGCGTACCGGGCACACGCAGGGCAATCAATGCCGCATCGGCGGCGGCATCATCGGCGCCGTTGTGCCCGTAACACCCTGAGCCTTCGGTATGAATACAGCGCACCCGCTCAGGCGGCAGACCGAGCATTTCGGCAATGCCGGCGCGCAGCGGGTAAACACCTTGGGTGTGGGTCCACACGGTGAGCGTGCCGTCCTTGAACCAGGCCACCGCACAGGACGGGCCGATCGAGCCATGCATCAAATACTGCTTGGTGACCCGCGCCTGAAAACGCGTGTCGGCCGCGCCGCTCGGCGTGCCGCTATTGCTGATCGGATAGCGCCGTGAGGGCAGGCGTTTGAGCAGGTCATGAATCTCGCTCGCCTCGGGAATCGCTTCGCCCTCGCTCCATTGCATCACCTCGTTGGCACGGCGCATGGCTTTGATCGCTTGCCACTCATCACCGGCGACCACCGCCAGATAGTTGCCGTCGCGGATCACCTTGACCACCCCAGGCAATGCTTCGATGGACGCCGCATCGAATGCTTGCAGCGTGCAGCCCGGACGGGGCGGGCGGATCACCCGCGCATGCAGCATCCCCGGCAGGCGCAGGTCCTGGACGAATGCTGCGCCACCGCTGACCTTCGCCGGAATGTCGAGGCGCGGCAACGAATGGCCGATCAGTTTGAAGTCAGCGGCGGCCATCGCCGGTGACTGCGCCTTGGCATATTTGTGCACATCGACATGTTTGACCGCGTCGGCGTAACTCATCTGCTGGCCGGCCGGGCCTTCGATCACAGCGTCGCGGGTGCTCAGTAGTGCTGCATCAACCTGCCAACGGCGCGCGGCGGCCTCGACGAGTATTTCGCGTACCTGCGCGGCGGCGTTATACAACGCGGTACCGCTGTCGAAAATGCTGTGGCTGCCGGCGGTGTAGCCTTCGTTAGGTGTCAGCGCGGTGTCGGCGGTGAGCAGATTGATGGAGGTAGCCGGCACCTGCAAACGTTCGGCAGCAATTTGCAGCAATGCGGTTTTCACCCCGGTGCCCAATTCGACCTTGCCGGTGTAGACGGTAATGCCGTCGGCGCCGATGCGGATCCAGGCGTCGAGAAACGGGTTGGTGCGCAGGCTTCCGGGCAGGTCGGGCGCGAGAACCACGGTGCCGAGCGTATCGACTTCCGTATCCGCCAACACACGCCGCGCGACCGGCATCAAGGTGAACGCCATCAGCAACGCACCACCGCGCAGAAAGGCGCGTCGGCTCGGCTGCAAACCATTCGATTCACTCATGTCAGGCTCCCATTGTCCCCGGCCACCTGTTTGATCGCCTCGATGATCCGCAAATGCGTGCCGCAGCGGCACAGGTTGCTGGCCATGTGCTCGCGAATGGTTGCCTCATCCGGGTGTCGATTGCGCTCAAGCAACGCCTGCGCGCGCATCAGCATGCCGGCGATGCAGTAGCCGCATTGCGCCGCCTGTTTTTCGATGAACGCGGCTTGCAAGGGGCCAGGTTTTTCCGCGCTGCCGAGGCTTTCCACGGTGCGGATTTTTTTGCCTTCGAGACCGGCGCAGGGCGTCAGGCAGGCAAACACCGGTCGATCATCGACGATCACCGTGCAGGCGCCGCATTGGCCGAGACCGCAGCCGTATTTGGCGCCGTTGAGGTTCAAGTGATTGCGCAGCGCGTACAGCAGCGGCATGTCCGGCTCCAGCTCAAGCGGTTGCGCGGCTCCGTTGACGTTGAGGGTGATCTGGCTCATTTCGTCTCCTGACGTAACGCTTCAATAGTGGAAGAGAGGTCGGCCCACGGTTGATCAGGGCTGGCTTGCTGACGCAGATACGCGGCCAGTGCGCCGAGTTGCGCGTTGTCGAGGCTGGCGGCGAATGCAGGCATCAGAGGGCCGGGCGATCCTGGCGTGGCGGGCAAGCCTTCAAGTACGGTTTTGAGGAAGTTGCGCGAACTGGCCGCTTGCAACGCCGAAGTGTTTTGCAACGCCGGGCGACCATCGATGGTGCGCATCGGCGCCGCTGGGGAATGGCAACCGGCGCAGGCGCTGCTGAAGAGCAGGGCGCCGGTCGAGTGGTCTGCCGGCTCACTGGCAGGCGTCTTCGGTGTTGTCTCTGTCACCGAAGGCGGGTTTTCCAGGCTGAGCAAATACTCGGCAATCGCCTCGGCTTCACTGGCGGGCAAGCGGGCCAGACTCAAGCTGACCGGACGCATAGGGCCGGTGGGTGTGCCGTGGCCATCGACGATCTCGGCGCGCAGATAGCCCACCAGTTGCTCACGACTCCACGGGTTGCCGCGCTGGCCCATACCGACCAGCGCGGGCGCTTGCCAGCCATCGACGCTGCCGCCCTGCAAATAGTCCGAGGATTTTTCCGCGCCGATCAGGTTCAGTGGCGAATGGCAGCCGGCGCAGTGCCCCGGGCCGTCGACCAGATAACGCCCTCGATTCCATGCCTCGCTACGTCCCGCCAGCGGCGTCAGCGGCTCACCGTGCAGGAACAGCAGGTTCCAAAACGCCACCAACGGACGAATGTTCATCGGAAAATTCATCTGGTTCTGCTCGGCCGGCGCGTGCACGGCGGGGCCGCTCATCAAGTAGGCGTAGGCGTCGGCGATGTCTGCTGCGCTCATGCGCCGGTAGTGCACGTAGGGGAACGCCGGATAGAGCAAGTGACCATCGCGAGCAATGCCCTGACGCATCGCCCGCTCGAAGGCCGGCAGTGACCATTGGCCGATACCGGTCTCTACGTCCGGGGTGATGTTGGTGCTGTACAGCGTGCCGAACGGCGTTACCAGCGGCAGCCCGCCGGCCAGATATTCGCCACCGGGGCGGGTATGGCAGACCGCACAATCGCCGGCCTCGACCACCCGCGCCCCGCGTTGCAACTGCGAGGTGTCGAACATCGTCGGGCGCTCGATCGGCGCAATTGCCGGGCGCCACATCAGCCAAACGGCGCCGATCAGACCGAGCACAGCGACGACTGCCACGCTGATCCATAGCGTTCTGGACTTCAGTAAAGAGCTGTTCATGGCACGGAGAAAAACGCGGCAGGCAATGGCAGAACGGATCGGATACGGGTCATGACAACGCTCCTTGTAACAGCCGGGGAAGGGCGCCGATGGGGACGACGGCGCCAGGGGCCAAAGCGTAGAGAAACCGTCTGCGCGGGAGAATCAGCGGCCCACGCAACAGCGCGTTGCGCGAGAAGCAACGCCCGCGCCGTTGCGCAGGACGCATCAGTGCATTGCCCGCCGCGTGGATTCTGCACGTCGACACAGGGCCGTAGCCTTGGCCGCACTTTCCTGAACTCAATGAGGTGTCATCATGCTCACGGGCAATCCGGCCGTTGCGGCGAATGCCGAACAGCCAACTTCACTGTCCGGCCTGATGGTCGCGTTCCTGGCATTCTGCTGTGGCGCGGTCGTGGCCAATCTTTATTACGCGCAGCCGATCGTCGAACTGATTGCACCGCAGATCGGTCTGTCCAGCGCCAATGCCAGCCTGATCGTTTCGCTGACGCAGTTTGGTTACGCGCTGGGCCTGTTGCTGCTGGTACCGCTGGCCGACCTGATGGAAAACCGCCGGCTGGTGGTCGGTTTCACCCTGGCGGCGAGCGTCACGCTGTTGTGCGCCGGCCTGACTCATTCGCCGTCGATGTTCCTGGTGTTGTCTTTGCTCATCGGTCTGACGTCGGTGGCTGTGCAGATCCTCGTGCCGCTGGCGGCGCACCTGGCGCCCGAGGCCAGCCGTGGCCGCGTTGTCGGCAATATCATGAGCGGTTTGTTGCTGGGCATTCTGTTGTCACGGCCACTGTCGAGCCTGTTGGTTGAAGTGTTCGGCTGGCGTGGGGTGTTTTACAGCGCGGCGGCCCTGATGGCGGTCATCGCGCTGATCACTGCAGTGGCGCTGCCGCGTCGGCTGCCGACACATAAAGCCACCTATGCTGCGCTGATCGGTTCGGTGTTTGCCTTGGCCCGGCGCTATCCACTGTTGCGTCAGCGCTCGCTGTATCAAGGGCTGCTGTTTGCCAGTTTCAGCCTGTTCTGGACCCTCGCACCAATTGAACTGATGCGTCACCACGGCTTCACTCAGGCACAGGTGGCGATCTTCGCGCTGGTCGGTGCGGTGGGTGCCATTGCGGCGCCGATTGCCGGGCGTCTGGCCGATGCCGGGCATGGTCGTCGCGGCACGCTGGTAGCACTGTTGCTGGCACCGGTTTCGCTGTTGATCGCCGCGCTCCCGGGCAGCGGTTATGTCTGGCTGGTGGTGTGCGCGGTGCTGCTGGATTTCGCCGTGCAATTGAACATGGTGCTCGGCCAGCGTGAGGTCTACGCCCTTGATCCTCACAGCCGTGCGCGTCTTAACGCGGTGTACATGACCAGTATTTTCGTCGGCGGCGCGCTGGGGTCGCTGGTTGCAAGCCCGTTGTACGAGCATTTCGGCTGGAACCTGTCCGCCGTCGCGGTGGCGCTGCTGCCAGCGCTCGCGCTCGGGTTGTTCCTGAGCCGCAAGGCCGATGTCTGAACATCCGGCAACTGCGGGCGAGCACGGCGGTACAAGACGTCGGGGGAACAGTGATGCACAATCATCCGCGTTCCCTATCGACCGGACCCCGCTTATGGACAAGTTGCTGGCACTGAAGATGTTTGTGGAAACCGTGCGCTGCGGGGGCTATTCCTCGGCAGCGCGCAAACTCGGGATATCAACGTCGTCAGTGACACGGCAAGTGGCCGGGCTGGAGCACGAGCTGGGCGCGAGCCTGCTCAATCGCACCACGCGCAACACCAGCGTGACCGTTGCCGGCCAGACCTATTTCGAAAAAGCCGTGGCGATTCTCGACGCGATCGACGAAGCCGATGCTGTCGTCGCCGATCGTGGCGCCGAAGCGCAGGGCCGTCTGCGCATCAGCGTGCCGGTGGAGTTCGGGCGGCGCCTGATCGCGCCGCACCTGAGCCGCTTGCTGGAGCGGCATCCGGGTCTGGAGATCAGTCTGTCGCTAAGCGATCAGGTCAGCGACCTGCTCAGCGAGCAGATCGATGTTTCCGTGCGGCTCGGATCGTCGGTGGTCAGTGAAGACATCGTCAGCAAACGCGTGGGGCAGTTCGAACGCTGGGTGGTGGCCAGTCCGGATTATCTGGCGCGTAGCGCGGCGCTCTGCCATCCACGGGATTTGCTGGAGCATCAATGCCTGCGTTTCGATTACGGCGGCCCCCACCAGCACTGGACCTTTCAGAATGAAGACACGCCCATTCAGCTCAACGTCCATGGGCGCCTGCAAAGCAACAACGCCGACATCCTGCGCGAAGCAGCCATCGGCGGCGGCGGGGTGACGCTGCTGGCCGACTGGCTGGTCCGCGACGACGTCGCATCCGGCCGACTGACCCGCTTGCTTGAGCACTACGAGGTCAATCCCGGCAGTGCCAGCACCTGCATCAACGCGTTGTATTTACCCAATCACCGTGGGTCGAGCCGGATCAATGTGTTTATCGATTTTCTGGTGGAGATTCTCAGCCCGGCGCCCGCGACCACGCCCGCAGCGTGATGCTTGCGGCTCAACGGCGCCCGGTCCGCGTACTGACATCCACCCAAACCGCCAACACCAGAATGCTGCCCTTGACGATCATCTGCCAGTAACTGTCGACATCGAGCATCGACATGCCGTTGTCCAGACTGGTGATGACCAGCGCGCCGAGGAGGGCGCCGTACACCGTGCCGGAGCCGCCGCGCATGGAGGTGCCGCCGATAAAGCACGCGGCGATGGCGTCGAGTTCGCCCATGCTGCCGGCCGAGGGCGAACCGGCGGCGAGGCGCGCAGTGTTGACCACGCCGGCGAGGGCGCACATCACGCCCATGATCCCGAAGATCCACAGTTTCACGGCTTGCACATTGATCCCGGACAGGCGCGTCGCTTCCATATTGCTGCCCACGGCATAGACGCGCCGACCGAACACGGTCTGACTGGTGACGTAGCTGAACACGCCCAGCAAAACCAGCAGCAACAAGACCGGCACGGGAATGCCGTCGTAGCTGTTCAGCGTCTGCACGAAACCGGCGAGCACAGCTCCGATCACCAACACGCGGATGACGTCACGCACCAACGAATGCGCCGCGAGGCCGTGAAGAGCGCGATTACGCCGTTGTTTCCAGGTCAGGAACACGGTCAGCGCAAACAGCAGGATGCCCAGACCGGTGCCGATTGCGTGGGGCAAGTAACCCTGGCCAATGTAAACCAGCTCCGGCGATACCGGTGCGATGGTTGTGCCGCCGGTAATCCCCAGTAAAATCCCGCGAAAAGCCAGCATGCCGCCCAGGCCGACGATGAACGAGGGGATGCGCAGGTAAGCCGTCATGTAGCCGTTGGCGAGGCCGATCATCAGGCCACACAAGGCGACCAGACTCAGGTTCGCCAACAGCGGAATGTGGTAGACCACATCAAGAATCGCCGCGAGGCCGCCGAGCAGGCCGAGCAATGAACCGACCGATAAATCGATCTCGCCGCTGATGATTACCAGCACCATGCCGCAGGCGAGAATGCCGGTAATCGACATTTGCCGCAGCAGATTGGAAAGGTTGCGCGGGGTCAGAAATCCGCCCTCGGTCTGCCAGCTGAAGAACAGCCAGATCAGCACCACGGCAAACACCAGCGCGAGCATTTTGTAGCGGGTGAACAGTTGTTTGACCTGATTCATTTACGCGGATTTCCGATCATTATTGTTATGGCTGCCAGGCTGGCTGAGGGCAGCGGCGAGCACCTGTTCCTGGGTAAGTTCATGGTTGATGAAGTCGCCCCGCAACTGGCCTTCGCCGATCACTAGCACGCGGTCGGACACGCCGAGCACTTCGGCCAGCTCCGACGAGACCATGATGATCGACACGCCGGCGGCGGCCAGCGCACCCATCAACTTGTAGATTTCGTATTTGGCGCCGACATCCACGCCTCGGGTCGGCTCATCGAGAATCAGCACCCGGGGTTTGGCCAGCAGCATCTTAGCCAGAACGGCTTTTTGTTGATTGCCACCCGACAGGCTGGTGATCGGTAGAAAAGGGCTGGAGGTCTTGAGGTGCAGGCGCGAGATTTCCTTATCGATGCTGCCCAGTTCGGCTTCGGCATCGATGCGGGTCAGCTTCGAGTAGTTGTCCAGCACGGCGAGGGTGATGTTCTGGCCGACGCCCAGGTCCGGAATGATGCCTTGGCGCTTGCGGTCCTCCGGCACCAAACACAGGCCGGCACGGATGGACTTGAGCGGCGTTCGGGTGTCGATGGGTTGGCCATCGAGCCAGACTTCGCCCTCATGACGGCCGGGGTAAGCGCCGTACAGCGCGGTCACCAGTTCGGTACGGCCCGCGCCGACCAGCCCAGCGATGCCAAGGATCTCGCCGCGTTTGAGCACAAAGGAAATATCGTCGACCCGTTTACGCTTGGGGTTGTCGACGTCGTAGCAGGTGATGTGCCGGGCCTCGAAAATGACCTCGCCAACGTCGTGGGGTTCGGTGGGATAGAGGTTGCTCATTTCCCGCCCGACCATCTGCGTGATGATCTGCGCAATATCCATGTCGGCCATGGCGGTGGTGGCGATGTGTTTGCCGTCGCGAATCACCGAAATGGTGTCGCACACGGCGGCCACTTCATCGAGCTTGTGCGAGATGTAGACGCAGGCAACGCCTTTGGCTTTGAGATCGCGGATGATGTCCAGCAATACCTCGATTTCCGAACGGCTCAAGGCTGATGAAGGCTCGTCGAGGATCAGCAGGCGGGCTTTTTTGTTCAGGGCCTTGGCGATTTCCACCAGTTGCTGATAGCCACCGCCGTACTGCGAAACCGGCAGCGAGACGTTCATGTCGGGGACTTTCAATTCGCGCATCAGCGCTTCGGCGCGGTGGATCATTGCCGGGTAATTCATGCGTCCGCCGGGCAGCGTCAGTTCGTGGCCCATGAAAATGTTTTCGGCCACCGACAGGTCGGGCACCAGCGTCAGTTCCTGGTGAATGATGACGATGCCGGCAGCTTCCGTTTCGCTGATCGATTGCGCCCTGAGCGGTTGCCCGTCCCAGAGGATTTCACCGTCCCAGGTGCCGTGGGGGTAGACCGCCGAAAGGATCTTCATCAGCGTGGATTTGCCGGCGCCATTCTCGCCGCACAGGCCAACGCACTCGCCGGGTCTGACCTTGATGTCGATGCCGTTGAGCGCTTTGACACCGCCGAAGGTTTTGACAATGCCGTTCATTTGCAGCAGATAGTCGGACATGGGCAGGGCTCGTATATCAAAGACTCACACACCACGAAACCTGTGGGAGTGAGCTTTCTCGCGAAAGCGGTGGTTCAGCTGGCATCGATACTGAATGTGCTGCCGTCTTCGCGAGCAAGCTCGCTCCCACAAGGGTTTTTCGCATTACCGGAGATCACTTCCCGGCAATTTGCGCCTTGGTGTAGAAGCCGTCCTGTTCGAGCAGGTCGATGTTGTCCTTGGTCAGCGGGGTGGGCGTGAGCAAGATGGTGTCGACCTTTTTGCTGCCGTTGTCGTACTGCGAGCTGAAGGCGGGTTTTTCGTTGCGCGCCAGTTGCACCGAGAGCTTGGCCGCTTCGGTGGCGATGAGTTTCAGCGGTTTGTACACGGTCATGGTCTGCGTGCCGGCGATCACTCGCTTGACTGCAGCAAGGTCGGCGTCCTGCCCGGAAATCGGCACCTTGCCGGCCAGTTGCTGCGCCGCCAGTGCCTGGATCGCGCCACCGGCCGTGGCGTCGTTGGAGGCGACGATGCCGTCGATTTTGTTATCGTTGCGGGTCAGGGCGTTTTCAACAATGCTCAGCGCTTCGGTCGGGTTCCATTCCTTCACCCACTGTTGGCCGACGATCTTGATATCGCCCTTGTCGATGGCCGGTTGCAGCACTTTCATCTGGCCTTCACGCAGGATCTTGGCGTTGTTGTCGGTGGGCGCACCACCGAGCAGGAAGTAATTGCCCTTGGGCGCGGCATTCAGCACGCCGCTGGCCTGCATCTCGCCGACTTTTTCGTTATCGAAGGAAATGTAGGCGTCGACATCAGCGTTGAGAATCAGCCGGTCATAGGACACAACCTTGATCCCGGCTTTCTTCGCTTCGGCCACCGCGTTGGTCAGCACCGTGGCGTTGAACGGCACGATGACGATGACATCGACCCCCCGGGAAATCAGGTTTTCGATCTGGGAAATCTGCTTCTGCTCGTTGGCATCGGCCGACTGTACGAAGACCTTGGCGTCCATTTTTTCAGCCGCCGCGACGAAGTAGTCACGGTCACGCGACCAGCGTTCCAGACGCAGGTCATCAATGGAAAAACCGATCTTCGGGTGGGCAGCGTCAGCCATCACCGGCAGTGACAGCAGCGCCAGGGCAGTGGCCAATAGCGTGCGTTTTACGTTCTTCATAGTGGGGCGTCCTTTTATTGTTGTTGGAAAGACACGGCCTGACGATGAGTATCGGGCTGGTAAAACTGTAGAGAATCCGCCGGCGCCGCAGGCACAGAATTGTCGTAGAAATGTCACCGCGTGGATGCGCCTCCAGACCCTCTGTGTGATCAGCGATAGATAAACCGGTTAACAATGTTTTCGAGCATTTCCTGGCGGCCGCTGACGGCTTGCGGGTTCAACTCGTTGGTGAACGCGTGCTCGGCCAGCGATTCAAGGTTGAAGTCACCCGCCATCACCGCCTGCCCGAACGGCTGCTTCCAAGCGGCGTAGCGTTGATCCTTGAGCCGTTGCAGTTCGTCGTTCTGCACCATGGCCGCTGCGCGCTCCAGGGACAGGGCGAGAACGTCCATGGCGCCGACATGGCCATGGAACAAATCAATCTGATCGAGACTTTGCCGGCGCACCTTGGAGTCGAAGTTGAAACCGCCATTCTTGAACCCGCCGGCCTTGAGGATCTCATAGGTGGCCAGGGTCATTTCTTCGACGCTGTTGGGGAATTGGTCGGTGTCCCAGCCGTTTTGCGGATCACCACGGTTGGCGTCGATGCTGCCGAAAATCCCCAAGGAAACGGCCGTCGCAATTTCGTGATGAAAGCTGTGCCCGGCCAGGGTCGCGTGGTTGGCCTCGATGTTGACCTTGATTTCGTGCTCCAGCCCGAACTGCTGAAGAAAGCCGAACACGGTGGCGCTGTCGTAATCGTATTGGTGCTTGGTCGGCTCCTGCGGTTTCGGTTCTATCAGCAGGTCACCGGTGAAGCCGATCTTGTGTTTGTGCTCGACCACCATGCGCATAAAGCGGCCGAGCTGTTCGCGCTCGCGTTTCAAGTCCGTGTTGAGCAGGGTTTCATAGCCTTCGCGACCGCCCCACAACACGTAGTTGGCGCCTTTCAGGCGATGGGTCGCGTTCATGGCGCTGAACACCTGAGCAGCGGCGCAGGCGAACACTTCCGGATCGGGGTTGCTCGCGGCGCCGGCGGCGAAGCGCGGATTGCTGAAGCAATTGGCGGTGCCCCACAGCAGCTTGATTCCGCTGGCTTCCTGATGTTGCTCCAGGTGATCAACCATCTGTGCGAAGTGGTTGCGATACTCCTTCAGACAGCTGCCTTCCGGGGCGACATCGGTGTCATGGAAGCAGTAATAGTCGATACCCAGTTTGGAGAAGAATTCGAAAGCGGCTGCCGCTTTGCCGATGGCCATTTCCATCGGGTCGCCGGCGTGTTGCCAAGGGCGCTTGAACGTCCCCGCACCGAACACATCGGAACCCGGCCAAACGAACGTGTGCCAGTAGCAGGCAGCCATGCGCAGGTGTTCGCGCATGGGTTTGCCGAGGATGAGTTTGTCGGCGTCGTAGTGACGAAAGGAGAGGGGAGAGTCGCTATCCGGGCCTTCGTAGCGAATCGCATCGACATCGGGAAAATACTGCATGGACCTTGTCCTTGTTGTTCTTGGCGGTGTCTCGATACTAGCAACGGCCCTGTACCCGCTGATTATGAAAAGCATCAACACGGAGTGCGATTTTGCGTATTGAGCTTCTCCGGCCAGGCGCCTAGTCTGTGCCAATCGCCTCTGTGAAAAGGGGCCCGGGACAAGCGTAAAAACAATGAAAACCGTACCGCCTGTTCACCGCATCGCCCTGTTGTTCAACGGCAGCAAGATCTACGACCGTGGCATCATCAGCGGCATCGGCAACTACCTGAGCAGTACCCGAGCCTCTTGGGACCTGTTTCTCGAGGAGGATTTTCTCTGTCGCTTGAAAGGCATCGAGCGCTGGCAGGGGGACGGGATCATTGCCGATTTCGACGATCCGCTGATTGGCGAGGCGCTGGCCGATATCCAGATGCCCGTGGTAGCGGTAGGGGGTTCGTACGAGGATAAACGTGCCTATCCGAAAGCGATTCCCTACGTCGCCACCGATAACAATGCGCTGATGACACTGGCTTACACGCACTTGATCGAGGCGGGACTGCAGCGTTTTGCCTGCTTCAGCCTGCCGGAAGCGCAAGCCAATCGTTGGGCACAGGAGCGGGAAAAAGCCTTTCGCAAACTGATGAAACGCGACGGCCTGCACGGCGAAATCTATCGCGGCATGGGCACCAGCGCGCCGCTCTGGGACAGCGCCGTCGAACAACTGATCGCCTGGCTGCACAGCCTGCCCAAACCCATCGGCATCATCGCCGTCAGCGACGCCCGTGCGCGCCAGTTGCTGCAAGCCTGCCTGACCGCCGGCATTGCCGTGCCGGAGCAGGTGGCATTGATCGGCATCGACAATGATCCGCTGACCCGCAGCCTGACTCGAGTGCCGCTGAGCTCAGTCATTCAGGGCACGGAAACCATGGGCCGAACCGCCGCGCAATTGCTGCACCAGATGCTGCACGGCATGCCATCCACCGGCACGCAGATCCTGATCCCGCCGGATGCGGTCAACGTGCAGGTGTCGAGTTTGCACCAACCATTGGGCAATCCGTACGTTATGCAGGCGCTGCTGTTTATTCGCCAATATGCTTGCCAGGGCATCAAAACGGCACAGGTCGCGGCTTATGTCGGTGTGTCGCGTTCGTCACTTGAAGCGCATTTTCGTGCGGAGCGAGGCTGTAGCGTGCATGACGAGATTCTGCGTTTCAAATTGGCAGCGGCTACCAAGGGCCTGACAAGTTGCGATTCGGTGATTGCTGACGTTGCGCGCAGTTGTGGGTTTAAGTCTGCGCAGTATCTGCACACGGTGTTTCGACGGGAGTTGGGTTGTACGCCTCGGGAGTATCAGCAAGAGGCAGCGACGCGCTGATGATGTTTAAGCACGCGGTTGCAGATCACGACTGGGTTTTATGTCGTAACGAGGGAACGATTGAAGATGCGAAGATGCAGGTGGTTGATGAGATCTACAAGGTGCTGGGGTGTTTGTCGAAATGGAGACAGGCGTTGCTGCTAGGGCGCGCAGCTTAATACATGATTTAACATAATATACATTACACGTAACAAGGTGTTACCAGATCAGCCCGGTTGCACAGTGGATTGCAACCTGCAGAATCGCCCTGAATCCGATCCACAGCTTTTCCTTGAATTCGACGGCGCTCAACCCTCATCACGCGTCAGCTTTTCAATCAGCGTTCGATGCTGTGGGAATTGCTGCGTGAGTTTCTGCCGATCACCCATTTCCATATCGGCAAAATCAAATCCTGGCGAAACGGCTTCGCTGATCAGCCCAAATCCGTTTTCGCCTTCGAGCAACCGTGAAGCTTTCCATATTCCACCCGGTACGTGTAATTGCAAAAGCTGTCCTGCCAGAATGTCGGCGCCCATCACCAATGTCTGCAACGAGCCGTCAGCATGAATCAGGCTGTACTCAATGGCGTCGCCCAGGTGGAAATAATGCAGGATGTCGGATCGATTGAAATGAAACTGGCCCACCGGTGATTGCTGATCCAGCAGATAGTAAATCGAGGTCATCAGATACCGTGGACCGCTGGGGGTTTCGAGTGGGTCGCGATGATCGGCTTGATAGGTTCTGCGGAAATAGCCACCTTCGAGGTGAGGCTGCAGATCCAGCGTTCTAATAATGTATCCAACTTTGGCCTCGCGCTTGATCATGGTCTCTTCTCCGTCGAACATGATGCTATTTTACGTTAACTCGACTAAACGACCATTTAGTGTAGTTAAACATGATTTCTAAAAAATAAAGGTCCATGCTCGTGCCAATGCTTTTGAAATTCACTACGCCGGTGGTATCTCCAGGCAATCATGACAGCGCTGCCCTACCCTCAATGCAAAACCTCATCAGATCGCCATCACCTTCAAATTTTTCATCACTTTCCTCCATTTAAAAAATCAGCTTGCGCAGCGCGCCAATAACTTTCGAATTGGCCGGTTACGGCGCAGGCCGGGGGCTTAGCTCGATTGGCGCGGTTTCAATCAAGCGCTTTGACACAATCATCGACTTGGTAGTGGCAGCGTACTTTTTGAAGTGCGGCGATTCGATATGGCTTCGGTATGCCGAATCGCTGGCGTAGATTTCGAAGAAATGAAACCAGTTCGGGCGGTCGACTTCGGCGACGGCGTAGATTGATATGACGCCCGGCTCTGTTCGGGTCGACTCTGTTATCTCTTCCTTGACTGCGGCTTGATAGGCCGCAACCTGTGCAGGATCGATTTCGAGTTGCGCGATGCGCACCACCAAGCCATTTTCCTCGGCGGCCAGCGCTTGTCCTGCCAGTAATCCAGCCAATGCCACCACTCCTAATAAACGTTTACCCATCAGGTTTCCCCCTCTTCATTACGTGGCTCAAGGCGGAAGCGCTGATGCCCACCTCTTTGCCTGCGCGATTAAAACTTTGATGGCGGGCAATGGCGAGAAAGTAGACAAAGTCTGCGACGTTGGCGCGGCTTACATTCATGAGGCCTCACAACTTGAAACCGGGATGGAACGAAGGCCGGAAATCTTCTTCGTATCGCTATTTGCCACCGAGACTCCCTCCCCCATCGACGCTGATCACCTGGCCGGTAACGAAGGATGCTCCCTCGCTCAGCAGGAAGGTAATCAGCGAGGCCACTTCTGATGGCGTGCCCAGTCTTTGCATCGGAATGGTGGAGAGTATCTGACGCTCACCCTCACTTCCCACGGGACGGTTTTTTCGGAAAAGCTCGGTGTCTATGGGGCCCGGTGCGACTGCATTGACCGTAATGCCAATGGGCGCCAACTCAAGTGCCCACGTACGCGTGACCCCCACCAATGCACTTTTTGCGGCAGCGTAAGCGGTTCTGTCCCGGGCGCCAAAAATGGCACGGCTGCACACATTCACGATGCGTCCCGCAGACGATCGCTTCAGAGACGGCAGGCAAGCCTGGGTGATTTGTACCGAGGCTCTGACATTCAGGTCAAAAACGTTTTGGAGTGTTTCGAGTTCAAGCGTTTCCAGGCTTTGCGCAGACGCAACACCTGCGTTATTGACGACGGCATCAATAGAGGTCCGTTCCAGGAGTTTCTCAAGCATTTTCCTCGTTTGCTGAGCATCGCTTAAATCACAGAGCAACAGCTTCCCGGGAAAATCATCAACCGGATGCCTGGCGATGCCGACCACATTCCAGCCTGCCTGATTCAACTGAGTACTGAGTGCAAAACCGATCCCTTTGGTTGCACCAGTGACCAGTGCAGTTCGGCTGTTGTTCATGGTTACCCCTCTCATCAACGATCACCTGCGCCGCCAGAAGCAGACGTTACAGATAACTCACTCCAAGCAATATGACCGCCCTTCAGTATCGGTGAATTTCAATCCGTATCCCCTCATTCGTATCTGGAGCACGAAAGTAGCTCGTTATCAAATCAAACTCAGCGTCGCTTGCTGCAAACTCATGCTCGGCGCGGCCATTGCGCCGATGTAGCCTGCCCCGACAGGTCTCATCATCCACTTCGATGTAGTGGAAACAGTGGGGAATTTCGGCAGCGTCAGCCAGACCGCGTAACCACAGCCGATCCTCTGGCGTGTTGGCCGGGAAATCCAGAACCACAGTCACGCCAGCCTTCAGCACATCGATGACAAGCGGGCCCACCAGTGCCCGAATCTGACGCGCAAGCCTCACGTAATCGGCCACTGATTGGATCTGATCAGGGTAAAGCCTTGAGAGCCAATAATCCTCACTCATCAAAATAGCCGACCGTTCAGACGCCAAGGCCTTGGCCAACGTCGATTTACCGGATGCAATCTTGCCTGACATCAAATGAAGCATTGGTTTGGTCATGGGGGACGTCTCCTTGTCGAGTTCTGATGATCTTCATTGAAAAGCATCGAAGCAACCGCATACCCACCACTGTCAGCTTTGGACTGGGCCCCGGTTTTTCCAGCCAGAACTTCAGCCTTTCTTGCTTTTCTCTTCATCGCATTCTTCTTGGACCGCACGTAATCAGGATCCGAATAGCCTCACTCGGTCGAAGGGGCGGAACCTTTGCTGCCCAAGCGTATGAGTTCATTGGAGAAACACAGGCCGACTATGATCAGCACCGCTCCCGCATAGAGGCTTTCGCGCGGTATTTCATTGAGCGCCACAAACGCCAGCAGCGCGGCAAACAGTGGCTCGGTCAATTCCAGCGCTTGTACTTGGGATGGCTTGAGATACTCGATGGCCTTGGTCGTGCAGAAGAAGCCCAGGATTGTCGGCAGCGTGGCCAACGCCAGCAGCGCGGCGATCGCCATCGGCGACAACTCGCCTATTACAAAACCATCGGCGGCAGCCGGCATCAGCAAGTACAGGCTGCCAAAGAACAGCAATTGCCGGGTGAAGTGCAGTCCCCCCGACACCCCCATATGCTTCATGGCCACCGAAAAGGCGCCATAGCCGGAACCGGCCACGGCGGCGAGCGCAGCACCTTGCAATGTAAAGCCCTGCTGCAAGTCGCCGCCGAAGATCACCGAGATTCCGGCGATAGCCAGTGTGGCGCCAACAGTAGCGTTCGCGGTGATCGCGTCCTTGAGGAAAATGCGCCCCAGAATGATCGAGGAAATTGAGGCGCTGGCCATCAGCACCACCACAACACCTGCCGCAGCGTAGTGTCGATAGGCGGACGTTTCGAAATGGAACAGCACAAAGATGCCAAGAAACGCGCAGACAGCCGCCTGCGTCCATTTGGTCGATGTCGCCGGGCGCTTGAGGAAAAACAACAGAATCGAGAGAAGCACGCAACCCAGTACGGTCTTGATGACAGCAACACTGGTAGAGGTGAAACCATTACTCATGAGTATTTTGCTGAGTACCCCGATCGTTGCGTTCAGTGCCGCAGCGGAGAGTGCAAATATGACGCCTTTCCTGAAAGTCGATTGCATGGATGACGATCCCTGTCGCTGAATGGTCGTTCGATTGAAAGCCGCCCTGTATCGACGGCGCAAAGTTTGAGCACACGAACAGCCGACTAATACCGATAGAGTGCTATTCGCCGTCATGTCGCCAACGGTCAGAGGGCCTGGCCTTTGGCGATGCAATACGCGTTGACGAACATGGCAGTGTGCTGCAGAGACTGACGTATATCCGGTTTGGCTATTCCGTGCCTGTTGGCAAATTGCTCAACCGCCGCCGTATTAAAACGAGTGGTCTGGATAAAATCCAGGGCTTCGGGTTTTGAATTCAAGAACCTCGCTACGGGAGGAATACTCAGTAGCAGTTTCAGTAATCGAAGTGAAATGTGATGCTTGGGAGACTTTAATCCCAACGGTTGTGCAACCTGTGCCAGGAGCTCTCGCAGGTTTGGCGTCTGGTCATCAAGCGCCAGCAGTTCCTGACCCGCCATGGCAGGATCAAACGCACAAACTGCCACCAGTTCAGCCAGGTAATCCACGGTCACCAGTGGCAGCCAGTGCCTGGCGGTGCCGGGCACCGCAGTCAACTTGCCCTGCACAAGGTTGCGTATCAGCTCCACCAGCGGCTGACCGTCAAGGATATGCCCCGTGCGGCTGTGGCCACAGACCGTCGCAGGGTGGACAACAGTAATCTCCCCGCCCTTGGCTGACATGACCTCCAGGGTCGCAAAATGCGCCTCCAGCTTGCTTCCCTCGTAACCACCGACACGCCGGTAGACGGCAGGCCAATTCGTCCGCTCCGGATAACGAGGGTCAATGCCGATGCGTTGTAGATGTTCATGATTTTTCAGCATGTAGCCGCCGATCATCACTAAACGGCTTTTTTGCTCAGCCGCCAACAGCGCCACGCGCTTTGCCCCTTCTACGTTCACCGCACGAGAGTGCTCCACTGAAAGCCCCCATGCGAAGTGCGCGCCCAAGTGGAACATGACGCTGGCGCGCCTCAGCACTTCTCGGTCAGCAACGCTCAGCCCGAGGTTGACTTGCTCCAGATCGCCAGCGACGGCGAATACCCGGGTTGCGCACCCGCCCAAATGATCGACTTGCTCGCGCAAGGCAGCCAGTCGCTCCGGGCGACGCATCAACACCCGAACGGTGTGACCTTTTGCACTCAGGTTCGCCACTAAATGTTGACCGACGAAACCCGTCCCGCCTGTGACAAAGCACTCCACGCCCATTTCCCTGTTCCTTGTTGAAGGTGAGAAATCAAGCGTAAAGTATCGACCCCACTCTACAGTCAAGCGGTGTTTCCATGAAAATCGGCGAACTCGAAGCGCGCAGCGGCGCCAGCCGTCATACGTTGCGCTATTACGAGCAAATCGGCCTGATCTCCCCCCTACGGCAAACCAACAACTATCGCGTTTACAACGAGCAAACTCTGCAGGATCTGGACTTTATCCAGCGCGCGCAAAGCATGGGATTTTCTCTGGGGGAAATAGGCGAGATTCTGGATGCTCAGCGGAACAAGCTGATCGATTGTGCTGAAGGCGCGAAGCTGATTGAAAAGAAGATGGCCGACATCAAACAGAAAATCGCCAACCTCCAAGGTGTTTATCGGTATCTGGATGAAGAGCGCGCCACTCTGGAAGCCAGTGCTGCCAGGCAACTTGAGCTTCAGCAACTGAGCAACGCTTCCAATCATTAAACCAGCACGTTTTCCCGGCGCATCACGGTGACCTTCTCAGAGGAAGTTTGCGTTCAATCAGATTGAGCGCCTCCTTCCAAAATCTCAAACCCATCATCAATGGGAGCATATCCGACAATTTTTCTACTCTGATCAATAGAGAGGCGCTTATAGCGGTTATCTGAGACCCCATGAATAACGTGGAATCCCTTTAGCTCGGCTTCAACGCAATTATTGAGTAGCGCGACAACATCTCTAAAACTGATGAAGGCCGCGACGTCTCTGGGACTGTGGGTCTCCCCTTGTTGAAATTTGGCTACGTTGGCAATACGAACTGCGATGGTTGTCATCTGTCCATCGTTTGCATACATCGAAGCCAAAGCTTCTCCAAACGCCTTGCTGACGCCGTAGAGATTGCCTGGTTTAGGTGCCATGCATTCCTGTATCTGAACATCCGTTGGATATCCTTCGATCACTTGGGCACTGCTCGCAAATATGAAGCGCTTGCAGCCTTGTGCCTTTGCGGCGAACAGCATGTTGTAAGTGCCCACAATGTTCACTGGAAGCAGTGAGGCCATGAAATCGGCGTCTGGATTTGGGTCAGCAGCTAGATGGATGACAGTATGGATACCTTCGCAAGCTCGAAGGCAACTGGCTTGATCCGTGACATCGAGAGTGAAACGCTGTGCCGAGTCCGGAAGTGCTGTTACGTCTAGATCGGCCAAACGCAAATCTGATTTATCGTCGCGCTCTTGCCAAAAAGCATTGCCGATCTTTCCTGCCGCACCTGTGACGAGGATTTTTCCTGAGCTCATTTCGGCATGTCCTTATGGTAAATGTCACGCTAGCCTCCCAGCCTTTTGGACGGTCTACAACCTCTGATCCAATGACCAAATATCAGCAGCCCGCCAACTCGCGTCGGGCAGCAGCCCCCAACGCCGATTTCACGCTAGTCTGCCGCGACTCACTCCTCACTCGGGTCGTAACTGTTCACATTAGGCACTTGCAGATGCAGGCGCCCAAGCAAGTCAATCAACGTGTCGACCTCAGCCGGGGTCAATCCGCTGAGCAGTCGCGCTTCTCGCTCAAGTGCAACTTTGAGCACGCGGTCATGCAGTTCTTTGCCGCTGGCCGTCAATCGCACGGTGTAACGCCGCGCATCCTTGGGATCCAGCTGACTGGTGATCCGCCCCGCTGCTTCCAGTGTCTGCAATGAACGACTGACAGCGCTCTTGTCGAGACCGATCGCCTGGCAGATTCGATTGGCGGTGATGTCGGATTCAACGGCGAGCATCGACAGCATCCGCCATTCAACCACGCCGATTCCGAAGTGTTTGCGGTAGCACTGGGAAGCCCCGGTGGCGAGTTTGTTCGCCAGGAATGTCACCAGGCCAGGTACATAACGCGACAGGTTCAGTTTTGTATCGGTAGCCATCGAGAAAACACCGTAGATCGAAGATCCTGCAATTTGGTTGACACCGCAACTAAATTATCTGAGGATTCACTCAGCCTGTCATTGCGGACGATGCGCCGCATGATACGCCGTAGCACAACCTCAAAAAAATAATTAACAGGTCTTGCTTATGAACGCTCCCCACCCGTGCCCTTTCTTGGCGCCCATGATTACCCACCCTTTCTACTTCTTCTTGCCTGGCTGATTCGTCACCCGCAAGCCCCCCTTTCGTTTTCAGCAGCCACTTCAATGTGGAGGGAGAAGTCATGCTTCAAGTCAACGTCACCCGCAAGGTCGTCGAGGCCGAGGGTATTTGCAGTTTTGAGCTGTGCGCAGCAGACGGCCGGCCGTTACCACCGTTCAATGCCGGTGCTCACATCGACATCCACATTGCCGGCGGCCTCACCCGGCAATACTCGCTGTGCAATGACTCAAAAGAACATCATCGCTACGTAATCAGTGTGCTGAAGGATCCCGCCTCCCGCGGTGGTTCCACTGCGATGCACGACACCATCAGCCAAGGCCAGACACTCAGCATCAGCGCCCCCCGCAACCTCTTTCCACTCGCTGATTCAGCCAAGCGCCACCTGCTGTTTGGCGGCGGTATTGGCATTACGCCGATGCTGGCAATGGCCCATGAGCTTAATCATCAAGGCGCGGATTTCGAGCTGCATTACAGCTTTCGATCCAGCGAACGCGCCGCGTTTATCCGATTGCTCGAGCAAGCGCCGTTCGCCAACCACGTGCACTTGCATGACGACAGCGGATCGCCCGAACAGAAGCTCGATGCAACCGCCCTCCTCGCCGCGCCAGACACCGCGACTCACCTCTACGTATGTGGCCCGGCCGGCTTCATGAATTTCATCCTCGACACCGCGCAGGCCGCTGGCTGGCCCGAAGATCGTGTGCACAGAGAGTTCTTCGCCGCCGCACCTGTCGATGCAAGCGCTGATTTGCCCTTCGAAGTTCAGCTGGCGAGCACAGGGCAGATTTTTTACATCCCCGCCGATCGCACTGTTTTCGAAGTGCTCGATGAGGCCGGGATCGCCATCGAGTCATCGTGCGAGCAAGGCATCTGCGGCACCTGTGTCACGGGTTTGCTCGAAGGCATTGGCGATCACCGTGACCAGTTCATGACGGCTGCAGAACACGCTGCCAATGACCGTTTCACCCCGTGCTGCTCACGTGCCAAATCGCCCCGACTGGTATTGGATCTTTGACCTGAACCGAGCCTCGACCGCTCGCCGGAGAACATCATGACTACCGCTGCCCACCTCCTCGCCCATGAAATTGCCCCGGCCACTGCGCCGAGCTTCCCCCTCAATCAATGGTATGTCGCGGCCTTGAGCCGCGAGCTGAAAGACCAGCCCCTTGGCCGCACGTTACTGAATAAACCCGTGGTGCTTTTCCGCACGGCAGATAACCAGGTCGCCGCGCTTGAAGACCGCTGCTGCCATCGCGCACTGCCGCTGTCCGGCGGCACGGTGGAAGCACGCGGATTGCGCTGCGGTTACCACGGTCTGCTATTTGATGAAGGCGGTAAATGCATTGAAATTCCCGGCCAGGACAAGATCCCGAGCAAAGCCAAAGTGCCTGCCTACCCTGTCCGGGAGCAGGATCAGATCATCTGGATCTGGTTCGGCAGCGCCGAGCATCCCGAGCCGACATTCGCACCACCGGTCTACGACGTGCACAGCAGCGGTAAATACCTGTTCGACGGTGATGTCTATCACTACGACGCGCCCTATCAACTCATCCACGACAACCTCATGGATCTCAGTCACCTGGGCTATGTTCATCTGCACACCATTGGCGGCAACGCCAGCATTCATATGAACGCGAAGATGAACGTCGATGGTGATGACTCAATGGTTCGCGTGGTTCGCCACATGCCCGATTCCGTTCCGCCGCCGACCTACACTGCGGCCTACCCGTTCAAAGGCAACATCGACCGCTGGCAGGAGATCGAATTTCACTTCAATCACCTGCGCATCTGGACCGGCGCGATAGACGCGGGCACGGACGATTTGAACAACCCGGATCGAGGTGGGTTTCATATGCGCGGCTTTCACGGCGTAACGCCGGAAACAGACACTTCAAGCCACTACTTTTGGACCATGGCTACAAACCCTGAACATGATCCCGAGGCCGTCACAGCCAAAGTTCTGCATCAGACGCGATTGACGTTCGACGAAGACAAAGTGGTGATCGAAGCGCAGTACCAGAACATGTGCCGGTTCGGTACGCGCCCGATGATTGATATTCATGTCGATGTCGGAGCCAATCGTGCCCGCAGAATCATCGAGCGACTGCGCAATCCGACGGTTTGATGGCCGCAAAACAGTGGCGGCGGTAAACGCCGTCCACTGTGTGCAAAGCCTCTGCCGTGCTAGCGCGGCGGAAATGCTACGCCGACCCGCTCGGCATACTTGAGCCATGCGACTTTGAGCCGTTCGACCGTCTGCGGTTGAGCGGCCGCCAGGTCATGGGTTTCACCACGGTCCTGCGCAACATCAAACAACTGCCATTGCGGCGGCTGCGCATGGTCGCCGAACCCCGTTTGCGGGCGCATGCCCAACAATTTGAGATTGCCCTCACGATAATAAGCATTACCGAACAACTCTCCGGCCAGACTTTCAGCGTCGTGAGGGCTGCTCTTGCCTTCGAGCATGGGCAGGATGGATCGGCCGGTAATCGGGTGTTTGTCCGCTTCGCTCGGCAAGGCGATGCCCGCCAAATCAAGGAACGTCGGCGCCAGATCATCCACCCGCGCCACGCCCCTTTCTACGCCCTGACGACGCAGTGTCTTGGGCAGTTGAATGATCGCCGGCACACTGATTCCGCCTTCGGCCGTGGTGCCCTTGAACAAGTGAAAAGGCGCCGCACTGACTTCCGCCCAGCGCAATCCATAGTCGATCTGCGAGCCGCGCTGGCCCAGATTGGCCAGGCTGTTATCGGTGTTCACGCCGGGCGGATAGAACTGCGCATGGTTTTCCGCCGCCGCGCCGTTGTCGGACATGAACACGATCATCGTGTTGTCGTACTGGCCGCTTTGGCGCAGGTAGTCGATAACCCGGCCAATGTTGTGATCGAGGTTGTCGACCATTGCCGCGTAGATTTCCATTTTCCGCGCTTCGACTTTCTGCTGCTCAGCCGTAAGTTGCTGCCAACCGGGCAGCCGTGGGTTAACGGGCAACGGTTGCGCTGGCTGAAAGTCTTTGTCCACCAGGCCGAGCTTTTTCAGCCGATCAATGCGCGATGAGCGCACGGTGTCGTAGCCTTGATCGAAACGGCCGCGGTATTTGTCCAGGTTTCGGCAACCGAATAGGCCCGGCTATTCAGGTACCCCTCATACCCCGGTTTACCCTGTTGAAACGGTTGCAATGCTTCGGCCATGGAGCCCAGTCCGACCAAGTGATTGTCAGTGCCGGACAGCAACATCGATCGAGTGATGGAACAGGTCGGCGCCGCGTACATGCTGGTGAATTGCACGCCCTGTTGAGCCAGTTCATCCAGCCTGGGGGTGTGAATCTCGCCGCCATAACTGCCCAGATCCGAGTAGCCGAGATCGTCCGCCACAATCAGCAGAATATTCGGTTGGCTGGCCGACATGGCCACGCCGCCGCCCATTGCCAGGGCGCAAAAAAGTGCCGTCAGCGGTAATCGCGATAGAGCCATCGTTTTTCTCTTATTGTTGTTGAAGGAGTGTCCGGAACTCACTCTTCGAAAATAGCCACCGCACGCACAAAACCTGCTGACGCATGACGGATCTTGTAAGGAAAACACGACACCGTGAAGCCGATCGCTGGCAGGGATTCGAGGTTGGCCAGTTTTTCCATTTGCCCGTAGCCGATATCGCGCCCGGCCTTGTGCCCTTCCCAGATGATCGAGGCATCGCCGCTGGCGGCAAAACGCTCACGGGTGTATTTGAACGGCGCGTCCCAGCTCCAGGCATCCGTGCCGACCACGCGCACGCCGCGTTCCAGCAAGTACATCGTCGCTTCGCGCCCCATGCCGATGCCGGCATCGAGATAACCCGGCTGGCCAAACAGTGCCCCGGCGCGGGTGTTGACCAGCACGATATCGAGCGGTTGCAACGTGTGCTCGATACGCGCCAGTTCCGCTTCGACCTCTTCAGCCGTCACCACGTGACCGTCGGGCAAATGGCGAAAATCCAGTTTGACCCCCGGCTGCAAGCACCAGTCCAGCGGCAACTCATCAATGCCAAACGCCGGCTCGCCGCCATCAGTGGTCGAGGCGTAATGCCACGGGGCGTCCATGTGGGTGCCACTGTGGGTGGTGATCTGCAAACGCTCGGCGGCCCACGATTCATTGCCGGGCATCTGTTCAAGCTGCAACCCCGGGAACATCGCGGCCATTTCCGGCCAGCCTTGCTGGTGGTCCATGTAATCGATTTTCGGCAACAGCGGCGGCGGGTCTGTATACGGGTTGTTATCGAGGGTCACCGAAAGGTCGACCAGACGACGTTTACGCTGGATGGGCTGTGACATGAGGCGTATCTCCGTTCAACGGCAGAGGCCGATAAGGGACTGGATTGAGGGCGTTGCGAATAAGTGTGGCGACGTTGCCGTCATGGCTGAAGCCAGCAGCGCGGGCCTGCGGGGTTTTCAGGGGCGGCATGCGCCCGAACAGGGTTTCGAGGTCAAGGTCAGCGGCGAAACTGATCAACGCACGGCGTTGCTCGCCGTAAGTTACCGCCAGTGCATCGATGACCTGGGCGATGGACAAATGCAGCACCGGCAGTTGCCAGACCCGCTGTTGCGCGGCGGCGTCATCCAGCTCGGCGGCGTGGATCAGGTTGTTCACGCAACAGCGCGCCGACATCCACCACGCCGTCGCTTGCGGCGACACCGGGCAGCAATAGTCTGCGCCCTCGGCAAAAGCACGCATCAAGTCGCTCATGAAGGCCGAGCGCAAACCGTTGGGTTCACGCGGGCGCGCGACAATCCCCGGCAGGCGCACCGCGCGTCCATCGACTTCAGCGCGCCGACCCAGATCGATCAGCGCACGCTCGACCATCATCTTGTGTGTGCCGTACGACAATTGCGGGTGCAGTTCAGTCTGCTCGTTCATCTTCGCCGGCAGATCAGCGCCATACACCGCAACGCTGCTGGCATACACCAGCACCGGTGGACGTGCCTTGTTGCGCAGTTGATCGAGCAGTTCGAGGCTGGCCAGCAGGTTGACCTGATAACCCGATTCGTAATGCGCCTCCGCCGCTCCGCCGGGAATGCTGACCAGGTGAAACACCACATCAATGCCATCGGCCAAGACACGGCGCATCAACGCCGCATCCGTCACGCTGCCGCTGTGCCGACGCAGGCGCGGATCGTCTGGCAGGCCTTGGACGTCGGTGTCCAGTACCAGCAACGAACGAATGACTTGCCCGCGCAAACTGCCGCGCGCGAGCAGACAACGCAGCAGTTCGCGACCGACAAAGCCATTGGCTCCGGTAATCAGTACACGCATGGGCGTTCCTTAGCCGTGGGCTTTGACGACGCGTTGATCGATCGCACCAAACAGTGACTGACCATCGCTGCCGGTGACGTCCATGCGCACGCGATCGCCGAAACGCATAAAGCCTGTCACCGGTGCGCCCTGCTCGATCATCTCAATGGCCCGACGTTCGGCGATGCACGCCGAGCCGACGTTGCGCTCGGCGTTCGACACCGTGCCGGAACCGATCAGCGTGCCGGCGCGCAGGCGACGGGTCAGGGCCCCGTGAGCGATCAGTTGGCCAAAATGAAAGTTCATCTGTGCGCCGTGCGGCTGGCCAAACCACTCGCCGTTCCAGTGCACTTGCAGGGGCAGATTGACGCGACCGTCTCGCCAGGCTTCGCCGAGTTCATCCGGGGTAATCGCCAACGGGGCAAAACTGGAGGACGGTTTGGCTTGCAGAAATCCAAAACCGGTGCGCATTTCACGCGGAGCCAGTGCCCGCAGGCTGACATCGTTGATCTGCAGGATCAGTTTGATGTGCTGCAACGCGCTCTCGGCCGAACAGCCCATCGGCACATCATCGACCAGCACGACAAATTCGCCTTCGAAATCGATGCCCTGGCTTTCGCTCGGCAGTTCGATGTCATCGTGTGCGCCGATGAAGTCATCACCGGCGCCCTGATACATCAACGGCGTGCGGTCAGCGCCTTCGATCGGCTCGAGATTGAACGCTTTCTGCATCAATGCGCCGTGACTGAGAAACGCCGAACCGTCGCACCATTGATAAGCACGCGGCAACGGTGCCATCGCCTGCGCGGGGTCGAAGGCAAAGGCCTCGCGGCAATCGTGGTTTTCAAGCTCACGCGCCAGGGCCTGCAAACGCGGCTCGGCTTCAGCCCAGTTTTCGATGGCTTGTTGCAAGGTCGGCGCTACCGAACGGGCGTCCAGCGCCCGGGCCATGTCACGCGAAACCACCACCAATTGGCCGTCACGGTTGCCGTTCTTTAGGGTTGCGAGCTTCATGATTTTTCTCCCGGGCGGTTTTGCAGTTCAGCGGCGAAACGCCCGTCCAGCAGGATAAAGACAATGCGTGCCATGGCCTCGGTGCGGTTGCTCCACGCGTGATTGGTGCCGCGTTGAACCACCACGTCGCCGCGTTTGAGGTGGACTTCTGTCTCGTCGAGCACCAGCCAGACTTCGCCTTCGGTGACGATGCCGTAATCGAGAGTTTCGGTGCGATGCATCAGTTTGTGCCGCGAGTTCGCCTGAGCGGTGCCGGCATGCGCCTGGCCAATCTCGGCAAATGCGGCCGCAGCAGCGGCATCACTGACCTGGTTCTGCACGCTGTCTGGCGGAATGTCGACGACACGAATCACACTGCCCAGCGGGCCGGGGCTCAGTTGTAAAGGTTTGCTGGTTGGATCATCGGCATTGTCGAGCAGTGCCGGACTGCCGCTGCTGTTCCATATTTCATGAAACACCGTGCCTGGCACCGCTTGCAGTGCGAAGACGTTGGCAGTTGCTCCGTGACTGGCGACGACGGCTCGGCCGTGGGCATCATGCCCGGTGACCACGCGTTTGAATGGGGGAAGCACTTGCATGGAAGATCCTCGTTCAATGGCCGTTGCCGATGGAGTCGTGACCGCCGACATGGCTGCGGATCAACAGACCACCGAGCCTCGGCACGGACAGACAAAACAGCGCCACGACCAGTTGCAGCCAACCGATCATGGTCAACGCTTGCGGCAACGCCGTGGAAGCCCCGGCGGTGATGGCGAGCACCACCAGCGGGCTGATGAACTCGCCGGCAAAAATCGCAGCGGTGAAGCACCCCGCCGCTCGCCCACGCTGAGCAAAACCGACTTGCGCCATGATCCAGGTGATCAACGTCGGCAACATCAGGCCGATGCCCAGACCGTTGACCAGGACCGCGACCACCACTTGCGCGTGGCTGCCGGCAGCGGCCATCAACAGGCCGCCGATGCCGGCCAGGCCATAGGCAATCAGCAACAGATGCTGGCTGCGCAAGCCGCTCAACAAACGGAAACTCAAGGCCCCGACAAGCACACCGAGTTGATTGGCACCCATGGTCATGCCGATCTGCTGCGGCGCATCCACGTGCAACAAGTTGAGCAAGTAGCCGGCCTGCACCGGCACGATGAACAGGCTCAGGCCCGCGAGCAGCGACAACGCATACAGGGGCGTCAGTGCGCGCCACGGAAACAGGCGCTGGACTGGCACCGACACCGTTGCTGCCGGTTGCACGCGGGGTTGCGGTTCCCAGAGTTTCCACGCCATCAGCGGCAGGAAGATCAGCCCGACTGCGTACAGGGCAAACGGCGTGCGCCAGTCGTCCTGGCCGAGAAAGCCACCCAAGGCGATAAACACCGCAGCAGAGAGCGACGTCGCGACCATTTGCAAGGCGAACAAGCGCTCACGTCGGGCGCCGCTGTAGTAGTCGCCCATCAGCGTGGTGCAGCAGGTCATGATCCCCGCCTCTGCCAGACCGATGCCGGCGCGGCTGGCGACAATCGCCGGCAGCGAATCCAGCCAAAGTGGAAGCACACCGCAGAGCGTGTACAGGGCCATGCTCGCCAACAACAGCGGTTTGCGCCCGAGCCGATCAGCGATGACCCCGGCAAACGGTGCCAGTAATGCAATCATCAATGCCGGCAACGTCAGCACGATCGGCACCAGCACCATGCTGCCTGCGACCTCGGCAAAATGGGCCTGCATGCGCGGTAACACCGGTGCGAGCAATACCGCGCCAAGCACCGGCAGACAGCTGCCGAGCAGCAACAGCAACGATTGCGCCAAACCGGCGCGGCGGCCGCTGTTTTCCAATGAAGACTCAACGGCCATAACAGGTCTCCCGATGACGCGATTGATGAACATCTAGCGCTACGGCTCGCGACGGCACGGCCAGATTGATGGCCTCCGCCGGCGTTTCTGCGTCAGTGTTCGTGCGCCGAGCAGGCAGCAGGAAGTACGCCAGCGCTGGCAATAGCAGGAGCGCGCCGACCATGTTCCAGACGAACATGAACGCCAGCAGCACGCCCATGTCGGCCTGGAATTTGATCGGCGAGAAGATCCACGTGGCCACGCCAATGGCGAGCGTGATGCCGGTGAGCATCACCACTTTGCCGGTGGACACCAGCGCGCGGTAATAGGCTTCTGACAGGCTTGCACCCTGGCGCAGATGACCGAGCAGGATGCTCATCACGTACAACGCATAGTCGACACCAATGCCGACACCCAACGCGATGACCGGCAACGTCGCGACTTTCACGCCGATGTTCAGCCAGACCATCAATGCTTCGCAGAGAATCGAGGTGACCATCAGCGGAATTACCGCGCACAGCGTGGCGCGCCACGAACGGAAGGTGATCAGGCACAGGACGATCACCGCCCCGTAAACCCAGAAGAGCATCTCGCGGTTGGCCTGCTTGACCACGATATTGGTCGCCGCTTCGATGCCGGCATTGCCCGCCGCCAGCAGGAACTGCACATCCTTATCGTTATTGGCAGCTGCGAATTGCTCAACGTGATCGACCAGCCGCGTCAGCGTTTCAGCCTTGTGGTCAGTGAGGTAGGCGTACAGCGTGAGCAGGCTGCAATCCTCGTTGTACAAGCCGCGTGGCGCACTGGCGGTGATCATGTTGAGCATCGCCTGATTGTTCTGCAGCTCGTACCACTTGGCGCTGCCTTCGCTGAGGCCGACCAGCATGCGCCGGTTGAGCAAGGCCAGCGAATTGATCGAATCCACCCCCGGCAGCGCACGCAGTTGCCAGTCCAGCGCATCGACTTTGGCGAGGATGTCGTAACGCGCACATTGTCCGGCCGGGGTCTTGACCATCACTGCGAACAAATCACTGCTGGCGCCGTAATGCCGGGTCAGAAACGCATCGTCCTGGTTGTAGCGTGAGTCGGCCCGCAGCTCCGGTGCGCCGGCATCCAGATCACCGATCTTCAATTGCAGGCTGACCACAAAGCCCAATGCTGCCAGCGCCAGGCTGATGGCAATGCACAGGCTGGCCCAGCGACGTCGGGTAAACAGATCGAGAAAACGCCAGAAGCCATGACGCCGCGCGCCGGCCTGATCGTTCTGCTCGCTCTTCAGACTCAATTGCGCCGCTCGTGGCGTTACGCCGACATAGGACAGCAACACCGGCAGCAGAATCAGATTGGTGAAAATCAGCACCGCCACACCGATACTGGCGATCACCGCCAGATCCTGAATCACCTGGATCTTGATCAGCATCAGCACGGCAAAACCCACTGCGTCGCAGAGCAATGCCGTCAGCCCGGCGAGAAACAGTCGGCGGAAGGTGAAGCGTGCGGCAACGACCCGGTGCATGCCGCGACCGATGTCCTGCATGATGCCGTTCATCTTCTGCGCGCCATGGCTCATGCCGATGGCGAACACCAGAAACGGCACCAGCACCGAATACGGATCCAGTTGATAGTCGAGCAACGGCAACAGACCCAGTTGCCAGACCACCGCCACCAGCGAACAGAACACCACGAGCAACGTGCTGCGCAGGCAGCGCGTGTACCAGAACAGCACGGCGGTGGTGATCAGGATCGCGACGGCGAAGAACAACAGGATCTGCTTGAGCCCGGCAATCAGGTCGCCGACCTTTTTCGCGAAACCGGTGATGTGAATGTCGATCCTGTCGTTCTGGTACTCGCTGCGCAACGCTTCCAGTTGCTCCGACAGCACCGAGTAATTCAGCGCTTGGCCGTCAGCGGTCGTCGCCAGTAACGGCACGTAAATGATGCTCGAGGTTTGATCGAACGCGACCAGTTGGCCGAGCTCGTTGGAGCGCTGCACGTTGCGGCGCAAGGCCTCGAGACTGGCCGGGGTGCCGGCGTAATCGTCCGGGATCACCGGGCCGCCATCCAGTCCGTCTTCAGTCACTGCGACCCAACGCGTTGCCGGCGTCCACAGCGACTTCATGTAGGCACGGTCGACGCCGGGCAGCAGGTACAGCTTGTCGCTCAAGGCCTGTAGGGTTTTCAGATACTCAGCGTCGTAGATATCGCCCTGGCGATTGGCGACGACGATGCGCAAGGAGTTGCCCAGACCGCTGAGCTGCTTTTGATGTTGCAGATAATTGGCGATGTAAGGTTGTTGCGTGGGAATCATCTTTTCGAAACTGGCGTTCAGCTCGACGCGCGTGGCCTGATAGCCCAGGAAAAGCGTGGTCACCAGGCACACCAGCAACACCCACAACCGGTGATTGAACAAAGTGCGTTCCACGACCGAGCCGGAGCGCGGGTCGAAACTCGCCAGGCTGGCCGTGGCGTTGTCGAATGGTTTCATAACCTCACTCCGAAGCTGTAGCAGTGGGCGACGCCAGGCGCGTCACCCCGGTGAAACCGGCCAGCACCAGGCTGCCATCGGCGGCCTGCACGACACTGGAAATCGGTTTGCCCAGCGGTTTGCCGAAAGGCTGCAGGGTTGGTGCGTCGCCCGTGGTGCGAAACATTGCGCCCGCCTGATTGACCAACAACAGCTGGCCGTCAGCGGTGCGGATCGCTTCACTGAAGGACACCGGCATCGGTACGGGCGCGGGCACGAAGCTGTTGCCGCCGTCGGTGGAAATGAACGCGTTGCCTTTCAGGCCTGCCGCCAGCAGCGTGCCGTCATCGCGTACTTGCAGGGCGAAAAAGCTGCCGCTGTACGGGCTGTCGAGCGCGACGAAGGATCGTCCGCCGTCCTCGGAACGCGCCACATAACCTTGCTCGCCAGCGATGAACCAACGCTCGCCTTGTTGCGCGATGGCATACAGATGCGCGCCCATCGGATTGTCGATATGGCCCATCAGCGACTGCCAGCTCACGCCGCCGTCCTCGGTGGTAAACGCGAGGCCGTAGGCGCCGACGATCAGGCCGTGACGCGCATCGGTGAACTTGAGACTCAGAAACGGTTTGTCCGCGCCTTCGCTGACCATCCGTTCGGCGGTTTGCACGCGTGCCGCCGCTGCATCGGGGTCAGTGGCTGTCGGCAGTTGCTCGCGTGCGGCGTGCAATTCCAGTTGCGCAGCGCGGTTGCCGTCAAGCTGCAACGCCCAGTTTTCGCCGCCGTCATGGGAGACCAGCACCGCACCGGCATGGCCGACCGCCCAGCCCGTGTTCGCATCGACAAATTGCACCGCCGTAAGGCTGACGGACACCGGCACCTGCGCCTGCCGCCAATTGATACCGTTGTCATCGGAGAGCAAGACGATGCCGCGTTCGCCGACCGCCACCAACCGCGCACCTGCCCGCGCCAGATCAAGCAGGACGGCTTGCCGGGCCTGCGGCGCGCGCATCGCCGGGGTGTGCAATACATCACCGACAACAGCAGCCTGAGCCTGGCTCACGGGTAATACACAAGACAGCGCCAGTAACGCTAACAACCGCCCGAGCACCTGACAGATTCTGTTCATACCGACCTCGAAACCACCTGTGAAACCGGATCGCCACACCTGTCGCGATCCGGCCCGATTCAACGAACCCCGGCACCCGCCATCGCCGCTGGCGAGAATTCAGATGCCTTGTAGCGATCGACCACACCGTATTGCTCAGGCAGACCGGTGTAGACGTTCTGGATAAACCAGGCGCCGGAGGTCAGGTCGTAGAAACCCGAAGACAGCTGCGCCTGCGCTGGCAGATCCGGCAGCACGGCCGGTAGCGACCACAAGGTTTTGGCGAGTTGGCCGTTGGCGTCCCAGCGATCACCGAGCATGGCTTGCCAGGTGTCTTCGTCGAGGTAGTAGCGGCCCTTCGGCAGTTGGTGACGCTTGCCCGGCGCGAGTTCGGCGTCTACCACCCACACGCGGTGCAACTCCCAGCGCACGTAATCGGGATTCATGTGATGGGCCAGAAACAGGTCTTCCGGTTTGCCGGCCGTCAGGACCTTGTTGGTGTTGTAGGGGATATACATTTCCTGCTTGCCGACCAGCTTCCAGTCGAAGCGATCGATGCGCCCCTGGAACACGCTCAACTCATCGAACGACATCACCCCGGCGGTGGCCGGCGTCGGTGTGTCGCAGCAGGCATTCGGCAACTTGCGCACGCGGCGCTGGCCGGTCAGATAGACGTGGGCCTGGGACTTGTCGCCGTTGATATTGGTGCGCCCCATGATTTGCTCACCGGCACGCAACGGCGGGCCGACGTTAAGCAGGCGGAACAGCCAGTAATCACCGGCGAAGCTTTCCGGCGTGCCGTCCTGGTAGTAATACGGCATGTCCTGGATCGCCTGGCCGTCGGTGGTCATCACCTGTTTGCCGTCTGCGGTCATCAGGTAATGGCGAAAGTGCATGGCCAGTGACGTGCCGCGCCAGTTGAGGATGTGGTTCCACATGGCTTCGGCGCCGTTATGCGGAATCGGGAATGGAATACCGCCAAACGCACCTTCGGGCACAGGTCCCGCGCTGCTGTCGACCAGCTTGGCGCGTGTCGCATTTTTCAGGGTGTTGTCATACACCCATTGCGGTGCGGCGGCGGTGCGACGGGTCGGATAGACATCGATGCGATAGGTGTCGGGAAAACGCTTGAACATTTCCTTCGTGCCATCGCTGAGCTTGGCGGCGTATTGCGCCAGGTTTTTCGAGGTGATGCTGAACAGCGGCTTGTCAGCCGCAAACGGATCGCTACGTTTGCCGCCCGGTTTGTACGCGGGGTCGACCTTGGTGTAACCGCCCTGCCAGGCCGGAATGCTGCCGTCGGCGTTGCCTGCGCGCTCGGCACCCATTGGCGTGAGACTGCTCGATAGTTTGGCCGCCTCTTCTGCGGTGGCCGCCGTTGCAACCTGACTCAGGACGGTCAGCGTTCCGAGCAAGGCAAAGCACAGGGCCGTAAGGCGTGGGAAGCGATTGTGGTGGTGAGAAGTCATGCGCAAGTCCTCTTAAAACGTGGTCTTGACGGAGAAGGCGAGGTAATCCCGATCCTTCAGCGATTGCTTGTAATTGAACTGGCTGAGGCCGTTGAGGTTGGTGTCCTCGGCGCCGTAGTAATGCGTGTAGGTCAGGCCGGCCGTGACGCGATCGAGGTAAGTGGCGGTGATGCCGATGTTGATGTCGCCACCGTTGTCCGGGCCGAACGAACTGACCACCGCTGATTTGCCCAGCGGGAAATAACTCACGCCAACGGGAATGCTGATATCGATGCCGGAGAAGAACTGGCGGTACGTCGGCGTGTAGACGACTTTGAAACCGAGGCCATCATCGGTGGCGTTCGGGTCCAGCGCGGCGCGATTTTTGGTGACGCTGAGCAAGCGGTTCCACGCCACTTCGCCGACCAGTCCGGACTCGCGGGCGAGGAAGTTGGGGCCAAACGATGCCAACACGTTCAAGTTGACGTGAGCGGTGCGACCCACGGCGTACAGCGCGTCATCATCGTTGTCGGCAATGACGCCGGGCAGCACGGTCTGACCGTTCGAAACCAGCGGCATGTTCCAGCGCATCGATGCTTCACCGGCGAAGCTGTACTCGTCCACGGTGGTGGAAAAACTCGCGCCCAGCGCGCGAATGTCTTCGGGGTAAACCCAGTAGTATTCGCCGATCTGTCCGGTGCTGAAGTTCGGCGCCGCCGTCGACGGTTTCAGATACAGCTTCGGCGTCTTGTCGTGATACTGGATGGCGTAGAGGCCGTACTCGACGGTCTCAGCGCTGTATTTCAGTTGCAGACCGCCCTGCCCCGAACTGCGCGCTTCCTTATCGTTACCGTGGAAAAACGCGGCGGGACTGGCCGGGTTGCCGCCGAGGAATGCCGGAAACGGTGCCCCGACGATCAAACGCTCATTGCCTTCGCCAATGGTGTCGCTGGTGGAGAAATAGCTGCCAGCGGCGGGCAGACGTGTTTCTTCCCATTCGAGTTGGTAGTAGGCACCAAGCGATACGTCGTCAGTCAGTTGGAACGTGCCAGACAGTTGATTGACCGGACGGGTGATTTCCTTGAACTGCGTGTTCGGCACCGACTGCGCCTTGACCACGTCAACCGGGGCCATGCCACCGGCAATGCCGTTGGCGCCGAAGAACAGGCTCTCGCCCCAGATCAGGCCATGACGGCCGGCGCGCACCGACGTTGCACGGTCGGCCAGTTCACCGTTCCAGTAGACGAACGCGTCGAGGATTTCGCCGTCACCACCGTGCAAATGACGGGTGTCATCGGTGAACTCGTCGTAGCCCACGGAACGTGCGTTGGCGCGGGACGGATCGTTATTGTCGTTGTTGCCCTGGTACTCGCTGTCGTACCACGCTGCAGCGCTCAAACGTGCGCCGAAGTCCTGAAACGATAGATCCAGCTCCGAGAGGATGTCGGTGCGATTGGAGATCAGGCCTTTTTTGAACGCGCGATCACCATCGTCCTGGTTGAGCGCCACCTGACCTTCGGTCAACTTGCTGCTCGGGTTCTGCGTGCGCCAGGCAGCGCTGTACTTGACCGTGTTGTCCCAGCGCAACTTGAAATCCGGGTTGCCAGTATCGATGTCGAAAGCCTGAGCGGCCTGGCTGCACAGCACCAGCAGCGCAGCGACGCTCAAACCAAAGGGTGCAGACGAGCAGACCGGGCGACGCGCGAGCGCCGCAGTCGTAGAACTAACCATCGCGTTAACCTCTTGTTTTTATAGTGGTAACTGCTGTGGATGCGTCGCAGGTGGGGCTTAGATCGGCTCGGCTGTACGCGCGAGCATTTGCTTGACCAGGCCAATGCGATCGAAGGCGCGGTCGTGCTGCATCTCCTTGTCGCCGGCCAGCACCGAGCTTTCGCTGATGTATTTGCAACGCTCGAAACGCCGCGCCATGAAGCGCTGCAGCTGCTGTTCGACGCTGGCAGTGGCCGACTGCTCGCGAGTGAGCTCTTCGCTGAGCACAATCGCGTCTTCGATGGCCATGCCGGCGCCTTGACCGAGGTGCGGCGTGGTCGCATGGGCCGCATCGCCGATCAGCAGGACGCGTCCGCGATGCCACGGCTCATCGACGAACACCACTTCCATCGGCTTGTAGACGACCTGGCTGTTGTCAGTGATTTGCTCGCGCAGCTCGCCGATCAGCCCGGTAAAGCCTTGCAGGCGCTGGCGCATCTGCGCGGCCAGATCGGCAGGTTCCATCCACGGATTGGACGGTTCGTGGGAGGTCAGAAACAGGTACATCAGGTTGCCCGCCAGCGGCACCAGCCCGGCGTTGCCGTCAGCGCTTTGATAGTTGGCCAGATGATCGATTTGTGGCGCGCGGGGAAAGTTGTAGCGCCACACCGACTGACCAGTGAAACGCGGGGTGTAGGCATCGCCGAAGACCAGGCTGCGCACTTTCGAGAACAGTCCGTCGGCACCGACCACCAGGTCGTAGTGGCCGCGATTGCCGTCGGTAAACAACACATCGACCTCTGTGCCGTTGTCGTCCAGCGCTTCCACACTCAGGCCCAAACGCACGTTGGCGCCGAGTTGCAGAGCGGTTTCGCTGAGGACTTTGTGCAAAGCCAAACGGGAAATCCCGACGTTGGCGGGGTACTGCGGACCGGCCAGTCGCTGACCCGGAATGCGCGCCAGTTGTTGCCCGCCCGGGCCGTAGATAGCGACGTCTTCGAAGGCATAAGCGGCATCGAGATAACCGTCGAGAACGCCCAGTTTGGCCATTTCGCGGACGACGTTGCTCTGCTGAATAATCCCGACGCCATAGACTGTCCATTCGGACTTGAGCTCGATCAGATCGACCTCGATACCTTTACGCCGCAAGGCGATGGCCGCACACAAGCCGCCGATACCACCGCCCACGATCAGAACGTTGTTCACTGCACTCATGGTGTTCTCTCTTTTTATTCTTGTGATCGATGCTGCGTCGGGCACGGCATCGTTGGATGAAGCTTCCCGGCAAAGCAGGGATTTGACTAATCGCGAGTAAGGATGCGATGTATCGCCGTACGCGATACCTCGATTTATCCCGGCTGCGGCAACTCTTCAGGCATTCGTAACAGCAGCCAGCCATCCTTCTCGCAGAACGGCAGCGCCTCCAGCCTCTGGCCCAGGCACGGGCCGTAGATGCACTCGCCCGTCGCCGGCAGAAATTGCGCGCCGTGGGCGTAGCAGACGATCAGTTGGCCATCGGCGGACAGGAAGCGGTCCTTGCGATACTCCAGGCGCACGTCCAGATGCGGACAACGGTTGCGATAGACCCGCACCTGATTGTCGTGACGCAGGGCAAACACGCTGTCGCGTCCCTGCGCCAACGGATCGAATCCGCGCGCCCGGCCCTCCTCCAGTTCGTCCAGCCGACACAATGGCCGCGCAATAGCGCTCATGATCAGCGCCGGCTTCAACCGAGTTTCGGCGGCGGGCCACCGGGAGCCCATTTTTCTTTGGCGCTGAACAGGAACAGCTGCGAGTTATCCGCCGACAGCGGCGCGCGACGGGCCTCCCAGGCGTCATCGTGCTTGTCCATGTCGGCGTCGTATTCAATGTGGCAGCCCAGCGGACTGTTGAAGTACCAGAACCAGTTGGAGCCAAACAGGTGACGGCCCGGGCCCCAGAAACTGGTCCAGCCTTTTTGCTCGAAACGCGTCCCGGCCAGCAGTACTTCGGTGCCACTGCCCATGTGGAAGGTGAAGTGTTCGCAGCCCTTCATGTGCGGTGGGGTCTGGATCATGAACAGGCAATGGTGATCATCAGAGCCTGCCGGGCGCATGAACGGCCCGGCGCCAATGAAGGTGTCGGTGGTGCGAAAACCCAGACGCTCGGCGTAGAACGCTTCTGCTTTCGCTGCGTCGGGCACGAAATACACCACGTGCGACAAAGTGCGCGGGACAGCGCCCATATCGAGGGTAATGCCCGGCTGGTTAAACGGCCGCTGTGGCGCATGGCCGGCGGCGTTGGTCAGGTCATCCGGCGCGCTGTAAGGCTTGCGTACGCTGACCTGAAAAGCGATGGCGAAACCCATGTCGTCAACGCTGTGCAGCACGCCGTGCTGATCACGACGGACGCTACGATCACGGGCCAGCTCATCTTCGATGGCATCCAGATCGCTGATCGCAGCGACCCCGTAGACCGTCTCGCGAATCGACGGCGCCGGGCCGATCGCCGCCGGCAAATCAGGATCGTCGGCTCGACGGATAATCACCGCGGTGCCATCCAGCGCTTCGAAACGCCCGCCGTTGCTGTCAACGCCGACCGGCGCAAGGCCGTAGTCGCGCAGGCAATCGGTGCAGGCTTGAATGTCATCGACGCCAAAAATCAGGGCATCAAGGCCAATGATGTTCATGGCTTACCACTCCATTGAAATTATGATCCGGTGACTGTCGCCATGGGCGCCTTGCAGCGCGCCGGGCCTGACTGGAAACCGGTGGTGGTGTCGGCTGCAGGGCCGACTGCGGCGAAGATTGGCGCAAGGGCTGACAGCTGACTAATCGCGAGTCGGGATGCGACCTATCGGCAAACGCGATACCTGCAACGAAGGTTGACGTGTCGATGGATTCGTTCGAATGTATTGCGAAAATAAATACAAAAACGGACCTGCCCATGCGTTTCAACCATCTGGATCTGAACCTGCTGGTCGCGCTCGATGTGTTGCTCGAAGAGCAGAACATCACCCGCGCTGCCGAACGCCTGCACATGACCCAATCCGCCACCAGCGGTGTGCTCGCCCGTTTGCGCACCTACTTTGAGGATGAGTTGCTGGTGCAGGTGGGACGCAAGATGCAGCCCACGCCCTATGCCACGGAACTGGCCAAACCGGTGCGTGAAGTCCTGCTGACGATCCAGTCATCAATCACCGCCAAACCGGTGTTCGACCCGGCCACCAGCAAGCGTCATTTTCGCTTGGTGACCTCGGACTATCTGATCAGCGTGCTGTTCGCCCAAGTGATCCAGAACATTCATCAGCAAGCGCCCAACATCACTTTCGAAATGCTTGGCCCCAGCGACAATTCCGGCGAGTTGCTGGTACGTGGTGAGGTCGATCTGATGATTGTTCCCGAGCGCTACATCATCGAAGGCCACCCTTCACGCCTGCTGTTCGAAGAAGAACACGTGTGCGTGGTCTGGCAAGGCAATACGCAAGTCGGCGACACCCTGACCCTTGAGCAATACATGGAGATGGGCCATGTCTCGGTGGGATTTGGCCGTACCCGGCACATGAGCATCGAAGAATGGTTCATGAATCAATACGGCTTCAATCGGCGCATTGAAGTGATCACCAGCGACTTCAATACCCTGCCGCAACTGATTGTCGGCACGCAGCGCATCGCCACGATGCACCAACGTCTGGCGAACCTCTACGCGCACTATCTGCCGCTGCGCATCCTGCCGCCACCGGTGAAAATTCCGGTCATGCGCGAGTACATGTTGTGGCACCGCAGCGTTGACGGCGACCCGATGCACCGCTGGCTGCGCGAGCGCATCAGCGAATCCATCCAGCATCTGCAACACGTGCCCATCGTATCTCGCGATACCTCGTATCCGCCGTCACGATTGGCCAATTAGTCGGGTGATCCTTAACGTGCCTTGGGAATGCCAAGGCAACCATAAGGACAACAATAATCATGTTTCGCTATTTCCCGACCAACTACGTTTGGAATCTCTCTGTCGACCTGGCCATTGAAATGGGCGCCCGCATGGGCGAAATCGAAGCGATGTGTGCCCCGCTGCAAGAGGCGGCCAAGCAGCCGGACGCGGCCGGCACCCGCGCCTTTCGCGAAACCTGGGCGAAAATGGCCGACAAGCTTTGCGGTCTGGCTGAGGAAGACGAAGGCAATGGCCGGATGCTCTCGGCTGGCGAAAAATACAACCGCGCCGCCACTTACTATTTGACCTGCGAGCGTCTGCAAGCCCATGGTGCGCCAGGCCGTACCGAGCTGTATCAGCGTTTTCTGCAGACCTTCAAACGCGGCATCGAACTGTCGCGTGAAAACTGCGAACGGGTGGAAATCCCTTACGAGGGCAAACATCTTTCCGGCTTGCTCGTACGCGCCGAAGGCGTCGAGGGTCCGGCGCCGATACTGGTGCAGGTCAACGGTCTGGACTCGACCAAAGAAATGAAATACCGCGTGGGACTGCCTGCGTGGCTGGCGAAACGCGGCATCTCTTCGCTGATCATCGACCAGCCCGGCACCGGCGAAGCGCTGCGCCTGCATGGCCTGACCGCACGATTCGACAGTGAACACTGGGCCAGTCGTGTGGTGGATTGGCTGGAAACCCGAAGCGACATCGATGCCAAACGTATCGGTCTGGAAGGCGTCTCGTTGGGCGGTTATTACTGCCCGCGCGCGGTTGCATTCGAACCACGCTTCGCCTGCGGCGTAGTCTGGGGCGCCAACCATGACTGGCGTGATGTGCAAAAGCGTCGACTGGAAAAGGAAGGCAGCTTCCCGGTGCCGCACTACTGGGCGCACGTGTGCTGGGTATGGGGCGCCAAGGACGTCGAAGAGTTCATGACCATCGCCGAAAACGTCCACCTCGATGGCGTGCTCGATCGGATCAAGGTGCCCTTCCTCGTCACCCACGGTGAGCAGGATTCGCAGATTCCATTGAAGTGGGCGCATCGCACCTACGAACAACTGGTCAACAGTCCAAAATGTGAACTGAAAATCTTCACCGAACGTGAAGGTGGCGTGCAGCATTCGAGCTTCGACAACAGCATCAATGCCGGGCAATACATTGCTGACTGGGTTGCTGAAACCCTCGGCGGTCGCACCGCTTGATCCACTGAAAAACACGCCATAAAAAACGCCGGACAATCTTTCGATTGTCCGGCGTTTTGCATTAACGGATTCAAGCGCTGGCGCAGCTATTGATGCCGTCAATACGCAGCCATCGATGCAATCTGCTGGTCGTCCCCTCGCCTGCTCTCTAGCCTCTCTTTGCAGAACAATCACAGAGCGAAGACGCCATGACTGCCCTGCACCTGAAATGCCAGACCCTGTTTGACGGCACCGGACTGCAAACCCGCCAACAACAGACATTGATCGTCGAAAACGGCTTGCTCAGTTACGTCGGCGCTACCGCGTTGGCACCCGCTCCCCAGCCAGGCGATACACAGGTGGATGCGGGGGATGATTTCGTGATGCCGGGGCTGGTGGATGTGCACACGCATCTGGCCTTCGGCAACGCGCAAAGCGAAGAAGACATTGATCTGTGGACCAGCGACGAATTTCGCGCATTGCGCGGGATGTTCTTCGCGCAACACGTGCTGGCTGCCGGCGTCACCAGCATGGTCTGCCCCGGTGACAGCGGCCAGCTCAGCATCGCCGTGCGCAATGCGGTGACCGCTGGTTTGTTCGAAGGGCCGAGGATCGCAGCCAGCAGCCGCGTCATCACCAACCGCCAGAGTCTCAATGACTGGTTCCCGAGTCGGGTCGGCGCTCCGGAGTACTTCACCGCGCAGTTGGTCACCAGCCGTAGCGACGCCCTCGCGGAGATCCGCAAGCAGGCCAAGGATGGCGTTGACCTGATCAAGATCGCCATGGACGGCACGCACCGCCGCCCCAACGGCGAAATCATTGCGGCCTTCACCGCCGACGAAACCTTCGAAATGGTTGAGGAAGCGCATCGTCTGGGCTGCAAGGTCGCCACCCATGCCTATGGGCGCGAAGCTGTGATGTACGCGGCGCGTGCAGGCGTTGATCTGGTTTTCCACGCCTTTTACATGGACGACGCGTGCATCGAAGCGTTGCTCGAGGCCGGTAGCATCCTTGCCCCGACCATGACGTTCCCGCAGAACACCGTGGATTTCTGTCAGCCCCACGATCCGGCGATCAGCACGGGTTATGCCGGTTATTGTGCACGCACACTGGAAGTCGGTTCGGCGGTGCTCAAACGCGCCAAAGCGGCCGGCGTACCGTTTGCCTGCGGCAGTGACAGCGGTTTTGCGGTGACGCCCTATGGCGAATGGCATGCGCGCGAACTGGAGCTGTTGGTCACGCGCCTGGGATTCACTCCGGCCGAAGCGTTATACGCAGCGACGGCTGTCGGTGCGCGCTGTATGCCGCGCGGTGAAACCCTCGGCTCGCTGCAGGTGGGCAAGCAGGCAGACTTCCTCGTGCTTGATGGTTCACCGCTGGATGACATCCGCCTCCTTCAGGATCGTTCGCGCCTGAAGGCCGTTTACAAGGCCGGCCAACCGGTACGCATGGATCGCAGCCCCTACAACCCCAAGCAAGTGTCCGATTTCAACTCGCTGAAATGGACCGATCTTTACACCCGTGACCGCGTGGCCCAACTGGGCAAGTGGACCGTATGAGGACAGATGCCATGCAACGACTGGATCTGCTGACTGCGACGAACATGGCCAGCGATGCCATTCGCATTGCTCGGGAAACCGGGATCAAACCTCTGGGCGTCGCGGTACTGGATGCCGCCGCCCATCCGTTGGCGGTTCTGCGCGACGAACACGCCAGCTTCCTGCGCCCGCAAATCGCCACCGGCAAGGCACGTGGCTGCCTGGGTATGGGTTTTGGCGGACGTGAATTGGCGCGGCGCGCTCAGGCCATGCCGGCGTTTTTCGACGCGATCAACAGTTTGACTGGCGGAGAGGTGATTCCCATAGCGGGCGGTGTGTTGATCCGTAATACCGAGGGCGTGGTGCTCGGGGCCATCGGCATCAGTGGCGATACCTCGGACAACGACGAGCGCTGCGCATTGCTGGCCATCGCCAAGGCCGGATTAATGGCCGACAACGGCGATCAACCAGAGGGCTGATCGAGCAACGCGGCCTGTTCCAGAAGCAGGCCGCGAAACCACTGCATGACCGGGTCATGTTCTTGATAGGGATGCCATTGCAAAACTTGAACGGCCTCGGGAAAAGCCATCGGCGCCGGATGGACGCGTAATGGATAACACTGGGCGAAGCGTTGCGCCTGTCGTCGAAACACCGTGGCAATGCGTGCGGTACCGACAATGAATTGCGGCATCAGCACAAAGCTTTCCACGGTTACCGCCACTTGCCGCTCGATTCCGAGTTCATGCAGGTGCATGGCATCCATCGCCAGGTTGTGCCCGTCGGCAAACTCGCGCACCACATGCGCCGCGGCGCGATAGTCGGCCATGCTCAGTTGCTCGGCAAACTGTGGCTGTTGCGCGCAGACGATGCAACACAGCTGGTCAGTCAGGAGCGGCATATGGGGATAGGCCGGATTCAGTCGTCGTTGCGGCACTACCACACAATCGCTGCGCCGATAATCCAGCGCTTCGCTGACGACATCACCGTCGCGCGGGACAGGCATGTCGCGCAGGCTCAAGCGAATATTCGGAGCGACCTGCGCCAAAACACGGCTGACAGCCGGAAGCAGCACGTCGGCGACATAGTCGGAGGCTACCAGAGTGATATGCCGGTCGCAGTTCGCCGGATCAAAATTCAGCGGCGCGTCGACGACTTCCCGTGTCAGCGCCAACGCTGCACGCACTTTTGGCAGCAACTCCAGACCCAGCGCAGTGGGTTCCAGGCGGCGCCCCACTTGTACCAGTAACGGGTCGTTGAAATGTTCACGCAAGCGGCCCAATGCCGAACTGGCTGCTGACTGCCCCAGACACAGACGCTCGGCCGCCCTGCTGACACTGCATTCGCTCAGCAAAGCGTCCAGCGCAACCAATAGATTAAGGTCGAGGCGTCGATATCGCATGTCGGTTCCGCTGGGGGGCGTGGGTCAGATGTTTGCCCGAGATGACGGGCATGGTCCACAACACATCCTGACCTTAACCAGCGGCTTACCGATGCACCAATCGCATGCGTCGCTGCCAGGTATCGTCAACAACGATACCTGGCACTTGCGCGAATTGACTCAGGTTGGGAACTTCCCTACACCCTGGCTCAGCGGCGCAGCAGTCGATTGACCAAGAGCAGGACGGCCGCGCCAATGGCGATTGCGGCGACGGGCTTCTCTTTAACGAACGTCGAGACGCTGTCGAGGGTATCGCCGTAGGTTTTGGTCAGTTGGCCAGCCGCTTGACGACCAGCACCTTCGGCCTCCATTGCCGAGTCCCCCATCAGTCTGCCGACTGCGCTTTGCGCCTTGCCGGCCAGCTTTTCTGCCACACCTTCTACTTGTTCGCTCTTCATGATTGATCAACCCTGCGTGTATGAGTGGGGAATGCCGACCGCCCTGTCCGAGTGGCTATCAGCACGACGTTAGGGGCGCGCGCCGGATGATTAGTTCAAAGATGATGAGTCGCAGGCGCCGGCTCCGACGGTTTTCCCTTCGCCAATAGAACCCCTTCCCGGCAGCGGGGTCTGCTCTTGCATCACTCTCGGGAATCGATCCAATGTCCACGCAACGCAGCCTTGTCATACTCGCTCGGGGAGGCTACGCCGCTCGTGGTGTGCTTTATCTGATCATCGGTATTTTTGCATTGCTGGCAGCCCATGATTCGACAAAACCCAAGGACAGCCACCGCAGCCTCGAGGCCTTGCTGGCTCAGCCATTCGGCTATTTTCTCGTTGGGATTGTCGTAGCCGGCCTGCTCGCTTTTGCCGCCTGGCGTTTCCTGCAAGCGACCCGCGATGTCGACCATCACGGTAAAAACCTCAAGGGCTTGGTGATTCGCGCCGGTCTGTTCGCCGGCGGCCTGGTCAACGGTGCTCTGGCATTCTTTGCCTTGGGCTTGCTGGTCAGCGGCATTGAAAGCTCGGGCAATTCCGGTGAGCAAAGCAATGACTGGCTGGCGCATTTTTTGTCTTGGGATTACTCGAATGGATTGGTGTACCTGATCGCGCTCATTCCTTTGGGTGTTGGCATTGCTCACATCATCAAAGGCTGGAAGGCCTCATTCGAGCGATATTTCGAGGCCGACGAAGAGGTCATGCGTTACGTCCGCCCGGTATCTCGATTCGGTCTGATCGCCCGTGGCGTCGTATTTATTGAAATTGCCGTGCTGCTGGCCGTCAGCGGTTCCGCCTATAAAGCCATGGATCCACCGGGTATGAAGGAAGCCCTCGACGCCCTGCAGAATCTGCCAGCGGGATGGCTGATATTGATGGTGATGGCCGCGGGGCTGATTGCGTTCTCGGTTTACAGTTTTTCTGAAGCGTGCTGGCGCAAGATCAATATGGATGTGCCGGGCGTCTCGAGGCAGTAGAGCGCTGCGCCTTGCTCTCGAAGCTTGTCCAGCCCGGCGATAGTGTGACTGCCCACGCTCGGTGAGCAGTGCATTCAGTCAGAAATCCACCGTGGCTGACAGCAGGTACGTCCTTGGTGTCGACAACGTCAGCCCCGGCTCACTGTCATCCGACGCCCCGGCCGAACTCCAGTAGCGTTTATCCAGCACGTTCTCGATATTGCCGCGCAAAGTGATGGTCTTGTCGTCAACCTTGAAGGCATAGCGCGTGCCCACATCAAAGCGCTCCCACGAGTCGATCTCTTTCTGGTTTGACTGATCCAGATACTGCGAACTCGAATAGATGCCCCGCGTCGTCAGCGTCAGCCCCTGCACCGTCGGCACGTCCCACTCTGCGCCCAGGTTGACGTTGTATTTCGGCGTCGCCGGTGCGCGATTGCCGTCGAAGGTGCCATTGGTGGTCTTGGTCAATTCGCTGTCGATGTACATCACACCACCAAGCAAACGGAAACCTTTGAGCGGTTCGCCGAACACGCTCAGCTCCACGCCATTGTTCTCGCGCTTGCCATTGGGGCCGAAGACTCGCGTGGTGGCGTTGGTTTCGTACGCCGGTTGCTTGATGCGGAACACTGCAGCAGTCAACGCGTAGGCACCGGCGTCGTATTTGGCCCCCACTTCAACCTGGCGGCTGATAAATGGCGGGAAGATTTCGTCCTCGTTGATGGAGGTCGACGGCGCGATTTTGCCTTGGCTCAAGCCTTCCATGTAGTTGGCGTACAACGACAGTTTGTCAGTTGCCTTGAACAGAATCCCGCCCGATGGCGAGACCTTCTCTTCGTCGTAAGCCGTGTCGCCTTTGACGTCATCGCTCCAGTCGTCGACTTTCACCCGCTGCCAGCGAGCGCCGAGGGTCAGCAGCAATCGATCGTCGAAAAAGCCCAGGGTGTCGGACAGCGCCACGCCGCTGAAGCGGTTTTCGGTATAGACCTTGGCGTCATTGCGTGTCGGCGTGCCGGGTTTCGCCGTTTCCACCGGGTCATACAGATTGCTGCGCCCTGCCGCGTAACGCGCGCCACCATTCTCGAAATCCATGTAGAAGTAGCTGGCCGCGAGGTTGACCTCATGGCTCACCGGCCCGGTATGGAACCAGTTGCGCACGCCGGTCGTGGCAGTGCGCACGTTTTCGTCGCGGGTGAAGTCGCGCGGCAGTACGCTGAAATCACCGGCATCGTTGGTGACGGAAACGGCGTGGCGCAAGAAGTCATGATTACTTTTGCGCGCGCCGACGCCGCCGTACAGCATCACCGAATCATTGACGTCGAACTCGGCGTTGAGCGTGCCGAAGGTGTCCTCGGTTTTCGCCTGAGTCCACGGTTGCGCGTAGTTGCGATGCACCTTGTTCGCGCTCGGAACCTTGGCATTGGCCGCGACCTGCACGCGCTCCTGCGGCGCGTCGGTGTCGCGTTCGGTGTGACCGATATCGGTCGAAAGTCGCAAGCGCTCACCGCGAAAATCCAGGCCGAGTACGGCCATGTCACGGTCGACGCTCTGGTGATCCCACTCGGTATCACCGGATTGTTTGACGCCGTTGAAGCGCAGGCCGAACTGATTGTCCTCACCGAACCGCCGGCCGACATCCACCGCGCCGCCGACCTGATTGTTCGACGCATAATTGGCCGTCAGCGAGGTGATCGGTTTGTCGGTGGCTCGCTTGGGCACCACGTTGATCCCCCCGCCTACGCTGCCCCGCGGCGAAATGCCGTTGATGAGCTGGCTCGGGCCTTTGATGATATCCACACGATCGGCCATTTCCATGTCAATGGTGTACGTCGGCAGCACGCCATAGAGCCCGTTGTACGCCACGTCGCTGTTGAACAGGCTGAAACCACGGATGGTGAACTGCTCGTAGCGGCCACCGGCCGGGTTGGTTGCACGCACCGAAGGGTCGCTGGCGATCAGATCGCCCAGCGTGCGTGCCTGCTGGTTTTTCACGGCTTCGCTGGTGTAGGTGGTCATGCTGAACGGGGTTTCCATGAAGTCTTTCGACCCCAGCAAACCCTGCGAGCCACGCCGCGCGACTTGGCCGCCGGCAAACACATCGGCATCGCTGGAACCGGTGGCACCGAGAATCGACGTCGGCGCCAGTTGCAGGCTGCCGGCCTCCGCCGCTGGCACCAGGGTGTAAGCGTGTTCGCCTAGCGGTTGCAGTTGCAAGCCAGAACCGAGCAACAAGCGGGTGAACCCCTCCTCCACGCCAAACTCGCCGGACAAACCGTTGCTGTTGCGCCCGCTGACCAGCGCCGGATCGACCGACAGATTGACCCCGGCCAATCCGGCAAACCGCGTCAACGCTGCACTCAGGCTGCCGGCCGGCACCTGATAACTGCGCCGGGCATCTTCGGCCCAGCTCGACTGGATCAACACAGGGTTGGCACTCAGGCTCAGCAGGAGGCTCAACTGCAACAACGGACGCAAACGACTTGGGAATACTGCGGGCATTGGAAGAAGCTCTCGATTTTGTTCACTTACCTGCAATGACCGGTGAGGCGAAAAAAAGGGACAGACTTCAACCAGTTTTTTCTGAGGGGGGAATGTGTCGAGGCGTGAGAGACACCCAGAACCGCGTACGCGTATGAACGTCGATCGGCAGGCTCGCCGCGAGCAGTGCGAGGATTTGATCAGTATTGTCGAGGCGGAAACTGCCGGTGATGCGCAACGCTTCCAACGCCGAATCCCAGCGCAACAGCCCCGAACGATAGCGACTCAGCTCGCGCAAGAAGTCTCCCAGCGCTTGGTTCTGCGCCATCAACACGCCGTCACGCCAGCCCGGCATTAACGCATCGAATGCTTTGACCGAACCTGCGCCAGACGCTTGCAGGCTGACTTGCTGTCCTTGATTCAACACCAGCGCGGGTCCGTGCAACGGCTGTAACTGCACCGTCCCGCTGACCACCGAAACATTGCAATCACGCTCATTGAGACGCACGCACACTTCGCTGCGGCTGACGATGATCCGGCCGTAAGGCGCGTTGATAGTCAGCGCCGAACTGCCCGGAACGTTGAGCGCTATCTCGCCACGCACCAGCGTCAATTGCCGTCCCGGCAGATCGACATTCACTGCGCTGGCGGTGTTCAGTTGTAACGAACTGCCGTCACCCAACGACAAACGCTGGCGCTCTCCAGTGCTGGTGTGCAGATCTGCACGCCATACATCCATCGGCAATTGTCGACTGATCAGCCACGCTGCCGGCACCAACGCGGCGAGACCGAGCGCACGTTTCAGCGCCGCGCGACGCGCCAGATCCGGACGATCCAGCGTGGCCATGGCCAACGCCGCCGGCACAGCGGAAAAGCGTTGGCGCAACAGCTGGATCTTCTGCCAGGCATTTTCATGACGACTGTCACTGTTGCGCCAATGCTGCAGCCGTGCGTGATCATCATCCGTGGCATCGCCCGATTCGAGCAGCGCCAGCCATTGCGCGGCGGCGCGTGCCACTTCGCGCACTTCTGCGTTGGGCGCTACGCGCATGCTAGATCCAACATCAAGCAATTCTCGTAAGCCTGCGCCATATAACGTTTTATTGTGCGTTCGGAGACCTGCAGGCGCTCGGCGATTTCGCGATAACCGAGGCCTTCAAGCTGACTCCATAAAAACGCCCGACGCACCGCTCGCGGCAAACCATCGAGCAGCTCATCCAGCGCTTGCAGGGTTTCCAACAGCAGCCAACGTTGCTCCGGCGACGGCACGCATTCTTCGGGCAATTGCGCGAGGGCTTCGAGATAGGCTTTTTCCAGACTGCGGCGGGTGTAGAAATTGCTCAGCAGGCGTTTGCCCACGGTCAGCAGATACGCGCGCGGCTCGCGCATGTCGGCGATCGGTTGCGCACTGCAGAGTACGCGCAGGAAGGTGTCCTGGCTCAAATCCGCCGCATCCCACGCATTGCCCATGCGCCGCCGCAGCCAGGTTTCCAGCCAGCCTCGGTGATCGCGATAGAGTTCGTGCAGGTGCTGCGGCGATGGCGTCGCTGCTTCAGTCATCTCAAGAGTCCTGCGCGATGTCAGTTTCAAATGAGAGTGATTCTATTTAACTTGCGCGCCGACACAAAGCCTTTTTATCCACGGCATTCATGAGCGCTTCAACGTCTCGCTCGGCAACTCCTTGAACAACGCCCGGTAACTGCTTGAAAACCTTCCCAAATGCCAGAACGACCAGTGCATCGCCACCTCGGCCACCGTAGTTTCCGTCGGCCGGCGCTTGAGCAGTTCGCGGTGTGCGCTGTTCAACCGGCGCAGGCGCAGCCAGTGACTCGGGGTCATCCCGGTGTAGGCCTTGAACGCCTGTTGCAATTGCCGCAACGGCACCCCGGCCACTTGGGAAAGCTCCAGCAGATTGACCGTGTCTTCCGGCGAATCCGCCGCCCACTCTCCAACCCGTTTCATGATCATTCGTTCTTCGGTACGACGCTGTAGGCCACCGCGATCGAGGCTGGTATGGGCGTTGTCGAGAATGTACAGACAGTCTTCGAGCAGTTGCTTTGTCAGCGCATCTTTATCAAGCGGATCAACAGCTTGCGACACCTTCGTGAGAATCGAGCTTAACCAGCGACTGAACAAAGCGTTCTGCCCGCAATTGAGTTGGGTCATGAACAACCCTTCGAGTTTCGCCACATTCAAACCATGCTGACGGACAAAATCCGGACCGAACACCACGGCGATTTCCTGGTAGTTCTCCGGGGTGATCCAGATGTTGCGGCTGTCTTCATTGAGCAGGTACAGCGCGTTGTCGCTGCGATCAAAACAGAACGCCAGCGCACCCGATGGCGCGCTGAAATTCTGCTCGACCCGGGTGTTCATCTGCTCTTCATAGACCTCGACACCCTGCAGATCCAGATAGCGGATCTGCCCGGCGAAATGGCCCGGCGACATCTGTTGGTAATGCTGGACCCAGCCCGGTGTGGCGCGGATTTGCTCGGCCACATCGGCGGTGTTGAACGCTTGGACGTGTAGCGGATTGCACGTTGTCATGGGGTGACCTTGCGCACTCTTTTGGTGCGCTTTGGTGCTGCTTAAAGTGGATAGATGGAACTGCAAGGCTCGCCCAAGATAGTCGTCAACACGCCACAGGGGAAGGGGCGGAAGATGAAACCCGCCCTCCCCGGCGTCTATAAAACCAATAACGAGGTCTTTATGAATGCCCCTTTCGATCAGCTGTTCACGTGGCTGAAAGATCACAAGATTACCGAAGTTGAATGTGTGGTCAGCGACCTGACCGGCATTGCCCGCGGCAAGATCGCACCGACCAACAAGTTCCTGCATGAGCGAGGCATGCGCCTGCCGGAGAGTGTGCTGCTGCAAACGGTAACCGGGGATTTTGTCGACGACGACATCTACTACGACCTGCTCGATCCTGCCGACATCGACATGGTCTGCAAGCCCGTGGCTGACGCGGTCTACGTGATTCCATGGGCGATCGAACCGACCGCCATCGTCATCCACGACACCTTCGACAAGTTCGGCAACCCGATCGAACTGTCGCCGCGCAACGTGCTGAAGAAAGTCTTGCAGCTGTACACCGACAAAGGCTGGAAGCCGATTGTGGCGCCGGAAATGGAGTTCTACCTGACCCAGCGCTGTGAAGACCCGGACCTGCCGCTGAAGGCACCGCTGGGCCGCTCGGGCCGCGCGGAAAGTGGCCGGCAGTCGTTCTCCATCGATGCCGCCAACGAATTTGATCCATTGTTCGAAGACGTCTACGACTGGTGCGAACTGCAAGGCCTGGACCTCGACACGCTGATCCACGAAGACGGCCCGGCGCAGATGGAAATCAACTTCCGCCACGGTGATGCGCTGGATCTGGCTGACCAGATCACCGTGTTCAAACGCACCATGCGTGAGGCAGCGCTCAAGCACAACGTCGCCGCGACCTTCATGGCCAAGCCGATCGGCGATGAGCCGGGCAGCGCCATGCACATTCACCAGAGCGTGGTGGACATCGCCACTGGCAAACCGATTTTCGCCAATGCCGACGGGCAGATGAGCGAGCTGTTCCTGCATTACATCGGCGGTTTGCAGAAGTACATTCCGAAAGTGCTGCCGATGTTCGCGCCGAACGTCAACTCGTTCCGCCGCTTCCTGCCGGACACCTCAGCACCGGTCAACGTCGAATGGGGCGAAGAAAACCGCACCGTCGGCCTGCGTGTACCGACGTCCAGCCCGGAAGCCATGCGCGTGGAAAACCGCCTGCCGGGCGCCGATGCCAACCCGTATCTGGCGATCGCCGCGAGTCTGCTCTGCGGTTACATCGGCATGGTCGAAGCCATCGAACCGAGCGCCGCCGTACAAGGCCGCGCCTACGAACGCCGTAACTTGCGTTTGCCGATCACCATCGAAGAAGCGCTGACGCAAATGGAAGAATGCGAAACCGTCGCGCAATACCTTGGCGACAAGTTTGTCCGTGGCTATGTCGCGGTGAAGCGTGCCGAGCATGAAAACTTCAAGCGCGTGATCAGCTCGTGGGAGCGTGAGTTTCTGATGCTGAGCGTCTAACTCAAATCTGCACAAATCCCTGTGGGAGCGAGCCTGCTCCGGGCGGCGTTCCGACGAAGGCGTCAGCACAGTCACCATTGATGTTGCCTGACCCACCGCTTTCGCGAGCAGGCTCGCTCCCACAAGGGAATAGCGAACCACCTGAAAAATCCAACAATTTAAGAGGTGTCGAAATGCGTCTATTGAAAACCATGGTTCCCGCCGCTCTGGCCCTGATGTGCAGCATCGGAGCCCAAGCCCAACCTCAGGTCAGCGTCTACAACTGGACCGACTACATCGGCGAAACCACCCTCGCCGACTTTCAGAGCCAAAGCGGGATCAAGGTGATCTACGACGTTTTCGACTCCAACGAAACCCTCGAAGGCAAACTGCTCGCCGGCCGCACCGGGTATGACGTGGTGGTGCCGTCCAACCACTTTCTCGCGCGTCAGGTAAAGGCCGGCGCATTTCTCAAACTTGATCGCTCGCAATTGCCGAACTTCAAGAACCTCGACCCGAAACTGCTCGAACTGCTACAGAAAAACGACCCGGGCAACGAGCACTCGGTGCCGTACCTGTGGGGCACTAACGGCATCGGTTACAACGTCGACAAGGTCAAGCAAGTGCTGGGCATCGATCATATCGATTCCTGGGCCGTACTGTTCGAGCCTGAGAACCTGAAAAAACTCAGCCAGTGCGGCGTGTCGATGATGGACTCCGCCGACGAAGTCTTCCCTGCCGTGCTCAATTACATGGGCATGGACCCACGCAGCGAAAACCCCGAAGACTATAAAAAGGCTGAAGCGAAACTGCTGAGCATTCGCCCGTACATCACCTATTTCCATTCCTCGAAATACGTGTCCGACCTGGCCAACGGTGATATTTGCGTAGCCTTCGGTTATTCCGGCGACGTGTTCCAGGCCGCCAACCGCGCCAAGGAAGCCAAGAACGGCGTGAACATCGCCTACGCGATTCCAAAGGAAGGCGCTAACCTCTGGTTCGATTTGTTGGCGATCCCGGCTGATGCGAGCAACACCAAAGAAGCCCACGCCTTCATCAATTACCTGCTCGATCCACAAGTGATCGCCAAGGTCAGCGCTTCGGTCGGTTACGCCAACCCGAACCCGGCCGCCAAGCAGTACATGGATCCGGAGCTGGTCAACAATCCAGAGGTTTACCCACCTCAAGCAGTGCTCGACAAACTCTATATTTCTACCACCCCGCCCCAAGCGATCATGCGTCTGATGACCCGGTCCTGGAGCAAAGTGAAGTCGAACAAATGAATCAGTACACCCAGGAACACGCTCGCTCCTATTACGCCGCTTCGGCCCGGGCGAGCACACCTTATCCGCTTTTGGACGGTGACTTGACCGCCGATGTCTGCGTGATCGGCGGCGGGTTCACCGGGGTCAACACCGCCATCGAACTGGCTCAGCGCGGATTGTCGGTGGTGTTGATCGAAGCCCGGCGCATCGGCTGGGGTGCCAGCGGGCGCAACGGCGGTCAGTTGATTCGCGGGATTGGTCATGAGGTCGAAGGCTTCGCCAAGTATGTCGGTCAGGAAGGCGTACGCTATTTGCAGCGCGCCGGCATCGATTCGGTGGAACTGGTGCGCCAGCGCATCGGCGACAACGGTATCGAATGTGATCTGCGCTGGGGCTTCTGCGACCTGGCCAACACCCCTGCGCAGTTCGACGCCTTCAAGGACGAACTGGTCGACCTCGCCGAACTCGGCTATGCCCACGAAACCCGTCTGATCGGCCCGGAGCAGGTCCGCCAGCAAGTGGTCAACTCCGACATTTATGCCGGCGGCCTGGTGGACATGGGTTCCGGTCACTTGCATCCGCTGGATCTGGTGCAAGGCGAAGCGCGACTGGCAGCCTCGCTGGGGGTGCGGATCTTCGAACAGAGCGAGGTGCTGGAAATCATCCACGGCGCGACCGTGCAGGTGCGTTGCGCAACCGGCACCGTGCGCGCCGGCAGTCTGGTGCTCGGCTGCAATGCGCATCTGGACGAACTCGAACAGCAACTCAGTGGCAAGGTGCTGCCGGCCGGCAGTTACATCATCGCCACTGAGCCGTTGTCCGAGGCACGCGCCACGCAACTGATCCCGCACAATCTGGCGGTGTGCGACCAGAAAGTCGGCCTTGATTACTACCGGCTCTCGGCCGATCGGCGCTTGTTGTTCGGCGGTGCCTGCCACTATTCCGGCCGCGATCCGGCGGACATCGCCGCGTACATGCGGCCGAAGATGCTCAAGGTTTTCCCGCAACTGGCGGATGTGCGCATCGATTACCAGTGGGGCGGCAAGATCGGCATCACCGCCAACCGCTTCCCGCAGGTCGGCCGGCTCAAACAGCACCCGAACGTGTTCTACGCGCAGGGCTATTCCGGCCATGGCCTGAACGTCACGCACTGGTGCGCGAAGCTGCTCGGCGAGGCGATTCATGCCGGCCACAGCCAGGGCATGGACGTGTTCAGCGGCGTGCCGCATATGACCTTCCCCGGCGGCCCGGCCCTGCGCTCGCCACTACTGGCACTGGGCATGTTCTGGTATCGCCTGCGGGAAATGCTCGGATAACCGTAATCCGCGCCGAACACCATGCCTCTGTAGGAGCTGCCGAAGGCTGCGATCTTTTGATCCTGAAAAATCAAGATCAAAAGATCGCAGCCTCGTTTCACTCGACAGCTCCTACAGATTCCATGACGTATGCCCCGTACACATTTGCTCTATCGCCAAGCACTTCTATATTGATGAGGTGCTTTTGCGTTCCTGACGCTCAGTGCCCATTCAATCGAGGAGACATGGATGAAGTCGTCAGCCACCGACGAACCGCGAGCGCCAGGCCAAGCCCCCGTCAAAACCCGCCGGTTCGGCATCTCCCTCGTCTGGATCGTGCCGATCGTGGCAGTGCTGGTGGGCATTTCGCTTGTGGTGCACAACGTGATGCAGGAAGGGCCGACGATCATCGTCAACTTCAAGACCGGCAGCGGCCTGACGGCGAACAAGACCGAGGTCAAATACCGCAACGTGGTCATCGGTCAGGTGACGGATGTCGAGTTGAGTGGCGACCAGAAAAGCGTCGACGCCACCATCAAACTGTCCAAACAGGCGGAAACCTTCACGCGCGAAGATTCACAGTTCTGGGTGGTGCGCCCACGCATTGGTGCCGGCGGCGTTTCGGGCATCGACACCCTGCTTTCCGGTGACTACATCGGCGCCGACGTCGGCCAGTCCGATAGCCGCGCAAAGAACTTCAAGGGGCTGGAAAATCCGCCGCCGATAACCTATGGCGAGCCCGGTAAGCGCTTCATGCTGCATGCGCCGGACCTCGGTTCACTGGACATCGGTTCACCGGTTTATTACCGCAAGATTCCGGTCGGTCAGGTCGTCACTTACGCCCTTAACCCGGAAGGCAAAGGGGTCGATATCGAGGTGTTCATTCACGCGCCGAACGACGCGTTCGTCACCGAAAACACCCGCTTCTGGAATGCCAGCGGCATCGACATCAATGTTGGTGCCAACGGCTTTGCCGTGAAGACCGAATCGCTGTCGACCATGCTGGTGGGCGGTATTGCGTTCCGAGCTCCGGACTACAGTCCCAACGATGTGGCCGCCGCCGACGACAAGGATTTCGAACTGTTCGCCGACCAGCAGAGCGCCCTCGCCCCGCCGAACGGCAAGGCGCAATACATGGTGTTGCGTTTCGAACAGTCACTGCGCGGACTCAAGGTCGATGCGCCGGTCGAGTTCCTCGGTATGGAAATCGGCCGGGTGGTGGGCATCAACCTGGATTTCGATGCGAAAAAACGCACCTTCCCGCTTAACGTCGGCATCGTCATTTACCCGCAGCGTCTCGGTCAGGCCTACAAAAAGATGCTCACCGAATTCAAGCACGACCCCAACGACGAAGCCGCCGGCATCCGCCTGCTGGGCACCTTCATCGACAATGGCCTGCGCGCTCAGGCGCGCAGTGGCAACCTGCTGACCGGTCAGTTGTACGTGGCACTGGACTTCTTCCCGAAAGCGGAGAAAGTCGCGTTCGATCCGAGCGCTCGCCCGGTCGTTCTACCGACCGTTCCGGGCAGCCTCGAACAGCTGCAGGAGAAACTCGAAGCCGTGGTCGACAAACTCAACAAGCTGCCGGTCGATCGCATCGCCAACAACCTCGACAGCAATCTGATCGAGCTGCGCAAAGGCCTGACCCAGTTCAACGCCAAGACCCTGCCGGGCGTGCAGAGCACCCTCGCCGATGTCAGCAAGACCTTACAGTCCGCCAGCTCAACCCTGGCCGAAGATTCGCCACAGCGCGAAAAACTCACGGAAACCCTCGATGAACTCGGGCGCATGTCGCGTTCGCTGCGTGAGCTGTCGGATTATCTCGGTCGTCATCCGGAATCGCTGATTCGTGGTCGCCCCGATAACGCCGCGCCTATCGATCTGAAAGGCCCGCCACGCAACTGAGCACAGGAGCTGAACCATGGCTGTACCGCTGAAAATCACCGTGCTCGCTGCGTTTATGCTGCTTGGCGCCTGCCGCAGCGACCCGATCAGTTTTCACACGCTGACGCCGGTGCAGATCGCCAACACACGGACCGGCGCGCAGATTCCGATTGAAGCGCTGAGCGTGCCGCCGCAGGTCGATCGTGCGCAAATCGTTATCCGCCAGGGCAACAGCGGCCTGGCGATTCTGGAAACAGATTGGTGGGGGGCGACACTGGCGGATGAGTTGCGCGGTGCGTTGGCCGATCAATTGAGCAATACCAGTGGGCAAGGCAATGTTTCGGTGCGCATCGAAGTGCAACGCTTCGACTCGATCCCCGGTCAGTACGGCCTGATCGACGCCAAATGGCGCTTGCGTCCCGTCGGCGCCACTGACAATGGCTCGCTGACCTGCCGTTCGACCCTGCAAACACCGTCCGGCCAGACCATCGACGATCTGGTGGGCGCCCAGCAGAACAACGTCAAACGCCTGGCTGCGGCGATCAGTCAGGCCGCCGGCAATCCGCGCGGCTGCCCGCCCGCGTCCTGAGTCAGGCTCACGGTAAAGCGACAGCCATTCGGCTCACGGGTGGTGAGTTGCACTTGCCAGTGTTGCTGGCTGCAGATCCGCTGCACCAGCGAAAGCCCGAGGCCGAGCCCCTCGCCGCGTTGTTCATCGCCGCGCACGAAGGGCTGGAACATCGCATGGCGCTGTTCTTCCGGAATACCGATGCCGCTGTCTTCAACCACGAAGCTGTTTTCGAGCAGGGTCAGGCGCACGTAACCGTGGTCGGTGTAATGCCAGGCATTGCGCAACAGGTTGCCCATCACTGATTGCAGAAAAGTCAGGTTGAAGCGTCCGGCGCCGGCGTGCTGAGGATCGTAGACAAACTCCAGGCCTTTTTCGCGGATCAAGCGGCCCCACACCTCTGTCTGCGCATCGGCAATTTCCTTGAGCGTGCACGTGGATTGCACGCGAACTTCTTCAGGCTTGCGCGCCAGCATCAGAAAGGTTTCGACCAACAGGCGCATCTCGTGGCTGGCCCGGGCAATCCGGCTGACCTGCGCGCCTGAACGGGCATCAAGCGACGGATTGGCCAACAGCAGTTCGCAGGACGTCGTTAGCACCATCAAGGGTGTGCGCAGTTCATGGCTGACATCGCTGGTGAACAGTTTCTCCCGGCTCAAGGTGGCGCGCAGGCGTCCCAAAGTCTGATCGAACGACAGCGCCAGCTCGCCGACTTCATCAGCGGCGTAATCGGGATGCAACGGCGGCGCCACTTCAATGAGCTGATCGCGATGGCGCACTTGTCGGGCCAGGCGAATCACCGGCGCCATGACCCGTCGTGCGAGCAAGCGGCCGAGGACCAGCGCCAGAACGATGCTGAGGATGAATCCGACGATCACCACAATAAACAGCAGATGCTCACGCTTTTCGAGGCTCTCCTGATCGCGCAACAACACGTATTTGCGCCCGCCGACGGCTTCGACCATGGCGTAGAAGGCATCACCGTGGAAGGTGATTTCCTGAAAACCCAAGGGTAACTCAGCCAGTTGTCGAGTCAGTGCCAACGGCCCCTGCCCGCCCTCGAAGAAAAACAATTCGCTTTTTTCCGGTGTATGGCTCCAGAGACGGATGTCGTCCATTGCCAATAACCGGTGTAGCCCCCCGCTCAACGTGGTGGTGGTCAACTTGCGCTCCACCACGTGTACGGTCGCGACGATCCCCAATGCAAAGACACCGGCGACTAAGGCGCTCATCAGCGCGAACACAATCACGATCCGTTTCGTCAGGCTTTGCTTGAGATCCATGCGTTTGAGTGGCCCCTTGTTTATCCATGTCACGGCAACGATAGCCCAGCGCTACGCCGTTGCCCGGTAATCCTGAGCGTCACCGCAACGGTGCAGACTTGGTAAGGCCCTCCGATAAATAAAAACAACAATTGAGTTTATTTATCAAATGGCCGCTTTAGTTACCCCGATCAACTTCTGGCAATTTTTTCACATGTTCTTCACCGCGCCCCGACGACCTCGAACGTAGTGTTCAGCCAGCATTCAAGTAAACAGTCGTAAAGTTTCTCGCTGCCCAAGCCTTGCGTTGCAATGAATGAACTATCTGGCGTTTTAAGAGGCAACATTGTGGCGCAATTATTTCAGTTGAAACATTTATTCCGCTACCGGCGCACGCCGCGCTTTCGGCTATGGAGTGCACTGGTGTGCGTCGTGCTTGTGGCCATTCTGGTCAGCGGGTTTGTCTGGTGGCCACGCTCACCGACCGACCTCGATCATGCCGGACGCAGCACCACCGCTGAATGGATAAAAGCCTGGCGAGCCGGTGAAGTCGTTGCGCTGGTGCGGCACACCGAACGTTGTGACCGCTCAAGCAATACCTGCCTGGGCCCGGCGGATGGCATCACCGAACTGGGCAGCAGCGCGGCGCAATCAGTCGGCGAAGGCTTCGTCAGACTGGGCATGCAACAAGCCGTGGTGTTGAGCAGTCCGCTGACCCGTACGGCGCAAACCGCGCATTACATGTTCGGCCACGATGCCCTTGCCGAAGACTGGCTGGCCACGTGCGGGCCGACACTTCGCGATGAAATCGTCGCGCGCAAAGTGGCGCAGCAGAATCTTGTGCTGGTCACGCACAGCGGCTGCATCAGTGATTTTGAAAAACAGACCGGTTTTCCTCACGCGATTGCCGCGGAGTATGGAAGTACCTTACTTGTACGAATTGATAACCAGAAACAACTTACAGTGTTGGGCATTATCAATACGCCGTTCTGGCAGACATTAGACGTTACACATAACCAATGAAAAAACCGCCACGGCTTCTAGTGTTTTAAGCCAGATACTTTTTATTCGTCACAAGGCTCAGTCATGACGTCCGATACCCCTCCGTTGCGCCACGCTGCCCGCCATTTGATACAACCTCCTCCGCTGATCCAACGCTGGGCGATCCCCGGGTTGATCCTGGCGTTTGTGCTGTTTTATCTGTTGCCGCTGATGACCCACGGTTTGTGGATCCCCGACGAAACCCGTTACGGTCAGATCAGCCAGGAAATGCTGTTGAGCGGCAACTGGGTCGCGCCGCACTTCATGGGCATTCGCTATTTCGAGAAGCCGATTGCCGGATACTGGATGATTGCGATCGGCCAGGCGATTTTCGGTGACAACCTGTTTGGCGTGCGCATCGCTTCGGCGCTCAGTACCGGCGTCAGCGTCTGGCTCGCCTACCTGTTGGCGCGCCGGCTCTGGAACAACCCGCGCATCAGCGCAGCGTGTGCCTTGCTGTACATGAGTTTTGGCCTGATCGCCGGTCAGGCAGGCTACGCCAACCTCGATCCGCAGTTCACCTTGTGGGTCAACCTCAGTCTGGTGGCGGTGTGGTTTGCCATCGACAGCACCACCACAAAGGCCCGCCTCGGCAGTTGGGCATTGCTCGGTGCCGCCTGCGGCATGGGCCTGATGACCAAGGGCTTTCTGGCCCTGCTGCTGCCGGTACTGATCGCCCTGCCCTACATGATCTGGCAACGCCGTTTCGGCGAACTGCTGCGCTACGGCCCGGTGGCGGTGCTGGTCGCCGCATTGGTCAGCGTGCCGTGGGCACTGGCGGTACATGTGCGCGAGCCGGACTTCTGGCGGTTTTTCTTCTGGCATGAGCACATCCGCCGTTTCGCCGCTGGCGATGATGCCCAGCATGCACGGCCGTGGTGGTTCTATCTGCCGTTGCTGTTTGCTTCGACGTTGCCGTGGGCGCTGTTGTTGCCATCGACGTTGATCCGCACCTGGCGTGAAAAGCGTGAAGCGAAAACTGCGTTTCTGGCGTTGTGGTTTGTGCTGCCGCTGATCTTTTTCAGCCTGAGCAGCGGCAAACTGCCGACCTACATCATGCCGTGCCTGTTACCACTGGCGCTGCTGATGGGTTACACCGTGGTCCACTGGCTGGAGCAGCGCAACACGCAGGTTCTGCGCCTGAACGGGGTGATCAACACCGTGCTGGGCAGCGCTGCCCTGATTGCGCTGATCTATCTGCAAGCGAGCAAGGAACTCTACGCAAACACCGAGATGTTCAGCCTGTCGCTGGTGTTTATCGTGCTGATCGGCTGGATCATCGCCAATGCCCTGCAAATCATGCGGCCGCTGGCGATGTGGGCCATGCCGGCGCTTGGCATCGGCCTGTTGATTGCCTTGCTGCCCGCCGCGATGCCGGCACAGATCGTCGACAGCAAGATGCCCGACCAGTTTATTGCCGAGCACCAACAGGCCTTGAGCGAGGCAACCTCGTTATTGAGCAATGACCTTGGCGCAGCGTCGGCCTTGGCGTGGCGTCTAAAGCGGCCGCAAGTGGATCTGTTCAATACCGTCGGTGAACTGAAATACGGCCTCGACGATCCGGCCATGGCTGCCCGCAAGGTCGGTCTGGACGACGTCGGCCAATGGATGACCGACGCGCGCAAAAAAGGCTCGGTGGCGGTGGTGATGCGCGTCAACAGCACCCAGGAAGCGCAGGAAATCGAACTGTTGCCGGCTGACGGCAAGCATTACCAGCGCGGCAATCTGCAGATCTACATTTTCGCCAAGCGCCAGCCATGACCGCGACGGCCAAAGAACCCAGGGCGTTATGGATTCTGCTGGCGGCGACCGCCCTGATGCTGCTGCTCGGGCTGGGCAGTCGCGAACTCTGGGGCGCGGAAACCCGCTGGGCCAATATCGCGTTGCAGATGCTGCAAAGCGGCGACTACTTCGACCCGTATCTCAAGGGCGATCCGTACTACGACAAACCATTGCTGTCGTACTGGCTGATCACCGCAACTTCCTGGCTGACTGGAGGCCTGGGGCCTTGGTCATTGCGCTTGTCGTCGGTCATTTCGGCGTGGTTCAGCGTATGGCTGGTGTACCTGCTGGGCGAGCAATTGTTTCGCAAAGGCACCGGGCTGATTGCCGGATGGATGTTGGCGACCACATTCTATTTCGTCTTCTGGGCGCGGGTCGCGACGGCCGACATCCTCACCGTTTGCGGTGTTCTCGCGGCGGTGTGGTGGTATTGGCGTGGCCCGGATGACACCCGGTTCTGGCGCTATGTGATGTTTTTCGGCCTGTTGGCGCTGACGTCTTTGTTCAAGGGCCTGATCGGTTTCATCCTGCCGGGACTGCTGCTGTTACCGCATCTTTTGCAAAACGGCCGTTGGAAACGCCATCTCAACCTGCGCCTGTGCGCCGCGCTGCTGATCGCCGGAGCGTTCTATGGATTGCCGTTCCTGCTCTCGCATGTCTACGGATCCCCTGACTATCGGCAAAGCGGTCTGGAACTGGTGTTGCGGGAAAACGTTGTGCGGTTTTTCCAGCCCTTCGACAACATCGGCCCGATCTACACCTATTTGTTGTACCTGCCGGTCTACACCCTGCCGTGGGCGCCGTGCTGGATCATCGCCCTGTGGGTGGCGCTGCGAAACTGGCGAAACATTGAACCGGACACCCGTTGGCTGATTCAGGGTCTCGGCCTGTTGCTGCTGTTTTTCACCGCCAGCGGCAGCCGACGCAGCTATTACGTGTTGCCTCTGGTGCCGTTCGCGCAACTGCTCGGTGCGTGGTGGATCACCCGACGCATGGCCGCGCGCAGCCTCCGAGGGCGTGGTTTGAAAGTCGGTTTTGCGGTCGCCACGGCCGTGATGGTCGGTGTACTCGGCGTGCTGTATCCGTGGACCAACAGCGGTGGCGGCGTGATCCGCTTCGGCGAAACCGTGCGCGAGCAGGCCAGCCAGCAGGCACCGCTGAATCAGTGGCGCATGGTCATGATCGAGGTCGACAACAAAGTGCCGATGTACCTGCAAACCGGCGGCGCGCCCTTCTACTACGTGGCAGAAACCGCAGACTTCCCACGCACAGGCGACAGCGCGGCGATGTTGGCCTGGCTGGAACGCAGCAGCGGTCAGCACTGGGATCCGCAACGCACCATCATCGTTGCCCAGTATCGCAGTGGTGATCCGTTGCCACTCGACTACCTGAGCGCCGATCACCGCGTCATCCGCACCACGCCAACCCGCGGCGAACAGGTGTTCCATGGCCGCGCCGACCAGAGCGTCGCCTACATCCCCAATCCCTCCTGAATAGCCTGACGCGGAATGACGCACGGCAACCGCGCGTCACCCAGTCGCTGCTAATCTGAATGGCAATGACATGTATTAACGGTTTGTTTGACGTTTTTTTCTCATTTGCCTCTCTACATTGCCTGCGGCTGAATATCTGCAAATCATTCGCATTGAAGTCTGCCCGCGAATGCCTGCCCATAACGTCTAAAAAATCAGGAGCGTCACCGTTATGAATTCAAAGGTCCCGTCCTTTCTGAAACACGCATTGCTGGTCAGCGCCCTGCTCAGCGCAGGCTCAGCCGTTGCGGCTGACGGTGTTGGCTTGTTGGTTTATAACGCCCAGCACGAAAGCCTGACCAAAGCCTGGGTTGCCGGTTTCACCGAGGAAACCGGGATTCCGGTGACGATTCGCAACGGCGACGACACTGAAATGGGCAACCAGATCGTGCAGGAAGGCGCGGCCTCGCCGGCAGACGTGTTCCTCACCGAAAACTCCCCAGCGATGGCGCTGGTCGACAACGCCAAGCTGTTCGCGCCGATCGCGCCGGCCACGCTGCAACAAGTGGACGCGGCGTACCGCCCGGCCCACGGCCAATGGATCGGCATCGCCGCGCGCTCTACGGTGTTCGTCTACAACCCGGCGAAACTGGCGGAAAAAGACCTGCCGAAATCCCTGCTCGATCTGGCCAGACCGGAGTGGAAAGGTCGCTGGGCTGCTTCACCGGCCGGCGCTGACTTCCAGGCCATCGTCGCCGCCGTGCTCGAGCAGAAAGGCGAAGCCACCACGCTCGACTGGCTCAAAGGCATGAAAACCAACGCCACCGTGTATCGCGGCAACAGCGCGGTGCTCAAAGCGGTGAATGCCGGGCAGATCGATAGCGGCGTGATCTACCACTATTACAGCTTCGTCGATCAATCCAAGACCGGCGAAAACAGCCAGAACACCAAGCTTTACTACTTCAAACATCAGGATCCGGGTGCGTTTGTCAGTACCTCCGGCGCTGGCGTGCTGGCCTCCAGCAAACATCAGGAAGAGGCGCAGAAGTTCGTCAAATACATCACTGGCAAGGAAGGTCAGGAGATTCTCCACAGCGGCACCTCGTTTGAGTACGCCGTCGGCAAGGACGCGCCGTCCAACCCGAAACTGACACCGCTGAAGGATCTTGATGCGCCAACCGTCGACGCGTCGAAACTCGATAGCAAGAAAGCCGTCGAGCTGATGACCCAGGCGGGAATCCTGTAAGTGCTCCCCGAAACCCTACCCGCGCAGGTCGCAGCTACGGCCTCCGCGAGCCTTAGACTTAAACCCCGCGCGCTCACCGGTCGCGGGGGTTCGTGGGTGGTTGCGCTGGCGATCGGCGTTTCATTGCTGTCACTGTTGCCGATCGCGTTTGTGCTTGGTGTGTCATGGGCGACTGGCTGGGCGACTATCGAAGCGTTGGTGTTTCGTCCACGGGTGGCGGAACTGCTGATCAACACCGTGCTGCTGGTGTTGATCACCCTGCCGCTATGCATTTTGCTCGGCACCACACTGGCCTGGCTGACCGAACGCACCAACTTGCCCGGTCGGCGTTTGTGGTCATTGCTGGCCGTGGCGCCGCTGGCGGTGCCAGCGTTCGTACACAGTTATGCGTGGGTCAGTCTGATTCCTTCGATTCATGGATTGCCGGCCGGCGTACTGGTGTCGGTGATCGCTTATTTTCCGTTTCTTTATCTGCCGATTGCGGCGACCTTGCGTCGTCTCGATCCGGCGATTGAAGACGTCGCCGAATCCTTGGGTCTCAAGCCTTGGGCGGTATTTTTCCGTGTGGTGTTGCCACAGTTGCGTCTGGCGATTTGTGGCGGTGCATTGCTGGTCGGGTTGCACCTGCTGGCCGAGTACGGCCTCTACGCAATGATCCGCTTCGATACCTTCACCACGGCGATTTTCGATCAGTTCAAATCGACCTTCAACGGCCCGGCGGCGAACATGCTCGCGGGTGTTCTGGCGTTGTGTTGTCTGGCCATGCTCTCCGTCGAATCCGCCGCCCGGGGCAAGGCGCGATATGCCCGCGTGGGCTCCGGCAGTGCGCGCGAACAACGCACCGTGTTGTTGAGTCGCGGCACTGTCATTCTCGGGCTGAGCCTGCAAGGGCTGACCTGCCTGCTCGCGCTCGGCGTGCCGTTACTGACGCTGGGGCGCTGGTTGATTGCTGGTGGCGTTGAGGTCTGGGGCGGTGGCGAACTGCTGCCCGCGCTGTTGCAAACCCTGTCGTTCGGCGTCGCCGGTGCGTTGTTGACCAGTCTGGCGGCGATTCCGGTTGCCTGGCTGTCGATTCGTGCACCGGGCAAACTGCAGCGCCTGCTAGAAGGCTGCAACTACATCACCAGTTCGCTGCCGGGGATTGTCGTGGCGCTGGCACTTGTCACCGTGACCATCCATTTCGCCCGGCCGATCTACCAGACCACCATTACTGTACTGCTCGCCTACCTGTTGATGTTCCTGCCACGCGCACTGGTCAGCCTGCGTGCCGGTTTTGCCCAGGCGCCAGTAGAACTGGAGAACATTGCGCAAAGCCTCGGCCGATCGCCCCTGCGCGCCTTGTGGCTGATCACCTTGCGCCTCGCGGCGCCGGGCGCTGCCGCCGGCGCCGCGCTGGTGTTTCTGGCGATCACCAATGAACTGACCGCGACCTTGCTGCTCGCCCCCAACGGCACCCGTACGCTGGCCACCGGCTTCTGGGCGATGACCAGCGAAATCGATTACGCCGCCGCCGCGCCTTACGCACTGTTGATGGTGCTGCTTTCGCTGCCGCTGACGGCCCTCCTCTATCACCAATCCAGGCGCACCGCTGGCCGATGAACGCACTCGAACTGATCTCCCTGAACAAGTCCTTTGGCGCGCAGAAAGCGCTGGATGACATCTGCCTGTCAGTGCCGACCGGCAGCCGCACGGTGATTGTCGGCCCGTCCGGCTCAGGCAAAACCACCCTGCTGCGGATAATTGCCGGGTTTGAATTCCCTGATGCCGGTAGCCTCACGCTCAACGGTCAGGTGCTGGTCGACAGCACTCACGCCGTGCCCGCTTATCAACGGCAGATCGGTTATGTCCCTCAGGATGGCGCGCTGTTTCCGCACATGACCGTCGCCGCCAACATCGGTTTTGGCCTGACGCTAACCGGCACCGCCAGAGAGGAACGGATCAAGGAATTGATGGACAGCGTCTCGCTGGACGCCAACATGGCCAACCGTTGGCCGCATGAACTGTCCGGCGGCCAGCAGCAACGGGTTTCCCTCGCCCGGGCATTGGCGCAACAACCGCGACTGATGCTGCTCGATGAGCCCTTCTCCGCCCTCGACACCGGCCTGCGCAGCGCCATGCGCAAAATGGTTGCGCGCTTGCTCGAGGACGCTGGCGTCACGACGATTCTGGTGACCCACGATCAGGGTGAAGCGTTGTCATTTGCCGATCAGTTGGCAGTGATGCGCGGCGGGCGGCTGGTGCAATCCGGGCATCCGATGGACCTTTACCGCTTTCCCCACGACGAGCAGACCGCGCATTTTCTCGGTGAAGCCGTGGTCATGCCGGCGCGGATCGAATCCGGTCTGGCCCACTGCGATCTCGGCCAGGTGCCGGTGAACAGCAACGGCTTTATTGGCAATGCGCAGATCATGCTCAGGCCCGAACAGTTGCAGTTGTCCGGCGCCGTACTCGGCACACAAGGCTGCCCCGCCGTGGTCACCGAACGCGAGTTTGCCGGCAACACCTGCACCCTCACCGTCGAACTGCGCTCGTCGATCACTCAGGATCCAGGACGTTCGCTGCTGGTGCGCAGTTCCGGCATGCACGCGCCGCCTGCTGGCAGCGACGTGCAGTTATCGGTGCTCGGTGCGGCCCATCTGTTCGCCGCTTGCTGATTACAGATCGAAGCGATCCACCGCACGCCGCCGCTCGTTGTCATCGCGCACATCGTAGTTGGCGGTGGTCTGGATGTTGCTGTGGTGCGCGAGCTTCTGCGCGATCGACAGATCATGCTCTTCGATCACCCGCGTGATAAACGAGCGACGGAAGTCGTGAGGCATGATCTTCACCCCGACCTGAGTACCCCGCTGACGGGCGATGTAGTAAATCGCGTGTTTGGTGATGCGCTCGCGGGTGATGTGGCTGCCGCGCCGGATGCGGTTGAACAGAAAGGCATCGTCGCTCTCGCCTTCCTTGAGTTGGGAGCGTCTTAGTTCCAGCCACGCATCGAGTTTGGCGAACGCCCAGGCCGGCGCGTACTTGATCAGTTGCTTATTGCCCTTGCCGGTGACGGTCAGGCTGCGCTCGGTGAAATCGACCTGGTTCAAGTCCAGATCCACCGACTCCGATTTACGCATGCCGGTGCCGTACAACAGCGCAATCACTGCCGCGTCGCGCAACCCCTGAGGGCGTGGATCGGCGGCGCAGACTTCCATCAATTCGTGAATCAAGGTGCGTTTCAAGTTGCGCCCCTGCGACAAGCGGGTGCCGGCAATGGCTTTGACCGAACGCATCTTCAACAAATGATCCTGAGAAATCAGGCTCATGCGCCAGGCTTCATTCATCACACCGCGCACGGCATTCACATACAGCGAAGAAGTGTTCGGCGCATAGTTGTCTTCGCGCAAAGCGGCAACCAGCGCAACAACATCTTCAGGTTGTAACGCATGCCAGGGAATATCCTCGACATTCATGTCTTCAAAGCCGAGACGGTCGGCCGCATCCTGCAAAACGTAGCGCATGGTTAACTGGCTGGAGGGAGCCAGGCGCGCCAGATACAGGGTCATCGGATTGGTTTGGCGGGTTTGCAGCGGTACAACGGACAAGTCAGTCAAACGTAAAGGCCTTGAGTAAAAACAATTCAACACAGCAACTAACAACTGCAACATTTCCCCTATAAAGGGGACACTTCCGTAGGACTTTTCTACTAAAAACGACGATAAACGGTAGAAGTCTGAACAGCGGCTGTATGAGTTCTAGATAAACGATTCGCCGACCGGTTTTTCATGTTCCTTTCACAAAAACGGGCATAACCTTAATTCCAACAGATCCCGCGTCGGCCCTGTCCAAACTGCCGCGCGAAGCCACAAAAGTCAACCGAACCCCGACGGTAAGTCTTTTCAGCAACTTATTGATGCAAAGGTATTTTTTGCGTCTACGCTGAGATTGGATCCTATCTGGTGACTTGGTTTTCTTCTGATTGTTTGTGATGAGGTGTTCATGAGTCAGGCGTTTCTCCCCTTTTCTCGTCCGAGTATCGGCGATGAAGAAATTGCAGCCGTAGAGCAAGTATTGCGTTCCGGCTGGATCACTACCGGACCGAAAAATCAGGCACTCGAAGAACAATTCGCGCACTACGTTGGCTGTCGGCATGCGGTGGCACTTTCGTCCGCCACCGGCGGCATGCACATCACCCTGCTGGCACTCGGTATCGGCCCGGGCGACGAAGTCATCACCCCGTCGCAGACCTGGGTGTCGACCGCCAACATGATCTCGCTGCTCGGCGCCACACCGGTGTTCGTCGACGTTGACCGCGACACCCTGATGACCGACGCCGCACGCATCGAAGCCGCCATCACCCCACGCACCAAAGCGATCATTCCGGTGCATTACGCCGGCGCCGCGTTTGATCTCGATCCGCTGTACGCGCTGGCCGACAAACATGGCATCGCAGTCATCGAAGACGCCGCCCACGCTGCCGGCACCCGTTACAAGGGCCGCCACGTTGGCGCGCAGGGCACAGCGATTTTTTCCTTCCACGCGATCAAGAACATGACCTGTGCCGAAGGCGCGATGTTCGTCACCGACGACGAAGCCTTGGCCAGCCGCGTGCGCATGCTCAAATTCCACGGTCTGGGCGTTGACGCCTACGATCGCCTGACCGGTGGCCGCAAGCCGCAGGCGCAAGTGATGGAACCGGGGTTCAAGTACAACCTCGCCGACATCAATGCCGCGATTGCGCTGGTGCAACTGGAGCGTCTGGACGCGATCAACGCGCGCCGCACCGTACTGGCCGCCGCCTACCGGCAAAAACTCGAAGGCCTGCCGGTGCAACCGCTGGCCGTGCCTGCCTACGCGCAGACCCACGCCTGGCACCTGTTCATCCTGCGCATCGACAGCGAGCGCTGCGGCATGGACCGCGAAGCCTTCATGCAAGGCTTGCAGGACCAGGGCATCGGCACCGGTATCCATTTCATCGCCACCCACTTGCACACCTGGTATCGCCAGCGTGACCCCGATCTGTATCTGCCCAACACCGAATGGAACTCGGCGCGGCTGTGCTCGATTCCGTTGTTCCCCGACATGAGCGATCAAGACCTTGATCGCGTGGTCGGTGCCATCGCCACTCTTATGGACAAACGCCCGTGAAACCCTATCCGATCCGCTGTGTGTCGATCGTCATCCCGGTCTACAACGAACAGGACAGCCTTCCGGAACTGCTGCGCCGCACCGAGGCGGCCTGCCGGATGCTGCGTCACGACTATGAAATCGTCCTCGTCGACGACGGCAGCCGTGACGAATCCGCCAACCTTCTGGAAGAAGCTGCGAGCCGTGAGGACAGCCCGTTCGTGGCCGTCATCCTCAACCGCAACTACGGCCAGCATGCGGCAATCATGGCCGGTTTCGAGCAGTGCAAAGGCGATGTCGTCATCACCCTCGACGCCGACCTGCAGAACCCGCCAGAAGAAATCCCGCGCCTGGTCGCCGAAGCCGAAAAAGGTTACGACGTCGTCGGCACCGTGCGCGGCAACCGCCAGGATTCGGCCCTGCGCCGCTACCCGTCGAAGCTGATCAACCTCGCCGTGCAGCGCTCCACCGGCGTCGCCATGAGCGATTACGGCTGCATGCTCCGCGCTTACCGGCGGACGATCATCGACGCGATGCTCGCCTGCCGTGAACGCAGCACCTTCATCCCGATTCTGGCCAACAGCTTCGCCCGCCACACCACGGAAATCGTCGTTGCCCACGCCGAGCGTGAACACGGCGATTCGAAGTACAGCCCGATGCGTTTGATCAACCTGATGTTCGACCTGATCACCTGCATGACCACCACACCTTTGCGCCTGCTGAGCATCGTCGGTTTCACCATGGCCGGGCTTGGATTGCTGTTTGCTTTTGCGTTGATCGTCATGCGCCTGGCGTTCGGTTCCGGCTGGGCCGGTGACGGCATGTTCGTGCTGTTCGCCGTGCTCTTTGTGTTCACCGGCGGCCAGTTCATCGGCATGGGTCTGCTCGGCGAATACCTGGGCCGCATGTACAGCGACGTGCGCGCTCGCCCGCGTTTCTTCATTGAAAAAGTCTTGCGCAGCCACGCCGCCGAGCCGGCGCCTGCGGTCACTGTTGACGGTCTCTCTTCTACTTCTACTACCGGTCAGGTTCACTCATGAGTGCAAAAACTGTTGTCTTCGCTTATCACGATATTGGTTGCGCCGGCATTCAAGCCCTGCTCGACAGCGGCTATGACATTGCGGCGGTGTTCACTCACGCGGATGACCCGAAAGAAAACGCTTTTTACGGATCGGTTGCGCAACTGTGCGCCACCAAAGGCATTCCGGTGCATGCGCCGGAAGACGTCAATCATCCGCTGTGGATCGAGCGCATTGCCAAACTCGATCCTGACTATATTTTCTCGTTCTACTATCGCAACTTGCTGAGCGAGCCACTGCTGGCTCTGGCCAAAAAAGGCGCGTTCAACCTGCACGGCTCGCTGTTGCCGAGCTACCGCGGCCGCGCCCCGGCCAACTGGGTGCTGGTCAACGGCGAAACCGAAACCGGCGTCACCCTGCACCGCATGGTCAAACGTGCAGATGCCGGCGCCATCGTCGCCCAGCAGCGTGTTGCCATCGAACGTAGCGACACCGCGTTGAGTCTGCACGGCAAGTTGCGCACCGCCGCCGCTGATCTGTTGCGTGACACCCTGCCGGCCATGTTGCAAGGCAAGGTCAGTGAAACCGCGCAAGACGAATCCAAAGCCACCGTGTTTGGTCGTCGCACCGCAGCGGACGGCAAGCTGGTCTGGGCGAAACCGGCCGAGCAGTTATTCAACCTGGTTCGCGCCGTCACTCAACCGTATCCGGGCGCTTTTTGCGCGGTCGGTGAGCACAAACTCATCGTCTGGAGCGCTGAAGTTGCCAAGGGCAACGACGGTCAGGCACCGGGTCGGGTGATCAGTGTCGACCCGCTGCGCATTGCCTGCGGCGAAGATTCGCTGGTAATCCTCTCCGGTCAACGCAACGACAATGGTCTGTTCCTCAGCGGCCCGCAACTGGCCAGTGAACTCGGTCTGGTCGATGGCTCGCTGCTGCGCGGAGCTGAATCCGGCCGCGCACCGCGTCGCACTCGCGTGCTGATCCTCGGCGTTAACGGTTTTATCGGCAATCACTTGTCCGAGCGTCTGCTGCGTGACGACCGCTACGAAGTCTATGGCCTGGACATCGGCTCCGACGCCATCGACCGTCTGCGCAGCCATCCGCACTTCCACTACGTCGAAGGCGATATCAGCATTCACTCCGAGTGGATCGAGTACCACATCAAGAAGTGCGACGTGGTCCTGCCGCTGGTGGCCATCGCCACGCCGATCGAATACACCCGCAACCCGCTGCGTGTGTTCGAACTCGACTTCGAAGAAAACCTGAAACTGGTGCGCTACTGCGTCAAGTACAACAAGCGCGTGATCTTCCCGTCGACCTCGGAAGTCTATGGCATGTGCCAGGACAAGCACTTCGACGAAGACACCTCGAACCTGGTGGTCGGCCCGATCAACAAGCAGCGCTGGATCTACTCCGTCTCCAAGCAACTGCTGGACCGGGTGATCTGGGCCTACGGCGCCAAGGGTCTGAATTTCACCCTGTTCCGCCCGTTCAACTGGATGGGACCGCGTCTCGACCGTCTGGACTCGGCCCGCATCGGCAGCTCCCGCGCCATCACCCAGTTGATCCTCAACCTGGTCGAAGGCACGCCGATTCGCCTGTTCGACGGTGGTGAACAGAAACGCTGCTTCACCGACATCGCTGACGGCGTCGAGGCACTGGCGCGAATCATCGATAACGACAACGACGTCTGCAACGGCCAGATCATCAACATCGGCAACCCGGATAACGAAGCCAGCATCCGTCAGTTAGGCGAAGAGCTACTGCGTCAGTTCGAAGCGCACCCGCTGCGTGACAACTTCCCGCCGTTCGCCGGTTTCCGCGACGTGGAAAGCAAGGCGTTCTACGGTGCCGGTTACCAGGACGTCGAGCACCGTAAACCCAGCATTGCCAACGCCAAGCGTCTGCTCGACTGGACGCCGACCGTGGAAATGCGCGAGACCATCGGCAATACGCTCGATTTCTTCTTGCGCGAGGCCATGCTCGAAATCGCGGACAAGAAGTAATGCAGGCAGGACTTCGTATCGACGTCGACACCTACCGCGGCACCCGTGAAGGTGTGCCGCGGCTGCTGGAAATGCTCGACGAGGCGCAGATCAAGGCAACGTTCTTCTTCAGTGTCGGCCCGGACAACATGGGCCGGCATCTGTGGCGTCTGATCCGCCCGCAGTTTCTCTGGAAGATGCTCCGCTCCAACGCGGCCGGCCTGTATGGCTGGGACATTCTGCTGGCCGGCACCGCGTGGCCGGGCAAACCGATTGGCCGCGATCTCGGCCACCTGATGCGTCAGGCCCGCGATGCCGGTCATGAAGTGGGCCTGCATGCGTGGGATCACCACGGCTGGCAGGCCAATGCCGGGCGCTGGAGCAACGCGCAACTGATCGAGCAGATTCGTCAGGGCGTCGACACCTTGAGCGACATTCTCGGCGAGAAAGTCGAGTGTTCCGCCGCTGCCGGTTGGCGTGCGGACGAGCGCGTGATCGAGGCCAAGCAAGCCTTCGGCTTTCGCTACAACAGCGATTGCCGTGGGCAACGCCTGTTTCGCCCGTTGCTGGCCGACGGCACGCCGGGTACACCGCAGATTCCGGTGGATTTGCCGACCTTCGACGAAGTCGTCGGCCCGATCGTAGCGGCGCGGGACTTCAACGGTTTCATCCTTGATCACTTTCGCCCGCAACAGCTCAACGTCTACACCATTCACGCCGAAGTAGAAGGGATTCTGATGGCTGAGGATTTTCGCCAATTGCTGGCCGATGCGCGCCAGCGAGATATCGATTTCAAACCGCTGGGCGATTTGCTGCCCGAGTTCTTCAACACCTTGCCCGTAGGTCGCGTGCAACGCGGCGCCCTCGACGGCCGTGAAGGCTGGCTGGGAGTGCAAGGCGCATGATTAAACGCTGGACGCTGCCACTGCTGTTGCTGGTCATTTGCTTGCTGGCCTATCTGCTGCCGCTGGGCACGCACGGCTTGTGGATTCCCGACGAAACCCGCTACGCACAGATCAGCCAGGACATGCTGCTGAGCGGCAACTGGGTGTCGCCGCACTTCATGAGCCTGCGCTACTTCGAGAAGCCGATTGCCGGTTACTGGATGATCGCGCTGGGTCAGGAGTTGTTTGGGCAAAACCTGTTCGGCGTGCGCTTCGCGTCGGCGCTGAGCAGCGGGTTGAGTGTGCTGCTGTGCTATCTGGTCGCCCGGCGCTTGTGGAACGAGCCGCGTAAAAGCTTCGTCTGCGCCCTGCTCTACATGAGTTTTACCGTGGTCGCCGGTCAGGCCGGTTACGCCAACCTCGATCCGCAGTTCACCTTTTGGGTCAACCTGAGTCTGGTGGCGCTGTGGTTTGCCGTCGACAGCCACACCAGCGGCAAGCGCATGGCGGCCTGGGCGGTATTGGGGCTGGCGTGTGGCATGGGTTTCATGACCAAGGGATTCCTCGCCTGGCTGCTGCCGGTGTTGATCGCCCTGCCGTGGATGCTCTGGCAAAAACGCTGGCGTGAACTGCTGATGTTCGGCCCGGTGGCGATTGCCGTGGCGATCCTCGTCAGCCTGCCGTGGGTGCTCGCGGTGCATGCGCAGGAGCCGGACTACTGGCGGTTCTTCTTCTGGCACGAACATATTCGTCGCTTTGCCGGTGATGACGCGCAACACGATGCGCCGTGGTGGTTCTATCTGCCGCTGTTGGTGGCGTTCAGTCTGCCGTGGGTAGGGTTGCTGCCGACGGCATTCAAGCAGGCATGGCAAACCCGCGCTCAACCGAAAGTGGTCTTTGTGCTGCTCTGGCTGGCGATGCCGCTGGGGTTTTTCAGCCTGGCCAACGGCAAACTGCCGACTTACATCCTGCCGTGCCTGCTGCCGATGGCGTTGTTGCTGGGCAACTCGCTGGCCGACCGCTTGCGTCTTGAGCAAGGTCGCGCGCTGAGCATCAATGGTCTGCTCAATCTGTTGCTGGGCGTCGTCACGTTGATCGCGCTGGTCTATCTGCAACTGACCAAACCGGTCTACGACCACGAACTGCACAGCATGGTGCTGGTGTTTATCGCGCTGATCGGCTGGATCATCGCCAACCTCCTGCAAGCCTTTCTGCCGCTGCAATGCTGGGCCGCGCCGGCGCTCGGCAGCCTGTTGCTGATCGCCGTGTTGCCGGCGGCGCTGCCCAAATCGGTGGTCGCCAACAAGATACCGGATCAGTTCATCAAGCATCACGTCAGCGAACTGGCGCAAACCACCCATCTGCTGAGCAACGATCTGGGTGCCGCTTCGGCGCTGGCCTGGCGCCTGAGAACCCCGCAAGTGGCGTTGTACAACACGATAGGCGAATTGAAATATGGCCTTGCCTATCCTGACGGCATTCAACAGCGGGTCGACAGCAAAGACGTGCAACAGTGGATGCGCGAGGCGCGCCGCAGCGGTTCGGTCGGCGTGGTGATGCGCGTCAAGGGGCAGGACGAACTGGACGAAATCGACAAGTTGCCCAAGGACGGCATCCGTTACGAACAGGGCAACCTGGTGATCATGATCCTGCCCAAGGAGGCGTCATGAGCCTGTTGCTGCTGTTGGCTGCGTGCCTGCTGACCTGTCTCGGTCAGATCGCGCAGAAGTACGCCGTGGAGAGTTGGCGCGGGGGTGATTCTTCGCTGACCGGCAAACTGCACTCGCCGTGGTTATGGCTGGCCCTGCTCGCTCTCGGCTCGGGTCTGTTGGTGTGGCTGCTGGTGTTGCAGCGCCTTGAGGTCGGCATCGCTTATCCGATGCTCAGCCTCAACTTCGTACTGATTACCCTGATCGCGCGCTTCGTGTTCCGTGAACCCATCGACCGCCAGCATTGGCTTGGCGTGGCGTTGGTAATCGGCGGCGTGGTTTTGCTGGGGCAACAGTCATGAATCAACGTCGCGGCATCACCTTCGCGTTGGGCAGCGTGTTTCTCGTCAGCACTGCGCAACTGGGCATGCGCTGGAGCATGACCCGTCTGCCCGCACCGGAAAAATGGCTGCACATCGACAGCCTCGACCTGCGCGCATTGGCCGTGGTCGTTACGGCGATTTTTGCCTACGCACTGTCGATGCTCTGCTGGCTCGCCGCCCTGCGCGATCTGCCGCTGGGCCGCGCTTATTCGCTGCTGAGCATCAGCTATGCGCTGGTTTATCTGCTGGCGGCCAGTCTGCCGCTGTTCAACGAATCCTTCAGTTTCACTAAATCACTGGGCGTGGCGTTGGTCATGCTCGGGGTCATCACCATCAACACTCGTCCGGCTCGTGCGCCCGAATTCAGGAGTGCTCCATGAAAATCACAGTATTTGGCAGCGGTTACGTCGGTCTGGTGCAAGCGGCTGTGTTGGCCGAGGTCGGCCATGATGTCGTGTGCATGGACGTCGACCAGAAGAAGGTCGACCTGTTGCGCCAGGGTCATGTCAGCATTTTTGAACCGGGGCTGGCCAGCCTCGTTCGTGAGGGTCTGGATTCGAAACGCCTGCAATTCACCACTGATGAGCAACTTGCCGTGCAGCACGGTCGAGTCGCGTTTATTGCCGTCGGTACGCCGTCGCGTGAGGATGGCTCGGCGGATCTGCGCTACGTGCTGTCGGTGGGTGACGCGATTGCCCGGCATCGTGAGCAGCCGCTGATTCTGGTGGAAAAATCCACGGTACCGGTGGGCACCGGCGACACCTTGCGCAAGCACATCGAAAAAGCCTTGATCAAAACCGGCCGCCTGCTGCAGTTCGATATCGTTTCCAACCCGGAATTCCTCAAGGAAGGCTCGGCCGTTGCTGACTGCCGCCGTCCGGACCGTATCGTCATCGGCTGCGAAGGCGATGAAGTGCGCGACGTGATGCGCGATCTGTACTCGCCATTCAACCGCAACCATGACCGCATCATGTTCATGGACCTGCGCAGCGCCGAGCTGACCAAGTACGCCGCCAACTGCATGCTGGCGACCAAGATCAGCTTCATCAACCAGATCGCCGAACTCGCCGAACACCTGGGCGCCGACATCGAATCGGTGCGCCAGGGCATCGGCGCCGACACGCGCATCGGTTACCACTTCATCTATCCGGGCTGCGGTTATGGCGGCTCGTGCTTCCCCAAAGACATGCGCGCGTTGATCCACAGCGCCGAAGAAGCGCACTGCTCCAGCGATTTGCTGCAAGCGGTCGAGGCGATCAATCAACGGCAGAAACACAAGTTGTTCGAGCGCATCAACGCGTTCTACAAGGGTGACCTGCGCGGCAAGACTTTCGCCCTGTGGGGCCTGGCGTTCAAACCCAACACCGATGACATGCGCGATGCGCCAAGCCGTGTCCTGCTCGAAGAACTGTGGGCCGCCGGTGCCAGCGTGCGCGCCTTCGACCCGGAAGCCATGCAGGAAACCCAGAACCTCTACCCGGACGAATCGAAACTGATGCTGATGGGCACTCCGGAATCGGTACTGCCCGGCGCCGATGCGCTGATCATCTGCACGGAGTGGCAGCAGTTCAAGGCACCGGATTTCGACCTGATCAAACAACGCCTCAACACTCCGGTGATTTTCGATGGCCGTAACCTGTACGACGCTGAGCGTCTGGCGCGCAACGGCTTCCATTACTTCCCGATGGGCCGTGGCGAATCGCGCAAGTTGCCGATTCCGCTGCAACAGTGGCCGCACGCGTCCGACGTCGCTTGATCACGTTATCGCCTGAAATCCGCCGGCAGTCCCTGATCGCAGGGTTGCTGGCGTTTTTATTGTTCATGGCCGGAGTCTACGGGCAGGCTCCGATCGGTTTCGATTCGCGGTTCGTGTTGTTCGCGCAAGAAATGCTGCGGCATGGGCCGACGGTGTTTCCGACCACTTATGGTCAGCCGTACGCGGATTATTCTGCAGTTTCGACGCTGTTCATCTGGCTGCTGTCGCTGCCGTTCGGCACTGTGAACGCGCTTACGGCGTGGGCGCCAAGTGCCGTCGCCGGCGCGCTGATCGTGACACTGATGTATCGACTGCTGGCGCCGTACTCGCGGCGTTGGGCGTTGATCAGTATTGCGTTGCTGATGCTCACCAGCGGTTTCGTCACTGAAGTGCGCGCGGTGTCGCAGGACTTGATGCTCGCGGCAGTGGCCTTCGCGGTGTTCTATCTGGGTTATGCCCATGAGCATTTTGCCGGCAGGCGTCACTGGCCGCTGATCTTCGCGTTGCTGCTGCTCGGCTTCGGCATTCGCGGGCCGATTGGTCTGGTGGTGCCGACCGGCATGCTGTGCAGCTATTACCTGCTCAACCGTGAGTGGTCGCGACTGCTGGTGTTCGGCGTACTGGCTTCGCTGCTGCTCGCAGCCTGCGTCGGCCTGCTGTTGTGGCTGGCGAAACTCAGCGGTGGCCCGGTCTTCTTGCAGGACGTGATCCGCATGCAGTTCATGGGGCGCATGGACGGCAGCGAAGGCGTCAGCGGTTCGCTGTATTACTTCACCAGTTCGTTCGGCAACTACGCGCTGGCCTATCCGCTGGCATTGCTGGTACTGGTGGCGGCCTGGCTGAGCAAACCGCAGCAACGTGGCCCGGCGCTGCGTCTGGTGCAGTACTGCGCGGCGGCGGGACTGATTGTGATGGTCGGCCTGTCGATTCCCCAGGCGAAAAAGGCCCGGTATCTGCTGCCGATGCTGCCGATGGCGGCGATCATTGCGGCGTATCCGTTTCAGGTTGCGCATGGGCGGGTGTTCCGCTATTTGCGCGGCTTGATCATGGGCTTGTGGCTGGTCACGCCGGGCTTGCTTCTGGTGGTTTTGCTGGTCGCTCAACGGCGCTTTCCCGAGCAATTGAGTGAAGTGTCTTGGGTGTTTATCGTGCTGGGCCTGCTGCAACTCCTGGCGTTGTCGCGATTGTTGCTCCCGCGTTGGCGTGTCGAAGTGCTGGCGTTGAGTGCCGTGTTGGCGTTGTGGACGGTGTACGCGGCAGTGTTCGAGCCGGTGGAGCGGCGGTTGTACGACACCCAGACGTTCAGTCGCGCGGTGTTCGCCCAGGTTCAACAAAACCCGGCGCCACTGGTGCTGCACGGTATGGGCAAGGATGCGAAGGCGATCAAGTTCATGGTCAATCTCTCGCAGGATCTGCAACCGCAGTTCAGCGACTCGATCCAGCAACTGGAGGCGCTCAAAGGTCCGGCGTGGCTGATGATGGATCGCAGTGATCTGCCATCCCTCAAGGGCACGCCACTGGAAAGTGCGCAGCCGGTGTTGAACGGGCGTTTTGATAAAAACGACTATGTATTGCTGTGGCTGAAACCGTAACCTGTCGACCTCTTGATCGGCAGGATGCGCTTCAACATGACCTTCGACGTACGCCGCGCCAGCCCTGCTGACGCGGTTGCCCTCCCCGCGATCGAGCGTTCGGCCGCGCAATTGTTTCGTCTTGAACCGCCGTTGGCGTGGCTGGCTGATGCCGAAGTGCCCGATGCTGCTCAGCATCTGCAGGCCATCGAACAGGCGTACGTGTGGGTTGCTGAAAATAGCGATGGGCAACTGACTGGATTTGTTCGTGCTGTAGACATCGATCAGCACATGCACATTGAGGAGCTATCCGTCAGTCAGGCTTTTCAAGGACAAGGCATGGGTCGCGCACTGGTTGCGGCAGTCATTGAACAAGCGCGCGTGATGCAGTTGAACTCAGTGACGCTGACCACCTTCCGCGATCTGCCGTGGAATGCGCCGTTTTATCAGCGCATGGGGTTTATCGAGTTGATTCCCTCAGTCGCCGATCACCATCTGCGCGAAGCACTGCAAGCCGAAATCACCCACGGCTTTCCCCCGGAAGGTCGCTGTGCCATGCGCCTGCCCCTGATTTGAAAGCAATGAAAATCCCCTGTGGGAGCGAGCCTGCTCGCGAATGCGTTGTGTCAGATACATCAATGTTGACTGACACTGCGCATTCGCGAGCAGGCTCGCTCCCACAGGGGATGGTGTTATGGCGGCTTGACCGGTGATGATTGCCCGGTAAGGATGACGTACGCCCGCCAGGTATTTGAAATAAGGACATTGACCCTTCGTGGCCACCTACTCGCGCCTCATCCGCCGGTTGATGATCAGTTCGCTGACCGTCGTTATCAGCCGCGCCCTGATCAGCCCGCTGCTGACGCTGTTCCTCAGCAACAAGCTCGGCCTCAATCCGCAAGACGTCGGTCTGCTGCTGGGCATTGCGGTGTTCAGCGCCACCCTGTTGTCGCTGTACGGTGGTTACATCATCGATCGGCTCGACAAACGCCAGTTGCTGATCCTGACCATGCTCTCCAGCGGCATCGGTCTGATCCTGCTGACCTTCGCGCAGAATCTGTATCTGGTCACCCTGGTGCTGATCATCAGCGAAACGGCGTCGGCGCTGTTCCTCATCTGCTCCAAAGCCATCCTCAGTGAAAACCTGCCAGTCGGCCAACGGGTCAAAGCGTTTTCCCTCAACTACACATTGACCAACATCGGCTATGCCGTCGGCCCGATGATCGGCGTGGTGATTGCCGGGGTGCAGCCCGCTGCGCCCTTTATCGTGGCCGGTGCGATTGCCATCGGCAGCCTCTTTCTGCTGCTCGGCACCGGCCGGGAAGCCAGCCCGATCACTCCAGTCGCTGCGCCGCCGAGTTTTCTGAAAACCCTGATCATCCTGAAAAACGACCGCACGATGATCCTGTTTACCCTGGGTTGCCTGCTCAGCACCCTGGTGCACGGGCGTTTCACCCTGTACCTGTCGCAATACCTGCTGGTCACCCACACCCAGCAACAGACGCTGGACACCATGGCCGCCTTGCTCGCGTGCAACGCAATCACGGTGATCCTGTTGCAGTACCAGATCGGCCGCTTGCTCAGCCGCGAACACCTGCGTCACTGGATTGCCGGCGGCACCGCCTTGTTCATCGTCGGGCTGATCGGCTTCAGTCTGGCCGACAGCCTGGTCGGCTGGTGCGTGGCGATGTTCATCTTCACCTTGGGCGAGATGATCATTTACCCGGCGGACTTTCTGTTCGTCGACACATTGGCCCCGGAAGACCTGCGCGGCAGCTACTACGGCGCGCAGAATCTGGCGGCGCTGGGTGGTGCAGCCAGTCCGGTCATGTGCGGATTTCTGCTGATGCACACACCGGCGCCGAGCATGTTCTATGCCTTGAGCGCAATGGCCGCTGTGGGTGGCTATTTATGTTTCATGAGCGGTCGCCGCGTCGCTTCAATTCAAAATTAATGCACTAAATGTGCATTAATATGAATTTGTCAGCATCGAGATTGATCGGCACACTGTGCGGGTTCCTCCCCCAATGTTGGAACGCTTCGAGGGCTTTCCGGATATGCCGGACAAGTCCTTTTTTTTGCCTCGAATTTGCTGCAAGGATCAGATTTAAATGCTCGCTCGCTGGTTGCCCGCCGCCATCAATACCCGCCCGACCGAATGGAGCCGTGCCGCCATCGGCATGGCGCTGGGCACATTGTTCAGTGTGTGGTTGTGCGCGCAGGTATTCGGTCATGACGTCGCCTATCATCTGATCGGCCCGCTGGGCGCTTCGGCGGTGTTGCTGTTCGCCGTGTCCTCCGGCGCCCTCGCGCAGCCTTGGTCGATTCTCGGCGGCTACTTGTGTGCCGGCGTCGTCGCGTTGCTGGTGGCCCATGTGCTCGGCCGAACGCTGGGCAGCGCCTGTCTGGCGGCGGGCATGGCGCTGATTCTGATGTGCTGGCTGCGTTGCCTGCATCCTCCCGCTGGAGCGTTGGCGCTGACGCTGGTTCTGGCCGATCCAGCGACCATCGCCATGGACTGGAAAGCCATGGAACCGGTGATGCTTGGCGCCGCGTGCATGCTGCTCAGCGCCTTGGCCTACAACAATCTGACGCGGATCCGTTACCCGAAACGTCCGGCAGAATCGGCGCCGGTGCTGACACCGGTCGACAGTCAGGCCATCACCGCCGAAGACCTGAAACTCGCTTTGGCCGACATGGAAGCCTTCATCGACATAACCCCTGAAGACCTCGAACAACTGATCCACGCCAGCGAACTGCACGCCAAGCGCCGCAGCATTACCCAAACCTTCCGCTGAATCCCTGTGTAGGAGCTGCCGAAGGCTGCGATCTTTTGATCTTTAAAATCAAAGTCAAAAGATCGCAGCCTGCGGCAGCTCCTACATGAGCCCGAGCACATTTTCGACCAAGGTAAAAACGCAAACTCCCCCTGCGAATATCCCGGTTGTACACGGCAAATTTGCACTGTTACGATCCGGTAACGCTCGCGCGCGAGCTTCTCGAATAAAGACAATAAAAGCAGGGAGTTACTGATGACAGCTCAGGCTTCATCCCCGCGGACACCGTCCATGGATGCCACGCAAAACGAAGTGCTGGCCGAGGTTCGCAATCATATCGGTCACCTGACCCTCAATCGCCCCGCCGGTCTCAACGCCATTACCCTCGACATGGTGCGCCTGCTGCAACAGCAGCTCGATGCCTGGGCGACTGACGCCGATGTTCACGCCGTGGTCCTGCGCGGTGCTGGTGAAAAAGCCTTCTGTGCCGGTGGCGATATTCGTTCGCTGTACGACAGCTTCAAAAGCGGCGACACGCTGCACGAAGATTTCTTCGTCGAGGAATACGCCCTCGACCTGACGATTCATCACTACCGCAAACCGGTGCTGGCGCTGATGGACGGATTTGTCCTCGGCGGCGGCATGGGTCTGGTGCAAGGCGCCGATCTGCGCGTGGTCACCGAGAAGAGCCGTCTGGCGATGCCGGAAGTGGCCATCGGTTATTTCCCCGATGTCGGTGGCAGTTATTTCCTGCCGCGCATTCCCGGTGAGCTGGGGATTTATCTGGGCGTCAGCGGCGTGCAGATTCGTGCCGCCGATGCGCTGTATTGCGGCCTCGCCGACTGGTATCTGGACAGCAGCAAACTGGCGCTGCTCGACGAAAGACTCGATCAGATGGAGTGGCAGGACACGCCGCTGAAAGCCCTGCAAAACCTGCTGGCCAAGCACGCCGTGCAAACCTTGCCCGATGCGCCACTTGAGGCTTTGCGCCCGGCCATCGACCATTTCTTCGCCCTGCCGGACGTGCCGAGCATGGTCGAACAATTGCGCGCGGTGACCGTCGCCGACAGCCATGAGTGGGCGACCACCACCGCTGACCTGCTGGAAACCCGCTCACCGCTGGCCATGGCCGTTACTCTGGAGATGCTGCGTCGCGGCCGCCACTTGAGCCTGGAACATTGCTTTGCGCTGGAACTGCATCTGGATCGCCAGTGGTTCAAGCGCGGCGACCTGATCGAAGGCGTCCGCGCCCTGCTGATCGACAAGGACAAGACACCGCGCTGGAACCCGCCGACCCTCGCTGCGCTGGACGCTGCGCATGTCGCGAGTTTCTTCCACGAGTTTGCTGAGAGCGGGAGCTGAGCCATGCACGATCTCGAACTGACTGAAGAACAAGTGATGATCCGCGACATGGCCCGGGACTTTGCCCGTGGCGAAATCGCCCCACACGCGCAGGCCTGGGAAAAGGCTGGCTGGATTGACGACGCACTCGTGGCGAAGATGGGTGAATTGGGTTTGCTCGGCATGGTGGTGCCCGAGGAATGGGGTGGCACTTACGTCGATTACGTTGCCTACGCCTTGGCCGTGGAAGAGATTTCCGCCGGTGACGGCGCGACTGGCGCTTTCATGAGCATCCACAACTCGGTGGGTTGCGGCCCCGTGCTCAATTACGGCAGCGAAGAACAGAAACAGACCTGGCTGGCGGATCTGGCCAGCGGTCAGACCATCGGCTGCTTCTGCCTGACCGAACCGCAGGCCGGTTCCGAAGCGCACAACCTGCGCACTCGCGCCGAACTGCGTGACGGCCAGTGGGTCATCAACGGCGCCAAGCAATTTGTCAGCAACGGCAAACGGGCGAAGCTGGCGATCGTGTTTGCGGTGACTGATCCGGATCTGGGCAAGAAAGGTATTTCGGCGTTTCTGGTGCCTACCGATACTGCGGGTTTTATCGTTGATCGCACTGAACACAAGATGGGCATCCGCGCTTCCGACACCTGCGCGGTGACGCTGAACAACTGCAGCATTCCCGAGGCCAATCTGCTCGGCGAGCGCGGCAAAGGCCTGGCGATTGCACTGTCCAACCTTGAAGGCGGACGTATTGGCATTGCGGCGCAGGCACTAGGTATCGCGCGTGCCGCGTTTGAAGCGGCGCTGGTGTATTCGCGTGACCGTATTCAGTTCGGCAAACCGATCAACGAACACCAGAGCATTGCCAACCTGCTGGCTGACATGCACATGCAGATCAACGCGGCGCGGCTGATGATCCTGCATGCGGCGCGGCTGCGGACGGCGGGCAAACCGTGTTTGTCAGAGGCGTCGCAGGCCAAGCTGTTTGCCTCGGAAATGGCCGAGAAGGTTTGCTCGTCGGCGATTCAGATTCATGGCGGGTACGGGTATCTGGAGGATTATCCGGTCGAGAAGTACTACCGCGATGCGCGGATTACCCAGATCTATGAAGGCTCGAGCGAGATTCAGCGGATGGTGATTGCGCGGGAGTTGAAGAACTATCAGTTGTAATGGTGTGGCCCCTTTTCCCTCACCCCAGCCCTCTCCCAGTGGGAGAGGGAGCCGACCGAGGTGTATGGCGTCATACATCGACCTGAAAGACCGAGGCGATTATGGATTGGGTAAACCAGGTCGATCAGGGATTCAGTAAAGTTCTTTCAGGTCGGCGCAGATCATCAATATCCCCCAATCAGTCCCCTCTCCCTCCGGGAGAGGGTTAGGGTGAGGGGCGCGAGCAGGCTCGCTCCCACAGAGATCTCCAGCGAACACAGATTGTGTGAACGCCGAGAACCTCATGTGGGAGCGAGCCTGCTCGCGAAGGCGTCAGCTCAGGCACTACATTTATTTGCCTTGGAATGCAGCCTCACGCTTGGCAATAAACGCCGCCATCCCTTCCTTCTGATCCTGCGTGGCAAACGCCGCATGGAACACCCGACGCTCAAATCGCACGCCCTCGGTAAGGTTGACTTCAAAGGCACGGTTCACGCTTTCCTTGATCATCATCGCAATCGGCAGCGACTTGCTGGCAATCACCGCCGCCACTTTCAACGCTTCATCCAACAACTCATCACTCGGCACGATCCGCGCGACAATCCCGCAACGCTCGGCTTCCACTGCATCAATCAAGCGCCCACTCAGGCACATTTCCATGGCTTTCGCCTTGCCCACGGCGCGGGTCAGGCGCTGGGTGCCGCCCATGCCCGGCAGCACACCGAGATTGATTTCCGGTTGACCGAATTTTGCGTTATCACCGGCTAGAATGAAATCGCACATCAACGCCAACTCACAGCCACCGCCGAGGGCGAAACCGTTAACGGCGGCGATGATCGGCTTGCGCCGGTTGGCCACGCGATCGCTGTCGCTGAACAGGTCGTCCATGTAGATCTGCGGGTAGGTCAGTTCGGCCATTTCTTTGATGTCGGCACCGGCGGCAAAGGCCTTTTTCGAACCGGTGAGGACGATGCAGCCGATGTTCGCGTCCGCTTCCAGCGCATCGAGTGCCTGGTTCACTTCGCTGACCAGAAGCGCATTCAGCGCGTTCAGCGCCTGCGGGCGGTTGAGGGTGATCAGGCCAACGCGGCCGTGGGTTTCCAGCAGAATGGTTTCGTAAGTCATAAACAAATTCCTTCTTAAAGATTGCGCGAAATGACCATGCGCTGAATGTCGCTGGTGCCTTCGTAGATCTGGCAGACACGCACATCGCGGTAGATGCGCTCCAGCGGGAAGTCGTTGAGGTAACCGTAACCGCCGAGGGTTTGCAACGCCATCGAACAGACCTTCTCGGCCATTTCCGAAGCGAACAGTTTGGCCATCGACGCCTCGACCAGTGCTGGTTGACCGCTGTCACGCAGAGCGGCGGCGTAATGCACCATCTGCCGGGCGACGGCGATCTGTGTGGCCATGTCGGCCAAGCGGAAGGCCACGGCCTGATGCTCGATGATCGGCTTGCCGAAGGTGTCGCGTTCACGGGCATAATCGCGCGCCGCTTCAAATGCGGCGCGGGCCATGCCCACCGATTGCGACGCGATGCCGACGCGGCCGCCTTCAAGGTTGGCCAGGGCGATCTTGTAGCCCTCGCCCTCCTCACCCAAGCGGTTGGCCACCGGCACTTTCACATCTTCGAAAAGAATCTGGCAGGTGTCGGAGGCGTGCTGGCCGAGCTTGTCTTCGACGCGAGCGACTTTATAGCCTGGCAAATCGGTCGGCACGATAAACGCGCTGATGCCGCGCTTGCCGGCACTCGGATCGGTGACCGCAAACACAATCACGATCCCGGCGTTTTGCCCGGAAGTGATGAACTGTTTGCAGCCGTTCAGCACGTAGTGATCACCTTCCAGCCGTGCCCGGGTTTTCAGGCTGCTGGCATCGGAACCGGCTTGCGGTTCGGTCAGCGCAAATGCGCCGAGCATGGCGCCGCTGGCCAAGGGTTTGAGGAAGCGTTCGCGCTGATCGTCGTTGCCGAACTTGAGGATCGGCACGCAGCCGACCGAGTTGTGCACGCTCATGATCGTCGAGCAGGCGCCGTCGCCGGCGGCGATTTCTTCCAGGGCCATGGCATACGCCAGGTAGCCAGTGTCGCAGCCGCCCCACTGCTCCGGCACGAGCATGCCGAAGAAGCCCAGCTCAGCCATCTGGCCGATGGCTTCCTTGGGAAAACGGTGCTCGCGATCCCACTCGGCGGCGAACGGTTTCAGGCGTTCCTCGGCGAACTGCCGGGCCATGTCGCGGATCTGGGTTTGGTCTTCGTTGGGAATCATGGTGAATCCTTACTTCAGGTTCAGACACAAATCCTGTGGGAGCGAGCTTGCTCGCGAAAGCGGTATGTCATTCAACTTCGATGTTGGCTGACACGATGCCTTCGCGAGCAAGCTCGCTCCCACAGGGATTGGCGTTTGTTTCAATACACGCATTCAACAGCCATGGCCGTGGCTTCACCGCCGCCGATGCAGATCGCCGCGATGCCGCGCTTCTGCTTTCTCTGGCGCAGTGCCGAGAGCAACGTCACCAGAATCCGCGCACCCGACGCACCGATCGGATGGCCCAGCGCACAGGCACCGCCATGCACATTCAACTTGTCATGAGGGATTTCCAGGTGCGTCATCGCCGCCATGCCCACCACGGCAAACGCCTCGTTGACCTCAAACAGATCGACATCACCCAGCGACCAACCGGTTTTCTTGATCAGCTTCTTGATCGCACCAATCGGCGCCACCGGGAACAGGCCCGGGGTATCAGCAAACGCGGCGTGACCATGAATCACCGCCAACGGTTTCAGCCCCAGCTTCTGCGCTTGCGACTGACGCATCAGCACCAGCGCCGCCGCACCGTCAGAAATCGAACTGGAATTCGCTGCCGTGACCGTGCCGCCTTCGCGGAACGCCGGTTTCAGCGAGGCAATCTTGTCCAGTTTGGCTTTCGGCGGTTGCTCGTCATGGCTGATCAGCACTTGCTCTTTGCCGACGGTCACGGTCAGCGGGACGATTTCGTCCTTGAAGCTGCCGTCCTTGATCGCCTGCTGTGCGCGGGTGGTCGAGGCGATGGCAAAAGCGTCCTGCGCCTCACGGCTGAAGCTATTGGTTTCGGCGCAATCCTCGGCGAAGGTGCCCATCAGGCGCCCTTTGTCGTAAGCGTCTTCAAGGCCATCGAGGAACATCGAGTCGAGCACACGGCCATGGCCCATGCGGTAACCGGCGCGGGCACGATCCAGCAGGTATGGCGAGTTGGACATGCTTTCCATGCCACCGGCGATCACCACATCGGCGCTGCCAGCGATCAGCATATCGTGGGCGAGAATCGTAGTTTCCATGCCCGAGCCGCACATCTTGTTGACCGTGGTGCAACGGGTCGATTTATCCAGCCCGGCGCCCAACGCAGCCTGACGCGCAGGCGCCTGACCGAGGCCCGCAGGCAATACGCAACCGAACAACACTTCATCGACTGCATCGCTGGCGACACCGGCGCGCTCAACCGCTGCCTTGATCGCTGCAGCACCGAGTTGCGGTGCGGTGAGGCTTTTCAGTTCGCCCTGAAAACCACCCATGGGCGTGCGCACGGCGCTGACGATAACAATCGGATCGTTGGAAATAGTCATGACAAATCCTCCTTACTTGGCGGCCATGCGCAAGGCACCGTCGAGACGGATCACCTCGCCGTTGAGCATGCTGTTTTCGATGATATGCCGAACCAGCGCCGCGTACTCGGCAGGCTTGCCCAGACGCGGCGGGAACGGTACACCGGCGGCTAGCGAATCGCGGACTTCCGGGGTCATGCCAGCCATCATCGGCGTTTCGAAAATGCCCGGGGCGATGGTCATCACGCGAACTCCGAAACGCGCCAGTTCGCGGGCGGCCGGCAGGGTCAGGCTGGCGATCGCGCCTTTGGAGGCGGAGTACGCCGCTTGACCGATCTGGCCGTCGAACGCCGCGACAGATGCAGTGTTGATGATCACTCCGCGTTCGCCATCGGCATTTGCCTCGGATTCGGCAATCGCCGCAGCGGCCAGACGCAGCATGTTGAAGCTGCCGATCAGGTTGACGTTGATCACCTGAGCAAAACTGCTAAGCGCATGCGGGCCGTTCTTGCCGAGGATCTTCTCGCCACGGACGATGCCGGCGCAGTTGACCAGACCGTTTAGGCTGCCAAAGGCTGCGACGGTCGCCTGCACGGCGGCTTCGGCAGCGGCTTCGTTGCTGATATCGGCAACGACGCTTTGCGCGCCAAGACGCTGAGCCTGAGCGGCCACGGCTTCGGCGTTCATGTCCACCAGCATCACTTTGGCGCCGGCACTCACCAGCAACTCAGCGGTGGCGGCACCAAGGCCAGACGCGCCGCCGGTGACGATAAAAACCTTGTTCTCGATCTGCATGACTGTATTTCCTGATTCAAGCTGAAACGTTATGCGCCGCAGCCTCTTGAGCCTTGGCGATTTCCTGGTTGCGCAAGATAAAGCGCTGCAATTTGCCGCTTGGGGTCTTGGGCAATTCGCTGACAAATTCGATTTCACGCGGGTACGAATGCGCGGCCAGACGTTTGCGCACATGTTGGCGCAGCTCTTCGGCCAACTCCGGCGCGGCGCGGTATTGCGCACTCAATACGACAAAAGCTTTGACCAGCTCGGTGCGTTCAGGATCGGGTTTGCCGACCACCGCTGCTTCGACCACCGCCGGGTGTTCGATCAGCGCGCTTTCCACGTCGAACGGGCCGACGCGGTAGCCGGAGGTGGTGATCACGTCATCGCTGCGACCGACGAAGCTGATGCTGCCGTCCGGGTTCCATTCCACGGTGTCGCCGCTCAGGTAGTAATCGCCGACGAACGCCTTGGTCGGCGCGCCTTCGTAACCGCCGAACCAGCACATCGGCGATTGCGGTCGGTCGATGGCGAGGATGCCCGGCTGGCCGACGCCAAGTTCGTTGTATTGGTCGTCGAGCACGACGATGCGGTGGCCCGGCGAGGCGAAACCGGCGGCGCCGACGTGTACCGGATGGTCGAGGCCGTGGTGGTTGCACAGGACCATGCCCAGTTCGGTCTGGCCGTAATGGTCGTGGATGACCACGTCGAGGTTGTCGGCGAACCACCGGATCACTTCCGGATTCAGCGGTTCACCGGCGCTGCTGACGATGCGCAATTTGCCTTTGATCGACTTGGCGAACTCATCGCCGCCGGCAATCAACAAACGATAAGCCGTTGGCGAACCGGTGAGGTTGGTGATGCTGTACTTGTTGATCACCCGGCAGGTGCTTTCGAGGGTGAACGGGCCATCGTAAAAGGTGATCGGGTGGCCCATCGACAACGGCCCGGTGACGCCGAAATAAATGCCGTAGGCCCAGCCCGGATCGGCGACGTTCCAGAACGAATCTTCCGGGCGCAGATCAACGGCGTCGCGGGTGTAGCTCTGGAAGGCGACGATAGCTTTGAGTGGCACCGACAGCGCTTTCGACGGGCCGGTGGTGCCCGAGGTGAACATAAGCAAAAACGGGTCTTCACCAGTCAGCAGTACCGGTTCGCAGACGCTGGAATGGTTGGCCAGTTCGGCCCAGAAACTGAAATCACCACGGACAATGCCCTGGCCTTTCGCGCCGCCGACGGTGACGAGGGTCGGGCAATCGGCGACTTCAGCGAGTTTCGGCCGGTTGACCGCGTCGGTGACCACGACTTTGGCGCCGGAGCTGTTCAGGCGATGTTCGAGGGCTTTCGGGCCGAACGCGGTGAACAGCGGCTGATACACCGCGCCAATGCGCCAGGTGGCCAACACAGTGATGAGCAATTCGGTATTGCGCGGCAGCAGGCCGGCGACCTTGTCACCCTTCTGCACGCCCTGGGCGAGGAGGAAATTGGCGAAGCGCGCGGCTTTGTCTTGCAGATCGCTGAAGGTGTACGTCGCACTGGCGCCATCGCGGCCTTCCCAGAACAGCGCAATGCGCCCCGGCAAGGCGTGGCGGTCGCAGCATTCGACGCAGGCGTTGAGCGCCTCAAGCGTACCGCTGAGCGCGGCATCCACGGTGTGCTGATAGTTGAACTGTGCGGTGGCAGACAAGTAATCGCGCATTGCCAGAATCCCTCTGTTTTTTATTAGGCTGGGAAGCGTAAACAACAGGGAGATAGTCGCGCTGCGGGGCGGCGGCGGCAATGGTCAAAGCTATCAATGTGGCTGACTGGTTTGGCCATGCCCTGCCACACCGATCGTTCCCATGCTCTGCGTGGGAACGATCAAATGTGGGAGCGAGCTTGCTCGCGAAGAGGCCCTTTCAGACAACCTCATTCAGGATCAGCTGGCGGTAGTGGCCAGGATTGGACCCCGACCACTTGCGGAACGCCTTGTAGAACGAGCTCGCGTCGGCAAATCCCAATCGGCTGGCAATCTCGACAAAACTGATCGACGGCTCAGCCAGCCAGCTAATCGCCAGTTCCTTGCGCACGCTGTCCTTCAGACCCTGATAGGTCTGCCCTTCTTCCGCCAAGCGTCGGCGCAAGGTCGAAGCGGACATGCACAACTGCTGGGCCAAGGCTTCGGTTTCCGGCCAATGTTCAGCCGGCAGTTGCCGCAGGTCGTGCTTGATCCGACTGGCGAGGCTTTCCGGGTCGCGGTACTTGACCAGAATGTTGGCCGGGGCGTGGGCGAGAAAGCGCTTCAACTCCTCGACGCTGCGCTTGATCGGCAGGTCGAGGCAATCGGCAGAAATAATCATTCGAGTACGCGGCCGCTCAAAACGCAGATTTTCCGAGAACATCACCCGGTAATCATCGGTGAAGTCCGGCGCCGCGCAGCGCAGTTCAATGGCCAGAATCGGAATCCTCCGCCCGGCCAGCCAGCACGCGACGCCGTGGACGATCATCCAGTAGGTGAAGTAAGTGAACGCGCGGCGTGGATCGGGGGCGTCCTCCAGCAGGACGATTTCCGCCAGACTTTGCTGGTGCACCAGTTGCGCCGGCATGCGCTCAAGCATCAATGACAGAAAGCTCAAACCCGTGCTCAAACCCGCCGCCAATGTCGGTTGCGCCATCGCACTGCGGCACAGGAACTCAAGGCTGCCGGACTTGAGCTTGCGCGGATCCATGCCAAAAAACTCGTCATCACCGCGCCGGGCCAGCAGGCGCCAGAGCTTTGCGTACTGCGAGGCCGGCACCCGGCCGTGCTCGGTGTGCAGCAACGCCGGATCAATCCCGACCTTGTGCAAGACCTCTTCGGTGGCTGCGCCCGGGGCACAACTTTGCAGCAGCGCTTCACGCACCAGTTGAACGGCGATGGTGTCTTTTTCCGACATGGAGCGCGGCGAACCTTGTTGTTTTGGGTGGCAGGCATATTACCGCAACCAACGCGAATCCCGTGTAGGAGCTGCCGAAGGCTGCGATCTTTTGATTCTAAAAACCAAGATCAAGAGATCGCAGCCTTCGGCAGCTCCTACAAAGTTCCGGTGTCACCTGCATGAGAATGGTTGTTCTTTAACTTGTTCAGCTTTTGTTCAGGTTTATGTCAATCAATGTCATGTGAGAATGACTTTCATTATGTTACAACTTGTAACCTCTTCGAATGACTTGTTGGATGCCTAATGCTCGTTCCCTTTCTGATCATGCTGCGCGAAGGCATTGAAGCCGCGCTGATCGTTGGCATTATCGCCAGCTACCTGCAACAGACCGGCCGTGGCCAGTGGATGCCCGCCGTGTGGATCGGCGTGTTTCTCGCCGCAGCCCTCGCCCTGCTGGTCGGCGGTGGTCTGGAATTGGTCAGCGCTGAATTCCCGCAAAAGCAGCAGGAGCTGTTCGAAGGCATCGTCGGCCTGGTGGCCGTGGGCATTCTCAGCTCGATGGTGTTCTGGATGCGCAAAGTGGCGCGCTCGATCAAGCATTCGCTGCAAGCCTCGCTGGATCAGGCGCTGACTTCTTCGAAGCACCAAGTGATCGCCTTGATCGCGATGGTCTTTTTCGCCGTCGCCCGGGAAGGCCTGGAAACGGTGTTCTTTCTGCTCGCAGTGTTCCAGCAAAGCGAAGGCCCGGGCGCGCCCATCGGCGCCCTGCTCGGGTTGATTCTGGCAATCATCGTCGGCTTCCTGATCTACAGCGGCAGCATGCGCCTCAACCTTTCGGCGTTCTTCAAGTGGACCGGCCTGTTCATTCTGGTGGTCGCCGCCGGGATTCTTGCCAACTCGGTGCAGGCGCTGCATGAAGCCGGGCTGTGGAATCACCTGCAGACCGTGCTGTTCGACTTCAGCGCGACGCTGCCGATGGACGGCCCGCTGGGCTCGGTGCTGGCCGGCATGTTCGGTTATCAGGATGCGCCGACCGTCAGCACCCTCGGGGCCTATCTGATCTATCTGCTGGTGGCACTGGTGATGTTCTTTTACCCGGCTCCCGCGCCGAAGCCCTCCGCACAATCGTCTTCCGTTTCCAGCCAATAAGGGCATTCATGTCAAAGCCTAATACTCCTCAGGCCTCCCCTCCTCGCGCCTTGCGTTGGGCGGTGGCCGGCTCGGTGGTGGTGATGATCGCCGCCGGCGGTCTGTTTTATTACGCCTCGAAAATGGCCGCGGCCAAGCGTCAGCACAATCACGATGAAGTGGTGGTGAATATTCACCCGGGCAACTGCGAGCCGAATGCACTGACGGTGCCGGCAGGGCACGCCAGTTTCCGCATCGTCAATCGCTCCGACCGTGCGGTGGAATGGGAAATCCTTGACGGCGTGCTGGTCGTCGAAGAACGGGAAAACATCGCGCCGGGCCTGAGCCAGGTGATCAACGCCAACCTGCAACCGGGCGATTACGCGATCACCTGCGGCCTGCTGAGCAATCCGCGCGGCACCCTGCACGTGACGCCAACTGCCGCGTCTGACGCTGCGGCCAAAGCCAAACCGTCGATGGTTGCCTTCGTCGGGCCGCTGTCGGAATTTCGCGTGTATCTGGCCAGCCAGAGCAGCGCGCTGATCAAAGCCGTCACGGCGCTCGATCAAGCGATTGAAAGCGGTGATCTCAGCCAAGCCCAGGCGCTATACCTGCCCGCGCGTGCGGCTTATCAACATCTGGCGCCGGCCGCGCAACGTCTGGCCGAACTGGACAACAGCATCAACGCCCGCGCCGATTACTTCGAAAAACGCGAGCAGGATCCGGCCTTCGTCGGCTTCCATCGCCTCGAATTCGGCCTGTTCCAGCAGCGCAAACTCGACGACCTGACGCCGGTCGCCCAGCGCCTGCTCAGCGATGTCACCACGCTCAAACAGCAATTGCTCGCGCAGTCGCTGCCACCGGAGCAACTGGTCAACATCATCGTGCGTAACCTCAACACCTTGGCCGACGTTCGCGCTGCCAGCGGTGAAGAGGAACGCTACAGCCACAGCGACCTCAACGGTTTCGCTGCCAATGCGCAAACCGCACGCAAAGTGGTCGATCTGCTGCGGCCAATGCTGAGCAAATCTGCCGCCGACCTGCTGCCGAAAATCGACAAGGCACTGGCGGACTTCGACAGCGAACTCGACAGCTACAAGATCAAGGACGGCTACGCCAGCTACGACTCCATCAGCGGCGCACAACGCAAGCAGATCGCCGACAAGGCTCAGGCTCTGGCCGACGCACTGGATGGCATCGATCCCGCCCTCGGCCTTTCCGGCCTGTAAGCAGAAGACCCATTCCGATGAAAGATTCAGAAAACCTCAACCTGCAACGCCGCCGTGTCTTGATGGGCATGGGCGCCGCCGGTGTCGCCCTTGCCGGTTCCGCCCTGAGCTGCCCGGCCATGGCCGCCGCGCCGGCGCAAGTCACCGAAGCGCCGAGCAGCGACAAGACCGAAGACCGCCACGATTTCCACGGCATACACCAGACCGGCATCGTCACCCCGCGCCCGGCCTCGGGCATGCTGGTTTCGTTCGATGTGTTGGCCAGTGATCGTGAAGATCTGGAGCGGTTGTTCCGCACCCTCAACGAGCGCATCGCGTTTCTGATGAAGGGCGGCCCGGTCGCGCAGATCGATCCGAAACTGCCGCCGCCGGATTCCGGCATCCTCGGCCCGAACGTCACGCCGGACAACCTGACCATCACCGTGTCCGTCGGCGAATCGCTGTTCGACGAGCGCTTCGGTCTGGCTGAGGCCAAACCCAAACGGCTGATCCGTATGGTCGGTTTCCCCAACGATGCGCTGGATGCCGATTGCTGTCACGGCGACCTGAGTTTGCAGTTCTGTTCGAACACCGCCGACACCAACATCCACGCCCTGCGCGACATCGTCAAAAACCTCCCCGATCTGCTGCTGGTGCGCTGGAAACAGGAAGGCAGCGTGCCGCCGCAAGCCCCGGCGAAACCGGGTGTGCCGGCGCAATCGGCGCGCAACTTCCTGGGTTTTCGTGATGGCTCGGCCAATCCGGATTCCAACGACAGCAAAGCCATGGATCGTCTGGTCTGGGTGCAACCGGACAGCGATGAGCCGGCCTGGGCCGCGCACGGCAGCTATCAAGCGGTGCGAATCATCCGCAATTTTGTCGAGCGCTGGGATCGTACGCCGTTGCAGGAACAGGAAAGCATCCTCGGTCGGGTGAAAACCTCCGGCGCGCCTATCGGTGGCAGCCATGAAACTGAAGTTCCGGATTACAGCAAAGACCCGGCCGGCAAACTGACCATGCTCGACGCGCACATTCGCCTGGCGAATCCGCGTACGGCTGAAACCCAGGCCAACCTGATCCTGCGTCGGCCGTTCAACTATTCCAACGGCGTGAACAAGAACGGCCAGCTCGACATGGGCCTGCTGTTCATCTGTTACCAGGCTGATCTGGAAAAGGGCTTCATCACTGTGCAGACCCGCCTCAACGGCGAACCGCTCGAGGAATACCTCAAACCGGTCGGCGGCGGGTACTTCTTCACCCTGCCGGGTGTCACGGGCGACAAGGACTTCATCGGCCGCTCGCTGCTCAACGCCACACAACCGAAAACCGCTGCCTAAAACAACCTCTCAACACTGGAGCCGCCCCCATGAAAAAGACGCCACTCGCGTTATTGCTGACCCTAGGTTTGCTCAACACCCCGCTGTCGGCGTTCGCAGCCACGGCACCGCTGGATCTGGTCGGGCCGGTGTCGGACTACAAGATTTACGTCACAGAACAACTCGATGAACTGGGAAGCCACACCCAGCAGTTCACCGATGCGGTGAAAAAAGGCGACCTGGCCACCGCGCAAAAGCTCTACGCACCGACCCGCGTTTACTACGAGTCGATCGAGCCGATTGCCGAGCTGTTCAGTGACCTCGATGCGTCCATCGACTCCCGTGTCGACGACCACGAGAAAGGCGTAAAGGCCGATGACTTCACCGGTTTCCACCGCATCGAATATTCACTGTTTTCGGAGAAAAGCACCCAAGGCCTGAACGAGCTGGCAGACAAGCTCAACAGCGACGTCAAAGACCTGCAAACCCGCGTCGCCGGCCTGACCTTCCCGCCGGAGAAAGTCGTCGGTGGTGCTGCCGCGCTGCTGGAAGAAGTCGCCGCGACCAAGATCTCCGGTGAAGAAGATCGCTACAGCCACACCGACCTGTACGACTTCCAGGGCAACATCGACGGCGCGAAGAAAATCGTTGATCTGTTCCGTCCGCAGATCGAGCAGCAGGACAAGGCGTTTGCAGCGAAGGTCGACAAGAACTTTGCCACGGTCGACAAGATTCTGGCCAAGTACAAGACCAAGGATGGTGGTTTCGAGACGTATGACAAGGTGAAGGATAACGACCGTAAAGCGCTGGTCGGGCCGGTGAATACGCTGGCTGAAGACTTGTCCACGTTGCGTGGCAAGCTCGGTCTCAACTGAGTTCTTGTAGCGTCTGAGCGGGTCCCTTCGCGAGCAGGCTCGCTCCCACATTTTGAACTGCATTTCCCTGTGGGAGGGAGCTTGCTCCCACATCTGGAATGCATTCCCCCTGTGGGAGCGAGCCTGCTCGCGAAGGCATTTTCAGCCGCACAAAATAATCTGAAGGTTTACAGAATCCGGTAGAGCAACCGCTCAATCCGCACCCGACTCACGCGCTTGAGAAACTTGGCCACGCCGGCCGGGTACTCTGGCAGCGTCTCCAGACTCTGAAAACTGTCGGTCCGCGTGGTATGGCGGAAAATCTCTTCCAGCTCCTTCGCCCTCGGCTCCAGCCATTCGCCCTTCGGATCATCAATCAGCAAGGCATTTTCCAGATCGAGGCGGAACGCCCGAGGATTGAGGTTGTTGCCGGTCAGCAGCGTATAGCGCTGATCGATCCACATGCCCTTGAGGTGATAGGTGTTGTCGCCATCACGCCACAGGTGCAGGTTCAACTGACCGCTGTCGATGTTGCGCTGATGACGCTTGGCGAAGCGGCGCAGGCTGATCTCGTACAGATAGGGCAACGCTGCGATCACCTTGAATGGCTCGCTCGGCGGGATGTAGAAGTCGTTGGCGGTCTTGTCGCCAACCACGATGTCGATCTTCACGCCACGGGCCAACGCACGGTTGATCTCACGGATCACGCCCAGCGGCAGGTTGAAGTACGGCGTGCAGATGGTCAGTTGTTTTTGCGCGCTGGCGATCAACTCAAGAATCGCCCGGTTCAACGGGTTGTTCTTGCCGACGCCGAGCAACGGCGTAACGGACAGACCGTCTCGGGCGGTGCTGCCAGTGGCGGTGTCGTACGTTGCATATTTGAGGCGGCTACGCAGATCGCCGATATCGTTGCGCAGGCTGCGCGTGGTCGGCAGGTTCGGCAGGTCGAGGCGATGCACGGCTTTCGATTCAATCAGACCGTGCTTGACCAGGTGATGCATCGAGTCCGCCAGTTCATGGCTGTGCAGGACGTGATAACGGTCGAAGCGGTACTTGTCGAACTTGTGCAGGTAAACGTTGTTCAGGCTCGCACCGCTGTAGACCACGCAGTCGTCGATCACAAAGCCCTTCAAGTGCAGGACGCCGAACAGTTCACGAGTCTGCACCGGCACGCCGTACACCGGCACTTCGCTCTGGTGCGTGCGGGTCATTTCCTGATACCACGCCGAGTTGCCCGGCTGTTTGCCGGCACCGATCAGCCCGCGCTGGGCGCGCAACCAATCGACCACCACGGCAACTTCCAGCTCGGGACGCTTGAGCTTGGCAGCGTGCAGCGCATCGAGGATTTCCTGACCGGCTTCGTCTTGCTGCAGATACAGCGCAACGATGTAGATGCGCTGGGTCGCGGCAGCGATTCTCTCGAGCAGGCAACGACGGAACTCGGCGGCGCCGGACAGAATGGTCACGGCCTCGGCGGTCAGCGGAAAGCTGCGCAATTTGGGCAGCAAGGAACGTTTGAAAAGCAACGGCATAGGGCTCGCAATGGGTCGAATCCGAAGAACCCGAGAGCTTACACCATCGCATCCTCCGGGTCTTGTTAGTGCCCGTAAAGAGATCAAAAGATCGCAGCCTTCGGCAGCTCCTACACGGGCCAATGTAGGAGCTGCCGAAGGCTGCGATCTTTTGATCATAAAAAACCATTGCCAAAGGAGAACAATCGTTCTACTGTTCGCCACATGAAAGAAATCACTAGCAACGACACACGCGACATCATTCTGGATGTCACCGAAAAGCTGATCTACAAAAGTGGCATCGCTGCCACCAGCATGGATCTTCTGGTGAAAACCGCCGGCGTCTCCAGAAAAAGTATCTACCGTTACTTTGCCGACAAGGACGCCTTGACCGTTGCCGCCCTGCAACGCCGCGACGTGCGCTGGATGCACTGGTACCGAAGCGCTGTCGATCAAGCCGAAACCCCGGCCGATCGCCTGCTCAACCTGTTCACCGTGCTCAAGAGCTGGTTTGCCTCGGAAGGTTTCCGCGGCTGCGCCTTCATCAACACCAGCGGCGAGACCGGCGATCCGCAGGACCCGGTGCGCCTGGTCGCCAAAGAACACAAACAGAAGCTGCTCGACTATGTGTGCGAGCTGTGTACCGAACATGGCGCCGAGGATCCGCAACTGCTGGCCAGACAGCTGCTGATTCTGATTGACGGTGCCATTACCGTAGCGCTTGTGATGGGTGATCACAGTGCCGCCGATAATGCGCAATGCATGGCGCGAAAGTTATTGGACCTGTAACGCCTTAATAAGCCGGACTTGTTGTTCAATTATTAATTAGATCGGGAGACTGATATGTCTACTGCAGCCCAGGTACGTCCGCCATTACCACCCTTTAACCAAGATTCGGCGATCGAGAAAGTTCGACTGGCCGAGGATGGCTGGAACTCTCGCGACCCGGAACGGGTATCGCTGGCTTACACCCTTGATACCAAGTGGCGTAACCGCGCCGAGTTCGCCAACAGCCGTGAAGAGGCCAAAGCGTTTTTGACCCGTAAATGGGCGAAGGAGCTGGATTACCGTTTGATCAAGGAACTGTGGGCCTACTCCGATACCCGCATCGCCGTGCGTTACGCCTATGAATGGCACGATGATTCGGGCAACTGGTTCCGCTCTTACGGCAACGAAAACTGGGAGTTCGATGAGCAAGGCCTGATGTTCCAGCGCTACGCGTGCATCAACGACATGCCGATCAAGGAAAGCGAACGCAAGTTCCACTGGCCACTGGGCCGGCGCCCGGATGATCACCCGGGCCTGTCTGACCTGGGTCTGTAACAATCGACCCTGTAGGAGCTGCCGAAGGCTGCGATCTTTTGATCTTGATCCTAAAAAACAAAATCAAAAGATCGTCCGATCGCGGCCCGAACCTTCGGCAGCTCCTACAGGGGATTTGTGGGTTTCAGGCGACAGCGGCGGTCTTCTCGGCCTCCAGTTCACGCACCAGCGGCAACACCCGCCGCCCGAAATATTCGACCTCTTCCTGAAAGTGCAGAAACCCCGCCAGCACCAGATCCACGCCGACCGCTTTCAACTCCACGATCCGCTCGGCAATCTGCAGCGGCGTGCCGATCAAGTTGGTTTTGAAGCCATCGTTGTACTGCACCAGATCCTCGAACGTCGATTTCGCCCAGTTGCCCTCCCCCTCCGGCGATGCCCTGCCCGCTTGTTTTGCCGCATCGCCAAACGCATTCACCGCTTCTGGATCCGCCTGATCGATGATCTGTGCGAGCACGGCCCGCGCCTCTTCTTCGGTATCACGGGCGATGACAAACGCGTTCACGCCAATCTTCACCGAATGATTGTTCGCCGCTGCTTTGGCACGAATATCGTCGACCTGCGCCTTGATCCCCTCGACGCTGTTGCCATTGGTGAAATACCAGTCCGACACCCGCGCCGCCATGTCCCGTGCCGCACGGGAACTGCCGCCCTGGAAGATCTCCGGACGGCCCAGCGGTTTCGGTTTCAGGCTGTAATTGTCGAAACGGTAGAAGTCACCGCGAAAGGTGAAGTTGTCCTGACTCCACACGCCACGCAATGAACGAATGAACTCTTCGGAACGACGATAACGCTCGTCGTGCTCCAGCCAATGCTCGCCGATGGCCTGGAACTCGCCTTTGAACCAGCCGCTGACGATATTCACCGCGATGCGGCCGTTGGTGAGTTGATCGATCGTCGCCAGTTGCTTGGCCGCCAGCGCCGGTTGCCACGGGCCGGGCAGGATCGCTGCGATCACTTTGAGTTTACTGGTGGCCGCGAGTAACGCGTGGCTGAACGCGACTGACTCATGCTGAAACTCGGCACCGTAACCGGCGGTGAAGCGAATCTGCGTCAGCGCATATTCGAACCCGGCCGCTTCGGCGATCTGTGCCAGTTTGCGGTTGTAGTCGATGCCCCAATCGGTGCGCTGTTCGATCTTGCTGACCACCAGCCCACCGCTGACGTTCGGCACCCAGTAGGCAAATTTCACGGCTTGCTGACTCATTGGCGTGTCCTCGGGATATTTGCGGAGATGAGAGTGGTAGAGCAGCAAGCGTGCCAGGCTTGGAATGCCTGGTTTTGTTGGGCTTTCCTGTTATTCAGATGTCTTTTTAAGTGAGATTTGTTGGCTGGATGTTGAGTAGGCAACAGTAGGTTTTGGACTGGCTGGGAAGCCGCCTTCGCGAGCAAGCTCGCTCCCACAGGGGATTTGTAGTGAATATTGATTTTGTGAACACCCCAAAAAACTGTGGGAGCGAGCTTGCTCGCGAAGGCGTCAGACGGGTCGCCGCAACAGTTGGATACAGGTAACATGACCGCCCTCCCCGCAGCCAAATCTGCGCCCTGCCGAATAAGCCGATTCCATGCCTTTCGAACTCAGCGTTGACCTCACCACCCTCGCCATTCTGGCCCTTGTCGCTTTCATTGCCGGTTTCATCGACGCCATCGCCGGCGGTGGCGGTCTGTTGACCACACCTGCGCTGTTGACCGCCGGCCTGCCGCCGCACCTTGTGCTCGGCACTAACAAGTTGAGTTCGACTTTCGGTTCGGCCACCGCCAGTTTCACCTTTTACCGCCGCAAACTGTTCCACCCACGGCAGTGGGTGCACGCGATTGTCGGCACACTGGTCGGTGCATTGACCGGCGCTGTCGTCGCCCATTACCTGCCGGCTGAATGGCTGAACAAGATGCTTCCGGTAATCGTCTTCGCCTGCGGCTTGTATCTATTGTTCGGCGGCACGCCAAAAGCACCGCTGGACAGCAATGCACCGATCAAAAAGAAATGGCAATCGACCCAAGGCTTCAGCCTCGGTTTCTACGACGGCGTGGCGGGTCCGGGCACTGGCGCGTTCTGGACAGTCAGCAGCCTGCTGCTCTACCCGATCGATCTGGTCAAGGCCAGTGGCGTCGCGCGCAGCATGAACTTCGTCAGCAACATTGCGGCGCTGTCGGTGTTTGTGTTTTCCGGGCAGGTGGACTGGATCATCGGCCTGAGCATGGGCCTGTCGGTGATGGTCGGCGCGTTCTTTGGCGCGCGCACCGCGATCAGCGGTGGCGCCAAATTCATTCGCCCGGTGTTCATCACCGTGGTGCTGGGTTTGACTGTGCGCCTAGCCTGGCAGCACTGGTTCAGCGTGGCCTAAACGCCGCGCCACATAGACGTCGATCAGGTAACGGGCAATCGACTTGGACGCCGGCAGCGGCGGCAGGTCGTGCACGTTGAACCACTGGGCGTCTTCAATCTCGTCTTCCTGACAGACAATCTCGCCACCGGCGTATTCGGCATGGAAGCCGAGCATCATCGAATGCGGGAACGGCCAGCACTGGCTGCCCAGATACTGAATGTTCTTCACCTCGATCTGCACTTCTTCACGCACTTCACGAATCAGGCAATCCTCGGCCGACTCGCCCGGCTCGGCGAACCCGGCCAGCGTGCTGTAAACCCCGGTGACGAAACGCGGTGAACGCGCGAGCAAAATCTCATCACCACGAGTGATCAGCACGATCATGCTCGGCGAAATACGCGGATAACTGCGCAGATCGCACGGCTGGCAGTACATCGCCCGCTCGCGCGGCACTTGCGTCATCGCCTGACCGCAATTGCCGCAAAAACGGTGCTCACGCGCCCAAGTGCCGATTTGCGCGGCATACCCAAGCACTTTGTAAATGGTGTGATCGCCGTCGAGCATGAACGCCCGCAGACCTTTCCAGTTGCAACCCGACACGTCGCTGGCACTGCGCAATTCCAGCAGGTACACCGGCTCGCCATCGAGATGGCCGATGCCATGCTCGGCGAGGACCGACAAGTCCTGACGCTTGAGCCATTCGCGCGGAAACAGCGCGCCGTTGTCATCGAACAAAAAGCCTTCCGGGCTGCGCGCCACGGCCCAGCCGCCAGGTTGATCGGTGTCCAGTACTGCAGTGGTCCAGCGAGCTGTCATGGTTTCTCAGTCCAGAAATTCGGGTTTCTGTTTGCTCATATGGGCGGCCATGGCCACGCGCAAATCGGTGGATTGCAGCATGGCGGCGTTCCATGTGGCAACGTATTCGAGGCCGTCGTCGATGCGATGGTCGCGCATGTAGCTGATCATTTCCTTGGTGCCGGTGACCGCGATCGGCGATTTCGAAGCGATCTCACGGGCAATGTCGATCACACCTTCGAGCAGCGCGTCCTTGTCGCTGTAGACGCGGTTGACCAGGCCAATGCTGCGCGCCTCGTCAGCGCCGAAAGTGCGACCGGTGTAAGCCAGCTCACGCAGCATGCCGTCACCGATGATCCGTGGCAACCGTTGCAAAGTGCCAACATCGGCGGCCATGCCGATATCGATTTCCTTGATCGAGAATTGCGCGTCTTCGGCGGCGTAGCGCATGTCGCACGCGGCGATCAGATCGATGGCGCCACCCAGGCAGTAACCCTGAATGGCGGCGAGCACCGGTTTGCGGCAGTTATCGACGGCGTTGAACGAAGCTTGCAGGGTCAGAATCTTGCGGCGCAGCAGGCGCGCATTACGGCCGACGTCCTTGCCCAGTTCATTGGCGACGCCGGCGAGCATCATCAGGTCGATGCCGGAGGAAAAGTGTTTACCGTTGCCGCTGAGCACCACCACGCGCACTTCGTCAGTGTCGTCGATCCACTGGAAGATCTCGACGATCTCGCTCCAGAACGCCGCGTTCATCGAGTTGATCTTTTCCGGACGATTGATCTGCACATGGGCGATGTTGTCGGCCAGTTCGACGCTGAAGGCGGAGTATTGAGTCATGGCAGTGATCCTTTACCGGGCTGAAAATGAGGCCCGAACTATAACAAGGCATCACGGTGGCGGTTCGGCCAAATGCGGGACTGCAGCGCGCGTTCTCCCCTGTAGGAGCTGCCGAAGGCTGCGATCTTTTGATCTTGGCCCTTAAAACCAAAATAAAAATCAAAAGATCGCAGCCTTCGGCAGCTCCTACATAGGTTGTATGCACAAGCCGATTATTTGGCCAAACGCCTTAGCCCAAACAACATCCCCCCCGCCCCCAGCAACATCGCCGCCAGAAACAGCGGATAGGAAATCCACCACGGCGTCCCCGCCGTCATCATGCTGAACTCCGACATCCCGCCAATACTGGCAATCAGGTTCAACGGCAGAAACACCACGTTGATCAACGTCAGCTTGCGCAGCAGGTTGTTCATGCTGTTGTTCATCAGGTTGCCGCGCGCATCGATCAGCCCGGAAAACACCGTAGAGTAGATTTCCGCCTGCTTGTAGCACTGGTTGTTTTCGATGATCAGGTCGTCGATCAGGCCGATCGCCTCACTGCCGAAATGCTGCTTCTCGGCATGATTGCGCAGGCGCGTAAGGACCGCGCCGTTGCTGTGTAGCGCGTTGATGTAATAGATCAGGCTTTCGCTGAGGTTGAACATCTGCACCAGATGCTGGTTCTGCATCGAGGCGTTGAATTTCTGCTGCAACTCGCGGGCGACCAGTTTGATCACCTTCAGGTGCCCGAGGTAGTGATGGATATTGTTGAACAGCAGATCGAGCAATACATCCAGCGGCGTGTTCAACGGCTGGCGGGTGCCGAGGCCGTGCAGCGGCGTGTCATCGGTGGCAATTACCAGCAATTGCCCCGGCGCGAACAGCAGCCCGCAGGACGACACTTCAAATGCCAGACTGCCACCGCCGGAATAATTTTCCGGGCGCTTCCAGATCAGGAACAGATGGTCGGGATGGAACTCGATGCGCGAGACCTCGTCCGGGTCCAGCGCTGACGCCAGTGCATGCTCGTCGACTTTGAAATGACTGTGCAGCAAGTCGCGCTCGGCGGCATCGGGATTGCTGAACAGCATCACCTCGGCGTCCAGTCGCTCGACCCGCTGCAGGGCGCCGTGGCTCAGTGCGAAGCTGTTGATCATCGGCGGATCACCAGGCCTGGCCGCGACGCTTGAGTTCCAAGCGCCGCACGAACTCCTCCAGTACCAGTGAATACAGATCGTCGTGTAAGTAGGCGTCTTCGATGCCAGCGTCGAGGTTGGGGTTGTCGTTGACTTCAATCACCACGACTTTGTCGCCGGCCTGTTTCAAATCGACACCGTAAAGGCCGTCGCCGATCAGGTTGGCAGTCTTCACCGCCAGTTCCACTACGGCGCGTGGCGCCTCGTGGATCGCCATCGTCCGGCATTCGCCGTTGACGTCCTGGCCTTTGGCCTTGTGGTTGTAGATCTGCCAATGGCCCTTGGACATGAAGTATTGGCAGGCGAAGATCGGTTTGCGGTTGAGCACGCCGATGCGCCAGTCGTACTCGGTGTAGAAAAACTCCTGAGCCAGAAGCAACACCGAGTGCTCAAACAGCTCGGCGGTGGCTTCGAGCAAAGCCTGCTGGCTTTCGACCTTGATCACGCCACGGGAAAAACAGCCGTCGGGAATCTTCAGCACCAGCGGAAAACCAAGGCGCTCGCCGACCCGTTCGAAGTCCTCGGGGCGCTCCTTGTAGAGAATTTCGGTGGCGGGCATACCCAATTGATGGCTGTTGAGCAGATCGGTCAGATAGACCTTGTTGGTGCAGCGTAAAATCGATGTCGGGTCATCCATCACCACCAATCCTTCGCTCTCGGCTTTCTTGGCAAAGCGATAGGTGTGATTGTCGACGCTGGTGGTCTCACGGATCAGCAAGCCGTCGTACTCGGCCAGACGTGCGTAATCCTTGCGCTCAATCAGTTCAACATCGATGCCCATGGTTTTACCGACCCGGACGAAATTTGCCAGTGCCTTGGCGTTGGACGGCGGCAGGGCTTCTTGCGGATCGTGCAGAATCGCCAGGTCGTAGCGCGCCACTTGCGGAGAACGCGGTACTCGCCAGACTTTACGGCTGAAACCGTCCAGCGCATTGGCAAACTGATCTTCCTGATCATCGCGCAACTTGTGCAAGGCGCCAGACTTAATCCCTTCGATGTGCCAGCCGTTAGTTCGACGAAACTCAACTAACAGAATCGGACAGGGGAATACTTCAAACAACTGCCGGGCCAGATCCTGCAATGGCTCGATATGTGTTCGGCCAAAATACAGGGTCAGGGTAAAACCTTCGGTATCACTGTAGAGGTGATGACTGAGGGCTTTTTCCAGGGTTTTATCGAGATCGTCCAATGCCAGACCGTACAGTGATTTTTTCGTCAGTTCGCTGATGGTGCGCACCGACGGAATCACCTTGTGCCCCCGTGCTTCGGCCAGCAACGAGCAGTAGTAGCCGTGGCCCAGATACTTGTAGCTGCGGCACAGATTGATCACCTGCACGCGTTTTCCCGACTCGCTGTCACAGCTGTGTTCGAGGTATTCCTGGGCGGTCACGATGTCTTCACTGGGGAAGTATGAAGCCCAGTCTTCCTTGCGTTCGACAATAATCAACACTTGACTGGAGGCTTTAACCGCTGAACTTAAAAGAGTTGCCGCCGGCAAACTTTGCTCGGATACTTCGCGCCAATGACCCTGTACCGCTGACATAGAGATTGATCCGTTGGAGAACAAGACCTTTTCTATTAAGCACGAAGTTTTTCGAAAGTCTCGTTTCGTTACGCAACTTTTACGGTGGTCATATGAAGGCTGTTTTTCGTTTGGCGGTAGTTGAAGACTTGCCGGCGCTGCTGGCACTGGAAATGCAATGTTTCACCACGGACCGGCTCACCAGTCGCAGCTTTCAATGGATGATCACCCGCGCTCACGGGCAGTTGCTGGTGGCCGAGTGCGACGGTCGACTGCTGGGCTACGCACTGGTGTTGTTTCATCGCGGCACCTCGCTTGCGCGGCTGTATTCCATTGCCCTGGCCGTCGAGGCGCGCGGCACGGGCCTGAGCAAACAGCTGCTGCAACGCATAGAAGCGACGGCGCTGGAGCACGATTGTGCATACCTGCGTCTGGAGGTGCGCATCGACAACCCTGCGGCGATTGCCCTGTATGAACGCAATGGCTACCGGCGTTTTGCGCTGATTCACGATTACTACGAAGACCACGCCGATGCGCTACGCCTGGAAAAACGCATTCTCCAGCACCGCGACTCGCGCAGCATCAAGGTGCCCTACTACCGGCAAACCACTGATTTCACCTGTGGCCCGGCCTGTCTGTTGATGGCCATGGGCGCACTGCAATCTGAGCGTTTGCTGGAACGACGCGAAGAACTACAGCTCTGGCGTGAAGCGACCACGGTGTTCATGAGCTCCGGCCACGGCGGTTGCAGTCCACAGGGATTGGCGCTGGCGGCGTGGCGTCGGGGTTACAGGGTGGGTTTGCAATTGAGCCTGGCCGGGCCATTGTTTCTCGACGGTGTGCGTGATGCGCATAAAAAAGACGTCATGCGTTTGGTGCATGATGAGTTCTCGGCGCAATTGCAGGAGACCGATGTCGAGTGTGTGATCGGTGCGCCACTGGATCTGCCGCGTTTACTCGATGCCGGTGGGCAACCGCTTGTGTTGATCAGCAGCTATCGACTGACGCGCTCCAAATCGCCGCACTGGGTGGTCGTGACCGATTGCGACGAAGACTTCGTTTACCTGCATGATCCGGATGTCGATCACAGCCAGCATCGACAACCCATGGACTGCCAGCATGTGCCGGTGAGCCATGGGGAATTCGAGAAAATGTGCCGGTTTGGCCGGGGTAAATTACGCGCGGCGGTGGTGCTGTATTCTCGCGAAACGTAAGCCTCCACATGTAGGAGCTGCCGAAGGCTGCGATCTTTTGATTTTGTTGTGAAGATCAAGATCAAAAGATCGCAGCCTGCGGCAGCTCCTACAGGGCCCTACCCGTCAAGGTGTCGGTTTCAAGCCGATTTTGTACAACGAACCTTTCGATTCATCCGTCAGCACATACAGATAACCATCCGGCCCTTGCCGCACATCGCGAATCCGCTGATTCAGTTCACCGAGCAAACGCTCCTCGTGCACAACCTTGTCGCCATCGAACTGCAAACGAATCAGTTCCTGAGTCACCAAGGCACCGACAAACGCATTGTGTTGCCACCGTTTAAAGCGATCGGCGTCGTAAAACGCCATACCGGTGACGCCCGGCGACTTCTCCCAGACATGGTGCGGCGCGACGGTGCCTTCTGCGGTTTTACCCTGGGCTTCCGGGATAGGCTGCATCGAATAATTGATGCCGTGGGTCGCCAGCGGCCAACCGTAGTTCTTGCCGCGTTCGATGATGTTCACCTCATCGCCACCGCGCGGGCCGTGCTCGTTTTCCCATAGCGTGCCGGTCCATGGATTGAGTGCCGCACCTTGCGGGTTGCGCAGGCCGTAGGCCCAGATCTCGGGCCGTACGCCAGACTGGCCGACAAAGGGATTGTCATCCGGAACCTTGCCGTCCGGGTAGATGCGCACGACCTTGCCTTGCAACTTGTCGAGATCCTGCGCCGTCGGCCGGTCGTTGTTCTCGCCCAAAGTAATGAACAAATAACCGTCACGATCAAACACCAGCCGCGAACCGAAATGATTGCCGACCGAAAGTTTCGGTTCCTGACGGAAGATCACTTTGAAATCCTTCAGCGTCTTCAAGTCATCCGAGAGCCGCCCGCGACCCACGGCGGTGCCGGCCTTGTCACCGGCACCACCGCCTTCGGCATACGACAGATAGACCAGGCGATCCTGTTTGAAGTCCGGCGACAGCACGACATCCAGCAACCCGCCCTGCCCCTTGGCCCAGACCTGTGGCACGCCGGAGATCGGCGCCGACAGTTTGCCGTCGGCGCCCACCACACGCAGATTGCCGGGACGCTCGGTGACCAGCATGCCTTGGCGGTCCGGCAGAAACGCCAGCGCCCACGGATGCTCGAGACCCGCGGAAATGGTCGTGACTTCGAGGGTGCCCTGTTCGCTTTGCAGCTCTTTAGGGGCGGCGGCGAATACCGGAGCGCTGATCAGCGCTCCGGCACACAGTGTGGCTAGAAGAGTTTTACGCAACATGCACGATTCCTTTTGTTCGTTTGCAATGGCCGGCAGAACCTCGGTCCCGCCGCTCAACGGTTGCTGTCTCCGCTGCGCGAAGGTGGATTGGGAATGAACGTGGGTGGTGTGCCCGGCACCGAGCGGATCGGCTGGCCGTTGCCAATGCCCCGGTTCTCGACCGTAGGCTGACGCGGCGTCGGCACAGTGTTCGGCCCCCGAATGGGCGGAGCGCTGGGCTGGGTGCCCTGCATGCTGTTGGGGTTGGCCCGGCGGATCGGGCTGTTGTAGGGGTTGTTGCTGTTGCCGGTAGGGCTTTGCGCCAACAAGACGTCGGCATGAACCAGACCGCCACTGAGGGTCAGGACGACGATGCCAAGCAGAATTCGGTTCATGACGCTGCCTCTTGATAGGGCCGGGGATAGAGCCTTCGAGTCCACGCTACGCCGAGGGTTCGGATTTGTTAACCCACAAGCCTTAAACAACATGTAACACGACTTGACCGAGTCCCAGAAACCCCGTGCATTCCGGGGAAACTTTCAGCCACGGCCGCAGGTCATCCGATCATCACTCGGAGAACTCACCATGGCTCGGGCAATCTGGAAAGGCGCGATCAGTTTCGGACTGGTTCACATCCCTGTCGCACTGGTCTCGGCGACCTCGTCGCAGGGCGTCGATTTCGATTGGCTCGACAGCCGCAGCATGGACCCGGTGGGTTATAAACGGGTGAACAAGGTCACCGGCAAGGAAGTCACCAAGGAGAATATCGTCAAAGGCGTGGCCTATGAAAAAGGCCGCTATGTGGTGCTCAGCGAGGAGGAAATCCGCTCGGCGCACCCGGTTTCAACGCAGACCATCGACATCTTTTCCTTTGTCGACGCCGAGCAGATTCCCTTGCAAAACATCGACACGCCTTACTACCTGGCGCCGGACAAGCGCGGCGGCAAGGTCTACGCGTTGCTGCGCGAAACCCTGAGCAAGACCAACAAAGTCGCCCTCGCTCGCGTGGTGCTGCATACACGGCAATACCTAGCGGCGCTGATGCCGTTGGAGTCTGCACTGGTGCTGGTGAAGCTGCGCTGGCCGCAGGAAGTTCGCAGCCTCGATACGCTGGAACTGGGCAGCGAAGTGACCAAGCCGCAGTTGGCCAAGGGCGAACTGGACATGGCCAAACGGTTGGTGCAGGACATGAGCGCGGACTGGAAGCCCGAGGATTACAAGGATGAGTTCGAAGACAAGATCATGGCCCTGGTCGAGAAAAAGGCCCATGAAGGCAAGATTGAGGATGTCGAAACGGTGGGTGGCGAGGAAGAACGCAAAACTGCTGATGTGATCGACTTGACCGAACTGCTCAAACGCAGTCTGGGCGGGAAAGCGCCGGCGAAGCCTAAAGCGAAGGCCGCCACCAAGGCTGCGCCAGCCAAGAGGACAAAGAAAGCCTCCGGTGAATGACAATCCAAGGATTGTCAGGCAACTGACAGGTTGTATTTGAGAGAGTCTTCGCGAGCAAGCTCGCTCCCACAGGGTTCTGAGTCGAATGCGAAATTCGCAATCACCCAATTCCACTGTGGGAGCAAGCTTGCTCGCGAAGGCGTAAGTTAATTCACTACATTGATCAGATCAGAATGAAGATTGCCAGCAAACCACCGAAGATCGCCCATTTTTCCATGTAGTAGCGCTTGCGATTGCGTTTTTTCAGCTCTTTGCCACGCAGGCGGATCTTGTAGATCCGGGTAAACAAGCGGTTGATCCCGCCAGTACGGTCGCCAGCATCGTTCGGCGCGCCGGCAGCCGACATTACCGTACGGCTGAACCAAGCATTGAACGCGGCGGCCCAGCGGTACTTCATCGGGCGCTCAATGTCGCAGAACAGGATGATGCGGTTCTTGTCGGTGGTGTTTTCGGCGTAATGAATAAAGGTTTCGTCGAACATTACCGCTTCGCCATCACGCCAGTGATAGTTCTCACCGTCGACGTTGATGTAGCAACCGGCATCGTTCGGCGTATCCAGGCCCAAGTGATAGCGATAGGAGCCTGCATACGGGTCGCGGTGACGCACAAGTTTCGAGCCCGGTGGCAGCTCGGCAAACATCGCCGCCTTGATCGAACCGATGCTCTGTACCAGTTCAGTCGTGCGCGGGCACAGCTTCATCGCCGACGGATGGCTCTCGCCGTACCACTTCAGGTAGAAACGCTTCCAGCCGCTTTTGAAGAACGAGTTGAACCCGACGTCGTCGTATTGATTGGAACGCTTGATCTCGCCGGCACGCAGCAGGTTCTGCCCTTCTTCGCGGATTTCTTCCCAGTGCGCCTGTAGCGGGCTCAAATCGGGAAAATCAGCCGGGTCGAGGTAAGGCTTGTTCGGCTTTTTCGAGAACAGATACAAGAAGCAGTTGATCGGCGCGAGGAACGTCGAATGATCGCTCAATTGACGACCGAGTTTGTGACGCACACGGCCACGAAGATGAACGTATGCAATCGAAATGACATAAATAGCAGCAATGATGAGTTTCACGGAAATCGTCACACGTCAGAAGTGAACAAACTGCGCGCTGGCGGCCTGAAGCCCCGCGTCTTATGCAGTGGTCTGAATACACATGGCACGTCCTTGGCCCGCGCCGATACCGGACGCTCGGTGAAAGGTGGCATTTTAGCCACAGTTTGTAACCGATAGTGAACCTTCATCTGTGAAAAACTGTCCCGCGATCATGCCAATCGGCGATCGTGGCGTCTTCGCCCTATCGTTTAAAGAGCCAGACCAGTACAATCGCCGCCAAACTTTACGCGCCCCCCTTGGTTGATGACGGGACTTCCCCGCTTCAGCGCACTTTGACTCGGGCCAAGCGCTCCAGCCGCACCCTCGCTACTCAGAATGCTTCGCAGGAATAACTCTTGATTTCTACAGCTAACATCACGATGCAGTTCGGCGCCAAGCCGCTCTTCGAAAACGTTTCGGTCAAATTCGGCGCGGGCAATCGCTACGGTCTGATCGGCGCCAACGGTTGCGGCAAGTCGACCTTCATGAAAATCCTCGGCGGTGACCTCGACCCGTCCGGCGGTCAGGTCATGCTCGAGCCGAACGTGCGTCTGGGTAAATTGCGCCAGGACCAGTTCGCCTACGAAGAATTCACCGTGATCGACACCGTGATCATGGGTCACGAAGAGCTGTGGAAGGTCAAGGCCGAGCGCGACCGCATCTACTCGCTGCCGGAAATGAGCGAAGAAGACGGCATGGCCGTGGCCGAGCTGGAAACCGAATTCGCCGAGATGGACGGCTACACCGCCGAATCCCGCGCCGGTGAACTGTTGCTGGGCCTGGGTATCGGCATCGAGCAGCACTTCGGCCCGATGAGCGAAGTTTCGCCGGGCTGGAAACTGCGCGTGTTGCTGGCGCAGGCGCTGTTCTCCGATCCGGAAGTGCTGTTGCTCGACGAACCGACCAACCACCTGGACATCAACACCATTCGCTGGCTGGAAAACGTGCTGACCCAGCGTAACAGCCTGATGATCATCATCTCCCACGACCGTCACTTCCTGAACAGCGTGTGCACGCACATGGCTGACCTGGATTACGGCGAGCTGCGTCTGTTCCCGGGCAACTACGACGAGTACATGACCGTGGCGACCCAGTCCCGCGAGCAACTGCTGTCGGACAACGCCAAGAAGAAAGCGCAGATTTCCGAGCTGCAATCGTTCGTCAGCCGCTTCTCGGCCAACGCCTCGAAAGCCAAGCAGGCTACTTCCCGCGCCAAGGCGATCGACAAGATCCAGCTGGCCGAGGTCAAGCCTTCGAGCCGCGTGAGCCCGTTCATCCGCTTCGATCAGAACAAGAAGCTGCACCGCCAGGCGGTCATCGTCGAAAAAATGGCCAAAGGCTTCGACGGCAAACCACTGTTCAAAGACTTCAGCTTCCAGGTTGAAGCCGGCGAGCGCGTGGCGATCATCGGCCCGAACGGTATCGGTAAAACCACCTTGCTGCGCACCCTGGTCAACGAACTGACCCCGGACGCCGGCAGCATCAAGTGGACCGACGCCGCGGAACTGGGCTACTACGCTCAGGACCACGCGCACGACTTCGAAGACGACGTCACCCTGTTCGACTGGATGGGTCAGTGGACCCAGGGCGAGCAGATGATTCGCGGTACTTTGGGCCGCATGCTGTTCTCCAACGACGAGATCCTCAAATCGGTCAAAGTGATTTCCGGTGGTGAGCAAGGTCGCATGTTGTTCGGCAAGCTGATCCTGCAAAAGCCGAACGTGCTGATCATGGACGAACCAACCAACCACTTGGACATGGAATCGATCGAGGCGCTGAACCTGGCGCTGGAAAACTACCCGGGCACGCTGATCTTCGTCAGCCACGACCGTGAGTTCGTATCGTCCCTGGCCACGCGCATCATCGAGCTGAGCCCGGATGGCGTGACTGACTTCAGCGGCACTTACGATGACTACCTGCGTAGTCAGGGTGTTGTGTTTTAAATAGCAGCTGAAAACTGAAAAGCCCTGTCCATGTGACGGGGCTTTTTGCATTTCAGGGTGAGGGATTTGCTGGTGCGGATACCTTCGCGAGCAAGCTCGCTCCCACACGGGAATGCATTCCAAAGGCAGTGATTTACGGGTGCGACTCCTTCGCGAGCAGGATCGCTCCCACAAGGGGAATGCATTCCAAGGGTGGGAGCGAGCCTGCTCGCGAAGGGGCCATCAGCAGCTACATCAATCCTCAGGGAAAGTAGTTAGCCTGCTTTCTTTTATCTCAAGCCCACGCCATGATGCGAACTCTCCCACCGCCGCCCGCGAACGAGTCCTCATGTCTGCGCAGCAACTGCCACCGCAAAGCTCCATGGCGATCACCCTGCAGATCGTCTCCATCGTCTTCTACACCTTTATTGCCTTCCTCTGCATCGGTTTGCCGATCGCAGTGTTGCCCGGTTATGTGCACGAACAATTGGGTTTCAGCGCGGTCATTGCCGGGCTGGTGATTGGCTCGCAATACCTGGCCACCCTGCTCAGCCGGCCAATGGCCGGGCGCATGTCGGATACGGTCGGCACCAAGCGGGCGATCATTTATGGCTTGTGGGGGATTGTCCTCAGCGGCTTGCTGACCCTGGTCTCTACGCTGCTGCAAGACTTTGCGCTGACAAGCCTGATCATTTTGATTATCGGGCGCTTGCTGCTCGGCATCGCGCAAGGGCTGATTGGCGTCGGCACGATCAGTTGGTGCATGGGCCAGGTCGGCGTCGAGCACACCGCAAAATCCATTGGCTGGAACGGCATCGCTTCCTATGGCGCGATTGCCATTGGTGCGCCGCTGGGTGTGGTAATGGTCGCCGATTACGGTTTCACCAGCCTCGGCATCGCGCTGGCGGTCCTTGCGGCCGGCGCACTGCTGCTGATCCGCAATAAACCCTCGGTGCCGGTGATCCGTGGCGAACGGCTGCCATTCTGGGCGGTGTTCGGACGGATTGCCCCGTATGGCGCCAGCCTGACCCTCGCCTCAATCGGCTACGGCACGCTGACTACGTTTATCACTCTTTATTACCTTAATCGCGGCTGGACCGGCGCGGCGTATTGCCTGACGGTGTTCGGCGTATGTTTCATTCTGTCGCGGCTGCTGTTTATTTCGGCGATCAGCCGTTTCGGCGGCTTCAAATCGGCGATCGCCTGCATGACCATCGAAACCGTCGGGCTGCTGATGTTGTGGCTGGCGCCCTCCACTGCTTTCGCTTTGATCGGCGCCGGACTGGCGGGGTTTGGCCTGTCGTTGGTGTACCCGGCGCTGGGCGTTGAAGCGATCAAACAGGTGCCCAGCTCCAGTCGCGGTTCGGGTTTGGGCGCTTACGCGGTGTTCTTCGATCTGGCGCTGGCGATTGCCGGACCGCTGATGGGCGCGGTGGCGTTGAATCTGGGGTATTCGTGGATATTCTTCAGTGCGGCGCTGTTGTCGGTGATCGGGCTGGGGCTGACCCTGCTGCTCCAGCGCCGGGCGATTTCCTGAACAATCGACGCAAAACCAATGTGGGAGCGAGCCTGCTCGCGAAGGCGGTGAGTCAGTCAGCACATGTATTGACTGACACTACGCCTTCGCGAGCAAGCTCGCTCCCACAGTTGCTGCGGTGCTGCGGGGATCGGGTTATTGATCTGCGGTTTGCATGCCGGCCCGGGTCGGTTTGCCCAAGGCATGGGAGAAAAACCGTCCGGCCTCGGAGATCAGATTACGGTGAATGTCCTCGCGATCAACACCATCCGCATCAGTACACAACGCCGGCATCGCGCGAATCTGCTCTTCATTGCACGGCGCCATAAAGACAAAGTGCCCTGCCCCGGCCAGTAACTTGAAGTCCGGCGCTGTCGGCAGTTTGCGCGCCAACGCGGCAGCGTTCTTGTCGAAGGCCACCAGTTTGTCGCCATCACCGCTGTACAGCAGCACCGGCACATGCACATCGGCGAGGGTGTGGCGACCGAACTTAAGGCTCAGCGGCGCCATCAGCAGCAAGGCGTGCACGCGCGGATCGGCGACTGGTTGCAGGTCATCACGGTCAACGATGAGTTCGCCTTGGGTGTTACAGGCATCCCGGTCATCCGGACGTTCCTGGCAATACCGACGCAGGCGATCCAGATCCGGTTGCGCCCCGGACAGAATCAACGCCGTCTCGCCGCCCGCCGAATAACCGATCACCCCGACCTGATCGGCGTTGACATACGGCGCGAGCATGCGGTCGCCAAGGGTCGCGGTAATCGCTTCGGAAATCTGGATCGGCCGCCCGTACAGATTGCTCAGGGTACCGAGTCGGCTGTGGTCTTTGGAGTTGTCACCGGGGTGAATCACCGCCACCACGACAAAGCCTTTGCGTGCCAGCGAGGTCGCGAGGTCGTGCAGCGCCAGGGGCGTGCCGGTGTTGCCGTGGGAGAGCATCAACATCGGAAAGCGGCCGATGGCGACTTTGGTGTCTTCGCCGGCCTCGACTGAGTACCCCTCGAGCAGGCTCATGTGTTCGCGGTCGCTGGAGGGATAGAACGCGATGGCGCGCATCGGTTGCAGATCCAGTGGGTCGAGGAAGGTCATCTCGTGATAACCGACGCTCCACACAGGGTGTCGCCCAGGCGCAGCATGCACTGTGTTAAGGCTGCCAAGCAGGCAAATCAGTAACGTTGCACAAAGACGCATCATGGGATGCCCACCCTGTTGTTGCTCAATCGAAAGATCCGTTGCGTGGCGGGCCAGAACCACCGGGATTCGGTGTTTCGGTACGACATGCATTCAGACACTGATTGTTCGACTGCATAACCCGGGCCAGATTATGTAACAGTCAGAAACAAAAAACTCCGTATTCGCCCCTTGCGGAACCAGAATACAGAGTTTTTTGGGGGTTACCTGAACATCAGCTGTTCTTTACGCAAGCCTTACGCCGCGGCGAACAATTGCTCGCTGATTTTTGCTTGCGCAGCGGTCATGGCGTTGTTGCGCACTTCTTCGCCATACGCCAGGCCTTCGGCGCGGACGATTTCGATGTCGGTGATGCCGAGGAAGCCCAGAACCAGCTTCAGGTATTCTTCGTGAGCGATGCCGCTGGCCTGACCGGCATGGATACCGCCGGAGGTGGAAACGATCACCACTTTCTTGCCACCGCACAGGCCTTCAGGGCCGGCTTCGGTGTAACGGAAGGTCTGACCGGCAACGGCAACGCGATCGATCCACGCCTTGAGTTGAGTCGGTACGGTGAAGTTGTACATCGGCGCGGCGATCACTACGGCGTCAGCAGCGATGAACTCGGCCAGGGTCGAAGCGCTCAGTTCAGCTTCGTGCTGTTGTGCGGCGTTGCGCAGTTCAGCGGTGGTACCGGCGGCGACCAGCGTGGTCGACGAGAAGTGGCTGATGGCGTCGGCGGCCAGGTCGCGGTAGGTCACGACAGCGCTTGGCTCGGCGGTTTGCCAGGCTTTGACGACTTCGCTGCTCAACTGACGGGAAGCCGAGTTGTCGCCCAGAATGCTCGAATCGATATGCAGCAGTTTCATGTGGAATCTCCTGGAATGAATCGCCGGTGGCGACGGAATGGAGACAATCCTACGCAAGAAACCAATGGATGATTAGCCGCCTGAAATGCGATAGTTTGTCCCATCTATAGAACAGTGGATTTTCTATGCAAGACCTCAACGATCTCTACTATTTCGCCAAAGTCGTCGAGGCCGGCGGGTTCGCGGCGGCCGGGCGTTTGCTGGGCATTCCCAAGTCACGACTGTCACGGCGTATTGCCGAACTGGAAGAACGCCTCGGCGCGCGTTTGCTGCAACGCACCACTCGGCAACTCAATCTCACCGCGGTTGGCGAACGTTATCTGCGTCACTGTCAGGCGATGTTGCTGGAAGCGGAAATGGCCGATGAGGCGGTGGCGAGCATGTCCAGTGAGCCGCGTGGACGCTTGCGGGTGTCCTGCCCGACCGGTTTGGCGCATGAGATGCTGCCGTGGGTGATCAGCGAATTTCTCGGTAAATTTCCGCAGGTGCAACTTGAAGTCGTTCTGCTCAATCGCCGCGTCGATCTGGTCGGCGAAGGCTTTGATGTGGCGTTGCGCGTGCGTGAACATGGAGATGAGGACCCGTTGCTGGTCACCCGGCGTCTGCGCCAGGCGCAAATGGTCGTGGTGGCCAGCCCGGCGTTTATCCAGGGGCAAACGATTGACCATCCGCAAGACCTGAAAACGCTGCCGGTGCTCGGCGCGCTGGAGGCGGATCGTCTGGTTCATGTGCGCCTGCTCGATCAGCAGGGCAACAGTTTCGAGCTGAACATGGAAGCACGGCTGGGCATTGATGATTTCGTGGTACGCAAGGCCTGCGTCCTCGCGGGTCAGGGCTTCACGCTGCTGCCGATGATGTATTGCGAAGAGGAACTGAGAAACGGCACGCTGGTGCAGATGCTACCCGAGTGGTCGTTGCCTGGCGGCTGGCTGCAAGCGGTGTATCCGCATCGACGCGGCGTAATGCCGGCGGTGCGAGCATGGATCGATCATCTGGTCGAGTCGTTCAATGCCTGTGGGGAGCGGTTGTTATGAGCAAGGGAAAGATGAGCGAAGCCGATGTTGCGGCGTTCTGCCTGGCATTGCCGGGCGCTCGAGAAGATTACAAATGGGGTGGCGTGCGGGTGTTTTCGATTGCCGGCAACAAGATGTTTGCCTTGCAGGGGCTGCGCGGAGATTCACTGGCATTCAAGGTCGACAAGGATCTGTTTCTCGGCCATTGCGACCGCCCGGGGATTCACCCGGCGCCATATCTGGCGCGGGCGCAGTGGATCATCATGCAACCGCCCTACCCGCTGGGCGCTGAGGAATTGCGCGGGTTGTTGCAGCGCTCGCATCAACTGGTGGTGAGCAAACTGCCGAAGAAGACCCAAATCGGTTTAATGCTGTAAACCCGATTCCCCTGTGTAGGAGCTGCCGAAGGCTGCGATCCTTTGACTTTGATCTTTTAAAAGCAAGATCAAAAGATCGCAGCCTTCGGCAGCTCCTACAGGGGACTGGCGGTGCGGTTTAGAACAGGGTCAACAAGTTCGAGCCGAGAAACAGCTGGTCGATCCAGAACACTTGGTGCAACGCGACAATCACCCAGAACAGAATCTGAAACGAGACCTTGCGCGTCTTGTGCCGGAACACCTGCTGGGCAATCAATGCGCCCGGCCAGCCGCCGGCCAGTTCCACTGCATGCAGGATATTCTCCGGTGTGCGCCAGGCATCCGTGCGCGCCTTGCGCTTGTCCGCCCAGTACATGAAGAACGCCAGGACGCTGACGATCCCGTAAGCGGCCAACGGCACCCACGAGATCCCGTGCAGCCACATTGATACGGAGCCGAACAGCGGCAACGCGCAGACGATCAACAGAACGACCAGTTTCAGCTTCAGGTTCTGGATGTGGTTGCCGCCCGATGGTCGACCTTCAAGCCGGCGTGCGCGGGAATCACTCATGGTTTGGCCGCCGCCCAGTCGATCCAGCCAAACTGCCACGTCGCCAGAATGACCAGACCAAACACAATCCGATACCAGGCAAACGCCGCATAGCTGTGGCTGGCGATGAACTTGAGCAAGCCGCGCACGGCGATCATGGCGAAGATGAACGCTGTGACGAAACCGATGGCGAACACCGGAAAGTCTGCCGGTACAAACAGATCGCGGTACTTGTAGCCCGAGTAAACCGCCGCACCGACCATGGTTGGCATGGCGAGGAAGAACGAGAACTCCGTGGCAGTCTTGCGCGACAGGCCGAACAGCAAACCGCCAATGATCGTCGAGCCGGAACGCGAGGTGCCGGGAATCATCGCCAGACACTGCGCAAAGCCGACCTTGAGGGCGTCTTTCCAGGTGATCTCATCGACCGTTTCCGCATGCACTTCATGTTGACGTTTTTCCGCCCACAACATGATGATGCCGCCCACCACCAACGCGGCCGCGACGGTAATCGGGTTAAACAGATACTCGTGAATCAAGTCGGCAAAAATCACGCCCAGTACCACGGCGGGCAGAAACGCGATCAGCAGATTGGCGGTGAAACGCCGGGCGCTGGGCTGCGTCGGCAAACCGATGACCACATCGAAAATCTTGCGTCGAAACTCCCAGACCACCGCGAGGATCGCGCCGAGCTGGATGATGATATTGAACGCCATGGCCCGTTCGCCGCCGAATTCGAGCAAGTCGGCAACAATGATCTGGTGTCCGGTACTGGAAATGGGCAAAAACTCCGTCAGCCCTTCTACAACTCCTAGTATCAGTGCCTGCAAGGCCGTCCAAAGATCCATCAAACCCCCAAAGAGCGATGCGCGCTGGCATGCCCCGATAGTATTTTTTTCGTTCACTGCGATCAGCGTAGCTGGTTATGGCTGTACCGATTCCGCGCGCACAGGATCCACACGAAACGGTCAAAATTCCGTGAAATATCAATTTGGATTCAGGTTTTCACGCGCGGGGCCGAAATCCTAACAGACAAGCCTTAATAGCGCTGCCGCGTTATACGACTTGGGTCGCGTATGCCCACCCGCATAATCGTGGTTGGATGCTGGCGGTCGTTTATTACAAGAAAAAGAATCCGGAGTGACAGCGTTATGAACAGCTTGCGCAGTGTGTCGATCAGCCGACGCTTGTGGCTCATCTTGATTGTGGCGGTGGTCATGTTGCTGACCTTGGGCGTGTTGATGCTCAAGCAGATCCACGACGATCTCTACCATGCCAAAGCCCAGAAAACCCAACACGTGGTGCAGACCGCCAGCGGCCTGCTGACCTATTACCACGACCTCGAAACCGCCGGCACGCTGACTAAAGAGGCCGCGCAGAAACAGGCCCTGACAGCGATTCGCGGCCTGCGTTACGACCAGAGCGATTATTTCTGGATCAACGACCTCACGCCCGTGATGGTCATGCACCCGACCAACCCGAAACTGGAAGGCCAGAACCTCTCGGCGATCCGCGATCCGGACGGTTTTGCGGTATTCAACGAAATGGTTGCCATCGCCAAGGCCAAAGGCGCCGGCATGGTCGATTACCGGTGGCCGAAACCGGGTGCCAGTGAGCCGGTGGCCAAGACTTCTTACGTGAAACTGTTCGAACCGTGGGGCTGGGTGCTTGGCTCCGGGGTTTATGTCGATGATGTGCAGGCGGAGTTCCAGGGCCAGGTGATCAAAGCCACGGTCATCGGCCTGGCGATTGCGCTGATCATGGCGTTGCTGGTGATCCTGATCGCGCGCAGCATCGTCCGTCCGCTGCAGGAAACCGTGAACGCCATGGCTAACATCGCCAGCGGCGAAAGCGACCTGACCCGCAGTCTCGATACCCACGGCAAGGATGAGGTCACTGAACTGGCGCATCACTTCAACGCCTTTACCGCCAAACTGCGGCGGGTGATCGGCGACTTGCAGGTGTCGGCCAGCGCCTTGGGTCAATCGTCCAGTGAACTGGGCAACGACGCTTCGCAGGCCCAGCAACGCAGCCAGCAGCAATCGCAGCAGATGGAACTGGTGGCCACGGCGATCAACGAAGTGACCTATGGCGTGCAGGACGTGGCGAAGAACGCCGAACACGCCGCAGCCGAAATGCGTGACGCCGAGGCGCAGGCGCAACAGGGCCAGATCAATATCGACGGCAGCTTGCAGCAGATCGACAAGCTGTCCGGGACCATTGATCAAGCGGTTGAGGTGATTCGCACCCTCGCGGCCGAAAGCACCCAGATCGGCAGCGTGCTGGAAGTGATCCGCTCGATTGCCGAGCAGACCAACCTGCTCGCGCTCAACGCCGCGATAGAGGCCGCCCGTGCCGGTGAACAAGGTCGCGGGTTTGCCGTGGTCGCGGATGAAGTGCGCTTGTTGGCGCAGCGCACGCAGAAGTCGACAGCGGAAATCCAGTCGATGATCGAACGTCTGCAGAACCATTCCGAAGCCGCCGTAAAGGTCATCGGCGACAGCAGCAAGGCGTCGCAATTGACCATCGAGCAAGCCGGACTGGCGGGGGCGAGTCTGAATGCCATTGGCCAGGCATTGCGCAACCTCAATGGTCTTAATGCGTCGATTGCCAGCGCTACGTTGCAGCAGGCGCATGTGGTTGAGGACATCAATCAGAACGTCACTCAGGCGGCCGGCCTCTCGCACAGCACGGCGATCGCGGCCGAACAGTCGAGTGCCGCCAGCGTACGGCTCGGCCAATTGAGCGAACAACTCAACGGCCTTCTGCGCCAGTTCCGCGTCTGACCCGTGTAACTGTGGTGAGCCCACCCCTCACCCCAGCCCTCTCCCCGAGGAGAGGGGGCCGACCGAGGTGTCTCAAGCTATATGTCGACCTGAAAAATCCGAGTCGATTATGGATTCAACGCAGAAAGATCAGGTCGGCGTATCTCGAACATCCAACTGGGTCAGTCCCCTCTCCCTCTGGGAGAGGGTTAGGGTGAGGGGTTTGGCCCAATGCAGTACAATCCGCCCCCTCCTCAATTTCCCCCAAGGAACCCCCATGTCCGGGCTTGAACTGTTTGCCGCCGCCCTTGGCGTGATCGCCGTGTGGCTGACGGTCAAACAGAATCCGTGGTGCTGGCCGATCGGCCTGGTCATGGTGCTGCTCTATAGCTGGATCTTCTTTGAAGTGAAGCTGTACTCGGACATGTTGCTGCAAGTGATCTACGCCGCGCTGCAAGTCTATGGCTGGTGGCAATGGACCCGCGCCGGGACGATGCATGACGGTCGTGAGGTCACCCGCCTCGATCAACGCTCTATCCTGATCGGCCTCGGTGCAGGTGCGGTCGGCAGCCTGCTGCTCGGTGCGGCCATGGCCCACTGGACCGATGCCGCGCAACCGTGGCTCGATGCCGCGCTGACCGGATTCAGCCTGGTCGCGCAACTGTGGATGGCACAGAAACGCCTGCAATGCTGGGCGCTGTGGTTCGTGCTCGATGTGATCTTTGTCGGCTTGTTCATCTATAAAGGACTGTACCTCACCGCTGCGTTGTACGGCCTGTTCACCCTGCTGGCGATTCAAGGTTTCCGTGAATGGCGCGCTGACCCGGCGTTGCGCACATGAAGGTCGTGGTCCTGACCGGCCCCGAATCCACCGGCAAGAGCTGGCTGGCGGCAGGCCTGCAACGACGCTTTGGCGGTGTGCGCGTGGATGAGTACGTGCGCCGCTTTATCGAACTCAATCCCCGTGATACCTGCCTGGCCGACATCCCTGCAATCGCTCGGGGCCAGTTGCAATGGGAAGATCAAGCGCGGGCGCAACAGCCGTCGTTGCTGATTCTCGACACCCATTTGTTGAGCAACATGCTGTGGAGCCAGACGCTGTTCGGTGATTGCCCGGGCTGGCTGGAAACCGAGCTGTTGGCACGGCATTACGACCTGCACCTTCTATTGTCCCCGGAACAGGTCGACTGGACCGATGACGGTCAGCGCTGCCAACCTGACCTGAACGAGCGTCTGGCGTTTTACCAGTCCACGCAAAACTGGCTGGAAAACCACCATCAGCGCTTTCTGATCATTGAGGGCAATTGGGCCGAGCGCCAACTGCAGGCTTTTGCCGCCGTCGAGCAACTGCTTGCGGAGTGACCCGGCCAACGGGTCAGTTTCCCCAAAGATTTTCCCTGTTTTGGGGGCAAAGTGTCCGATCCTGAAACACTCCGTGAGGTGCAAAGTGCCCGTCTCAGCACTGTTCACCGTTTTGTCATCGCTGTTGTTTCACGGTTGAAACACATCGTCGCAAACCCTCGTTCCAGAGCTTTGTTCAGCCAATAGACAGGTCGGCGCGCCCATGCGTGTATCAGCCCTGAAACAACGTGTGTATCAAGTGCGCGCCTGGTTTTCGCAAGTATCTGAAAGCAAACAACATTCAAAAAGCGGCACAGCTTTCGCTCTCTCCTTCACAACGCTGACTCGGGCCAGCCCACTGAAGAAGGAATTGCAGCCGTGGGGAATATCCAAAAAGGTTTGACCTGCCTTCTGCTGATCGGATCAGCAGCCAGTACGTTCATCAGCTTCAACGTGCAGGCAGAAGGTAATGGCGTGATTGTCCTCAACCGCGATGTTCAGCCTATTCCTATCGGTCGCAGCGGCGGTAAAGACCCCTATCCAACCACAGTCAATGCTAACCCTTCAGCCCGCATCAATCAGGCGATGAGCAGCACTGAGCTCAATGACGGTGAGTTTGCCAGCGTAGCCAGTGGCTCCTCGATCCGCGGCAACATCAGCACACCGACGGCGAATCTGCCCGGCATGAACACCCTGACCAATACCAACGGCCTGCCCGGTATGAGCAGCGGCCACGGCGGCGGCGCCGGCGGTTCCATCTCCAATACCGTCAACCGCGCCATGGGCGCAGGCCTTGCGCCGCTGACCCGCATGGCTGGAGGCCAATAAGATGAATCGTTCTCTGCTCCTGCTTGCCCTCCTCGGCTGCGCCAGTGCGATGGCGGCCGACCCCAGCTCAGTGAACAACGCGAACATTCAGGACACCGGCATTCAGTACCGCGGCAACTACAACGTCAACCAGGCCGCTGGCGATCAGATGCAACAGACCAACACCAAGGCGATCGCCATTGGCACCTCGGCCAGCGCCACCACCAATGTTCGCCAAACGATCGACACACCCGCCAATCCTTCGACGAATGCCAGCGCGACCATTGGCGGCAACTCTTTCAGTAATGGCAACGGGATCCTCGGTGTGAACCAGGGCGCCGGTGCCAACAACCAGATGGCCAACGTCACGCGCGTCAGCATCAGTGCTGCCCCGCAGAGCGTTGACGACAGTGCCCTTTCGCAACAGAACGTGGCGCTTTTACCGAGCTCAGGAGCAACTGGTACCTCACCCGGCAGTCGCCAGGTCACGACAAGTGATCAGGCCTTCACCGGCAGCCGCGGGGTAATCCAGGTGAACCAGAGTGCCGGGGTGGGGAACCGTATGGCTAACACCCTGAGCATCCGGGTCGCTGACTGACCCAAACAACAAAAGCAGTGCAATTAGAAAGTACCAACACTTAACCAACTAATAAGCACGATGGAGAAACACCATGAAACCTACAATGGCTCTCAAACCACTGGTTTTCGCACTTGCAGCAGTGATGGCAATCGCAGCACAGGCAGGCGGTCGTGATGACGATCATGGTAACGGGCACGGCAATGGTCATGGCAACCATGAACCAAAAGGCCCTACCCTGGAACAACTTCTGCAAATCGGCGCCGGCGCTGGTGCTGCCGTACTCGACACGCAGAACAGCGATGGCAACCTGGTGGGCAACCAAGGCACCAAAAATGATGCCTCCGTTCGCGACTCCGCCAATGGCACCAACGGCAACGTCGGCATGAACAACACCGCCGGCGATGGCAACCAGCAAGACAACGCCGCTGCACTGGCAACTGCCGACGAAAGCTTCATCTTCGGCAGTGCCGTGTCCGTTTCCAGCGCGACTCAGGTCAACAACAACAACGCGGTTGCCAACTACTCGACAACCAACAACGCCAACCTCAACAACGTGGGTAACGGCGGTTCCGGCAACATCGGTGTGAACAACAGTGCCGGCAACTTCAACCAACAGAAAAACAACCTGGCCATTGCTGTATCCGGTGGTCGTGTAGCTAACGCCGCTGCCGCTGCCAACCAAAGCTCCACTGGGTTGACTGTGTCCAACAACGGCACTCAAACCTACAAAACCGATACTCTGAGAGGCACCTTCACCGCTGCCGGCGCATTCGTGGCAGCTGGCAAAGCGACCATCGAAGGCGACAAAGGCCATGGTGGTGGCGGTTATGGCGACAACGACCGTGGTCATGGCGGCAGCAAAGATCAGAAAGCGACCTTTGAAGCTGTCGGCATCTTCGGTCTCGCCGGTGTAACCACGCAACAAGTGCTGACCCCTGATGGCTGGAAAAACCCTGTGACCAACAACGCAAGCATCTCCAACGTTGGCAACAACTTCTCCGGCAACGCTGGTTACAACAACGCCGCTGGTGTTGGTAACCAACAAAGCAACTCGCTGTCCATCGCTGCAGGTTGCAAAGCCTGCCTGTAATCGCGATCGAAACGAAAGCCCCGGAAACGGGGCTTTTCCTCAGTCCGCAAAGGCGTATCGATCATGCGTAAGACTGCCCTTTTCGCTCTGCTTTGCCTGTCCGGCCTGACCCAGGCTGCCCAGATGCCAGTCGCTGCCCTCCCAGGCGGCGTACTCGTCTACAAGAACGTGCAAAGCATTCGTGAGCGCAAGTTTTCCGACATTGTCGAACAGAAAACCGATTTCAGCTGCGGCGCTGCTGCACTGGCTACGGTGTTACGCCAGGCCTATTGGCTCGACGTCGATGAGGAGCACATCATCAAAGGCATGCTGGTCAACGCTGACCAGGACCTTGTTCGTACTCAAGGGTTTTCCATGCTGGACATGAAGCGCTACATAGAAAGCATCGGCATGCGCGCCAGGGGTTACAAGATTCCGCCGGAAAAACTCGATGCTGTAACCATCCCGGTGGTGGTACTGATGGAAATTCGCGGCTACAAGCATTTCGTGGTTCTGCAGCGTTCGGACAAGGATTGGGTTTACATCGGAGACCCGGTTTTAGGCCACAAGCGCTACAAACATGATGACTTTGTCAAAGGTTGGAACGGCATTGTCTTCGCCATCGTCGGCCCCGGTTATGACAAAACCAATGCATTGCGCAGCCCGCCGACACCGCTGACGGCGAAGAACAAGCTGGATAACTTCAACCCTGTCAGAGATGCTGAATTGATGGACTTCGGGTTCATACAGAGCGACTTCTTTTAATCGCCGATTATAAAGAATGGGGCTGGATGTCCCGGGAGCAGCAAATGAAAACCTCATACTGGCTGGCCGCCGCCTGCCTGGCAGCGAGTGCGTCAGGCTATGCCAATGCAGGATTCAAACCTATAGAAATACAAGACAAGGAGTTGTCCGAACTACGTGGTCGTTATGTCATGCCGGGGCGGATTATCAGCTTCGGCATTGTCATGAGCAGTACCTGGCGCAACGCCAGTGGCGATTTGATCGGGGCTTCGACCTCGATGCAACTTCAGGCAGCAACGGTAAAACCTGAATTCTATGTTCAAACCATCAAGGAGCACGGCAACGGCAGCACCCTTTCTACGGGTACCGGCACAATCACCGGTGGCGCCGGCCTCGACAGCAGCCAGGGCGTAACACAGAGCGTACGCGCTGCGGGTGACAGCAATACCGCCTATAACAACGTAGCCATCAACGTTAAAGAAGCCAGTCAGGCGCCAGCACTGGTGCCCACCCAAGGGCAGGCGCTGATGGCCGGGCAAACCATCGGCGGCAGCAATGCCGCAGGCAGCGTGGCGGTTTCGGCCAACGGTGGCGGCGTACAAATGGCCATTCAGGCCTCCGGCAATCAAGGTACGGCCCTGCAACAGGTCGCCCAGGGAGGCTTGCTGCAGAACACCCGTCTGCTCGGCAGTGCCAACGTGGTCAATAACATGACTCAACTCAACGTCGTCCTGAATAATAACGGCATGAGTGCCGGCGCACTGGATTGCAACCTGACGCAACTCAGGGCACTACGCAATATTGGATATTGAACTACGCTGAGTCTCGATCATTGGGCTTAAAGGGACGGCTTATTCATGTATCGATCAGTATCACTGCGTGCCGCTGTTTGTTTGAGCACTCTTCTACCTGCAGCGATGCTGCAAGCGGCACCGGACGCCGACGTAGAAGTCCTGAAACAAGAGCTTCTGGAGCTGAAGCAACGCTACGAAGTACAACAAAAGGCCCTGGCGGTACTCGAACAACGGGTTCGCCAGGTCGAAGATCAACCGGCGGCGCCACCACCCAAAAGGTTGGCCAAGTCGCCGTCGGATATGAAAGGCAATCCAAAAGTGGCCACCGGGACCGGGGCCGCAGCAGCGTCGGGGGGCGCAGCGGGAGGCAGTGGGGCTTCTTACGGGCAATCGCTGGCAGATGATTCACAACCAGCACAGAGTGTGTCCAACCTGTACGACGAAGCCAGTGGTTTCTTCGGCGGTGGCAAATTCAGCTTCGAAACCGGTATCACCTACTCGCGCTACGACACCCGTCAGTTGATCCTCAACGGCTTCCTGGCACTGGACTCTATCTTTCTCGGCAACATCAACCTCGACCGGATCAAGGCCGACACCTGGACCCTTGACCTCACGGGCCGCTACAACTTCGACAATCGCTGGCAGTTCGACCTGAACGTGCCCGTGGTCTACCGCGATTCGACTTATCAATCCGGCGGCGGTAACGGCGGAGCGTCCAACGTCACGACCGAGCAGGACGTGACACGCGATCCAACCATTGGCGACGTCAACTTCGGCATCGCCTACAAGTTCCTCGATGAGTCAGCCAACACGCCGGATGCGGTCGTCACCTTGCGGGTCAAGGCACCCACCGGCAAGGATCCGTTCGGGATCAAGCTGCGCCAGACCGACGCCAACTCCAACCTGTTCGTGCCTGACACCCTGCCCACCGGCAACGGCGTCTGGTCGGTCACGCCGGGGATCTCGCTGGTCAAGACGTTCGACCCGGCGGTGCTGTTCGGCAGCTTGTCCTACACCCACAACCTGGAGGAGTCGTTTGACGACATCAGCTCGACGGTCAACCAGAAAAACCCGGGCAAGGTAAAGATCGGCGACAGCTTCCAGATCGGCGCCGGTATTGCGTTTGCGCTGAACGAGAAGATGAGTATGTCGTTCTCGATGTCTGACCTGGTGCAGCGTAAAAGCAAGCTGAAGCAGGATGGCGGCGATTGGCAATCGGTGGTATCCAGTGACGCCAACGCCGGTTATTTCAACGTCGGCATGACCATTGCGGCCACCGACAACCTGACCATTGTTCCGAACTTGTCGATCGGTTTGACCGACGATGCTCCGGACTTTTCCTTCAGCCTGAAATTCCCGTACTACTTCTAGGTAAAAGCAAAAGATCGCAGCCTTCGGCAGCTCCTACATCGGGTTTGTGTAATCCCTGTAGGAGCTGCCGCAGGCTGCGATCTTTTGACCTTCAGGTACCTAGCGAATCTGGTGTTTATGCAGCAGGCGGTAAAACGTCGGCCGTGACACGCCGAGAACCTTGGCCGCAACACTGAGGTTATCGCTGTGCCGGTTCAACACATCGCACAGTGCCTGGCGCTCGGCGCGGGTCTTGTAATCTTCCAGCGTGCCCATGGGCGTAGCGATCGAATGCTGGCTGATCAACCCCAGATCACGGGCCTCGATCTGCCGACCCTCGGCTAACACCAGACCACGGCGCACACGGTTGGCCAGTTCGCGGACATTGCCCGGCCAGTCATGTTTGCCCATGGCAATCAGCGCGTCTTCGCTGAAACTGCGTGGGCGACGGCCAGTTTCATGGCTGTAAAAGTGGGAAAAGTGATTGGCCAGCATCGACAGGTCACCGTGGCGCTCACGCAACGGCGCGGTGACGACTTGCAGCACGTTGAGCCGGTAATACAGGTCTTCGCGAAAACGCTTCTTCTCGATAGCGGCTTCAAGGTCGACGTGGGTCGCCGCCAGAACGCGCACATCCACCGGGATCGGCTGACTGCCGCCGACGCGCTCGATGTGTTTTTCCTGCAGAAAACGCAGCAGATTGGCTTGCAGTTCCAGCGGCAGATCACCGATCTCATCGAGAAACAACGTGCCGCCATTGGCCGCTTCGATACGCCCGACCTTGCGCTGATGCGCGCCGGTAAACGCGCCTTTTTCGTGGCCGAACAGCTCGGATTGAATCAAGTGCTCGGGAATCGCCCCACAATTGATCGCCACAAACGGTTTGCTGTGACGCTGGGACTGTCGATGCAGCGTGCGGGCGACCAGTTCTTTGCCGGTACCGCTTTCGCCGCGGATCAACACTGGAGATTCGGTGGGTGCCAGTTTGCTGAGTAATTTGCGCAGTTCGCGGATCGGTTTGCTGTCGCCGAGCAGTTCATGTTCTGGCTGATCGACGTGAATCGTGCCCTGCCCGCGCAAACGCGCCATGCCGAATGCGCGGCCGAGGGTGACCTGCACCCGCGATACGTCGAACGGCAAGGTGTGAAAATCAAAAAACCATTCACAGACGAAGTCACCGACGTTCTGTAAGCGCAGAACTTCCTGATTGAGCACGGCGATCCATTCGGTGCCGCTGCGGCTGATCAGTTCTTTAACGGATTCGGGACGTTCGAGGTGAAACGGCTGCAATCGCAGCAAGCCGACATCACAACTGCGATCGGCGGCGTTTTCCAGGGTACAGCTGTCGACATCCCAACCTACGGCGCGTAATCCGGGCAATAAGCGGTGGCAGTCGTCGCACGGATCGACCACCAGTAAACGTCGTAACGCAGGCGCTTCGCTCATGACTGTTCCTTGGCGCCAAATTATTAGAAATGATTGTAAAAACAGTCATTTGGCAGACCCGACTGTAACATTAGCAAGATTTTGACAGGGCCTTGTATCGATTGCTTATAGGTGTACAAGCAAACACGTTATAAGAACGGAAGTTGTTAGTAAGCTATCGACTAATTCCAGCCTTAACCTTTCAAGGAGCTTTCAAAAACCTGTCTGTAAAGCAATGCCATGAAAGAAAGTTGAAATTTCTTTGTTTCCTGTGTGACCTGCCTGCGGGTTCGGTGCATCAGTACAAGTACCAGCCGAACGGTAAGCCCAACCGACGGCACATCACTTGATTGGGCACGACAGAGAGAAAAACCCATGACCGCCCCGCTCCGTATCAACGAAGCTCTTTTGATTGCCAACCACGCGTTCAAACCGTTCCAGTGCGTGGCCTGGGCCCCACAAGACGGCAATGGCGAACTGAGCCTGACCGTGATCGACCGGACCAACTCGCACATCGGTCGCAAACAGATCCCAAGCAGCGCCTACTCCGATCCAGCGCAACTCGAGCAACTGCTGCAGCAGGCTCGTGCTGAACTCAGCGAAGAAGGTTACAGCCTGCAATCCTGGTCGATGCCGCACTAACAGCCGGGCGATGCGGATGACACTCAGGTCATCCGCCCTCCTTTGTTAGTTGTAATCTTTTTAACTCTCCATACTTTTGTACAACTCTTTGCAACGTAGTCAGGCTTAACTGCTTGGCCGGCTTGCTATTGGTTCAAAAAGACACTGTTCTGGCACAGTGCGACCCTCCACCTGTTAGTTCTTACAGTTGTACTTCTTCCTGTTCAGGGATTGAATGTTTCGCTCATGCAGTTACCCCTCCGGTTTCCGGTAAAGGTCAACTCGCAAGGAGATGCGTGCATGTCCACCCTGAACACATTTGCGCTGCCGGCGTTATCGACGTCTGCCGGTCAACTCGATAAAACATTTGCCACCACCGGCATTGCCCAAGTGTATTTCGCTGACAGCCTGTCCAGCCTGACCGAAGACATCGCCCTTGATGCGCAGGGGCGCGTTCTGGTCGCGGCAAAGGTCGGCGTTGCCAACGGCAGTCGATTCGGCTTGGCGCGGATGCTTGCCGATGGCTCGGCGGATCTGACCTTCGGTGTGCAAGGCAGCGTGATCGATACCTTTGCGTCAGGTTTCGAAGCCACCGCCGGCAAAGTTCAGGTATTGCGCGATGGGCGCATCCTGCTCGCCGGTCTGCATTATGAAAACGCTCATCGCACTTTGCCGGCGCTCGCCTTGTTCGATGCACAGGGCAAGCCGGATCCGAGCTTCGGTGACAATGGACGTCAGGTGGTGCGCCTGCCCGGCGATCTATCGATGGGCAGCCGTGATTGCTGGCTGCCGCCGGGCGTACCCGGTGCCGAAGCCTGCGACTTCGTCGTGCAGGACGACGGCCATATTCTGCTGATCGCCAATCACCACTTCGAACTCGCCGACCATGCCGGCATGCTGATTCGCCTCGAGCCCGACGGCCGTCTGGATGAAACCTTCAACGGTCGCGGCTTCGTGATGATTCGCCATCTACTGTTGAACACCTGGCTCAGCAGCCTGCTGTTGCAAGACGACGGGCGGATTGTCGTGGCAGGTTCAATCGACTTTCCGCAGGAGGGGTTGCTCGCGCGCTACCTGCCCAACGGCCGCCTCGATGAGCGTTTTGCCGTGGATGGCTTCATGGCGTTCAAGGCACACGGCCAAAGCGCCCAGGTCAGTCGGGTTATAGAATCTTCAGATGCGCTGCACTGTTTCGGCAGCAGTCGCGACCCGATCCGTTGCATGGCCTACAGCGTGCACACCAACGGTCGCCCGGATCTACACAACCATGGCGGCCAGCCACAATTATTGGAAATCGGCCCCAGCGGCTGCCAATGGAGCGCCGCCCAGCGCATGGCGGACGGCCGCATCATCGCGGTCGGCGCAACCATTGGCGGGATTGAGGCGGATTTTATCGTCGCCCGTTACTGCAGTGATGGCGGTCTGGATCACAGTTTTGGCGACGGCAAAGGTTGGCTGCGCACGCGCCTGGGACGCAGCCTCGATACGGCTAATTCGCTGTCCGTGCAAGCCGATAACGCCATCCTCGTGGGCGGTTATTCGCTGGATGGCAACTATCGGGCAATGGTGGCGCGTTACCTCAATCATTGAAAAACACGGGCTGTACTTGATCTTCCGCAAGGCATCCGGCAACTTGCGCGCTTCTAAAGACAAGGAGCAGCCGATGTCCGGTTCAATGGCCCAGGCGTTCGCGCACAATTTTCTCGGGCAATCGCCACGCTGGTACAAGGCGACCATCGTCGGTTTTCTGATCCTCAATGCGCTGGTGCTGTTCACGGTTGGCCCGGTCGCGGCCGGCTGGTTGCTGGTGATCGAATTCATCTTCACCCTGGCCATGGCGCTGAAGTGCTATCCGTTGATGCCCGGCGGCTTGTTGCTGATCGAAGCGCTGTTGCTGAAGATGACCACGCCACAGGCGCTTTACGATGAGCTGGTGCACAACTTCCCGGTGATCCTGCTGCTGATGTTCATGGTGGCCGGCATCTATTTCATGAAGGATCTATTGCTGTTTCTGTTCTCGCGGCTGCTGTTGGGCGTGCGTTCAAAAGCGGCGCTGGCCTTGATGTTCTGTTTTCTCTCGGCATTTCTCTCGGCGTTTCTTGATGCCTTGACGGTGACCGCTGTGATCATCAGTGCGGCAGTCGGTTTCTATTCCGTTTACCACCGCGTCGCGTCCGGCAACGATCCGCGCCAGGACAGCGAGTTCGCTGACGACCAGAACCTGCCAAAACTGCATCATGAAGACCTGGAACAATTTCGCGCCTTCCTGCGTAGTCTGTTGATGCACGGCGCCGTCGGCACGGCGTTGGGCGGCGTGTGCACACTGGTCGGCGAGCCGCAGAACCTGTTGATCGGCCACGAAATGGGCTGGCACTTTGGTGAGTTCTTCCAGAAAGTCGCGCCGGTTTCGCTGCCGGTGCTGGCGGCGGGTCTAGTCACCTGCGTGTTGCTGGAAAAGCTGCGCTGGTTCGGTTACGGCACGTTGCTGCCGGACAATGTTCGCACCGTGCTGGCCAATTACGCCGCCGAAGACAACGCCGAACGTACGGCGCGCCAACGCGCAGCACTGCTGGTGCAAGGCGCGGCGGCATTGATCCTGATCGGTTGCCTGGCCTTTCACATCGCTGAAGTCGGCCTGATCGGTTTGATGGTGATTGTGTTGATCACTGCGTTTACCGGCATCACCGACGAGCATCGTCTGGGCAGTGCGTTCAAGGACGCCATGCCGTTCACGGCGCTGCTGGTGGTGTTTTTTGCGGTGGTCGCAGTGATTCACGATCAACAGCTGTTTGCGCCGTTGATCCAGTGGGTACTGGCCCTGCCGGTCGAGCAACAACCGGGCATGTTGTTTATTGCCAACGGTTTGCTGTCGGCGATCAGTGACAACGTGTTTGTCGCCACGATCTACATCACCGAAGTGAAACAGGCGTTCCTTGCCGGGCACATGAGTCGCGAACATTTCGAGACATTGGCGATCGCGATCAACACCGGCACCAACCTGCCAAGTGTGGCGACGCCGAATGGTCAGGCGGCGTTTCTGTTCCTGCTGACCTCGGCGATTGCGCCGCTGGTGCGCCTGTCATACGGGCGGATGGTGTGGATGGCGTTGCCGTACACCTTTGTGATGGGGTTGCTGGGCTGGTATGCCGTGAGCTACTGGCTCTAACCAACACCGATTAAAACTGTGGGAGCGAGCTTGCTCGCGAAGAGGCAGTGTCAGACAACAGATTCGTTGAATGACACACCGCTTTCGCGAGCAGGCTCGCTCCCACATTTGGTTTTGCGTGCTTTCAGCGAGGGAGGATGTACTTTTCGATCGCTTCGGCCACGCCATCTTCGGTATTCGGCGCGGTGACCACGTCGGCCTGACGCTTCACCGCCTCCTCCGCCTGCCCCATGGCAATCGACAGGCCTGCGCAATGAAACATCGCCGGGTCGTTGCCGCCATCACCGATCGCAGCGGTCTGTTCCAGTGGAATCCCGAGATGTTCGGCCAGAGTCGCCAGCGCGGTGCCTTTGTTGGCCTCCAGCGCCGTCACGTCGAGATACACCGGTTGCGAACGTGACACTTGCGCCATGCCGTTGACCTTCGGCAACAGTTGCGCTTCCAGTTCGATCAACAGTTCCGTGTTGTTGCTGGTCGCGACAATCTTGTCGATGCGCTCCAGATACGGCTCGAAACTCTCCACCACGACTGGCGGGTAACCGAGGCCGTGCTGTTCGCGCGGCACCATCGGCCCGTGCGGATCCTTGAGCAGCCAATCACCGCCGCTGAACACCCAGATTTCAACGTCCGGTTGATCAGCGAACAGCGCCAGCGCAATCAGTGCAGTGGTAGCCGGCAGGTAATGCGCGACCAGCAAACTGCCATCCGGGTTGACGATAGTGCCGCCATTGAACGCCGCCGTCGGCAAATCAACGCCCAGGGCTTCGATTTGTTGCAGCATGGCTTTCGGTGGTCGGCCGGTGGCGAGGCTGAACAATACGCCGGCCTCACGCAACGAACGCACTGCATTGATGGTGCGCTGGCTCAACGTGTGATCGGGCAGCAACAGTGTGCCGTCCATGTCGCTGAGCAGAAAACGGACAGGTTGTTTCGGCAAATCACTCATCCCAGGCCATGCCAGACGCGACCATCGCGAGTGAGCAAATCTTCGGCGGCTTGCGGGCCGTCTTCACCGGCAGCATAGGTCTGCACGCTCGCGTCCTGTTGCCAGGCATCAAGGAACGGCTGCACAGCGCGCCAGCCGTTCTCGATGTTGTCAGCACGCTGGAACAGCGTCTGATCGCCAGTCAGGCAGTCGTAGATCAAGGTTTCGTACCCCGTCGACGGCTGCATCTCGAAAAAGTCTTTGTAAGCAAAACCCAGTTCGATATTGGCCATGTTCAACGCCGGCCCCGGCCGTTTGGCCAACAGGTCGAACCACATGCCCTCGTTCGGCTGGATCTGGATGCGCAGGTAAGTCGGCTGCAATTCGTCGACTTCGGTATCGCGGAACTGCGCATACGGCGCCGGTTTGAAGCAGATGACAATCTCGGTATCACGCACGCTCATGCGCTTGCCGGTGCGCAGATAGAACGGCACGCCGACCCAACGCCAGTTGTCGATCATCACCTTCAGCGCGACGTAGGTTTCAGTGTTGCTGTCTGGCGCGACGTTGGCCTCTTGGCGATAACCGCTCAGAGGCTTGCCGTCGACTTCGCCTGCGCTGTATTGGCCACGAACCGAATTCGCTCGCGCCTCTTCAGTCGTCCAGGGACGAATCGCGCCAACCACTTTGGCCTTCTCGCCACGCACCGCATCCGCGCCGAACGCCGCCGGCGGTTCCATGGCAACCATGGCGAGCAACTGGAACAGGTGATTGGGCACCATGTCGCGCAGGGCGCCGGTGTGTTCGTAAAAACTGCCACGGGTTTCGACGCCGACGGTTTCCGCGGCGGTGATCTGCACGTGGTCGATGTAGTGATTGTTCCAGAACGCTTCGAACAAGCTGTTGGAGAACCGGCTGACCAGAATGTTCTGCACGGTTTCCTTACCCAGATAATGGTCGATCCGATAGATCTGCTTCTCGGACATCACCTTGAGCAAACAGGCGTTCAACGCTTCGGCGGTGTGCAGATCGGAGCCGAACGGCTTCTCGATCACCACCCTTCTGAATGCTTCGGGGGTTTCTTCCAACAAACCGGCGCTACCGAGTCGGCGCACCACTTCGCTGAAGAAACGCGGCGCGGTGGCCAGGTAGAACACCGCATTGCCGGTGCCACTGTCGGCGATTTTCGCCGCCAGCGCGGAATAAGTGCTGTCGTCCAGGAAGTCGCCCTGGACGTAGCTGATACCTTTGGCGAGCTTGGCCCACAAGGCCGGATCCAGCATCTGATCGCCCTTGCCGACTTTCGCCGCCACTTCGGTACGGATGAAGTCTTCGAGCTTCTGCGCGAAGGCCTCATCGGTAATGGCGTTGTGGTCAACGCCAACGATCCGCAGATTGTCGTCAAGCAAGCCGTCGCGACTGAGGTTGTACAGCGCCGGCATCAGCAAGCGCTTGACCAGGTCGCCGTGGGCACCGAACAAAAACAGCGTGGTCGGTGGTGCGGGTTCTGCCTTGGATTTTCTGCGGATCGTATGGGTCATTTCTTCGGTGTCTCCACATGGCCGCCGAAGCCGAAGCGCTGGGCCGAAAGAATCTTGTCGCCAAACGTGCCCTGACCGCGCGAACGGTAGCGCGAGAACAGCGAGTTCGACAGCACCGGTACCGGCACCGCTTGTTCCATGGCCGCTTCGATGGTCCATTGACCTTCGCCGCTGTCGGCGACGGAACCGGAGAAACCGTCGAGCTTCGGATCGCTGGCCAGTGCATCGGCGGTCAGGTCCAGCAGCCACGAAGACACCACGCTGCCACGACGCCACACTTCAGCAATGTCAGCCACGTTCAGGTCGAAACGCTGATCTTCCGGCAGGCGCTCGCTGGATTTGGTCTTGAGGATGTCGAAGCCCTCGGCGAACGCGGCCATCATGCCGTACTCGATGCCGTTGTGAATCATCTTCACGAAGTGCCCGGCACCAGCAGGACCGGCGTGGATGTAACCGTGCTCGGCACGATGATCTTCAGACTTGCGATCCTTGGTGCGCGGGATGTCACCCATGCCCGGCGCCAGTGCGGCAAACAGCGGGTCGAGGCGCTGCACGGTTTCAGCGTCGCCGCCGATCATCATGCAATAGCCGCGCTCCAGGCCCCAGACGCCGCCGGAAGTGCCGACGTCGATGTAGTGCAGGCCCTTTTCGGCCAGGGTCTTGGCTCGGCGAATGTCATCCTTATAGTTGGTGTTGCCGCCGTCGATGATGGTGTCGCCGGCTTCGAGCAAAGTGCTCAGGGTGTTGATGGTGTCTTCGGTGGGTGCGCCGGCCGGCAGCATGACCCATACCGCACGCGGTTTGGCCAGGCCGGCAACCAGTGCCGGCAAGTCGGCGACGCCGGTGGAGCCCTCGGCGACCAGGTTATCGATGAAAGCGGTATTGCGGTCGTAAACAACGGTGGTGTGACCGTTGAGCATCAGACGTCGCGCAATATTGCCGCCCATGCGGCCCAGTCCAATAATCCCGAGTTGCATGTGCTGATGCTCCTTACTACAAATAAATGTGTGTCATTGGTTATAGCCCAACGCGACTGATGGAGGTTAGTCCAGAGCGTTGCGATGAAGTTTCCGGGCATTGTGCCCGATCCAGACTGATAACGCCCCGAATCCTGCTGAAGACACACCGACCATGAAAAATAAAAAAGTTCCATTCGCAGGCAAAAGAAATCAAAATCGGCGCCGATAGTAAGTCAGCAGCCCAAATCGGGCGCGACCTACAGTTGATGCACGCCATTTGTGAGGTGAGCAATGGGCACAGTACACACAGCAATGCCGCCACAAACCCTGTACGTGACGATTCGTCGCGATGAATTGCGTCAGTTGAAAGACGAACGCGACCAGTTGAAGCAGGAGCTGGCGCAACTGCGCCTGTTGACCCAGGGTGCGCAACCGCAACCTTTGCCGGTCGTTCAGCGTCATCCCCACGCCTGATCCCCCGCCTGATTCGGGAACGGCAGCGGCTGTTCCCGACGCGCTACCCTCTGGCCGCATGCCCCACGGCAAAAGCGCCGCTTAACAAAACTTTCACATTCTCTTCGTGATACTCCGCCCCATTCTGGCCGTACCTGCGCGTACGGCCTCCGTTCGTCGGCTTCATGGATGTTCCGGCGGTGGTTGTAACGAGTGAGTTGGAGCGCCGAATGGCATTGTTCAAACGCAGCAAAACGACTGCGACAGGTTTCGACTGGGCCGGTTTTCTCTGGCTGTTTGTATTCTTCTGGTACTTCTCGGGTATCACCCAACTGCTGATCCAGCTGACCGGCACCTCCGGCTTCACCGGGTTCCGTCAGGCGTTCGTCATGAGCGCGATCTGGCTGGCGCCGATGCTGCTGTTCCCCAAACGCACCAAACTGCTCGCCGCCATCATCGGCGTGGTGTTGTGGGCTTGCTCGATGGCCAGCCTGGGCTACTTCTTCATCTATGAGCAGGAATTCTCCCAGAGCGTCATCTTCATCATGTTCGAGTCGAACGTGTCCGAAGCCGGCGAGTACATGACCCAGTACTTTGCCTGGTGGATGGTGCCGGCGTTCCTCGCGCACACCGCGTTCGCTTACTTCCTGTGGACTCGCCTGCGCCCGGTGTACATGCCCCGTGGCCGCGCATTCGTCGCAGCAATGGCCATTCTGATTGCAGTGATCGGTTATCCGCTGGTCAAGCAAACCCTGCGCATGGGCACTTTCGCCCAAGGCTTCGAGAAATTCGAAACCCGCATCGAACCGGCGGTGCCATGGCAGATGGTCGTGGCTTATCACCGTTATCAGGAAACCCTCGCCGACATGCAGGGCATGCTGCACAACGTGAGCAAGATCCCGCCGCTGAAAAATCTCAAGGATGCCTCGGCCGATCAGCCGAAGACCCTGGTGCTGGTCATCGGTGAATCGACCAACCGCCAGCGCATGAGCCTCTACGGTTATCAGCGCAACACCACGCCGGAACTGGACAAGCTCAAGGATCAACTGGCGGTGTTCGATAATGTCGTCACCCCGCGCCCGTATACCATCGAAGCATTGCAGCAAGTGCTGACCTTCGCTGACGAAGAAAATCCGGATCTGTACCTGTCGACGCCGTCGCTGGTCAGCATGATGAAACAGGCAGGCTACAAAACCTTCTGGATCACCAACCAGCAGACCATGACCAAGCGCAACACCATGCTCACGACCTTCTCCGAGCAGGCCGACGAACAGGTGTACCTGAACAACAACCGCAACCAGAACGCCGCGCAATACGATGGCGACGTCATCGAGCCGTTCAACAAGGCGTTGACTGACGCGGCACCGCGCAAGCTCATCGTTGTGCATTTGCTCGGCACGCACATGAGCTACCAGTACCGCTATCCGCCGACGTTCGACAAGTTTCAGGACCGCAACGGCGTACCACCGGGTGTGCGTGACGACCAGGTACCGACCTACAACAGCTACGACAACGCCGTGCTGTACAACGACTTCGTGGTGTCGAGCCTGATCAAGGATTACGCCAAATCCGATCCGAACGGCTTCCTGCTGTACCTCTCGGATCACGGTGAAGACGTGTTCGACTCGGTCGGCCACAAGACTTTGGGCCGCAACGAAAACAAACCGACCGCGCCGATGTACACCATCCCGTTCATGGCCTGGGCTTCACCGAAGTGGAAAGCCAACCACGACTGGAACTTTGCCGCAGACCTCGATCGCCCGTACAGCAGCTCACACCTGATCCACACCTGGGCCGACCTCGCCGGTTTGAGTTTCGATGAACTTGACCGCAGCAAGAGTCTGGTCAGTGACAGCTTCAAGGTACGGCCACTGCTGATCGGCGACCCGTATCAGACCGATCAGCGTGCTTTGATCGACTTCAGTTTGATGAAGCCGAAGAAGCCCGAAGCCGCCGTCGCAGACGCGTCAGAACAGTAAAACCAAAGGGGCCCTGAAAGGCCCCTTTTTCATGCTCGACACACCTTCAAATAATAATATTTCTCGTTTGATACTAAATCCCCGTCCCACGCCTCGTCTTTGAACAAACGGAATTTTTCCCTCGAAGACAAGGAGTCGGCTGCGATGTTCGCGCCCATTACCCGTTCCATGACCCTCACCCTCGGCCTGTGCAGCGCTGCCTTCAGCGCCGATCTGCTGGCTGAAAGCGAAGCCGAAAAGCCGCTGAAACCCAGCAACACAGCGCTGGAGCTGGCCGAGACCAACGTCAGCGCGCAAGGCCTGGGCAACACCACCGAAAACACCGAGTCTTACACCACCGGCGCGATGAGCACCGCTACTCGCCTGAACCTGTCGATCAAGGAAACCCCGCAATCGGTCTCCGTGATCACGCGGCAGCAGATGGATGATTTCAAACTCGGTACATTGTCCGAGGCCATGCGCCAGACCACGGGCATTGTCGTGCAGCATCTGGATTCCGATCGGGTCAGCTATTCGTCGCGCGGTTACGCGATCAACAACTTCCAGATCGACGGGATGCTCAACACCTTCGATCGCATGAAGTCCGATTCCGACACGATCATTTACGACCGCATCGAGGTGGTGCGCGGTGCCACCGGGTTGACCACGGGCGCAGGTGATCCATCAGCGACCATCAACATGGTGCGCAAACGCCCGACCGCCCAATGGCAAGCGCTGGCCGGGGTCAGTGGTGGCAGTTACGACAATTACTACAGCTACGTCGACGTCGGCGGGCCGTTGGCTTTCGACGGTCGTCTTCGCGGGCGCACGGTATTGGCCTATCGCGACAACCAGTCGATCAAAGACAAATACGCGCTGCAACGGGAAGTCGGATATGGCGTGCTGGAAGCCGATCTGACTGACTCTACCGTACTGGCGGTCGGTTACGACTACCAGAACAAGCATGTGCAAGGTTCGTCCTGGGGCACCGTGCCCTACTGGAATGCCGATGGCAGCAAGGCCGGTCTGGGGCGTTCGACCAACATGGCGACGTCGTGGAGTTCCTGGCCGCTACAGGACAAAACCGCGTTTGCCACTCTCGATCAGCAACTGGCCGGCGGCTGGCGCCTGAAAGCGGCGTACACCCACCGCGACAGCAATACCGACGGCAAGGTCTATTACGCGGGCACCGGATATCCCGAGCCCGACCGCTGCGGCATGAGCGCCTACACCTCGCACATGATCGGCACGCAGAAAATGCAGGCGTATGACTTCAATGTCTCCGGCCCCTACTCGCTGCTGGGCCGCGAGCACGAAATGATGTTCGGCTACGGAGAGGCCGAGCGCCGCTCGAACTCTCCGTACACCATTGCCAGCCCCCGCCCCAGAGGTTACGGGACTATCCGCGACTGGAAATACATGGGCGATATCGCCAAATTCAGCGACACCGTCACCGATCTCACCGGCGCCAAGGACGATACCCGGCAGAAAGCCGGATACATCGCCACGCGCCTGAGCCTGACCGATGAACTGCACGCAGTGCTGGGCAGTCGCTACGGCAGCTGGCAAGCCTCCAGCACCACCAACAGTTACAACGCCAGCCGGCAGCTGAGCAAGGTCGATTACACCAGTCAGAAACAGAACGACGTCTGGACGCCTTACGCCGGGCTGCTGTATGACCTGACCCCGGAATACACGGTGTACGTGAGTTACACCGACATCTTCAAACCCCAGGGCAACCGCGACAAGAATCGCAAGTACATCGACCCGGTGGTGGGTAAAAACCATGAGCTGGGCCTCAAGGGCAGTTTGCTCGAGGAACGCCTGAATCTGTCCACGGCGCTGTTCTGGAGCAAGCAGGATAATGTCGCTGAAGTGGACAACTCGGTGCCAGCGGATCCGGTTACCCGCGAACAGTTCTACAAGTCCGGCGGCAAGGGCAACAAAGTCAACGGCTTTGAAGCTGAAGTGTCCGGGGAAATTCTTCGTGGCTGGAACATGACTGCCGGATACACCTACACACACTCGGTCGACGGCAAAAGCGAGCGCACCAACACCAATCAGCCGATGAACCTGTTGCGTGTGTCCACCGCGTATCGTCTGCCGGGCGAATGGCAAGCGCTGACCGTGGGCGGCGCGGTGAACTGGCAAAGCGATATGTATGGCATCGCGCCCCGACCGGTTGGCCTCGACACCGAAGAGACGCGCATCAACCAGAGCGCCTACACCGTGGTCAACCTGATGTCGCGGTATGAGTTCGACAGGCACCTGTCAGCATCGCTGAACGTCAACAATCTGTTCGACAAGAAATATTACGACAATGTCGGCTTCTACGACGGCGTGTATTGGGGAGATCCGCGCACGGTGACGGTGAGTCTCGACTGGAAGCTTTGACACATAGGTTGAAGGCATTTTGATTGACTCGACCGTCACGAGAACGGGAGCCTCACGCGTATTGGCAACCGCTAAAAGCTGCGCATAGAAAAATGCGCAGCTTTTCTGGTTTTGGTGACCCGCCGGAACACTGCGCGGTACGCCAACCGCTCGTCGGATAACGGCCTGTACCTGTAATTTCTGACAGTAGCCAAACGATCCCCCCCCGCCCTGTAATGGCTCCCAGGTATTTCATCTTCAGGGAGCGACACCCATGGCTGGCAGGACGAATGAGTTTTCGAACGTCAACGCGCAACTCTACCCCTTGAAGTTCCTCGCTGGTGTCTCTCCGATTACCAGTGACCCGGCCCCGCCCCCCGAGGTGCCCGTGGTGGGATTACCGCACTCCGCTTTCACCGGGCTGAACGCCACGACCATTGCTCGCGTTGACCCGCCGATGGATGAGTACATAGCAGTACTGCTTTATCTGGAGACCTCGGGCGCCCCCCTGCTGATCGAGCGAAAAGTGCCGGACGATTTCAACGCCCCCACGATGTTCGATGTGGCCCAATCATTGTTCGCGGAAGGGCTGAACAGTTTTTACTATGTCATCGAACGGGCCAGCGGCAACGAGGGCGGATCGACGCCTTCATGGGCGCTCTACAACAACCATCTACCCGGTGGCAATGAAGTTCCCGGTAGCGGTGACCACCCTTTTCTGGCGCTCAGTCTCCCTGCTGAATTAGGCAACCCACCACAGATTGGCAAGGAGGACGCGGCCAACGGCGTTGCTCTCACGCTGTCTTTTCCCTTCGGGCAGCCTTACGACAAAGTCCTGCTGGAACTCAACGGCCAGTTTTTCCCTGTCACATGCGCAGAAAAGGACCAGCCCTTAGTGATTGTTCTGACCCAGACCATGCTGGAGCAGGCAGGCAATAACCCGCATTTCGAAATTCGCTACACCGTGATTTCCCAAGTGAACAACCCCACCGCCAATCGACGTAAATCGGCCGCCCTGATAGCGGATGTCGATCTGCAACGCTCATCGCTGGTCGCGCCGATCCTGCGAGAGGATCCGGAAGACGACAGCGATGACCCGCACATCATTGATCGCGACGAACTCCAGGGGCGTGACCTGTCGGTCATTGTGCTGGCAAGTGCTCCGGCATTTCAGGCCGACGACACCGTGAGTGGCACCGTAACGGTCACACCGCCCGGCACTGTGCTGCCACTGAGCGGCGTGATCGAAAGCGAACCGGACGGCACGTTGAAGCGCTGCATCATGCAAGTAGCCAACCAGCAAATCATCACCGGCAGCGAAGTGCGGGCAGTGTACGAATTGACGCGCGCCGGTGTGCCGGTGGGTCGCTCCAACACGGCGACCGCGCGTGTCACGGGTTCTGGTGACCTGCCCGGTGATGGACAGATCGCTGCACCCGGTTTTCCGGTGGTCAACACCAACGGCGCGATTGGCCTGGACCAACTCGTCGAAGGCCCCGAGGGTCTGCATAACCCGGTTCGGGTCACCCTGGATTACACCCACGCAGCAATCGGTGATGCCATCGAGCTGTTTTTTGTCGGCTACGACACGCTGAACATTGGCGGCAATCCGGTTCCCAATGCCGCCTATAACCCGCAGCCACCCTACGCCTTGACTGAAGCGGATATCAGCCGTGGCCACTACGACTTCGCCGTGCCCGCCCGACATCACTTTGCGGTGTGCAGCCGTGGCAGCGTGGAGGCCTGGATCATTGCCAGCAATGCGAGCGGCTCGACGCAATCGCTCAAGAAACGCGTGAACTGTGACGTGAAAAAACCGGGTGAAAGTACTTGTCCGGAAAACTTCTGAGTATCAACTGCCGAATCCCGCGCGGCTTGCTGCCCGGACCGTTCAATACTTGAAAGGAATGCAATCATGACTATTCAAGAAGTGCCTGTTTCCGAGTTGCACCAGAGCTTTCCCCTCGCACTAAACCCGCCGACCATTCCTGCCGCCGTCGCTAACGGCGGCCTGCGCTGGCAAGACCTCAATGATCCGAGCAGCCCCGTGCAAGTGCAGATCGTTTTGCAGCCGGGCAGCGTCCTGTTGAATGATTTCATCGACCTGATGTGGCTAGGAAAACGGGTTGCCGGCGATGCTGTCAACGCCGACCACCTGAGCACCGGTATCGTCACCTTGAGTGTCGCCCCGGCAGACATCCTCGAACACCCTGACGGTCTGCATACCGTTGAATACACCGTCACGGCCGCTATCGGCGATCAGACTGAGCCCTCCCCTCCGGCTACCGTCAAGGTCAAACGGCTGCTGCCCGGCGGCAACACCGGCGACGATGCCGGTACTGAATACATCAACGAAAACCTGCAAGCCCCGACCGGTATTCCGGCACTGATTGACGACGCCATTGCCGAGCTCGGCATTACGGTAACCGTACCCGCTTACGAAAACATGGCGGTCGGCGACCTCCCGCAACTGGACTTTGGCGGCCTGCGCATTCCCCACGCGCCGTTGACCGAGGCTGAAGTCGGCCGGCCAGTCACATTCAGGGTGGAAAAAGCCACGCTGATCGCCGCTCCCGGGCGAGTCATCGTGCGCTACGACATTCGTGATGTGGTCAATAACTGGTCGCGCTGGTCACTGCACGCCAGCACCGACGTCGAGGCCGGCGAAAACCTGCTGGCCGCGCCGCGGGTACTCGATGCAATCGGCGGCGAAATCGACCTTGCTCGCCTGGGCGATAAAGATGCGCGAGTGCAGACCCCCGTGTTTAGCGAGCGCATGTCACTGGGCGACCTCGTGAAGTTGACCTGGGCCGGAGTTACCGCCGTAGGTTTACCCGTCGAGGTACAGCTCGAAAAAAAGGTCGAGGAAGAAGACATTGGCTGGCCGCTGGACTTCAACATCCCCAACGACAAGGTGCGGGCCATCGCTCAGGGCAATGCCGTGGTTCGCTATGAAGTCACATTTCTCTCCGGCTCCAGACTTTCTTCGCGACGCACCACCGTTGCGGTCATCGGGCAGGTTGAGTTGCTTCCCGCCCCGATCGTCGCTGGTGTCGTCGGTGATGTGCTGGACCCGACCAGCCTGCCGCCCGAAGGCGCCTTGGTACGCATCGACAAACACTTTCTGATCAACGCCGGCGATACCCTGCTCTTGCTATGGGAAGGCAAAACCGCCAATGGCACCTCGTTGACTCACAGCATTCCCATTCCGGTAACCGGCAGCGGCGCGGAAAACGGCGTCGAGCGCCGGGTACCGCTGATTTACATCACGCCCCTGCAAGGGGGCACGGTCACGGTGAGCTTTACCCTGAACAAAAACGGCGGCGCCAGTTTGCAGTCGGACAAATTGCCCTTGCAGGTCAAAAGCCTTGGCGTCAATTTGCCCAAGCCCACCATTGACTACGCCCAAGGTGAAACTCTGGATCCGGAGGCCGTGCCGGCTGACGGCACAACAATAAGAGTCAATTACACGATGGAAACCGGTGACCGTATCGACGCGCACCTGGATGGCGTGTTGGACTTCACCGATTGGTTTCCTGTTCCGGCCAACTGGAACAGCAAGGAAGTCGAGTTCCTGGTCGACAAAAACTATGTCGACCTGAACAAAGATCAAAATGTGCAGGTGTTCTACATCGTTACCCGTGGCGGGCAACCGTTGCCGCCCTCGGAAAAGCAATCGCTATTGATCGGCAGCGCGGTGGAGTTGGAGCCACCTCGCATCAAAGAGGCCAACGGCAACAGCCTCAATCCATTCGCGGCCAAAGACACGCTCACAGCGGTGGTCACCGTCGACCAGAGCATGATCGGCGCGCAACTGAACGTCACCTGGGCCGGTACAGCGGGTGGCGGCAGCAACACCACAACACCTGTACCCGTTACGGCTCTTGGAGATATGGACATTCCACTGCCCAACTCGGTGGTGGCTTTCAACCTCAACAAACCGGTATCGGTGATCTATAACGTCATCCGAAACGGCACTCCAAAGCCCTCGAAGCCGTTGATTCTGGCGGTACAACCCATTGCCGATGGTGACCCGAATCTGCCGACACCCACCATCGACGGCGCAGTGGGTAATACACTGGATGTGAGGCAAGTGGATGACTCTGCACAATTACGCATCGACGAATGGTTGCTGCAGGCTCTGAATCAAAACACTTGGCTGGACTACAAAGGAACTGACAAAAACGGCAATGCAGTAGAACTTTTACTCTTGGCCGGTGCCGCGCACCAGCAGGCATCGGGCTTGGTTACTGCTGCGCGGGTTGCCTGGTTACGGGAGCTCAAGGATGGGAGTGCGTTGACGATTACGTTCAGGGTGAATTTTGACAAGGTATCCAATGCAAGTAATGCGGTCAGTTTTCCACAGGCGAGATTGACAATACGCAATCTCCTAGTGGGAGGGTCTGAAAACTGGAATGATGAACCTCTAAGAAGGCTTCCCCTAAACGTGATTACAAAATTTAAAAGTGGGCTGGAAATCACCCCCACGGTTGATTATGGGGACGGAACTTATATCATTACATGGTCTTCCCCCCCGACTGTAAATGCATTGGGTATTTATGAAATGTGCAGGACAAGATTCAAGTTGGCAGAAGACTATGTCTCCAATATTTCAATTACTCTTCGTATTGAAGAATCGTCCAACCCACACAAGATTCGTTTCTATGATCGAGAAGTACTCATAGAGGAGCTCAATCTTCCGGCCACAGTCCCCGCTGGGCCATTTAATTACAAGGCGCCAATAGGCAGGCGGTTCAATTTTTTCGAAATCTGGACCGTGAATTCATCAGCATTCCGTCCGGGCATGTTTATTATTGAGTTAAAATGGTTTGACTAGTCCAACAATGGAGAAGTAAACGAGGCTAGACCACAGCATCTAACCTTCTGATCAAAGATCGCGGTCTTCGGAAATTTCTAACCAATTTGGTTTAGGAAACTCCCGCAGACTGCGATCTTTTGTGTTGGAGCAAACTTTCGGGTTATCGAAACGCGTAGCTTTGCGCCTACAAGGAATCTCGGCAAACTCCGGTTAAGTGCAGCGGTTGACTCCTCTACCTTCACTCCCTATCCTCGCGCCTGTCACGACTCATTCGTGATCGGGTTTGACGGCTCGGCGGTTTTAAGGTGTGCATTGCTCTCCAACTTTGCTAGCGCGCTCGCGTGCTCGAAACAAAGCTAAATGGTGACTGTGTGCGGGGCACTTTCGAGTGCGCCGGGTACCTTAGACCGGTCCGTCAACCTGCGCACAGTTGCCACCCATTCGTTTGACGGCGATCTGGTGGCAGCTCTAGATGACTAAGGAGCTACACCGATGACCGATCCAACCACAAAATCCACAGCCTTCGCCCCCTGCGACCATGTCGCCAACCACCTCTTTACCGTCCAACCCGACATCCCCCTCCTCGACGCCCTCGAACACGCTTCCGTTTACCTCAACTGCGCCGAAGCCCTCGCCCACCAAGCCCCCACCGCCACCCGCCCGGAACACAGCGGATCACTCCAATGGGCCAGCCAGCAAATGCTCGTCACCGCCCGCGCACTGGTGCTGGCCTGCGTCGCCGGTTTGCACGCCGCGCAGACCGGAGGTGAAGCATGAGTTCGCACATTTCGATGACTCACAACGAGGACAGTATTCCGGTTTTACTGGTCTCGACCGAAGCCCCGCTGGATGTCTTGCACAGCAGCGCGGCCAGTCGGTTTCTGGCGGTGACGCAGATGATGGAAAGTCTGGCGAGCCTGGATATCTCGTCCGCCAAGGGTGCCGATGTGCAGCAACTGGCCCATGCGGCGGCGATGTTGCTGCGTGATGGCTGTGATGTGATGGACGTGTTGGGCCGGCAGATTCGTTTGCGGACCTGATACAGGCAAGATCAATCGATCGCAGCCTTCGGCAGCTCCTACCGAAACCGGTGTAGACGCTGCCGATCATTACCACAGCCTTTGAACAGCTCGACGTCCGATGTGCACCGCGGGTCAGGTGTGGCGTCGCAACATGCTGCAAAACCTAAACTGAACGGGCGTTAACCCCGTGTTAATTCATGCCACCCAGACTCTCTTCCGAGATCTGCTTCATGGACGAACGGCTCCCACTTGTTCAGTAGGAGGCACCATGAAAATCGCTACCGTAATCCTTGCCGGGCTGTTTGCCCTGGGTTCTGCCAGCGTCTTCGCCGAAGGCGGCGCTGAGCGCATGCGGTATTACTACGACAACTTCCCGGTTCACCACGCCCAGAGCGCGCAGCAGAGCGACGCCAACGCGAAAGAAATTCGCGTTCCCGCCGACCAGACCGCGCAAGTGACCGAGTCCTATCGCGACTGAGATTGACCGAGCAACCGATGGACCTCCTGTGGCTCCGCTCTGGCCTGGGAGAAGACAGCTTGGCGCCCTGATTGGGGCGCCTTTTTTTTGGGGTTCATACAGTCGGTTAGTCAGGATTGGATGTCCGCCTTTTCATTTGTGGTGAATTCGCCCCTCATCGGAACGCCGCCCGCCCAGCCCTCTCCCGAGGGAGAGGGAGCTGTTTTGTGGTTTTTTCAGGATCGCCGTTTGCCTGTAGGCAGGTTTGGCGTTTGATTTGTGGGGTTTTCAAACCTGAGTTCGGCTCGATATTTCAGGTCGGTGTACCTCGCCAAAACACCTCGGTCAGTCCCCTCTCCCTCGGGGAGAGGGTTAGGGTGAGGGGCTTCTAGGCCTACAGACTCTTGATCCAGAACAGCATGCGCCCGTAATCCGGGTCGAACATGCCCGGTGCGAACCCGAACTTGCTGTAGGAGCCCTGCGCCACGGCGTTGCCTTCCAGCACTTCAAGGGTGATCTTGCAGCAGCCACGCTGGCGGGCGATTTCCTCGACTTTCTGCAGCATTTTCTGGCTCAGACCGAGGCCGCGGAACTGTCCCACCACTGCCACGTCGTGAACGTTGACCAGCGGTTTGCAGGCAAACGTGGAAAACCCTTCAAAGCAGTTCACCAGCCCCGCCGGTTCGCCACCGACAAAGGCCAGCACGCTGAACGCATGCGGTCGCCGGGCCAGTTCTTCAGGCAGCCGACGCAGCAGATCAGGGTCAAGCGAATGACCGCCGCCCATAGGGTCTTCAGCATAATGATTGAGCACAATACCGATGGCCTCGGCGTGCGTTGGATTGCTGTAGCTGGCTTGAAGTACAAGAATCTCTACGGAATCCATTTCCATCCCCGAACACACAAAAGCCCCGGCACGCAAAGTGCGCACTGAAAGGCCGTTTGACCTTAGCGCGGGGGTGATCCGGCGGGCAACCCGCAAGATCGCAGCCTTCGGCAGCGCCTACAGGTAATCAGATGCAGGAGCTGCCGAAGGTTGCGATCCTTTGCTTGGTCAGTGCCCCCAGATCAGTTCCTCGGTCCAGCCGAGTTCGGCAAAATCTTCGGCACGCAAAGCACTCTCACCGACACAGAAGAATTCATCCAGTTGCGGCGGTTTCACCGACGTGCCGCTGAGCATCGCATGCACCTGGCCACGGTGATGAAGCTGATGCTCGAACAGGTGCGAAAGCATGCGCAAACGACTGTCGTGCTGCGGCGTATCGCGGGCGATGGTGACGATTCGGGCCAGATCGGCATCGCGCAGTTGCTCGCAATAGGCGATCAGGCGGCGATCAACGTGCGCCTGCTCTTCGCGCAAATGCGTGGCGTCGGTAAACGGTTCGTCCACGTTGAAAAACACATAACAGTCAGGATGCGGCTCAGCCCCGCGCAACTCGCGTTCCAGTGCATCGACGTAGAACCAGTCACAGGTGAGGATGTGATTGAGAGTCAGACGAATGCTCGGGAAGACACTCACCCGGGGCGCGGCCAGATCTGCCGCTTCGAGCTGGCTCCAGGCCTTGGCCAGACGATGATTGGCCCAGGCATTCTGGTAAGCCATCGTCAGCAGATGATGGGAAAGCGGTTGGCTCATGTCGGCGCCCTCTTCACTCAAGCTTCGGCAAAGCGCTGCAGCTGCATCTCCTGCAAGCGGCTGAGGGTGCGGCGGAACGGGAATTCCAGATAACCCTCGGTGTACAGCGCATCCATTGGCACTTGCGCCTCGATATACAGCGGCACCTTGCGGTCATAGCACTCGTCGACCAGCGCGATGAAACGCCGCACGCCATCGTCGTGGACCGACAGTTGCGGCAACTCGCGGTCACCCGCCACCACCCGCTGCGCGCCGTCTTCGGTGCCACGCGCGATGCGCCCTTCGCGTTTCTGTGCGCTGAGATTGGGTACTTCGCTCAACAGAATAGCCGTGTAGCGGTCGCACAGTGCGATGAAATCCATGGCGGCGAACGGTTGCTCGCAGAGATCCGCATAGCGACACCACAACACCGTTTCACTGGCCTGCACCACGCTCAACCGGCGATGCCCGACCGCCACCGGTTCGCGACTGGCCGATTGCCCGGCGGTCAAAGCCTGAAAGACATCGTCAAGCGCACTGAGCGAGGACGTGGCCACAAAGTAACGTTGCAGACCCGCGCCAGGATGCAGTCGATGATCCTCGGCACCATTCACCGCGACCACCTGCATATGCGCCTTGATCGCGGCAATCGCCGGGACAAAACGGTCGCGGTTGAAGCCATCGGCGTACAGCTCATCCGGCGGCAGATTGGACGTGCAAACGATGACCACGCCTTCATCGAACATCACCTGAAACAGCCGACCAAGAATGATCGCGTCACCAATGTCGTTGACGAACAGCTCATCGAAGCACAGCACCCGTACCTCGGATGCCAGCTCCTTGGCCAGCGCGCGCAACGGATCGGCAATCCCGGTCAACTGGAACGAGCGCTGATGCACCCACCCCATGAAGTGATGAAAGTGTTGCCGTCGCGCCGGCACCCGCAGGCTCTGATAGAACTGATCCATCAGCCAGGTCTTGCCACGCCCGACCGGCCCCCACAGATAAACGCCGGTGACCGAACGGGCACCGGCGTGCAGGGCTTCGTGGCATTTTTGCAGCGCCCAGACCGCGTGTTCCTGGGCTTCATCCTGGATGAAGCCCTTGTGTTGAACGGCGTGTTGCCAGGCGCTGAGGGGGGAGTCGAAAGTCATGCGCGGCAGTATGCCACGATGCTTACAGGGAAATATCCAGGCGGGCGATTTTGCCCTGCTCGTTCAACCGGAACGTGTAGCGCAGCTGCGCCGGGCTGCCGGGGAATGTCCCGGAAATCAGCCCGTGCACCAGCACTTTGCCGGTGCGCTGCTGGACGTCGAGCACTTCGACCCGTGGCTGATAGCGTTGCCCGGTGTCTTGCATCCATTGCGCGATGGCGTGCGGGCCGACCTGATGCTGGCCTTCATCGAACACGTTGGCATCCTCGGCAAAAAAACTGGCGACCCGCGAGGTGTCGCGTGCGTTGGCCGCATCGATATACGCAACGATGGCCGGGGCCAGTGTAGAGGCGGGATGAGACATGATTGCAGCTCCTTTTGTGTGGTTCTGCCGTCATCGTAAAGCAGCGCTGCGTCAGTTTTTGTCAGGAGTGAATCGCCCGCTTTCATCCAGTTGCATCTGCTCGCGCCAGGTGCGCAACAAGTCGCTGCGGCGCCCCGGATAACCGTCACCCTGACGGCTGGCGGCGCTGATCCGGTCAGTGCGAAATGTACGGTAGGCGCCGCGCAATTCGCACCACGCAACGATGATCCGCACCTCATTGAGAAAGCCCAGCGCCAAGGGCCACATCAATCGCTGACTGGGCACCTGTTGCGCGTCGGCGTAATCGATGTGCAGTTTGGCCTGGTCGCGGATGGCATGGCGCAACACGTTCAACGGCACAGCGTTTTGCGGAAAGCCATAGCCCGGCGGCCCCGGCATCACTGTGGGATTACGCAGCGCTTCCTGGGCCAGCGGATCGAGCACGGCGGCAATTTTCGCCAGCGCATCCGCCGCCGCTTTGCCGAGGACTTCGTCACCACGCTGATCGACGTAGCGCAAACCGAGGACGATGGCTTCGGTCTCTTCGGCGTTGAGCATCAGCGGCGGCAGAAACAGGCCGCTGCGCAGCACATAACCGATCCCCGCCTCGCCATGGATCGGCGCGCCGAGGGCAGTCAGTTCAGCAATATCGCGATAGAGCGTACGCTCGGACACTTCCAGCTCGGTGGCGAGGATTGCCGCCGTCACCGGGCGTTTCTTGCCGCGCAGCACTTGCAGCAAAGTCAAAAGACGAGTGGTACGCGACACGATGGCCAAGCTCAGCAGGGAAAGTGCCCGCAGCTTAGCAGAGGCGCGTGTCAGAAAATGGCAGGAGCGTGGCGACGCTGATGAGCTGGTTTTACCGTTGAGCGGCAAGCGTCTTGACAGTGAATATTATCGACATCATATTGGCCAAATATTTCGAACGTAATTTTTACAACTGATAAATTTCCACGCGAGGGCGTTGCCATGCACTACAAGGTTTTCGGTCGCAAAACCGGTCTGCGTGTTTCTGAACTGGCGCTGGGCGCCGGCAATTTCGGCACCGGTTGGGGTCACGGCGCCGAACGTGACGAAGCCAAGCGGATCTTTGATGGCTTCCTTGATGCCGGCGGCAATTTCATTGATACCGCCAATGGTTATCAGGGCGGACAGTCGGAATCGATGCTCAGCGAGTTCATCGCCCCGGAGCGCGATCGCCTGGTGATCGCCACCAAATACAGCATGGGCACGACCCCGGCCGACGGCATTTCCCACACCGGCAACAGTCGGAAAAACATGGTTCGCGCGGTAGAAGAAAGCCTTAAACGCTTGAACACCGATCACATTGATCTGTTCTGGGCGCACGTGACCGATGGCGTGACGCCGATGGAAGAAATTCTCCGCGGTTTTGATGATCTGGTGCGCGCGGGCAAAATCCACTATGCCGGTTTGTCGAACTTCCCGGCGTGGCGCGTTTCCCGCGCTGACGTGTTGGCGGAGCTGCGCGGCTTTGCGCCGATAGTCGCGATTCAGGTCGAATACAGCCTCGCCGAACGCAGCGCCGAGCGCGAGTTGCTGCCAATGGCCGAAGCACTTGGGCTGGCGGCAACCCTGTGGTCACCCTTGGCGGGTGGGTTCCTCACGGGCAAATATCGCGGCGGCGATGACAATAACCGTGCGAGCAAACTCGGCATGCTGGTGCACGCGGAAAAAAGCGCCCGCGAAACCGCCCTGCTCGATACATTGCTGGCGGTGGCTGCAGAAATCGGCGTCAGCCCGACCCACGTCGCCATCGCCTGGTTACGCGAAAAAGCCCGCCGTTCGACGACTGCGCTGATCCCGATCCTCGGCTCGCGCACCCGCGAACAACTGGACGCCACCCTTGGCGCACTCGACGTGCAACTGAGCGAACAACACATGGCGCGGCTTGAAGACAGCAGTGCCGTGCCGGCGGGTGTACCGCACGAGACGATTACCAGTGCCGCGCCTCGCTTTACCGGTCCGCAAACGTTGGACCTGCCGATCATCCCGGTAGCCTGACCCGGATTTGGGAGCTTGCTTGCGAAAGCGGCGGGTCAGTCGACAAAGAGGCTGGCTGAGCTGACGCCTTCGCGAGCAGGCTCGCTCCCACAGGGGGACGCCGTGTTGCGTCAAATATCGACTTTGTGGCGGGCGGCGTAGAGGCAGAGCATTTCCATCGCCAATGTCGCGGCAGCCAAGGACGTGACGTCGGCATGATCGTAAGCCGGGGCGACTTCCACCACGTCCATCCCGACCAGATTGATCCCGCGCAAACCACCGAGAATTTCCAGCGCTTGTACGGTGCTCAAACCGCCGCACACAGGTGTTCCGGTTCCGGGTGCAAACGCCGGATCCAGGCAATCGATGTCGAACGTCAGATACACCGGGTTATCGCCCACCCGCGCGCGAATCGCTTCGACAATCGCCTCACAGCCCCGCCGATGGACCTGCCGGGCATCCAGCACCTGGAAACCCATGTGCTCGTCATTGGTGGTGCGCAAACCGATCTGCACCGAGCGCGCCGGATCAACCAACCCTTCGCGAGCGGCGTGCCAGAACATCGTGCCATGGTCGACCCGCTTGCCCTCCTCGTCCGGCCAGGTGTCGCTGTGCGCATCGAAGTGGATCAGCGACAGCGTGCCGTGCTTGCGTGCATGCGCCTTCAGCAACGGGTAGCTGATGAAATGATCACCGCCAAACGTCAGCATCGCGCTGCCAGCGTTGAGAATCTGCTCGGCGTGGGCTTCGATGCTCTCCGGGATGCTGTGGGGTGAGCCGTAATCGAAGTCGCAGTCGCCGTAATCGATAACCGCCAAATGATCGAACGGGTCAAACGTCCACGGCCAGTGGCGTTCCCAGGCGATCCCGGTGGAAGCCGCACGAATCCCCCGTGGCCCGAAACGAGCGCCGGGGCGGTTGCTGGTAGCGGTGTCGAACGGCACGCCGCTGACCGCGACATCGACGCCGCGCAAGTCACGGCTGTAGCGCCGGCGCATGAAACTGGTGATACCGGCGTAGGTGCTTTCGGCGGCGGTGCCATAAAGGCTGTCACGGGTCATGGCCTGGTCGTTTTGCGTTGGCACATCCATCGTTGTGCTCCTGTTGTTATTGATGGCTACGGAAAGTGGTCCACAAGCGCGTGCGCTGACGCATGTCCTTGAGGCTCATGCTGCGGTCGGCGTAGAGCCGCGCATGCACGTCGCTCGGCGGATAGATGTCGGGGTCGTTGCGTACGGATTCGTCCACCAGCGGCGTGGCGGCCTGGTTGGCGGTGGCAAAAAACAGCGTGTTGGTCAGCTCGGCCACCGAGTCCGGCCGCAGCATGAATTCGATGAACGCCCGCGCGGCCTCCGGGTGCGGCGCGTCTTTGGGGATGGCCAGATTGTCCTGCCACACCAGCGTGCCTTCCTTGGGAATGCGGTATGCCACTTCGAACGCTTTATTGGCTTTGCGCGCCTGATCAGCGGCCATGCTCGCGTCGCCGTTGTAGGTCAGCGCGAGGCACACGTTGCCGCTGGCCAGATCATTGATCTGCCGGCCGGTGGCGACGTAGAGCATCGACGGCTGGAGTTTTTGCAACAACGCTTCGGCGGCCGCCAGATCATTCTTGTCGGTGCTGTAGGGATCTTTACCCAAGTAATGCAGGGCCAAACCAATGACCTCCTGCGGCGAATCAGGGATCGCGATGCCGCAGTCCTTGAGCTTGCTGGCGTTCTGCGGTTTAAACAGCAGATCGAGGCTGTTCAGCGGCACATCAGGCAGACGCTGCTTCACCGCCTCGACATTCATGCCCAGCCCCAACGTGCCCCAGGTGTAAGGCACGCCATAGCGATTACCAGGGTCGACCGCGGCCATTTTTTCCAGCAAATCCGGATCAAGATTGGCGTAACCCTTGAGACCCGCATGAGGGATTTCTTTCAAGGCGCCGGCGGCTAGTCCTCGGGCCAGAACGCTGGACGAAGGCACCACCACGTCATAACCGCTGCCGCCGGTGAGCAATTTGGTCTCCAGCACCTCGGAAGTATCGAAGGTGTCGTAACGCACATGGATACCGGTTTCCTGCTCGAACCGTTGCAGGGTTGGCGGCGGCACGTAGTCGGCCCAGCTGTAGAGATTGAGGGTCTTTTCCTCGGCCTGAGCCTGAACAGCCGCGGACAACAGCAGCGCGGGGAAACACAGCTTGAACACGGGAGCCATGACGAACACCTGACCGGAGGAAGTGGTTGCAGGATGCGCCGTCGGATACATTAGAAAAATAGCCGAATAATTATCCTGACTTTATCCCGGAGTAATGTGATGTTGGGTCAACTGCACGACGTCGATTTGCAGCTGTTGCGCCTGTTTGTACGGGTGGTCGAGTGCGGTGGTTTCAGTGCGGCCCAGGGTGATCTGGGCCTGAGCCAGTCGAGCATCAGCCAGCAAATGGCCAAACTGGAAACCCGCCTCGGCTACCGTTTGTGCAGCCGGGGCAAGGGCGGTTTCAGTGTCACGCCCAAGGGTGAGCAGTTGCTGATCGCGGTGCGCACGTTGTTTGAATCGATCGAAACCTTCCGCCATCAATCCAACGGCGTCGCTGGACGCTTGATCGGAGAAGTGCGTCTGGGGATTTCCGAGTCGGTCGATCAATCGGTGTTGCAACGGGTAGCAGCAGCGATCCGGCGTTTTCGCGAACGCGATGAGTCGGTGCGCATCGAACTGATCAGTGCCATGCCCGGTGAAATGGAACGGCTGCTGTTGCAACAGCGACTGGATCTGGCCATCGGCTATTTCTCGCAAGTGCAAAGTGCCTTCGACTATCGGCAGTTGTTCAGCGAAACCCAGCATTTGTACTGTGCCACCGGCCATCCATTGTTTAACGACGAGACGCCCAGCGATGCCGCGTTGCAGGCCTGCGACCGGGTCGATCACCCCTATCGTTTTTTGCGCAGAGACGAGCCTTTTCAGGGCAAGGTCTGCTCGGCGCGGTCGGAACAGGTCGAAGGTACGCTGACGTTTATTCTCTCCGGCAAACATGTCGGCTATTTGCCGGATCACTATGCGCGGAGCTGGCAGGAAAAGGGGTTGCTGCGGCCCGTGCGTGAAGGCGAATTGAGTTTTGATGTGGCGTTTCATCTGGCCCGGCATCGGGCGCAGGTGCCGGGGGATGCGCAAAAAGCTTTTGAAGAGGATTTACTGGCCGCATTCAATCTCGTGTAGGAGCTGCCGCAGGCTCGGGCCGCGATCGGACGATCTTTTGATCTTAAAAGATCGCAGCCTCGTTTCACTCGACAGCTCCTGCACGGGCGTTTGCCGATAGCGACCAATAAAACCTGACCTTTCAGGCAGTTATTGCTCGTTGCCCTCGCCGCCCTCTTCCGGCATCCTGCGCCTCCATTTTCTGACCCGGCCCCGCCTCGCGGCGCGCAAAACACCATGACCGCCTCTGAAAAAGCCCCGCGCAACAACGACCTGATTTACGGTCTCAACGACCGCCCGCACCTGACTGCCACCGTGTTTGCCGCGCTGCAACACGTGCTGGCCAGCTTCGTCGGCATCATCACCCCGACCCTGATCATGGGCGGCGCCCTCGGTCTGCAAAGTGAAATCCCCTACCTGATCAGCATGGCGCTGTTCGTCTCCGGCCTCGGTACTTTCGTCCAGGCCAAGCGCTTCGGCCCGGTCGGATCGGGATTGTTGTGCCTGCAAGGCACCAGTTTTTCCTTTATCAGCGTGATTCTCAGCGCCGGGTTCATGGTCAAGGCGCGCGGTGGCGGCACTGATGAAATCCTCTCGACGATCTTCGGCGTGTGCTTTTTCGCCGCCTTCATTGAGGTGGTGCTGAGCCAGTTCATCGGCAAACTGCGCATGCTGATCACCCCAGTGGTCACCGGCACCATCATCACGCTGATGGGCCTGTCGCTGATCAAAGTGGCGATGACCGACATTGCCGGCGGCTTCGGCGCGCCTGATCTGGGCGCCGCCAGCCATGTGTTTCTGGCAGCGCTGGTGATCGGCACTATCGTCGTGCTGAACCGCGTCGACGTACCGTTCTTGCGCCTGGGCGCGATCGTCATCGGCCTGACCCTTGGCTATGTGGTGGCGTGGCTGATGGGCACCGTGGATTTCGCCTCGATGCCCGAAGTGCCGCTGGTCAGCGTGCCGGTGCCGTTCAAGTACGGTTTCGACTTCGACTGGGTAGCGTTCGTGCCGGTCGCGGTGATTTTCCTGGTCTCGCCACTGGAAGCTGCGGGCGATCTGACCGCCAACTCGATGATCTCGCGGCAACCGGTCAAAGGCCCGCTGTACATCCGCCGAATCAAATCCGGCCTGCTCGCCGACGGCCTCAACTCGGCCATGGCGGCGGTGTTCAACAGCATGCCGATGGTGACCTTCGCGCAGAACAACGGCGTGATTCAACTCACCGGTGTGGCCAGCCGCTATGTCGCCTTCTTCATCGCCGGTTTGCTGGTGCTGCTGGGGTTGTTCCCGATGATCGGCGCGGTGCTGCAGTTGATGCCGAAACCGGTACTCGGCGGCGCTGAACTGGTGATGTTCGGCACCGTCGCGGTGGCCGGGATCAAGATCCTCGCCGAAGCCGGTCTGCATCGGCGCAACATGCTGATCGTGGCGATTTCGCTGGGTATGGGCCTGGGCATCGCCGCTGTGCCGGAAGTATTGCGCGAACTGCCGCAAGCGCTGCGCAACATCTTCGAATCGCCGATCACCGTCGGTGCGTTGTGCGCTATCGTGCTGAACATCTTCCTGCCGGAAGAATTCATTGAACTGGAAGAAGACGATTTCGACCCGGAAGCCTCGATTCTTCAGGTCATGGAAAATCCGGACATGCCGGCCAAAGGTGAACCTGCCCCAGCGGCGGCTGTCGCACAGTTGAACCGCTAACGTCTGGCCTTTGATAGAAAGGGCTGAGCCGGTGACGGTTCAGCCCTTTTTTGTTGAGAGACCGTTATGCGCCGCCTCCACGCCGTCATTCTGTCACTGCTTCTGCTATCCCTCAGCGCTTGTGCGCTGTTCCCCAACCGAGACCCGGTGAACATCAACGTGGTCGGCCTCGAACCGTTGCCGAGCCAGGATCTGGAAGTGCGCTTCGCCATCAAGATTCGCGTGCAAAACCCTAATGAAACGGCCATCGACTACAACGGCATCGCTTTGGATCTTGAGGTCAATGGCCATTCACTGGCCTCGGGTGTCAGCGATCAGAGCGGTTCAATCCCAAGGTTTTCCGAGGCCATTGTCAGCGTGCCGGTCAGCATCTCGGCATTCTCGGTGCTGCGCCAGACCTTGGGCCTGAGCCAGACGCAAACCCTCGACAACCTGCCTTACGTGCTGCGCGGCAAACTCGCCGGCGGACTGTTCGGCACCATGCGCTTTGTCGACAGCGGCAAGCTCAGCCTGCCCAAGGCCACCGCCGCCACCTGGTAAAAATGCGCTAACCTGCTTCGTTCATTAAAAACATTCAGGGAGGCTGCAGGTTTATGGAAGACATACCGACGCTGTACACCGAACGACTGATCCTGCGCCCATTGCAACTGGCCGATGCCGAAGCCGTACAGCGCGAATTTCCGCATTGGGACGTGGTGCGTTATCTGAACGCGGCCGTGCCATGGCCGTATCCGGATGACGCTGCCCTCGCCTATCTGCGCGACATTGCCTTGCCGGCGGTCGCGGCGGGCAAGGAATGGCCCTGGACGATTCGCCTGAAATCGGCACCGGAACTGTTGATTGGCAAGATCAGCCTGATGGATCAGGCGGACAACCACCGCGGCTTCTGGCTGGCGCCGGCGTGGCAAGGTCAGGGTTTGATGACGGAAGCCTGCGCGGTGGTGACCGATTACTGGTTCAACGTACTTCAGCGCCCAGTGATGCGCGTGCCGAAAGCGGCGCCGAACATTGGCTCGCGCAAGCTCTCGGAGCGCGCGGGGATGCGCTTGATCCGAACCGATGAAGGCGATTTCGTCGGTGGGCGTTTCCCTCGGGAGCTGTGGGAAATCACCCGGGAAGAATGGCTGGAACAATGCAATAACTGAATCGAGTGACTACCCCCTGTGGGAGCGAGCTTGCTCGCGAAAGCGGAGTATCAGTCAACGAAAATGTTGAATGTTATGACGCATTCGCGAGCAAGCTCGCTCCCACAGGTTATCTATAAGACTGGGATTATGTGTTGAATCGCACCCCGGCCTTGGCGCGTTCATCCACAGACAGCTCAAACACATCCGGCCGCGCATAGTGCCCGACCACATCGTAGTCATATCGCGCGCGCACCAGTTCATCGGTGTCGATTTCAGCCGTCAGCAGCCCCGCCTCGCCGCGCAACGGCCCCGCCAGCACATCGCCCATCGGCCCGACAATCACGCTGCCGCCGGCAATCAGCGGACGCTCCGCCGGCCAATTGGCGATTTCAACGCCCAACGCCTGAGGCGAAGCCTGCACCTGACACGCACTGACCACAAAGCAGCGGCCTTCATGGGCGATGTGGCGCATGCTGACTTGCCACATCTCGCGCTCATCGACGGTCGGTGCGCACCAGACTTCAATACCTTTGGCATACATCGCCGTGCGCAGCAGCGGCATCATGTTTTCCCAGCACACCACCGCGCCAAGCTTGCCGACCTGCGTGTCGAACACCGGCAACGTCGAGCCATCACCCTTGCCCCAGATCAGCCGTTCGGTGCCGGTGGGCATCAGTTTGCGGTGTTTGCCGATAAGCCCTGCCTGCGGATCGAAATACAGCGCCGTGCAATACAACGTGCTGCCAGCACGTTCAATCACACCGATTACCAGATTGGCCCCGGTTCGCGCCGACATTGCCGCCAGCGCTTCCGTTTCAGCGCCCGGTACATCGATCGCGTTGGCGAAGTATCGGGCATAGGCTTCGCGCCCTTCTGGCAAGCGATAACCCAGTTGCGTACCGAAACCCTCGCCTTTCGGATAACCGCCCAGCAGTGCTTCCGGCATCACCACCAGCGCCGCGCCGGATTCGATGATCGCGCCTTGCCAACTCAGAATCTGTTCCAGGGTGGCGTTTTTGCCTTCGGGCAAGGCGCCGATTTGCAGCGCAGCAACAATTGATTTGGCCATCGCGATAACTCCGTCAGGTTCAGTGGTTGCCGATTCTGCGGCGCCACGCGATCATGAATAAAGCCCCGTTCGCTGCTGAATGATATGAACCAAATGAATATCGCCACGGTCGACCTCAATCTGCTGAAAGTCTTTGAAGCCCTGCATGAAGAATCCAGCGCCAGCCGTGCAGCGCTGCGTCTGGGCGTCACGCAATCGGCGGTCAGTGCGGCGCTGCGCCGGTTACGCGAGTTGTACGGCGATCAGTTGTTCGTGCGCACCGGTCGCGGACTGGCACCGACGCTCAAAGCCAATCAACTGAAACCGGTGGTCAGCGAAGCGCTGAACAAGTGCCGGCAAAGCCTGGCGATGGTCGACCCGGCGGCCAATCAATACGACGGTCGCTCGGTAACCGTAGGGCTGTCCGATGACTTCGAAATTGCCTACGGTCGCCGCCTGATCGAGGAAATTGCCCGCAACGCACCGAAACTTCGACTGATTTTTCGCCAGACCCACAGCCAGATTGTCGCCAGCGCCCTGATGGAGCGCAGCATCGACCTGGCGATCACCGCCGGTGGTTTTGCCGAACGCTTGCTCAGCCGTCAGGTGTTGGGCGAAGGTGGCTATGCGTGTCTGGTCGATCCGGCGAGCCTGGCGCCCGGCCAGCAGCAGATCGATCTTGAGGAGTTCGTCGCCCGCGAGCACATTCTGGTGTCGTCCGGCGGTTTTATCGGGATTACCGATGAAGGTCTGGCGGCGCTGGGCTTGAGCCGACGGGTGTGCGCCTCGACCACCCATTTCGCCGCGCTGCCTTACCTGCTCAAAGGCAGTCGGGCGGTGGCGACGATTCCGGCGCATGCCGCCGAGAGCATCGCGGCGCTCAGCGGCCTGGCGCTGCTGCCCTGCCCGCTGAAATTGCCGCGTTATCCGATCGAACTGGGCTGGCGCACCAGCGCGCAGATCGATCCGGTGGTGGTCAAGGTTCGCGAGGTGATTGCCGCGACCTTCACCTGAGGCATTATTTGTTGGCGGCCATCAGTCGATTGACTTCACTGCGCACCATGTTGGCGAACTCCGGCGGCGACATGCCGTCCAGTTCGGCGCGGACCCACTCGGCCCACTTGCCCTTGCGCTTGCCACGCTCGCCGAACAAACGCGCGGCTTCGCCTTTGGCCTTGCCGAGGTTGTTTTGCCAGAGTTCGAACAGACGGGACTTCTCGTCCTCCAGTGCGGCGCGCTCTGCGAGTGATTTGTCGGCCAGATTGAAACTCATCGGGAATTATCCTGCTGCATAAAATGGCGACATCTTACACGCTCGACGGAAATCTCCCGCGCAGGTTTTTCTTTCTGGCCTAAATTCAGTGCAACTTTTTGCTCAGCCCCACACTCCATTGATCACTGTCCATTCAATTGCAAGGAGTCACCCAATGGCCCGCAAAACCGCCGTGCAAGCCGCCGAAGATCAAATCAAGGATCAGGCCTTCAGCGAACTTCAGGCTCTGATCGAAGAGTCGGACAAACTGCTCAAGAGCAGCGCCTCACTCGTCGGCGAAGAAGCGGAAACGCTACGTGGACAGATCGCCCTGAAACTGCAGCAGGCGCTGGATTCGGTCTCGAGCGTGCGTGATCGCACCCAACCGGCAGTTGAAGCCACCGAAAGCTACATCGGCGGTCATCCGTGGCAGACCGTGGCGATCTCCGCTGGATTCGGTCTGGTGGTCGGCTTGTTGCTCGGCCGTCGCTGAAGTCAAACGCATACTAAAAAGGCGAACCCACTGGGTTCGCCTTTTTTATGCCTGCATGTTTTTGCCAGTTTTGAACCAGTTTTGGCGCTTTCAAAACCTGAGCTCCGCTCGATCTTTCACGTCGGCGCATATCCCCCATTCACCCCGGTCAGTCCCTCTCCCTCGGGGAGAGGGCTAGGGTGAGGGGCTCTTGATCTCCCCCGCCAACTCACGCAACTGCGCCAATGTCTGCGCATCCAGCACAACACCCTCAGCCAACGATTTACTGCGCTGCCAATGCCGACGATCCCCCGGCAAACGCTTGAGTCCGACGCCGTGCATCTGCCGCACCAATTCCCCACTGCGCTCGGCAAAACCCTGCCCGGCGGCTTTGCTCGGATCGATGACAATCAATAACTGCCCGGTCCACGGCGTTTTCGCCCCGGGATGATTGGCCCAATCGAACTCAAAGGAAAAATTGCCTCCCGTCAGCGCCGCGGCCAGCAACTCGACCATCATCGACAGCGCCGAACCTTTATGCCCGCCGAACGGAAGCAACGCCCCGCCCTCGAGAATCGCCTTGGGGTCCTGAGTTGGCTGGCCAAGGCTGTCCACGCCCATTCCGGCCGGCAGCCGTTCGCCTTTGCGGGCGGCAATCTGCACGTCGCCATGGGCAATCGCGCTGGTGGCCAGATCGAAGACGATCGGTGCGGCGCCGGCCCGTGGCGCGGCGAAGGCAATCGGGTTGGTGCCGAACAGCGGCCGGTCAGCGCCATGGGGCACCACGCAGGTCATGCTGTTGACCACGCTGAGCGCCACCAGACCTTCATCAGCGAAAGGCTCGACATCCGGCCACAGTGCGGCGAAGTGATGAGAGTTGCGGATTGCCAGCACGGCGATCCCGGCGTTCCGCGCCTTTTCCACCAGCAGCGGCCGAGCGGCGGCCAATGCCGGTTGAGCAAAACCGTTATCGGCATCGACACGGACAAACCCCGAGGCAACATCTTCGACTTGCGGCACGGCGTGCCCGTTGACCCAGCCGCTGGCCAGGGTCGAGACATAGCCAGGAATGCGGAAAACACCGTGGCTGTGGGCACCATCGCGCTCGGCGCCGGCGCAATTGGCGGCCAGCACTTGCGCGACTTCGGCGGAGGTGCCGTGGCGCAGAAAAATCGTTTCAAGCAATTGCGTCAGCGCTTCGAGAGACAACGAGGACGAGACAGCAGAGGACACCTGATCGTGTGGCGCAGACATCTGAAGCTCCAGAATGATTATTGGAGGGAACAACAGCGTATGGACGACTTGCTCACCGATTAACCATGGCTCAGCTGCCGGCTGTCAACCTTTCGATTACTCGGCCATGACTGGCACCGCTGTCCTGGCACATTTCAACTCGGTGCGTGCGGTAACTATTTACCGCCAGTGCGCCCAGTCGCGTCTCTATTCTTGCGCTCCCCGGCCCCAATGCCTCCGCTCCGAGTCTCGATGATGTCTACGCCCCTTGCTCCACTCCTGTTTCCGGATGTTCTCAAAGCCCCCGGCCAGCACGCTGACCTGGCTACTGCACATGGTCTCAACAGCAAAGATTTCAGCTGGCTTGCGCATGTGGAACTCGCCACTCACACGTTGCGCAGTGAACAAACCCCGCCGATGTTGGCCGAGCGCATTCTGCTTAACGCCGACAGGCAATTGGCGGTGCCGCTGGCCGGGAGTTTTATGCTCGGCGCCGGGCCGGATGATGGCGGTGTGTTCCTCTACACCCCCTATGACGGCCTGAAGAAATACAGCGATCGGCAAGCGCTACTCGAAGCGGTGCAGACGCGCCTCGACAACGCTGACGAACAGGATGATCTATTGGCGTTCCTCAGCGTCTCGCTACGCAAGGAACTGGTGGAAAAACGCGATATCAGTCTGACCCTGGAAACGATCCAGGGAGACGTGTTTGAGGATCAAAAAGCGGCGATCCACACGTCACAGGATTTGTCCACGCGCGACCTGCTGGACGAGCTCAAACGCCTGCCTTCGCTCACCACCCTGCTGGAAAAGATTCTCGACGAACTGCTCGAACCTCACTTCGCGGGTCTGCAACAGTCACGCACCCGCGTCAGTTTTTTCGCCGACACGGCGCCCCTCTCCGGGGGTGTACGGCAGTGGGTCGATTCGCTGTCGCTGAGTGAGGCACTGCTGCTGCACTTCCGCCGCCAGGGCTGGCCGCATGGTCAGACAGCTGAATTTTCCCATCCCGCTCGCGCAAGCCGGGATGCTGACCAGATCGCGTGGGCGAAAGCGATCAAGACCGCGTCGGGAAAACTGACCATGCTGTTGTTTCGACAGCTAGAGGTCTACTGGAATGCCGCCTCATTCGAGGGGTCGCCCAGACGCGCATTCTTCAGCCAGACACTGCAGGATCAGGTGCGTGCGGATTTGATGATCAAGCGCGAAACGGAAATCCTCGCTGCCGCTGAGTTCGATGCATTGCACTGTTTGATTCGGGAACCGAATGCCGCTTTCCAGCGACCCACCTTCGAAACCGTGTGCTTGCGCGAGGAGAGCACCTATGTCGAGTTGGCCGGCTCGCTGATGATCAACCATGACAAGGCTTATCTTTACACTCCCACTCAAGGCTTTCAGGTCCTCACCAACTACGCCGATCTGAAACAGACTTTGACCGCCAAACTCAATGCCGCCGGACATGAGGACGAGCTATACGGCCTCATGAGTCTGGAGGAACGCAATCGCTATCTTGGTTTCGCCAACGCCCAGGTGTCCGGTGAAAACATCGGCGGCGAGATCATAACGACGCTGTTTGAGGCAATCCTCACCAAACAACGCCAGAACGTTGAATACGCCTTGCAGCTCTTTCGCCAAAGCGAACGCACAACTGACATCCATGCGCTTTTCGACAAAGCGCTGGATGTCCGCGCAATGCTTCACGAGCGCCTGCTCAGGCTTGACGTCAACGAACGCTGGAGCACCCGCCCGTTGTTTTCCAGCGCACCGCCCTCGTCACTCGTGCAGGCCGACAAGGCCGGGCAATTGACAACAAAGCTGGAACGCACCCTGGAGAATCTCACCAGCCACTTCAAAGACCAGCCGATCACGAGCGGCGCTGAACAACGCGACTTTCTCGAAGGTATTCGATGGAAACTGGCACAGGCTTTCGAGGACGGACTGCGCGGTGAGGCACAAATGAGAAACCTCAGCGCTTCCTGGCTGACGGCGGAGCGAAAAATAGTCGAAACCGTGTTCGACGCAAAACACGCAACACGCATGGATCGCCAGTCCCTTAACGGCTTCCGGCCGGATGCATGGTCGCTCACCCTCACCCGCGCCGGCCAAAGTGAGGTGATGTCGCTTGCCCACTGCGTACTCCTGACCGAACGCGGAGGCATGGATGTCGAGCATTCCGGGCGTGCCATCCTGTGGACCCCAGCCATGGGCCTGGAATCGTTCGATGACATCGCCATTGCGCAAAAGCAAGTGCAACGACGCCTCGACGACAATAACCAGAATCAGACGCTGCTGGAAAACCTGCCGCCGAAGCAACGCCAACTCGATCAGCAATACACCCTGGGTACCTTCCAACTGATTGAAGGCCATGTGTTGAACGATCGCATGCAATCGGCCATTGAACATTTCCTCGACCATTGCGAGCTATTACGCGTTTGCATCAAGGACAAGGACACACTCGCAAACTTCCTGGTCCAGATGAAAAACACCGTCATCGATACCAACTTGCGCCGAACCATTGAACTCGCGCGGACCATTGTCCGTCGGCTCGATTACCCAGACTGGTTACGCATGGCCCCGGTCACCGAACAACGCACGCAACTCGCGCTGCTGGATGAACTGCGGCGCAGCTTCATCGATGGCAAGGATTTTCTCGAGGGCGTCCCTGCGTTAGCTACCCATGTCGAGGAGACGCTGAAGACACTGCTCGACGCCAGATTCCCGAACAATGGACTCAAGCCACAGGATATCCAGGTCACGCCGAATCTGACGCTGGCCGGCCCTGCCTGCAATCTTCTCGATTTTGCCTTGCATCACTACAACATCGTGCAGGGCACCGGTTTCAAGGTTGCCTCGAACACAGCCACCGCGTTACCGAAGAACCTCAATCAGTCTGCCGTGCAGCAACTGCTGCAATCTCTCGATATCACCACTACCTACACGCAGAAAGTGACCGAAGCGCTGTCAGCGGACAGTGACTCGGCACGCACCAGCAAAGAACGTTTTCTACGTCAGTTGCCTTGGCAGTTGATGCAGCACGCGCACTCGTTGAAGTTGCAGCAACAGTTGTCGGAAAGTGGCTATGACTACATTTGCCAGGTTCTGGACATGCCGGACGGGGTGGCGCGTGCCACGGTCAAGGACGCTCACGCCATTGCTTGCCCGCTATCATTGATCAAGACCGAAGGCGCTGACTATGCCGATGCCCTCGGACTCTACGTCATCGGACCGGGCGCGGGAAAAACAGGACCGCGGGTGCTCTACGCGCCGTATTCCAGATACGTTTTTCGCGAATTCGAAAATGAAGCGCAGTTGATCGATGCTTTGAATACGCCCGGGCATTTTCAGGATTTGATCATCCGACGCTTGCCCGCCGGGCAACAGGTAATCTTCAAGAATCTGTTGAAGACCACGATCGGCAAACCTACTGAAATCAAGCTGCAAAGCACTGCCATTAACGGCAATCTGCTGGAGCGATTGCACAAGGACACGCTCAGCCTGTTGCCGCAGTTGCTCAGTTGCCAGCCGCAGCTCAATGCGCAATCCGACTGGGAAGCGGCGAAGTTTCTATTCAGCCACGGCGTCCGTCTGGTCCCCCATCTGTTGTCGGGGAAACTCGCCTCTTTGTTTTTTCTCTGGAAGAGCTACAGCGATTTCAAAGAATCCGCTGAAGATCTGCAGGAGCACCATTGGGCGAACGCCCTGAAAAGCTTCATCGCAGGAGGCATCTCCCTGTTCAGCCTGGGCCGTTTATCCTGGGAAACAGAGGTGGAGGAGAAAACAGCCGAATTTGCCTCTGAAGCGCAGGCGCCTGGATCGACGGCTGCCGAAAGCGGCGGGGCCACAACGATAAAAGCCGCCGCTCGCTGGGCAAAAGTCGCACCCGTTACGGCCTCTCGCATTAATCTGCAACGCTTTGAAACCACCACCGCTCTCGAGAAGCTGAAGCTTGAGGACAATAAACTTGTTTATGGGGATTCATTGACGGCACAAAAATACGCGGCGATTGCCGGCAAGGTCTATCCGGTGATCCAGTCTGAAAAAACCTGGTATTTGCGTATAAAAGACGGGGGCCAAGGGCCGGCGCTTGAACAGAAGAACTCAAGACTTGTGGTTGCCGGCGCCGACACGTCGGCTCGTCGTTGCCGGTCAAAGCAACGCAACCGCGTGCAAACCAAGGTCGAGCGCAGCCGCTCAATAATGATGTATATCCAGGCCAAAGGAATGGCCCAAATCAATCAGCGCTATCCCGCCAGAGCCTTCGTGATACAGCAAGCTGTCGGTAGGGCGAGAGACTATGCGCTGAATTGCCTGCACAACTTCGTCATCCATCGCGACAACCTGGGTGGCACTCGAGTTGAAACGGTACTCAGAAATTTTTTCGAAGTATCGCAAATCACACCCGGGCTACTCAGAAAAATCGAACAGGTGGTCCTGCCCCTTTGCCGCGAGTTGACTGATCCAAAAGATGACTTGCTCTATACAGAACGCTTTTTCGCGGGCCTGAACGCGCGGTATGGCGACGACACGGTTGCATTTGTATTCAAGGAAGACAGGCGAAAGGTTGTCCATTTCACCGAACTCTTTTTTAATCCGGGGCTACATGCCTACACCGCTTTTCTGCCGCCCAGGTTCAATGTTGACTCTCATGCTCGCGCGGTCACGCTGATCCATGAACTTTCGCATTTAGTCTGCGACAGCGAAGATTTCGCCTCCGTAGAGGCAATGGGGCCATATCCCCAACTTATCGATACATCAACCGCGAACGGGTTACTTCTCAAAGCTGATATTGAGCGTCTGCGCAAGTCCTTGTCCCGTTCTACCCCACTTTCGCAGCTATTCGCGGAGAAGAGCAAGAATGGGGTGTGGGTGGATCTGGATCAGTTGCCGGAGCGCGCTAATGAATACAAAAAAATTCTCAGCCTGACAAAAACCAAAAACCTTGCAGATGCACGTAAAGCCTTTCGCAGTGCGGTCTCTGATCAAGCACGCGTTGAAGTGATGATGGCCAACGCCGACTCGATCGCGTTGCTCATCAGCGAAATGGGCCGAGAGCTGGACCCGCTTCCGGCCCCCATACCTTTACCGGCGCCAACTACAAGCCAGACAGGATCCTTATCGGCTTTGCCTTGACGACTGGAAAAAATACGCCGGCTAGAAGCCGGCGCATTTCACAAGCCGCATTCGGGTTGGTTAATCCTTCTGATCACGCAACACATTGCCTGAAGCGCCGTCGATGCGGAACTCGTAGACAACACCGTCAGCTTTGCGCCCTTCGCCTTTCCAATAGCCATCGTTGTCGGCTTCGATCTCATAGACCTCAACGTAACCGGCCTTGGTCTTCACGATCTCGATGGCTTTTTCGATGGTGACCCAGCCTGCGCCCGGACGGTCGGCCAGCGCTGCGCCTGCGCTCAGCAAGCCGGCAGTGGCAATTAGTGCTGCGATTGTGTTTTTGATCATTTTTTCACTCCATTTATGGATAGTAGTCATTTGCATCCTGCTTTTTTTGGTGCCGGAGCGAAAAATAAGTTCCACTTTGATGGGTAATTGCCATGACGGATGTTCTCGGTAACTTCCCGACAAGGTTAGAATGTGCGAAATCAGGACGAGTCAATGACCCAAGACACTCTCTCGGAAGCCGAATACGATGCGATCACCGATGCCGCCGCGCATTGGTGCATGCGTGTGCACGCCGCCGACTGCACGGATGAAGAACGTCGCGCATTCAAGCAATGGCACGACGCCCATCCGCTGCACGCGTTCGAATATGAAGCCATGCTGGAAATCTGGAATGTAGCCGAACATTTGCCACGCCCGGAATTGGCCACCGCCCTCCCGGCGCAGGGCCCAGTGCCGCAGCCTTCGCGCTCCTGGCGCCAGTTTGCTGTAGCGGCAGGCGTGTGTGCGCTTGCACTGCCATTGGCAGCCTACACCGGCTGGAACCTGGGCTGGCTGCCCGACAGCTATGAGCATTTTTCTGCCACCGATAATGTCCGACAGGTGACGTTGAGCGATGGCAGCCAGCTTGAACTGAACCTCAACACCGATCTGACCTTCAGCAACTACAAGGACGAACGCCGCGTCACCCTGAAAAAAGGCGAGGCGTTCTTTACGGTCAGCCACGACATGTCCCACCCGTTTGTCGTCCGCGCAGGCGAAGGCAAAATTCGCGTCACGGGTACGCGCTTCAATGTCTGGATGTATCAGGATCAAGTGCGCGTGAACCTGATCGAAGGTTCGGTGCTGGTCACCAGCGATCGCTCATTGCCGGGCGATGGCCTGCGCCTCGGTCCATCGATGCAGGCGCGCTACAGACACGGCGACTACATACCGCAGATCAGCCAGACCTACTCCGGTGACACGTCACTGGCCTGGCGCAACGGCAAACTGGTGCTGGACAACCTGGCGTTGAGCGAAGCCCTGCCACTGATCAATCGCTATCTGAACAATCCTTTGGAGCTGGCCGACAACAATACCGGTTCGATTCGTGTCGGTGGCATCTACAACATCAAAGAGCTGAACAACCTGGCCAACAGCCTGCCCAAGGTACTGCCGGTCTACCTGAGCCGTAACAAGGAAGGTAACCCGGTGATCAACTCGATACCGCAACAACCGCCAAAAAGCTGAAGGCCGCACCCTTTGCAGGATGCGGCCTTCAGGCTTGATGCCATTAATGCTCGGGCTTACTGAGCGGCGACTTTCCCCGCCTTGTCCAACGCCTCGCGTACAGTCTGCACCTGGTATTGCGGGTCAGCCTGAATCTGCTGCTCGGTAAACGGCAGCACACTCCACTGCTTCTTCGAGAACGCCTCGGTCTGATCCCGCGAGTACTTCGACGCCGGATCGCTCGACAGCGAGAACGCCAACAACCCTTGGGCGTGCGGGCCCTTCTCATCGAAGGTCACGACTTGCAGGTAGCTGGTGCCGCTGACCACTTCAAGTTTGCCGTCTTCACGCGGCACGCTCTGAATGGCGTTGTAAATTCCCAGCGTACCCGGGCCGCCGTGAATCGGCGTCTGTTTCCCGCCACTGCTGACCACCTGGATGTCACCCCAGCGGGTTTGCGGCTTCAACCCCATTTTCTGACTCAACTCGACCGACGCCAGCATGGCTTCACGCAGCGCCTTGGCCACCGCTGGCTGCTCGACCGCCAAGCCACGTGGCGTGTGTTGCGCATCTTCAGGATCGAACGCCACGCGCCAGACGTCCGGCGAAGCCTGCAGCGCCTGCATGATGGTCTGGAAATGCACCAGGCCCAAGCCTGAATCCAGATTGGCGCGACCATCCCATGCCTTGAGGCTGACGCAAACCGGCTTAAGCGCCTGCGCGTCGGTGCCAAGGTCAGAGGCACAGAACTTCAGCAGATCCGGGACCACCTGAGTCGCCAGATACACCTGATCGTCCATCACCATTTGTTGCAGATCTTTCACCGCCAGCGGACCTTTCTTGCTCAGCGTGCTCAAACGATCCAGCGCAAACCGCGAGCGCAAGCCCAGTGGCTGGCCGTCCTGACTGATCAACGGCGAGAAACCGGTGAGCGGTTGCGCCGGGTTGGCCAGCCACGCCGAATCGTTGGAGTGCTGGACGAAGTCCTTGCGCAGCAGTTGCGGTAATTGGCTCGAAGCATAAATGCCTTTCTGCGCAGCTTGTGGGTCGATGTCCCAAGCGCAGGCACTGTTGGAGCCGTCCAGCACGATCATTTTTGTGCCAATACGCGGATCACTGCACTTGGCGAGTTTCTCGGCGCTGACGTTCGGCACTACTGAAAGGTTCATATACAGCGTCTGGCCTTTGTCATCGACGGCCAGGGTGTTGACCCACGGAATACCCTGAATCTTGTGCACCGAATCCTGCAGCTCCTGAAGCGTGGACGCCTGATTCATCGCGTACCACTGATTCAGCACCCGATCATTGTCGAGGTTGGCATCGCGCAGGCTGTAAGCGAACTGATTATCCCAGTCGAGCTTGCCCGGCCATTGCACAATCGGCCCGAACTGCGAACTGTAGATATCCCGCGAAACCGGCACCACTTGCCCATCAGCTTGCTTCACCTGCACGGTGACGGTCTGCTTGTTCAACGGCAGAGATTTGCCATCGAGCAGATAGCGTGTGGAATCCTTCGGGTCGAGTTGCAGCCGATACAGGGTGAAATGCTTCGACGAATCGACCGTGTGCGTCCAGGCCAGATGCTGATTGAAGCCGATATTGATCATCGGCAGCCCCGGCAACGCGGCCCCCATGACATCGAGCTTGCCGGGAATGGTCAGGTGCATCTGATAGAAGCGCATACCGCCAACCCAAGGAAAATGCGGGTTGGCGAGCAACATCCCGCGCCCGTTGAACGAGCGCTCACTGCCCACCGCTACGGCGTTGCTGCCTCGATCCAGAGCAAAGCGCTGCTGACGCGCATCGGCCAACTGATAAGCCTGCACGTTGTGTTCGATCCCGGCTGTCGCTTGCGGCGGCGTGGCGCCGGCCAAAGCCTCGGCAAACTGCCCGACGCCGCCCTCGACCAACAGACGGCGGGTCAGCTTCACCAGATCTTCCGGTGCAATCTCACGCACCCATTCACCCTGACACTGTTGCGGCAAACCTTGCTGGCGACGCTCGGCCAGATATCGGTTGTAACCGGCGGTATAACCTTCAACCAGATCACGCACCTGCGCAGGTTGCGCCTGCCAGAAAGCCTTCACCGCTTCAGGCGTATTGAGCCAGGTAAAGAACACATCGCTGACCCGGTTTTCGCGCTGCTCGACGGTGAACTGATCCGGGCCGAAGTAGCGGGAACGCTGGCCATTGACCGTCACGATCTCATTGGCCAACAGGCACAGATTGTCCTGCGCATAGGCATAGCCAATACCAAACCCGAGCCCGCGCTCGTCCTGCGCGCGGATATGCGGCACGCCAAAAGCAGTACGGCGAATATCGGCGCTGACATCCGTGGCCGGGCTGAACGCATGGGCCGAACAACTCAGCCCAAAAACCACGCCGGCCAAGGTCAGTCCGGTTAACTGTCTGGAAATAATCACGCTCGCTCCTGATCGACATGCCAAAGAGCGGATCCGGCGCTGACGCGAACCCGCCCTGGAAACACCCACGCGTCCACGCGCAATGAGCCTGTCGAAGAAACGAAGTCAAAGGAAAAAATTTAGACTCCACGCAATCCCCCGAACGCAAAATCAAAAGCCCCTCACCCTAGCCCTCTCCCAGAGGGAGAGGGAACTGACCGAGCTGATTGCCAGAGTTATGCCGACCTGAAATACCGAGTTGAACTCAATACTGAACCAGATCAAAAGCCCCTCACCCTAGCCCTCTCCCAGAGGGAGAGGGAACTGATCGAGGTGATTGCCAGAGTTACGCCGACCTGAAACACCGAGTTGAACTCAATACTGAACCAGATCAAAAGCCCCTCACCCTAGCCCTCTCCCGCAGGTAGAGGGAACTGACCGAGGTGATTGCCAGAGTTACGCCGACCTGAAACACCGAGTTGAACTCAATACTGAACCAGATCAAAAGCCCCTCACCCTAGCCCTCTCCCGGAGGTAGAGGGAACTGACCGAGGTGATTGCCAGAGTTTCGCCGACCTGAAATACCGAATTGAACTCAATACTGAACCAGATCAAAAGCCCCTCACCCTAGCCCTCTCCCGGAGGTAGAGGGAACTGACCGAGGTGATTGCCAGAGTTTCGCCGACCTGAAATACCGAGTTGAACTCAATACTGAACCAGATCAAAAGCCGAACACCCTGCTCTCCACCACTCAACAGGATGAGCGTTAGCTCGGCTGCAGCTTTTGATCTGCCGGCCCCTTCGGCAGGCTGAGTGGAGGGATTTATCCGGGGGTGGGAGCGCAGCGACCGTTCGACGAAGTCGAACACATCGAGAGGAGGTGCAGCGAAGCAAACCGTAGGCGATGCCCCCGGATAGATCCCGGAACGAAGGAACCCCGAGCCCCAGCGAGCGGGCCGAACGCCGGGGCCCAGACCTTTGGTTCCTTTGGGGCGTTTGCCAAAGGGACTCGCTGTAAGAGCGAAACCGCCAGCGGCAACACCCATAACAACGGATATTCACCCAACCCCCCAAGAGCATGGTCGGCCCAAAGGCCGCCAAGCCCAAAGCAACAGTCCACAATCACAAGGAAAAGACAAATCCCCGACAAATTTTCTACATTTTTTCTTTCATGATTTGTCGTGCTGATACGTCTTGTCTTAGAGAGCGCAAAAAAACCATCCCGATCAGGCTCTGAAAAGGAGTAATCGCATGTACAACTCGCAACTACCAACGGACGGTAGCCAGGCACCCAAAGGAATTTCCATGAGCCCCCACGCGAGCGATTTCGGGCAACGCGTCGAGCGTCACGGCAACGAACGCATCCGGCTGCTGCTGAAAAGTTTCGGCCTGCGCACCAGCCTGATTCGTCTGAAAGTCATCGATGCCCTGCTGGTCGCCGCACAAAGCGAGCGACGTCTGGGCGTGCGCGGTGTCCACAGCCAATTGCTGGATCTGGATATTCCGCTGTCCTTTCTCAGTGTGCGCGAAGTGCTCAAACGGCTGTGCGCCGAAGGTGTGATCACCTTCAATGAAGACAAGAGCTACAGCCTGCATCCACAGGCTGCGGCCGTCCTCAACAACGATTGAAGCGTGCGGCAAACGCCGTCAAGGCTTGACCTTGCGGCGCATCACGCCGTTGATCACCACCACGATCACCGCGACACCGATGGCGACGAACTGGAATGTCTTCTCCGAAATCATTCCGGCGTTTTGCAGCCAGGACAGGCCGAGCATGATCGCCAGCACCGACACGGCAATCAGAATCGAATAAATCAAGCGTTGCTTGTGGGTCATTGCGGCTTCCTGAAACGTTGAAATGTATCTGCTTTGTATCCGTTTGCATGCCATGCACTTACCGTTCTACGGGGATGCATCGTGGCAATCGGGGTCTCATATTACAGCCGATGAAGAGTTTTGGCTTCATGACGGCGTAACCATGAGGAACTTTCAAAATGCTGCGTCGAATCACCTGGCTGATTCCCGTTCTTGCCCTGCTGACCCTGAGTGGCTGCATCATCTTCCCCCACGGTGGCTGGCATGACGATCACCACCGTTACTACCAGGGTGGCCCCGGCTACTACCAACATCGATAGAACAGGATTGTTCGCCCTGCCCGCTTGCCGATAAGCAGATGGCGGCAGGAAATCAACAAGTCCGATCAACTTCAAACAAAGCCCGCCCTGTTGCGGGCTTTTCTGTTTTTGCCGTGGCGGCTGCCACGCACTCGTAACTCACGCTTAGCGGCAACTCGGAACCCACAAAACAAGTTGCAAGCATTTGAAATCTAATGTCGCAGCAAAAAAATAGGTCATGCACGGCCCTGCAACTAGTCTCTGGCAACTTTCCTTTCACTCACTAACAGGGACGTTTATGCAGAGAACACTGATACCAATCGGGCCGCGACAAGTGCTCGGATTTTGTTTTGCGCTAAGCACTTTTGAACTTCTGACGTATATGGCCAGCGACTTGATCATGCCGGCCATGCTGAGCGTGACAACTGATCTTCAGGCCGATGTGCGGCATGTTCCCAACGCCTTCAATCTTTATCTGATTGGCGGTATCTGCCTGCAATGGCTGATCGGTCCATTGTCCGACCAATGGGGACGACGGCGGGTACTGCTGAGCGGTTGCGCATTGTTTGCGATAGCCTGCGCCACTGCATTTCTCACCAAGAGTATTGAAGCCTTCAATCTACTGAGACTGCTGCAAGGCATGGGCTTGGGTTTTGTGGTCGCGGTCAGTTACCCGGCCCTTCAAGAGGTCTTCTGCGAGGCCGATGCGGTGCGCTTGATGGCGCTGCTCGGCAACATCGCCCTGCTGTCACCACTGGTGGGGCCGCTGCTGGGCATTCTGTTGTTGCAATGGTTGTCCTGGCGCGAATTGTTCCTGGGCCTGGGCCTTGTAGCGTCGCTGGTCTGGCTGGGACTGTTCGTCTACATGCCGGAAACCGTCGGGGTTACGCGCCGCGATGGGCAGCTGCAACCCGCGGTGCGTTTTTCCTGGCGCCAGACCTGCCAGCGCTACCGCGTCTTGTTCGGCAATGGCCGATTCCTCGCTGCCAGCCTCGCGCTCGGGCTGATGAGCTTGCCATTGATTGCCTGGATCGGCCTGTCACCGTTGCTGCTGATGCAGTTGCTCGGGCTGTCGCCGGTTGAATATGGCTTGTGGCAGATTCCGGTTTTTTCTGCAGTGATCGCCGGCAACCTGATCCTCGACCGCTTGCTCGCGACTCACTCTTTGCCCCAGCTGATCCGCTTGGCGCTCTGGCCTTTTTGTCTGGGGCTGCTGGCGCTGATCGGCAGCGCGCTTTCTGGCGCGGGCCTGGGCCCGGTGGTCGCCAGCCTGGCGCTGTACGCCGTCGGCCTGGGCATGAGCAATGCCGCACTCTATCGGCTGGCGTTATTTACCAGCGACGACAGCAAAGGCCTGGTCTCGGCGCTGGTCGGCATGATTTCGATTGCCGTGATGGGTGTCGGCGGCTTGTTGATTGCTGCCCTCGGCGGTGGCGCACGCCTCGAACTCTTCGCGCTCTTCGCCGCCTTCAGCGGCCTGTTGAGCCTGCCGTTGGTGCAGGGATTGTTAAAAGGCTTACACGCCGATTCCACCACCGCTCAATAAAGGAATATTGAAATGAACCAGTTTCCCGCCAGCGATGCGCTCTGCGCGTTGCCACACCCCTATTGCCCGGACTCGGTGCCTGCGGGCCTGTTCGACCGGGCCATGAGCGAGATCAGTCAATACCATTGCCAGCACACTCCCGGTTACGCCCATTGGCTGAATGCCAACGGTCTCGACGTGGAAGATCTCGACGCCCTGCAAGACTGGTCGCAACTGCCACCGATTCTGGCCAACTTTTTCAAACAGCAACTGTTGCTCAGCCCGACCGGGGAGAACGCCCTGGAACTGACATCGTCCGGCACCAGTGGGCAGAAAAGTCGCATGCGTTATGACCCGCGCAGTCTGTCCGGCGCGCAATTCATGGTCGAACGAATCTTTAGCCATTACGGCTGGAACTGCGCCGATACGCCGTGCAACTACCTGCTGCTGAGCTATGAGCCGCAGGGCGCCATCACACTGGGGACGTCATACACCGACCAGTTCCTCTGCCGGTTTGCCCCGGTCAATCGCGTCGCCTACGCCTTGCGCTGCACCGGTGACAGCCACCAGTTCGATCTGTTCGGGGTCATCGCGGCCCTGCAATCGTTCGCCGAAGAAGGCTTGCCGGTGCGCATTTTCGGCTTCCCGGCATTCCTTTGGCAGACCTTGCAGCATATGCAGGCTAACGGCGTGCCTGAGTTGAATCTGCCGGACGATTCGCTGGTGTTTTTTGGCGGCGGCTGGAAAACCCGCAGCAGCGAGGAAATCCCCAAACTTCAACTGTATGGGCGCATCTCCCGGCAACTCGGCATCCCGACAGCGCGCTGTCGAGACGGTTACGGCGCGGTCGAGCACGCGGTGCCTTACATCGAATGTGCCCACCATCATTTCCACGTTCCGGTTTACGCCAAAGCGTACGTGCGCAATCCGCTGGATTTCTCCGTGCAGCCCTACGGCCAGCAAGGCTTGCTGGGATTCGTCTCACCCTACATTTCATCCAGCCCGGCGCACGCGGTAGTGATGAGCGATCTGGCAACGCTGCACCCCGGCGCAAGTTGTGGCTGTGGCCTTGCCTGTGACTGGTTCGAACTGCATGGCCGTGCGGGCACCACTGCCGGCAGAAGCTGCGCGATGGCCGCAGCGGAATTATTGGGGAGTCACTGACATGTACCTGATCAACGGAGAACTGCACGCGGACGTCGACCTCGACGACGCACTGGCAAGGCTGCATCAGACCTTGCCGCAACACCTGAACACGCCGCTGGACAGCGCCACTGTACTGACCGCAACCGCCAATTTTGCCCAACATCTGCGCAGCGCCGAGCTGCCGCTGGATGACGCGCAACGCCAGGCGCTGATCGACTTCTGCCAGCCTCGTACTCTGCAAACCAAACTTGAAAGAGAACTGGGCGATCAAGCCGCAACCCTGCGGCGTCTCGATTATCGGCAATCGCACTTTGAACGCTGGAGCCCGCTGGGTCTGGTGGTCCATGTCACACCGGCAAACGCGCCTCTGCTGGCGTGCTGCGCGATGATCGAAAGCCTCTTGGCTGGCAACATCAATTGGCTGCGTCCCAGCCGCAGCGACCACGGTTTGACGGCGCGTGTGCTGCACGCGTTGGTGCAATGCGACCCCAGCGATCAGCTGCGCTATCACGTCGCCGTGCTGCCGGTGGCGACGGAGCAGATCGGTCACTTGTGCAAAATGGCCAACGGCGTATCGGCGTGGGGTGGCGAAGCGGCGCTGCAAGCGATCCGCCAACAGCTGCCACCCGGTTGTCGCTGGATCGACTGGGGGCACCGCATCAGTTTTGCCTATCTGACGCCAGACGCAGCCTCGCCGCAGGCACTGGAGGCGATCGTCGATGAGGTATGTCGACTGGATCAACAGGCCTGCTCCAGCCCGCAATGGCTATTGGTCGACAGCGATGATCCCATCGTTCTTGAGGACATCGGCTGCGCATTGGCCAAAGCGTTCGAGCGGCGCGCCGGGCACTGGCCGGCGCTGGTGCCGACGGTGCAGGAAGCCAGCGAAATCAGCAGCCACAGCATGATGACGCGTTTGAGCGGGAGTTTTTCCGGAATCACTGCGCAGGTCTGGAGTGCGCCGGGCTGGCGCGTTGTCTGGACCCACAATGAGTTGCTCGCGCCCTCGCCGCTGTTTCGCACGCTGCTGCTCAAACCGCTGCCACGCGAGCGCCTGTCGCAAACCCTGCTGCCTTGGCGCAACGTGTTGCAGAGCTGTGCGCTGGTATGCGGCGAAGCACAGATCGCGGAACTGTCGCGGACACTGATTGCGGCGGGCGTCAGCCGAATTGCACCGATCGAGGCGATCCATGACGGCTATGACGGCGAACCCCACGACGGCGTTTACGCGCTGCAACGCCTGAGCCGCCGTGTGTCGGTGAGCGTCGCGGCGACGCACCTGCCCAGCCACATGACCCTTGATCGAACACCTTGTCCGTTGCCCCTGACGAACGTGCCGATCACCGACAAAGAAGCGTTTATCGCACGACCGACGACAGCGGCGGCGCAGCTGTTTTTCCGCTCCGGCGGCAGCAGCGGCACACCGGCGTTGTCGGGATTCAGTTACCACGATTTTCAACGGCAAATGCAGGCGACGGCCGACGGGTTGTTCGCGGCGGGGCTCGATCCGGGCCGCGACAAAGTGATGAACCTGTTTTTCAGTGGCGGGTTGTATGGCGGCTTTTTCAGTTTTGCCAAAGTCCTCGAACTGCTGGGCGCCACCCACCTGCCCATGGGCGCCCCCGCCGATGATGACTACAGCGATATTGCGCAAGTGATCATCGAACAGCGCGTGACCGTACTGATCGGCATGCCCAGCACCCTGCATCGCTTGTTCCTCAACGAACAGCAGCGTCTGAGCCGTTATGGCGCGATTGAAAAAGTGTTTCTCGGTGGTGAACACATCAGTGATCAGTGTCGTGAGCTATTGCAACGCTGCGGTGTCTCGAGCATTCGCTCGGCGGTGTACGGCAGTGTCGATGCGGGGCCATTCGGGCATGCCTGCGTCGCCACCGGCGATGGTGTGTTTCATCTGATGGACACCATCCAGCATCTGGAGATCGTTGCCCTGGAGGAGGACGTTCCGCTCGCCGGCAATGAAATTGGCCGCTTGCTGTTCACCGCAAAAGCACGCGAGGGCCAACAGGTGCAACGTTATGAGGTCGGCGATACCGGTCGATGGCTGCCCGGCGCCTGCGCATGCGGGCTGAGTTCGCCGCGCTTCGAACTGCTGCAACGACACGGCCGACTGTTGCGCATCGGCACCGATTTCATTTGCCTGAACGAACTCGCCGGACACCTGCAAGCACCGTTTCAGTTGCACCTCGATCACGCCCCTGATGGTCTGGAGCGCTTGCTGATTCGCAGCCCCGGCGAGCCTGCCGAGATCCTCGGCCGACTGCAGAGCTACTCGACGCTGGCCGTTCTGCAGCGCACCGGACTGCTCACGGTTGAAGCGCAAACCTGCGAGCCGCAGCAATTCTGCAGAAACCGCCACAGCGGAAAAATCCCGTCAGTCATCGACGCGCGCCGTTAAGAGCACTATCGCCTACGGCGGCCATCATCCAGGACAACATCATGAACACAACACTCGAGTTAAACGCGCTGGTCGCTTTTGCCCGTGAACATTCAAAGTATTACGCCAGACATTTGCATCACGTTACAGCGCAGGTCAGCACACTGGATGAACTTCCGGTCATCGATCCGCAACACTACTGGGCAACCAGCCAGAACTTCGATCAATGGCCCGTACTGACATCAACGGTTGAGCGCGCACTGGTGTTCAAGACCGGAGGAACATCCAGCGCCGGTAAACTTTCGGCGTTTACCCGCACAGAATGGCAGACACTTGTAAAAGACTTTGGCAGCCATCTCGGCAAACAACTGAATCCCGGAGACCGGGTGGCAAATCTGTTCTTTGTTGGCGATCTGTATGCCAGTTTCATTTTTATCCATGACGCACTGGCGCAGGAAACAGCGGGTGTCACCGAGTACCCGTTTACCGGTGATGTCGACCCTTTTGTACTGGCTGATTCCATCCATCAGCACCGCATCAACGTGCTCGCCGGTGTGCCCGCGCAATTGCTGGCGTTCGCCGGCGTGCTGGAGCGTCAGGCGCAAACGCTGGTTGAAGTCGAGACCATACTTTATGGCGGGGAAAGCCTGTTCGCCGGTCAATTGCAGTTGTTGCAGCGGGTATTTCCCAACGCACGGATCGCCTCCATCGGCTACGCCAGTGTCGACGCTGGCTTCATCGGTGCCACGAGCCGCGATTGCGCCTTGGGTGAACACCGGATGCTGGCCAGCCACAGCCTGCTGGAAATCGTCGACGAACACACCGGAGAAGTGATCGAAGAATGCGACCGCCGCGGGCGACTGCTGATCACCAACTTCACCCGACGGCTGATGCCATTGATTCGCTACCCCGTGGGCGACCTCGCCTGTTGGCGCGAGCCGGCCACGGCGGCCATGCGCAAATTTGCCTTGCTGGGCCGCAGCGCAAGCAGTCAGCGCGTGCGGGTAAGCAGCCTGACCCTGCTGATCGAGGACATCACCAGAATCGTCCAGCGCAGCACCACCAGCGACGACTGGCAACTGGTCATCAGCCAATCGGCAAACGTCGATATCTTGCGTCTGAAGTGGGTGCCCGACGGGCTCAACGCCGAAAGCACTGACGCCGGCACTACGCTGCACCGTGAGTTGATCGAGCATTACCCGCTGATGACGCAACTGTGCGTTGAGGGCCAACTTGAACTGCAGGTTGTCCATTGCACAACCGATGAACTCGCTCGACATCCGCGCTCCGGTAAGCGGCAACGAATCGTCGACCTTCGCACCTACGACACCCAACGCCCGGAGCAACGCCCATGGACGACTTGACGCTGCGCAGCTATCGAAGCACCGACGCCGGAGCTGTCAGCCGCCTGTTCCGGGAAATCTATGGTGATCACTACGTGCAGCCACACGTGTATTTGCCGTTGATGATCAACCAGAACCATGGCGATGGAAGCTGGCATTCACTGGTGGCGCAGTCCGGCAAAAAAATCCTCGGTCACGCCACGTTATGCAGGAATCCCGGATCGCCCACCGCGGAGCTGGCTTTGAGCGTGGTCCATCCGTCGACCCGCGGGCAGAACATCGCCACGCAGCTGGGCACTCGGCTATTGATCCATGCCCAGGCGCTGGGATGCCATGGCGTGACGATCAAACAGGTGACGCAGCATCCCTACACACAGCGCATGGCGGACAGGCTCGGTTTCTGCAGCAGCGGATTGCTGCTCGACTATTGCCCCTCGCCGTTTGGCGAACCGCTGCCGGAGTCCATCGTCATCGGCTACACGCCGATTGATGGCTACCGACGACCGCTCCCGGCACTGCCATGGCCGCAAAGCTGTGCCAGTTTCATGGAGCATTTGTGCGGGATATACGGGACACAAGACAAAGAGACGCCCTGGGTGGGGCCGCAGATCCATGTCGAACCCTGTACCGGGCGCTATGACGTCATGCTGAAAAAACTCGACAGCAGTCTGCTCAAGCAGCTTCAACGACTGCCTGCCCACTGGTTGATCTCGATTCGGTTAAGACTTGCAAACGGATTTGCCTGTGCCGTGGAGAGCCTGACGGCGATGGGTTTCACTTTCACCGGGATTGCCCCGAATGAGCGCTGCGCGGGTTGGCTGGCGTTGTTTCATCGGGGCTATCGCCCGCGCTCTCTGGAGTTACATTGCCCGCACATGCAGCGTTTGCATGATCAAGCGCAGTCGCAAATCGCAGCGCACGCCAAGGAGGCGTCGCCGCTGTCTTGAGCAAGGGCCAGCCCATCGGTATCGCCCGTTCGAACCATGAACGGGCGACAACTGATCAGCTTACGCCTTGGCCTTGACGCCCTGATCGACCGGTTTAGGCGCGTTGCCATCACCATAGTTCTTCAGGTTCTGCAGGACGTAGATCGCTTTCTTGAACTCGGGAATCAGGTTTTTGCCGTAGGCATTGCCATTCAGACCATTGTTCTGGATAGCGTCGAGTTGGGTGGCGAAATATTCCAGTGCGTTGAATTTCGCATCGATGTCTTTGGTCACGCCAAAACGGTCGAACTTGTCCCCGGCGGCTTTCAACGTGAACGAGGTGACCTCGGAGATCAAACCGCGGCTACGCAGCATTTCGCTCAGATTACCCAATTGTTTTACCGAAACATTCGCCGGATCGAAGCCCTTGATTGCTTTGCGCATACCCTGCTTGTCCATTTCAGCAGTGTTCAGCGCGTTGGGATCGTTGCCGACCATGTTGAGCATCTGCTGCACTTTGACGCTCTGGCTGACTTGTTTCTTTGCGCCGGTGTCGCGTACCAGAAGTCCTGCCTTGGCCTGCCAGCCGCCAACGTTACCGATCGTCATGAGAAGACTCCCTGTGAAAAACCATAAAAATTCCGTGAGCGATGCCATCAATGGCCGCGAGTATCAGCGGGCGAACTGATGGCACCAACCTCTTTCTGCACATTTTTACAATTCTTGTACATTCTCGATACAAAAGCAAAACGCCCCGTAAACCTTGACCCAGAGCTGTCATGCCAATGCAACGAAAATGACTTTTTCCCGCGATCCAGCACGTTGGCCACAGCAGCTGTATCGAGTCTGATACCGACCAGTCATCGGCACGGATGTTTTTTAGGACGCAAGTACCTAAAGGTTCCCGGCACATCGACGATACGCTGTCGATACCCGCACTGTTTTACCCCTGCCCCCTAATAAGAAGCGCTGCTCAAGGACCGGTCTCCATGCCCGCATTCCGTACTATTTCGGCTCGCTACACGCTGTTTCTGGTTCTGTTCATCCTGCTCTTGTCAGTGTTAACCGTGGTCGGCATCAGCCAATTGGTCGCCCCCAAACTGCGTCAGACCGAAGAACAGGTGGTCCTCAACCGCATCGCCGAAGTGGCCGAGCAGATTCAGGGCGAGTTGAACAAAGTGCAGGCGCAACAGCGCAGCATCACCCAGACCATCCCGCTGCTCGACAGCGCCGCCATCGACACGGTGCTGCCAGGCCTGGTCGATCAGTACGGCGAGTTGAAGGTGTTCGGTGGCGGGATCTGGCCGCTGCCGGGGCAACGTGAGCCTGGGCGCAACAAATTCAGCACGTTCTGGCACCGCGATGCCTCGGGCAAACTGGCGGTGAATACATTCTGGAACAGCGACGCAGCCCCCAACTATTACGACCAGAGCTGGTACAAGGGCGGCATGGCCACACCACGCGGCCAATGCGCCTGGGCGGCCGCATACAAAGACGACGCCAGCGCCGAGCCGCGCACCAACTGCGCCATGGCCATCCAGAAAAACGGTAATGCCTGGGGCGTGTCGACCATCGACGTCACCCTCGGCTTCTTCAATGATCTGGTGGCGCGCAAGGAAAAAGACCTCAACGCCGAAATGCTCATCGTTGAAGCCGACGGCAAAATCATCAGTAACAGCTCGCGCATCAGTGGCCCGATTGTGCTGAAGAACATCAGCGAACTGGCCGGTAATTCAACCTTTGCCAGCCAGGTCAAAGCCGGGTTGCAGAATCGTGATCAGGCGCAGCGCATCGAGTTCGACAACAACGGTGAAGCCAGCACCTTCTTCATGCGCCCGATTGAAGGCACGCCGTGGTTCCTCGCCACCGCCCTGCCAACGAAAATGCTCACCGCCCAACGTGATGACGTCCTCAGCACCCTGAGCCTGTTGCAGATTCCGCTGGTGATCCTGCTGGTGCTGTTGCAGGTCTATGCGATTCGCCAGTTGGTGCAGCGCATGAAAGCGTTGAAAGCCAACATCGATTTGCTGTCCAGCGGCGATGCCGACCTGACCCGCCGCATCACCATTCGCGCCGAAGATGAACTCGGCGCCATCGGTCATTCGGTCAACACGTTCATTGCCTATCTGCAAAACATGATCGGCGAAGTCACCCAGGCCACCGGCGCCATGGCGTCGAGCCTCGACAACCTGCAACGTACCTCGGCGCACACCAGCCAGATTCTGCTGCGTCACGCCTCGGAAACCGATCAGACCGTTACCGCCATCACCGAGATGAGCTCGACGGCAGAAAGCGTGGCGCAGAATGCCGCCGAAACCGCAGCGTTCACCCAGCGCGCCAACGAAAACGCCGACCGTTCCCGCGTGGTGGTGGGCGAAGCCACCAATAGTGTCGTGGCGCTGATCGATGAAGTGGCCAGCGCTACACACAAAGTTGAAAACATGCAGCAGGACGCCCAGCGCATCACCGAGATTCTCGGGGTCATCGGCGCAATTGCCGGGCAGACCAACTTGTTGGCGCTAAACGCGGCCATCGAAGCGGCGCGCGCCGGTGAACAGGGCCGCGGTTTTGCCGTGGTTGCCGATGAAGTCCGCGCCCTCGCCGCCCGCACGCAGGCCAGCACCTCGGAGATCAACGAGATGTTGACGCGCCTGACTCAAGGCGTGAGCTCGTCGGTCAGCGCCATGGAAAACACTCAGGCCAGTTGCCAGTCCGCCGCCGATGCCACCGCACGGGTCAACTCGGGTCTGGATGAAATGGCCGGTTCGGTCAGCCACATCAACAGCCTCAGCACCCAGATCGCCACCGCCGCCGAGCAGCAAAGCGCCGTGACCGAGGAGATCAATCGCAGCATGGTGCAGATCCGCCACATGGTTGATGAACTGGTGCAGAGCGGCAAAGCCAGCGAACTCAACACCCATCAGTTGCTTGAAGCCAACAGCCGGGTGAGCGCGATCATGGGCCGTTTCAAGGTCCGCTGATTCATGCAGGAATTCCTGCCAACCATATAACCCCTGTGGGAGCGAGCTTGCTCGCGAAAGCGCCCTTTCAGTTACTGCATCCAGTGCCTGACACACTGCCTTCGCGAGCAAGCTCGCTCCCACAGGGTTCGACGGCGTTCACACAATTGCCACCTGACAGATTTTTCATCTCGCGCTCAGCAACCTGTCAGCCTTGATCTACGATCATCCTGCCAGCCTGCCTTGCAACAACTGGAAACATTGCGTTGATGCCGAGCAGGAAAAACCGGTCAAAATGCGTTCTTTTTTGACCGTTACCCGAGCCGAGGATCCGCTATGCGAACCCACCTGCGTCTGGTCGCCCTGAGCGCCCTGTTCATTTCCTCCCTGGCCCAGGCCGCCGATCTGATCCCGATCGAAGTGCACCGCGATGCCAACTGCGGCTGCTGCAAAAAATGGATCAGCCATCTCGAAGCCAACGGTTTCAAAGTCGACGATCACGTTGAAAGCGACATGAGCAGCTTCAAGCAACAACATGGCGTTCCGCCGCGTCTGGCCTCGTGCCACACCGCAATCATCAACGGCAAATTCGTCGAGGGCCATGTGCCGGCAGAACAAGTGCTGGCCCTGAGCAAGCGTGACGACCTGCTCGGAGTGGCCGCACCGGGCATGCCGATGGGTTCGCCGGGCATGGAAATGGACGGTATGAGCGATGCCTATCAGGTCATTGGCCTGAAGAAGGATGGTGCTGATGTCGTGGTGGCGGACTACCCGGCCCATTGATCGGCGCGGCTTACTTCGGGCTGTTCCTTGCCGCGTTCGGTGCAGCGACCTTGTTGCCGCTGCAGTCCGAGGCATTGCTGGTCGGGCTGATCGTCAGTGATCGCTACTGGCTGTGGGGATTGCTGGCCGTCGCGACGCTGGGCAACGTACTCGGCTCGCTGGTCAACTGGTGGCTGGGTTGCCGGCTCGAGCGATTTCAGGATCGGCGCTGGTTTCCGGTCAGCGCCAGACATATGGCCACCGCGCGCAAGCATTACGAGCGCTATGGCCACTGGTCGTTGTTGCTCAGTTGGTTGCCAATCATCGGCGATCCACTGACGCTGATTGCCGGTGTCATGCGCGAGCCTCTCGGACGGTTTCTGTTGATCGTCACCCTGGCCAAAGGTGCGCGCTACGGCGTGCTGACCATGCTGACCCTGGGTTGGTTGGGTTGAACGATCAGGCGCAGGGATTGCCTGTGTTTAACGTCGCCATAATCCAGCCGTTCCAGCATCGACCGATTTCAAACGGAGTTTGACCTTATGTCTGTCACGTTTTCCCGTTGGCTCCCCTCCCTGTTCCTCTGCGCCGCCCTGCCCTTGTCTGCGCAGGCTGCCGCGCCAGCCGAGGCACCGCCTGAAGGCCCGGCCTATGGCCCGGAGCTGCAAGGCTTCGAATACCCTTACACGCTTAAACACTTTGCCTTTCAGTCTCAGGGCAAATCCCTGCAGATGGGTTACATGGACGTCGCCGCTCACGGCAAGGCCAATGGCCGCACCGTGGTGCTGATGCACGGCAAGAATTTTTGCGCAGCCACCTGGGACAGTTCGATCAAGGCCTTGAGCGAGTCCGGTTACCGGGTGATCGCGCCGGATCAGATCGGCTTCTGCACCTCGAGCAAACCGGACAATTATCAATACAGCTTCCAGCAACTGGCGACCAACACCCAACAATTGCTCAAAGCACTGGGCATTCAGAAAGCCACGCTGCTCGGCCACTCCACCGGTGGCATGCTCGCCACCCGCTATGCCTTGTTGTTCCCGGAACAGGTCGAGCAACTGGCGCTGGTCAACCCGATCGGCCTGGAAGACTGGAAAGCCCTCGGCGTGCCCTATCGCACCGTGGATCAGTGGTATCAACGTGAGCTGAAAGTCAGCGCCCAGGGCATTCGTGATTACGAACGCACTACCTATTACGACGGCCGCTGGAAACCGGAATTCGACCGTTGGGTGGACATGCTCGCCGGCCTGAGCAAAGGTCCGGGCAAAACCCAGGTCGCGTGGAACTCGGCGCTGATCTACGACATGATTTTCACCCAGCCGGTGTACTACGAGTTCAAGGACCTGAAGATGCCGACCCTGCTGCTGATCGGCACCTCCGACACCACCGCCATCGGCAAGGACCTCGCGCCGCCTGAGGTGAAAGCGAAAATCGGCCATTACGACGTGCTCGGTAAACAAGTGGCCAAGCTGATTCCGCAGTCGACGCTGGTGGAGTTTCCCGGCATGGGCCACGCGCCGCAAATGGAAGAACCAGCGCAGTTCCACAAGGCCCTGCTCGGCTGGCTGAATACATCCAATCCCGTTCGTTGATGAGGTAAGGCTGATGGCGGTGCAGATTGCAGTAATCGATGACTGGCAGGACGTGGCCCGCGATGTGGTCGACTGGTCAGTGCTCGATAGCCTTGGTGAAGTGACGTTCGAGCATGATTACCCGGCCGACAACGCGACACTGGCCGAACGGCTGGGCCGCTATCAGGTGATTTGCGTGATGCGCGAACGCACGCGGTTCGACGAAGACCTGCTCAAGCGCCTGCCCAACCTTCAACTGCTGGTCACTGGGGGCATGCGCAACGCGGCGTTGGACATGCAGGCCGCAGCAAAGCTCGGCATCAAAGTCTGCGGCACCGACAGCTACAAGCATGCCGCGCCGGAGTTGACCTGGGCACTGATCATGGCAGCCACGCGTAATCTGGTGAATGAGGCTAATTCCTTGCGCGCCGGCCATTGGCAGCAAGGGCTTGGCGGCGACCTGCACGGCAAGACCCTCGGGATTCTCGGCTTGGGCAGCATTGGCCAGCGCGTCGCGCAGTTCGGTCAAGTGTTCGGCATGCGGGTGATTGCCTGGAGCGAAAACCTCACGGCCGAACGCGCAGAACAGGCCGGCGTGACGTACGTCAGCAAGCAGGCACTGTTCGAGCAGGCTGACGTACTGTCGGTGCATCTGGTGCTCAGCGAGCGCAGTCGCGGTCTGGTCGATGCGCAGGCGCTGGGCTGGATGAAGCCGACGGCCCTGCTGGTCAACACCGCACGCGGGCCGATTGTCGATGAAGCGGCGCTGATCAAGGCCCTGCAGAAACAGCAGATCGCCGGGGCCGCACTGGATGTGTTCGAACACGAGCCGCTACCGGCCATGCACGCGTTTCGCACACTCGACAATGTCTTGGCGACCCCGCATGTGGGCTATGTCAGTCGACAGAACTATGAGCAGTTCTTTTCGCAGATGATCGAGGATATTCAGGGATGGGCGGCTGGGGAACCGGTTCGCCTGTTGAACTGAGAACTCCCATCATTGCGCTGGTGTAGCGACCATCGCCTTCGCGAGCAAGCTCGCTCCCACATTGGATCCGGGCCAGGAACAGATTTTCCGTCCACTGAAGATCCCCTGTGGGAGCGAGCTTGCTCGCGAAGGGGCACTCACTGTCCACTCATCAACAAACTGCCCGCACCACAACAGTGCGCCCGCGCTGCCCGCTAGCACAAAATTGTGACCAACCAGTCACCGTTTTGGCCCTCCCTCGCAGAAAAACCTGCACTTCGTCGGTGCGTTTCCCTCTCAAAAGCACGGTTTGCACCGACCGCCAACCGATTGTCGAACAATTTACCCATTTGCTCTGGCCCGCTCTAGGATCTGGCCTAGACTAATTTTCGCGGGGTAAAACCGACCGGTCACATTGCGGAAAAAAAGTCGAAACTTTTGCGCGCAGCGGCGGGTCATCTGAAAGGCAGGGCCAAAGCGACTGGTGCAATCCTTGCAACGGCCCGTTCACCCATTCTGCTTGCGCGTGTTGGGTAGCGTTTGCTCACCGATGCGTGGCGCGTTTGCGCCCGGCCACAGGACTTGGCCATGGACATCGCTTGTTCAAGACAAGAATCAGATCAACGATACGGGAGATTCATATGATCAGTGCGGCATTGGATATTCAGGGAGAGCGTGCTCAGCAGGCGGTTGGTGAATCGAGCACCGTCAGTGTTCCCGGCAGCCGACAGATCAACGTCCCCGGCACCAAAACGCTGACTCCAGTAGCGAGCCAGAACCCCAACAAGAAAAAAGTACTGTTCGTGACTTCGGAGATCGCCGATCTGGTGAAAACCGGTGGTCTGGGCGACGTCTCTGCGGCCCTGCCCCGCGCCATGGCCCATCTGCACGATGTTCGCGTGCTGATCCCCGGCTACCCGCAAGTGATGCACAGCGAGAATCCGATCCACATCATCGGCGAACTCGGCGGTCACGCCGCATTGCCACCGTGCAGGATCGGGCGCATGGACATGCCGGACGGTCTGGTCATCTACGTGTTGATCTGCCCTGAGCTCTACGAGCGCGAAGGCTCGCCCTACGGCGCCAATAACGGTCGCGACTGGCCGGACAACCACATTCGTTTTGCCCGCTTGGGCCTGGCCGCTGCTGACATCGCCGCCAATCTCGCGCAAATTCACTGGTGCCCGGATCTGGTGCACGCCCATGACTGGCCGGCCGGTCTCGCCCCTGCCTATATGCACTGGCGCGGGCAGCGCACGCCGACCCTGTTCACCATTCACAACCTCGCCTATCAAGGCGTGACCAGCCTCGGCTCCTGCCCTGAACTCGGCATCCCCAACCATGCCCTGCAACAGGAAGGCATGGAGTTCTACGGCAAGATGTCGTTCCTCAAGGCCGGGATGGCCTATTCGAGCCATATCACCACGGTCAGCGCGACTTATGCGCAGGAAATTACCACCCCGGATTTCGGCTGCGGCCTCGACGGTTTTCTCGCCGCCAAGACTCAGCAAGGCTTGCTCAGCGGCATTCCCAACGGCATCGACGAGAGCTGGGACGCCGCCACCGATCCGCACCTGTTCGCATCGTTCGCCATTGGTGACTGGGAAGGCAAAGCGGTCAACGCCGCGCATGTGCGTGAGCTATTTGAATTGAATGACTCAGAAGGCCCGCTGTTCGCCGTGGTGTCGCGACTGGTCTATCAAAAAGGTCTGGACCTGACGATAGCGGTGTCCGAGTACATCGTTAAAAATGGTGGCCAGATCGCCATCATCGGTCGTGGCGAACCGGAAGAAGAACAGGCCATGCGTGAACTGGCGCTGCGCTTTCCCGGGCAGATCGGCGTGCGCATCGGCTTCAACGAAACCGACGCCCGGCGCATGTTCGCCGGCAGCGACTTCCTGCTGATGCCATCGCGTTACGAGCCTTGCGGCTTGAGCCAGATGTACGCCCAGCGTTTCGGCTCGCTGCCGGTGGCGCGCAATACCGGCGGTCTGGCAGACACCATTGAAAATGGCGTCACCGGTTTCCTCTTCGACGAATCCACCGCTGAAAGCTATCAGGAAGCTCTGAGCCGCGCGTTCAAGGTCTTCGCTTTCCCCGAACTGCTCAATGCCATGCGTTGCCGGGCAATGGCTGCGCCGTTCAACTGGTGCAAAGCGGTTGAACCGTACGCCGAACTCTACGAACAACTGGTCGCCAAGGCGCTGGGTAAAGCTCACCACAAATAACCAGGGAGGTTCACCACGATGCCGTTACGGTCTACTGAAACCTGGCCCCACGGCGCGATCATGCTGGACGCCGAACACACACAGTTCGCGCTGTGGGCACCGGATGCTTTTTACGTCAGTGTCGAACTTGAAAACGGCCAGTCTCTGCCGATGTTGTCTCAAGCCGACGGTTGGTTTGTGATCAAGGCCCGCTGTCCGGCGGGCACCCGCTACCGCTACAACATCGACGGCGAACTGGAGGTGCCCGACCCGGCCTCCAGAGCGCAGGATGGCGACATCGGCCGCCACAGTGTGGTCGTCGATCCGCTGGCTTATCAATGGCGCCACAGTGCCTGGCACGGTCGGCCGTGGAGCGAAGCGGTGATCTACGAGTTGCACGTCGGTGCGCTCGGGGGGTTCGCGGAAGTCGAACAACATCTGGCGCGCCTTGCAGGTTTGGGCGTCACCGCCATCGAACTGATGCCGCTAGCGCAGTTTCCCGGCGAACGCAATTGGGGCTACGACGGTGTGTTGCCCTACGCACCGCAAGCCTCCTACGGCACGCCGGAACAACTCAAACACTTGATCGACAGCGCCCACGGCCACGGCTTGGCCGTCATTCTTGATGTGGTCTACAACCACTTCGGCCCTGACGGCAATTACCTGCATCGTTACGCCAAAGGCTTTTTCCGCGAGGACAAACACACGCCGTGGGGCGCGGCGATCGATTTCCGCCGCGACGAAGTGCGGGAATTTTTCATCGAAAACGCCCTGATGTGGTTGCTTGAGTACCGCTTCGACGGTCTGCGTCTGGACGCGGTGCATGCCATCGAGGACCCGGACTTCCTTACGGTAATGGCCCAGCGCATCCGCGCGCAGATCGACCCGAGCCGGCATGTCTGGCTGACCGTGGAAAACGAACTCAATCAGTCGAGCCTGCTCGAATACGACTACGACGCGCAGTGGAACGACGACGGCCACAACGCCTTGCACGTCTTGCTCACCGGTGAAACCGACGCCTATTACGCCGACTACGCCGCACAACCAACCGAGCAATTGGCGCGCTGCCTCAGTCAGGGTTTTGTCTTCCAGGGCCACATCACCCGCCACGGCGAACCTCGCGGCGAGCCCAGTGAGCACCTGCCGTCCACCGCGTTCGTGCTGTTCCTGCAAAACCACGACCAGATCGGCAACCGTGCGTTCGGCGAACGCCTGCATCATCTGGCCGATCCGCGCGCCGTGCAGGCAGCGACCGTGTTGTTGCTGCTATCACCGATGATTCCGCTGATGTTCATGGGCGATGAGTTCGCCGCCGAGCAGCCGTTCCTGTTTTTCACCAGCCACCACGGCGAACTGGCGAAACTGGTGCGTGAGGGCCGCCGCAATGAATTTGCCGCGTTCAGCGCCTTCACCGATCCGCACAAACGCGAGCAGATTCCCGACCCGAATGCTGAAAAAACCTTCCACGCCTCACAGCCAAGGCTGGTCGGCCATGGCAGCGCCAAACAGCAGGAAACCCTCGAGCTGTACCAGAAGCTGCTGCAATTTCGCCATCAATACATCATCCCCCATCTGTCCGGCACGCAAGCGCTCGGCGCCCATATGCTCGGTTATGGCGCGGTCAGTGCGCGCTGGCGTCTGGGTAATGGCAGCGAGCTGCGAATTGACCTGAACCTCAGCGACACGCCAGTGGTCAACCCTCCACAGACCGAGGCCGTGTGGTTGTTTCAGCAGCCACCCACCGTCGATCTATCGGAATCGGGCGAACTGCCCGCGTATTGCGCGCTTGTCAGCCTCACGGCCGCAACCCCTTTGCAACCTCTGGATGGAGAGCGCCTATGAGCGATGCGCAACTGGAAATTCTCGCAAGCCGCGCCGGCCTTGCCGTCGACTGGATCGACGCCAACGGCCGCCCGCAAAAAGTCGCTCCGGCGGTGCTGCGCAATGTTCTTATCGGCCTCGGTCACCCTGCCAGCACGGCGCAGGAAATCGACGCCAGCCTGCTGGAACTGCAAGCCGTACAACAAGACCGCCATCTGCCGCCGCTGCTGACCAGCGATGTCGGCGTCGGCCTTGATCTGGGGCGTTACTTTGCGCCTGAAACCCCGTGTGAAATTCACCTTGAAGACGGTTCACGCCTGAACCTCAAACTGGACAGCGAAGCGGTGTTGCCGGGGCTGATCCCGGTCGGCTATCAACAAGTGCACATCAGCGATCAGTATTTCACCTTGGCCGTAGCCCCGGAGCGCTGCTTCAGCGTCGGCGATGCGGTGGATAATCCGATTCCCCGCGTGTGGGGCCTGAGTGCGCAGCTGTATTCGCTGCGCCGCCCCGGTGACGGCGGTTTCGGCGATACTCAGGCGCTGGAGGACCTGGTCCGCGTGGCCGGTGAGCGCGGCGCCGATGCGGTGGCGATCAGCCCGCTGCACGCCATGTTCAGCGCCGATACCGGGCGCTACAGCCCTTATTCGCCGTCCAGTCGGCTGTTCCTCAATTCCCTGTATGCCGCACCGGGCGCGATTCTCGGTGAACGCGCCTTGCGCGATGCCATCGACGCAGCAGGTCTGACTGAACGGTTCGCACAACTTGAAGACCTGAAACTGATCGATTGGCCGAGCGCCGCCGACGCCAAGCAAAAACTCCTGCAAGCCTTGTATGAAGGATTCATCGCTGGTGACCACCCGCTGCACCCGGACTTCGCCAGTTTCCGCCACGCCGGTGGCGAAGCACTGGAAAACCACTGCCGTTTCGAAGCGATTCAGGAAATGCGCGCCGCCCGTGGCGAAAACCTCGACTGGCGTCAGTGGCCGGAGCACTGGCACGACCCGCGCGGTGCCGCGCTGGAAGCGTTTGCCGAGGAATACGCCGAACGCATCGGTTATTTCGCTTTTTGCCAGTGGCTGATTCACCGTTGTCTGGAACGCGCGCAAACCGCCGCCCGCAGCGCCGGTATGGGCATTGGCCTGATCGCCGATCTGGCGGTGGGTGCCGACGGCGCCGGCAGTCAGGCCTGGAGTTTTCAGGATGAACTGCTCGCCTCGCTTACCGTGGGCGCACCGCCGGACATTCTCAATCGCTCCGGGCAAGGCTGGGGGATTTCCGCGTTCTCGCCGGAAGGCCTGATCCGCAATGGATTCCGTGCGTTCATTGACATGCTGCGGGCGAACTTCGCCCACGCTGGCGGCTTGCGAATTGACCATGTGATGGGCCTGCAACGGCTGTGGGTGATTCCCAACGGCTCGGCACCTGCCGATGGCGCGTATCTGTATTACCCGGTCGATGACTTGCTGCGCTTGCTGTCCCTTGAGTCGCATCGCCACCAGGCCATCGTCCTCGGTGAAGACCTCGGCACCGTACCCGATGGCCTGCGCGAGAAACTCAGCGCACGCTCCATGCTGGGCATGCGCGTGTTGCTGTTCGAGCAGGACAACACCCATTTCAAACCGATTCTCGACTGGCCGGACAACGCGCTGGCGACTACCAGTACCCATGATCTGCCGACGCTCAACGGCTGGTGGCACGGTCGCGACATCGACTGGAACGCACGGCTGGGTTTTGTCGACGCCAACGGTGAAATCGAATGGCGGCATCATCGTCAGCGTGAACGCGAAGGTTTGCGCAGCGCCTTGAGCCAGGACCCGCAGAATTTTCGCGAAGAATCCCACGAGGCCGATCAAGTGGTCGATGCCGCCGTTCGCTTCCTCGGCCACACCCGCGCGCCGTTGGTGCTGTTGCCGCTGGAGGATGCCCTGGGCATCAACGAACAAGCGAACCTGCCGGGCACCATCGATACCCACCCAAACTGGTCGCGACGCTTGCCCGGCAACAGTGAGGCGCTGCTCGACGGTGCCGATGCGGCGCGGCGACTGGAACTGCTCGCCTGCGCGCGACTTCAGGCTGCCGAGCGTGACCAATGAATCAAGCGCTTATCCAGCCCCTGCGCGCGACACTGCGCCTGCAATTTCATAAGGGTTTTACCCTCGAACAAGCCGTGCCATTGGTGCCGTACTTCGCCCGGCTCGGCATCAGCCATATTTACGCCTCACCGCTGCTCGCGGCGCGGGCCGGTTCCATGCACGGCTACGACGTGGTCGACCCGACCCAGGTCAACCCGGAGCTTGGCGGTGAGCCGGCGCTTCGGCGCTTGGTCAGCACCCTGCGCGAACACAACATGGGGCTGATCCTCGACATCGTCTCCAATCACATGGCGGTTGGCGGCAATGACAATCCGTGGTGGCTGGATCTCTTGGAGTGGGGACGCCTGAGTCCTTACGGTGAGTTTTTCGACATTCAGTGGCACTCGCCCGACCCGTTGATGGAAGGCCAATTGTTGCTACCGTTTCTTGGTAGCGACTACGGCGTCGCGTTGCAGGAAGGCACACTGAAACTGCAGTTCAACCCACACACTGGCAGTTTTTACGTCGAACATTACGACCATCACTTCCCGATCTGCCCCAGTGACTACGGTGAGATCCTCAAATACCAAGAGACGCTGAAATCCCTAGCTGACCGGTTCAGCACGCTCAGTTATCAGACCGATGCGCATTCGCTGGCGATGCCACTGAAGGAAGAACTGCGCGAACTGGCGAGCGATCCGCAGACGCTTGAAGCGATTCAAAGAAACCTGCAGCATTTCGACTCAACAACCGAAGAAGGCTTCCACAAATTGCATCAGTTGCTGGAGCGGCAAAGCTATCGCCTGGCGAGCTGGCGCACGGCGGCGGATGACATCAACTGGCGGCGCTTCTTCGACATCAACGAACTCGGCGGCCTGCGCGTCGAACGTCCGGCGGTGTTCGAAGCCACCCACGGCAAGATCTTCCAGTTGATCGCCGAAGGCTTGGTCGACGGCTTGCGCATCGATCACATCGACGGCCTCGCCGACCCGCGTGGTTATTGCCGCAAGCTGCGCCGCCGGGTTGATCTGCTGGCACCGGGCAGGCACTTGCCGATCTACGTCGAGAAGATCCTCGGCGCCGGTGAAACCCCGCGCCGTGACTGGGCGGTGGACGGCACCACCGGTTACGAGTTCATGAATCAGCTGTCACTGCTACAACACGACCCGGACGGCGAATTCGTCCTCGGTGACCTCTGGCAACGGCGCACCGAACGCCCCGCCGCGTTCATCGAAGAAGCACAACTGGCGCGTCAGCAGATCCTCAACGGCTCGCTGGCCAGCGATTGTGAGAGCGTCGCCCAGGCGCTGCTGCAAGTCGCCCGTGATGACCTGATGACCCGCGACCTGACCCTCGGCGCGATCCGTCGGGTGTTGCAAGCGTTGATCGTGCACTTCCCGGTGTACCGCACTTACATCAGCGCCATGGGCCGCTCGGCGCAGGACGAGGTGTTTTTCCAGCAAGCCATGGACGGGGCCCGGCAGACGCTGAGCGAAGCCGACTGGCCGGTGCTCGACTGCGTCGCCGCCTGGCTCGGTGGCACGCCATGGCGGCGCAAACCGCGCGGGCGTTCACGCAAAATTCTCAAGCACGCCTGCGTGCGTTTTCAGCAACTGACCTCGCCGGCAGCAGCCAAAGCCGTGGAGGACACCGCGCTGTATCGCTCGGCGGTGCTGCTGTCGCGCAACGATGTCGGCTACAACACCGAACAGTTCAGTGCCCCGGTCAGCGACTTTCATGCCGTCAATCAGCAACGGCTGGACGAGTTCCCCGACAACTTGCTGGCCACCGCGACCCACGATCACAAACGCGGCGAAGACACCCGCGCGCGGCTGGCCGTGCTCAGCGAGCGCAGCCACTGGTATGCCGAGCAGATCGAATTGTGGCGCGCCCTCGCCCGCCCCGTTCGGGTTGACGAGCAGATGCCGTCGAGCGGCGATGAACTGATCCTCTATCAAGCGTTGCTCGGTAGCTGGCCGCTGCAACTGCGCGATGACGATCAGGCCGGGTTCGCCGACTACGCCAAGCGTATCTGGCAATGGCAGCAGAAAGCCCTGCGTGAAGCCAAGCTGCAAAGCAGCTGGAGCGCGCCGAACGAAGCCTATGAAAACGCCGCGCAGGCGTTCACCGAAAAACTCCTCACCGGAGAGGAAGGCGAACTGCTGCGCGCCGCGCTGAGCAAGACCGTCAACAGCATCGCCGCCGCCGGCGCCCTCAATGGCTTGGCGCAAACCTTGCTGCGCATGACCGTGCCGGGGGTGCCGGATCTGTATCAGGGCAATGAGTTCTGGGACTTCAGCCTGGTCGATCCGGACAATCGCCGGCCGGTGGATTACGCCGCTCGCGAGCAGGCCTTGCAGGAGCCATTGCCACCTGTGGAGTTGCTGGCGAACTGGCGTGACGGACGCATCAAGCAAGCCTTGATCGCCGAAGTGCTGAACCTGCGTGTCGAGCATGCCGAATTGTTCCGCCGGGGCAGCTATCAGGCCCTGGAAGTGCTCGGCAGTCAGGCGCACAACGTGCTCGCGTTTGCCCGTGAGCACGAGGGCAAGCAGGTCATCGTGATCGTGCCGATCCGTTGCGCAACCCTGCTGGAAAACGGTGCTGTACCTCAGGTCGATGCGCTGCGCTGGGGCGATACGCGGGTGGTTTTACCGTTCGCCGCCTCTGACACAAACCTGAAGGGACTTTTTTCAAGCACAGCAGTCACAAAAAACAGGAAGCTGAATATCAGCGACGCGCTGGGGGATGTCCCGGTCAATCTCTTTATCCAACACTTAACGTAAGCATGAGTTCAGTTCAGGAGCATTGCGATGAGTACCGACGATAAACGCATTCGCGAATTCGCCTATCAAATCTGGGAGTCGGAAGGTCAGCCCGACGGTCAGGAGGAGCGCCATTGGGAGATGGCGCGCAAACTGGCTGAAGCAGAAGCCCTGGCGCCGAAGAAGCCACCGAAAGCCGCGGGCAGCAAAACTGCGGGCAAGACTGCCGAGGTCAAAGCGCCGGCCGCCAAACCGAAACCGGCGGCCAAGGCCAAACCGGCCAGCGCCGCCAAAGTGATTCCCCCGGGCGAAAAAGCCGCCGAGAAAAAGCCCCGGGCGCCGAAGAAGCCTTCGGCGATCTGACGCTAACCGGATTATTGAACTGAATGAATGTGTGGCGGGTTCGCTCGCCACCGAGGGCGCGTTCGTCCTCAAGAAACCCACCAATCCCCTGTGGGAGCGAGCCTGCTCGCGAAAGCGCTGGGTCAGCTAACAGAGATGTCGGATGTGCCGACGCTTTCGCGAGCAGGCTCGCTCCCACAGGGGAAACAGTGTCAACCGAACCATCCCGTTTTTTGCAGGAGCAATCATGACCCGTCCAAAGAAAGCCGAGCCCACCGCGCACGCCGAGCCGTCGAGAATCCGTGAAGGCTTGCCCTTCCCGCTCGGTGCGACCTGGGATGGGCTGGGGGTCAACTTCGCGCTGTTTTCCGCCAACGCTACCAAAGTCGAACTGTGCATCTTCGACGACGCCGGCGAAGTCGAACTGGAGCGCATCGAACTGCCGGAATACACCGACGAGATCTACCACGGCTACTTGCCCGATGCGCATCCTGGACTGATCTACGGCTACCGCGTCTATGGCCCGTACGACCCGGCCAACGGTCACCGCTTCAACCACAACAAATTGCTTATCGATCCCTACGCCAAGCAACTGGTTGGCGAACTGAAATGGTCGGAAGCGCTGTTCGGCTACACCATCGGCCACCCCGACGCTGACCTCAGTTTCGATGAACGCGACAGCGCGCCCTTCGTGCCCAAATGCAAGGTCATCGACCCGGCGCACACCTGGGGCAATGACCACCGCGTCAGCGTGCCGTGGGACAAGACCATCATTTATGAAACCCACGTGCGCGGCATCAGCATGCGTCACCCCTCGGTGCCGGAAAACGTGCGCGGCACTTTCGCCGGTCTGATGGTCGACGATGTGCTCGAACACATCCGCAAGCTCGGCGTGTCGACGGTCGAGCTGCTGCCGATTCACGCGTTCGTCAACGACCAGCATCTGCTGCACAAAGGCATGACCAATTACTGGGGCTACAACAGCATCGCCTTCTTCGCCCCGGACCCGCGTTATCTGGCCAGCGGCAAGATTGCCGAGTTCAAGGAGATGGTCGCGCACCTGCACGAAGCCAATCTCGAAGTGATCCTCGACGTGGTCTACAACCACACCGCCGAGGGCAACGAGCAAGGCCCGACCCTGTCGATGCGCGGCATCGACAACGCCTCTTACTACCGCTTGATGCCCGACGACAAGCGCTTCTATATCAACGATTCCGGCACCGGCAACACGCTGGACCTGAGTCACCCGTGCGTGCTGCAAATGGTCACCGACTCGTTGCGTTACTGGGCCAGTGAGATGCATGTCGACGGTTTCCGTTTCGATCTGGCAACCATTCTCGGCCGCTATCACGACGGTTTCGACGAGCGTCACAGCTTCCTTGTCGCCTGTCGCCAGGACCCGGTGCTGCGTCAGGTGAAAATGATCGCCGAGCCGTGGGATTGCGGGCCCGGTGGTTATCAGGTCGGCAACTTCCCGCCGGGCTGGGTCGAGTGGAACGACAAGTTCCGCGACACCGTGCGCGCCTTCTGGAAAGGTGACGATGGCCAGGTCGCCGATTTCGCCAGTCGCATGACCGCTTCTGGCGAGATGTTCAACCAGCGCGGGCGGCGTCCTTATTCCTCGGTGAACTTCATCACCGCGCACGACGGTTTTACCCTCAACGATCTGGTCTCGTACAACGACAAACACAACGAAGCCAACGACGAGAACAATCAGGACGGCAGCAATAACAACCTGTCGTGGAACCACGGCGTCGAAGGCCCGACCGACGATCCGGAAATCAACGCCCTGCGTCATCGGCAGATGCGCAACTTCTTCGCCACCCTGCTGCTCGCCCAAGGCACGCCGATGATCGTCGCCGGCGACGAATTCGCCCGCACCCAGGACGGCAACAACAACGCCTATTGCCAGGACAGCGAGATCGGCTGGGTCAACTGGGACCTGAGCGAAGACGGCAAGGCACTGCTGAAATTCGTCAAACGCCTGATCAAGTTGCGCCTGGCCTATCCGATCCTGCGTCGCGGGCGCTTCCTGGTCGGCGAGTACAACGAGGACATTGGCGTCAAAGACGTTACCTGGCTCGCGCCGGACGCTACCGAGATGACCACCGAGCATTGGCACGATGCGCACAACCGCTGCCTGGGCATGTTGCTCGATGGCCGCGCGCAGGAAACCGGGATTCGCCGTAAAGGCGCGGATGCGACCTTGCTGCTGGTGGTCAACGCCCATCACGACATCGTCAACTTCACTTTGCCGGAAGTACCCGACGGCGGTTTCTGGACGTGCATGATCGATACCAACCAGCCATCGATCCGTGGCCAGGAACGCTTCGATTTCGGCCACGAATATTCGGTTACCGGGCGCTCGTTGCTGCTGTTCGAACTGCAACGTGAAGAAGAAGACTGATATGGATCTGCATAGTTATCTCGCCCGACGTCCAGCGGACTATCCGCACACCGTAGCTCTCGGCGATTGCCTGCGGGCGCTGGTCGAGGCCGGGCTGGATCGGTTGCCGTTGCCAGGCAGCGGCCACACCCTGGAGCGCTTTCAGCGGCTGGCCGAGGTCGGCGGGCATGATCTGGGTTTGTGCAAATTGTTCGAAGGGCATACCGACGCACTGGCGATCATCGAGCAACTGGGCGGCTCGCCGACCCCGGGCAGCACTTGGGGTATGTGGGCAGCGGAACCGCCGCAGGCAAAGGTTAAAGTCAGCCCGGCCGGGCACATGGTCGCGCTGCATGGACGCAAAGCGTGGTGCTCCGGCGCCGCAGTGCTCAGCCATGCCTTGCTCACCGCGTGGGATAGCGATGATCAGCAACAACTGGTGGCCGTCGCCCTCGACCAACCGGGCGTCACCGTCACCGAGCAGGGTTGGCAAGCGGTGGGCATGGCTGCCACCGGCAGCGTGGAAGTGCTGTTCGACGACGCAGAAGCGCAGGCCATCGGCAACTCCGGCGACTATCTGCAGCGTCCGGGTTTCTGGCAGGGAGGGATCGGCATTGCTGCATGCTGGTACGGCGCCGCGCGGCAAATCGCCGAAGCGTTGCGCAGCCAATGTGGCCAGCGCCCTGAACCGCATGCCCTCGCCCACCTCGGCGCGGTCGACAGCGCATTGCAGGCGGCGGCCGATGTGCTGCGTTTCAGCGCACTGCACATCGACGCGCACCCAGAAGACAACGCCGAACTGCTTGCTCGTCGGGCTCGCGCGGTGGTCGAGCAGTCGGCCGAACAAGTAATGCGTGAGGTCGGTCGCGCGCTCGGCGCCGGGCCGTTTTGCAAGGATCGGCACTTTGCCCGGCTCAGCGCCGATCTGCCGGTGTTCCTGCGTCAGAGTCATGCCGAACGTGATCTGGCTGCGCTCGGGCAAATGGTCGCCGGGCACTCCGCAGAGGCATGGACACTATGAAAACCAATCCGATTGTCGGCCAGGGCACGAGCCTGCATCAGTGGCAAGCTTCGCGGCATCTGGCGGAGCTGGAGAGCATCGACATCCTCAGTCTGGTGCCACCGGGCGCACGGGCAGTCATTGTCGCGCCGCATCCGGACGACGAAGTGCTCGGTTGTGGTGGCTTGCTGCAATTGCTCGCGGCGGCTGGCCGGCCTCTGCAGCTGATTTCGGTGACCGACGGCAGCGCCAGTCACCCCGGTTCCAGTCGTTGGCCGGTGGAGCGACTGAGCGTGGTGCGCCCGCAGGAGTCCGCCGAAGCGCTGCGCCGACTCGGTCTGCCGATGCATCGGGTGAAGTGGCTGCGCGGCGGTTTTACCGACACGCAGGTCGCGGCTCAGGAAGCCGAGCTGGTCGATTTCATCGCGCGTCATTTGCGTGCCGATGACGTGCTGTTCGCAACTTGGAGCGAGGACGGTCATTGCGACCACGAAGCGGTCGGCCGCGCCAGTGCCGAAGCCGCGCGCCGGGTCGGTGCGACCTGCCACGAACTGCCGGTGTGGACGTGGCACTGGGCGACCCCGGAAGACGCCTTCGTACCGTGGCAACGGGCGCGCAAGATTCTCCTGACGCCAGCGCAAGTCGCACGCAAGCGCCACGCGGTGTACGCCTTCGCCAGTCAACTGGAAGGCGATCCTGACGCCGGACTTGGCCCGGTGCTCGCGCCGTATGTGCTCGATCGCCTCTTACAGCCCTTCGAAGTGGTGTTTCTATGAGTGTCGAAGATCGCTATTTCGATGGCCTGTTTGCTGGCAACGACGACCCGTGGGCCTTCCGCGAGCGCTGGTACGAGCAACGTAAACGCGCGATCACCCTCGCCGCCCTGCCGCGTCCGCATTACCGGGCGATCTTCGAACCGGGCTGCGCCAACGGCGAGTTGAGCGCCGAACTTGCCGCACGTTGCGATCGCTTGCTGTGTTGCGACACCGCCAGCGCGGCGGTGACCTTGGCGCGCGCGCGTTTGAGTCTGTTCGATCATGCCGAAGTGCGGCAAAACCGTCTTCCCGGCGACTGGCCGGAAGAAAAATTCGACCTGATTGTATTTAGCGAGATCGGCTACTACCTCGATAGCCAGGATCTGACAGAAGTGATCCGTCGGGCCAGTGATTGCCTGACTGCCGACGGCCAGTTCCTCGCCTGTCACTGGCGTCCACCCATCGACGACTGCCCGCTGAATGCGCGGCAGGTTCACGACCTGATTCACGAAAAACTGCATCTGCCACGGCTGGTTCTGCATCAGGAAGCGGACTTCATTCTTGAGGTGTGGAGCCGTGAACCGCGCTCGGTGGCGGCACTGGAGGGTTTGCGATGATTGGCATTCTGATCCCGGCGCACAACGAGGAAGATCTGCTCGACGACTGCCTGAACGCGGCCATGCGCGCCAGCCGCCACGGCTTGCTGGCCGGTGAAAAGGTTGAAGTGTTGGTGGTGCTCGACAGCTGCACCGACCGCTCGGCGCAGATTGTCAGTCGCTATCCGGTGCTGAGCCTGCACATCGATGCACGCAACGTCGGCCAGGCCCGGGCGGCCGGTGCACAGCTGTTGCTGGAGCGCGGCGCGCGCTGGATCTCCTGTTCGGACGCCGACAGCCGCGTCGCCGACGACTGGCTGGTGGCACAACTGGGGTTGGGTGCAGACGCGGTATGCGGTACCGTCACCGTCGAACGCTGGCATGAGTCGTTCGATGCAGCGGCGCAAATCCGCTATCACCGGCATTACCGTGCCTGCGATGGCCATCGGCATATCCACGGCGCCAATCTGGGCATCAGCGCCGATGCTTATCGCTGGGCCGGAGGCTTTAAACCACTGGCGTGCGATGAGGATGTGCAATTGGTGCGGGAGCTGGAACTGGACGGCGCGAACATCGCCTGGAGCCACCGCCCGCAAGTGCTCACCAGCGCGCGGTTCGACAGTCGTGCACGTGGTGGCTTTGGTGACTATCTGCGAAATCTGGCACAGATGGAGCAAAAAAAAGCGGATCAGATTGATCTGTGACGCGACGAACTTCGCTTCATGAGCAATACTCTGCTGCGCGGCAATCCAGGGTTCGGAGCGTCGCAGGGCATTCAACCAGCCTTCACGGGTCGACGGCGACTGGCAATCATTGCCACGCACACGACTGAGGGCGAAACAACACAAGGACGTCACACCATGAAACCGTTATCCCTCAGCGACAGCAGTTCGCCGGCGCAAATCTGGAACAGCGCTCCGCAGCTGGACAACATCCCCGTCATCAACACCCTCAGCCTCGTACCCGCCGGCGCCCGTGCCGTGGTCATCGCGCCGCATCCGGGCGATGAAGTGGTGACTTGCGGCGGTCTGCTGCAATTGCTCTCCAGTCTCGGTCATCCGCTGCAATTGCTCTCGATCACCGATGGCAGCGCCAGCCATCCGGGTTCACGGCAATGGTCGGAGAAACGCCTGAGCGTGTTCCGCCCACAGGAAAGCGTCGAAGCCCTGCGCCGCCTCGGCCTGCCGATGCACAGCCTGAAATGGGTGCGCGGCGGTTTCACCGACAACGCCCTGTGCGAACAGCAAGCGCAAGTGACCGAATTCATCAGCCGCTACCTGCGCCCCGGCGACGTGGTGTTCAGCACCTGGCGCGGCGATGGCAACGATGACCATGAAGCGGTGGGCCGGGCCAGTGCGCAAGCAGCTGAACAGGCCGGCGCGACCTTCCACGATGTACCGGTCTGGGCGTGGCACTGGCCCGAGCGCGACCAGCAACTGATCCCTTGGGAACGCGCGCGCAAACTGCGCCTGGACACCTGGACCGTGGCGCGCAAAAGCCACGCCACCCACGCCTACGCCAGCCAGCTCAACGGCGAACCGGCGATCGGCATTGCGCCGATGCTGCCGCCGGTGCTTCTCGAAAGAATGCGTTTGCCCTACGAAATCGTGTTTGTCTGAATCTCTGATTCCCTGTGGGAGCGAGCTTGCTCGCGAAGAGGCCGTCACATTCAATATTCGTATCGACTGTACCGACGCCTTCGCGAGCAAGCTCGCCCCCACAGGGTTTGATGTGCAATCGAAACTATCCAGAAGGAACTGCCGCCCCTGCCCATCAGTCGCATGAACAAGTGGCCCGCAATCCAGAGGAGTGAACGTGTCCAGCGATCCCAAGCGTCATGTTGTCGACGCGCCCGTCATCCATCGTCTCAGGGTGCTGACGGTCAACACCCACAAAGGCTTCACCGCGCTCAATCGGCGCTTCATCCTGCCGGAGCTGCGCGAAGCGGTGCGCAGCACCTCGGCCGACCTGGTGTTTCTGCAGGAAGTGGTGGGTGAACACGAGCGGCATTCCAGTCGTTACAACGAATGGCCGCAAACCTCGCAATACGAGTTTCTCGCCGACAGCATGTGGAGCGATTTCGCCTATGGGCGCAACGCCGTTTATCCCGACGGCCATCACGGCAATGCGCTGCTGTCGAAATACCCGATCCGGGAATACCGCAACCTCGATGTGTCGATCACCGGCCCTGAGCGCCGTGGCTTGCTGCATTGCGTGCTCGATGTGCCGGGTCACGCTGAGGTCCACGCCATCTGCGTGCATTTGAGTCTGCTGGAAAGCCATCGGCAATTGCAGTTGCAACTGCTTTGTCAGTTGCTCGAATCCCTGCCTGATGACGCCCCGGTGATCATCGCCGGCGATTTCAATGACTGGCAGCTGCAGGGCAATGTCGCCCTCGCCCGTCGCGACTATCTGCACGAAGCCTTCGAGCGTCATCACGGGCGCCCGGCCAAGACCTATCCGGCGCGGTTTCCGTTGCTGCGGCTGGACCGTATCTATTTGCGCAATGCCAGCAGTCATGACCCACGGATCCTCGGCAACAAGCCGTGGACACATCTGTCGGATCATCTGCCACTGGCGGTCGAAGTGCACCTTTAGCCACAATAGTGACAGCAATGCAGGACGCGATAGATCAGCTCATTCGACGATTCAACGTTGCCGACAGACCATCTGTCGGTAACTGAATACCTCTGCGCCGGGGCTTTCGTTGCGTTTTTCCATACAAACAACCACTTAGTTATGTGCAGAAAAACAAACGCTTGCGAACCGCGTTTTGCCACTACCGCTCATCGTTCAATTTCTTGACGTGGGCGTGCGACTCTTCTTATCTCTACCTTACTACCCCCGGAATCACTACCCGGGACGAGCCTTCGGACACTCGCGAAATCGAGCGGCCACGGTTCGCCCCGCTCCATTCGGTCGCCCCTCGTTCGGGGTAGGAGAGACGCCACACAGAGAGAATGCATGCGCCTGCAAGGTATACCTCCATGAAAATTTCCATCAGCCCACACGAGATCAAAATCACTTTCTGCACAGTGTCGAGTTCTATCTTGCTGTGCTCATCCATGGAGGCGCAGGCCGGTCCTGCGGCGGATGAAACAACCCCGTGGTATCGCGCGGACGTGCCGGTCATGACCTTGCCCGCCACCGTCATTACTCCCGGCCCGCAACGCTTCAGTCCACGCCCCGATCTGCAAGGCACACGCCTGATCACCGAAGACCTCGCCCCGTCAGCCTGGGATGAGTTGTACGGCAGAAGCGCCCGTCAGGCACAGACCGACGTGCTGTCGTCGGGTTACGCCACACCCGGCAGCGGCGACATCAAAGGCCCCGCCGTGCTGACTCTGCAAAGTGGTAGCCATACCCAGAAAATCGGCCTGATTGGGGGACTCAACCAGATTCAAGCCAATGGCAACGGCCCGCTTACCAGCCGCGCCCTGGCAGACCCGAACAGTGACACCCTCAATCTGCAAGGCCAAAGCCTTGGCGCCTATTACAGCCTGATCGGCGCCCAGGGCTGGCACGTGGATTTATCCGCCAGTGGTGGCCGGGTCAGCGGTTTCAGTCGCAACGGCCAAGGCGCGCGGCAAGCCACCGAAGGCAGTGCCATGACCTTCTCGGTCGAAGGCGGCTTTCCGATTGGCTTGAGTGAAAACTGGGTGGTGGAACCCCAAGCGCAATTGATCAATCAGCGCATCACCCTCGACACGCCCTACGCCGGTTCGGGCAATGCCTCTTCCTCCGATCTGACCGCGTGGAGCGGCCGCGTCGGTGCGCGCTTGAAAGGCAGTTACGATTTGAATGGTCTGCCGGTCGAACCCTATGTGCGCACCAACCTCTGGCACACGGTGTACACCGGCAATACCGTGACACTGGATCAGGTCGACAAGATCAGCAGCAGCCGCAAGTCCTCGACCGTCGAGCTGGGATTAGGGCTGGTGGCACGGGTGACACCGGCGGTGAGTCTGTATGTCAGTGCCGATTACAGCAGTGATGTCGATGACAATGACTTGAACGGGATCATTGGCAGCCTTGGGGTACGGATGCGTTGGTGATCTTCAGGCTACCGAAGGTCCCTGTGGGAGCGAGCTTGCTCGCGAAGCGGTGTAACGTTCAACATCATTGTTGATTGACATATCGCCTTCGCGAGCAAGCTCGCTCCCACAGGTTTTGCGGTGCCTGGATCAACCCTCCGGTTTGAGGATCAACACCGCCAGCGGCGGCAGATTCAACTCCAGCGACAACGACTGGCCATGACTCGGCACTTCCTCGGTAAATGCCCCGCCGCCGTTGCCGTAATTGGAACCGGCATAGGTGTCGGCATCGCTGTTGAGCAGCTCAGTCCAGCGCCCGGCAAACGGCACACCCACGCGGTACGCCTGACGCGGCACCGGCGTGAAGTTGGCCACCACCAGCACCGGCGCGCCCTCCTTGCTCCAGCGCAACCAGGCGTAAACGCTGTTGATCGCATCGTCGCCGATCAGCCACTGAAAACCCTGCGGCGCGTCGTCCTGGTCGTGTAGCGCCGGCTCCTCGCGATACAGCCGATTGAGATCGCCAACCAGTTTCTGCACGCCTTTGTGCTCGGAGTATTGCAGCAAATACCAATCGAGCTGTTGATCGTGATTCCACTCGCGCCACTGGCCGAACTCGCAGCCCATGAACAACAGTTTTTTGCCCGGATGCGTCCACATGAAACTCAGATAGGCACGCAGGTTGGCGAATTTCTGCCAGCGATCGCCGGGCATCTTGTCGATCAGCGAATGCTTGCCGTGCACCACTTCGTCGTGGGAAATCGGCAGGATGAACCGCTCGGACCAGGCGTAGACCAGGCCAAAACTCAACTCGTTGTGATGATGCGCGCGGTACACCGGATCCTGCTGAATGTAATGCAACGAATCGTGCATCCAGCCCATGTTCCATTTGTAGGCAAACCCCAGGCCGCCCTGCTGCGTGCTCTGGCTGACACCGGGCCACGCGGTGGATTCTTCAGCGATGACCAGCGCACCCGGTGCTTCCAGTTCGACCACATCGTTCAAGTGCCGCAGAAAATCGATGGCTTCGAGATTCTCGCGGCCACCGTGGCGGTTGGGCACCCATTCGCCGGCCTTGCGCGAATAGTCGCGGTACAACATCGACGCCACTGCATCGACGCGCAGGCCGTCGACATGGAAATGCTTCAACCAGTGCAGCCCGGACGCCAGCATGTAACCGTGCACCTCAGTGCGGCCAAGGTTGTAGATCAGCGTGTCCCAGTCCTGATGGAAACCCTCTAGCGGGTTACCGTATTCATACAGCGCGGTGCCATCGAACTGCGCCAGACCGTGGGTATCAGTCGGGAAATGCGCTGGTACCCAATCGAGAATTACGCCGATCTCCGCCCGGTGGCAGGCATCGACGAATTCGGCGAACTGAGCAGGTGAGCCGTAACGCGCGCTCGGCGCGAATTGCGAGAGCAACTGATAACCCCAGGATCCGCCAAACGGGTGTTCCATGATTGGCATCAGCTCGATATGAGTGAAACCCAGTTCTTTCACATACGGAATCAGCCGCTCGGCCAGTTCCGGCCACGTGTACTGACGGGCCACTTCGCCAAGATCATCCAGCTCACATTGCCAGGAACCGGCGTGCAGTTCATAGATCGACAGCGGTGCCGAGTGTTTCTGGCGGTCACGACGGCTGCTCATCCAGTCTTGATCCTGCCAGTCGATTTGCAACGGCTCGGCGACTTTCGACGCGGTGTCCGGCGGCAGACTGGTGGCCAGCGCCATCGGGTCAGCCTTGAGCGGCAGAATCCCGTGGGCACCGAGAATCTCGTATTTGTACAACTCGCCCGCTTGCAGGCGCGGAATGAACAACTCCCAGACCCCGGACGGATGACGCAAGCGCATTGGATGCCGACGCCCGTCCCAGACGTTGAAGTCGCCAACCACCGACACGCGCCGGGCATTCGGCGCCCACACGGCGAAACGCACGCCATCGACGCCGTCCACGGTTTTCAGCTGCGCGCCGAGGCAGGCACTGAGGTCACGGTGATTGCCCTCGGCGAACAGATACAAATCCATTTCACCGAGTAACTGGCCAAAGCTATATGGATCCTCGGCGACTTGCTCGCCGCCGGCCCAGCGCGTACGCAATTGATACGGCCGCGCTTGATCGAAATGGCCGACAAACAGTCCCGGCGTTTCGGTCTGCTCCAGCGGACCGCGTTCTTCACCGCTGTCCTTGTCCAGCACCACGACACTCAGCGCACCCGGTAGATAAGCGCGAATGAACTGCCCGCCAGCGCCATCGCCGTGCGGGCCAAGAATGGAAAAGGGGTCGTGATGTTCAGCGCGCACCAAGGCATCGATATCTTTCGCCGAGGGCAGCAATGCTTCTTTGACTTGACCCTGTTCCTTGTTCGAGAAACTCATGACTACTCTCCACCAAGATCGGAAAAGGGTTTAAGCCCCGTCAATAACCCATACAAACCGTGCAACGGCACGGGCAGCCACGTCGGGCGATTTTCGGCCTCATAGGCCACTTCATAGGCCGCCTTCTCCAGGCCGAACAGCGCAAGCGCGGCGTCGGCACCTTCAGGATCTTGCCAGGCATGCTCAAGACTAGCTGCCGCGCGGCGATATGCCTGAACAAATGCCTCTCGGGCCTCACGCAGATAACGCTCGGCGACCAGACGCCGCGCGGTTTCAGACTCAGCGCTGTGGTCAACGTTGTGCACGTTAATGGTCATTGCCGCCGCGTAATCGAACGAGCGCAGCACGCCGCTGACATCTTTGTACGGACTGTGCTTACCACGCCGCTCGCTCAATGGCCGCGCCGGTTCACCCTCGAAGTCGATCAGATAGGCATCGCCCTTGATCACCAGCACCTGGCCCAAGTGCAGATCGCCATGAACGCGAATGCGCAAACCGCCGACGGCTTTTTTCGCCAGATCCTGCACGTGCGCGAGAATGGTTTTCTTCTCGTCGACCAGCCTCTTCACCAGTTTCTGATCCGCTGCGCTGAGTTCGCCCTGATGCTGCTTGAGCAGTTTCAAAGCATGCTCGACCTGGGCCACGACATCCTTGCCCGTCGCCTGCATGTCCTTGGCCGTCGACACCTGCGGAGCGAAATCGGCATTGTCCGTAGGCGCGCCAAGCATTTGATGCATCTCGCCCAGACGTTGGCCGAGCATCCCGGCAAAATCCCTCAGCTCACCGAGGGCGTTGTAATGCTGTTCCTGTTCGGACATGGCATCGGCCAGTTCATCGCGCAGCGCCCGCTCGAGGTTGTTCTGCGTCCATTCCCAGGCGTCGCCCTGATTGCTCAGATAGCCTTGGGCGATCATCAGCAGATTGTCTTCGCCCTTGGCATCGCGGCGAATCACCGAGCCGAGCAGCGGAGAGATATTGGCAAATCCGGCCTCGGTCAGGTAAGCGCTCATCTCCAGTTCCGGGTGTACGCCAGAAGCGACTTTACGTATCAGCTTGAGCACCAGACTGTTGCCGATGACCACCGAGCTGTTCGATTGCTCGGCCGACAAATAGCGCACTTCCGACTCGGCCCCCAGGCCAAGTTTTTCCAGATGCGGCGTCGGCGCAAAGCGGATTTCGCCCTCGCTAGACTCCAGTACGGTGTTGTTCTGCATGCCTTGCAGCACCGCGCGAACAAACGCCTCAAGGCTGAACGCATCGGTAATCAAACCGACCTGTCGCACGCGCCTTACACGGGACAGAGCCAATTGCTGCGGCAACGCCGGGCCGACCTGATCCTCGGAAATGAAACCGAACGGCAGTTGATAGCGACTGGTCTGCCCAGCGCTGGTGACCTCGATTTCGCTGAGCAGCACCGGATGCTGCGCATCGCCAAATCGTACGCCGTACGCCAAATGCACCTTGTCGATGGCCGCGTCCTTGCCGGCGAACCAGCGCCGGTTCTGCAGCCAGCTCGGCAAAATGCTTTGCTCCAGCGTCGTGCGCGACGGCGCTTCGAGCAATTCTTCCATGCGTTTCTTCAACACCAGCGTGGTGAAGTCCGGCAGGCTCTGCGCCGGCTCCACGTGCCAGCTCGGCATCTGGTTTTCCGCCGCCAGGGCGAACCAGTAGAAACCGTACGGCGCCAGGGTCAGGAGGAAATTCAACTGACCGATCGGCGGGAAGGCATTACCGCCGAGCATCTCCACCGGCACCATGCCGACGTAGGCCGACAGGTCCAGTTCCACCGCTTGCGCACTGCGCGAGACGTTGGCCACGCAAAGAATGATTTCGTGTTTGCCGTCGACATCGGTGAATTCGCGGGTGTAGGCCAGCACGCGACGATTGTTCGGTGAAAGCATCTTCAAGGTGCCACGGCCGAAGGCCTTGGACTGCTTGCGCACAGCGAGAAGACGTCGGGTCCAGTTGAGCAGCGAATGCGGATCGCCAGACTGGGTTTCGACGTTAACCGACAGATAGCCGTATTGCGGATCCATGATCGGCGGCAGCACCAGACTCGCCGGGTCGGCGCGGGAGAAGCCGCCGTTGCGATCGATCGACCATTGCATCGGCGTACGCACACCGTCGCGGTCGCCGAGGTAGATATTGTCGCCCATGCCGATTTCATCGCCGTAATACAAGGTCGGCGTGCCGGGCATCGACAGCAGCAGACTGTTGAGCAATTCGATGCGGCGGCGATCACGTTCCATCAGTGGCGCCAGACGCCGACGAATGCCGAGATTGATCCGCGCACGGCGGTCAGCGGCGTAGTAATTCCACAGATAGTCACGTTCTTTGTCGGTGACCATCTCCAGCGTCAGTTCATCGTGGTTGCGCAGGAAGATCGCCCACTGGCAGTTGGCAGGAATTTCCGGGGTCTGACGCAGAATATCGGTAATCGGGAAACGATCTTCCTGGGCCAGCGCCATGTACATGCGCGGCATCAGCGGGAAGTGAAACGCCATGTGGCACTCGTCACCGTTGAGGCCTGCAGCATCGGTATCGCCGAAGTACAGCTGGGTGTCTTCCGGCCATTGGTTGGCCTCGGCAAGCAGCATGCGGTCGGGGTAATTGGCGTCGATCTCGGCGCGAATCTGCTTGAGAACGTCGTGGGTCTCCGGCAGGTTTTCGTTGTTGGTGCCATCACGCTCGATCAGGTAAGGAATAGCGTCGAGACGCAGGCCGTCGATGCCCATGTCCAGCCAGTAACGCATCACCGAGAGCACGGCTTTCATCACTTGCGGGTTGTCAAAATTCAGGTCCGGCTGGTGCGAATAGAAACGGTGCCAGAAGTATTGGCCGGCGACCGGGTCCCAGGTCCAGTTGGACTTTTCCGTATCGAGGAAAATGATTCGGGTGCCGTCGTACTTCTGATCGTCATCCGACCACACGTAGAAATCCCGCGCCGCTGACCCCGGTTTGGCCTTGCGCGCGCGCTGGAACCACGGGTGTTGATCGGAGGTGTGGTTGATGACCAGTTCGGTGATCACCCGCAAACCGCGTTTGTGCGCTTCGGCGATGAAGCGCTTGGCGTCGGCCATGGTCCCGTAATCGCTGTGCACGCCACGGTATTCGGCGATGTCGTAGCCGTCATCGCGGCGTGGTGAGGGGTAGAACGGCAATAGCCAGATGGTGTTGACGCCGAGGTCGGCGATGTAATCGAGTTTGGCGATCAGGCCGGGAAAGTCGCCGATCCCGTCATTGTTGGAGTCGAAAAACGATTTGACGTGAACTTGATAGATCACCGCATCCTTGTACCAGAGCGGGTCTTTGATAAAGGTGGCTGCCTTGGGTTTCTTCGCCATGTGAAACTCCTGTTCAATTCTAGAAAAGCCGCGAGCCGATCACCTGACTCCAACTCAATGAGCAACCTGTGGGAGCGAGCCTGCTCGCGAATGCGGATCAACATTCAGCAAAAATGTCGCCTGCAAAATTGCTTTCGCGAGCAGGCTCGCTCCCACAGGGGATCTGTGTTCAGGCAGTGATTCGCCAGATGCCGAACGGCTGGTACGCCGGGTCCAGGCGCATGAACTGGTATTTGCCGTGCCAGTCCCAACGATGCCCGTTCATCAAGTCTTCGCCGTGTGTCGTTGCGTCATCCGGCAGGCCCATTTCCCACAATGGCAGTTCGAAATTCGCCTCCTGCACGTTGTGCGGATCGAGGCTGACCGCCACCAGGATGAAATTGCTGCCGTCAAAACTGCGTTTGCCGAAGTACAAAATGTTGTCGTTCCAGGCGTTGTAGACCTTCAGGCCCAGGTGCGTGTGCAACGCCGGGTTCTGCCGACGAATGCGGTTGAGCTGGGCAATCTCGGCAATGATGTTGCCGGGCGCTGTGAAATCGCGGACGCGGATCTCGTATTTCTCTGAGTCGAGGTATTCCTCCTTGCCCGGCACAGGTGCCGTCTCGCACAGTTCAAAACCGGAATACATGCCCCACAGCCCCGAGCCCATGGTCGCCAGCGCCGCGCGAATCAAGAAGCCGGGGCGACCTGACTCGTGCAGAAACGCCGGGTTGATGTCCGGGGTATTCACAAAGAAATTCGGCCGATAGCACTCGCGCCATGGCGATTCATTGAGTTCAGTGAAATACGCCGCCAACTCAGCCTTGCTGTTGCGCCAGGTGAAATAGGTGTAGCTCTGCGTGTACCCGACCTTGCCCAGCCGCGCCATCATTGCCGGCGTGGTGAAGGCCTCGGCGAGGAAGATCACTTCCGGGTACAGCGCCCGCACATCAGCGATCAGCCATTGCCAGAACGGCAGTGGTTTGGTGTGCGGATTGTCGACGCGGAAGATCTTCACGCCCTCCTCGACCCAGCCGATGACGATGTCGCGCAACTCGACCCACAGACTCGGAATCGCCTCCGGCGCATAGAAGTCGACGTTGACGATGTCCTGATATTTCTTCGGTGGGTTTTCGGCGTACTTGATCGTGCCGTCCGGGCGCCAGTTGAACCAGCCCGGATGCTGTTTGAGCCACGGGTGATCCTGGGAACACTGAATAGCAAAATCTAGAGCGATTTCCAGGCCGTGATCGGCAGCAGCAGCGACCAATCGACGGAAGTCCTCGCGGGTGCCGAGCTGCGAGTGAATCGCCTCGTGCCCGCCCTCTTCGCTGCCGATGGCGTATGGGCTGCCGGGATCATCCGGGCCGGCGGTCAGGGAATTATTGCGGCCCTTGCGATGGGCGCGACCGATCGGGTGGATCGGCGTGAAGTACAGCACGTCGAAGCCCATGTCCTGAATCATCGGCAGACGCGAGTGCACGTCGTTAAAGGTGCCGTGGCGGTGGGGATCGTCGGTGATCGAACGTGGAAACAGCTCATACCAACTGGCGAATTCGGCCAGCTCACGCTCGACGTCCATGGGGAATTCGGCGCTGACGCTCAAGTAAGCCCGGTGATCGGCCTCGGCCATCAGTTGCGCACTGCGCGAGTGCAGAAACAGCGCAACTTGCTCGGTTTCGAGCAGCCCGGAGAGCTCATGGTGCAATGCGGCGAGCTGTTCGCTGAGTTGGCCTTCGCTGCGTTCAGCGGCCTGTTGCACCATCGTTCGGCCTTCCTGCAACTCCAGCGAGACCGGGACGGCAGCGTTGTGCTTCTTCTCCAGTTCATACTGGAAACTGGCGAATTGATCGATCCACGCTTCGATGCAATACAGGTAGCGCCCCTGATGTTCAGGGCGGAACTGGCCTTGCCAGCCGTTGTTGCCCTGATCGGCCATGACTTCGCTTTGCCAGGTCTCCTCGCCCTCCTCGCGCCAGCGGATGCGCACGGCGAGTTTGTCGTGACCGTCGGCGAACACTTTGCTGGTGACCACCACTTCGCGGCCGGCAATCGACTTCACGGCGAACTGCCCGCCATCAAGCGTCGGCATGGTGTTTTCGATGACAATGCGCGGCAGCAGTAGTGCCTGCGACAGTGGCATGTGCGGGTTGTAGCTGAGTTCTGAGGGTCTTTCAGCAGTCATTGAGCATCTCTCCTTAACGCCCCAAGGACGCTCTTGTGCCGGATCAGTGTTCACAACGAAGCACCTGCCCCGAAATGAACTCACTTAGGTTCCGAGCGACCGGCGCCGGGAAAAGTTCAGATGAAATTACCGTGTCAGAAAAGCGGATCGAATTGCATGCAGGGTGGTCAATCCACTTAAGCACTTCTCACGCCATGTGCCACACGGAGGTCATCAGATGAACATCCCGATTCCGGCCGAAACGCCTGATCCGAATATCGACAAACCCACCCTGCCCGAGACCGAGCCGCAACCGGTTCCGGAGCAGGAACCACCTGGCACCACACCGCCGCCGAAAGAAGAACCACCAACGACCATGCCCCCAGTCATCGTCTAACTGATCGTTCCAACGCTCCGCGTGGGAATGCAGCCCGGGACGCTCCGCGTCCCAAAGCGGACGCGGAGCGTCCATTGAGGCATTCCCACGCAGAGTGTGGGAACGATCAACGTGGCAACGATCAGTCAGTGATCATCAGTCTTCTCCTCGTCCTTTTCGAAGAGCTTCACGATGCGCGGCATCACGCTGAAAATCCCCAGCGCCAGCAAGGTACTGAGCAGCGCCGTTGCCTCCCTGCCCAACCCCGCCGCAACACCAATGGCCGCCGTCATCCACAGCCCGGCAGCCGTGGTCAGGCCTTTGACGTGACCTTCATCGCCTTCCTTGTTTTTCAGGATAGTGCCGGCACCCAGAAAGCCGATCCCGGCGATCACCCCTTGCACCACGCGGCTCATCGCATCCGACTCTGCCCCCGACGTCTGCGGCACCAGCACAAACAGCGCCGCGCCGAGCGCCACCAACATATGCGTGCGCACCCCGGCAGCCTTGCCTTTGTGCTCACGTTCGAACCCGAGAATGCCGCCCAGAATCGCCGCCATCAGCAGACGCACGGTAATGCGCGTCAGTTGCGAAGCATCGCCAACGTCGGCGAACTCTGCTTGCAGGGTTTCCCACACTTCATGCCACCACGCGTTCATCCGGCAGTCCTTTTCAAGGGTCTATAAAGGATGGACAGCAGCGACCATTAATCAGTTGCGCAGAACGATCAGCGAACCGCGCGCCCTAACCTTGCAGACCCCCCTGAAAAAAGGACTGCCCTCATGCCCCTTCGAGTCGATGAATCCAATCCCGAACAAAAAGTGTGTTTTTTCACCGTTGAGCATGGCGAGGAAATTCGCATTTGCGACACCTTGGAAGTCATGACGGATAGCGAAAAATCCATGTCGTTTGTGGAAATAGAAGGCCGGCGCGTTTACATCACCGAGGCAGAGGCTGACGCCTTGACCGTCGCCGGCGCCAAGGACGGACGCAAACACCTGAAAGCTGACGAGAGTGATTCGGTGATTTGACTGACCTTGATCAACACCCCGCGCAAACGTCTGCGATAGGCGTTTGCGCCTTTGTCTGCGGGCTGCTTCAAGTTGTCGCAGACTCAGCGCAAAATCGCATCTGATCCGCTTTTTATTGAAATACCTGAGTCTGTTATGCAAACAGATCGACGCTCATAGTGCTCTGGCCTGATGGAGGCTGATGAGCGAATAACCATGAGCGAACAAATCCCCGTCCGAACCGTAGAAGCATCCCCGACTATTGCTCCTCATATAAAGAAGGTGCCCGCACGCCCAATGAAGGCGACGGCCAAGTCCAGCGACAACCAGATCCACACCCGCAGCTTCACCGGCCTGTTCCGCACCCTGCGCATGAGCGGCGCGGGAGTTCTGTTCGTGCTTTTTTTCGGCACCGTGTGGTTGAACTGGGGCGGACGTCAGGCAGTGCTCTGGGATCTCTCCGAAAGCAAATTCCACATCTTCGGCGCGACGTTCTGGCCACAGGATTTCATTCTGCTTTCGGCGTTGCTGATCATCGCCGCGTTCGGCCTGTTCGCCATCACCGTGTTCGCCGGTCGGGTCTGGTGCGGCTACACCTGCCCGCAGAGTTCGTGGACATGGATCTTCATGTGGTGCGAGAAGATCACTGAAGGCGAGCGCAACCAGCGGATCAAACTGCAAGCCGCGCCGTGGAGCCTGAACAAACTGGCGCGGCGCGCCGCCAAACACACCTTGTGGCTGGCGATCAGCGTGCTCACTGGCCTGACCTTCGTTGGTTACTTCACGCCAATCCGGCCACTGGCCGAAGAATTGCTGACCCTGCAAATCGGCGGCGTCAGCCTGTTCTGGGTGCTGTTCTTCACTGCCGCCACCTACATCAACGCCGGTTGGCTGCGCGAAGCGGTGTGCATGCACATGTGCCCGTATGCGCGGTTCCAGAGCGTGATGTTCGACAAGGACACCCTGGCGATTTCCTATGACGTCGCCCGTGGCGAAAACCGTGGCCCGCGTAAACGCGACGTGAAACCCGTTGAAGCCGGCCTGGGTGATTGCATCGACTGCCAATTGTGCGTGCAGGTTTGCCCGACCGGCATCGACATTCGCGACGGCTTGCAGATGGAATGCATCGGTTGCGCCGCGTGTATCGACGCCTGCGACTCGATCATGGACAAAATGAACTACCCGCGCGGTTTGATCCGCTACAGTTCCGAGCGCGAATTGCAGGGTGGCAAGACCCATCTGCTGCGTCCGCGTTTGATCGGTTACACCGTGGTGCTGGTGGCGATGATCGGCGCATTGGCATTGGCGTTGGTCGAGCGGCCGATGGTCTCGCTGGACGTGACCAAGGATCGCGGCTTGTTCCGCGAGAACGGTCAGGGCCAGATCGAAAACATCTACACACTGAAAGTCATCAACAAGACCCAGCAGCGCCAGGATTACAACCTGACACTGGTGGAGGGCGATGGCTTCCAGCTGCAAGGCAAGACCGAGCTGAGCCTGGCGCCGGGGGAGATTGTCGATGTGCCGGTGTCGGTGGCGATGACCACGGAACGCCCGACCAGCAGCTCGCAGACCTTGAGCTTCAAGATTGCCGACAGCGATGAGCCTGAGATTTACAGCGTGGCGAAGAGCAGGTTTGTGGCGCCGATGAATCGTTGATCCCTTAGAATCCGCTCCCTCACCCCAGCCCTCTCCCAGGGGGAGAGGGGGCCGACCGAGGTGTCTGTCGCTATACATCGACCTGAGAGACCGAGTCGATTATGGATTCAGCAAAGCACTTTCAAGCCGAATCGATTATGGATTCAGCAAAACACTTTCAGGCTGAGTCGATTGTAGATTCAGCAAAGCACTTTCAGGTCGGTGTAGTTCACAAGCATCCCCCAATCAGTCCCCTCTCCCTCTGGGAGAGGGCTAGGGTGAGGGCCTCCTCCCTGACACACCTCAATAACACCAGCACCAAGGTACTCGATGAAACGCTACGAAAAATTCGCCGACGACATCGCTGAACTGATCCGCTCCGGCGTCCTTGGCCCCGGCCAGCGCGTGCCTTCGGTGCGCTACGCCAGCCAGACCTACGGTGTCAGCCCGTCCACGGTGTTCCAGGCCTATTACCTGCTTGAACGCCGTGGCCTGATCCGCGCACGCCCGCGCTCCGGCTACTTTGTCAACACCCACGCGCCGAGCCCGTTCTCCGAGCCGGTGATCAGCAGCCACGTCAACGACTCCACCGAAGTCGACGTCAGCGAACTGGTGTTCTCGGTCCTCGATTCGATCAAGGACCCGAGCACCGTCCCCTTCGGCTCAGCGTTCCCCAGCCCGACGCTGTTCCCGCTGCAACGCCTGTCACGCTCGCTGGCCAGTGCCGCGCGCGAGATGGACCCGCGCATGGTCGTCACCGACATGTCGCCGGGCAATCCACAACTGCGCCGGCAAATCGCTCTGCGCTACATGGTCGGCGGCCTGATGCTGCCGATGGAAGAACTGCTGATCACCAACGGCGCCCTCGAAGCGCTGAACCTGTGCCTGCAAGCCGTGACCGAACCCGGTGACCTGGTGGCCATCGAAGCCCCGGCGTTCTACGCCAGCCTGCAAGTACTGGAACGGCTGAAACTCAAAGCCGTGGAAATTCCCGTGCACCCGCGCGATGGCATCGACCTCGGCGTGCTCGCGCAAACCCTGGAACGCCACCCGATCAAGGCCTGCTGGTGCATGACCAGTTTCCAGAACCCGATGGGCGCGACCATGCCCGAAGCGAAGAAACAGGAATTGGTCGAACTGCTGCGCCGCCATCAGGTGCCGCTGATCGAAGACGACGTCTACGCCGAACTCTATTACGGCCAGCAGGCACCGAAACCGGCCAAGGCCTTCGACACCGAAGGCCTGGTGATGCACTGCGGCTCGTTCGCCAAGAGCCTGGCCCCCGGCTACCGCATCGGCTGGGTCGCCGCCGGGCGTTACGCGCAGAAAATCGAACGACTGAAACTGATGACGTCGCTGTGTGCCTCGATGCCGGCGCAAGCGGCGATCGCCGACTATCTGCAACACGGCGGCTACGACCGGCATTTGCGCAAACTGCGTTATGCGCTGGAAGAACAGCAAAGCGCGATGCTTGCGGCGATCGCCCGCTACTTCCCGGCGCAGACGCGGGTCAGCCAACCGGCGGGCGGTTACTTCTTGTGGCTGGAATTGCCGCCGCAGATGGATTCGTTGAAGTTGTTCCAGATGGCACTGGCGCAAGGTATCAGCATCGCGCCGGGGCCGATTTTCTCGCCGACGCAGCGGTTCAGGAATTGTATTCGTCTGAACTATGGCAGTCCTTGGACTGAGGATTCGGAGAAGGCGATGGAGACGTTGGGGCGGATTGTGCGGTCGTTCTGACAGATAGATGGTGTTTATTTTGGCCTCTTCGCGAGCAAGCTCGCTCCCACATGGGTTCTGTGCCATTCACACATCCAATGTGGGAGCGAGCTTGCTCGCGAAGGGGGCGGTGCTATCGAAACAAATCCAGGCGATTAACGCCCACCCCCCAAATCAACAAACGTCCCCGTCGCATACGACGCCTTGTCTGACAACAACCAGACAATCGCCTCCGCCACCTCATCCGGCCGCCCGCCGCGGGCCATCGGAATCGCCGACTCGAGCTTGCTGACTCGATCCGGATCGCCACTCAAGGCATGGAAATCGGTATAGATGTAACCCGGGCGCACCGCGTTGACCCGAATCCCTTCACCCGCCACTTCCTTGGACAAACCGATGGTGAAGGTGTCGAGCGCACCTTTGGACGCGGCGTAATCGACGTATTCGTTCGGCGAGCCGAGACGCGAAGCCACCGATGACACATTGACGATACTGCCGCCCTGCCCGCCGTGCTTGGGCGACATGCGCAGGATCGCGTGCTTGGCGCAGAGGATCGGCGCCAGGACATTGGTTTTCATGATCTTGAGGATACGGAATTCGGACATTTCGTCGACTCGCGACTTTTGTCCGACGGTGCCAGCATTGTTCACCAAGGCGGTGACCCGGCCCAACTCGGTGTCGACCCGCTGGAACAGCGCGATCACTTCGTCTTCAATACTGACATCGGCGCGCACGGCGATGGCCTGTGCACCCAAGGCACGGACTTGTTCCAGCACGCTTTGCGCGGCCTGTTCATCCGACTGATAGTTGATGCAGATCCGATAGCCTTGCTCGGCAGCCAACAGCGCCGTAGCGGCGCCAATCCCGCGCCCGCCACCGGTGATCACAATGACTTTATCCATGCTGGCCTTTCTCCCCCAATGCACACGTAACAGTCGGGGGGAAGAATAACCGCCATTGGCGGGTTTTGCATGAGGTCTGTTGCGTCTGCCCCGACGCCTTCGCGAGCAGGCTCGCTCCCACACTGGATTTGTGCTCCACGCCGCCCCCCTGTGGGAGCGAGCCTGCTCGCGAAGAACGATAACGCGGTCGATCAGACCACCGCTAACTGCTCACCCCGCGCAATATCCTGCATGAATTTTTCCGCCGGCATCGGATGCCCCAGCAGATACCCCTGCAGCGAATCACACCCCAACTGCGTCAAGAACGCCTGCTGCACCCCGGTTTCAACACCTTCAGCGACAATGCGCAAACCGAGCGCCTGCCCCAGCGCAACAATCGCCGAAACAATCGCCGCATCGTCACTGTCATGTTCCAGATCGCGCACAAACCCACGATCAATCTTCAGCTCGTTGGCCGGCAAGCGCTTGAGATACATCAGGCTGGAATAGCCGGTGCCGAAGTCATCGATCGACAGATCGACGCCCATGTCCGACAACTCCTGCAGTACCGTCATGCTGGCATCGGCATCGCTCATCGCCGTGGTCTCGGTGATTTCCAGGGTCAGGCTGTTAGCCGGCAAGTGGTGGGTGGCCAGCGCCTTGGCCACGCTGCGTACCAGCCCTGCGTGGCAAAACTGCAACGCCGACAGGTTCACCGCGATGCGCCAATCGGTGTAACCGAGCACATACCACTCGCGCATCTGCCGGCAGGCTTCGTTGAGCACCCATTCACCGATCGGAATGATCAGACCGGTTTTCTCGGCCAGTTCGATGAACTTGTCCGGCATCAGCATGCCGTGGGTCGGATGCTGCCAACGCAACAGCGCTTCAGCGCCGACCGGACGGCCGTTGGCGGCGTCGAACTTGGGTTGGTAATGCAAGCTGAACTGGCTGTGCTCAAGTGCCGCGCGCAGATCCTGCAACAACTGCAACTGCTTGCGTGCGTTGTTGTTCATCGACGCATCGAAAAAGCTGTAGCCGTTTTTGCCGCCGCCCTTGGCGTGGTACATCGCTGCGTCGGCGTTCATCAGCAGTTCCTGCGCGTTCTGGCCATTGCCCGGATACAGGGCGATGCCGACGCTGGCGGAGATCTGCAAGTCATGCTCGGCGACGCGGAACGATTGCGCGATCAAGCCGACCTGACGGGCCGCCAGCCCCAGCGCGTCGTTCGGCTCAGTCAGACGCACCAGCAGGACGAACTCATCGCCGCCGATCCGCGCGAGGGTGTCGAGGCTACGCAAGTCTTCACGCAGACGCACGCCGACTTCGCGCAGCAACTGATCGCCCATGTGATGACCAAACGCATCGTTAACCGGTTTGAAGCCGTCCAGATCGATGAACATCAAGGCAAAACAGCCGCCCTGCTCTTCGACCTTTTTCATCGCCTGATTAATGCGATCGTCCAGCAGCATACGGTTGGGCAGCCCGGTCAGGGTGTCGTGCAGGGCCAGTTGGGTGAGTTCGCGGTTAGCCACGGTCAACGAGTGCGCGAGATCAGCCGTACGCGCTTCGAGGCGCGCGTCGAGAATCGAGGTCAGCAAGGCAATCGACAGCACCGCCAACGTGGTAATCAACACCAGGCTGTCGAGGCCATTGCCTTTCAAACCATTGACGGTGGCGCCACAGAAACTGCCATCAGGGAATTGCGCAGCAGCCATGCCGGTGTAATGCATGCCGACAATCGCGATGCCCATGATGATCGCCGCGCCGCCGCGAATCAGCCGCACATAGGGGGAATGCTGACGCAAGCGAAAGGCGATCCACAGCGCCGCCGCCGACGCACCAACGGCGATCAGCAACGAGGCGCCAAACAGCGTCAGGTCGTAATCAATGCCGGGCGTCATGCGCATCGCCGCCATGCCGGTGTAATGCATGGCGCTGATCCCGCTGCCCATGATCAACGCACCAAACGCCAGTTGCAGCATTGGCAGTTTCGGCTGGCTGACCAGCCACAGGGCGAACCCGCAGGACAACACGGCGATCAGCAGCGACAGTACGGTCAGGCTTATGTCATAGCCGAGATCGATCGGCAGTTTGAAGGCGAGCATGCCAATGAAATGCATCGACCAGACGCCGATGCCCATGGCGAACGCTCCCCCCGCCGTCCAGAAATGCACCGCACGGCCCTTGGCGGTGGCGATGCGACCGGTGAGGTCGAGCGCGGTGTAGGAAGCGAGAATCGCCACGCACAACGAAATGAAAACCAGGGTGGAGGAATAACTACCGATGAGCATGGGATTTCTCGTGGCCACCCAACGCGGATTGCGTCCATTCTCGGTCGGGCAAATGCGGCGATTGTACTGATTGCGCAGAAGAACGCACTGATAAAGTAAGCAATTGGCCATCAAGCCGATGAAACGCTTGTTCGATCGTCCGACAAGGCTCTGGCGCGGCGTTCACAGCTTTGCTCAAAACTGAAACACATACCTGTAGGAGCTGCCGGAGGCTGCGATCTTTTGATCTTGTCGTTAACAGCAAAATCAAAAGATCGCAGCCTCCGGCAGCTCCTACAAGGGGCATGGAATCAGTTGGAGTTGCTCACGTCCAGTTGCCCATCCCAACCGCCGCCCAGCGCGGCAATCAATTGCACGCTGGCAATCAAGCGGCTTTGCAGAATGTTCAGCACGCTGCGCTCGTTGCTCAACGCCGTGGCTTGCACCACCACCACATCGATGTAAGCAATCAGCCCGGCCTTGTACTGGTTTTCCGTCAGGCGCAGTGAGTCGCGGGCCGCATCGAGCGCTTCCTGGCGCACCGCCGCTTCGTCTTCATACACCTTGAGCTGCACCAGATAGTTTTCCACCTCGCGGAAACCGTCGAGCACGGTCTGGCGGTACTTGGCCACGGTTTGGTCGTACACCGCTTCAGTGCGGTCAACTTCTGCCGAACGAATGCCACCGTCGAACAGCGGCAGCGCCAGTTTCGGCCCCACCGACCAGAAGCGGTTAGGCAGGCTGATCAGGTTCTGCGAGGTACTGCTGCTGTAGCCGCCGCTCAGACTCAAGCTAAGATCCGGGTAATACGCGGCTTTGGCCACGCCGATGTTGGCGTTGGCGGCAATCACCGAGCGCTCGGCCGAAGCAATATCCGGGCGACGCTCCAGCAACTGCGAGGGCAGGCTCAATGGCACCTGCGGCAGCTTCGGAATGGTCTGCACTTCAGCAATGTTGAAATCCGCCGGCGCTTGACCGGTGAGCACCGCAATCGCATTTTCAAACTGCGCACGCTGCCAAATCAGGTCGACCAGATCGGCCTGGGTGCTTTTCAGTTGCGTCTGCGCCTGGGCCACCGCATCCCGCCCGGAAACGCCCGCGCGGTATTGGTTCTGGGTCATTTTCAGCGAGCGTTCGTAAGCGGCAACCGTGGCTTCGAGCAAACGTTTTTGCTGATCGATCACGCGCAATTGCAGGTAGTTCTGCACCAGCTCCGACTGCTGACTCAGGCGCATCGCCGCCAGATCGGCAAAGCTGGCCTGGGCGCTGGCCTCGTCAGCCTCAAGCCCACGGCGCAACTTGCCCCACACATCGGCTTCCCAACTGACGCCCAGCTCAGCGTTGTAGGTGTCGCGGATGCCGCTGGAGGAACTGCTCAGACTCGAACTGCTGCTGCCAGTGCCTTGGCTGGAGCGGGTTTTACCCAAGCTCAGATCGACACTCGGGTAAAACGCCCCGCGAGCGCTGCGCACCAAAGCCTGCGCTTGCCGGTACTGAGCTTCCGACTGCGCGACGGTCTGGTTGGCATTGTTCAGGCGTTCGATCAAGCCGTTGAGCTGCTGATCGCCGTACAACTCCCACCACGCACCCCGGGCCAGCGAATCGCTCGGGTTGGCCTGGGTCCAGCCCTCGGCTTCCTTGTACTGGGCAATTTCAGCGGTCTGCGGACGCTGATAGTCCGGGCCGACAGCGCAAGCACTGAGCATCGCCACGCACAGCGACAGGCTCAGCAGACGCAAGCCGCGAACAGTGGCCAGATTGAAAAGCGAACGGTCAGTCATAGCGGAGTTTCCAGAGCGGCATCAGTGCGCACGCCACGCCATTTGTTGAAACGATGGCGCAGCTTGTCGAGATAGAGGTAAACCACAGGTGTGGTGTAAAGCGTCAGCACCTGGCTGAAAATCAGCCCACCGATGATGGTCAGGCCCAACGGCTGGCGCATTTCCGCGCCTTCGGCCCGGCTGAGCAGCAACGGCAAGGCACCGAGAATCGCAGCCAGCGTGGTCATCAGAATCGGCCGCAGACGTTGCAGACAGGCACTGCGAATCGACTCCAACGGCGACAGGCCCTGATGACGCTCCAGTTGCAGCGCAAGGTCGATCATCAGAATGGCGTTTTTCTTCACCACGCCGATCAGCAGGAACAGCCCGAGCAACGAGATCAGGCTGAACTCGCCGCCCAGCGCATAGATCGACAGCAACGCGCCGACCCCGGCCGACGGCAGGGTCGACAGAATCGTCAGCGGATGAATGTAGCTTTCATACAGCACGCCCAATACCAGATACACCGCCAGCAGCGCACCCAGAATCATGAACGGCTGGCTCTTTTGCGTCGCGGCAAAAGCGTCGGCCGTGCCAGCCATTTTCGCGATGACATCTTCCGGCAGGCCAACCTTGGCAATCGCCCGCTCGATGGCAGCACTGCCCTGCTCCACCGTCACGCCTTCGGCCATGTCGAAGGAAATGTCTTCGGAGGCAAACTGGCCTTCGTGGCTGACGCGGTCGTCCTCCAGGCTGTTTTCGTAATGAGCGAAAGTCGACAGCGGCACCCGCGCACCGTCAGCGGTGATCACCTGCACTTGCTTGAGCGTCACCGGGTCCTGGGCGTATTTCGGATTGACCTCCATCACCACCTGATACTGGTTGAGGCTGTCGTAGATCGTCGAAATCTGCCGCTGGCTGTAGGCGTTGTTCAATACTGAAGTCACCATGTCCATGTCGACACCGAGGCGTTTGGCCTGATCGCGATCGACAATCAGCGTCACCTGCTGGGCACCCTTGCCTTCGCGCGCATCGATCGCGGTCAGCTCAGGCAACGCCCTTAACGCGGCAACCACTTTTGGATACCACTTGCGTAACTCGCCCAGATCGCCACTTTGCAGGATGTAGCTGTACTGCGATGTGGTCTGCTCGCGGCCGCCGCCGAATTGCAGATCCTGATCGGCCATCAGCATCAATTGTGCACCGGGGACCTTGGGCATTTCCTTGCGCAGGCGTTCGATGACTTTCTGCGCATTGAGCTGGCGTTCCTTGATCGGCTTCAGACGTACCAGCATGAAGGCGTTGTTGGTGCCGTTGCTGCCACCGATGAACCCGGCGACACTTTCCACTGCTTCGTCCTTGAGCACGGCACGGCGGAAGATTTCCATTTTCGGCTGCATCACGCTGAACGACAGACCGTCGTCACCGCGCACGAAACCGATCAACTGGCCAGTGTCCTGCTGCGGCATGAAGGTTTTCGGCACCACCACGTACAGCGCGACGTTCACGCCAACGGTGATCAGCAGACTGAGCAAGGTCAGACGACGATGGCGCAACACCCAGTCGAGGCTGCTGGCGTATTTGCCAACCATCCAGTCGTTGGTGCGGCGGCTCCAGCGTTGCAGACGGTTCTCCTGCCCCGGCGTGTGCGGCTTCAGCCAGCGGGCGCAGAGCATCGGCGTCAGCGTCAGGGAAACCACCAGCGAGACGACAATGGCCGCCGCCAGGGTGATGGAAAACTCGCGGAACAGGCTTTCGACAATCCCGCCCATGAACAGGATCGACAGGAATACCGCCACCAGCGAAACGTTCATCGACAGCAAGGTAAAACCGACTTCCTTGGCCCCGAGGTACGCGGCCTGCATCGGTTTGACGCCTTCGTCGATGTGCCGGGAAATGTTCTCCAGCACTACGATGGCGTCGTCCACCACCAGCCCGGTGGCCAGGATCAGCGCCATCAGCGACAGGTTGTTCAGCGAGAAGCCATAGAGGTACATCACCGCAAAGGTGCCGACCAGCGACACCGGCACGGCCAGTGTCGGAATCAGCGAGGCGCGGAAGTTTCCAAGGAACAGGAACACCACCAGAATCACCAGGGCCACGGCAATCAGCAAGGTCATCTCGGCTTCATGCAGGGTGGCTTTGATCACCGGCGAACGGTCCATGGCCAGATTCAATTTCACGCTGGCCGGTAACACCGCTTGCAGGGCCGGCAACTGCGCTTTGATCTCGTTGACCGTCTCGATGATGTTGGCGCCGGCCTGGCGGTTGATCACCAGCAGCACGGCCGCGTCATCGTTGAAGAAACCGCTGTTGTAGCGGTCTTCGACACCGTCGCTGACCTTGGCCACGTCCTTGAGGCGCAACGCCGCGCCGTCGGCATAGTGGATGATCAGTGATTCGTAATCCTTGGCTTTTTCCAGCTGGTCATTGGCCTGAATCTGCCACAAGCGCTGACCATCCTCGACCGAACCCTTGGGCCGGCGCACGTTGGCATCGGCGATGGTCTTGCGTACATCGTCGAGCGCCACGCCGTACTGGTTCAGGGCCTGCGGTTCGAGCTCGATGCGCACCGCCGGCAGCGAACTGCCGCCGATCTGCACTTCGCCAACGCCCTGCACCTGGGACAGGCTCTGGGACAGAATGGTCGAGGCCAAATCGTAGAGCTGGCCTTTTTCCAGCACATCGGAGGTCAGCGACAGCACCATGATCGGCGCCTGTGACGGGTTGACCTTCTTGTAGGTCGGCATGCTGCGCATGCCACTCGGCAGCAGGTTGCGCGAAGCGTTGATTGCTGCCTGTACTTCCCGCGCGGCACCGTTGATGTCGCGGTCGAGGTCAAATTGCAGAATGACCCGGGTCGAACCCTGACTGGAGCGGCTGCTCATGGTGTTGACGCCGGCGATCGCGCCGAACGAGCGCTCCAGCGGCGTCGCCACGGTGGACGCCATGACCTCCGGACTGGCACCGGGCAGGCTCGCCTGCACGACGATCACCGGGAAGTCCATCTGCGGTAGCGGCGCTACAGGCAGCAGGCCGAAACTCACACCACCCAGTAGCATGATCGCCAGGCTCAACAGCATCGTCGCTACCGGGCGCTTGATGAAAGGACCGGAGAGGTTCATTGACCGCCGTTCCCTGCATCACCACACAAACCTGTGGGAGCGAGCTTGCTCGCGAATGCATTTTGACATTCAACGTAGACGTCGACTGATTGGCCGCTTTCGCGAGCAAGCTCGCTCCCACAAGGAATTCGTTGTGCATGCAGGGTCATACCGACACCTCTTCGGCATCCGCATTGGTCTTGCCAAAGCGCCGACCGAGGCGGTCGAAATACAGGTAGATCACCGGTGTGGTGAACAGCGTCAGCACCTGACTCACCAGCAAACCGCCGACCATCACCAGACCCAGCGGCTGACGCAGTTCAGCCCCGGACCCCGTGGCGAGCATCAACGGCACCGCACCAAACAGCGCCGCCAGTGTGGTCATCAGAATCGGCCGGAAGCGCAGCAGCGCCGCCTGATAGATCGCCTGCTCCGGCGCCATGCCTTGGGTGCGTTCAGCATCGAGGGCGAAGTCGATCATCATGATCGCGTTCTTTTTCACGATACCGATCAACAGAATGATGCCGATGATCGCGATCATGCCCAGGTCATTGCCACTGAGCAGGAGCGCCAGCAAAGCACCCACCGCTGCCGACGGCAAGGTGGACAGAATGGTGATCGGGTGAATGTAGCTCTCGTACAGCACGCCGAGCACGATGTACATGGTCACCACCGCCGCCAGAATCAGCAGCAAGGTGCTCGACAACGACGCCTGGAAGGCTTCCGCTGCACCCTGGAACTGGGTCTGCACGCCGACCGGCATGCCGATGTCCTGCTGCACCTGCTCGATAACGTCGACCGCATGCCCCAGCGCTACACCGGGCGCCAGGTTGAACGACATCATCACCGCCGGGAACTGGCCGATATGGGTGATCGCCAGTTGCGCCTGACGTTCTTCGACGTGGGCCAGACTCGACAGACGTACCTGCGCGCCATCGGTGGTCTTGACGTGAATCTGGTCCAGCGCCTGCGGGCCGATCCTCTCCCCGGCCTGCGCTTGCAGCACCACGCGGTACTGGCTGGCCTGGGTGTAAATCGTCGAGATCTGCCGCTGGCCGAAAGCGTCGTACAGCGCATCGGTGATGTTCGCCACCGAGACGCCAAGGCGTGACGCCGCATCGCGGTCGATCACCAGATAGACCTGCAAACCCTTGTCCTGCAAATCACTGGCAACGTCAGTCAGTTCCGGACGCTGGGCCAGCGCTTCGACCAGACGGCCGCTCCACTGGCTGAGCAGTTCGGAGTCCGGCGAAGACATGCTGAACTGATATTGCGTACGGCTGACGCGGTCCTCGATGGTCAGGTCCTGCACCGGCTGCATGAACAGACGGATGCCGACCAGTTTGTCCAGTTGCGGTTGCAGGCGCGCAATCACTTCAGTGGCGCTCAGATCACGATCGCCGTGGGGCTTGAGGTTGATCAGCAAGCGCCCGCTGTTGAGCGTGGCGTTATCGCCGTCGACACCGATGTAGGACGACAGGCTCTGCACCGCCGGATCTTCGAGAATGATTTTCGCCAGTTCCTGTTGACGCTCGCCCATCGCCGCGAAGGAAATCGACTGCGGCGCTTCGGAAATGCCCTGAATCACCCCGGTGTCCTGTACCGGGAAGAAGCCCTTCGGCACGACCATATAGAGGAACACGGTCAACGCCAGTGTGCCGATAGCCACCAGCAGGGTCAGTGGCTGGTGCTTGAGTACCCAGCGCAGCATCCGCCCGTATTCGGCGATCATCCAGTCGATGACAGCACCGCTGGCACGGTAGAAACGGCCCTGCTCATGTGCTTCCGGTTCACGCTTGAGCAGACGCGCGCACATCATCGGCGTCAGGGTCAGTGAGACCACCAGCGAAATCAGGATTGCTACCGCCAGGGTGATGGCGAATTCGCGGAACAAGCGCCCGACCACGTCGGCCATGAACAGCAGCGGAATCAGTACCGCAATCAGCGACAGGGTCAGGGAGATCAGGGTGAAGCCGATCTGCTTGGCGCCTTTGAGCGCGGCCTGCATCGGGCTGTCGCCCTCTTCGATGAAGCGCGCGATGTTCTCGAGCATGACGATGGCGTCGTCGACCACAAAACCGGTGGCAATGGTCAGGGCCATCAGGGTCAGGTTATTGACCGAGAACCCGGCCAGATACATCACGCCAAAGGTGCCGATCAGCGACAGCGGCACGGCCACTGAGGGAATGATCGTCGCACTGGCGCGGCGCAGGAACAGGAACGTCACCATCACCACCAGCGCGATGGCGATGAGCAATTCGTGTTGCACGTCGGTGACCGAGGCGCGGATGGTCTGCGTACGGTCGGTCAGCACGGTGACATCGAGGCCGGCCGGCAGGTTGTCGGTGATGCTCGGCAGCAGCGCCTTGATGCGGTCGACCACCTCGATCACGTTGGCACCCGGCTGACGCTGGATGTTCAGCAATACCGCCTGATTCTGGTTGGCCCACGCGGCGAGGCGTTCGTTTTCGGCGCCATCGACGATTTCCGCCACATCCTTGAGCCGCAGCGGCGCGCCGTTTTTGTAGGCGAGAATCAGGTTGGCGTAGTCCTCGGGCGAGGTCAGTTGATCGTTGGCGTCGAGCATCGACACCCGCGTCGGGCCGTCGAAGTTGCCTTTCGGCTGGTTGACGTTGGAGGCGCCGATCAAGGTACGCACGTCCGACAGGTTCAGGCTATTGGCGGCCAACGCTTCCGGGTTGACCTTGATGCGCACGGCCTGACGCTGACCGCCGGCAATGCTGACCATGCCGACGCCGCTGATCTGGGCGATTTTCTGCGCCATGCGCGTATCGACCAGATCATTGAGTTTGGGCAGCAGCATGGTTTTCGAGGTGATCGCCAGAGTCAGTACCGGGGTATCCGCCGGGTTGACCTTGTTGTACACCGGCGGCGCTGGCAAATCGGTCGGCAGCAGATTGGTCGCGGCGTTGATCGCGGCTTGTACCTGCTGCTCGGCGACGTCCATGTTGATGTCGAGACTGAAACGCAGGGTCAGCACCGACGCACCGCCGGAACTGGTCGAGGCCATTTGCGTCAGGCCCGGCATCTGCCCGAACTGGCGTTCCAGCGGTGCGGTCACCGCACTGGTCATCACGTCCGGACTCGCGCCGGGATACAAGGTCATGACGCGGATGGTCGGGTAATCGACCTGCGGCAACGCGGATACCGGCAGCAAGCGATAAGCGATCAGGCCGGCCAGTACAATGGCCAGCATGCTCAGGGTAGTGGCTACCGGTCGGAGGATGAACAGCCGCGAAATGTTCATGCGCCCTTCTTGGCCTTGTCGGTCACGGCAGCATCCGGCGCGTTGGCGGCGGATTTGCCTTGCAGGTGTTCAGTCGGGGTGGTCGGCACTTGATTGCTGTCGTTGACCACTTCCACTTCACTGCCTTCTTTCAGCCGGTCGGTGCCTTCCAGTACCACACGATCGCCGGCGGCAAGACCTTCGGTAATGACGGTGTTTTCACCATCACTGGCGCCGATCTTCAGTTGGCGAATGGTGACCTTCTTGTCGCCGTCCAGTGCATAGACGAAGGTGCCGTTGGTGCCAAACTGAATCGCTGCCGACGGTGCCAGTACCACACCTTTCAGCGTGTCAGCGAGCAAGTGCACGTTGACGAACTGGTTGGGGAACAATGCCTGATCGCGATTTTCGTAGCGGGCCTTGAACTTCAGGGTGCCGGTGGCGACGTCGATCTGGTTGTCGAGGCTTTGCAGTACGCCGGTGGCTTGCAGCTTGGTGTCGCCGCGATCCCATGCTTCGGCCGGCAACTTGGCGCCGCTGCGATAGCGGGCGAGCACGGTTTCGAGGCTGTTTTCCGGCAATGTGAAGGCCACGCTGATCGGTTGCGTCTGGGTGATCACCGCGAGGAACGTGGTGTCGTTGGCGGTGACGAGGTTGCCAACATCGACCTGACGCAGGCCGACGCGACCGCCAATCGGCGCGCGGATTTTGGTGAATTCGAGATTGAGTTTGGCGTCGTTGACCGCGGCCTGATTGGTCTTGACCGTGCCCAGATACTGACCGACCAGCGCTTCGGCGGTGTCCAGCGTCTGTTTGGCGATGCTGTCCTCTTTGTACAAACCGCGATAACGCTCGACGTCGACCTGAGCGTTCTTCAGTTGCGCCTGATTCTGCAGCAACGTGCCTTCGGCCTGCAGCAAGGCGTTCTGGTATGGACGTGGATCGATCTCTGCCAGCAGGTCGCCAGCCTTGACCATCTGCCCTTCTTCGAAATTGATTTTCACCAATTCGCCGCCCACCCGGCTGCGCACATTAATGGTGTTGAGCGCCGTCACCGTGCCCAGCGCCTTGTAGTACAGCGGGAAGTCGCCGGTGACCGCCGGCGCCACGCGTACCGGAATCGGCCCGGTGCCGCCACCGAAGCCCGGCCGCATCATCCCCGAACGCCCGGTGTGCCCGGCTGCCGCCTTGTCAGCGCCCTCTTTGTGGGCGGAACCGGCGGGCCAGAATTTCCAGCACAGGACGGCGATCACCAACAAGACAAGCAGGCTGATCAGCCAGCGACGGGAATTACGGGGGGACGATTGCATGGAGTGATTAACCATTGGGCGCGTGGGCTTCTTTTACGGGAGGCTGAACGATAAGCACTGATGGAGAAATAGCAAAGCAGCTTTACCGGCAATTTACCTTGAACTTACGTTTCAAGCTGTGAGGCAAAACACTGATACACAAATGAAAACGGCCTGGACAGGGCCAGGCCGTTAACAATTGTAAAAGCGCTTACTTGAGAACGGACAGGGCCGCTTCGTAGTTAGGCTCTTCGGCGATTTCCTTGACCAGTTCGCTGTGCAGGACGTTGTCGTTTTCGTCCAGAACCACAACGGCGCGAGCAGTCAGGCCTTTCAGCGGGCCGTCAGCGATGGCCACGCCGTAGTTTTCGATGAACTCGGCACCGCGCAGGGTCGACAGGTTCTGGACGTTTTCCAGGCCTTCAGCGCCGCAGAAACGCGCTTGAGCGAACGGCAGGTCAGCGGAGATGCACAGCACCACGGTGTTCGCCACTTCGTTGGCTTGGGCGTTGAACTTGCGCACGGAAGTGGCGCAGGTCGGGGTGTCGACGCTTGGGAAGATGTTCAGCACTTTGCGCTTGCCGGCAAAGTCTTTCAGGGTGACGTCGGACAGATTGCCGGCAACCAGAGAAAAGGCTGGCGCCTTGGAACCGGCTTGTGGCAACTGGCCGTTGACTTGAACCGGATTGCCTTTAAGGGTGACTTGAGCCATGACTTGAGTCCTTCTGCTGTTTTGATTGGAAAGCATGCAAGAGGCCGAAGTTAACCACGAAATTGTCCGACGACCTATGCCCTGTTTGGAAATTGTTGGGTGCCTGCCTGAAAAATTGTATACAAAACCAGCGCAATTCCCCATGTGGGAGCGAGCCTGCTCGCGAAGGCGCTGGATCAGTCAGCATAAATGTTGAATGTGACGACCTCTTCGCGAGCAGGCTCGCTCCCACATTGGATTCTGCGGTGTTACTGGTCTTTTATTCAGAGACCCTGTCGATTCACCGCTGGCTCGTTCGACTAAACAACGAATCCCCACAATCCAAGGAGTAACCGCCATGCGCTTCATGATCCTTGTAAAAGCCAGCGCCGATTCGGAAGCCGGCATCATGCCCAGCGAAGAGCTGATCACCGCGATGGGCAACTTCAACGAAGAACTGGTCAAGGCCGGCATCCTGATCGATTGCGATGGCCTCCATCCGAGCAGCAAAGGCGCTCGCGTGCATTTCTCCGGTGACAAACGCACGGTCATCGACGGGCCGTTCATCGAGACCAAAGAACTGGTGGCGGGTTACTGGATCTGGGAAGTGAAATCGAAAGAAGAAGCCATCGAATGGGTCAAGCGCTGCCCTAATCCGATGCCGGGCGAGTCTGATATTGAAATCCGCCAGATATTCTCCGCAGAAGACTTCGGCGCCGAATTCACCCCCGAGGCGCGAGAACAGGAAGAGCGCATCCGAGAGATGGTGAAGAAGTCTTAAGGAGTTGACATCCGGGCGGGGGAACGACATCCCTGCCCGGACAGACCACTAAATAGGGTGAATGTTTACCGCGCTTAGGCCTTTCCCAGTAACGTCCTTAATTTCAAATTCAACTCTCTGACCCTCCGCGAGCGTCTTGAACCCGTCAACCTTGATTTCCGAGGAATGAGCAAATACGTCTTTGCTGCCGTCCTCCGGCGTAATGAACCCATACCCCTTAGATTCGTTGAAGAACTTGACTGTTCCCTTTGTTATCGCCATTTCTATCGCCCTCATTTTTAAATCGTCCTGCCGTTTGACGAGACATTCCACTCTCATCAGACACCCGGTTCAGCCCATCCACAACTGTCAAACCTGACAGGGTGTAAATATTCCCAGTACCCCTGTAACTGCCGAAGTCTGGGGTATTTTGATCGTTCCCACGCTCTGCTTGGAAACGATCATTCAAGAGCGATCAGTTCTTGAGTTCGACGTGATCCAAGGCTTGATTCACCGCCAGTTCACCCAGCATGACGACCTGTGCGATCCCCAATGCGGTCTTGCGGTGCGAGGTTTCCAGCGACGCGGCGAAGTTGATCAGCATCTCGCTGGCCGAGCCGAGGGTTTCGCTGGCGTTGGCTAGAAGGGATTCGGTGTTGTACCTGGGATTGGCGAGGTACATGGGTTCCGGCTCGTTGACGCTGGACATGATGCAGGCGGCGGGATTGAGGTAGTAGTCGAGGGCGCGGTCGGCGGCTTCGTGAAGTTTTTTACTGTCGACTGAGGCGTAGGGGGATGTGCTGTCGGCGTCTGATTCTGGGGGATTGGGTGTTGGTTTTTTCATGGTGTAACTCCACTGGAAAGTTGGAGCTGCCCCATTCGGTTTCCGGACGAAGAGGTGGCAGCTGTACGCAGGTTGGAAACCCGGGCAGCGGCGACCCGGTCGACCCGAAGGTCTCCCGCGCACAGCCGCCATAACGGACTGCACACATTCGAAGTGCGCAAGGATACGTTATGAAAGGCGTGTACGCGCCACTAATACCCGTCGGGGTTTCCAGTCCCGGTCGCTGATTTGGCAGCGACGAACACAGGCTAGAGACCCGACGTCCGACGGACAACCTGAAAACCTTGTGGGAACGTTCCGCAAATTCAAAACAACCTTAAACATCCCGAATTGAAATACGCACAGGTAGGAGCTGCCGAAGGCTCGGGCCGCGATCGGACGATCTTTTGATTTTGCATTTAAAAAACACGATCAAAAGATCGCAGCCTCGTTTCATTCGACAGCTCCTGTCGCCACTGCGCCGTCCCCTTGCAGGGTCAGTTGGCGGGTGATGCGCGGCGATGGCGGCAACCCGTATTTCCGCTGGTTCGTCGGCAAATAAACCACGGCTGAGGACTTTTCGACGCGAAACAGGTAGGGTGCGCAAAATCAAAGTGCCATTACTGGACCGCGTCGCAGGTTTTCATGGAGTTGTACACGCAATGAGTTGCTGGACCGTCCTTGGCCTCACGGCCGACGCCGATACGCGCAGTATCAAACGCCAATACGCTGCCCTGCTCAAACAGACCCGTCCGGACGAAGACGCCGAGGGCTTCCAGCGCCTGCGTGACGCCTACGAGCAAGCCCTGAATTACAAGGAATGGGCGCAGGCCAACGAAGACAACGAAGCGCAGGACGACAGCTGGGATTTGACCGGCCTGACCGTGGTCGAAGTCGATGCCTTGCAACAGGCAACTCGCTCGCTGCACGGCACCAGCCTTGCGCAGTTGCAACAGCGCCATGCCCTCGCCGTTGAGCAGGGTTGCGCGCATATCCTCGAAGAGACCCTGCTGCAGCATTGCATCGAGAACCCGCAAACATCAGCGCCGATGGTCGATTGGGCGGTGCAGACCTATCACTGGTTCAGTGCCTGGCAACGGCTGGAACTGGACGAGGAATCGATCGAGCATTTGCTGACGCAACAACGCCAGCGCATCACTCGACCGTTGGCTGACGCTCTCGAACACGAAGACAGCGACGTCTTTTTACAGGCCTACGTCCAATGCGGCCAATGTCTATGGCTTGACGCTGAAGTTCACCGGCAGTGGTTCAACCTGTTCCTGAGCCGTCTGTTGTTGGACAGCGAATACTGGTCCTCCGAAATTTTCGAACAGGTGTGTGCTGGCCAGGGCTGGCATTCCGGCCCGGCCAACCGTTGCCCGCAAGATGAATGGAAGCGTCTGGTCGCGCGCCATGAGGCACCGATTTTTATCGCGCAACAACGTCAGCTCGCGCAAGAGCCGCCCGCCACTGCCGAACACCGCGCCGCCCGCCTGTTGCTCGGCACTGGCCCGTTCAGCCAGCGTCGCGCGCTGGCCCGGCGCCTGCGTGAGAAAGATTGGGAACATTGCCGACATTTGAGTTCGGCGCTGTACGCCAATCATCCGAAGGTCTGCGCTGAGTTGCCCGGTGGCACCGCGTTCTTCTGGCGCGACTGGGAACTGAAACGCGGCGAATGGCCGACCTACGTTGGCGTGGTGCTGGCCTGTCTGATCGGTGCGTTTACTCATTTCATCCCGCTGGGGCTGCGCGTCACCGGGCTGATCAATATCGTCATGACCTCAACGATCGTGTTTGGAGTGATCGCTGCGGGCATCAACTGGCTGACTCACGAACTGGCGCACACCCATTGGCAGCTGGATGACCGCCTCAGCGCGCGGTTGTGGCCGGGGTTCGCCAAGGACGCTGCGCCGTTCGGCGTGCTGCGCGACCTGATTCCCTGCGCACTGATGGTGGCCGGGCTCAGCTGGTTTTTCGGCCCCATCGCTGGCGTCGTCTATGCCGCGACACTGGCCTGCGTGGGTTTGATCCGTCGCCGTCAGGTCAAGCCACACACGTCCTGGGAAAAGACCAACCTGCCGGCGAAAATCGGCCTGACGCTACTTGGGGTTGTCGCCCTGGTGCTGGTGCTGGGCGTGTTCAAAGTGGCCGCCGGCCAAGGCACGGTCAATCGCAATCAGGGCCTGCAACCCTGGGCGGAGCGTTTGTGTAGCCGGTTGCCGGCGAGTTCTTTCGATTGCGGCGCTCCGGCCACCCGTGAACAGTGGTATCCCGCGGAGGCACGGCCATGACGTCGAGATTCATGTTTGTCAGCGGCGTAGTGGTCGTTCTGGTGGTGATGGGGCTGTCGAGCGCGACCCGACCGTTCCTGAAGCTCGACCTGTGGCTTGATCAGCGCGAATCCCCCGTGACCGCGCAGGCCAACGCGTTGAGTCCGATCATCGCCTGCGTCAACCGCGTCGATGTGCACTGGCGCAACGCCTACGACAAAAACGAACATCAGCGGCCAACCCGTGATGCATTCGGAAAGTATATTTCCGAGCCACAGGATTTCGATAACAGCGATGCGTTCACTGTGCGTGACATCCAGGAGGATACCTGCCTGCGGGATATCAACGAAAAGCTCGAGCTGCTGGCATACCAGCCAGCGCTGTCGCAGAAAGTCCGTGACTACGCGCAAGCACTGAAGTGGGCATCGGTGATTTCGCCACCGACTCGACTCGATAAAAGTGCGAGCTTCTTTGTCGTCCCGTTTGACCAGACACCGCGAGTTCTGGCGCAAATTCAGACCGCCAGCAATGCCTATATCAACGCATCGACTGCCTTGAGGAAAGAACTACTGCCACTGGACGTCGCGCAGCGACCCGAACAGCTCAAGCTCCTTGAGGAACGCGTAGGCAAGGAGATCCACTGGTCGCTGCTGGCGTACATGATTCAGGCCCGGGAGACACTGGAACTGCTGGAAGACGGGATGAAACACCGCACCCTGACCGCGCAAGCCGTGGCCGAAACCACCGCTGATCTGCAACAGGCGTGGAATCGCGGTGGGCCTTTCATCGGCCCGCGTGAGCCTGGTTTCCGTAACAAAGACGATGATGCGCGCGAGCTGTGGCGCCACATCCGTGAGCCTGCGCAGCACTATCTCGAGGCACTGAACACCCTGCACAAGGACTGGCAGAACCACGCCGAACCGCAACGCTTGAGCGACGACTACTACGCCGTCACCCGTGGCTACGACGCCCTGCTCAGCCACTACAACCGTCAGGCACGCGCCAATTTCTGAGGGTGTGCACAGGCCGGACGGTCCTCGCGGACAATCCGGCCTCGTACGTTTACTTGGCTGCCTTGAGCTTCAGATACGACTGACGCAGGTCTGAGGCCCAGCCATCAATGACGGGTTTGACGTCGTTAGTGCTCATTGCCTGCGAATCATTTTCCAGTGGTTTGCCGGTGCCTTTGCGCACCACTTGCGCGACGACCTTGTTGTTCGCGCCATCGAGGAACACCGCTTCGGTGGCCAGAGTGGTTTCCTGATCGCGGATACCGCTGGCCGTGCTGACCGCTGCGGCGACCAGAGCGATCGGAATCACTTCATACGCGTGCAGGCCTTCGGTCTTGCTGCTCACGGCGGTGATCGCCGCACGCACCACAATCACGCCAGGGCCTGGGCCGGTGGCCAGCGGCAAGTCTTTGCCGATCTCACGTTTGAGTGCCTGATCGTAGTAGGAGGTAATGCCATTAAGGGTTTGCTGGGAGATCTTCGCGGTCGGTTGCGGTTTCGGGTAGAGCTGGGTCGGCTCGATATACACACTGGTGAATTTCCTGACGTCGACCTTCGGATCGATCCAGCGCATGACCTCGGCACCGGACGGGGATTTGGCCTCCTTGAGCTGGCTGTAGTCCTTGAGGAAGCCGGAGTACTCTTTAGGGTCGACGGTTTTGCTGGAACAACCTACCACTGCGAGGGTGGCAAAACACAGTGTGCCCATCATCACTGCTAGCTTCATGCTGTAACTCCTGTCAGAAGGCCGAAAACTTTGCCTGGGGGAGTTACAGGTATAGCTAAAACCTCAGTAATTGCGATTGCAAAGCACAATATTCACGCAAGGCTGCGCGGCGCATCACAACGGTCATTTGACAGACACCGGTCATCCGGCAAAGCTGCACCGGGCTTGAACGCACGCCAGACGGCAAATGCACCTGGACTACGGAAGTCGCAATGCCCAAGCATAAAAATAAAACAGCACAACCTGACCCTGATTCGCCTCGATCTTCACTCTCAAAATATCTGTTCCCGATCACCATTGGCGTGCTGCTGGCCGCCGTGGCGGGGATTGGCTGGTTTCTGTTCAGCCCGGCTTCGGTGCCGGTGAAACCTGCGCCGGTCAGCGCCCCCGTTGTCGCCCCCGCCAAGCCGCAAGCCGTGCTCGCAAGCAAACCGGCAACCATGGTGGATGAACAACAATGTCAAGGTTGCCACTCCGAACAGGTCAAGGACTGGCAAGGCTCACATCACCAATTGGCGATGCAGGCGGCGAACGCTGAAACGATGCTCGGTGATTTCAACAACGTCGTCTTCAAAGCTGAAAACGAGATCACACGTTTCTCACGCAAGGTCGATGCGTTCTGGGTCAACACGCCCGGTATCGACGGCAAGAATGCCGACTTCAAAGTCGCCTACACTTTCGGCATCGCGCCGCTGCAGCAGTACCTGATCGAAGTCGGTGAAGGCCGTTTGCAGGCACTCGGTGTGGCGTGGGATACCGAGAAAAACCGCTGGTTCCACCTCTACCCCGGCCAGGGCGTGAACTTCAAGAACCCGCTGCACTGGAGCAAGCCAAGCCAGAACGCCAACTTCATGTGTGTCGAGTGCCACACCACCGGTTTCAAGCGCAATTTCGATGCGTCTAGCAATACCTTCAACAGTCAGTGGAACAGTCTCGGCGTCGGTTGCCAGGCGTGTCACGGGCCGGCATCAAATCACTTGGAATGGACGCAGAAAAAAACTGATCTGATCCATCAGGGTTTCGATGTCGATCTCAAGGACAAGAACGCCACCGTCGAGATCGAAACCTGCGCCCGCTGCCATGCGCGCCGTGCGCCTTTGGGTGATGGCTACACCGTCGGCAAGCGCTTGATGGACGACTACCTGCCGAGCACCCTCACCCGCGAGTTGTATGCGCTGGACGGCAAGATCAAGGATGAGGTCTTCGAACATGGCTCGTTTCTGCAGAGCAAAATGTTCGACAAAGGTGTGCGGTGCAGCAACTGCCACAACCCACACAGCAGCGAACTGAAAGCAGCGGGCAACGCGGTGTGCCTGCAATGCCACAACACCGCCGGCAAGACTTCAATCGAAGGTGTCGACGGCAAAGGCCTGCAAGCGAAGAACTACGATTCCATTGAACACACCCGTCACACCCCGGGGCAGCCCGGTTCGCAGTGCGTGGATTGTCATATGCCCGGCAAGTTCTACATGGGCAACGACTTCCGCCATGACCACAGTTTCAGCATTCCCAACCCGGAGCGAGCGCAGAAGCTCGGCACGCCGGACGCGTGTCTGACCTGTCACCAAGGCAAGGCTGGCGACAAGGTCACCGCGCAGTTCAAGTTGTGGAATGCCTCCTCTACACCGCAGGCACCGCGTTATGACGAAAGCCTGTGGCTTATCCGCAATGGTCAGCCGGGCGCCGCTGATGCGCTGTACGAACAGTTGCAGCGCAGCAACTTGCCAGCGATCCAGCGCTCGACATTGCTTGCGGAGTTGCCGCTGTATCCGAGTGAACAGGCGTTGAAACTGGCGACGATGGACCTGAAGAACCCGGCACCTCAGGTGCGTGAAAGTGCTGTGCGGGCGATCAGTGCGTTCCTGCCGCCGCCGGAGCGCGCGCCGATGTTGGCGCCGTTGCTGGGTGATCCAGTGAAAGCGGTACGCATCATTGCCGCGCGGGATCTGTTGAGTGTTGCGCGCGATGGCGGTCTTGGCGCAGCGCAAGCCAATTGGGATGCGGCGATTGGCGAATATGAAGCGGTGCAGAAGAGCCTGCTGGAACGTGCCGAGGCCAATCTGAATCTGGCGATGCTGTATCAGGCCAGTGGCCGTGGTTCGGAAGTGGAAGGTCTGCTGCGCTCGGCACTCAAGCGCGACCCGGATTTCTACCCGGCGCTGGTGACGCTGGTGCAGTGGCTGGAGGCCAATGGCCGACTTCCCGAATCGCAAAAGTTGCTGGATGACAGCCTCAGGCAACATCCGGACGTGGCGCTGTTACAGCACACCCAAGGTCTGTCGCTGATCCGCGCGGGCAAGGCTGCCGACGCCATGTCACCGCTGAAGAAAGCCGCGCAACTGGAACCGCAGAACGCGCAGTACGGTTATGTGCTGGCGGTGGCGCTGCATGAAAGCGGCAAGGTCGATGAGGCGTGCGCTGTGCTGGAAGGTTTGCTCAAGGTGCAACCGGCGAACCGCAATGCGCGGTTGTCGCTGATTCAGTGGTATCTCGACAGTGGGCAGGAGCCGAAGGCGCAGGTGCTGTTGCAAGGGTGGAAGAAGATGAACATGGGGGATCCGGCGCTTAAGTGATTGGCTGGAGATTGGCTTCCCTCACCCTAACCCTCTCCCAGAGGGAGAGGGGACCGACCGAGTTGAATGGCGAGGTACATCGACCTGAAAAATAGAGTCGAATATGGATTCAAAGCCAATCGCTCAGGTCGGTGTATCTCTCAAATATCCCCCATTCAGTCCCCTCTCCCTCCGGGAGAGGGTTAGGGTGAGGGGCTCTTAAGGGTTCACCCGATTACCAGGACGACGTCTCACCACTACGCAACGCCATCTCCCGCCGACTATTAATGTGCATCGCCTTGATCAGCGACACCGTCCCCACCAGCAGAATCGCCGCACCCAACAGGAAATCGATGTTGTACAACTGGAAGTCCTGCACCGGCCCGATCAGCAGCACCCGCACGATTGCAGCGCCCAACAGCGTGGCAAGGAAGTCGATCCCAGGTTCATTACGGTAGAACACCAGCAACAGCGGCAGGCACAGCACCAACAGCAGCAACAACACGACAACCTTGAACGAGCCTTTGCGCTCGACACTGAAGGCACATTCGTGCGGCCCGTACGCTTTGTAATCCTCGTCGCGGATCATCGAGTTGTTCTCGTTGATGTAGTCGACACGGTTGTACTTCTGGATCGGTGTGAAGGTATTGGACATCTCCATCAACGTGGTGATGTTCTTGAAGCGCAGATCAATTCGCTCGCTGCCCTTGAGGTAATAAAGCACCGGTTTATAGCCGTAGCGGTAGTTGTCGAAAGGGAATTCAGTGACTTGACCCTGCACTCCGATCGGCCGTGGTTCAAGTTCGGCGTAGGCGCTTTTGTTGGTGGCCGACAGGTTGCGGCTCAGCGGCTGGACCTTGATCTGCTCAAGGAAGATCGGTGTGACGCCGTAGGACCACTGCAACGGTTCCAGACGCAGGCGCAGTTCGTTGCGGCCCAGGTCGTAACGGTTGAAGGTGCGTTCCGAAACCACCAGGGAGCCGCTTAGCATGAACTCGCCGCGCAGGTTATTGGTGACGCGCAAGGTCAGTTGGTCCTTGCCCAGCAACGCCGCTTCGGTGGACGGTGGCGTGCCGCACCACGCGGTGCTTTCGCCGACACCGCCAAGCTGACCGCTGCGGTTTTCCTTGAATACATAAAAGTAACTGGCCCACAGCGTCACCATCAAAAGCAACGCTGTGAGGCCGAGGATTTTTTTGCCCGGACTCACTGATCAGACTCCCTTCTTCGGTTCCATCGTCCAGCCGAAAACCCGCTGGCGACGGCGACTCTACCAAAAGGCCACCATCGACCCAAGGAAAAATGCCCAATCGGTAAGGTTCCTAAGGGTTTCCCCTGTCCGGGCAAAGGGTTAGCGCCGCCGAAAAAGCGGTCGCGGTTCAATTACCGAACGCCCATACAGCACGCTCATCCCGGCCAATCCCTTTAGTGCATCCTCAGCCGATTTATCCTCACGCACCGCAAAACTGTCGAACCCGCACTGGCGCATATGGCTGAGCTGATCGCGCAACACATCGCCAATCGCGCGCAACTCCCCTGACCAGCCGAACCGACTGCGCAGCAGATACGCCTGGCTGTAAGCGCGGCCGTCGCGAAAACTCGGGAAGTCCAGCGCAATCAGCGGCAGAGATCGCAACCACGGCACCAGGCTTTCGACCTCATCGTCCGGGCCAAGCCACACCGCATGAGTCGACGGTGATTCCAGCCAATACCCCAGCGGCAACATCAACAACCCGTCAGGCCTTGGCGTCGAAGGCTCACGTACCAGCGTCCATGGATCATCCGTGACTATCCGCGCCACGCCCTGCTCCAGCCGCAACAGATTGTTCATGCCGTGGCCTCCAGCGTCTTCGGATAGACCCGTTCCTTGAATGGCTCCATTCCGATTCGCGCCACGGTGTCGACAAACAACTCTTCGTGCTCGCGATAGCGCACAAAGGTGCCGATGATCCGCTCGATCACTTGCGGCACTTCAGCGGCGCTGAACGACGGGCCGATGACTTTGCCCAGCGCGCTGTGTTTGCCTTGGGCGCCGCCGAGGGTGATCTGATACCACTCGCTGCCGTTCTTATCGACGCCAAGAATGCCGATATTGCCGATGTGGTGATGGCCGCAAGCATTCATGCAACCAGAAATGTTCAGGCTGATATCGCCCAGATCATGCAGGTAATCGAGGTTGTCGAAACGTGCCTGAATCGCTTGGGCAATCGGGATCGATTTGGCGTTGGCCAGTGCACAGAAGTCGCCGCCGGGGCAGGCAATGATGTCGGTCAACAGGCCGACGTTGGCGCTGCCCAGATCGTGCTTGCACGCCAGTTGCCACAGCGCGTAGAGGTCGGTTTTCGGCACATCGGGCAGGACGATGTTCTGCTCATGGGCGATCCGAATCTCGCCAAAACCGAAACGCTGCGACCAGTCAGCCACCGCCAGCATCTGCACAGCGGTGACATCCCCCGGTGGCGCCGCCATGCCCGGTTTGGTCGACAGCACCACGCTGGTGTAACCCGGCACCTTGTGCGGTTGTACATTGCGCGCGACCCAACGGGCGAACGCCGGGCTTTCGGCCAGGCGCGTGCCGAAGTCCAGATCGGTGTCGGCCAGGCTGTGATAAACCGGCGGCACAAAGGCACTGGCGACCCGTTGATATTCGTCCTCGGTCAACTGCGCAGGGCCGTCCTTGAGGTGTTGCCATTCCTCTTCGACTTCCTTGGCAAACGCCTCGATGCCCAGCGCCTTGACCAGAATCTTGATGCGCGCCTTGTACTTGTTGTCGCGCCGGCCGTAGCGGTTGTACACGCGCAGCACGGCCTCAACGTAGGACAACAAATGCTGCCACGGCAAGCCTTTGCGGATCTGCAAACCAAGAATCGGCGTGCGCCCCAAACCACCGCCGACGATCACTCGCAGCAGCATCTGCCCGTCGCGACCGGGGTAAAGATACAGACCGATGTCATGCATCATGATCGCCGCGCGATCCTGTTTGGCCGAGCAGATGGCGATCTTGAATTTGCGCGGCAGAAACAGGAATTCCGGGTTGATCGTCGACCACTGCCGCAGAATCTCGGCCAGTGGACGCGGGTCGATCAACTCGTCCGCCGCGACCCCGGCGAAAGCCTCGGTAGTGATGTTGCGCACGCAGTTGCCGGAGGTCTGGATCGCATGCATGTTGACCTGCGCCAGACGTTCGAGAATATCCGGCACGTCGCTCAGTTCGATCCAGTTGAACTGCATGTTCTGCCGCGTGGTGAAGTGGCCGTAACCGCGATCGTAATCACTGGCGATGCTCGCCAGTGTGCGCATCTGCTCGGCGCTCAACGTGCCGTAGGGAATCGCCACGCGCAGCATGTAGGCGTGCTTTTGCATGTACAGGCCGTTTTGCAGGCGCAGCGGCAGGAACTCCTCTTCGCTCAATTCCCCGGCCATGAAGCGCTCGACCTGATCGCGAAACTGCGCAACACGCTCGAACACCAGCGCCCGGTCGTAATCATCGTATTGATACATGCAACTGCCACCTCATCAGTTATTCCTGTGGGAGCGAGCCTGCTCGCGAATGCGGTGTGTCAGGCAACTGCATTGTTGGCTGACACACCGCATTCGCGAGCAGGCTCGCTCCCACAGTTTTCTTCAGAGCACTATGACGAAGCAGCGCAGCACGTTACAGATTCACCTGAAGCGATAAAAACCATATCAGGGCGCGGCAGAACGCCGCAGTCTGCCCTTAAATCTGATCCGCACAAATCAAGGATTCCTGAGCCTGTTTTGTTTCTGACGGGGTTTCTACAGTGCAGCTCATGCCAGACCGGGTGGCCTGGCAAGACTTTGCAACCGTGGATGAACTGACCATGAGTACAGCAACAATCGGACAGGCTTATAACTACAAGGTCGTCCGCCAATTCGTCATTGCCACAATTTTCTGGGGTGTGGTGGGCATGGCTATGGGTGTTTTGATCGCCTCGCAACTGGTGTGGCCTGAGATGAATCTGGATCTGCCGTGGACCACCTTTGGCCGTCTAAGACCGCTGCACACCAGCCTGGTGATTTTTGGCTTCGCCGGCAGCGCGCAATTCGCCGCCAGTTACTACGCGGTGCAGCGGACCTGCCAGGTGCGGCTGTACTCGGACACCCTCGCCGCGTTCACCTTCTGGGGCTGGCAATCGGTGATTGTGATCATGCTGGTCACCCTGCCGCTGGGCTACACCACCACCAAGGAATACGCCGAGATCGAATTCTCCGGCGCAGTGTGGATGGCCGTGGTCTGGGTCGCCTACGCCATCGTGTTTTTCACCACCGTGGTGCAGCGCAAGACCAAACACATCTACGTCGGTAACTGGTTTTTCGGCGCGTTCATTCTGGTGATCGCCATGCTGCATGTGGTCAATCACCTGTCGATTCCGGTGGACTGGTTCAAGTCGTATCCGGTGTATTCCGGCGCCACCGACGCGATGGTGCAGTGGTGGTACGGGCACAACGCGGTGGGTTTCTTCCTGACCACCGGTTTCCTCGGGATGATGTATTACTTCGTGCCGAAACAGGTTAATCGGCCGGTGTATTCATACCGGTTATCGATCGTGCATTTCTGGGCGCTGATCACCCTGTACATCTGGGCCGGCCCGCACCATTTGCACTACACCGCACTGCCGGACTGGGCGCAATCACTGGGCATGGCGATGTCGCTGATCCTGCTGGCGCCGAGCTGGGGCGGGATGATCAACGGCATGATGACCTTGTCCGGCGCCTGGCATAAGTTGCGCACCGACCCGATCCTGCGCTTCCTCGTGCTGTCGCTGGCGTTTTACGGCATGTCGACGTTCGAAGGGCCGATGATGGCGATCAAAACCGTTAACGCCCTCTCCCACTACACCGACTGGACCATCGGCCACGTGCACGCTGGTGCCTTGGGTTGGGTGGCAATGATCACCTTCGGCGCGACTTATCACATGGTGCCGAAAGTGTTTGGCCGCGAGCAGATGTACAGCACGCCGCTGATCAACCTGCACTTCTGGCTGGCGACCATCGGCACGGTGTTGTACATCGCCTCGATGTGGGTCAACGGCATCACTCAGGGCTTGATGTGGCGGGCGATCAACGAGGACGGCACGCTGACCTATTCGTTTGTCGAGGCGCTGCAGGCCAGTCATCCAGGGTTCATCGTGCGCTTTGCTGGCGGGGTGTTCTTCCTCACCGGGATGTTGCTGATGGCTTACAACGTCTGGCGCACGGTGCGGGTTGCCGACGTGGCATTGGCCCACCGTGAAGCGCAGATCGCCTGAGGCAGGGAGCCGCTCGTGATGGAGATTTTCTTTGATGTGTTGGGCGTGGTGTTTCTGTGGCTGGCTGTGGAGTACTGCTTGCGGCGGGAGACGGCGGACAGCCTGGATGAGGCGAGCATGGTGCCGTTTGCCGATGACCCGGAGGTGGCGCGGCGGGTTGAGCTGGCTACCGGGAAAACCGTGAAAGCGGTGGCGCCGGAGGTGGCGAAGCCGGGGTGGGTGAATCTTGATATGTGAGGGTGTCAGGTGGGCTGCCCTCACCCTAGCCCTCTCCCAGAGGGAGAGGGGACTGACCGAGTTGATTATTCGAGTTACACCGACCTGAGATATCGAGTCGAACTCTGGTTTTGAACAGCACTCGGTCTGCCCTCTTTCCCCCTCGACCACTGGCGGAGAGGGAACTGACCGAGTTGATTATTCGAGTTACACCGACCTGAAATATCAAGTTGAACTCAGGTTTTGAACAGCGCTCGGTCTGCTCCCTTTCCCCCTCGCCCCCCTGGGGGAGAGGGCTGGGGTGAGGGGGTAAGCTCTTGATCTTAACTACGGTCGCGCGGAATCAGGCTCCGCAACTGCTGGGCAAGGAAGTTTGCGTCAAAGGCAAAAGTATCCGGATCCTTCAAGCCATTGGTCTTGCGCCACTGCCACGTGCCGTCCGCCAATCCCACCAGCGAAATGCTGCCATAACGCGCCGCCGTCAACCCCATCACCGCCAATGAAATCTGCCCGCCACTGCCCATCACATCCGGCACGAACTCCACCGGTTTGCCGGCAATCACAATGCTCAGTTTCTCGGTCTTGAAGGTCGAGGTTTCCACCGGTGTACTCGGCCCGAATGCAACGTACGACTCACGACTCACCTCCAGCAGATTCGGTGCCTGCACCGGCTCCAGCCATTGCTGAATATCACCGAACAGTGCAGTAATCCGCGTGGCCCAAGCGGCTGATTGCGTCTCGAACAGTTGCTTCTTGTGCGCTTCGCTCTCGGCGTAATGACGAAGCATCTCACCCAGTTGTTGTACGTCGTCCATAGCGGTGTTCCTCGGAAAGGACCTGCAATACTCGATAGTGGCAGATACCAGCCGCTACGTACGATTAAGCTGCAGCAAGCCCGACGCAGCACCATGACACTTGGGTGAAACTTCAGCAGTACAGTCATTGTTTGCTGGCATCGGATCGTGAACAAAAGGAAACTCCGCGCAGACCTGAACGCTCGACACTGTCATTTGCCTGAGGACATCCAATGCGCACCATCGGCCTGATCGGCGGCATGAGCTGGGAATCCAGCGCCGAATACTATCGCCTCATCAATCAGCAAGTCCGCGACCGTCTCGGCCCGTTGCGCTCAGCACAATTGCTGATGTACAGCGTCGACTTCGGCCCTGTTGAACAGGCCCAGCACGCCGGGCGCTGGGACGATGCGGCGGCGATTCTGGTGGATGCTGCGCGCAGGCTTGAAGCCGGTGGCGCCGAATGCGTGGTGCTGTGTACCAATACCATGCACAAAGTCGCCGAACAGATTCAGGCGGCGATCAGCATTCCGTTTCTGCACATTGCTGAACCGGCCGCACACGCTGCACTGGCAATCGACGCACGCACCGTGGGATTGCTCGGCACGGCATTCACCATGGAACAGGATTTCCTCAAGCAGCGCCTGATCGCCCAAGGCTTGACCGTGTTAGTCCCGGACGAAGCCGAGCGCAAGGATGTGCACCGGATCATCTACGACGAACTCTGCGTCGGCGTAATCAGCGATCAATCGCGACAAATCTATCAGCGAGTGATCGAATCCCTCACCGCGCGTGGCGCCCAGGCGATCATCCTCGGCTGCACGGAAATCGGCATGTTGATCAAACCCGAACACAGCGCCCTGCCCCTGCTCGACACCACCGAACTGCATGCACAGTCGGCGGTGGCGTTCGCGCTGGGCGACTGAGTCAGGTTTTCGGGCGATTGCGCAGGCGGGCCATGCTCAGGGTGTCGACCCATTCCCCGTCGCGCACGGCGTAGTCGCGGAACAGGCCTTCAGTTTCGAAACCGAATTTGCGGTAGAGCGCGATGGCGGCCTCATTGTCGGCATAAACCGAGAGTTCGACGCGGTGCAGGTTCATCCAGTTGTCGGCGACATCCAGCGCCGCCGCCAACAACTTCGAACCGACGCCTTTGCCCTGCCACGCCACCGCAACGCCCATACCGAAACTGCCGGCATGCGCCCGGCGCATCCGTGAATGAGCCTCCAGCCCCAGATTGCCGATCACCACACCCTGATGCAGCGCAACCAGTTTTACCGCCCGCTCGTTATCCGCCATCACCCGTTGACGCCAGACCTCAACGGACTGAAACGGCATCTGCAGCACCTGGCGAGCCACGGCTGGATCGTTGTACAGCGCGGTGACGGCCTCTACGTGTGATTCGTTGAAACGTTCGAGGTGGATGGCGGGGTTGTGGTCGGGCATGGCGGATCCTTCCTTGATCGATGAGTGGCTGATGACTCTAAACCGCACCTGACCCGTATGGCGAGAGCAAAAATGGTGGAAGCGAGCCTGCTCGCGAAAGCGATTTTTCAGTCGCCGACTCATCAAATGACAAGAACACGTGACCGCCTCACTACCTTACCATCCGTCGGATTTCGGTCCGCACCTGTCAGATCTGACAGGTGCGCAATTCCTTTTAAAGCGCTTTGATTGTTCCTGTCCAAACACAATGCAGGAGCTTGAACATGACGACTAACAATGAGCCGCAAACATCTGCCGTCGCGCTAACACTAACGTCGACCAAAGTTTTGCCCAACGGTATCGAAGTTCGCCAGCTAGAAGCCACATCAGAAAAAGCCGTTGTCATAGGCGATACCACTGCCGACGGCTCGGGCGCAGAATCGGAAGCAAGATCACTCACTGGGGTTCCCGAACTCGTAGTGGACGTCTCCCCGATCAAATTATATTGGATAACACTGTCGATCGCCGGCACTGGATTACCGTGGACACCGACCGGCGCAATACCTTCTCTATCCCGGACGGTCAGAAAAGCTACAGGTGGTATTCCCCCTATCACCTACACATCATCCAGGCCTGAAATTGCAACGGTCAATGGTAATGGCGACATCAGAGGACTCCTCACAGGTACTGCCACGATCACGGTTCAGGATTCAGTGGGTCAAACCAAGGTGATCGATATTACAGTCGACAACCCGAGACGCAGGGTGCTTTGGAATAAAACGCAGATGACCCATGCACAGGCCCTGGCATGGGCAAAAACAAACCCCGGATTTACCCCGCTCTTCCGCGCGTCAAACACAATAGACGATTATGACGGATACGAGGATATTCATAATTTTTATGCGGGATTCGAGCCTAACCCTGCTGGATGCGATGGTGTTACGACAAGACAAATCATATGGTATCTCCTGGATGGGTCGATGTGGGGCGGGTGCGTTTCACCGTCAACTTTGGGCACTTGCATTATTACCATCCCTGACTGAAAACCCTGGCTGGACGAAGACGCCCCCTGAGAGATCTCCGATTTTTCGTGAATAAAATCAACAAGCTGGAATATTTGAAGAGGCCTGCATGAGAAGGTATTGGACGGCGGATCCCGTTGCGGGTTTGAGGCTGGATCTGAAACTTCTACCTTGCGCCCTTTCATTCAGGCTTTGCAGCGGTTGATCGAGCGGTTTCGCTAGCAGGTTAGCTCCTACAGTTGGATTGGGTGCATTCAGAGGGAGTGTGGTTTTCCGGGCGGGCCTCACCGCTGGCGTCGGATCAGTTGATATCAATGCCGGTGGCCAGATCGCTTTCGCGAGCACGCTCGCTCCCACAGGAAAATACGTCAGGACTGAAACCATTCGTGGCGCTCGGAGAAAGTGTGATGAATGAGGTCCGTGAGGGTCAGCACTTCGGCCACATTCTGCGAATCGGCATTGACCGCCAGCCATGCCTGCAATTGCATCGGCTCTTTAAACAACCCCGGTAGCGCGATCAGCCCCCGATCAAACCGGCTCATATACGCTGGCAACAACCCAATGCACGCGCTGCAGCGAATCATCTCCAGCATCAATTCATAAGACTGCATCTGCACCACCCCGGCCAACCGCTGTTCGACCAGGTCATTCCATGGCCGGAAGCTGTCGATCTGCCGGTCATGCTGCCATTGCACGAGCATGAAATCGGCGAGGTCGTCGGGGCTGTCCGGGCGCGCGGTGACGCGGGAGTAGCGTTTGGCGATGTGTGGCTGGTAGTCGAGACGTGCCAGCGCTTGCGGTTCACTGGTGGCGAAGGTCGGGCCGGGGTGTGGGGTTTCGCCGTGGGCCAGCCAGAGGACGACGTCGGCGCTGACCGCGCGCAGGGACAGTTCGCTGTCCAGCGCGATGATTTCCAGACGCACGCTGGCGTTGCGGCGCAGCAGTGCGATGAGGTCCCGGCCGAGGATGTCGTGGAGGATCGATTCGGCGACAGCCAGGCGAATCAATGGTTGTTCGATTACCGGGAGTTTGCGTTCGTTGGCCAGCGCTATGAGTTTGGCCTGCAGCTGTTGGCCTTCGCGGGTCAGGCTCAGGGCACTGCCCTGGAAGCTGAACAGGGTGTGTTGCAGTTCCTGCTCCAGTTGCGCGAGTTGTTTGCGCAGCAGGGTCGAACGGACGTTGAGGCTGCGCGCGGCTTGCATGAAGCAACCACAGCGGGCGCTGACCAGGAAGTATTGCGCGACGTCGCTGTCGATGGTGGCGGCATGTGCGAGCCACGGTTCGCTGTTGTCGTGTGACCAGCGGTAATCGCTGGTGCCCGGTCGTCCTGCGGGTTCGGTGAATGACATCGATGACTCCCTGTCGATCTTTGTATTTGTCTTGAGTGCACCATAGATCTCTGTGGGAGCGAGCTTGCTCGCGAAAGCGGAGTGTCAGTCAGCAAATATGTTGAATGTGCTGACGCTTTCGCGAGCAAGCTCGCTCCCACAGGGGTAGCGGTGGAACTGGGATTAGTGTTTTTCCTCGAGGACTTTGTTGAGTTCGGCACCGTCGATGCTCAGCGTCGCGGTGTTGAGCATGCCGTCCAGATACGCCTGGGCGATCTGTTCCTGACGCTGGGCGCGCAAGGCCTGGGTCAGTTGATCGCGCAGTTCATCCAAAGTCGCGATGCGTGCTGGCTGTTGTTCGGTGAGTTTGATCACATGGAACCCGGCGGCACTTTGAACGGGATCAGAGACTGCGCCAACCTTGAGCCGCGCCACGGCGCTTCGCACTTCCGGGACCAATTGCTGCAACGGTTGCAGGCCGCTATCACCGCCACGTTCAGCGGTGACGCGATCCTGCGAATATTGAGTCGCCAGCGCGGCAAATTCTGCCGGCGTCGCCTGGGCTTTTTTGCTCAGTTCGAGCGCCTGCTTGCGCACCGTTTCCAAAGTCTGCGGATCATTCACCCCAAGGAAAAGCTGACTGACCCGATACAGCGCCGGCGTCTGCCAATTCGCCTTGCCAGCGTCATAGGCCTGCTGCAACTCAGCCGCACTCGGGTAATCCGCCGGCACCTGGCTGACCGAACGCAAGTAATCACGGAACACAATCTGCTCAGTCGCCGCACGAGTCTGCCGCGCAACCTCCGGACGCTGCGCCCATCCCTGCGCATCAGCCTGCTCCAGCACGGCTTTCTCGGCCAGACGCGTGCGAATCCAGCGCTCCAGCGCTTCACGATTGCCGCGCAACTGCTCGCGGGTTTCCGGCGGTACTGTCGCCAGCAACGCCTGTAATTCATCAGGCGACACCTGCTGATTGCCCAAGCGCGCCACCGCCGGCCCCGTTGCAACCGCCGCCACAGACGACGATTGCTGGGCGGCGACCGGGTCACTGCCCGGCCGCACCACCAGCGCCACGGCCACCACCAACAGCGCCACCGCAGCGGCGCTGATCACCATGGCAGGCTTTTTCACAGCGCGACTTCCTCTTGCTCGGCGACGGCGACTTTGGCGGTCTGCGCAGTGCCGTTCTGGGTGAAATCACGCAGATAAACGATGAACTCTTGCAGCAGGCGATCCCACAATTCCAGGTTGCCGCGCAGGTGATCGTTGCTCACGCCCGCCGCCACGACCACGTCCATTTCCATCACCAGAAACTCGCCCTGCAACGACAAGCGCGCAAAACGACGGCTGGCGTTCCACTGCTCGGCCACACCTTGCGGCAACTCACCCTGAACCCGCAGCGCACAACTGAAGGTGAAATCGACGTAGCTGCCCTGCTCCACCGCCGGATTACCGAAACGCACGGCGTAACCAATGCCCTGGCTGGCGCTGAGCAACTGGACGATGCCGTTCTGTTCAGTCTGGTTGACGCGATAACCGGCGGCTTGCAGGACGTCGGTCAGGGATTGTGGGGAAACATGGCTGATCAATTGAGTCATTACTTCTTCCTTGTTTATCAGTGCGTGAGCGCAGCTTGCGGCGCGTCGAATTGTGTCTTGTAGAGCTCGTCACCGAACCCCTGAGCCAGTTCATCGAACTTGACCCGGGCGCTGCCCGCGAAGGGCTGGCGGATCTTCATCACCTCGGCCACGTCGATGTTTTCGTAGGCAGTGAGGATCTGTTTGGCGACGCCGTACATCTGCTGATTCTTGACTGAACATTGCTGCACTTGTGTGTCACGTTCAGCCAATTGCGCTTGAAGCTTAGACCGTTCTGCCTCTTTGGCACGGGCCATGACCAGCAACTCGTCATAGGCCTTTTTGAACTTACCGGTCTGCTCGGTGCTGGCCGCCACTTGTGCCTGCGCCTGGCTGTGCAGGCTCTGCTGCTGCCCGGCGAGCTGTTCGGCAACGCCTTTGGCCTTGGCCAGTTCGGCAGTCAATTGCTTGATTTGCGCCTGCGCAGCCTTGGCCTCGTTTTGCGCCGCCAGTTGCGCGGCGCTGGCCTGGGCCTGCTGACTTTGCAGGGCCTGCAACTGTTGCGTGGTGCTGCGCAATTGCGTGCGCAGGCGTTCTTCCATGCCTTCAGCGCTGGCCCCAGTGGCGATCAACAGCCCGAGCCCGAGCAACACAAATCGCGTTTTCATAACCCTCTCCCGGCGCCTTAGAAGCGCGTGTTGATCTCAAGCTGCAAGACGTCGATGTCGAACGGCGCGCCGTACACCGCTTCGGTACTCATCCAGCGACCGGTGGCGTAAACGTTTTTCGCCAGACCGTAGTTGCCGCCGATGAAATAACCCTTGGCGTTGGTGCCGCCGAGGTGGAACGACGAATCGTTGAAACCGTCCGGCAAGGCATCAGGCTGGATGTATTTGTAGCCGGCAAACATGTTCCAGTCGCCCTGCTTTTTCAGGTCCAGCGCGCTGCCGAGGGTGAACTGCACCATCCACGCATTGGCGCCGCTTTCGATGTCGCCGTTGCTATCGAGGTTGTTAACGATCTGCCCGGCCGAGCGCTTGCGCATGTCGCCTTCGTCGTACGCGAGGTTGTGGATGTAGTTGCCCTGGCTGCGCAGTTTGAAGTCTTCTGGCAGGTCGGCATCCCACATTACGTTCAAGTCCAGCAGATTGAATTCGGAAGCGAGGCCAACGAATTGCGGCTGCGGCGTGGTGGTCGGGTTGAGCGGGTTCGGCGTGATGTCGCGCAGCAGGAACACGCTGTTGCCCTTCTGCATAAACGCTGCTCGGCTGCCATCGCTATCACAGCCCGGTGCGCCGGCCCACGGTTCGCAAGGGCTGGAACGCTGGCCCTGAATGTCGTCGAAACGGTAGTACGCCAGTGCACCTTTCAAGCGGTTGTTGCTGTTGATCGCCCATTTGGCGCCGATCTGCGCGCCGTAAAGCCACTTGTTGTCGCTCTCTTCCTTGTCGAAGCCGTTGCTGCTGGCGGTGTCGTTGGTGTAGTCCACCGGGAACGCGCCGACGGTGCCGAACACGCCCCAATCGCGATTGAGCTTGTGGTCGAAAATCGCTGCCACACCGTCGAAATTCAAGTCGTTGGAATAGAGCATGTCGGTGGACATGAACGGGTTGGCAAAGCGCCCGCCGGTCAGGGTCAGCTCATCCGTGGGCTTCCAGTTCAGGTAGCCCTGGTCGAGCCAGATATCCTTCTTGGCGAAACCGCCGCCGAGGTTTTGCGTGGTCGACACCGGGTTGTTGTCCGAACCGGTGCCGATACGAATACCGGCGGTCCATTGCGGCGAAATCTCTGCTTTCATGCCCAGCCGTGCGCGGATGCGGAACTGGTTGGTACGGTCTTCGCGAGTATTGAGCAACGGCGGTAGATTGGTGCTGCTGTTCGGATTGACGTCGTACGGGCCGTTGTTGAGCTTGGCGAAGTCGACGATCTCGTTGCTGTTGCTGTCCGAGTAGTAGCGCGATTCGTTGCGCAGGCGAATGTCGCCGTCGAAACTGATGCGCGCAGCCCATTCCGGGAAGCTGTTGGGCGCGGCCCAGTTTTCCTGTTTGGCGGTGGCCATGACTTCGGCTTTGACCTGGTCGCGGATCTGGTCACGCACCGCCGCCGGCACATATTGCACGCGGACATCGCCCGGCGCGGCTACGGGTCCGGCGGCTACGGCAGTGGATGCGGCAGCCTGTTTGGCCTGAGCCGCTTCGTTCTGCGCCTGTGCGATCAGCGCGTCAGCCTTGTCCTGTTTCAGAATGCCCTGCTCGACCAGCAAGCGGATCAGATTGATCGTGGCGTTCTCCGAGGGCGCAGGCGCTGCCACGGCCTGACCGACCAGGGTCGCAATGACCATGCCGACCGCCAGGGACAATCGATTCACGTTGGAAATCATCTGCACACAACTCCTTTTGGCAAAGCGTAAATAAGTGAATTAACCCGGACGCCGCCCTTGCAGGGACAGGCGCACAGGCAAAGTGATGGAGGCCGGTGGCCGTTCGCTCAGCGCTGGGGCACCGCGCAACGCCGCCAGCACCTGGGTATCGATTTCGGGGTTGCCGCTGGACTTGATCAGCTCGACCCGGGTGATCTCGCCAACGCTGCTCAGCCAGACATCGGCCTGCAGCGAAAACGCGAGGTTGCGCAGCTCGGGGTTCTCGCGCAGCAAACGCTGGAAGGTGAACGCCAGAAACTGGCTGTACGTCCCGGTGCCCAGACGCCCGCCGCCGGTCCCGGCCATGCCGCCACCCTTGCCCGCGCCGATGTTGAAGGCGTCGTTGCCGCTTTGCGCGTCGCCGTCCATTTGCATCGGGTTGGCCAGATCATCCGCCGGCGATGGCGGCGCTTCTTCCTCGGGCTTGACCTCTTCCGGTTCGGGGGTTGGCTCGGGCTCGACGACTTTCTCTTCCACCGGGGTTTCCGGCTCCGGCGGTTTTTCCGGCGGCGGAGGTGGCGGTGGCGGCAACGGAATGATCGTCGGCACCTTCGGCGCTTCGCGGCGGATGCCGCTCATGTCGTTGGCCCACTGCCACAGGAACCACGCGGCGAGCGCGCCGATCAGCAATCCGGCGCCCCACTTCGCATAACGCAGCGCTGGTTTTTTCACCGGCAGCGGCTCGATCGGGAGTTGTGCGGTCATGACTCAGCCCTGACTCGGTTTGCCGGTCACAAGACCGACCTGGGACAGTTCGAGCCGGCGCAACAGATCCAGCACTTCAATGACTTTCTGGTATTGCACCGTCGCATCGCCGCGCACGATCACCGGGAAATCCGGGCTCTGCGCTTTCTCGATGCGCAGGCGTTCCTCCAGTTCAGCCAATGTCACCGGATAGGCGTCGAGGAACACCTGGCCGCCGTCGTTGACCGAAATTGCCTTGGTCTTGGCCTCGGACAGCGACACCGAGGCGCTGGCCTTGGGCAGGTTGATCTGGATCCCGGAGACCTGCGCAGTGGCGGTGAGGATGAACATCACCAGCACCACCATCAGCACGTCGACCAGCGGGGTGATGTTAATGCTGTCCACCGCGGCATCTTCGTCATCGTCGTGGGAGGCATTTACAGACGCCATGTCAGTGCTCCTCAGGCCGGTACGGAGTGGTTGGCGTGATGGCCGCGATGCGACGTCTCACTGAACTGACTCTCGCCGTGCATCTCCGCCAGACGGGTGATGAACTCGTCGACGAACACGCGCATGTCAGCGCTGACTTCCTTGTTGCGGGTGATCAGGCGGTTGTAGCCAAACAGCGCCGGGATCGCGACGAACAGGCCCATTGCCGTGGCCAACAACGCGGCGGCCATACCGGGAGCAATGGCGTTGATGTTGACGTCGCCGGCCATCGCCGTGCCGAGGAACACCACCATGATCCCCAACACGGTGCCGAGCAGGCCGATGTACGGGCCACCGGCGATGGCGTTGGACAGAGTCGAGAGTTTCGAGCTGAGTTGCTGGTTTTCGCGGGTGCGCACACCGTCCATGGAGCAGCGAATGGCTTCGATGGTCGCCGCTGAAACCGACGAGGTATCAGCGCCCTGCTCGCGGCGGGTGCGGATCTCTTTCACCGCCACCAGGTACAGGCGCCACAGCGACGAATGCTGCAAACGTTGGGCGAGCTGCGCGTCGTCGGCAAACATCTCCAGACGTGTGCCGACCTTGGCGAACTGCACGCGGAAGTCTTCGTTGGCGGCAGACACGCGGCTGAGGCTGCGGTTCTTGCGCAGCATGATGATCCACGACTGGAACATCATCAGCACCAGCACGGCGATGATCACCCAGGCGTCGATTGGCACGGCGTTGAGCAGGAAGCCGAGGCTGCCGAAACCGAACCCGGATTGCTCTTCATCGACGCCGTAAGCGACCAGTTTCGACTCGGCGCCTTGCGAGGTGGCGTCGGCCAGCAACAGCGCTGCCGGGCGTGACACCTTCGACAGGCGCAATTCATCGATAGCGCCCACAAACGGCTGGAACGGACCTTCGTGCACGTCAGCGCCGATGGCCATGACCGAGTTGAAGGCCGGCATCGCCTGAGCGAGCGTGGCAGCTTCGCGACCGTTGATGAACAGGGTCACTTTCGAGCCTTCAGCGGTCAGTGCGACATGTTGCCATTGGCCCGGATTCAGCGCTTGTGTGGCAACAGCACGTTGGCCATCGATTTCTACAAACGGCACACCTTGGTTGGCGCCGATCAGCAAACTGTTGGCGCCCTCACGACGGGCGAGAATCAGTTGCTCGCCACTAGCCTGATCCAGACGCAGCCAGGCACTGAAGGTAAACGCGCTGCCCGCGTTGTGTTGCAGCGAAGGACTGGCCGGCAGCAACAACGGCTGGCCGCTGAACTGCAAGGCGCGCCCTACTACGCCGTCAATCGCCGCACCGGTGGCGCTTTGCGCAGTGTTGCCGTAAGCGGTGGTGTCTTTGGCCGGGGTGCCGGTGGCGCCATCGAAGTGATACAGCGCGGTGTAATTCGGATCGAAGGTCAGTTGGCCGTTGCCAGTCGCCGGGGCCTTCTGATTGCCGTAATACATCCAGATGTCCTGGCGCTGACCGCCCTCGACATTCGGCACATCGACCCAGATCAACGCCATGCCCATCAGCGCATCGAAGCTTTCGATCTGGTGGTTGAGCACGGTTTTGTCATCGGCGGCGACGAAACGCAGATCAGAGCCGTCCTCTTTCACGCCATCGAAGGTGAAATTGCCGGTGTGCAGGCGCACCAGCAGCGCGGTGCGGCCGAGGGCCTGATTGATCGCCGCGCCTTGTGGCGTGGTGTCGACGGCGATCTGTTTGCGGTAGTGCCAGTCGTCCTGCCACCAGGCCTGAGCTGTGGCCGGGAGCACGAAGCCCAGGCAGATCAACAACGAAAGAATGAGGCGCTGCATGAACGTGCTCCTTTAAAAAGTGGCTTGAAGGTTGAAATGCAGGCGCGATTCCTGCTTCGAGGTATTCGGCCCTTCGAGTAGCGGGTAGCCCCAGTCGAGGCTGCCAGACAGCCATTTGCTCAGGCTGGCGCGGGTGCCGAGGCCGACGCTGGCCAGGGCGTAATTGGCGTCCTGATCCGGCAGTTCGTCGCGCAGATACAGTTGCGCGCCTTCGGCAAAGGCATAGAAGCGCCAGTCCTGCATCCACGTGCCGGCGTACTTGGCCAGTGACGGCGTGCGCAGTTCCTGGCTGAGCAGCAAGCCGTCATCGCCGGTGCGTTCGGCAGCCAGATATCCGCGGACTGAAGTGGCGCCACCGGCGGAGAATTGCTCGTTGGAAACCAGCGGCCCGGACGCGAGTTGGAACGCTGCTTTGCTTGCGCTCTGCCAGTCGCTGTCGAAGGTCCAGGTGTAATTGGTGTCGCCCTTGAGCACGGCGAAACTCGGTTTGGCGCGGTAGCGTTTGTAGTCGAAATCTTCGTCGGAACTGCCGTAGCCGAAGATGCTGCGGGTGGCGGCGACCAGGCTCAGACCCAGGCCGAGCTGGCTTTTTTCGGTGTAGCGATAGCCGTTGTAGGCGAAGGTGAACGGCGCGTATTGCAGTGGGACCTTGTCGCTCTCGCCCGACAGGGTCAGGCGTTCGTCGAAGTCCTTGAAGTCGATGCCGGCCGACAGCGAGTTCGACCAGTTGCCGCTCGACGGCAGCGTGTAAATCGCCGACACGCCGTAGCTGTGGCCCTTGCCCAGCACGTTGCTGCCGCCGATGGTGGCGACGTTGCTGTCGGACTGGTAACCGGAGAACTGCACGCTCCAGCGATCGGTCAGCGGCGCGGTGTAGGAGCCGGACCAGACCTTGGCGTTATCGGTTTCCTGCGGCGCAGTGAAGAACGTCAGGTTGACGCTATGGCCGAGTTGCCAGAGGTTGTTGTAGCCGAGACTGGTGACCGTGCGCAGCTTTTCCGTGTCGGCGCTGTAATCGTTGTTGAGGCCAACACTGGCGGTCCATGGGTTCTGGTCTTCGACCTGCAAATCGACGTCCATGGTGCCGGGGCGCTGACCTTCGCGCACCAGCGGCATCACTTGCCGGCCCGGGGTTTTGTTCAGCTGCGCGAGTTCGCCCTGGACCTTGGCGAAATCCGGCACCTCGCCTTCCTTCAGCGCCGGAACGTCGTCGCGGATGTCCAGCGGCGAATAGTGTTTGGCACCGACCACACGCACGCGGCCGACCTTGGTTTCGCTGACTTGCAGATAGACGATGCCGTCAGCCACCGCTTGCTCTGGCAACTCGACGAACACTGATTGGTAGCCACGTTCCTGATAGGCCTTTTGCAACGCGTCTCGCGCGCCTTCGATATCGCTGAGGGCTTTTTGCGGGCCGAGAAACGGGTACACCGCCTCTTCAATCGCCCGCGCATCGAGCACCGTGTTGCCGCGCACGAAGTACTCGTTGACGTCGACCAGACGCTGCGCCGCTGCGTTTTCGGCGGCCTCCTCGGCCAATGCCGGCTGCGCGCCCGCCGTCACTAGCAGCCAGCCCCACAGCGCCAGCCGTGACTTGAAAATCGGTTCCACACTACCCCCTGAATTCGCGATGACCTGTTGGCGCCTCGGCGCCTTGTGTGTTGCCGCTGTTAGTTGCTGACGTGCGGGGCGCAGGCGTGCTTGCCCAGCCACGTGTGCAAAAGCGCGAAGTTCAGCGAGAACTCGGGCATTTGCAGCAACGCGCCGCAGAACACTTCGCCGATGATTTTTTGAATGAGCAGCACCGCACGAGGCTCGTTGAGCAACGTGGCGATGTCGCGACTGAGGGCGTTGAAGCTCCAGACTTTCTGGTTCAGACCGAGGCCGACGAACCAGCGGAACAGCAGGTTGTAATTGAGTTGTTCGTAGAGCTGCTGCTCGCTGGGCACCGAATACAGCAGTTGCAGGAGCAGGATGTGCATCACCGTTTGCGCGGGGATCAGCATGCCCGGCTCGGCATTGAGGTCGTGCAGGAGCTCGCGGTGGGCGTCGAGCAAGTCGTCGATCTGCGGGCGCAGCAACACCAGCGAATGGCCCGGCGGAATGTAGCTGGAGACCTCTTTCAAGGCGCCTTGCCAGTCATCCTGCGAGACGATCCAGACCCACGGCGCGCCGTAGCGATACACCGAAACCGGCTTCTTGCGCGCGGCTTCGACGATCTTCGACAGGCGTTGATCGAGTTCCTGCATGCCCACTTTCGAGTAGCGTTCCATAGTCCCCATTGCCTCACTCCCGGCGTCCCGCCTCGGCTTGTGAAAAGCGCCCCGTAGGGCCCCTCAAGCGCGTTACATAGGCATGACCGGACTGGCGATGTGCTACCGAACTTTTGTCATAAAAGCTTCATTACCGGGTGGGGATCAAGATCAAAAGATCGCAGCCTGCGGCAGCTCCTACATTGAAATGCGATCCCATGTAGGAGCTGCCGCAGGCTGCGATCTTTTGATCTTTGCTGTTCAGGAGTAAACGGGCCAGGTGTCGACTATTTTGCCGCTGCGCACGGCCAGCAGGTCGCCGAATTGCAGCAGTACGGCTTCGGTCTGGGTCGGGCGCAGGAAGACTTGATCTTCTACGGTCAGGCCGACGGCGTTGGAGCCATTGATCATCTCTTGATTGGAGCTGCGTCCGTAGACGCTGTTGCTCTGTAAACCCTGGGGCGATTCGCACTCGGCCATCCAGTTACCGCCGTAGATGAAATAGGTCTGGCGCTGATTCTGGTCCCACCACGAAAACAGCTTCGATTTGCCATCCAGCGCCGGGATATTCACTGCGCCGGTGCTTTTTAAAACTGGCGTGGCGATGTAGGTCGCAGGGACGTGTTCGGTGAGCGATGGCAAATCGTAGTGCGTCGGTTTGAGCATCGCCGTGCCTACCGAAACCTCGGTGCTGAGCTTTTCGTTTTCATGCATGCGGTAACTCGGACTGCCAGCGGTGTTCAGACACAGGCCGGCATGCCACAACGCGGGGAACTGCTGCCGGGTGAAATCGACACAGCGCTGATAAATCACCATGACCTTGGCGAACAGTTCTTCCGGCGAGCCAAGAATCCCCGGCACCCCCATGCCGACGAACGGGTCGTAACCCATAAACCCCGCGAACTCCAGATGCTGCGGGTTGGCGCTGATCAGCGTGAGCATCTGCCCCAGCACCTGCTCATCACTGACCCCGCCACGATGCAGGCCGACATCCAGCTCGATGTTGATGCGCATCCGTGTGCCCAAACCCTGCGCCAACGCAAGGTATTGCTGCAGACGTTCGGGACCGTTGAGCAACCATTGCAGTTGTTTCGCAGGATCGAACGGGCCTTTGTGGGATTGATAAAACAGCTCTGCCGAACGCACCGGCAATGGCTTGCCGAGCAGAATGTCGGACTGCGGAAAAACCTGTGCATCGTGATTGAGAAACGGCTGATGAAACGACATCAATTTTTGCGTCCCGGCACGTTGGCCGATGTAGCTCAACAGTCCCGGTGACGGCAGCGACTTCTCCACCAGACGCAATTGTTTGCCGCCGCGCTTGACCGATTGCATCACCACATCGATGTTGTGATCGAGCCGATCGAGATCGATCAGCAGCACCGGGCGCATTGGGCCGTTTTCCTTTAACTCTTTGTTCAGTGCGCGGAAATATTCGCTGTACGGCGCACCGCGGTCGCCCGGCCGCAGCCACGCTCCAGCCCCCACCAACAACACACCGACACCCAGCGTACCCAGTAGAAAATTGCGTCGATTGACCGCCATCAGCTCACCCCCAATATCGACGCCAGATGCGCATTGAGAAACCGTCCACTCGGATCCAGCGCCTGACGCACGTCGACAAACTCGCGCCAGCGCGGATACAGCGGTTGCAGGTTTTTCGCGTTGAGCGTGTGCAATTTGCCCCAGTGCGGCCGTCCGTTGTACTTCCAGAAGATCGGTTCGACCGCCGCGAAGAAGTTGTGATGATCCATCTGGTAATGCTGGTGTACCGAGATCGAACAACTGTCGCGGCCCTCGAACATGCTCAGCGGAATGTCGTCGGCCTTGACGTATCGGTACTCAATGGGAAACCAGGTGCGCAGATCCTTGTCCTGAATCAGCTTGAGAATCTCACGCAGGCAAGCAGGGCCATGTTCGGCCGGCACTGAATACTCCATTTCGTTGAACCGCACCGTGCGCACATTCGCGTAGATGTCGAAGGAGTCGCCGACGCGATCATCGAAACGGGCCAGATGCCGCAGGCTGTTGAGCAGCGTGCGGCGCAGGTCGGGAAAGTCGCTGGCGTATTTGTCGATCTTCTCGATCAGGGTGACGAACTCGTTGCCGCCCTCTTCTTCCGGGCTGATCGGCGGCGTCGCCGGGTCGTCGGTTTCGTTGAGCGCGATGGACAGGGCGTAGTCGGAATGCGTGACGACGAGCATTTCCCAGTGCTGGTTTTCACGAGTGTTGTTGTCGAGGTCTTCGAGCAGCTCTTCGGTCTTGGCGATCCACTGGCGTTCGCGCAGGCAGTATGCCGGGCGGTTTTGCAGACGGATTTTAGTAGCGACACCGAGCGCACCGAGGGAGACGCGGGCGGCGTTGAATACTTCGGGGTGGCGCTGGCTGTCGCAGTCGAGTACCTCGCCATTGGCCGTAACCAATTGCAGTCCGCAGACGTGGGCCGAGTAGGACTGGAAGTTTTTGCCAGTGCCATGGGTGGAGGTCGAAACGGCCCCGGCGAGGGTCTGGTAATCGATATCGGCCATGTTCTGCAGGGCCTGGCCGATGTCTTTCAGTGGCTGGCCCATGCGCGACATGGGGGTGCCGGCGGCGAATTCGGCTTGCAGGGTTTTCGCATCGTGATCGAGCAGTCCGCTGAAATAGCTCAGCGACAACAGCGTGCCGTCGGTGGGCACCAGCGCGCTGAACGAGTGCGCCGAGCCAACCGGGCGGATCTTGCCTTGTGCCTGCTGGATCACGGCCACCAGCTCATCGAGATTCTTCGGCGCCAAGCGCGCCGCTGGCAAACAACTCTGCCCGCCCGACCAGTTGCGCCACGGAATCAAGCGTGGCGCCCGCAGCAACTGGCCCAATGCCGGGTTCGTCGCCAGCGCACTGAACGCGCCAACGATACTTGCCCGTTGCAACAACTGACGCCGTGTCAGATCCATCGTCATGCCGGGCACCTTATTGTGGGAGCGGCTGGTCGGCCATGAAGCCGATCAATTGCAGGAATTGTTCTTCCGAGCACTCGACGCACTGGCCCATCGGCGGCATGCCGTTATAGCCGTTGATGGCATGGTCGAGCAGCGTGTCGGTGCCTTGCTGGATGCGCGGCTCCCAGGCTTTGCGATCACCGGTTAGCGGCGCATTGGCGGCGGGATTGGCGTGGCAGAGCTGGCAGCTGTTGGCGTAGATCTGCGCCAGTGCCGGGTCTTTGGGCGTGGCGTTGCTATTGACGCTGGCCGGGGGTTTGGAGTCTTCGCCGCAACCAGGCAGCGCCACGGCCAACGCCAGCAGTAGAGTGAGTCGGATTGCCCGCATAACGGCCTCGCTTATTGTTGTGAACACACCTTACGGCAGCGGCTGCAACGGTTTGAGGGCATTGCGGGACAGCGAGGGGGGCAAACGGGGCCAGCCCTCTCCCCCGATGATCGTTCCCACGCTCTGCGTGGGAATGCAGACCCGGACGCTCTGCGTCCGCTTGGAACGCGGAGCGTCCCTTGAGGCATTCCTTTGCTGCGCGTGGGAACGATCAGGCCAGCGGTTTCGTGCTTTCCTTGAAGCTCTGTTTTGCGCCTTTGCGTGACATTCCGGTGACATTTGCGGGTTTAAATTCCGGCGCATTCAGGCGTATAACCTGTGAAGGCTTTTTGATCTGCATATGGACATCAACACGGGGTAGCGACATGACCACAGCAAACATCCTTGGCAATCTGTTCCCTTCTGTCAGCGACATCCCGGAAAAATACCGCCTCGACGCTCAGGTCGAGCAACGCGAATATCTGGTCGACGGCCAGTTGCGCCGCTGGGACGGCCCGCTCGCCACCGTGCGCAGCCCGGTCTATCTGAAAGGTGACAACGGCGACGAACAAGTCATTCTCGGCAGCACGCCGCTGCTCGATGCCGACACCGCCCTCACCGCCCTCGACGCCGCCGTGCGTGCCTACGACCGTGGCCAGGGCCTGTGGCCGACCATGCGCGTGGCCGAACGCATCCAGCACGTCGAAGCCTTTCTCGGCCGCATGCGCCAGCAGCGCGATGCCGTGGTGAAGCTGCTGATGTGGGAAATCGGCAAGAACCTCAAGGACTCGGAAAAAGAATTCGACCGCACCTGTGACTACATCGTCGACACCATCAATGCGCTCAAGGAGCTCGACCGCCGATCCAGCCGTTTCGAGCTGGAACAGGACACCCTCGGGCAGATCCGTCGCGTGCCACTCGGCGTCGCCCTGTGCATGGGCCCTTACAACTATCCGCTTAACGAAACCTTCACCACGCTGATCCCGGCGCTGATCATGGGCAACACCGTGGTGTTCAAACCGGCCAAGCTCGGCGTGCTGCTGATCCGTCCGCTGCTCGAAGCCTTCCGCGACAGCTTCCCGACCGGCGTGATAAACGTGATCTACGGCAGTGGCCGCGAAACCGTCAGCGCGCTGATGGCCAGCGGCAAGATCGATATTTTCGCCTTCATCGGCACCAACAAAGCCGCCAGCGACCTGAAAAAACTCCACCCAAAACCGCACCGCTTGCGCGCGGCGCTGGGTCTGGATGCAAAGAATCCCGGCATCGTCCTGCCGGAAGTCGATCTCGACAATGCCGTCAGCGAAGCGGTCACCGGTTCACTGTCGTTCAACGGCCAGCGCTGCACCGCGCTGAAAATCCTCTTCGTCCACGAAGACGTGGTTGACAGCTTCATCGAGAAATTCAACGCCAAACTGGCCACGCTGAAACCGGGCATGCCGTGGGACAGCGGTGTGTCGCTGACGCCGCTGCCGGAATCAGGCAAGGTCGATTACCTGCATGGTCTGGTGGCGGATGCGCGCAGCAAAGGCGCCGAAGTGGTCAACCCCAATGGCGGCGAATCACGAGAGTCGTTCTTCTACCCGGCGGTGCTCTACCCGGTGAATCCGCAGATGCGCGTCTATCAGGAGGAACAGTTCGGCCCGGTCGTGCCGATCGTGCCGTACCGTCATCTCGATACCGTGATCGACTATGTACTGGAGTCGGATTTCGGCCAGCAGTTGAGCATCTTCGGCACCAACCCTGTGGCGGTCGGGCGTCTGGTCGACACCTTTGCCAACCAGGTCGGGCGGATCAACCTCAACGCGCAATGCCAACGTGGTCCGGACACCTATCCGTTCAATGGCCGCAAGAATTCGGCCGAAGGCACGCTGTCGGTACACGATGCGTTGCGGGTGTTCTCGATCCGTACGCTGGTGGCGACCAAGTTCCAGGACAGCAACAAGGACCTGATCAGCGAGATCATTCGCGGGCGTGATTCAAGCTTCCTGACCACTGATTACATCTTCTGATCCACTGTCACGAGGATCGTGAATAAGCAAGAAGGCGAGCGCATGCGGTTCTGATCCAAAGTCGCCAAGCGCCCGGCAAATCAGTGTCTACACTGATGCCAGCACTGTGCTGGATGCCGGGAGCTTGACCATGCTGGATTACTTTGCGCTAGGGGTTTTGGTGTTTGCCGGGCTCGTACTGTTTTACGGGATCATCGTGTTGCACGACATTCCCTATGAGATTGCTGTTCATCGTAAACACCCGCATCAGGATGCGATCCATGCCACTGGCTGGGTCAGTCTGTTCACGCTGCATGCGCTCTGGCCTTTCCTGTGGATCTGGGCGATGGCCTATCGAGAAGATCGCGGCTGGGGCTTCGGTGACGGTAAACCCGTGCAAAACCATGTCGTTCGCCTGGAACAACAAGTGGTCGAACTGCAAGGTCGCATCGAGCGACTCGAAGCGCTGAACGCCACTGCTCCCCACAACAAGGAGGGCTGAACGCCATGGATCTGCTCCTTATCCTGACTTACGCCGCGATCTGCGTCGCAGTGTTCAAAATCTTCCGTATCCCGCTGAACAAATGGACGGTGCCCACCGCCGTACTGGGCGGCATCCTGATGATCGGCGCCTTGATTTTTACCATGAACTACAACCATCCCTATTCCGAGGTGGCGCGCACGTACTTCGTGTCTGTGCCGGTGATTCCCATCGTCAGCGGCCAGGTGATCGACGTGCCGGTGAAGGGTAACGAGCCGCTGGAAAAAGGCGACGTGCTGTTTCGCATCGACCCTACGCCATTTCAAAACCGGGTGAAATCGCTCAAGGCGCAATTGATCGCCGCCAAGGGTGATCGCTATCGCATCACCGAACTGATCCGGCGCAACTTCGGCACCCAGCGCGAACTGGATGCGGCCATCGCCCGCACCGATGATCTGCAGGCGCAACTGGACAATGCCCAGTTTGAGCTGGACAACACCACCGTCCGCGCGCCGAGCAAAGGCTTCGTCACCCATGTTTCGCTACGTCCGGGGATGATGGCAAGCAAGTTGCCGTTGCGCCCGTCGATGGTGTTCATTCCCGAAGAAGGCCAGTATTTTGCCGCGTGGATGCGCCAGAACAGCCTGCTGCGCCTGACCGTCGGTGACGAGGCGGAAGTCGCGTTCGATGGCATTCCCGGCAAGGTTTTCGCCGGTCGGGTGAAGAATGTCATCGGTGTGATTGCCGAAGGCCAGGTACAGCCTTCCGGCACGCTGATCGGCTACACCGGGTCGCCGCCGGCCGGGCGCGTGCCGGTAATCATTGAAATCACCGATCCCGAGTTCGCCCAGTACAGCAAGCTGATGCCGGGCGGTGCTTATGGGCAGGCCGCGTTGTACAGTCAGCACTTCCACCACATTGGCACGATGCGCAAAATCCTCCTGCGTATGGCAGCATGGATGAATTACATTTTCCCTTTCCATTGATTTGAAGCCCAATCACGAGAGGCCCGCACTGAGTACTTACAGCGCCCATCGACTTCCGCCCTTGCTACGCCGTGTTCTGCGCCCGTTGCTTGATCCTTATCGACGTTACCGGCACGCGCGGCTGATCCATGCGGTGCGGGTGGCCCTCGGCTTGCTGGCAACGATCCTGCTGACCACGGGCATCAACCTGCCCCACGGTGAATGGGCCTCGGTGACCATGCTGGTGGTCATCGGCGGTTTGCAGCACCATGGCAACATCGGCAAAAAAGCCGCCGAACGCGCCACCGGCACCTTGATCGGTGCTGGCGTCGGTTTGTTGCTGGTTGCACAGCAAGCTTGGCTAGGCATGCCTTGGCTGACGTACTTTGCGATGGCGGTGGTCTGCGGTTTCTTCTCTTATCACGCCATCGGCAAGGGAGGGTACACCGCCCTGCTTTCGGCGATTACCGTGTTCATTGTCGCCGGGCATGGCGACAATCCGATCACCGATGGTTTGTGGCGCGGCGTCGATATTCTGATCGGCATCGCCCTGGCACTGGCCTTCTCGTTCGCCCTTCCGCTGTATGCGGTGTATTCGTGGCGCTACAACCTCGCCGATGCCCTGCGCGATTGCGCCACCGTTTACGGGCGGATCATCAGCGGTCAGCCAGTCAGCGCTGATGAGCATTTGAAATTGATGGGCCGTCTCGGTGCGGTGATGGTGCAGTTGCGTTCGCTGATGCCGTCGGTGTCCAAGGAAGTGAAGATTTCCATGACCGAACTCGATGCCATTCAGCGCAATCTGCGCATGTGCATCAGCACGCTGGAGATCCTCGGCAACATCCGACCGGATGCCAACGATCCCGAGGCCATGGCGCATTTGCAAACGGCACTGAAAGCCGAGCACCGGCAGATTCGCGTGCAACTGATCGGCATGGCAAGGGCATTGAAAACCGGCGCCTCGCAACGTCTGGACAGGCCTTTGGAATTGCCGGAGGCCAGCCTCGATGCGCCGGTTTACAGCACGCTGGATGGCCACCGACTGCTAACCCGGCAACTGGCGGCGAACATCGGCGAGATGCGCCATCGCCTGGCGAAAACCGCGCCGCACTGGAACATCTGAGGGTTACTGCGCGGCCAGCCGCCGAGTCTTCAGGCCCCAGCCCTGTTGCATGCCGGCGGCGGCCAGCAGGATCGCCGCCACGCCAACCCATTGCAGGGTTTCCAGGCGATGGCCGAACGCGAACCAGTCGACGAAGATCGCGGCAATCGGATAGATGAATGACAGTGCGCCGGTCAATGCGGTCGGCAATTTCTGGATGGCGCCATACAGCAGCACATACATCAGACCGGTGTGAACGATGCCTAACGTCACCAGACTGGCCCAGGCACTCGGCGCTTGTGGCAACGCGCTGAAATGCGCAAATGGCGCCAGCAGCAAAATTCCGGTGCACACCTGAATCAGCGCGATCAGATGCGGCGGCGTGCCGGTCAGGCGCTTGATGATCAGCGCCGCAATCGCATAGAGAAACGCCGCCCCCAACGCCAACGCAATGCCCATCAGATAGTCGTTGCCGCTTTCACTTTGGGCGCCGTGAGCGCTGACGATCGCCAGCATGCCCATGAACGAGATTGCCAGCCAGAACAGTTTTTGCAGGGTGATTTTTTCGCCCAGAAACAGTGCCGCCAAACCGACCAGCATGAACGGCTGGACGTTGTACACCGCAGTGCCAATGGCAATCGAGGCGCGGGAGTACGAAGCAAACAACAGCACCCAGTTACCGACAATCGCCATCCCGCTGAGCACTGCAAGCAGGAACGTCGTGCGGGTCAGAATGCCCGGGCGCAGGAAACCGAATGCAGCGCAGATCAGCAACAAAGTGCCAGCGCCGAACACGCAGCGCCAGAACACCACGTCGAGCACCGGTTGCCCGGAGACCAGCACGAACCAGCCGATCGTCCCGGAAATCAGCATGGCAGCCGTCATTTCAAATGAACCGCGACGGATTGTATTGTCCATCTTCAATCTCCTGTCTTTGTGACAAAAGTATGCCAAGCAAACCGACAGGCGCTCCAGAGCAAAAAGCAGGCTAAACTCGAAATCTGCCTTTTTTATCGTGGGTAGTTTTCATCAATTGCCTAATGCTGGAGTTTCTTCATGACTGACGATATCGATCAGGTCCTCATCGGTGCATTGATGGAGGATTCGCGGCGCTCGCTCAAAGCCCTAGCACAAATCAGCGGATTGTCGTCGCCAAGCGTGGCCGAGCGTTTGCGCCGACTGGAAGAGCGCGGCGTGCTCAAGGGCTACACCGTGGAGATCGACCCGAAATGCTTTGGTTACCAGTTGCAGGCGATCGTGCGGGTGCGCCCGCTGCCGGGGCAGTTGCAGGAGGTGGAGCGGCAGATCCTGGCGATTCCCGAATTCACCGAGTGCGACAAGGTCACCGGCGAAGACTGCTTTATCGCGCGCCTGCATGTGCGCTCGATGGAACAGCTGGATACCCTGCTCGACCGGCTCAATACGCTGGCTGAAACCAACACGGCAATCGTCAAGAAGACCCCGGTCAAGCGCCGCTTGCCACCAATGGCGTAAGTGCTTTTCCTGCACGTTTGGCTTAGATTAGGGTTTTTCCGGCGAAGGATTGGCGGTATGAAAGTTCAGGCAATGATGCTGATGGCATTAGTGTTGAGTGGTTGCGGGACAGTGCAGACGGTCGTGCGCGACGACCAGGTTGCCATAGACGATTTGAAATCGAACAAATCCTATTGCGGGGCGGTGCCACGGATCTACAGCGGCGTGATGTATGACTTCTGCAGTCTGCATGCACCGATAGACGAAGGTAACAAGTACAACGCAGCACTGCCGGGCTGGGCGATTGACGCTGTGGCTTCCGGAGTACTCGACACCTTGTTGCTGCCCTACACGATCTACAAGCAGCAGGCCGACGGCAGCATCATTATCAATTGATCGACGGATTGTCCGCGTCCACCTCCTTTCTCACAGACAACAAAAAACCCGCCTAAGCGGGTTTTTTGTTTACGTCATTTCAACGATCAGTCGTCGCGGCTCATGATGCCGAAGATCTGCAACAAGCTGATGAACAGGTTGTAGATCGATACATACAGGCTGATGGTCGCCATGATGTAGTTACGCTCGCCGCCGTGAATGATGGCGCTGGTCTGGAACAGGATGCACACCGACGAGAACAGCACGAAACCTGCGCTGATCGCCAGTTGCAGGCCGCTGACCTGGAAGAAGAAGCTCGCCAGCGTTGCACCCAGCAACACGAAGAAGCCAGCGGTGATGAAACCACCGAGGAAGCTCATGTCCTTGCGGGTAATCAGCACGTAGGCCGACAGACCACCGAACACCAGCGCGGTCATCGCGAATGCCGAGCTGACCACTTCAGCGCCGCCCTGCATGCCCAGGTAACGGTTGAGGATCGGGCCGAGCAGGAAACCCATGAAACCGGTCAGCGCAAAAGCGGACACCAGGCCCCACGCGGAATCACGCAGCTTGTTGGTAAGGAAGAACAGCCCGTAGAAGCCGATCAGCACCACGAAAATGTTCGGGTAGCCAACACGCATCTGCTGTGCGACGAAAGCCATGACGCCACTGAATGCGAGGGTCAGAGCCAGTAGGCCGTAAGTGTTGCGCAGGACGCGGCTAACCTCTAGCTGCTCAGCCTGCACGCTGTTATTAACTGCGTAATCCTGTTCGCGCATGGCGACACTCCTGTTGGTTTGAAACGTTCAGTCGCAAAGATCATAACAGACGCTCTGTAACAAGCCATGCAGAGAGTTTGACAGTGTGTTTCATTCAGGTATTATGGCGCCCGCAACGCAACGGAGGTGTGGCCGAGTGGTTTAAGGCAACGGTCTTGAAAACCGTCGACTGTAACAGGTCCATGAGTTCGAATCCCATCGCCTCCGCCATATCTGATACGACAAAGCCCTGATTATTCAGGGCTTTGTCGTTTCTGGGGTTTGAGATTTTTGCGGTTTCTTTCGAGGCGTTACAAAACTTTTTGCAACGCGTTACAAAACTTTCCCCTCTCCGGCGTCCTGCAGATCGTTAAAACACTCTTCATGTAACACGGTGCTACGCTGGTTCTCTGACTGCCAAGGAAACCAAAATGCCCAACTCAGATCTGCTCCCTTCACTGCTCTTCAAGATCAACGAAAACCAGCTCGCCCTCGAAGCTGCCATCATGGAGCTGTCGAACTGGGTCGAACAGCGCGGATCCGCCGATGTCGCCGAGAACGTCCGTGGTGCGCTCTGGGCAATCGACAAAAATGAAGAATTTATCAAAATGACTCTGGCCGTGCTAATGACGCCGGAATGACCGCTTTCAGCCGGTAGAGGATGCTCAAACCGCTCTTCAACCAAATCGAATATTGAGAAGAGGCCTAAACTGGGAACCGACAATGCTCGTGCAGCAACGATGGTGGATACAGGAACAATCACATGAACGAAGAATGGGGCAAGATTTCTCCAGTATCCGGATTCGTGATCGTCGTAGAGGACGACCCGACAATTCGATTATTGATGGTTGAGATTTTGTCCGAGATCGGTCTTCAGTGCCTGGATTTCGACAACGCAGACGGCGCCTTTGAACACTTGCTGAGCATGAAAGAGAATTGCCCACTTGTGATTTCGGACCACGGCTTACCTGGTCAGCTTCAAGGTGCAGAACTCATAGCGTTGGTCAAGGCAAAGTGGCCCTATACAGCTACGATTCTCACTTCTGGCTACGCGCTAGATCCCCTGGAGATCCCATCCTCAACAATTTACTTAGAAAAGCCTTGGTCAATGGATGAGCTAGTGATGGCTGTAGCAGATCTACTTCAGCCAAATCATCCTCTTCGAAAAACCACTTAGCTCCAGTTTAGGATCGAAAGCGCTCAGGCACGGAAGCGCCTTTAGACAGAAAGCAGCTTCCCCCTGCTGTTCGTCGACTCCCCCTCGCCTGCTCGACGCAGCTCGATTACTGTACATACATACAGCTATCGTACAGTGAATCCCGTTTCATGAATTTCGACCAAGCGAAAACCCTCCGACTCCAGCGATGGCGCGCAACTCTCGATGATCAGGACTTCCGCCTACAGAACCCAGAGGGGCACAGGGAAACCCTCCGCGAGATGGCGGCGACGCTCCTCGATGAGGGCCTGATCGACCAGCTTGAACAGTTCGACATGAATGAAATGGCCGACGCGGCTTATTGGCATGCCATCGAAGAGCTCCAAAACTCGCCAGACCAATATCGTGGCGCGTCGAGCTATGACGTCGTTCGTATCGACAACGGAGAGCTGCTAGGCACTATCAGTCGATCGATATTCAACTTCTTCAATGACGAACCGCGCGGCGCGTCCTTCGCCTACGACGGCAAGGTCTACTCTGACGCTGATGGTATGCGGCTGACCCTGGGTCTTTCTCGGAAGATTGGGCGGATTTCAGGTCTGGTGTTGGAAATGAATGGCCGCCGATATCAGTTGCTAGAGACCGAAAGAATGATCGCCGGCGTAACGCGCCGACCGCTATCCGATGCCGATGCTTACCGGGCGCTTATAGATGCAGCGCAAGTCGCACATGAGGAGCGGGATCTGCATGCCTTTGAAAAGGTGCGGCCTCACATTGAATCGGCAGCTTTCTGTATTTGCCCAGATTGTCTCGATAACTTTGGTGCGCGTGAAGATTGTTCGACCTGCACCGGAAAAGGTTTTGTGACAAAGATAGCGCCTGCGGGCCCACGCTAAGAGATCGTGCGAAGAACTGGCGACCGGATCAATACGGCACTGATTAACTACGCGCCAGTGTTTTCAGACGCTCCACCAGAGCGGCCTCAAAGATGATGTACAGTTTTTCAGCATCACCGGCGCGCAAGGCCCCGCTGGTTTCCAGTCCAAGCACGAAACCATCCGCACGTGCCCCCGCCTTTACCGCGATGACCATCGAGTCTGCCCGCACAATTTGCGCCAGTAACCGATCGGCTTCTCGCTGCATCTTCTCGCTCAGCACTACGCCTTCCAATTCAGCCACCTATTACCTTCACTATGACATCCAATACATGACGGAAAGAACGACTGAAACCCAAATAATCGTCATCAAAATTGAGTAGCCGGCCAATTGCTTGTCCATGTTCACCATTCATCCCATTGAAGTCTGAATGATGGTTCAGGACTCGCTACCCAGCAAGAATGGCGCGACGCCATCACTGCTGCTGATTCTTCACGTAGGCCTGACACGCCTGCAAGGCGATCAATCCACGGTCACCGGTGTCGGTGATGGCGATAATTCGTTGAGCATGCGCTGGGTCAAGTCGGGCGCGTACGGCTGCATGATCCACGCCGCCGGCGCTGGAGGTGGTTGGCACGTCGCAGCTTTTGGCAACGTCGGTTGCTTCGAGGAGGACTGACAGCCGCAGATCAGAAGTGGCAAGGCGATCGCGCAAGCGATCTTGGTCACGTTGGGCATCACTAATTTTCCTGAAGTGGATTTGCTCGCTGGCCGACAGCCGATGCTCGAGAGCCAGACGTTTGTCCTGCTCGGCCTGCTGCGCAGTGGCCGCGGTCTGGGTCAGTTGATTGAGGGTTTCGGCGTTCAACCGCGCCTGCTCGGCCAGTTGCCGCCCGTACCGCCAGTCCTGAAACTGCCAGGCACTGCCAGCGCCGATCAGTACCAGCGTCAGCACACCGACTGTTTTCCACGGGACGGCGATCACAGCAGCACCGCCCGCGCACGCGACCAGATCTCCAGTCGATCCTGTAAACCATTCAGACCGCCATTAATACGACGGGTGACGGTGTTGAACTGGTCTCGGTCAGCCAGATCGTTCAGCCCGTTCTGCTTCCAGAACCACGCTGCTGACATGGCTGCGTATTGGGGCAGTTCCAGCAGCTCCGGCTGAGTGATCAGGTCGAGGCCCAGCGCCTCGCCGCACGCGGCATAGTTCGCCCGGCCTGTAATCTGGATCAGGCCTCGGCCACGATATTTCGAACCATCACCGGGTTGGGTATTGCCCAGATCTGCTCGCCCCTCATATTTCGTTTGAGCCGGGGTCGGTCCCCAGATTTCTCGAACGTAACGCAGTTGTCCCGACTCATGGCCGAGCTGGGCGATGAACGCGGCAACGCGCTTTCTACCCACGATTTGGTAGCGCTGCATTGCTGTATTCAGGACAGGTACAAAAACGCCCGCGACTGGGCGGGCGTTGGGGAGGATCTGCAGCAACTGCTGCTGAGTGAGCGACATAAAAACTCCAGACATAAAAAAACCGCACTCAGGCGGCGATGGGGTGTGGTTACTGCTTCTCGATGTTCACTACTTTGAGGGGTGGTTTTTGCCCTTTCTTTTTCTTGCCCTTGGATTTACCAGCTTTGCCGGCATTGCATTCGACCGTGGTGGACCAGCCCGACTGGGTGAAAACCTGCTCGACCGAATCCGCCAGGTATTCACCATCAAGCCCGACCTTGAAACCCTGAGCGATGATGGGACGCTCAGCGAAGATGTCCGTTCGACCGGGCATCTCAAGCCGCACGTCAGCGGTCGAGCGATTGAAGGCCGACAGACGTGCCTTTGCCGCCGCTTCAGCAGCGCCCTTGTCTGGGTAAATATGGCGGTCGGTGTGCACTGCCGGCAGGCCGTCCGGCGCATCATCATTGTCGATGGTGACCACCGCGAGCTTGCCGTTCTTTTTGTCCTGATGTTTGGCGGCCACCGCTTTGTGCGAATTGCGATCACCGAGACTGAACTGCCAGCGGCTGAGGTCGCGTCGGGTCAGGGTAATGGCGCCAAACGCCTTACCGCTGGCCGTCTGGCCACTTTGGCGCGGCATCACCAGCAGCTTGCCGTCGGCCACCTTGGCCGTGCAGTCGTATTGCTTGGCCAGACGGGTGATGAAATTAAAATCGGACTCGTTGAGCTGGTCGACGCGGGCGACCTTGGTCGACACCGGGCACACCGGCGTCCAGCCATTACGTGCGGCCACGTCAGCCACGATCCTCGACAACGGCACGCCTTCCCAGCTTCCGCTACGGATGGTCTTGCCGCTGCCACGCATGTCGCTGGCCTTGCCCTTGATCACGATGGTATCCGGTGGGCCTGATACCTCGACCGTGTCCACGGTGTAACTGCCCATGCGCGCCAATGAGGTTTCCGCATACCCCAGATAAATCTCGATTGAGCTGCCACGCCGTGGCAGTTTCACTTGCCCATCACGGTCGTCGATACGCAACTCAAACTCGTCGGACTCCATGCCCGGCTTGTCAGAGGTACGCAGCAACAACAGCCGATCATTGATCTTGGCCGTGACATCGGCGCCATCGGCGACAATACGAAACATCGGGGTCATGGATTTTTTCCAATAAAAAACCCGCACAAGGCGGGCCAAAAAAAAAGGCGTCGTTACGCGTAACGCGACACGGCGCCGGCGAAGGCATCGCCCCGGGTCAATCCCACAGGCTGACGCCTTCATTGGTCGGGCTGGGCAGATCCGGCAGGACGATGATCACGCCCAACCGGAACGGTTGAGGCTCATCGGCCAGCCCCTGATTGGCATCGAGCACGGCCTCGACGCTGCCATTCAAATGGCCGTAAACGTTGTTGCAAATGACATCGAGCATGTCGCCGTCAGACGTCCTGCATGTCGTCGCCATAGCGCTCAAACTCCAGAGTGAAGCCCTGTTTGCGAGCAATCCCGCCGTGCAGCAGCGCGGACTGTTCCTCGTTGATGTTTTTCAGGCACCACGTCCCGATCACCTCGCCATAACCCGTGGTCAGGGTCAGCGGTTGCAGCCTGGCCCCGATGGAACGCAGCATGTCGAGCTGCTTCAATCCACCTTTGAAGCCCGGATAGATCGTGCCCTTGAGCGTCAACTTTTCATCGCCCATACCGACAGCCTGCTTCGCCGGCCGGCGCGTCAACCGCTCCTGCGAAGCCCAGCGGAATTCTGTTGAACGACTGAGCTCATCAAAAGCCGCCGTGTCCAGGTTGAAGTAATACGGCTCAATTTTCGGATCGCGCGGCTGAATGATCATCAGGTGGGGGAACGGCTTCACCGCCTCCGGCGCCGGCGTAGCCTCACCGGCAAAGGAACTGGTGGGCACGATGTTGGCCAGCGACGGACTGACCTTGCCGGCGACGTTGTTGATTGCCGTGGCCGCCTTGCCCGCCTGCTCCTTCAACGTGCCCAGCCGATCCTGCACTTCAGCCGCCGCCCGGGTGGCGCGGCCGTACACCGCCACCACCTGACCGACTTTGGCCTGAGCCGCATCGACTCCACGCATCACCCGCTGAAGTTTGGCGCCGATGGCCGGACCAACAAACGGGATGTTCTCCAGCTCGGACGCGGCGCCGGTCAGTTCGCGGATCGCGCCGTTGACCGGGGTCAGCATGGCGTCAGCACTGCGCCGCCCGGTTTCCGCCGCATCCACCAGATACTTCAGACTTGATTGCATCTGCTCCATGTAAGCCATGAAACCTCCTTAGACATGGGGTTCGTCGTAAAGCCTGGCAGCGTTACTCTTCGCCGCGTCCGCCATCATTCGCTGCATGTGCGGCATCAGATCCTGCGCCAAGGTTTGCGGGTCCTTGACGTCGCCCTGCACCGTCACCGGCATATTCAGCGAGTACTGAAACTGCTGATCCACCTTGGCCGGAACGGGCTTCTCCGCCTCCTTGGGCTGGATAGCCATCGCCGCCGACTTGAGCGGCGCCGTCACCGCCATCGAGCGCGCGACATCCCCCAGCGCCGGTCCTTGCTGGCCCGCTGACAACATCATGAGCGGCGTGGTCGGCACCGGCGCCTTTGCCGTTTGCTCGGGCTTTTCATCCTCACCACCGAACAGCGACTTACCCAACGATCCGCCCAGCGCCGCACCGCCCTGACTGCCCAGATAAGCACCGATCATGCCGCCGATAGCGGTGCCGATGATCGGCACAACCGAACCGATGGCAGCGCCTGCTGCTGCACCGGCCATGGTGCCGGCCAGGTTGCCCGCGGCCGAACCGTAACCTTCGGCTTTTTCGTCCTTGGTTTTGGCGTTTTGAAAGGTTTCAAAAGCCATCGCGCCGGACTCCAGCAGCGTGCCGCCAGGAATGATCTTGGCCGCCTTGCCGACCTTACCGACGGTTCCTGCGACAACGCCGAGCTTGGACAATGCTCCACTTGGAACGGAAGGGACTGATGGCGATGGGGTCGAAACAGGGGGGCGCGGAGCCGGAACAGGTGGACGAGGCACAGACGGGCGAGGACCTCTCGAACTCGGCAACGACCGGCGCCGAGCGCTGCGCCTTGATCCACGTCCACGTCGGCGCGATTCGCCCGACGCATCCACACCGCCACCCATAGCGCCGGCATTGACGACGAAAACCTTCTTGACGCCGTCGTTACCTGCACCACTTTCAGTACCAAGGCCACCGCCTGTTGCCGCATCCTTCACCCGCGAAACAACATCCAGGCCAGTCGCTACCAGATCAAGTTCTCCGGGGTTTTTATTTGGGGCTTCGCTCCCATTCCTTCCACCGCGCGACCCACGCGCAAGGTTTAGCAGCCCCTTGCTGATCTTGATCGTGCTGAAGATACCCTTTAAGGCGATCAGCCCCGCCCCGACCGTGGCGATACCGGCAACTACCCCGGGCGCGCTATCAGTCAGCGACGTAATGCCTTTAGTCACCTTGGTCAACGACTCGGCCACGGTGTCCGTCACCGGGCGCAGCGCATCACCGATGCTGCGCATGGCGTCATCCATCGACTGGGCCATTTCTGCCCATTTCTGCGATGACGACTCGCGCCGCTCGGCGAGGTTCTTGTCGAGGATCCCGGTGGCGTCACGCGAATCGTTTTTGAGCTGGCTGTACAGCGCCTTGTTCTGCATGTAGGCCGACAGTGCGGCCTTGACCTGCATGTCGGCGAACAGGTCGCCGGTGCGCAGGGATTCTTCCAGCGAGGCCATCATGGCCTTGGCCTTCTCCGGGTCGGCCTCCTTGCTGATTTTTGACGTGGCTTCGGCCATGGCCGCCGCACGCTTCGGATCGGTCGCCTGAATGTATTTCTGAGCCAGCGCCATACTGGTTTCGAGCGTCGACATGCCGTTTTGCAAACCGGTCTGCATCGACCCCTTGTAATCAATCCCGGCTTTTTCGTAGGCCTTGACCGTGTCGGTCGAGCCGATTTTGCCCATCCAGTTTTTCAGGTTGTTGGCCGCTTCGTCCGAACTGCCGGCCTGCTTCATCTGCACCTGCAACATGGCGCCCAGTTGCGTCACCGCATCCAAGCCGGTGATGCCGTTACTGGCCATGTTGGCCAGCAGTTCCGGGAACCACTTGGCCATGTCGGCCGCTTCAAAGCTGCCCGCCTGCCCTTGGTAGGCAATCGCCTCCAGCGCCTGCTGCATCTGCTTGGGGTCGGTGATCTTGGCGTTCTGCCCCAGGGCGTTGATCATCTTCGCCGTGTCGACGCCGCTGGATCCCTGCCCCACGACAAACTTGGCCGCGACAGGCGCGTATTCCAGCGCCTTGCTCAGATCCATACCGGCGCCGACCAACTGATTGACCACGTCGGCCACATCGTTGCGCGCCATGCCGGTATCGCGTGACGTGTCGATGATCTTGCGCGACATCTCCTGCTCTTGCGGCTTGTTGGCAATGCCGGCCTTGATCGCGATGTCACGGACAATCGCGCCAAAATCAGCGCTGACCTTGGCCGGCACCGCCATGGCACCGACACCGACCACCGCCGCACCGACGGCGCCCTTCATGCCCTTTACGCCAGAATCAATCTGCTGATGACCCTTGGCTTTCAGCTCGGCTTTGTTGGCCGTCTGCCCCATCGAGCGATAGGCTTTTTCCAGCCGGCCGACCTCGACCCCCTGCTTTTTCAAGCTGTCGAGGTTCGAGTTCAAACGGCTGAGTAATTTGGACGCACCGGCAGCGCCGGTGTCGTGAGCCTTTTTCCATTCTTCACGCAGGCGGATGGTGTCGCCAATCGTGCGCTGCAGCACGCGCGCTTTGTTACCTTCAGCCTCGAGGCGCTTGATGCGCCCGGTCACGTCCTTGAACGCGGCGCCGACCGTGGAACTGACGGCGCCGCCGATCACCAGCCCGAGGGCAAGTTTGTTTGCCATATCATGGCCCTCATGTGCCCAGCACTACCGGTGGCGGCTCAATCCGTGAGCCACCACACCATATCCGCGAACGGCATCGACTGGATCTCGGCGGCGGAAAATCCGGTTTCCGCCGCCAGACGTTTCGCCGCCGACTTGATCACGCTGGGGTTAAAGCCCGTCGTCGTTGTCCATGCGAAAATAGCCGGCCTGCAAGCGGTTAAAATCCACCAGCTTCAGCCCCTCCAGATCCGCCACCGAAGCGCCGGACAACGCCGCAAACAACACCAGCTCGCGCTGCTCATCGTCGCCACCCACCTCACGGTTGGCCGCTCGCACGTCGCCCACGGTCGGCGAACGCAAGGCCAGCTTGTCGACGGTCACGCCGTTGATTTCACTCGGACACGACAGCGTCACCAGCACCTGATCGGTGGTCAGCGACAACCACGCCGGCATCGAGTCCGAATAATCGGTTTTCGGTACCAGGTGCGAATACGCCGTTTGCACGCGGCGATAATCCGTCAGCTTGAGGCCTTCCAGATCCTTCAGTCCGACTTCGGCGAGACCGGCGAACAACATCAGTTCGCGCTGTTCATCATCACCGTTGGCAGCACGATCAGCCGCACGCACCTCACGCACGGTCGGGTTACGCAGGTTCAACGTCTCGACGTCGACGCTATTGGCTTGGCTTGGCCGGGTCAGCGTTACAACAGCGCCGAGCGCACTGAGCGACAGCCAGGCCGGCAGGTTTTTAGCGATTACTTGAGTCATCTGGATCTATTCCTTACATGCCGAGTGCTTGGCGCACTTCGAGCAGTTGGTCTTTGCCGTCGATCACCTGAATGCCGGCGACCATGTCGATTTCGTACATCAGGCGCCCGTCAATTTCGAGCTTGTAGTACGTGACCGAAACGGCGTGTTTGATCTCGGCCGCATCACCGGCTTTCCAGTCACCGAGATCGACCTCTTTGAGGCGACCGCGCAGGGTGGCTACGACCGCTGTCACCGCGCCCTTTTGGCCCTTGAAGGCACCTCGGAACGTGGCGTTGAACGCCGTGCCGTCAGCCAAGCCGAAGTACTTCAGCGACTCGCGGCGCACGCCTTTGGTAACAAACGAGGCTTCCATTTTTTCAAGCCCCTGATCCATATCGATGGGGCCAGCCATGCCGCCGCCACGATATTCGTCGGTCTTGGTGGTCAGCTTGGGCAGCGTCAGGCTCGGCACGTCGCCGGAAAAGTTCACGCCGTCGACGAACAGGTTGGTGTTGTACAAAGTCTGAGGAATCATTTGCTACGCCCCCTTAGGCTGCTTCAAGCACTTCGGTCATCCACTGATCGGTGACTTCGAAAAGGAAATTCGGGTTCTCTGCCGGCGGCACGTCGGTAAAACGGATGCGCCAATACACCTTGCCCTGGGCGATCTGGCTGGCCGTGTTCCGTTCGGTGTCGGCGAACACTTCAAAGTTGATGATTGCGCCCTGGGCTTTCAGGTCGCGCATGAACGCATCCAGACCGTTGGTGACATCGGTCACGTAGGTCTTGGTGATCGAACGGTCGACGGCCCACTTGTGCCCCGCCTGCACCGCATCCATGAGGATGAACAGCGTGCGAACGCGGGTAACGAAGGCCCACTTCGGATCGCTCGACAGCGTGCGGTTGCCCCACAGGCGATAACCGTCGTCGCGAATGATCGTGGTGATATTGGCGTTGTTGAGCAGGTTGGCTCGGCACGTCTCGTCGCCGTCCAGGTACTCGACCGCGCGGCCGGTACCGGTGATACCGGTCAATTCCTTGTTCGATGGCGAGGCCCAGAAACCGTATTCAGCATCCGTCCACGCAAACAGGCCTGCTGCCCAAGCCGAGCCGGGCGCGTCGACCGTCGAGCTGGTGACGGTGTCCCAGTACTTCACACCCGGGTCGACCATGAACAGGTTGCGACTGCCGAAGTTATCGGCGTAGGCCATGGCGGCCTCATCGGTGGTGCCAGGGCCGTCGATGATGCCGATGGCGCGCAGCTTCTGCGCCACACTGTCGATGGCCGTGGCCACCGCCTGAGTCGCGGTGTGGCCCGGGGCGATCAGCAATCTTGGTTGGGCGTTGAACAGGCTTTTGCCATCGAGCAGCGCCTGCAGGCCAGTACGCTGACCCGAGGCAAGGACACCGCCGATGATCGCCGAGGTTTGCAGCGCGGCGTCTTCCAGCTTGGGCACGCCGATAGCCACGATCACCGCCTTGGCTTTGACGTAGATCGCCTGACAGGCCTTGGTGATGGCCGAATCAGCGCCGAAGGCGGCAATGGCTTCGCGCTCGGTGGTGATCAACTTCAGTTCGCCGGCCTTGGCCGTACCGCCGCCGAGTTGGCCCGGGGTAAAGGTGTCGCACAGGCCGATAATCGACGACGACGGCAGCGAGATGGTGCGCGCGCCGGTCTCCACCACCGTGGTCGTGATGCCGTGAAATAAACCACTCATAAGGGTCAGTCTCCAGAAACGAAAAAACCCCGCATAAGCGAGGCTGTGAGGGTGTTCGTGTTACGCGTAACGGAAAAGAAAACGCCCCGTCAGTGCGGGGCGTTTAGTTGGGTTGTGCTGACAGCCAGGTCGGCGCCGGCGGCCGGTGTTCGGCGAGCGGGAATTGCTCGCCTTGCGGCCAGTCGCGCAACAGACGGCGGTAGCCTTGCAGCTCGGCGTATTGCTCGGGCGTAATCGAGGTCGACGCGCCCTCCTCGACTTCGTCGCGATGGCGTGAAACCAGAGGATCAGTAAACGCCAGTTGCCGATCGCGCCAAACACGCTCAGCAGCGGCCTGAATCTCAGCGCTTGGCGCCGGCCGATCAATCAGGATAGGGCCGCCGGACTCGTCCGCAGCGACGACCATGCCGGCAGACTGCCCATCGAGAATTGCGCGACGATGCTCTAGAGAAACTTCCACTCCATCCTCTGGAATCGCCTCAACAATGACGCTGTCATAGAACCCAAGCTCAGACGCACTAAAGAAAATCACGATCAATACCCCCACGCGCGCCAGAAAACGACAGGCATTACAGAAACGGTCGGCCCCGAGTTCGAGTTCACCAAAATGCTGTTGAGGCTACTGCCGTTCTTTCTCGCCCCGGCAGTAGAGAACTCCCCCGGCCCCGCAGATCCCGCATTGGGGACCGACGCCAAAGCCCCGAGAATCGCGTTCGGGAACGCAGTCGAAAGAAGAACGGTCTGCTCAGTATTGTCTTGAACAGAGACAGCGCCCCATTGCTCGATCAACCCCGAGGGTAATCGCTGGTAGCCATTAGCCCCCAAAAAGCTACCAAACTCAGGCGCATATTTCAGAGCAGACATGCCGCTTTCAACAACCCACTGTCCATTACCTGCCGTGATCTGGATGGTAGACAGGGACTGAAGGGGGATAGAGGTCAGGGAATTAACGGACATTGCGCTAATGACGTCTGCGCCCTGTCGGACAAGATTGACCACGCCCGGCGTCGTGTTGAATAGAAAGAAATTGGCGCCAGTGGGCACCGAATTAACAGGCGGCAGGGTCAACGTCCCAGACGCTGCGAGAACGATGCGATGGCCAGCGGCCGCAGCACTCAATGTCGCCGGCAACGCCGCGATATCGACACGCCCAACAAAATTGCCCTGCGCGCGCTGTGCAAACTCAGTCGTAGCGAGCTTTTGGCTGGCATCAAACTGCGCCGGGGTGTTGGCCGTTGGATTGACCAACGCCGGCGAGTTGATCGGTGCGAAGCCTTGCGTCACGTTCTGGAACGTCAACGCCGTAGTGCCCAGCACAATCACCCCGTCAGTGATCAATTGCCAACGGGTGTCGGCCAACATAGCACCCTGCTCAACCGACACCAGCAACGCCGACGTCACCTCTGTACTTGAGTCAGCATCTACCGCACGCGACCAGCCGGCCGCCGCCGCAACCCAAATGCCATTGTCCTTGGCGGCGTTCTGGTTTTTTACCAACACCCGATCACCAGCAGCCAGCGCCACGCCATCAATGGACTGAAGCCCCGTCAACGCAATGTTGGCCGTGGTCGCAACCCGCACCGACTGCTTGCTGTCGAGCTTGTACAACTCTTCCAGAATCTTTGCGTCGACATACTCACGCGTCGCCAGCACCACCGACGGGTCAATCTTGAGCGTGATATTTCCGGTGTTGCTGACCACAAAGTTCATGCGCACGACTTGCGTGCGGCCAGAGCCTTGCGACAGCAGCGGCTTGAAGCTTGGCGCGCAGTTGGCCACCGCCACCAGATCGCCGTCCGCATCGTATAGGCCGATTTCGCGGAGCCACTTACCGCCCTCATCGGCGGGAATGATTTGCTCGGCGATGATCACCGCCGGGTTAACCGGGTCGATCTTCAGTTTGTTGAGCGGCTTGCGGCGCCACTCGTTGATCAGCTTGGTTTGATCGGCCGACGGAATCGGATTAGGCGGATCCGCCAGCCCGTTCGGGTTGGCATCCCCCACGCCCATTTCGGTGAGTTTCCAAGGAATGCCGAGCGCGTCGGCATTCGCCTGCTTGGCCATCCCCACGTTCGTGAGGATCGCGAAAAACTGCGAGTTCGCATCAATCATAATAAACGTCCAGGGTGTCTATGGTGTGTTCGCGGCCGACCACGCCAAAGCTGCCGGTGACCTCGATGTCACGCATGACGGGTGGGTAAACGTCGATTTCGTCGCCGTCGTAGAGGGATAAGGCGATATCTAAGTTTCCTTGGGTTTCCAGGCTGATCGCCAGCCCGGTCAGTTGCCGGGTAACGGGTTTGGCATCGTCAATCAGGCGCTCTAACTCCTGATACATTTCCTCGGTGATACCGGTATCGAGAACGCCCACCTTCAGCGCGAAGGTGCCCGGCACACCCTCGGGCACCGTCTGGAACCACTCGACAATCTCGATCAGGTAGCCCAGCGGCTCGACCACGCGGCGCAGCGCGCCGATGGTGCCCTTGTGCTTGTGGATGTAGAAAGACGCCTTGATGGCCGCGCGCTTGGTCGCCTCAGACCATCGGTAGTCCCAGCGATCGACCGACCACGCCCACGCCAGATGCGGCAGCAGATGCACCGGGCAGGTGTCGGGGTTGTAGAGGTCGCGCAGCGGGACAATCGTCTTTTCGAAAAACGCGGCCTCCATGGCCCGTTCCAGTTGCGTGCTGTTGAGCGGCAGTAGACTCTTCATATCATCCCGCCAGCCTCACGTTGTAGCGCGTACAGAACGCCGCCTGCGCCTTGGTCGGGGCCAGATCCTGCCACCCGACCAACTCAACCCGGGCAACGCCGGCAACGTGCAACTGAGCGTCAACAGCGGAGCGGGCGACCTCGACGCCCAGCCGCTTGCGTGGATTGATCCAGGCTGCCAATCGACTTTTCGCCTCGGCCAAACTCGCATCTGCTTCGGGGCCGGCGCCAGCCATGTGCAAGATGGCGTCAATCTCGTAGCGGATCACCTGCGCGCTCTGCACGGTCACACGATCACCGACCGGGCGCACGTCATCGTCATTCAGCGCAGCGGCCACCGTCGCCAGCAGCTCCGGCGGCGCTTCACCCTCCCCATCAAACCCCAGCACCGTTACCGTAACGTAGCAAGGTGCCGGGCTTTCGGCCGTGGCGTCTGCCACCAGCCCAGAAGCGTTACGCGCATGCAGGATGTAGCTGTTACGTGGGCCGGCTGTGGTCAAACCCTCATAGGCTAACTGGATGCGTTCGCGAAACGGGTCGTCGTCTTCCATGACCTTGGGCACCGGCGGCACCGCCAGCAGATCCTCGGCCTGAATGACCAGGCGCTGCAGATTGACGTTGGCACCCAAGTGATCGAGGTCGCCGCGAATGGCGTGCGCCAGCAATAGCGCCTTGCCGGCGTCATTGACCCGGGCGCGGTTGCCGACCTTGTTGTAGGCCCCGGCCTCAAGCACTTTGACCACGGGATCGCTTTCCAGCGCGGCCGTCCAGTTGCCACCCATGTACCCGCGAAAGACGCCTAAACCGTCCTGATAAACCTCTTCGAAGTCCAGAGGTTCCAGCACGGTCGGCGCCGGCAGCGACGACAGATCAACGGTACTCATGCAGCCACCTCCAACGTGACGCCGTCGCCCAGGTACTTCCCGACGATTTGCAGATTGATTCGCCCACCAATGACGGAAAGGACACGCACCTGGTCGAGCTTCAAACGTGGCTCCCAGCGCCCCAAAGCGCGGGCGACCTCAGCCTGTACGGCGCTTTTCCAGCCCTCGTTAACGGGCAAATCGACAAACCGCCGCAGCTTGCTGCCGTACTCCATGCGGTGCCGGCGACTGCCCAGCGGCGTGCTCAAGATGTCGGCAATGGATTGCCGCAGGTGCTCGATGCCGGATATGGGTAGGCCGGTCTGGCGATCCATTCCGATCATCGATATCACTCCTTGAACGGCTCGTATTCTTCGCTGGCTTTCAGGAACTTGACCGCCTCGATGTCGGAGGCCGGCACCACGACCGTCGCCTTCTCCACCGGATAGGAACGGTCAGTACCGGGCACGATCACCAGTCGCGACGTGTAGAGCTTGTCGCGGAATTTCAAGGACTCCGGCGATGAGTAAGTTGAGGATGACAATGCCGGTTCCGAGGACGTTTGCGCATCGGTTGAGGTCATATCGATCTTGGCCATGTGGTTCTCCAGGCATGAAAAAGCCCGCACTTGGCGGGCTGGATGAATGTTTGGGTTAATGCTTGTGGTGGTTGTCGCTGCTGCCGACGGCCATGATGTTGCCAGCGCCGTCGATGTTGCCCGTTACGGATAACGCGCCGTCGATATTGACAGGCCCTTTGATATTCACGGTCGCTTCAAGATCAATCGTTCCCGACTTCACCGTTACCGCGTTATCCGTAACGACGACGCCCGTGCCGCCGACCTTGATCGCCACCGTGCCACTCGGCAGGGTGATGGTGTAAGACTTGGCCTGCCAGTCGTAGACCAGCGAGCCGCCATCATCAAAACGCCAGACCTCGACATGGTCGCGATTATCTGGCGGCGGCCCGGCATTGCCATACAAGCCCGGGACAAACGTGCCTTGTGACACGTCACCGCTGGGACTGATCAAACTGCCCTGCTCGCCCATGGACGGCGCCCGCCAATGCCTGGCCTTGCCCGCCGCGATGCTGTGCCAGCGCACCCAGGCGCTGACCCAATCACTGCCATCGGACACCCGACACACCGGCGGCGAAGCGGACAGATCCAGCGCGACCACATAGCAAGCCTTGACCACGCCGGCGAGCATCCGGTCGTGCTGGGCGCTCGCGTAGCCACTCACACATCCTCCGCAGGGACAAAGTCCTCTTTGGCGTCGTTGTTGAATCCAATGAGCAACATGCCCGGCGGTTCGTCGGGCCAGAGCCATTCCTCCGGGCCGAGATAGACTTGCTGAGTCCACTCCACCAGCCACACCGTGTATCCATCCAGGTGCGGCTGGGTAAAATCCTGCAGCGATTGCACAAACTCGGCGGGTTCAACTGCTAGCCCCCACGTTTGCGAACGCAGCAACACCGCCAACTGCGTCGCCAATTGCACGACCTGTTGATGATGGTGCGCCTTGATCGGGTCAACAATGATCCGAGCCTCGAACTTGCACACCAGCGAGGTTTCGCCGGTGCCGATATCGGTACCCGGCTCGATCTCGGCCACCTCCAGAAACACCGCTGGCAGCAACACGCGATCCTTAATGTCTGGCCAGGCTGTGACGGCCTGCACGCCAGGCAAGTGGGTACGCAGATGCTGTTCTACCGCCCGATAAAGCTGGTCCAGGCTGAACGGTTCTTCAGACATTGCCGATCCTCTTAAGGTATTTCTGCAGCTCAAAGTTGAGTTCTTGTTTGAGAATCGCCAACAGGATCTCGTCTGCCTTTTTGACCCAGCTGTCGAAATGCGGCCGGGCTTGCTCCAGCGACACCTTGGCCTTGGCCAGCGGGAAACGACTTCCGTTTTCGGCGACCCAACCCGAACTCGGCCCGCGACCGGGGGACACCGTGCTGTCCGGGTAGTCGTCCGCGTTGAAATGCTTGCTGGCTGTGCGGATCCAGATGTCGGGCTTGTTGCCGTAGACCTTCTTGAGAAAGGCACCTTCGTAACGCCGCCCCGCCACCGACACACCGCTTCCGGTCTGCCGCGCCCGGCCGATCCGGCTGGATTCGATGGTGTTCAACCCGAACCACAGTTTGCCGCTCGCGGCACCGCCAGAAACTGGATAGCTGCGCAACCGCTGACGCACCGCTGCTACGGCAATGCGCTCTGACCGGCTGACGGCTCGGGCGATGTGCGTGCGCAACCGTCCCAACGTCTTGTTGATCGCGCGCCGATGCGCCGCAGCAGCCGCTTTCGGCACCACCTTGGCAAAGTCCTGGAACGCCTGAAAATCTGCGGCCGAGGACTGGATAGAGATCATCCCGCCCCCGGCCGAGGGTTTGAAATAGCTGCCGACGCTCACGGCCGCAACCTCAGAATCAGGGCGACCAGCCCGTCACCGCTCGGTTCGAGCTGGATCAGGTCATAGTCACCGCCGCCATCCAAGGCAGGCAGGTCAACGCTGACCAGCATGCCCTGTTCCAGACCTTGCGAATCGCTGACGCGGATCTCGAAGCGAGGCTCGCGCAACCCGGTATTGAGCTTGCCGAACTTGGGTTGCAGCCAGGGCGCGGCAAACATGCCGAGCACTGGCTCTTCGCGACCCTCGATCCTTGCGGTGTCGCCCAGCGTTTCGAACACCACCGCGTCAACCTCGGCGATCAGATCGCGAAAGCCCACGGTCAGAGTTCCAGCAGGATCTGGGCGCGCGGTCGAGTGCAAAGATGCAGGGGGTTCGACTGCGCCTCACCTGCCATGCCTTTGTTGAAGGGCAGCGGCTCGATCATGCTGTAGTACGGAATGCCCTGGGTGTTGACCGTTTCCATGTAGTCGGCAGGTGCAAACACCGAGATGTACAGATCGGGCACGCCTTCCGGAACCAGCAGCGCCTTGTCGTCATGGACAAAAGACACGCCGGCGACCTTGCCACGGTAGCGCTCCCAGATGATGCCGCCGAACTCGAAGCTTTCCCGGGCGTCGCCACGCAGCGCTGCCGCTTGCTGACTGTTGAGGTAGGTCTCTTTGACCGACTTGTGAACAATCAGCTTGTTCCAGAAGTTCTTGCCGCAGAAAGCGCGCGAACCGGTACTGGTCACGCTACCCAGCGCATCCTCCTGCATGTCCAGCGCCTCACCGCACATGACCCGCAGCTCGGTATCGGCCTTGGTCAGCCCCATGGACATCTTCTGACGCTGCACACCGAAGCGCTCATACAAGTCCAGCAGCACCGTCGAACCATCAGCGTCGAGGATCTGGCCGTTGAGTGCGCCCATGCGCTGGAACTCATGCGTCGCGTCCAACTGACGACGCGCCTTTGCCAGACGTGCATTGACCACATCCTGAACCGCCTGCAGCTCGGTGCGAGTGCCGAAGGCGCGGATGCCTTGGATCTCATCCGCCTTGATCGTGAAGCGCTCAGGCAGGTGCACGGTGTTGAACGGGATCAGGTTGCGCTTGCTCGCAGCAACCACCAGGCCAGAACCACCGCGCTCACCGGCCGGCACCAGTGCCAGGGAGTCACCGTCCTTTTCAATCTGCACGGTCAGGGTGGTAATGCCTTCCTCGCGGAACAGGCCCAGGGCGCTGATGCGGCCCGGCAGGTAGGGTTGATCATTGAGTGCAGCAGTCAGCGAGGTAACGGTAAACGCTTCGTCTTCAAAAATGGCGATATCGGCCATGGATACTCTCCAGAAACGAAAAATCCCGCACGCGGCGGGATGCATACAAAAAAAGGATCGATTTAGCGGACGATCACGAAATGGGTGGCGAGTGCTTTCTCGGCGGCCAGATCGAGGCCGGTCAAATGCGCTTCACTGACCTCGGCCAACCGCACCACGGCGCGACCGCGACGCACCACATCGGATTCGCCCAGCGGGCCGTACAGAATGGCGACGGCGTTTTCGGTGCCGTCCTCAGCCGTTGGGTTGTACGGTGCGAATTCGCCGGAGGCGGTCACCAGCCCGAGGACTTGTCCCGGCCACAACTCTGAACCGGCCGCGACGTTGATCGCTTCACGCGAAATGGTGCCGGCGCCTTCGGAAAGCAGGAATTCACCTGCGTGCATCGGTTCCTGTTTGATGTTCATGCTCGTGCTCCTTTCGCGCTTTGCGCGGTTCCAGTTTGGGCCGCTTGGCGAGCAGCCCAAATCGAGTTGGGGTCAGGTTGTTTGGCCAGCACCTTGGGCGCCAGATCGTCCGCCAGCGGCAAACTGTTGTCGATTTCAAAGCCCTTACCGCTGGTGACAATCTTGTCGAACAGACGCGCCCGCACCGCCGCCTCGTCCAGACCTGCCGCGACATACTCGGCGCTGAATTCCGGCAACCGCGCGGCCACGCAGAGGTCGTTTACCGCCTTGGCGCGTGCCAGACCGGCTAAAACGACCTCTTCACTTTCAAGCTGGGTGGACTTAAGCAGCGGCTCGACCAGGTTGCTGATGCCCGCCGCCGTGCAGCGCTGACTGACCAGCAATGCCAACTTGGTCGAGTCGACTACAGGCGGCACCAGCGGCGGTTCGACAGGATCAAGATCCGGATCCGGTTCGGGTGCCTCGTCGAGCTGGGCCAGCAAATCAGCCGGCGCGTTCTGGAATCGTTGCAGCACCGCGCCATGACCGAGACAGGCTTTGACCTTGACGCCGTCGCCCACTTCATCGGCCAGCCCCAACGCCACCGCTTCGTTGGCGGTCAGCCAAGTTTCAGCATCAACCATTCGCCGCAGTTCGGCGTCATCAATGTCGGGCGCCTTGGCCTTATAGGCCGCGATGATCGCCTCCAAGGTCTGATCCAATACATCAGCAACCCGGCGGAAGTCCTCAGCGCTACCGCCTGTATAGGTGTATGGGTTGTGAATCATCAACATGGCGTTGGCCGCGATTACTACGCGGTGTGCGCCGCACACGGCCACACTGGCCGCACTCGCGGCCAGTGCATCGATCCGGCCGGTGCAGCGCTCGCCCAGCCGCGACAGCGCGTTGTGCATGGCCAGACCGTCGAACAGGTCACCGCCGATACTGTTGAACGCGGCGACCACCGGCGACACACCATCATCCATGGCGCGCAGATCCTGCACGAACTGATTGGCAGTGATGCCCCACGCGCCGATCTCGCCATAGACAAAGACTTCGATCACTCGCTCGGTGGACTCGCCGCTGGCATGAACGGCGTACCAGGTCTTGTCCTTGACCTCGACGCGTTTGCCGGCGCGGTTGTAAATACGCGGTTTCGCGCTCTTGCTCATGGTTGCTCCTTGTCGTCGGTGTCTTCGACGGCATCCAGGGTGTTGTAGTTGAGGCCCAGCTCTGTGGCCCGCTTCAGATCGGCGGCGTTTTCCAGATCGACCGTTTCGGCGTCGTAGCCAGTACGCAGGACCATCTCGCTGCGCGACGAAAAACCGGCTCTCACCTCCATCGCTCTTGCTTGCACGTCTTGAACCGGCTGGATATAGGCCCAGCCTTGCGGTACCCAGCGAGTGCGAAGGTACTGGCGGCGCTTCTGTGCGTAATCGTCCAGCACCAGAACACCCGACAGCACCGCCATGTCCATCCACGCGGCCCGCACCGGGCGGCAGAGTTGATGCACGTACACGCTGAACTGCAGTTGTTCCAGGCGACGCCGAAACTCGTTGAGTACCACCCGCAGCGCTCGATCGTTGATGCCGCGCATGTCGCCGGTGAGGATCTCGTAAGGCGTACCGCTACCCGCCGCTGCAGCCATCAACTGCTGACGCATGAAGTCCGGGTAGTTGTTGCCCGCGTCCGGCGGTTTGGAAAATTCCACCTCTTCGCCCGGACCGAGTTCCTGCATGGTGCCGGGTTCGAGCGCGACCATCGGCGTAAAACCATCGCGATCCGTAACCAGTGGCGCACCGGTAACCGGGTCGCGCGGCATGGGTCCCGATTCCGGCGGGGGGCGAGTGATGAAGCCGGCAAACAGGTTGGCCACCTCCTGACGGAACAGCACCGCGTCGTCGTAGTTGTCCAAACTGCGTAGCCGTTTCAGAACCGGCGACAAGCGCGGCACACCGCGCAACTGGCCAGGTTCGACCGGTTCGAAGATGTGCAGCACCTGCGTGGCCGGGACGCGCACTAGCTGGTTGTAGCCGGCGTTCAACGAGGCCGCATCACGCGGGTGCGACAGATACATCCAATACGCTACCCGCTTGCCGCCGGGCGTGAACTCGATGCCGGCTCGGATGACGTTGCCGTTCTTGGTGCTCTCGAATTTGTCGTGCGGCACGAACTCCGGCGCCAGGATCTGCAACTGCAGCGGAACCGCCAAACCTTCGTCCCGACTGCGAGGACGCAATCGGACGAAGCACTCGCCCGATGTTTCCACCGTGCGCGCCACCAGCGCCTGCTGGCCGTAAAAGTCGGTGCGGTCATCCGCATCAGACTCATCAACCCAATCGCTCCACAGCTCCTGCAGCAGCTTGCGCAGGGCATCATCATCGGTCGCTGGCCGAGGGGTGATGCCGGTGCCGATCAGGTTGCTGACGCGCTTGTCGATGACGTTGAAGGCATACGGGTCATTGCGAACCGCTGCCCGGGAGCGCGACCGCAAATTGCGCAGTGCCGGGGTGTTGATGCTGTTGATCCCGTTGTCGGGAGCGTCCCAGTTAGCGGATCGGCGGCCTTCACCAGCGCCTTCGTAACTGGCCTTGATGTTGGACGGCAGCACAAAGCCGTTACGGGTCAACGTCGGAAAATGTCGGGCCATTAAAGTCCCCTGCCCCCGTGATAAAGGCGAACCACGCGCGAACGTGGACCGGCGGCGCTGGCCAGCGACGAGCGTATTTCTTCGCGCGCCTTGAGCAGCTCATCGACCGTGCGGTATTCCACGGTACGGTCGGTGTAGCGCACAGTTTTCTCACCGCGAGCAATGGCCGTCTCAACCGCGTCGAGGTGCTTTTTCGTAAATGACATATCAGCGTCTCTTCAGGTAGCCACTGGTGGAACTGCGGCGTTGTGGGGGAGCGGCTGCCGGACGTGATTTCACGGCTGGTTGCGGCGCCTGCGGTGCTGCCGGTGTTACGACTGGCCGGCTGAGCCGTTCGCTCTGAACGGGTTGGCTGCTATCGCCCGAAACCGACTCGTTGACCGCCTGCCGAATCCGCGCCCAATCGTGATCCTGGTAGCGATTGATGCCGAGGTAATGGGCCATGGCGAGGTTGTAAACCAACAGATCGAGCGCTTCGTTACGCTCGGATTTGCCCTTGGTCCATTCGATGCGTTTATGCCCCCTGACGTAACGGGTGACTTTGCGCTCAGCCACGCACTGGGCGAAAAAGTCATCCGGCAGGTCGTTGGCAAAGTGCAGCGCTCCCGGGCCGGTGTCGAATACATAGCGGTTATAGATCCAGTCCTTCGCCGTGTCGGTACCGACAATCCAAAGCTCGGCGCCATGCCGTTCAGTCAGGCCCTTCCATGTCACGTCGACCATCGAAGGTCGCTGCGCGATCACCGGCCGGCCCCGCTTGCTCGCCCCCTTGATGGCGAACACGCTGCGCCAGCGGCGCATACGACAGAACTGATAGACCTCATCCGTGTGGTTACCACCGGAGTCGACCGCAGTAGCCATGATCATCAGCTCAGCACCACAAGGGTGTCGGTAACGAGCCTTGAGTAACTCGTCCAGCGCCGCCCAGGTGCGCTCATCGGCGGGGTCGCCGGAGATCACTTGAAAGTCGACCACCCAGCGCTCCATGCCAGCGCCCCAACCCATCACCATCAGTTCCAGGCGGTTGGCTTGGGTGTCAACAGAAGCGGTCAGCATCAACACGCCGTCGGGCATTGAGCCAAGCCCGTAGTTTTCCAGCCGCGCCCGATCCCTCAGCACATCGGCCGAGGTTTGCTCCTGAGCGCTATCCCAGACCTTGGCCAGACGAGTGTTATAAAACACCTGCATCGGCTCCAGATCACCTTTGGCCTGAGCCTTTTTAGCCTTCTCGAATTGCTTGGCCAACGAGGCCCAACCAGTCCAGCCGGGCGGCGAGTACAACGCATTCAAGTTAAAACCAATGGTTTCGCCATCGCCCTGGGTGTGTGCTCGCCACTCCCCTTTCGCCAGCATCTCGCCCTTATAGCGTTCCTCGATCAGTACGTCGCAGTCGGGGCCGGCACACTGGTAATGCACAACCTGAAAATCCGCCGAGTAATGCAAACGCTCCCACTCCAGAACCTGCATGTGTTCACAGGTTGGGCACGGCACGTAGTAGTAACGCTGATCGCTGACCTCAAACAGATCAGCGATCCGGGACGCCCCCCTGACCGTGGGCGAACTGGAAAAGTAAAATTTTGCGTTACGGCCGAAAGTACTACCGCGAGTCTCGGCCAGTTCGACCGGGTCGCCCTCTTCGCCCACGTCCACACTCCAGCGATCAACCTCGTCGCCGTAGATGTAGCGTGCGGAAAGCTCCGCCAGGTTGGCCGCAGAACCGGCCGTGGTGATGTACAGCGAACCACCCTCGAACTCCTTCGTGTCCATGGTGTTGCGCGCATCTCGCGAGCGGTTGGACGCCACGCGCTCACGCAGAACCGGCGTAGCCTTGATGGTTTTACCAATCCGCGAAGATACCCGCTTGGCCAACCCAAGGCTGGGCAACAACGTCAGGATGTTGGACGGGGCCATGTGGATCAGGCCGCCGATCCAGTTCAAGGCGATCTGCGTTTTCATCAACTGCGAAGCCACCATAGTCACCACGCGTTTGCACGGGTGGGCTGGTGACAGACAGCGCATCGGCTCACGCGCATAAGGGGTGCGCGAAGTGTGGTATTGACCAGGCTCGGCCGCACCCGTGTCGCGCGGAATGCGCATGTACTCGTCGGCCCACTGGTCAATCCAGACATCTGGCTCTGGTCGCTGCCCACGGAAATACGCTTCGCGGTACACCGTCGCACCGTTCGACATTTCTAAGGACATAGGTTTAGCTCGGGGTAATGGCTTGTTGTAGATCTGCTGCTGACAGCCGCTCAGCATCTTCCAGTGTTTGTCGTAAAGCCGCCGTCAGACGCTTTTCGATTTGCCATGGATCAGACAGCGAGGCCAGTTCAGGCGATAGCTGTGGCGCCATTCCAAGCAAAAGATCGCGCAGTAAGCGACCGGCGTTATAGGCCGCATCTTCGACCGCTTTGCGCTCTACCAAGGTGCCTTGGGCTTTAAGGAAGTTGTTTTTTTCCTGAAGCGACAGGTAGTGCTCACGAAGCGCGCGTGACTTTTGAAAGTCGGGTACCTGACCAGAGGGGTCATCTACAAAGTCTGCGATGACTATTTCCAGCGGTGGCTGATCACCCCGCTTCGGGCGATTGCGCTCATGTCGAGCGGCGACGGCGGCCTTGCTCGGGTCGCTCGTCATGGCCAGAAGCTTCTCGCTGGCCTCCACATCAATCTTCCCGGCAGCGTTCAGAACCAGTCGTTCATTCTTGACCAGCTTGCCGACGTACTGCCTCGACCACCCCTTCAGCTCGCAGTACTCCTTGCGAGTTACAAAAGCCATGCGGCCTCCATCGTCGTGGCTTGTTAAGCCTGTCAACTAACCCGGCTTAGTTGACAGACCTTCCGACCATTGCGCCGGGGTTGCTGTTTAAGAAAATGAACAGGCATGAAAAGGCTATACAGCCCAATAGAACCGGGGGTTACTTCACTACAAAACACTGTTTGGATCACGCGAACCCTGTCGCTGGAAACACAGAATTTCTTGTCAACCTGTCAACCACTGTCAACTAACTTTCCAGCCCTGTGGCTAACGCTTTCCCGCGGGTTTCCGACCCCGTACCCTTCGAAAAGGCCCAGGGTCCCCGGCGGTTTTCGGCGCCAGAACGGTGCAACGCTGCTCGTGCAGCTTGAGCTACTCATTGAGTACTCGCTCCCAAGCCATAGCTACACAGGTGATCCACGCCGGTTTGCACGGCCGACACTCCCCACAATCAAGCTCAACCACGGTGTAATCAACGGTGTAGAAGCCGTCCCGTTGACGCCATAGCAAAGAGGCCTCATCCACTGCCTGCTTACGATCCTTGGCCTGCAGCTCCACAGTTTCGAAACACTTGCTCTCAACGGTTTGACGCTGAAAGACCGCGAGAAAGCGTTCATCCTTGAGCCCCCGCGACTCGCGGCTGTCATCTGCAATGCGAGCAGGCAAAAAACGATCAGGGATAAACACTGTGTGCGTGGTCTGGCTCATTGGTGCGCCTCATTGACGAAAAAGCCCGCAAGGACGCGGGTTGTGAAAAATGGACTGATCGTGATAACAGCTCTGGTTGGGAGGCATCACTCCGACGCCCTCATAAAAAGGACTTAGAAATGCAACTCGATATCTACCGCGATCAGGCGCTTGAGAAACTTCTGATCGTGGAGCGCGGCACAGACATCAATCAGCTCACAGGCATAAAGCAGGGCTTTCTAAAGGGCTTGGATCGGCCCAACCAAATCGATAGCGACTTCGACAAACTTCCCACCGGCATCAAGCCGGATGAAGTTCTTCAAGCCGTAAATCAACACGGTTTCTTCGCTTCCACGCTCGTAACTCACGTCCGGGAGATCGATCCGTCCAATTGACATAGAGCAGTAACGCCGGCGACGAGCGCGGAAACAGTCATCTCTGTTGCCGCCTTGAACTCAGTCGCTGGCGTCTGACTTACTACCCCTTAAGATCTTTGCGTAGATCCGCCATGTCCTGCATAAGCTGCCCCAGATCCTTGTCCTTGCGTGCCTCTGCCCACCTGAACCAAGCGCGGACCAATACCCATGCAGGCAAACCACACACAAAGATCAAGCCCCCGATAGCAATGAGCCCCACGTCGTCGTTTGCCCAGTCGCCAATACCCAACCAGCGCACAACGAAGGCACCACCACAAATGCTGGAGACTGTGGTGCTGATCATCGCGACGCAGAACTCACGCACCGTCTTCGGGAGTGTCATCGCCATTACGACAACTGCGGCGAGCACAGCAATGAAGCCAAAGGCGCCCAACTTGTACAGTGCAATACCACCAGCGGCGGTGAGTGGACCAGGTTCGGACATATTGGAGACTCTCATAGGCCACTCCCGGCCGAGGCCCGGTAGTGCCGGGAATAGATCCGGCTCCAGCAGCACTCCCAGCTCGGAGCGATGGGTGTGGTGGAACCGAAAACGAAAAAGCCTCGGCAAATGCCGAGGCTCAGAAAGGTGCTGGACTACCGTGACAGTCACGGCAATCATGCGAAACGCTGCTTTTTTAGGCATGACAAAATAGCGCCTCAATTATCGGGAGTGCGCTATGAACGAAGGACGAAAAATCACTGTGGGCGAGTTGCTTGACTCACTGAGTAGAGAATCAAGGGACACCGAGGTCATCTTTCAGGGCGGGCTGAACTTCTACCGTTTGAAGCAGCGAGGCGAAGACTTGATTCAGGTTGAGTTCAACGAACCCGTCTCTGACGCGATGAACTACTACTTCAAGCATCACAAGTAGAATCGCGACCATAAAAAAGCCCAGCTCAGTGGCTGGGCTTCGCACTCAAGAAACCTGTCGGCTGTTGTGCCAGTAGAGATACGCCAGGCCAATCGGTGCAATGAAAATTGCAAACGACCAGCACATCGCCATCGTGAACCCTTTCACCATCAGCATAAGGATGGCGTTGACGAAGAATACGTTCCCGCCCATCACGTAGCCTACAACGCTCTCATATACGAACCGAGAGTATGGATACAGCAGCGTACAGATGACCGACATCACAATCAGCCCAGGCTTACCCATCAGGCCGGTTGGGCTATTGGCAGCGACCGACATAATCAGAATTGTAAACAACGAACCAAAAATGAGCTGCCGGATGTAGTAGCTGGGGGTCAGCCCACCAAAAGTTTTCGACAAAAACGACTGCATAAGATCCCTCTAAACGTTGATTTTGGTAGTGGCCATCCTAACAGCATCACCCTCTAGAATCAGAACCGGTGATCAAGAATGACGCATCCGTAGCGCCACAAATTGAAACTATCGAATAAGTGGCGCGGATCAATCAGGTTTCATTTTCACGCTTCCGAGCGGAGACACCCGGCACATAGTCGTGGCTCTGCACCGAAAGCTCAAAAAGCGAAAAAGCCCCGGCGAATGCCGAGGCTTGGCGTGTGTATGTGGTGGTCAACTAATCCCGGACACGACGTTAAGTTTTTCCTCGGCCCGCGCTGGCGCCAACCCATCGTTGAATTGGTGAGGCCGAATCCAGTTGTAGCGATGCATCAAAAAATGGCTGATATCGCGCTGTGCTTCCTGCGCAGTTCGATAGCCCACGGTCGGTATCCATTCTGTTTTCAAGCTGCGAAATACGCGCTCCATCGGTGCGTTATCCCAGCAGTTTCCTCGTCGACTCATGCTCTGGCGCATGCGGTATCGCCACAACCGCTGGCGAAAGAGTCGGCTTGCATATTGCGATCCCTGGTCCGAGTGGAATAGCAGATCCGAAGGCCTGCCACGCTGCTCGTAAGCCATATCCAGCGCTTTGATCACCAGCTCAGCGTCTGGCTTTTCCGACAGCGCCCAGCCCACGATCCGACGCGTACAAAGATCCAGGACGACAGCCAGGTAATGCCACTTTCCTTGCGCCCAAATGTAGGTGATATCGCCGCACCAGACTTGATTGGGCGCTGGCACGTCGAACTCGCGGTTCAATGTGTTCGGGATATCCAGTCTTTCTACTGTTGCTCGTTTGTAGGCATGGGAGCCGGGTTGTTTGCTGACTAAATCAAGCTCGCGCATCAAGCTACGCACTTTGAATCGACCGAGTTGCTCACCGTCTTCACGCATCAGCGACAGGATGCTGCGACTGCCCGCAGAGCTGCGACTTTGCGAGAACAGCTCACTGACGCGACTACGCAATCGAAGCCGTTCAACATCGGGCGTGCGGCGCCGCAGGCGCTGGGCGTAGTAACACGAGCGAGTGACGTCAAACACCTTGCACAGCCAATCAACCGGCTCATGTGCCCTCAACTGGTCAATCAGCGCGAACGCTCGTGATCTTCCGACATCAAGAGCGCGGTAGCCTTTTTTAGTATTGATTTCTCTCGCTCAAGCCGAGCAATCCGGGCTTCCAGCTCCTGAATTTTTTGCTGTTCCGGAGTCAGTGCCTTGCTCTGCGGGGTGACGCCTTTATGTTCTTTCTGAATCTGGTCAACCCAGCGGCGCAATGCCGATTCACCAATGCCGAGTGAACGGCTGGCTTCGATGTAGCTGTAGTTTTGTTTGAGCACAAGGTCGGCAGCCTCGCGCTTGAATTCAGGAGTAAAGGAGCGGCGTTGTTTAGTCATCTGACACCTCGATCTGGCGAGCATTCTCGCCTAAATGGGTGTCCGGTTTCATTAGACCACTACA